>CAWGIY010000004.1:0-302319 GCA_963822845.1 uncultured Chloroflexia bacterium | reverse complement strand
AGGCGACGCCCTCCAGCCAGCCCTCACGCAGCGCCCGCGCTGCCAGCTCGGTTCGTGACGCGAGCTCGAACCGCTCGAACAGCCGCCGCAGGTGTGACTCGACCGTGCGCGCGCTGATGCCGAGGCGCGCCCCGATTTCGTCGTTCGAGGCACCGTCCACGACGAGCCGGACGACCTCGCGCTCGCGCGCCGAGAGCGCGACGCCGCGCCCGGGCCGAACCCCGAAGTGGAGGCCGCCGGCCGCGGCGCGGCGGATCGCGTCGAGCAGCTCGGCGGTGGGCGCGGTCTTGACGACGAACCCGGCGGCCCCGAGGCGGAGGGCCGCATCGGCGTACTGCGGATAGTCGTACGAGGTGACGACGACCACGGCCGGCATCGGCCCACCCTCCGCCCGCAGGAGGTCGAATCCGGACTCCTCGCCGAGGCGAAGATCGAGCAGCAGCACCTCGACCGCACCATCGCGCAGGATCGGACGCAACTCGTCGAGAGAGCCAGCGACCCCGGCGATCTCCATGTCCACCTGGCGTTCAACGAGCGCGGCGGTGCCCTCGCGCACGAGCGGATGGTCGTCGACGACGGCGACGCGGATCACGACCCCGTCACTGCGGGCGCCACTCCAGCGCCACCCGCGTCCCACCGGCCGGCCAGCGACGGACGTCGAGCAGCGCACCGATCTGCTCCGCCCGCTGCTGCATGTTCGCGAGCCCGAAGTGGCCCTCCCGCGGCGCCCGGTCGGCCGCCCCGTCGCCGATGCCGGCCCCGGCGTCGTCGATGGCGAGCGTCACCCGGCCGTCGGCGCGGACGTCGTAGTGCACCGCGATCGGCGGCTTGCCGTGCTTGATTGCGTTGGTCAGTGCCTCCTGCGCCACGCGGAAGACGGCGAGCTCGACGTTGGCGGGCGGTCGCATCTCGTCCGAGCGCTCGAGCTTCACCGGCCCGCCGGCCAGCGGCTCGACCCGCTCCACCAGCCACTCGAGCGCGGCGCCGGCACCGAGGTCGTCGAGGATCGGCAGGCGCAGGTCGCCGACGACGCTCCGCAGCTTCGTCGCGACTTCGCGCGCCTCGTCAGCGGCCGCCTTCTGGCCGCTCTCGTCGAGCGTGCGGACGAGCATCGTGAGCTGCTGGAGCGCGTCGTCGTGGAGGTCGGCCGCGAGGCGCGCGCGCTCGGTCTCGGCGGCGGCGACGGCGAGGTCGCGCTGGAGCTGGGTCCGCTGGGCGATGCCGAGGAGCGGCGCCAGTGTGAAGCGGCGCCAGACAACGATCGCGATGAGCCAGGCGACGAGGGGCACCCAGGCGAGATCGGTCAGCACCGTTGCGGCCACGCCAAGCGTCAACGCGACGACCAGCGTCTCCAATCGTGTCGAGACCGCCCGCGGCTCGTCGTGATCGGCGGCGAAGGCGACCGGGAGGCCTGGAACGAGCGGCACCATGCAGGCGACCACGAACGCCAGTGCCTCGTTGCTGCCCCACACCATCCAGAGCAGCACCGATACCGCCGCGACGCCCGCCGCCCCGACCATGAGGCTCCGGCGCAAGGCCGGATCGCTGTGTCTCGCGGCGAGGACGTCGGCCACGCTCAGCCCGACGAGCGCGAACGCGGCGGACACCCAGCCCGCGGTGCCGTCGAAGAGCCAGCCCTCGAAGCCGGAGAGCGCGACGGGCAGCCCGACCGACACGCCGAGCGGGATGGCGGCATCGGCCCAGTGCTCGCCGAGGACCCCACTGCGGACCGCGAAGCCGACCAGCCCGGCGAGCATCACCGCCAGGACGACGAACGTCCCCGAGTCCTGCCGGAACAGCCCGAACAGGACGACGACGCCGAACAGCGCGGCCGTCAGGACGTCGCGGATGGGAGCCGCCACGATCGACTCGTGGATCACGACGGCCGGGGCGGTCGGAGCCGGCGGGCCGGCGGGGGCCGTCGACCGGACGCGTGACAGCCCTCCGCCTAGGGCGGCGAGTACCCGCTCGAAGGGAGGCGCGTACCAGCCGAGCAGGATCGCAACGAGCACGATTGGCCAGATCGGCTCGATGCGCGGTCCGGCGAGGAGCGTTGCGGCCGCGGCCGGCACGAGACCGAGGCTGAGGAGGCTGACGCGTTCACGCGTGGCGCGGCCCTTCGCCGCCGCGGCCAGCGCCGCCGGCACTCCTCCGATGGCCGCGATCAGGACGAGGACCGTCCCCCCCTCGCCCTGGGAGAGCACCGGTGCCGTCACGTAGCGGACGGCGACAACGGCCGCCAGCGCCGCGGCGACGATCGAGGCGGCCATCGCGGTCCTCACCCATTGCGGCTCAGGGTGATGCCGGGCGAGCGAGAGTCCGACGATGAGTGCCACGGCGGCCGGGACGAGCAAGCCTGCGGCAATCCCCGGCGCGGTCCCGGCCTGGATCGCGGGCACCAGCAGTCCGGGGACGGCAACCGCCGCTCCCACGACGAGCGCGTGCTCCCGGCCGAACGGTCCGGCGAACCCGTGAACCAGCGCCCGCCACACGATCGCCCCGAACAGCAGGGCGAGGCCGGCGACCCAGATGGACTGGGCCAGTTCGAACTCGAGCCACGACCGGTCGATCGCCGCGAACACCCCGACCCAAGCCTCCTCGACCCCCTCCTCGACGAGCTCCCCGCCCACCGCCGTTTCGATGAGGGCCGGCTCGACCGCCTCGATCGGGGGTCGATAGGTGCTGCCGTACGTGCCGAGCTCCGCCCCGACCGATCCGAACAGGTAGTCCCAGCCTCCGAGCGGTTGCGGGTCGATCGCGCCATGGAACGCCGCGCCGAGCGGTTCGCCGCGCTCGACCTCGGATCCGTCGGTCGTCGTCAGGTCGATGATCCGCATCCCCGGCCAGAAGCCGGCGCGGTTGGCGTTTCCGCCGGGCGTGACGTCGGCCACCGTGACGCTCGCGCCGTCCGAGGAGAGTGTCATCCCGATGCTCACGGTGCCGTTGGCCCAGACCACCAAGCCGACGACTGCGGCGCCGAGCACGATCAGCAACGCCAGCATGTCGCGCAGCGGGAGTCGGACGGGCATGGCCGGACGATAGCAGCGGCGCATCGGCCTACCAATGCGTGAGATCACGCAATCGGGACCCGTAGAGCACCGGATGGCGCGCCCATCTGTCCGGCCGGACGATCGGTCCGAAAGGAGGTGGACCGATGCAGACGTTGCGAGCATCCGCGGTGGCGCTGCCGTTCGTCGGTTTCGCGATCGTCGTGGCGCTCCTCTCCGTCGTGATCGGAGTGGGGGCATGACGGTGACGGACCCGGTTCTCGAGGCCCGAGGGCTCGCCAAGCGCTACCGACGCGGGGTCTGGGCCCTGGGGGGAATCGACCTCGCGCTGCCGGCGGGCGGCATCACGGCGCTGGTCGGCCCGAACGCCGCCGGCAAGTCGACGCTCATCAAGACCTGGGTTGGCTTCGAGAAACCGACGCGCGGCACCGCCGTGGTGATGGGCGTCGATCCGTGGCGCGATCGGTCCACGGCGCTCGCGCAGCTCGGCTACGTCCCGCAGTCGCCGGCCCTCTACGACAGCCTGTCGGTCGAGGATCACCTCGACCTCGCGCGCCAGCTTCGGCCGGGCTTCGACCGCGAGTACGCGCGTGCCCGGCTGACCCAGCTCGACATCCCGGCCGATCGCGGCGCCCGCAGCCTCTCCGGCGGCCAGCAGGCACAGGTCGCCCTCGCGCTTGCGCTGGGAACACGGGCGCCGATCCTCCTGCTCGACGAGCCGCTCGCCTCGCTCGACCCGCTGGCGCGACGCGAGTTCCTCCACGTCCTGACCGATGCCGTCCGCGGCGACGGCGCGACCGCCCTGCTGTCGAGCCACATCGTCACCGACGTCGAGCAGGCCTGTGATCGGCTCGTGGTGCTGGGCGTGGGCAAGGTGCTGCTGAACGACACGGTCGCCACGGCGCTCGAGACGCACGCGATCTCGACCGATGCGCACCCGGACGCGGTCGGCAGCTTCGGCGCGCCGGACGGGTCGCGGATCCACCTCGTGCGGGGCAGCGCCGACCGACCCGCGACGCTCGACGAGATCGTGCTCGGCTATCTCGCGTCGGGACGATCCCCGGCGTCTTCGGCGTCACGGCCCGCGGCCGCGGCATGACCGGCACGCTGACCTGGGCACGGCTCTCGTTCCGCCAGCAACGGCTCGAAATCATCCTGCTCGGGATCGCCGTGCTTGCCGCTGCCGGGTTGATGCTGTGGTGGGCCTACGATCTGAACCAGCTCGCCGCGCTGTACCCGGACTGCGACTTCTTCGATCCCAGCCTGGCCTGTCAGGCGGCCGGGCAACGATTCAGCGGGACGTTCGGCACCGCGGAGATCATCATCCGCAACACCTGGTTCGCCGGCTTCGGCGTCGGCCTCGTCCTCGGTGTGCCGCTGGTGGCGCGGGAGATCGACCAGGGCACCGCCCAGCTGGCCTGGACCATGAGCCGATCGCGCGTGCGCTGGCTGATCGGCCGGGTCGCTTTCGCGGGGCTCGTCGCCATCGTGCTGTCGGCCGCGATCGCCGTGACGACGGAGATCCTGGCGACGGCCATGCTGCGCGACATCGACCTCTCCCGGGACTTCAACATGCACGGCAATCGCGGGCCGCTGATCGTCGGCCGAGCGATGCTCGGTCTCGGGGCGGGGGTGCTCGTCGGCGCGATCCTCGGCCGCCAGCTGCCGGCCCTGCTGCTCAGCGTGTTCGTCGTCGGAGGGCTGTACGCGGCGAGCCTCGCGGGCCTGACGGCGTGGTACGCGACCGAGGCCGAGTCTGCGTCGATGAACGAGTTCCTCGGCGGGCCGCTCTGGATCGAGTCGGGGATTGAGCTCACGAGCGGAGAGCGCGTGACCTGGAGCGCGTTCTACGGCGGTGGCGAATCCGCGATCGCGAACTACCAGTCCGCCGACGGCACCTACTACGCGAGCTCGGCCGACGCCGACGCTGGCCGCGACGCCATCGGCCGCGACTACATCCTCATCATCCCCGGAGAGCGCTACAACGAGATCGTCGCGCGGGAGACCGCGGTGTTCACCGGCGCCGGGTTGCTCCTGATCGCCGGAGCGGCGGCCGTCACCCGACGACGTCGGCCGACCTGATGGCAGGCCGGTCGCTGGCTGGTCGGTGTTCGCGGCCCGGAGTGATGACCGGCCGGGCAAGCAGCGCTTGACATCGGCCCTCGCGCCAAGCGGATCCGTGTATGATCCGGCCCGTCGCCACCGAGTCAGAGGTTGGTCGGTCCCGAGGCCACCGAATCGGTAGCGATCGGCAGGATGAACCGCGGCCCTTCATCCACGGTTTCTGGTTCGTTGTTGATTCGGAGACTCATGCGAGTCCTGCTGATCGGTGTCGGAACGGTGGGGGAGGCGATCGCCCGCATCTCGGCGAAGGCCGACTGGTGCGAGGCGATGGTCCTCGCCGACTACGACGAGGCGCGAGCCCGTCGCCTTGCCGACGCACTCGGCGACCCGGACCGCTTCCCGGCCATCGCGCTCGACGCCCGCGAGGCGAGCAACGTGACCGAGGCTGCCCGGGCGCACCGCGCGGACCTCGTGATGAACGCGGTCGACCCGCAGTTCGTCATGCCGATCTTCACCGGTGCGCTCGAGGCCGATGCGCACTACATGGACATGGCCATGAGCCTCTCGAAGCCGCATCCGGATCGGCCCTTCGAGATTCCCGGCCTCAAGCTCGGCGACGAGCAGTTCGCCATGGACGATGCCTGGAAGAGGCGCGGCAAGCTCGCGCTCGTGGGCATGGGCATGGACCCGGGCCTGACCGACGTCTTCGCCGCCCACGCCGCCAAGCACGACTTCGACGACGTGCACGAGGTCCACGTCCGCGACGGCGGTGACCTCGAGATCCCCGGCTACGCCTTCGCCCCGGTGTTCAGCATCTGGACGACGATCGAGGAGTGCCTGAACCCGCCGATCGTCTGGGACAACGGCGACTGGCACACCACCGAGCCGTTCAGCGGCCCGGAGTCCTTCCCGTTCCCCGAGGGCATCGGCCCGGTCGAGTGCGTGAACGTCGAGCACGAGGAGGTGCTGCTCATCCCGCGCTGGATCGAGACCCGCGCGGCGACCTTCAAGTACGCGCTCGGCGACGACTTCATCGACAAGCTGAAGACGATCCACGCCCTCGGCATGGACCGCACCGATCGCGTCAGCGTCAAGGGCGTCGAGGTCTCACCGCGCGACGTCCTCGCCGCCATCACCCCCGACCCGATCAGCCTCGGCGACAAGTTCCGGGGCCGCGCGGTGGTCGGCACGTGGACGATCGGCATCAAGGGCGGGCAGCCCCGCGAGACGTTCGCCTACCAGATGGCCGATGCGGAGGAGATCTGGCGCACGACCGGCCTCCAGGTCGTCGGCTGGCAGACCGGCTTCAACCCGACGATCGCGATGGAGCTGCTTGCCACCAACGCCTGGTCCGGTGCCGGCGTCCTCGGTCCGGAGTCGTTCGACCCGGACCCGTACCTCGCCCTCATGGACCTGCACGGCATCCACCATGCAACGGTCGACATGGAGCCGGGGGCGCACCGGCCGACCTGACCGGGCGAATGCTCGCGGCACCGGCGTATCAGCCGGGACGGCGGATAATCGGTCCGACATTCACCAGGAGCAGCACCGATGACGAACAACCTCCAGGAGATCATGCAGCGGACGATCGCGGGAATGGAGCCGAGCCACGTGTTTGGCGAGCCGATCGAGCGGGACGGCGCCATCTTCCTGCCGGTGGCCAAGGTCGCCGGCGGCGGCGGAGGCGGAGGCGACACCGAGGGCAATGGCGGCGGCGGCTTCGGCCTGACCGCCCGGCCGGCAGGGATGTTCGTCATTCGCGACGGCGGCGCGACCTGGCAGCCGGCGGTCGACCTGACCCGGGTCATCCTCGGCGGGCAGCTCGTGCTGGTCGTGGCGCTGCTCGTCCTGCGCTCGATCCTGAAGCGTCGCTGACGTTTGACCGCCACCCAACCCGCCACTACCATGGGCCGCCGCGGGGTGGAGCAGTGGTAGCTCGTCGGGCTCATAACCCGAAGGTCGGCGGTTCGAATCCGTCCCCCGCAACCACGCACTCGCTGATACGAGCCCGGATCTTCTGATCCGGGCTCGCCCTTTGTCACGGACGCTCGTACTCGGTGAAGTCGTACATTCGAGCGTAGTCCGGCGTGAGATAGACCCGATCCGGGAGCAGCGGCAGATCGGCCCCGAAGTACTCGTTGAACACGATGCGAAACGTGTTGACGGGGCTCATCCGGTCGTGGACGCCGGCGGCTTCCGGATCGATCCCGGGCAGGTGCATCGCATTGAGGATGCCGTGCTTCTGGAGGATCTCCTCAGGCGTCGCCTCCTCCAGCCAGTCGAACCGCTCCGGGTCGCGGGCAAAGCGTGACGGGTAGGGCCCCTCGTCGGCCTGCAGGATGATCACCGGCTCCTCCCCCGGAGCATCCAGGGCCTGGTCGACGAGGTCCAGGATGCGACCGTTCGTCCACGTCAGCTGGTCTTGGTACAGCTGCTCCCGCGAGCCGGAGCGCCGCTCCTCGACGGTCGTCATGCTGCCGTCCGCCCGGAACACGTAGGGCGGATGTGGCACCAGCAGATGCGCGAAGACGAAGGTCGGGCCCGGCCGGCGGATCGCCTGCTCGAGGCGTTCGAACTCGAACAGCGTGTGGTTGCGCGCGAGCTCGGGGCTGTTCGGCGCCTCGCGATCGGCGTCGATCGGCTCCTCGGGTTGCAGCAGTGACAGCGCCGTCGTGTTCGCGAGGGCGCTGCCGAACTCGGAGTGCGATGCGTAGGTCACGGACTGGTCGGCGTCGACGTTCCGCGACGTCGGATTCCACCAGCTGCCGATGTGGATGTACTCGTAGCCGAGCCCCTTGAACGTCGTCGGAACGGGCAGATGCCGCTGCAGCCGGCGATGGATCGGCGCCATCGTTGGTGGATCTTCGTCTTCCTCGCGGAAGACCTCGCCGTCCAGGTACTCCATGCTCAGGGTGCTGAGCAGCGACGGCGCGGTCTTGAAGTAGCTCGACCAGCTGTCCTCGGAAACGACGAACCCACGCTCCTCGAGCTCGCTGAGGAACGGCCCGTTGTCGTATCCGTAGATCCGGTCGAGGGTCTCGCTGTTGGCGTAGCGATCGAACACGATGAAGTAGACGTCCGGGCGCGGATGATCGCCCTCAACCGCGACCGCCACGTCGGACGGTGGCTGCTCGGCATCCGCCGCCGCCGGACCCGTCGTGAAATCGACGATCCGCACGATGTTGAGGAGGACCAGCGCGATGGCGGCCGCGTTCGCGAACTGGCTGAGCGGCACGGTCCAGCCGCCGCCGCGCCAGATGAGCCAGATCCCCGCCACGGCAACGAGCCCGTAGACCGCCACCAGCACAGCCCTCGATGGAAGGGTGTCGGCGAGCTGGGTCCAGACGTGGCCGAAGGAGAAGAAGAGGATGACCAGCAGGCTCGCGATCAGCCCGGCCCGGACGACGTCACGGGTGAGAGCCATGGCGACCGCGAACGCGACCAGCGCGCCGGCGACCGCGAGCGCCAGCGGCGTCCACATCGGGTCGAGCACGAGCTGATCGGCGGCGTTCTCGGCGAACAGGAAGAGCACCGGGAACGCGGCCAGCAGCGCCGTGTGGATCGGGAACGCCGTCCAGCTCGACGCGGTGCGCGGAAGCCTCACTCCCTCGGGGTCATGAGCACGACCGTCACCTTCGCACCGAATCTGCGCACCTCCCCGGGCTCGAATCGGGCGCCGAGCTCGTCGAGGACCTCCCTGCGTTCGCGCCTGGAGAGGTTGGCCATCACCAGCCAGAGGCGCTCCGGCGGATCCTCGGTGAGCGCGGCGCGGATCCCCGTGGGGACCGGCACCGCGCCGGTCTCGGCTCGGCGCAGGTAGTAGCCGAGCGGCCCCTGTCCCCATGGCGTGGCGATGACCTGGTCACCGGGCTGCGCGGCACCGGCGATCCAGGCGCCGGCGGATCGCCAGTCCTGCTGATGGTCATCCTTGTACGCGATTGGCACTGCCAGGGCGATGAGGACTCCCACCGCCCCGATGACGGCCGCGCGCGCGACGACTGGTCGGATGGCGGACAGTCCCACGCCGGCGAGGATGGCGATGAAGGGGAGCGACACGACGAGGTAGCGCCCGAGGAGCATCGGCCGGAACACGGAGACGAGGATCGTCACGACGATCGGAAGGAGAAGAGCGGCCAGGATGAGCCAGATGCGCCGGTCGCGCCGGTACGCCACGACCGCCACCGTGACGAGCGTCGCCATCGCGACGAGCAGTGGAATCCCGCCGGTCAGTCCCGCCAGCGTGTTCCGGATCACGTTGAAGGTCAGCGGGGGGATCCAGCCGTAGCCCGCTCCGTACTCGAGCATCAGGAAGGGCAGCGGCACCGCGGCCACGGCCAGCGGTACGACGAGCGCGACGAGAGGCCGCACCGGCGGCCACGACCGCGTGAGCAGGACGTAGCCGGCGTGGGCGGCGAGGATGAAGCCGACGAAGAAGTGGACGTACAGGCCGACCGCACCGACGACGCCATAGAGCAGCCAGCGCGGCACCGTTGGGCGCTCGATCGCCCGCAGCAGCAGCAGTGTCAGTGTCGCTGACACGAACATCGCGAGCGAGTAGGCGCGAGCCTCCTGGTTCCACTCGATGACATACGGGGCCGTGGCAAAGACGGCCGCCGCCAGGATGGCCGCCGGCCAGCCCGCAAGGCGCCGGGCCACGAAGTAGACCGGCACCGTCGTCGCCACGCCCGCCAGGACCGACAGGAAGCGGATCTGCGCCTCGGTCTCGGCGAACTGCAGCCAGAAGTGCAGCAGCACCATGTAGGTGGCCATGAATGGGACGTCGGCAACATCACGGTCGCGACCGACGATCGTCAGCAGCTCCGATAGCGGCGCGGACGAGAAGATCACGCTGGCGACCTCGTCCCTCCAGAAGCTGTACTGCCCGAGCTGGTGTACCGACAGCACCGCGAGGAGCAGGGCCGCACCGCCGAGGCCGAGCAGCTCGATACGCTGGCCCGCGCGCGGGAAGGCCGAGCTGATGCGCCTCAGCACCGCCAGCGAAGGGGAATCAGTGACCGAGGGGGCTGAGGGGTCAACCACGGCCGGCAGTCTAGCACCGGCCGCCCGCATGCCCGAGAGGGGCCATCGGGCCTCGAGGGTTGGGTACAATGCGGCGGCCTGCTCCACCCCCGAGCGATCCCGTAAATGAGGGTCAACGCGCCCGATGACGGTGAACCCCAGGGTGAACCCGAAGAAACTGCGCCCGTACGACACGCCGCCCAAGCGGCGTCGGACCCTGATTCCGAGCGCCCCGGACAGCGCGGCGATCGGCTTCATCGTGGTCGCCGCCCTGTGGCTGGCGCTGGCTGGCGCGCTGGGGCTGCTGGCCATCGGCCTCCTGTTCGTTCCATTCGAGATCTCGTTCGGCCTGGGAATCTTCAACCTCGCGTTCGAGCTCGACGCGCGCCGCGTCGACTACGCCTTCGTCAACGCCACGGTGTACGGCTGGCTCACGAACGCCGGCTTCGCCGCGATCTGCTTCATGGCGCCGCGCCTCTCGGGGCGCCGCCTGGCGCTCGAGCCGCTCGTCTTCCTGGGGCTGCTGGCCTACAACTCGGCGCTGCTCGGCGGCATCGCCTCGCTGTATGTCTTCGATCTCGGCCCGCACGCTCCGCTGACAGCGATGAACTGGATCTTCGACGGTGGCCTCGCAGCCGGCGCGTTCCTGGTGACCGCGTCGCTCGTGCTGACCGTGCTGAGCTCGCTGCGGACCTCGTACGTCAGCGTCTGGTTCGCCGGTGTCGCGCTCCTGGGGCTCCTCGGCCTGCTGTCGGCGAATGCCCTCATCGGCATCCTCGACTGGATCATCGGTCTCGACGACGTGCTCGAAGGGCTCGCATCGGCCTTCGTGCAGCGCGCGACCGTCACGATGTGGCTGCTGGGCATGGCCTACGCGACGCTCCACTACGTCGTGCCGCGCGCCGTCCTCCAGCCGCTCGCCTCCGGTGGCGTCGCGCTCCTGACGTTCCTCACCTGGCTGGCGCTGGCGCCGGCATCGGCGTTGGCCGTGCTCGTCGATGTCAGCGTGCCGGTCTTCATCACGACGATCGGCGAAGTCGCCACCATGGCGCTCTTCGTTCCTGCCGCCCTGGCGGTCGGCAACCTGGCGATGACGATGCAGGGCCGCTGGTCGGTGCTGTTCGGCACGGGCGCCGGCGCGCTGGCGGCGGTCTCGCTCGTCTTCCTGCTGGGCACGAGCCTGCTCGAGGCGATCGGCGCACTGCGTGACGTACGCATGTTCCTCGGCCCGACCGACTGGGTCTCCGGCGTCTTCATCTGGTCGGCGTTCGGCACCTTCACGTTTGCCGCCTATGCGCTGACCGATCACGCCCTCCCGCGGATGCTCAAGCGGGGGTGGGGCGGTGGGATGGTCTCGGCCGCACAGCTGTGGCTGACCTTCGGCGGCGCGACGATCGCCGGGCTGGCGCTGATGGGCGGTGGACTGGCCGAGGGATCGCTGCTCGCCACGCAGGCGCCGCCGGACCAGATCCGAGCCGACCTCTTCGTCTATCGCGCCATCGCCTTCGGCGCATTCGGCCTCGTCGCGCTCGGCGGCCTGGCGATGCTCACCAACCTCTTCCTGCTCTACACCACCGCGGAGCCGGTCGAATACGTCCTGCCAGGCCAGACGGCTGCGGCGACCGGGCATTGAACCGATGACCGTCCACACCCCGATCGAGTCGCGCGGGGGCGGGTTGCCGCCGTGGGCGATCGGTCTCACCGTCTTCGTCTTTCTCGTCGGCGGCGTGTACCTGGCGTCGAACCTGGCCGGAGAGAACCCGCCGTTCGCCGTCCCCGGCTCGACCCCGATGGCACCCACCGGAAGCGCCGGGGCCGACCCGGCCCTCGGCGAGGCGCTCATCGGCCAGGTGACGCCGACCTGCACGACGTGCCATGGCGATGATCTCGGCGGCGCAGGCGACTTCCCGAGCCTGCTCAACGTGGCCGAGGGGCCGGTGAGCGAGAACCTCCAGGACCTGGCGGCGGAGCATCCGGACGACTGGATCGCGCTCTGGATCGACGGCACGACGCCTGAGACGGAGGGCATCGACCGCTTGGGGATGCCGCCCTTCGGCGACCAGCTCGATCCGCACGAGATCGACTCGATCGTCGCCTATCTGCTCGGCCTGTAGCTCCTACGTGACCGATCCGGCCGCGGGAGGCGCCCGCGGCGTTCCCGTCCTCATCGGCGCCGACGAGATGGCGCGCATCGACGAGGCCGCACAGCGCCTCGGCATCGGCGAGGACGCCCTCATGGAGTCGGCCGGCGCCGCCGTGACCGAGGTTGCGCACGCCGAGAGCCAGCGCCTGGCCGAGGCCGTGGCCGGTCCGGGTGGGCCGCTGGCGCGGTCGCCACTGGTCGTGGTGCTGTGCGGGCCGGGCAACAACGGCGGGGACGGGTTCGTGGCCGCCCGACGGCTGGCCGCCGCCGGTCGCCGCGTGCTCGCACTCCTCGTGGCCGATGCCTCGCGCCAGACCGGCGCAGCAACCGCGCACAACTGGAACGTGCTGCAGGCGATGGCCGCGGCCGGCTCGCTGGAGCTGTTCGTGGCCCCGACCCCGGAGCTGCTCCTCCGTCTGCGGGAGCGGATCGCCGATGCGACCCTGCTAGTCGACGCGCTGCTCGGCTCAGGTGCCTCCGGCCCGCTGCGCGAGCCGATCGCGACGGCGGTGGACCTCGTCAACGCGACCCGGACCCACGCGCGGGCCGCGGGACGGCCCTGCGCGGTCCTCGCCGTGGACGCGCCGACGCGGATCGACCTCACCGGCGGCGGACGCTCCACCCCGGTCGTCGAGGCCGACGTCACCGTCACCTTCCATCGCGCCAAGGCCGGCTTCGCGCTCGACCGCGAGGCTCGTCGCCTCGCCGGACGCTACCTCGTCGCCCCGATCGGCATCCCGCTGGAGGCCGAGGAGGGGATCGTCCCCGCCGACGGCGAGTGGCCGCCGGCGCGGATCACGGAGGTGTCCTGGCAGGAGCCGGTCGAGCGGGCCGACGCCGCGCACCGGGCGGGCGGCGGCATCCCGGCCGGTCCCGGCCGTACCGACTGAGGCCCCCACGGCGCAAACCGGTTAGCCGCGCTAACCTTCCGCCATGTTCGAATACGCCGATGCGGCCGTCGAGGCCGCACTGGGGGCCGGCGCCAGGTACGCCGACGCGCGGGTCATGGACCGGCGCCACGAATCGATGAACGCGCGTAACGGTGAGATCGAGGGGCTCACCCAGGAAGGATCGGTCGGGCTCGGCGTGCGGGCGCTGATCGGCTCGGGCTGGGGCTTCTTTTCGACTGCCGACCTCAGCGCCGAGGGCGCGAGGCTTGCCGGGGCGCAGGCGGCGGCGATCGCGCGCGCCAGCGCATCGGTCCCGGGTGCCGACCTCGAGCTCACCCCGGTCGAGGCGCGGACCGATCACTGGGAGAACCCGGTCGACGAGGACCCGCTGAGCGTGCCGCTTTCCGAGAAGGGGGACCTGCTCGTCGGCGCCACGAGGGCGATGAAGGAGCACGGCGCGGACACCGCGCTGGCGAGCTACGACGTGTGGGACACGACGAAGTGGCTCACGTCGTCCGAGGGCCATCGCATCGACCAGCGCATCCGCGAATGCGGCGCGGCGATGGAGGCGACGGTGAACGGCGAGGCCGAGACCCAGCGGCGCAGCTACCCGGGCATCCGCGGGCAGTTCGGCACACGCGGCTGGGAGATCGTGCGGGAACTGGACCTGCTGGCGAACGCGCCCCGCATCGCGGAGGAGGCGCGCGAGCTGCTCACCGCCCCGCAGTGCCCGAGCCTCGATGCGAGCGACCTGATCATCGGCTCTGAGCAGATGGCGCTCCAGATCCACGAGTCGGTCGGCCACGCCGTGGAGCTCGACCGCATCCTCGGCTGGGAGGCCGCCTTCGCGGGCACCTCATGGCTCGACCTCGAGCAGCTGGGCAGTCTGCGGTTCGGGAGCGACCTCATGAACATCACCGCCGACGCCACGCTGCCCGGGGCCCTCGGCTCATTCGGCTACGACGACGAGGGCACGCCCGCCCACCCGGTCGACATCGTGCGCGACGGGATCTGGGTCGGCGTCCTCTCCGGCCGCGACAGCGCGGCGCTGGCCGGCCTGGGTTCCTCCGGCGGCGCCGTTCGCGGCGACGGCTACAACCGCCTGCCGATGGTGCGGATGACGAACGTCGGGCTCCTCCCCGGCACCTCGAGCCTGGAGGAGATGATCGCCGCCACCGACGACGGCCTCCTGATCGACACCAACCGCTCGTGGTCGATCGACGACAAGCGCCTCAACTTCCAGTTCGGCTGCGAGATCGGCTGGGAGATCAAGGGCGGCAAGCGGGGGCGGATGATCAAGAACCCGACGTACACCGGGATCGGTCCGCGCTTCTGGCAGAGCCTCGACATGCTCGGCAACGAGTCCGAGTGGACGTTCTGGGGCACGCCGAACTGCGGCAAGGGCCAGCCCGGGCAGATCGGCCACACCGGCCATCCGGCGGTCCCGTGCCGCTTCCGCGGCGTGCGGGTGGGGGTGCGCTGATGGCCGCCGAGCCACTCCTCGACGTCTGCGACCGAGTTCTGGCCCTGGTCGGGACCGATGCCGAGGCCGAGATCACGGTCACCTCGGGCACCGAGTCGCTGACCCGCTTCGCGACGAGTTTCATCCACCAGAATGTCACCGATGCGTCACGCCTGGTTCACCTGCGCGTGGCGCTCGATGGACGGGTCGCCGAGGCCACCGCAAACCAGACCGATGACGACGCGCTGTCGCGCCTCGTCCGCTCCACCATCGACGCCGCGCGGCTCCAGCCGGTCGATCCCGGCTGGCCGGGCCTTGCACCACCGGCGGCGGTGCCGCCGATCGACCACTGGGACGACGCGACCGCTTCCGCCGAGCCGGCGTCCCGCGCCGAGCGCGTCGCTGCGTTCGTTCGGACCGCCGACGGCTTGGAGACCGCGGGCTTCTGCTCGACCGAGGGCACCGAGGTCGCGTTCGCGAACTCGGCCGGCCAGCGCGCCACCGGACGCTCGACGAAGGCGGAGCTCGACGGGATCGCCCGCACCGGCACCTCGGACGGAGCGGCACGTGCGGCGTCCATGCGACTCGCCGACCTCGACGGGGCGATCGCCGGCAGCGAAGCCACCCGCCTCGCGCGCGATGCGGCGGACGCCACCGACCTCGATCCGGGTACCTACGAGGTCGTCCTCTCGCCGTCGTGCGTCGTCAACGTCCTCGGCTTCCTCGCCATCTACGGCTTCAATGGCCGCGCCGTCGAGGAGGGCCGCTCGTTCGCCCGCATCGGCGAGGGGCAGTTCGATCCCGCCATCAACCTTGCCGACGATGTTGCGCACCCTCAAGGCGTCGGCATCGGCTTCGACGCCGAGGGCACGCCGAAGGGGCGTCTGGAGCTCGTGCAGGCGGGCGTGACGAGCGGGCTCGTCCACGACCGGCGAACCGCGAAGGCGCTCGGTGCCGAGTCGACGGGCAACGCGATCGCCGGCGCCGGGCCCTTCGGCGCGCTGCCGGCCAACCTCGTCCTCGAGCCAGGTGCGGCGACGCCCGACGCGCTCGTCAGCGCCGTCGAGCGTGGTCTGCTCGTCACCGACTTCTGGTACACGCGGATCCTCGACCCACGGACCATGGTCGTCACCGGGCTCACCCGCAACGGCGTGTGGCTCGTCGAGGACGGGAGGATCGTTCGCCCGGTCACGAACCTGCGCTTCACGCAGTCCTACCTCGAGGCGCTGGCGCCTGGCGCCGTGCGCGGCATCGGCTCGGATGCAACCCTCGTCGGTGGCGGGATCTTCGGACTCGGCGCCTACGTGGTGCCGTCGCTGCACCTCGCCGCCTGGAGCTTCACGGGCGGAGCCAAGGGCTGACTTCGCTCCTCACGCCGCGGCACCCCGGCGACGAGCGCCGCTACTGCTGTCAAGGAATATATCGCTACTGATATATTCGGCGACGCCTCCGGGTCGGCCTTCCAAGTGCCTCGGTGCCGTGTTTTCAGCTGCTGCCCGGCTTGCGGAGGGGCGCGCCCTCGGCACACAGCGGGCATGCGTCGGCCGCCCATGACGGGATCTCGATGCTGCCCAGCGCACGCAGCGGGATGCCCAGCTCGACCGGCTCGGTCGAGCGGTCGACGAGCACAGCGGCCGCGACCGGCTCGACGCCGGCGGTGCGGACCGCCTCGACGGTCTCGCGCAGCGAGGCTCCGGTCGTGAGGATGTCGTCCACGATCGCGACGCGCTCGTCCGGCGCGACCGCCCACCCGCGGCGCAACGCGCGGCCCCCCTCGACGGGCTCCGCGAATGCGGCCCGCGTGGTGCCGCCCAGCTGGCGCGCGGTCTCGAACGAGAGCAGCACGCCTCCAGTCGTCGGGCCCACCACCAGTGTCGGGCCATACGGCGTAAGGCTCTCAGCCAGCCGCCGGCAAAGCTCGACGCCGAAGCGCGGGTGCTGCAGGACGAGGAACTTCTCGAGGTAGCGCCCGGCGTGGCGGCCGGACTTCAGGAGGAAGTGGCCATCGAGCAGGGCGCCGGCATCGGCGAACAGGGACTCGACGGAGGCATCCTCGAGGGACGCATCGGTCATTCGTAGACGGCCGAGAAGTCGACCGCGGGATAGCGTTCGGCGAGCGCCTCCGTCACCCAGTGGAGGACGTCGGCGGGGTCGTAGAAGGCGGCGATCGTTCGAGCTTCGGTGACCGTCAGCCCGGGGCGTCGCGGGTCGGCCGAGGTCACGACGTCCTCGGGATGGTCCGACAGGTCGAGCGAAGTCTCGAAGCGCCCGTCGGCGCGCAGCACGAGGATGTCCTCCGGCTCCTCGAGGAGCACGAGGTCCCCGGTGCGGCGCAGGACCTCCTCGGCATTGCTCGCGAACTCGCGCAGGTGCTGCGCCTGGGCCGATGACAGCTGCCCGCGGTACGCATCGGCCAGCTGCCAGAGTCGCTGGGCCGCCAGGGTCTCCTGCTGCGGCGGTGGGAGCTCGGCCTGCCAGTCGTCGACTTCGTCAGTCACCTCCTCCTCGTGGGCCAGCTCGTCGGCGGGCACGAGGTGCGCCGGCGCGTCGCGGGCGGACTCGATGAGCCAGGCGAAGATGTCCGCCGGGTTGTAGAGCTCGACCAGCTCGTGGACGGAGTCGACGATCTGCTCCTGGTCGTACCACTCGTTGTCGGCCGGATCCTGGTAGGTGAGGCGCGTCGTCCACATCTCGTCGACGGGGTGGTAGAGCAGGTAGTCCTGCTCGTCGTCGACGAGCTTGATCGGACCGATCTCGCGCAGCCGCTCGCGATTCGCGTCGAGGAAGCGGCGCAGCTGCTCGGTCGCCTCGTACAGGAAGTCGCCGCGCTCGAGCTCGGCGTCGGCGGCCAGCTCGCGCAGCGCAACCATGCGCGGGGAGCCGGCGTCGGTCACGGCTTGTACACGAAGTCGGGACCCATCCGCTCGCGCAGGAAGATCGTGTGCTTCTTGTCGAAGATCGACTCCGCGATCCAGTGGCCGAGCCCGCGCGTCGAGGTATCGGCGTACAGCTGGTCGAGCACCGCGTAATTCGGCAGGTCGAGGATCACGACGTTGTCCCACTCCGAGCCCTCGGTCACGTTGAACCACCCGATGAAGCGGATCCCGTACTCGCGCTCCAGGCGCCGCATCTCTTTCGGGAATCCGCCCCGCGTCGGGAAGCCGCCACGCATCCCGCGCTTGAAGAGGCCGTCGCGGCCCTTGCGGACGTTGAAGAACGTCACCATCAGCGGCATTCAGCTGCGCTCCCGGTCCGCGGAAGCGGCTCCGGCGCCGATGGCGAGGCCCAGCGCAACGCCGATGGCAATCCCGGCGCCGACGTTGTCCATCGCGGCCCCGAGCGCCACGCCGACTGCGATGCCGATGGCGAGGCCCGCCCCGCCGTGTGCCGCCGCGCGGCGCGGTCGCTCATCGGTCATCGCCTTGCTCCTTCTCGGGGGTGGTCGGATCCGGAGGGCTCGTGCTGATCACGCGAGTCTGCTGCTTCGCGACGCCCGTCTGCCGGCCCCGTCCGCGTCGCCGATCGGCGAAGAAGACGCGCAGCAGGAAGACGCTCGTCATGCTCACGAAGAACAACAGGATCATGGCGACCACGAGCAGCGCGACCAGCGCCCACACCGGCCAGCCGAACGTGAAGAGGCCGACCGGGATGAGCAGCAGGATGACCGCGAAGAGGATCGCCTGGGTAACGAAGCAGCCGAATCCGGGCCCCTCGTTGGGGTCCAGGTCCTCGTTGTAGCGAATCGACAAGCCATGCCTCGCCTGTACGCACGGGGGGTGGCGGGCCGCATCGTCCCATATCCAACGGCCGGTCGTTGAGCGCGCGGTAAGTCACTGGTAAGCGACCGGTACGCCGTGAGGTGCGATCAAGTGTGTTGGTCTCTTGCACACCTGGCGTGACGCGCTGCCCTGAACCAGCCGCCAATGCCTCAGGACCGATACGTCACGCGCCCGTCAGCGACGGTCATCCGCACGACACCGGGCAACTCCATCCCGGTCAGCGGGGTGTTTGACGATGCCGACGCCAATGCACCTGGATCCACACGCCACCGCGCGTCGGGATCGAAGAGCACCAGGTCGGCAAGCGCCCCAATCGCCAGCGAGCGCCCCTCCCCGATGATCGCGGCGGGACGAGTCGTGAGCGCGGCGATCAACGCCCTGAGCTCGAGCTGCCCGGATTCCACGGCCGCCAGGCCCAGCGAGAGCGCCGTCTCGAGGCCGACAAGCCCCGGAGCGGCCTCGTCGAACGGCACGAGCTTGCGATCGATCGAATGCGGCGCATGGTCGGTCGCGATCGCGTCAACCGTTCCGTCGGCGACGCCGGCCAACAGCTCGAGCGCGTCTGCGCGGGACGCGAGCGGAGGGTTCACCCGACACGAGCCGTCATAGGCCAGCTGCGGGGAGCCGTCCTGCTCCTCCCATGCGAACTGCCGCGAGCCGGCGACCCAGGCATCCGTCATGGCCAGGTGGTGTGGCGTCACGTCGCAGGTGACCGCGATGCCGCGGGCCTTCGCATCTCGAATGGCCGACAGGCCCCCCGCCGTCGACAGGTGGGTGACGTGGAGGCGCGCGCCGGTCTCCTCCGCCAGGGCGATGTCTCGCTCGACCACCCGCACCTCGGCCTCGGCCGGCCATCCGGGCAGGCCGAGCCGGAGCGCCACCGGGCCCTCGCGCATGACGCCGTCACCAGCCAGTTCGGGATCCTCGGCGTGCTCGAAGAGCGGCAAGCCCAGCCCGGCCAACGCGGTGAAGACCCGGTGAGCGGTCGAACGCTCGGCGATGGCAGACCCGTCGTCGGAGAACGCGACGGCCCCGGCACGGCTCATGGCGTCGAGATCGGCGGGCTCGGAGCCGGATCGACCGACGGTCGCGGCACCGATGACAAGCACCCGGCATGCACCATCCACGGAAGCGGCGGAGGCCACCGATGCGGGTGAGTCGAGCGGCGGATCGGTGTTCGGCATCGCGCAGACAGTGGTGAAGCCGCCGCGCGCCGCGGCGCGCGTGCCGCTGGCGACCGTCTCGGCGGTCTCGCCGCCGGGCTCGCGAAGGTGGGTGTGCAGGTCACACAGGCCCGGCGCGAGCACGAGGCCGCGCCCGTCGAGCCGCTCGGCGGCCGGGTCCGCCTCGGCGGAGATGCGCCCGTCAACCACGGCAACGTCTCGGACCGCATCGGTCCCGTCCGACGGGTCGATCACCCGGGCGCCGACCACGGTGAACGAGGCGGGTGCATCGGTCAGGAGCCCGAAGCTCATGCCGCTCCGGCGACGAGTGCCAGCACGGCCATCCGCACCGGGACAGCGTTCTCGACCTGCCGGCCGATGAGGCTGCGCGGACCGTTGGCGAGATCGGCGGTGATCTCGACGCCTTCGTTGGTGGGTCCGGGGTGCATGACGACCGCCCCCGGAGCGGCGATACGCATGCGCTCCTCGTCCAGGCGCCACGCGGCGACCTCGGGCGGCAGCGACGCTCCACGCTCGAGCTGGGCACGGAGGACCATGACCGCATCGGCACCGCGCAGTCCGTCCTCGAGCCTCGTGGCGACCTCGACCCCGGGCCAGGCCTCGAACCCGGCGACCCAGGCCGGCGGGCCGGCCACCCGTACGCGCGCGCCCAGCGTCAGCAGGCAGTGGATGTTCGAGCGGGCCACGCGCGAGTGGACGACGTCGCCGACGATCGCCAGCAGCACGCCCTCGAGGCTCCCGAACGCCTCGCGCAGCGTGAGGGCATCGAGCAGCGCCTGCGTCGGATGCGCGTGGATGCCGTCGCCGGCGTTGACGACCCGCAGGCCGGTGGTGCGCGCCGCCAGGTGCGCCGCCCCCGACGACCCGTGGCGCAGGACGAGCGTCGTCACCCCGGTCCGCTCGAGCGTGCGCAGCGTGTCGACCAGCGACTCGCCCTTGACGATGCTGCTGCCGGCCACCGACAGGTCCACGGTCGTCGCGCCCAGCGCCTTCGCCGCCAGCTCGAAGCTGACCCGCGTGCGGGTCGAGGCCTCGTGGAAGGCCAGGCCGACAACCTCGGCCTCGAGCAGGGACCGATGCCGTCGCTCGGCGCGCGCCGCGCGCATCTCGACGGCCAGTGCCAGGATCCGCTCGAGCTCGTCGCGTGTGAGCCCCTCGACGTCGAGCAGATGCCGCCGGGGCCAGGCGCCGATGCCGACGGCCACCGTCATGCGGCGTGCTCCGGACGGTCGATGACGACCTCGTCGGCGTCATCGGTCTCGCGCAGGCGGACGTGGACGATCTCGTCGATGCTGGTCGGCAGGTTCTTGCCGACGAAGTCCGGACGGATCGGCAGCTCTCGGTGCCCGCGGTCGACGAGGCTGGCAAGCCGAACGGCCCGGGGCCTCCCGTGGTCGGTGAGCGCGTCGAGCGCCGCCCTGATGGTCCGCCCGGTGTACAGCACGTCGTCGACGAGGACGACCACCCGACCGCCCACGTCGACCTCGAGGTCCGACCGCTTGACGATCGGGGCGTGCGCCAGCCGGGTCAGATCGTCGCGATAGAAGGTGATGTCGAGCGACCCGACCGGGACCGAGGTCGACTCGTGGGCCGCGATCAGCTCGGCGAGCCGGTGCGCCAGCGGCACTCCGCGGCTGCGAATGCCGACGAGCACGAGGTCGTCGGTTCCGCCGTTCCGCTCGACGATCTCGTGCGCGATGCGGGTCAGGGCTCGGCGCAGGTCGTCCGCGTCGAGGACGCGCCGTTCGCTCATCGGTCTCTCCTTGGCGGCCTCTCCGGACCGCGTTAAAGGGCTGGGGCGAAGGATACCCGATGCGCTACGGCGATCCGGACTCGCTTGGCGACGCGGCGGGCTCTTCGCCGGAGCCGTCGTCGGGGATCTCGACGTGGGTGTCGAAGGCGGCGGGCCCGTACCAGATACCATCATCGGCCGCGAGCTCGGTGAACTCGTCGGCCACACCCTCGGGATTCCGCGTGATGAGCAGCAGTCGGGCGGTCTGCGCGGCAAGGTCTCCAGGCGTTGGCATCCTGACGGTGACGACCAGGTGACGGCCGGTCGGCGAGACCTTGACGTCCACGACCGAGCCCTCGGCGGGCAGGACGGCTCGGTCGATGGCATGGACGCGGGTCAGCCCGCGGGGATCGCTGGCGTGGCCGAAGTACACCCTTGCCGGCGCCGGATAAGGTGCCTCGCCCTCGGATGACTGTGGGATGCCGGTCCACACCGCGCTCCACACCGCATACGAGTCGCTGTCGAGGCCCCAGGCGATGGCGGCCGACGTGAAGGCGTCGCGGTCGATCGTCACGTCGCTGAACAGGTCTCGCTCATTGTGGAACGGGCCATCCTCCGCACCATCGAGGCGGTGCTCGGCCAGCACGGGGGTCCCGCTCTCGGCGAACAGCCATTCCTCGCCGGATCGCGTCATGACGCCTCTCCAGTAGATGGCGAGCGCGCCGTTCGGGCTGACGAGCGGCTGGAAGACACCGTCCGCGGTGTCGATCGGGTCGTCGGCAGGGTCGATGAGCTCAGCGTGCTCGCCGGCATCCGTCGTCGGCGATACGAGGTAGCTCGCGACCGAGTCCTCGGCACGGCTGACCCACAGCCTGGGCTTCGGCTCCTCGTCTTCGGCGCCGACCGTCACCCAGCTGCCGGCGTACGAGTCGCCGGTGTCGGTCAGCTGCCAGAACTCACCCGAAGCGCGATCGAAGATCCAGACGTCGGTGCCGCCGCCGTTGGGGTCGGCAAGCGTGTAGGCCAGCGCCGAGCCGTCAGGGGCCCACGCAAGCCGCTCGAGGAACGCGGATCCTGCGACGGACTCGCCCAGGACGACGGTAGCGGCGATGTCGATCTCCGGCTCGGGGATTGGCGTGGCGCCCGGATCGTCCGGCTGGATCGTCGCCGCCATCCGGGTCACGCGCAGCTCGTTGGTGCCGCTCAGTCCCTGCTCGGTGACCATCGCCAACCATCCGCCGTCAGGCGACAGCTCGGCGGCGATCGGCGGTCCGAGCGGTGTATCCGCAGGCTCCACGACCGGCTCGGAATTCGCGGGCTCGACCACGGTCATCGCCTGGTTGTCGCCCGGCCCGCTCATCGCGACGAAGAGGTCCGGCTCGGGCGACGACAGGGCGATCGGGTTCGGTGTTGCATCGGGGTCCGGCGTCGGTGCGGGCAGGGGCGTCTCGCCTGGCGCAGGAGTCTCAGCCGGTGGGAGCGTCGCTGCCGGCGCGGCGGTCACGCCGGGATCGGCCGTTGCCGACGGCGAGGCGGCTTCCACGGACGGCGTGGGCGACGTCTGGCCGACCTCTGGGTCGGACGGCGTGCCGTTGAGCACGACGAGCGCCAGCAGCGCCCCCGCGACCGCGGCCAGAGTGCCGCCCACGGCGGTGAAGATCGTGGTCGGCTTGCGCCACCACGGCACGCTCGCGTATTCGATGCCGGCACGCACCCGCGCACCGAGGTCGCGCGGCGGCGCGAGGTGCCGCAGGCCGGCGATCATGCGGCGCTCCTCGGCGAACGCGGCGAGGGTGCCGCGGCACTGGTCGCAGGCGTCGAGGTGCGTGTCGAGGCGTCGGCGCTCGTCGGGGCTCAGATCGCCGTGAAGGGAGGCGCTGATGAGCTCCTCGAAGGGCTCGTGGCGGTTCATCGTCATCGGGCGAAGCCCTCGGCCGCCAGGGCGCGACGCATCTCACCGCGGGCGCGGCACAGGAGCGTGCGCACCGCGCCGTACGACATGCCCATCACCTCACCGATCTGCTGCGCGCTCATGTCCTCGAGGTCGCTGAGCAGCAGGCACTGGCGGTGGTTCGGGCGCAGGCTCATGAGCGCCCGCTGCACCCGCTCGTCGAGGGTTGCGGCCATGACCTGGGCCTCGGGGCCCGGGCGGGCGTCGGCTCGGTTCGCGAAGGTGGGTTGGTCGTCGCTCATGGTGGTCACGTTGCGACGGCGACGCATGTCGTCGATCGCGGTGTTCGTGGCGATGCGGTAGAGCCACGATCGGACGGAGGTCGTCTCGCTGAGGGTGTCGAGCTTGCGGTAGGCCTTGATGAACGTGTCCTGGGTGATGTCGGCGGCGCGGTCGTGGTCGTTGACCATGCGCAGCACGTAGTTGTAGATCGGGCTCGAGAACTCCTCGAAGATGGCCGCGAACTCCGCCTCGCGGGCGTCGTACGGCTGGCGGGTCATTTCGGTGGCACCCCACGGAAGCCCGTCGGGCACGGCCATCGACAACGCCTCGTCCTCCGCATTCGCGTGCCCCCGCAATCTGGTCTCTGACGCTCCCCGCCGCCCATCTGTTACCGATGCACCTGCTCGCGCAGAATCTCGGCAGCGTACTCGGGCGTCGCGGGGTTCACCGCCAGTGCGGTGGCGCGCTCGAGCCCGGCGATCACCCGCAGCCGCGGGTGGACCTCCCAGTGCCAGTGGAAGGTCTGGTCGAGCCGTTCGCCGGAGGGTGCGGTATGCAGGAAGAGGTTATAGGGTGGGTCGCCGAGCGCGTCCAGCGCGTGGAGCGTTCGTTGGAGCGTGGCGGCGGCATCGGTAATGGCGTCGTCGTCGAGGACGGTGAAGTCCGACCCGTGCTGGCGGGGCACGACCATCATCTCGAACGGCGAGCGGCTGGCGGCCGGCGAGAAGACGACGGCGTGGTGATCGGCCAGGATCAGTCGCTCGCCGCGCTCCTCCTCGGCCTCGGCCAGCGCGCACCACACGCAGCGGCGGTTCTTGATCATCTGCCGCGCGCCGCCGCCGATCTCCTCGGCCACCCAGTGCGGGACCTGCGGGATGGCGTAGAGCTCGAGGTTGAGGTGCGAGCTGCGCGACCCGGCCTGCATGCCGTAGCTCTGGACGACCTGGACATAGAGCGGTTCCGGACGCCCCTCGGCGTCGTTCGGCCGCGGCTGCGCTCCGAGGTCACGCATCGCGTCGCGGGCGGCGCGGAGCAGCGACCCCGCCAGCTGCGGGCTGGCATCGGCCAATCGCTCGTGGTGTTCCCGTGGACCGACCAGGATCTCCCACGCCCCCGTCGCCCGCTCGACCTCGCTCAGGCTGAGCTGGGCCGCGCTTGCCTTGGTCGAGTCGATGCGGTGGAAGGCCTGGGAGCGGAGCGCGACGCGCCGGACGAGGTGTGGCGGATCGTTCTCGCCACCCTCGTCGCAGTGCCGGCAGTGCGTGCCCTCGACCGGATTTGCCTCGACGACGAACGCATCACGCTGGAATGCCCGATCGGCCACGATCGCCGACCACCAGCCGGTGACCGGGTCACGCCGCAGCTCGAACACCGCGGCATCGTAGCCGATGGGTCATCACGGTCCGCCGAGCGACGCGAGGAGCTCATACGGGTCGCTCGCCACGATCGGGGTGCCGTACAGCTCCATGGCGCCGATGTCGCTCGAGCGCTGCGACAGGTCGCCACGGTCGACGATGTGGACGATCGGCGGAAGCCAGGCCCACGCCGCTGCGCCGTCGCCGAGCGGCGGTCGCCAGAGGGCAAGGTTGAACGAACGCACGCCGACGCGATCGCGGTAGGCCGCGAGCGTGCGTGCCACGGCGTCGACGAACGACGGTTCGCGCTCGTCGCTGCCTGCGGGTCCCACGACCAGCAGCTCGCGCTCCTTGGCCGGCGTCAGGTGGGCCACCAGTGCGACGTCGCCCAGGTCGCGCACGAGGCCGAGGTCACGGTGGAGCGAGACGATGTCGGCGATGAGGTCCGCTCCCGCCCCTGCACGGTAGCGCTCGACGTCTCGTCGCAGCCGCTCGAGGCGCGCGACGTGCAGCCCTCTGCCGAGCAGCACCTGCGCGTGGCCGTGCACGACCGAGCCGCCCGCCCGCCATAGGCAGTTCCACAACAGGAAGTAGTTGCCCGCGATCGAATCGTCCCGGCGCGCGCGGTCGGCCCATGTGCGGCCGGTTGCCAGGACGTCGGCGACGAGCTCGGCGTCGAAGTCGAGGGGGTCGTGCCGGTCGAAGACGATGACACCGTGGTGGGCATCGGCAAGCGCGGCGTTGGCGCCGGTGACGACACGCGCGCCGCGCACCCGCCCGAACGTGTTGGCCGGCGTGTCGGTCTCTGGCCGACAGAACGGGCCGCCCTCGGTGGCCGTGATCTCGGCCGCCAGATCGGCGCTCGTCGCGGCGAGGTCGAACGGGCGTCGGGCTCGCAGCGGTGCGAAGATCGTCGCCTCCTGGGTCGCCAGGTTCGTGACCTTCACCACCGTTTGCTCACGTACCGCCTCGACCGAACCGAACGTCCGCTCCAGCCAGCCCGCCATCTCCGGCGGCGGATCGGTGCGCCCTCGCACGACCTGCACATCCAGGAGTCGCTCGGCGCGCTCGCGCGCTCCGCCATCGAGGCGGTCGACGATCGAGGGCAGCTCGAGGAGGCCCGTCAGCCGAGCTCCGGACCGCGTGGGGGGAGCGCCTGCCACTCGTCGCGCAGCAGGCTCATGACGTGGGCGTCCTCGAGGCGGCCGTGAGCATAGTGGGCGCGCCGCAACGTCCCCTCCATCGTGAAACCAGCCTTCTCGTAGGCACGCCGGCCCCTGGGATTGCCCTCGTAGACCAGCAGACCGATGCGCTCCAGGCGGAGCGATCCGAAGCCGAAGTCGCAGATGGCGCGCAGCGCATCGGTCCCGTAGCCCTTGTCCCATTCGGATGTCTCGCCGATGGCGATCCCGAACTCGGCGCTGCCGTTGACCTGGTCGACGCCGTGCAGGCCGGCGGTCCCGATGGCCCGGTCGTCGGCGAGGAGGCAGATGACGAAGTGATAGTCCGTGGTGCCCTGGCGTTCGAGCATCCGATCGAACCAGACGGTCTCGGCCGCCGCGCTCATCGGCGCGTACATCGTCAGGTTGTGGACCACGTCCGCATCGTTGAACCAGCGGACGAAGTCACCGATGTCGCTCCGCTCGGGGGCCCGCAGGTACACGAGCTCGCCGCGGATGATCGGCCTGCGTTCCGGTACGCTGCCCATTGGCCCGAGTCTACGTGAAGGAGATACGCCGATGGCTGCCACCAGAACGGCCACCCTCACCTGGAGCGGCACGCTCGCCGAGGGTGACGGCACGGTCACCGCGGGCTCGAGCGGGACGTTCGCCGATCTGCCCGTCTCATGGGCCTCGCGCACCGAGGCACCCGAGGGCCGCACCTCGCCGGAGGAGCTGCTTGCCGCCGCGCACGCATCGTGCTTCGCGATGGCCCTCTCCGGCGCCCTCGGGCGTGCCGGGACACCGCCGGATCACGTCCACGTCTCGGCGACGGTGACATTCGACAAGGTCGGCGAGGCCTGGACGGTCACGCGCTCCGAGCTCGACGTCGTCGGCACCGTGCCCGGCATCAGCTCGGCCGACTTCGACGCCATCGCCGAGCAGACCAAGGACAACTGCCCGATCTCGCGCGCGCTGGCCGGCAACGTGGAGATGGCCGTCAGCGCGACCCTCGAGGAGGAGCACGCCTAGCTTCCCTCGGGGTTGAAACTTCTCGGCCCTCGATCGGCTCGATGTGGGTATGCGCACCGAACGCGCGCATTGACCAACCCAGACCGATCAGGAGCCGATCATGGTGAACTACAGGACTTCATTTCGCGGCGCCGCCCTGGCCGTGGGCGGGCTGCTGATCATGGCCGGCGTCGTTCTCGCCAACGGAGGCGTCGCCGATGGCACGGCCAGCGCATCTGTGTCGCCTGAGGCGACTCCCGGCGGCAGTGTGCTGTCGGCCACCTTGACACCGGAGCCGAGCACCTCCGCCGAGCCGTCGCCGTCGGCGAGCCCCGAGGCGGCTGCGAGCGCCGAGTCGAGCGCCAGCGCGAGCGCAGAGCCGAGCACCAGCGCGACCGCCGAGCCGAACGCCAGCACCAGCGCGACCGCCGCGCCGAGCGCCAGCGCCAGCGCGACCGCCGAGCCGAGCCCGACGGACGACGACGAGGACAACAGCAATTCGGGTCCCGGCAACGGTGACGGGGACGACGACAACTCCGGACCGGGCAACGGTGACGATGACGACGACAACTCCGGCCCCGGCAACGGTGACGGCGATGACGACGACAACTCCGGCCCCGGCAACGGTGACGGCGATGACGACGACAACTCCGGGCCGGGCGGCGGTCACTGAGGCCCGCGTTGCCCGAGGGGATGGCGAGCGCCGCGTGGCAGGATGGGGGCGTGGATGACCACGCCCTCGTCGCTGCCCTGCGGGCGGGCGACCGGCATGCCTTCGGTGTGCTGGTCGACCAGGAGACCCCGATGATCTATCGCGCGTGCCTCCGCATTCTCGGCCGGCCGCATGACGCGGAGGACGTCGCACAGGAGGCGTTCCTGGCGGCCTTCCGCTCGATTGGCGGGTTCCGTGGCGAGGGATCGGTCCGTGGCTGGCTGATGCGGATCGCGACCCGCCAGGCCTTCCGGCGGCTCGCTCAGCGTCGTCCGACGACCGATCTTGATGCGGTCGGAGAGCCGATGCTGGCCGACACGAGCGCCGACCCGACCCGGGTCGTCGTGACCGCCGAGCATCGAGGCGAGATCCGTGACGCGGTGGCGGCGCTGCCCGATCCCTACCGCGAGACGGTCGCGTTGCGCTTCTTCGGGGAGCTGTCGCTCGCCGAGATCGCCGAGACGACCGGCCGTCCGATCAACACCGTGAAGACCCACCTGCGTCGCGGTCTCGATCGCCTGCGGCCGGCGCTCGCACCGGAGATCGAGCGATGATCCGCCACCCGTACGGGCCGGACGAGCTCGACCGCCGGGACGCGGTGCTGGACGGCATCGCCGAGCAGCTCCAGGCATTCGCCTCCGGCCAGCGCTCCGGCCCGCCGGTCGACCTCGCGGCACGCATCCATGCGGCGGTCGATGCCGCGCCAGACCCGGCCATCGGATGGTGGGCCCGCTTCACCGGCTCGATGGCGCCATGGGCCACCCCGGCTCGCGGGTTCGCGGCGGCGGCCGTGGTGGCGGCGGCCGTGGTCGCGGCGCTGGTCGTGGGCGATATTGCCGATCTCATCCGCGGACCCATCTCGCCGGGCACGACGCCGAGTCCGTCGGTCATCGTCAGCCCGAGCCCGACCCCGAGCCCGACACCGACCCTGTCTCCGAGGCCGTCACCCTCACCGAGCCCGTCGCCATCCGTCTCGCCAAGCGACAGCCCTCGCCCGGCGACCCCGGCGCCGTCCGCCACCGACGACGATGACGAGTTCGAGACGCCGGAGCCCTCGGAGTCGGACAACAGCGGCCCTGGCGGCGGCGGCGGCGACAACAGCGGCCCCGGCGGAGGTGGGGGCGACGGCGGTGACAACAGCGGCCCGGGTGGCGGCGGCTAGCGGTCAGCCGGCCCCGAGCTGCTCGAACATGCGCGGGTAGAACACCGTCCCGGCCACCGGTGACGGGCCATTGCGCCTCGACCGGACCTGAAAGGCACGACCCGCTCCGCCGTACGGGCTCTCGATGTCGTAGTCGACTGCCGCCACGAAGCCGAAGCGCGCGTAGAACGCCGGCGAGCCGAGCACGAAGACGAACGGCTCGTCGCGCCTGTCGGCCTCGGCGAGCGCCTGGGCGGTGAGCGCCGACGCGATCCCGCGTCCGGTGTACGGCGGCAGGACTGCGAGCGGCGCCAGCGAGAGGACGTCGCCACGGATCGCGTACGCCTCCTCTTCGAAGCCGATGCGGCTCATGAGGACGTGTCCGAGCACGCTTCCATCCGCCGCAGCGGCCACGAGCGACAGCTCAGGGATGAAGTCGGGTCCGCTGCGGATGGCGTCGACGAGCTCGGCCTCGTCGCGCCGGCCGAAGGCTTCGCGATGGAGGTCGTGGATCTGGTCGAGGTCCAGCGGCTGCTCCGGCCTGATCGTCCAGGCGGGCGCCGCGACCTCTTCGAACGTGGATGTCGTCATCCCACGGGCTCCCAGCACGTTGCGCGCCATCGGTCCCTCGCTGCTCATCCTCCCCCACCTGCCCCTGTCAGGGCCCAGAGGTCGGCCAGGCCGCCGTTCGCGTCGCGTCCGCCGAACAGCAGCACCCGACCCGCATCGGTATCGGTCACCATCTCGGCCCCCGCGCGTCCCGGTGGACTCTCGCCGGCCGGCTCCAGCTCGACGGCGTCGTCGCCAGCATCAGGGAGCATCCACAGGTCAGCTCGGTACGACCCATCCAGCGCCTGTCCGCCGAACACGAGCGTCGCGCCGTCGAGGCGGGCCCGGGCGTAGAGGTTTCGCTCGGGCGGTGCGGTCCCACCGATCTCCGACCACGCGCCATCGGCGAGGGCCCAGCGGTCGCCGAGGGCCAGGGTGCCGGTCGTCTGCCCGCCGTACAGCGCCAGGGCGCCGTCATCGGTCCACCAGCAGCCGTGGAGGCAGCGTTCGACCGGGCGAGTGCCGTCGGGCGTCTCGTCAGACCAGGTGCCCGCGTCGAAGTCGTAGGCGCGCGTGTCGGAGAAGCGTGCTCCGTCGGAGGTGAAGCCGTGGCTGATCCAGAGCCGCCCATCGGGGCCGACCGCGGCACAGGAACCGTAGCGCGAGACCGGCACGTCGCCGCTGCCGGGGAGCTCGGTCCAGGCGTTCGCGGCGGGGTCGTAGGCCCACAGGTCGTTGAAGAAGTTGGGTCCGGCCTGGCCGGCGAAGACGACGAGGCCGACGCCATCGACCCACGCCGCCTCGTGGCCGAAGCGGGGGACGGGCCCCGGACCGGGTGAGAGCTCCGTCCACGCGTCGGCATCGAGGTCGTACGCCCACAGGTCACCGAAGACGGTTGGCCCGTCGCGGCCGCCGAAGAGGAGCGCGGTTCGGCCCTCGCCGGCCACGGTCCAGGTGTGATCCTCGCGCGCCGGCGGTCCCGACGCGTCGAGGCGCGCCCATGCCAGCGGCTCCGGCTCCGGAGTCGCCGACGGCGACGTGGCAGCGCTCGATGGCGCCGCCGACGGGGACGCGGGATCCGTGGCAGCCACGGACGTGCTCGTCCCCGGCGAACCGGAGGTGGAGGGCGTCGCGCTGCAGCCGGCGAGCACGAGCGCCAGCGCGAACGCGGCCCGAGCCGTCATCGGTGCGAAGGATACGCGCATCTGGCTTGGGCCACGTTGTGCGCTGAGGCGCATGCGCGGGTGCGGGCGACGTTGCCGCGACCGCCCAGGGTCAGCTGCTCGGCAGGGACTCCCAGACCGCCAGCTCGTTGCCCTCGGGGTCGCGGAAGACGCCGAACCAGCCCTGGCCGGGAACCTCGGCCTTCGGCTCGACCACCGACCCGCCGAGCTCCGTCACCTTCTGAAGCGCGGCGTCGACCGAGTCGACCTGGACGTAGTTGCGCAGCTTCTCCGGTGCGCTCACGCCGCGCTTGCCGATGGCGCCGCCCATGCCCTCCTGCCCGACCGGCGTCGTGAACAGGTGATAGCCCTCGAAGCCGGGGATCGGATCGCCGAAGCTCCAGCCGAAGAGGCCGGAGTAGAAGGACTTGGCGCGATCGGGGTCGTCAGCGGGAATCTCGAAGTGGGTGAGGTCGCCTTGCTTCATGAGAAATCTCCTCACGGATGGGGGTCTACGAGAGTACGACGATCGAAGGCTCGCGTCTTCGACACGGATCCGATCCGCGTCCCGCGGCGTCAAGGCGGCATGCCGAACCCCGAGCTCATCTCCCTGATCGTGGCGCTCGTCGTGTGGATCGTGCTGCTCGGGACGATCTCGACCGATTCCTAGCCGGGCGCCCAGCGCTCGAGCAGCTCGGCCGGCACGCGCGCCGGCCGGCCGTCGGCGCGGACCCAGATCCACTCGGTCATCGCCTCGGTCACCAGCACGCCGTCCGATTCGCGATGGATCTCCGTGCGACGCGTGCCGCGCACGCCGGCCAGCTTCTGCGGCAGGGTGGTGACGAGGACGGCTTCGCCGTACAGCACCGGTCGGTGGTAGATGACGTGGTGCTCTCGGACGACCCAGCCGCCGCCATGCTGTCGCGCCCAGTCGCGACCGTAGCCCATCGCCTCGACGTGATCGATCGCCACCTGCTCGGCCCAGTTCAGGTAGACCGCGTTGTTGACATGGCCGTTCTGGTCGAGCTCGTACTGGCGGACCGGCACGCGGACGGTGTAGCGCCACGGGTCGACGGGCGGTGATCCATCGGTCATGCCAGAGAGGATACGGGCGGCGCCGCGGGCAAGAAAATGGAGCGGGAGACGGGGATCGAACCCGCGACCCCAACCTTGGGAAGGTTGTGCTCTGCCAGCTGAGCTACTCCCGCTCGCGGCGACGGCGATGATACAACCGGGCCGCCTGCAGGGTCCATCCGCCGGTCGACTGGCCTGAACCGAGGAGACCTCCGCGGGGTATCGGTCTGCAGATGGACCGATGTCGCTGGCTCCTGGCCGCCGTGCTCGTCGCGCTCGTTGGCGCCTGTGGGGCAGAAGGCCCGATCCCGACCTCCTCGCCAGCGCCCTCCCCCGGCACAACTGACGCGCCGCTCCCTGCGTTTGCCGCCGACGGCGAGCGGATCGCCGACCATCTCGCCGCCCTCCAGGCCATCGCCGACGAGCACGGCGGCAACCGCTTCGCCGGGACGAGCGGCTACGAGGCGTCGGTCGACTGGGCGGTCGATGAGCTCATCGAGCTCGGCTTCGACGTCGACACGCCGGACGTCGAGTTCACCGGCTTCGCCGAGCTTCCCGGGACCGAGCTCGTGGTCGGCTCCTCGACGTTCGCCGGGCCGGACGAGCTGCGGGCGCTCATCTACTCGGCCAGCGGCGAGGTGACGGCCCGGGTCGAGATCCTCGACGGCAGCGGCTGCGCCGCCGGCGACTTCGAAGGCGTGGAGCCGGGGAGCATCGTGCTGACCGTGGAGGGCGGCTGCTTCCGGCGCCAGCAGGCCATCAACGCGGTCGAGGCCGGCGCCGCGGCCCTGCTCGTCGGGTACCCCGGCCGCGGGCCAGGCGAGATCTTCCGCCCGACGCTCATCGACCCGGCCGGCATCGAGATCCCCGTCGTGTCGGTCACCGATGACGCCATCCGCGCGCTCGAGGGCACGGGCGACGAGCCGGTGCAGCTGCGCGTCGAGACCGAACGCGAGCGCGCTGTGCTGCGCAACGTCATTGCCCAGCTCGGCGACGGCCCGAGCGTGGTCATGGTCGGGGCGCACCTGGACTCGGTGCTCGAGGGTCCAGGCATCAACGACAACGGCAGTGGGGTGGCCTCGGTGCTCGAGATCGCGCGCGGCGTGGCCGAGGCCGGCGTGCCGGATGGGACCGCCGTTCGCATCGGCCTGTGGGGCGGGGAGGAGCTGGGCCTGGTCGGCTCGCGCGCGTATGTCGAGGATCTCGAAGACGAGCTCGTCGCCTACGTCAACCTCGACATGACCGGCTCTCCGAACGGCGCGAACCTCGTCTACGACGAGATCGCCGTGGCCGAGGGATCCGCCGAGATCACGCAGGTGTACGTCGAGTGGTTCACCGACCGTGGCCTGCACGTCGAGCCTGCCGACCTCGGCGGGGGAAGCGACCACGGCTCCTTCAACGAAGCCGGCGTTCCGACCGGTGGCCTGTTCGCGGGCGCCACCGAGACGGGCGGGGCCGCCGCGCCATCTGCGTCCGGCGCGGGCGGCGAGCCGGCCGACGCGTGCTATCACCTCGCCTGCGACGACATCGACAACGTGGATGTCGAGCGCGCGGCCCTCTTCGCCGACGCGACGCTCGCGGTGGCGCTCGGCCTGATCAGCGACTAGGAAGGCTGGTCACCGGTCGCCAGGCGTCGGTACGAGTCGTATCGGTCCTCCGAGATAGCGCCGGCCTCGACGGCCGCCCGGAGGCCGCAGCGCGGCTCGTGCAGGTGGGTGCAGTCGTTGAAGGCGCACTGCCCGAGGTGCTCGCGAAACTCGGGGAAGCACCATGCGAGCTCGCTCTGTGGGATCTGGAAGAGGCCGAGCTCCCTGATCCCGGGCGTGTCGGCGACGTAGCCACCCTCGGGTCCGTCGAGCGGGTGCAGCTCGGCGTGGCGGGTCGTGTGCTTCCCGCGCCCTTCCATGATCTCGCTGACCTCGCCGGTCTCGATTCGCAGTCCCGGCTGCAGCGCGTTGAGCAGCGTCGACTTGCCGACGCCTGAGGGGCCCGTGACGATCGACAGCCGCCCGGCAAGCCGTGCGCGGAACTCCTCGAGGCCGATCTTGCCCCTGGCGCTGGTGTAGATCACGTCGTAGCCGATGCGCTCGTAACCGCCGAAGCGGTCGCTCGCCGCATCGGTCCCGACCAGGTCGACCTTGTTGGCGACGAGGACCGGCGGCACCTCGTTGTACTCCGCGACGACGAGGAAGCGGTCGATCAGCCGGGGATTCGGCGGGGGCCGGTCGCAGGCGAAGACGATCGCCACGAGGTCCGGGTTGGCGACCATCACGTCCTCGCGCCACGTGCCGCGCGGGCCGGGCTGCCGGCGGCTGAAGCGTCGCCCGCGTGGCTCGACGCCGACGATCGCGCCGGTCCCGTCGGGCAGGCGCTCGAGCTCCACCCTGTCGCCGATGACGGCGAGGTCCGAGGACTGCCGCTCGCGCTTCACGCGGCCACGCAGATGCGACTCGACGAGGTCTCCCTCGTCGGTGGCGATCGTGTAGAAGCCCGAGCGCGCGCTGAGGACGAGGCCGTGCGTCGTCGTCAACCCAGGGGGCCCACCGTCATCTGGTAGATCGTGTCATCGCGGCGCGGAACGTCCGGTCCGCGCGCCATGCGGCCCTCCCACGGTTCGGCGGGCACGCCCAGCTCGCGCAGCCACGCGGCACCGACGTCGTTGTCCGGCGGCAGGTTGAGCCGCATCTCGTCGGTGGCGGGGGAGGCGGCGAAGGCCCAGCGCAGCATTGAGGCCGCGACCCCCGGCGTGTCGGCGACCATCGGTCCTAGCCGGGGTTCGTCGAGACGGGCGACCGCGAACCCGACCAGCACGAGCTCGCGCTCCGCGACCGCGGTCCGACACGACGGGTCGTCGAGGAGCAATGCGAGGACCGGCCGCCGGTCGCCACCGAAGCGCGGGCGGTCGTATTCGGCGAGGCGATCGAGATCGGCGGGCGTTGCGGGACGAGTCCGCACGGCCGGGTCGCCTCCGAGCGGTGTCGAGCGTGGCACCCGGGCGACCGCGCTGCGGCCGCGACTGGCGAACCCACGGGTGGCGTACAGGTGCTCCCCTTCATCGGTCGCGTTGAGCTCGAGGCGGCTGCAGCCAGCCTGCGCCAGCCAGCCGGCGACGTCGTCGAGGATGGCAGTGCCGACTCCTCGGCGCCGGTGCTGGTCGGCGACGATCATGTTGCCGACGAACCCGAGCGGCGCGTACGCGATGCCGGAGCCGACCCCGGCGAGCCGTCCTTCGGGATCGGTCACGACGACACAGCGGGCATGGGGCTGAGCGATCACGGCGCGCAGCGCCCACTCGTGCACCGCCCAACCGGTCGCCGCGCGCATCGCGGCGATGGCGGGCATGTCGCTGATGGCCGCTTCTCTCATGTGCAGGTCGGTAGGCAGGGTCATGCGGTGCGGAGTCTATCGAAGCCGATCCGCACGAGCCGCCGAACACTCTGACGCGGGCCGGTGTCTAGTGTGTGAAGGCCCAAGGAGGGAACAGCGCTGGACCTCGTCAGCCGTGCCAAGGCCCGCGATCGGGAGGCATTCGAGATGCTCGTCGGGAAGCACGCGACCGAGACGTTTCGGCTCGCCGCGGCGATCGTCGGCGTGGCCGATGCCGCCGACGTGACCCAGGAGACGTTCGTCTCGGCGTGGCAGCAGCTCCCGCGGCTTCGGGACGCCGGCGCCTTCGACCCATGGCTGCGGCGGATCTGCGTCAATCGATCGCGGAACTGGCTGCGGAGTCGCGGCCGGCGTCCTCGCGCTGCGCTGGATCTCGGCGATGAGGTGGTCATCACGGACCCGCGGCCCGACTTTCGCGCCGATGCCGAAGCGCGGGCGATCCTCGAGCCGGCGTTCGAGAGCCTGACCGTCGACCAGCGAGCCGTGCTCGCCCTGCACTACTCGATCGGCCTCTCGATCTCCGAGGCCGCCGACATGCTCGGCATCCGGGTCGGGACGGCGAAGTCGCGGCTGAGCGCCGGGCTGGCGGTCCTGCGACGTGAGCTGAATGATCCGCGGCGCGACGTCGAGACGGAGGTGATGACATGAGCGACGAGCGAGTCATCGAGTTCCTGCGGTCCCGCGGACAGGCGCAGCCACCGACCGACCTCGTCCCGCGGATCATGGCCACGGTCGACACCGCACCGCTGAGCCGCTCGCCGTTCGCCGCGTTCCTCCCGGCCGCGGTCGCAATCGGTGTGGTCGCCGTGGTCGCCATCGTCGCGCTGATCCTCGGCCAGGAACCCAACGTGGGTCCGGCCCCGACCGACTCGACCGAGGCGCAGCCATCGCCGGCCAGCGTCGAGGAGCTGCGCGCCGCGCTCGATTCCGCGGTCGATGCACTTCGTGATGCCCCGGGCGTCGAGGGCGTATCCACGTCGTCAGTCCTCGACGAGCTGAGCTCGGCAACATGGTTCAGCTGGAGGCCAAGCGGCGACCAGATCGTGATCATGCGAACGGACGTCGATGTCGCCGAGACCGGCTGGTGGCTGGATCCGGACGGCCAGCCTCCGGCTCGTGGAGAGAACGTCACCACGTCCATCCACGTCCTGGTCGGCGATGAGTCGTATGTGACCGATGCCGAGGCCTGGGTCGCGGGGTCGCGCGACGATGCCCCTCCGGTCGTGACGCTCCAGACCGGGATGCTCGACGGCGAAGTCGCTGCCGCGGATGCCTTCGCCATCGGCGATGGTGACGTGACCGTGACGCGCGGTGCGGACGGTGGTGCGACGTGGGTCCTGACCGCTCCCTATCGCGACGGCATGGCGACCGCGGAGTGGGGCATCGCGCCCGATGGTGGACTGCGGACGTGGTCGACAGATCTGGTCGGCGTGACCCCGACGGTGGAGGATGCGCCGTTCATCACCTCGCACGTCACCGAGTTCGCGCCAATGACCGATCCCGCGCCGATCGAGCCGCCGGACACCGATCAGCCGCCTGACCCTGCCTCCCTCGGGCTGCCGCCGGACTTCCCACTGGGGCAGCCAGGTTCGTCCACCGACGTCGACTACGTCGCCTACATCGAGACGGCGCTCGAAGCCATGGAGGCGTACCACTGGAACACGGAGGCCATCGACTGGACTGCCGCGCGGGCGGCGGCACTCGACGGCTTGCCCGAGGATCCGACGGCCGGTGAGGCCTGGCGGCGCATCCAGGACGCCATCGCGACCTTCGACTTCTCCGGAACCGTCTTCATCCGGCCCGAGGACGTGCCCGCCGGCGGAGAGAGCCCGGGGTCGGTGACCGGGCCGCGCGGGGATCGGTTCGGCGAGGTTGGCTATCTCGACCTGCCCGCGTTGGACGCCGGTGGGCCCGACGACATCCGTCAATATCTGTTGGACGGGCGGACGGCGATGGAGTCGGTCGAGTCGACGGCGCCCGCATGCGGCTGGATCGTCGACGTCCGGGAGACGGCCTTCGGCGCGTACCCGCCGCTCTTTGGGGTCGTCGCCGGCCTGCTCGGCGAGGGTCGCGTCATCACGTTCGACTCCGCCCTGGGCAACTGGTGGGTCGAGGTGAACGACGATGGGACGGTGCTCGTCGACGGCGATGAGCGCACCGCCGAGATCCTCGACTCGCCGGCCGTGGCCGCCGCGACGGCGGATGACGAGCGGCAGGAAGAGGAATTCGACGCCATGCTGGCGAGCGAGGCGGCACACCTGCCTGCCAACCGCGATGCCCCGGTGGTCGTGCTGACCTCGAACGTGACCGCCGCCGCCGGTGAGCAGCTGGTCGTTGGCTTCCGCGGGCGCCCGGCCACGCGCATCATCGGCGGCGTCACCGCCGGCAGCCCGCATGGGCAGATGTCGCTCGTGATGGTCGACGGGGCGCGGCTGCGGCTCCCGGTCTCGACGGTCGTGGATCGTGATGGCGCGACCTACGAGTCCAACCTCGCGCCGGACCAGACCGTCGCCGTCATCGCCGGCCCCGATGGTGACGACCCTGCGATCGACGCTGCCGTCGAGTGGCTCGAGGGCCAGCCAGGCTGCTCCTGACCGGCGCGACGCCACCGCTAGCATGGCGCGGTGGCAGCGAGGACCGAGACGACCGATGTGCTCCTCATCGGCGGTGGCGTCGCATCGGTTCGGTGCGCGCGAACGTTACGCCGCGAGGGGTTCGACGGGCGGATCCTCCTCGTCGGCGATGAGGCTGCGCTGCCATACAACCGGCCGCCGCTGAGCAAGGAGCTGCTCAGGGACGACCTGCCCGACGAGCTTGTCCTGGCCGAGCCTGCGCGCTGGTACGAGCGCCGGAGCGTCGAGCTGCTGCCCGCGCACCGCGTCACCGCGCTCGACCCCGATGCGGGCGAGGCGACCCTCGACGAGGGCACCATCATCAACTTCGAGCGCTGCCTCCTGGCCACCGGCGCCCGGCCGCGCGAGCTTCCAGTCGACGGTGGCGAGCACGCGCTGCTCCTTCGAACTCTGACCGATGCGCGCCGGCTCCGCGCGAAGGCCACCGAGGCGGGCGCGGGTGCTCGGGTGACGGTCATCGGCGGCGGCTTCATCGGCGTCGAAGTCGCGTCGGGCCTCGCCACACTCGGACTTAGGCCGACGATCCTCGAGATGGCCGAGCGCCTTTGGGCCGGTTCGCTGGGAGACGAGCTCGATCGATGGGCGCGAGGGCGCCTGGAGTCGGCGGGCGTAGAGGTCCAATCCGGCGCGGCAGTGACACGGCTCACCGACGGGGCCGCCCGGGTCGGCGATGAGCGCCATGTCCACGCGTTCAGCATCGCCGGCATCGGGGTCACCCCGCGGACGGAGCTGGCCGAGGCAGCCGGCCTGGCCGTTGACGACGGCATCGAGACCGATGCGGACCTCCACACGAGCCATCCATCGGTCTGGGCTGCCGGTGATGCCGCGCGGATCGATGGGCGCCGGATCGAGCACTGGCACGCCGCGCGCGAGGGCGGTGAGCGCGCCGCCCTATCGATGCTCGGCAAGCCGTTGGCACCGCCCCGCGCGCCGTGGGTCTTCAGCGAGGTGGCCGGCGACCTCATCGATGTCGTCGGCTGGGCGCCGACCTGGGAGGAGACCATCAAGCGCGGTGAGGGCGATCGGTTCTGGGTGGCCTACCTCGTCGAGGACCGTGTCGTCCAGCTCGCGGTCGTCAACGGCGCGATCCCGGTCGAGGACGCCAGGGCGTTCGTCGAGCGGCAGCCGCGTCGCCGCGAGCTGCTCGAGCTGGAATAGGAAACGGCCACGGCCGGGGTCGGAACCCCGGCCGTGGCATCGGTGCGAATCAGCGCGCGAGCTCAGCGCGCATCGTCAGTCGAGCGGCGCGTGCTCGGCGCCGCTTCCGCTGCCGACCGTTCCCTCCGGACCGGCGGGTGGCGGGATCACGAGGCCACCCGGGACCGTCTTTCCGGGCACGCCGTTCACCGATTGGGTGGAGTACGCGTACGTGAGGACCGCGAACGCGACCGCGTCGCTGTTCACGTCGAGCGCATGCAGGGACACGTTCGCGAACGTGTCGCAGGCCAGGTGGTAGCACGGGTCGTACTGCGCACCGACTGTGCCGCCCCAGATCGCGGCCTGCTCGGCGGTCTTCGGCACTTCCGCGCCGGTGAAGAGCCCACCGGCGGGTATGTCGTTGTTGATGAACGCCTGGTAGTCGCTCCGCCCGCTGAACTGGGCGTCGTCATACGGCTCACCGCGCAACGTGAAGAACGACTCGAACAGGTCCTCGATCTGGATCGATCCGGCAGGGATCGGCACCCCCGGAGGAGCCGGGAACCCGGATTCGTCGCCGTCGTACACCATGAACATGTAGTTGGGCGAACCGATCATGTCGAAGTTCAGGTAGAGCGCGATCCGATCCTGCTCGGTCTGGCTCAGCCCGTTGACATACTGCGTCGAACCGATGAGACCGGACTCTTCGGCGCCCCACCACGCGAAGCGCAGGGTGTTCTCCGGCTTCAGCTTGCCGATCTGCTCGGCAACTTCCAGGAGCGCCGCGGATCCGCTTCCGTTGTCCTGGATCCCGGGGCCACGCTGGACCGAGTCGAGGTGGGCTCCCGCCATGACAACGTTGGCGTTGTTCTTCCCGCGCCGTTCGGCGATCACGTTGACCTGCGGCCGGCTCTCGGGGGGATCGACGTCGACGAGTGCCGTCGATCCGGCCTGCGCGAGTGCCTGCCCATTGGCATACGAAGCGCCCACGACCGGAATGGTGGCGGCGACCGGCGCCAGGGTGCCGATGATCAGGTCCATACGTGTCGGGTCGCTGCCCTGGTTGAAGATGATGAGCGCCGCGGCCCCCGCCGACATGGCGTTGGTGGCCTTCAGGGCGAAGCTGCACGCGCCTCGCTGGACGAGGGCGATGCCGCCGGTGAAGTCGGCGAAGTCGTCGGGACCGTCTGGATCGGGCACGATGGGCGCACCGACCGCCGCCTCGGTGAAGTCGCCCTGGCAACCGCTGGTTGTGGTCGCGGGGGCCACGAAGTTCACGTCGATCGGCGTCACGGCGGCAGAGACCTCACCGAAGCCCGACCCGGTGAATGCCCCGGTCTCGTACGTCGCGGCGGTGGGCGTCAGCTGTTGGAGCCGAGGCGGTGGGGTGTAGATAAACGGGAATTCGTGGAGCGAGACCGTCCAGCCCGCCTGCTGCAGACGGTCGTAGACGTATTGAGCGCTCGCGGCGTATCCGCTCTCGCCGGCATGGCGCGTGCCGCCGTTCGCGTTGGCGATCTGCTGGAAGGCATTCTGGTGCTCCCGGACGCCCTCCAGGGTCACGCATTCGAGAAGCTTGGCGTACGTGTTGTTCGTGCGGTTGTCGCACCCCGGCGTCGGTTTGGCTGCCGCGACCGGCATGGCGCCGATCAGCATCGCGAATATCGCACCGATGACAGCAGCTCTCGATGGTCTGCGCCGAAGGAATACCATGGGATCGTCCTCCTGGGTCATCCTGCGGGGCACGCCAGCCGATCGTAGCCATGCTTTCCTGCCGCCGCAAAGGGAACCCACCCCGTACCCTCGGTTGACCCGGCTCACGCGCTGCAGGACAATGAACGCAACCCCGACTAAATCGGTCGGGATTCCGCACGCAACCCAAGCGAGGAACGATGGCCCTTCCGAATCCCGCCCTGACCCAGGTCCCCGGCGGCTACCGGTATGGCTGGAACGACCCCGAGCAGCCCCGCACGACCTTCGCCAAGGGCATCAGCGCCGAGGTCGTGGCGGAGATCAGCCGCATCAAGGCCGAGCCGGAGTGGATGACGAAGATGCGTCTGAAGGCGTATCGGCACTTCGAAGCGCGCCCGATGCCGAAGTGGGGCGCGGACCTCGACCCGATCGACTTCCAGGACATCTACTACTACGTCACCGGGACCGACAAGGCGATGCAGTCATGGGACGACGTGCCCGACTACATCCGCCGCACGTACGACAAGCTCGGCATCCCCGAGGCGGAGAAGAAGTACCTCGCGGGCGTCGGCGGCCAGTACGACTCCGAGGTCGTCTACCACAACATCCGCGAGGACCTCGAGAAGCAGGGCGTCATCTTCCTCGGGACCGATGAGGCGCTCAAGACTCACCCGGAGCTGTTCCGCGAGTACTACGGCACGGTCATCCCGGCCAACGACAACAAGCTCGCAGCGCTCAACACGGCCGTGTGGAGCGGCGGCTCGTTCATCTACGTGCCGAAGGGCGTCCACGTCGAGCTGCCGCTGCAGGCCTACTTCCGGATCAACACCGAGAACATGGGCCAGTTCGAGCGGACGCTGATCATCGCCGACGAAGGGTCATCGGTCCATTACGTCGAGGGCTGCACGGCGCCGACGTACTCGACCGCGTCCCTGCACAGCGCCGTCGTCGAGATCATCGTCAAGAAGGGCGCGCGCGTCCGCTACACGACGATCCAGAACTGGAGCCACAACGTCTACAACCTCGTCACCAAGCGTGCCGTGGCCTACGAGGACGCCGTGATGGAGTGGGTCGACGGCAACCTCGGCTCGCGCGTGACGATGAAGTACCCCAGCATCTACCTGCTCGGCGAGCGAGCCCACGGCGAGGTGCTCAGCATCGCCTTCGCCGGCGATGGGCAGCACCAGGACGCCGGCGGCAAGGTCATCCACGCCGCGCCGAACACGACGTCGCTCATCACCTCGAAGTCGATCTCCAAGGGCACAGGCCGGACGAGCTACCGCGGCCTCGTGAAGGTCTATCCCGGTTGCGAGAAGGCGAAGTCGACGGTCCGCTGCGATGCCCTCATTCTCGACGAGGAGGCGCGCTCGGACACGTACCCGTACATGGAGATCGACGAGGAGGACGTCACCATCGGTCACGAGGCGACGGTCTCCAAGGTCGGCAGCGAGCAGCTCTTCTACCTCATGAGCCGCGGCCTGTCCGAGGCGGAGGCGAGCGCGATGATCGTGAATGGCTTCATCGAGCCGATCGTCAAGGAGCTGCCGATGGAGTACGCCGTCGAGATGAACCGCCTCATCCAGCTCCAGATGGAAGGCGCGGTCGGCTGAGCCGATGACGACGGCGACCGCGGAGGCGCTCGACGCAGACGCGATCGGGCGCATCGGCGAGCACCTCGACGAGCCAGACTGGCTGCGCGCGTCGCGCGCGAGCTGGTGGGAGCGTGCGGAGGCCACTCCGCCGCCGACCGGTCAGGAGGAGGAGTGGCGCCGGACGGACCTGGCCGCGCTTCCGCGAGACGGCCGCCTGCTGGTGGACGTCCCCCGCCTCGAGATCACCCTGCCGCCCGGCGCGGCCGAAGCCGGCGTCATCCTCGCCGACCTGCGTGACGCCGTGCGCGAGCATCCCGAGCTCGTCCGCCGCGCCCTGGGGCAGCTCGACGGGCCGGACTCGCACGCGCACTACTGGGCACTCGCCCACGCGGCATGGACCGGTGGGCTCTTCTGCCACGTCCCGCGCGGCGTCGTCGTCGACGGCACCCTCGTCGCGCGCACGACCCTTCCCGAGGCCGGCGGCACGTACCTGCCGGTCAGCCTGGTCGTCGCCGAGGAGGACAGCAGCGTCACGCTCCTCGAGCAGACCCTCTCACCCGACGGCGAGCCGGGCTGGTATGGCGGGATCGTCGAGGTCGTGGCCGGCCGCGCGTCGACCGTCCGCTACGCCAATCTCCAGCAGCTTGGGAGTGCGGCGTGGAACATCGGCGCCCAACGCGTCGAGGTCGGCCCCGACGCCGAGGTCACGACGCTGAACGCCGAGATCGGCTCGAAGGTGACGAAGGTCGGCCTCGACGTGGCGATGTCCGGCAAGGGTGGCACGTCGAAGCTGCTCGGCCTGCTGGCCGCCGGCGACGATCAGCACATCGACATCAACGCGCACCAGGTGCTGGCCGCGGACTACACGACCAGCGACCTGCTCTACCTGTCGGCACTTTACGACCGCTCGCGTGCCGCCTTCTACGGCGTGACGCGCGTCGAGCACGGGACGAAGCAGACGAGCTCGTACCAGGAGTGCCGCAACCTCCTGCTCAGCCCGGAGGCCGGCGCCGAGCCGATCCCGGTGCTAGAGATCAAGGCCAACGACATCCTCCGCTGCGGCCACGGCGCGACGGCCGGTGCGATCGACCCGATCCAGCTGTTCTACGCCCAGTCGCGCGGGCTGGACCCGGTCGAGGCCGAGCGGATGATCGTGCGCGGCTTCTTCGAGCAGGTCGTGCGGCAGATCGGCGACGAGACGATTCGTGAGCACGTGCTTGCGGCGCTCGCGACCCGGATCGGGAGCGAGGAGCTCGACGCGGCATGACGGCACTGGAACAGGCCTCGGGGTTCGTGACCGTCGCTCGCGTCGGTGACGTCGAGCCGGGCACCGTCCGCGTGGTCGAGCTCGACGGCCGATCGCTGTGCGTGGGCCACACCGAGGACGGCGAGTGGGGCGCCATCGACAACGTCTGCACCCACGATGGCGGCACACTCGGCGAGGGCGAGCTGGACGACACCGCGGTCGAGTGCCCGCGCCACGGCGGCCGCTTCGACCTCTTCACCGGGCGCGTCCTCGCCCTTCCGCCGGTTCGACCGGTTCGGGCCTACCCGACCGAGCTGATCGGCGACGAGGTCCGCGTGAGGCTCGACGACCGATGAGAATCAGCACCCGCACCGAGTACGGCGTCCGCATCCTCGTCACGCTGGCCCGCAGCGAGGGCGAGGACCGATGCCTCTCGCTGGCCGAGATCGCCAGGCGCGAGAAGCTGCCACACGCCTACCTCGAGCAGCTCGCCGGCGACCTGCGCCGGGCCGGGCTGGTGACCGCGACCCGAGGCCAGTCCGGCGGCTACCGCCTGGCACGCCCGGCCGCACAGATCGCGATGGCCGATGCGATCCGCGCCCTCGAGGGCCCGATCCTCGAGATGCCGTGCGCGGGTGTCGGCGACCTCGAGCACTGCGATCGGCCACAGCCATGCAGCGTGCACGAGGTCTTCCAGCGCGTCTACGAGACGCTGTCGCTATCACTGGGCGCGACGAGCCTGGCCGAGGTGCTCGCCTCCGCGGGCGGTCCGCCATATCCGATCGAGGTGCGCCGCCGGCGCATCGCCATGAACTCCCAACGCAGCACGCAGGACACGCCAACCGCATGACCGATCAACTCGTCATCACCGGGCTCGAGGTGAGCATCGGTGGCAAGAAGATCCTCAAGGGGCTCGACCTGACCGTCAGCAAGGGCGAGGTCCATGCCCTGATGGGCCCGAACGGATCGGGCAAGACGAGCCTGGCCTACGCCCTGATGGGCCATCCCGACTACGTCGTCGATGCCGGAAGCATCACCTGGGCCGGCCACGATCTCCTGAACGGCCCGACCCCCCTCGGCCTGTCACCCGACAAGCGTGCCCGGCTGGGGCTCTTCCTGGCCTTCCAGTATCCCAGCGCGATCCCCGGCGTAACCGTCGCGAGCTTCCTGCGCAACATCTACAACGCCATCCACCACCCGAAGCAGGCCGACGAGACCGGCGAGACCTCGATCAAGTACACCGGCATCCCGCTGGCGAAGTTCCGCAAGCTGATGGAGGAGAAAATGGCGCTCCTCCGCATGGATCCGGGCTTCGCCGCCCGCTACGTCAACGAGGGCTTCTCGGGCGGTGAGAAGAAGCGGCTCGAGATGCTCCAGATGGCGGTCCTCAGCCCGTCGATGGCCATCCTGGACGAGACCGATTCGGGCCTCGACATCGACGCGCTGCGCACGGTCGCCGAGGGCATCAACGCCACCATCTCGCCCGAGATGGGGGTGCTGATGATCACCCACTACCAGCGGATGCTGAATTACGTGAAGCCGCAGTTCGTGCACGTCCTGCTGGACGGCCGCATCGTGATGAGCGGCGGCGAGGAGCTGAGCCACCAGCTCGAGGCCAACGGCTACGACTGGGTCCGCGAGCAGGTCGGCCTGCCGGCCGGCGTCGGCGACGAGGCTTCCGCGCCGGAGCCGGTCGAGGCCCACTAGCCAGGCCCCATGGCCGTCGAGCCGGCAGGCACCCGGATCCTGGATGGGGCGGCGCTGCGCGCCGACTTCCCAGCCTTCGAGCGCGCGACCCGCTCGGGCGAGCCGCTCTCTTACCTCGACTCGGCCTCCTCGGCGCAGAAGCCGCGATCGGTCATCGATGCGATCGCCGACGCCTATGCCCACCACTACGCCAACGTCCATCGCGGGATCTACGAGCTGAGCGCCGACGCCGACGCGCGCTTCGAGGGCGCGCGCAAGGCCCTCGCCGCCTTCATCGGTGCGCCGAGCGCCCGCGAGGTCGTCTTCGTGCGCAATGCCACCGAGGCGCTGAACCTCGTCGCCTACAGCTGGGGCCGCGCGAACATCGGTCCGGGCGACCTCGTCGTCAGCACCGGCATGGAGCACCACGCCAACCTCGTGCCGTGGCAGCAGCTCGCCGCCGCGACGGGCTCGACCCTCGCCCACGTCGCGATCACGGACGACGGCAGGCTCGACCTCGAGGACCTCGAGAAGCACCTTGCTCGCGCGCCGAAGCTGCTGACGCTGTCGCAGGTGAGCAACTCGCTCGGCACGATCAACCCGGTCGCCGAGATCGTGGCGCGCGCCCACGCCGCCGGCGCACTCGTGGTCCTGGACGCGGCACAGAGCGTGCCGCACATGCCGGTCGACGTCGCCAGCCTGGGCGTCGACTTCGCGGCGCTGTCGGGCCACAAGATGCTCGGCCCAAGCGGGATCGGCGCGCTGTGGGGTCGCCGCGAGCTCCTCGACGACATGCCACCGTTCCTGACCGGCGGCAGCATGATCACCCGCGTCACCCTCGAGACCGCCGAGTGGAACGAGGTGCCATGGAAGTTCGAGGCCGGGACGCCGGCCATCGCGGAGGCGATCGGGCTCGGGGCGGCCGTCGACTACCTGGAGCGGATCGGCATGGCCAACGTGCGGGCGCACGAGCGGGTGCTCTTCGAGTCCGCCTGGCGCGCGCTCGGCGAGATCGACGGCCTGCGCAGGCTCGGCCCGGGCTCGGCCGACGAGCACGCCGGCGTCATCAGCTTCGTCGTCGACGGCATCCACCCGCACGACCTGGCCGAGATCCTCGATCGCCACGGCATCGCCGTCCGCGCCGGCCACCACTGCGCCCAGCCGGTCATGCAGCGCTACGACGTGCCGGCCACGACCCGCGCCAGCTTCAGCGTCTACAACGACCTCGACGACGTCGACCGCCTGACCGATGCCATCCGCGCCGCGCAGCGCATCTTCGGCACGGCCTGAGATGGACAACCTGTACCGGGACTTCATCCTCGAGCACTACCGCGAGCCCCACAACCGCGGCGTCCTCGACCCGCACGACCTGCGCTTCGCCGATTCGAACCCGACCTGCGGCGACGAGCTGAGCATGACGCTCCGGCTCGACCCCGCGGCGGAGCGGATCGACGACGTCGCGTTCGACGGTCGCGGCTGCGCGATCAGCCAGGCATCGGCCTCGATCATGACCGACGAGCTGCGCGGGATGAGCCTCGACGAGGTGCGCGGCATGGACCCGCGCGAGGTGGTCGGTGCGCTCGGGGTGCCGATCGGTCCGGCTCGCCTGAAGTGCGCGCTGCTCGGCTACAAGGTGCTCCAGGGCGCCGTCACCGGGGCGGCCGCCAATTGGCCGGACGAGGCCGACGTGCTCGCCGAGGCCGGCAGCGGCGGATCGGCGCCGTGAGCCTCCGCCAGGTGGACGTCGACGAGGGGATCCGGCTTCGCGACGCGGGCAGCACCGTCGTCGATGTGCGCGAGCCGTTCGAGTGGGACGCCGGCCACGTCGCGGGCGCGCTGCACATCCCGCTCGCCGAGCTGCCGACGCGGATGGCGACCGACCTGCCCGACCGATCCTCTCCGCTCCTGCTCTACTGCCGCTCCGGCGCGCGCTCCGGGCGGGCCGCGGAGTTCCTGGTGGCCAACGGCTATGCCGACGTCGTCAACCTCAACGCACTGATCGCCGATTGGCCCGCACGCGGCGGCGCCTGGGAGGAGCCGGCGAAGGACCTCACCCCCGCATCGGCGCCGAGACCCGTTTCGAGGAGGTGACGGCGTCCCGCGATCCTGCCTGCGCCGCCTGTGGCACGCCCGCAGCCACCTCGATCGGTCAGTCGGGGCATGCCTCGGCGTCCTGAGGCGGCCGGCCTTCGCCTGCCGGCGGACCTCGCCACGCAGCTGCTCGAGCACGCCAGAGGGGAGCTGCCCAACGAGTCGTGCGCGTTGCTCGGCGGTGATCCGGTCCGCGGTCAGGTCACCAGCGTCCATCCGGCCCGCAACCGGCTTGCGAGCCCGTACCGCTACGACGTCGAGCCGCTCGACCTCGTCCGCATCATCCACCAGCTCGAGGCGAGCGGCGATGCCCTCGTCGCGATCTTCCACTCCCATCCGCGGTCTCCAGCGGTGCCATCGCGGACCGACGTTCGCGAGGCGCGCTATCCGGTGGTCCACCTCGTGGCGAGCCTTGGCGACGCCGAGCCGATGATGCGGGCCTGGACCATCGAGGCGGCCGCCGCGCGCGAGGCTTCTCTCACGATCGAGCCATGAGTCGCCGGGAGGCGCTCGCCATCGGCACGCTCAGGGTGTCAGCGCCCGATGGAGGAATGCGGCCATCTGCTGGCGGGTGACCCGGTTACCGGGGCAGAAGCTGGTGCCGCCGCAGCCGGTCGTGATGCCCGCGGCGCGGATGCGGTTGATGCTGTCCTCGTGCTCACTGCGGTTGTCGTCGGTGAAGTAGTCCCGGGTCGCGGGTGGCAGGTTCAGCGCGCGGGCCAGGAACGTCGCCATGTGGCCGCGGCGCACCAGTCCATCGGGGCAGAAGTTGTCGCCGTGGCAGCCGGTCGTGATGCCGGCGGCGGCGATGCGGTTGATGCTGCTCTCGTGAGAGCTGTTCTCGTCGTCGTCGAAGAAGTCGCCGCCGGCGGGCGGGAGATTCAGCGCGCGGGTGAGGAAGGTGGCCATCTGCGCCCTGGTCACCGAGTCGGTGGGGCAGAAGCGGCCGGCGCCGCAGCCGGTGGTGATCCCGCGACCGGCGATGAACAGGATGTCGTCGTAGAAGCTCGACGGGCCGACGTCGGCGTATGGGCTCGTCAGCGACCACGCCAGGCCATAGGGCTCCGACGTGGTGTCGAAGCGGTCGTGGCGGACCTCGATCCGCATCGTGCCCGAGCCCGAGGCGGTGACGCCGACCGACTCGTACGAGTTGTCGAACGAGAACGACCCTGTCGTTGCGCCGTTCGGCTGCCGCACGACCAGGTCGAGGTCCGATCGCAGGATGTCGGTCTTGCCGAGGTTCGACGCTCCCGAGGTGTGGCTGCTCCACGCCAGCGCCACCCGGATCCGCTGACCCTTCACCACCGAGATGTTGCGGGTCACGACCTGTCCTTCGGTCATCGAGCCGATGGTCCAGCCGCCCCAGGCGCCGTTGTCGAGGACCCGGTTCGACCACCGTGCCGACGCGGTCCCGACGCCCTCGTGATCGGCGCTGACGCCACCGCCGGGCATCGGCGTCCGGCGGTTCGCGCCGGCCATGATGACGGCACGCGCCCCCTCCGGCCACGTCGCGAGGCTCGGCGCACGAGCCAGCAGCTGCGCGGCGATGCCGGCCACGATCGGGCTCGCGATACTCGTGCCGTCGCCAATGGTGCCGTTGGCGGTGCGAACGCTCACCGCGGGGGCCGACAGGTTCGGCTTGTTGAAGTCACCGTGCGGGTTCCAGGACGTCCCACCTGGGTCGCGGTAGCTGGCGCCATTCGAGCCGTACCACAGGACGTCGTCGCCGGTGCCACCTGAGTTGCGGTCGTTGACGCCGCCCACGGCGAGGACGTTGTAGCCGGTCGCCGGCGACACGACGTTCCAGTGGCCGAAGGTCCCGAAGTTCCCGCTCGCTGCCACGACCAGCCTTCCGTCCTGCCAGCCGATGGAGTCGAAGTAGCGGCGCGCCTCCTCGGCTCCCGTCGCGGTGTCCTGGCCGAAGCTGGCATTGACGATGTCCGCGTCACCGCCGCTGGGTGAGACGGCCCAATCCGCTGCCGCGATGACGGCACGATCGGTCGAGAGCCCGGGCGTGTAGCCGCCCGTGCTCGAGCTGACGATGTCCGCACCCGGGGCGACCCCGCGCCAGGTCGAGCTGCGGCTGGCGATCGCGCCGGCCACCCAGGTCGGATGGATGTGGCTGGCGATCGTGCCGGTGGTGCTCCGTCGGGCGACGACCTGCCCCGCGAGGTCGCCGGTGTTCGAGGTGTTGTGGTACTCGACGACCGCCACCCGCACGCCGTTGCCCTGGTCGCCGCTGCCGGTCGTCCAGTTCGCACCGACCGTCGAGCCGGCGGAGGACATGAACGTTCGCCATTCCTGCTCCAGGCCGAGGCTGAGGACCTCGGGCCGTTCGGCCAGCCCTGCTACGCCGGCGGCGGGCACGTCGACGAACACGAGCGGCGCCGACGTGCTGACGTACGCCACCGTGCCGCCGAGGGCGGTGACCTCGGCCTCGACGGCGTCGGCCGCATCCGCGTAGACCGCACGTCGCGCTTCCCAGAGCTCGGCGCGCAGTGCGCGGGCCTGCTCGAGCGTCGTCGGGATCGGCCGGCCGGCCAGCCATTCGACCTCCGGGTGCGCCTGCTCGACCGCGGCCTCGGCCGCGGTGGGGTCGACGTCCAGCCAGACCGCCACCCGCAGGACCCTGGCCGGCGCCGGCGCGTGCACGGCGGCGACGAGCGGCGCATCGGCCTTGCGCTCGAGGACGGGCAGGGCGGCCAGGGCCGCCGCTCGGGCATCGTCGAGCAGCGCGACCGATCCGGTGGTGCCATCGGAGCGCCGGTACGAGCTATGGATCGCGCCGGTGCGCGCGTCGATGAACTTGGCCGCCGACATGCCCGCCGCGGCCGTGACGCCGGGATCGGCCGTGACGCCGGGACCAGCGGTGATGGCGGATTCGCCGACCAGCTGGAAGTCGTTGGGGCTGCCGCCCACGCGACGGCTCAGCTCCTGCCGCGCCGAGGTGATCGGGTCGGCGGCGAGGACCGCCGGAGCTGGCAGCAGCCCGGCCAGGAGCAGGACGGCGATGGACGTCGCCACCCCTACGCGTGCTGGTGCTCGCCTGGCTGCCACCACCTTGCCTCGTCCAGAGGTTGGCACGTATGACATTGTCACACGCCGTTGAGCCTCCATGTTGGCACGCGGCCGGGCCGGGTCAATGGGCCATCGGTGTAGGCTTGCCGCATGACCACCGGAGCGCCGGCGGCGGGCCTGTTCGCCGCATCGACGCATCGCGCACGCCTGCGACGGGCAGCCGCCGCGGCCGCGGACGGTGGGATCGATGCACTGCTCATCACGCCATCACCCGACTACGCGTACCTCCTCGGGTACGCTGCCCCGGCGCTCGAGCGGTTGACCTGCCTCTTCATCCCGGTCGACGGCGAGCCCGTGCTCGTCCTGCCGCGGCTCGAGGAGCCGCTGGCGCGTCACGCGCTCGGCGAGCTCGTAGACGATGTCGAGATGGTGGCGTGGGACGAGACCGATGACCCCATTCGCGCCGTCCAGGCACTCGTGGGACCCGCGCGTCGGGTCGCCGTCCAGGACCAGATGTGGGCCCGCTTCGCGCTCCGGCTGCGCGCCGCCCTGGATCCCGCCGAGCTCGTCCCGGCCGGCTCGACGATGGCGGAGCTGCGACGGGTGAAGGACGCCGACGAGATCGAGCGCCTGCGATCCGCGGCGGCGGCGGCGGATCGGGCGATGGTCGCGATCACCGGTGAGCGCCTCTCGGGACGCACCGAGGGCGAGGTCAGTCGCCACATCCGCGAGCTGCTCATCGGCGAGGGGCACGACGATGCGGGCTTCGCCATCGTCGCCTCCGGACCCAACTCGGCCAGCCCGCATCACGAGGCGGGGTCCCGCACGATCGGTGCCGGGGACGCGATCGTCCTCGACATCGGCGGGACGAAGGCCGGCTACGCCAGCGACACGTCGCGCACGGCGTTCGTGGGCGAGCCGCCTGCCGACTTCGCCGGCCTCTTCGCCGTGCTGCGCGAGGCCCAGGCCGCGGCCTGCGAGGCGGTGCGCCCCGGCGTCCCGGCCGCCGAGATCGACGCCGTCGCGCGCGACATCATCACCGACGCCGGCTACGGGGAGGAGTTCCTCCATCGGACCGGCCACGGCATCGGTATGGAAACCCACGAGGAGCCATACATCGTCGCCTCCAACCCGGAGCCGCTGGTGGCGGGCAACGCCTTCAGCGTCGAGCCGGGGATCTACGTTCGCGACACGTGGGGTGCGCGGATCGAGGACATCGTGATCTGCACCGATGACGGCGGCGAGCGGCTGAACACGGCCTCGACGGAGCTCTACCTCGTCGAGTAGATGTGCCGATGTATCGGCGGTTTGGCACGCGACAGCGCTTCTGCGTGCGGTTTCGGCGGTAGATCGACGCCCACGACGCACGAGCTGCGCGCGAGCGTGCACCTCATGCTGACCCACCGCCGACGTATCGGCGAAACGCAGCGCGGATCGGGGCTCGCGTGAAGATTCGCCGATGGATCCGCAATGCCGTCAACGGCCGTCGCGGTGGGAGCTGACCAAGGCGGTGAGGACCTCGTCGATCGCGGCGTTGGCCTCGTGGAAGGCGGCGGTGACCTCCGACACGTCAGCGGATCGGCGACGGAGCTGGCCGACGATGGCGTCGAGCACCGGTGAGCGGAAGAAGAGGAAGGCCTCGACCGTCTCGGCCAGCGACAGCCCGGCCTTCGACGCCTCGGCGCCGTAGAGGCCTCCCATCTTCTCGGCCTCCTCGAGCAGCAGCCGCCGTTCGGCCCGCTTCGAGGCCGCCACGTACTCGACGACCAGCGAGAAGGTGCGCTGGCCCCAGCGGCGGAAGTCGTCGCGCTGCTCGGCGGACAGCCGGGCCTGCCACGGCTGGCCGGCGTACCCGGTCCGCGACACGCGACGATGGAGCTCGCCGGCCATCGTCTGGGTCGAGTCCGGCAGCCGCTCGACGCCGTACCTCGGCCTTCGAGGCGCGTTGATCATCGACTCGAGGCTGGACCGCAGGAAGCGTCGATGCCCGCCCGGCGTCTGGTAGCTCTGGACCTTGCCGGTGTCCGCCCAGCGGCGCAGGGTGTCCGGCCCGACGCCGACGAGGCGCGAGGCCGCGCCGAGCGCCAGCCACGGATCGTCGGGATCGGACGGGGGATGTTGTGGCACGAATCGAACGCTAGCCGCGCAGGTCCTCGGCGCGCATCGCGCCCAGCTCGGCCCAGAGGTGGACGATCGACGCCATCCCGTCGCGCAGGTTGCGCAGGCTCATCCACTCGTTGGGAGCATGGAAGTTGCCGGTCGGGTTCGCGAAGCCGACCATCAGCGTCTTGAGGCCGAGGTGCGCGTCGAGCGCTGCGACCACCGGTACCGAGCCACCCGAGCGCTGGAACAGCGGCGCCGTTCCGAAGCCAGCCTCGAGGGCACGTGCGGCCGGAGCGATGCCCGGATGGTCGAGCGGGGTGATGACCGGGGCCCCGCCATGGATGATCCGGACCTCGACGGCGACGGTGGGAGGTGCGATCGCCTCGAGGTGTGCCTGCACCGACCGCTCGATCTCGCGGTAGTCCTGCTCGGGAACGAGGCGCGTCGAGATCTTCGCGGCGGCCCATGCGGGGATGATCGTCTTGGCGCCCTCGCCCGTGTACCCGCCCCAGATTCCGTTGATGTCGAAGGTCGGGCGGGCGGAGAGGCGCTCCTTCAGCGTGTACCCCGGCTCACCGCCCATCGCGGCGGGGACGTCGGTCTCCATGCGCCATGCGCCCTCGTCGAACGGCAGGGCGGCGTAGGCGGCATGCTCCTCATCGGTCAGGTCGCGGACGCGATCGTAGAAGCCCGGGACGGTGAAGCGGCCGTCGGCATCGGTCAATGAGGCGAGCATGCGGACGAGCACGTTGATCGGGTTGTCGACGCCGCCGCCGTACTGGCCGGAGTGCACGTCCTGGCGCGGGCCGTGGACGCGGACCTCCCAGTAGGCGATCCCTCGCAGGCCGTAGCCGATGGCGGGCGTGCCATCGTCGTCGAACGTGTCGCCGTCGGACACGACGCAGACGTCGGCCTTCAGCAGGTCGCCGTGCTCATCGATGAACGCCTCGACCGGCTCCGAGCCGACCTCCTCGTCGCCCTCGAAGAAGAAGCGCAGGTTGAGCGGCAGACGGCCGGCCGCGGCCATCCAGGCCTCGACCGCCTTGAGGTGCATGAACAGCTGGCCCTTGTCGTCACCCGCGCCGCGGGCGTAGACCCGATCGTCCTCGTGGCGCGGCTCGAACGGCGGGCGGATCCACTCGTCGAGCGGGTCGGTCGGCTGGACGTCGTAGTGGCAGTAGACGAGCACCGTCGGCGCGTCGGCCCCGGCCTTCATCCACTCGGCGGTGACGATCGGGTGGTGGGTCGTCTCGTGGACAGTCGCGCGTTCGATGCCCAGCCTCGTCAGCTCGTCGACGATCCATTGCGCCGTGCGCCGGACCTCGCCGGCGCGTTCGGGATCGGCGCTGACGCTCTGGATCGAGAGGAACTCGTCGAGCTGTGCGAGATGCTCGGCGTCGTGCTCGCGGAGGTACTCGACGGCCACCTCGGCGGCGGCGGAGAGGTCGGTATCGGTCTGGCTCGTCATTGGCCGATGATAGGGGGATCGGAACGATGCAACCTGTGGCAACCCTTCGGCGTCCCGCCAGCATGCGACCGATGAGCAGGGTTCTGGCGGCATTCGCGCTTGCGGTCGGAACGACCGCGTTGCCCGCGACCACCGCCTTCGCATGCTCGTGCGCGTTCTTCGGCTACGAGGAGGCGATCGCGGCCGCCGACGTCGCGTTTATCGGCACCGTGGTGGCGGAGGAGGGGGAGCAAGTCATCGAGCTGGAGCAGTTCCCGACCGCGCGGACCGCCTTCGAGGTCTCGCACTCCAAGGAGTCGATGGCGAGCCCGTTCGTGCTCGACGTGGCATCCGGCGGCGGCGCGAGCTGCGGCCTCGACATGTCCATCGGTGAGGAGTGGCTGGTGATCGCCTCGGCGTGGGAGGGTCGCCTCAGTACCGACCTCTGTACCGGCACGACGCTCACCAACGACGTCGATCCGGGCGAGCTCAATCGCATCAAGCTGGCGCTGCCGCTCAACGACTCGATCGCCGTCGCCGACGATTCGGGGTTCACGCTCGACGTGCCGGCGCCGGTGATCGGCGTGCTGGCGGCGGCGCTGCTCATCGGCGCGGTGGGCATGCTCGCCTTTCGCCGCGACGGCCTCAGGTGAAGACGCCGACCACGAAGCCGGCGAAGAGGACAAGCGCGACACCCGGCACGAGACTGCCGATGCGGAGCGCCAGCGGCCAGTTCGGACCGCCCGCGAAGGCGTAGATCGGGATCGAGATCGGGAAGACGACCACGGCCGCTGACCACGCGATCCTGGCGCGTGCGCCGAGGTCAGGCCGGTCCTGCACGTCGAGCCAGTAGGCCGCGATCATCAGAAAGCCGCCCACGGCGAACACGACGAACAGGGTCCAGACGAACGGGAGCATGCGAGGCCGATGCTAGCGTCCGCCGCTGCTGCGTCGCGCGACGTCCTCCGCGCCGTTGAGCAGGTCGGTCAGGAACGAGAGCGGCCGGCGTCGAGGCAGGCGCGGCTCGGAGGCCGGGAGCATCGCGCCGATGGCCTCTCGGATGCGGGCCTCGAGTGCGGCGCGGGCCTCGCGTCCGCGGACGGCATCGGTCTCCATGGGTTCGCCGAAGCGGACCTCGATGCGCCGGCGGAACCACAGATCGGTGCTACCGACGATCGCGCACGGCACGACCGGAACGCCGGAGGTGGCGGCGAAGGCGGCAGCGCCGTCCTCGAATGGCAGCAGCTCGCTCTCGCGGAAGCCGATGCGCCCCTCGGCGAAGATGCCGAGGACGCCGTCGGCCTCGAAGACGCGTCGAACGGCGCGGACCGCCGAGGTGAGCGTCGTCATCTCCGGGTGGTATGGGATGACTCCGCCGAAGAACGCCATCAACCGGTTCTTGAAGCCGCGGCTGAAGTCCGCTTCGCGGGGACCGAACCAGGTGATCCGCGGCTCGACCGGTGCGACCGACATGACGAGCAGCGGGTCGATGCCGTTGTGGTGGTTGGCGACCAGCTGAAACGGCGGGTTCGGCCAGTGCTCGAGACCGGTGGCGCGAACGTCGAACAGGAGCCTGACGATGAGACGGTTGAGGCCCAGCATGAACCGATACCGCGGCGTGACCGCCACGCTCAGCTCTCGCGGGCCCGTGCGCTTCGCGCGCTCACCCGCCGCGTCCATCAGGCGCTCGTCGGGGCCGTCGTGGCCACGGCCGGCTCCGGGTCGGTGCCGCCGGCCGGTTCCCCCAGTTCGCGCCGACGGGCGTCGACGCGCAGGAGCGCGAGGCCGGACCCGACGAGGAAGATGACCGCGACGAGCATCGTCGCGCGGGCGCCGGCCGGCCCGCCGAGCACGCGGCCCAGGAGGTCGAGCGCCAACGGCCCGGCGATGATGAGGAACACCGGCTCGGCCATCGCGGTGCCGGCGTTGAGGATGCCCATGTAGCGCCCGGACGTGTGCTTCGGAATGACGTCGGTCATCAGCGCCCAGTCGACCGACAGGAAGGCGCCCATCCCGATGCCGAACGGCACGAACGAGGCGATCGCGAACTCCGGGGTCGGCGCCAGCGCCACGCCGAGCAGGCCGATGCCAGCGATCACGGCCGCGGCCCAGATCACCGGCTTGCGCCCGACGCGGTCGGAGATCCTCGCACCGGGGATTGCCGAGAGAGCGGTCATCACGCCGACGATGGCGGTGCCGATGAAGACCGTGTCGGCCGCGTCCCCCCGGCTCATGCCATGCGCGCGTTGGAAGTACGGCAGTGCCAGCGAGGTCGCGGCGTAGGCGCCGAGGAAGAGGAGGCGCACGACGAGCAGCCAAAGCACGCTCGACTCGCGCAGGATGTCGGTGGCCCACGCCGACCGAGCGACGCCGAGCCACGATTGCGTGCGTCGCGGAGCCGCCGTTCCCTCGTGGACGGTGGAGACGAGGATGAGCATCGTGACCACCTCGACCACGCCGAGCGCCAGCGTGGCGAGGAACAGGTTGCCGCTGTTGACCCCGAAGGTCGCGATGCCGACGCCGGCGATCGTGCCGAGGACGATCATCGTCCCCATCAGCCCGCTCGCCAGGCCGACCTGTCGTTTCGGCACGAGGTCCGGCACGTAGCCCTGGAACGGCCCCTGGGCAAAGTTCGAGCTGAGCTGGAGCAGGAAGTAGAACGCGACGAGCGCGAGGTACGTCTGCGAGGTGGCGATCCCGAACAGGAAGACGACGTCGAGCAGTGCGCCGACGAAGATGTACGGCTTGCGGCGACCCCAGCGCGTCACCGTGTAGTCGCTGATCATGCCGACCGTGGGCTGGATGACGATCGGTGCGATCACGCCCACGGTGACGAGGATCGCCAGGAGGATGCCGAGGTTCTCGGCCCCGCCGGGCTGGTCCTCGATCATCGCCGGCAGGATGATCTTGTTCAGCCCGCCCCAGATGATGACGATCCCGAACCAGTAGACCGACAGGGTCACCAGCTGCCAGAGCGGAAGGGCGCGCTTGAGATCTTGATGCTGCGGCTCGGTCATCGTGCGCGACAGTATCCACGGTCGGGACTGCGGGACGAATGCGGGGACGGCAGGTCCGCTACGCTCCGCCACCGATGCCAACCGTCGACAGAGATGGCCGCGGCGAGGTCTTCCGCCACCCCGACATCCGCCGGTACCTGGTTGCCCGCTTCGTTGTCGGCATGGCGACCCAGGTCCAGACGGTCGCGGTCGGCTGGCAGGTCTTCACGACGACCGGCGACCCGTTCGACCTTGGCCTCGTGGCGCTGTCACAGTTCCTGCCGTTCATCCTGCTGATCCTGCCCGCCGGCCACGTCGCGGACCGATACGACCGCCGCCGCATCCAGCTCGCCACCTACGTCCTGCTCGCGGCATGCTCGCTCGCGCTGCTCGCGCTGACGCTGGCGGGGGTCACCGACCTCGCGCCGATCTTCGCGGTGATGGCCGTGTTCGGCGTGGCCCGCGCCTTCGGCCAGCCGACGGGACAGGCGCTCCTGCCGAACCTGGCGCCGATCGAGCTGTTCCCCCGGGCGGTGGCCGTCAACTCGTCGCTGTGGCAGATCGCGACGATCGCGGGACCGGCGATCGGCGGCGCGCTCGTGCTGTTCGGCATCGAGGTCGCCTACGCCCTGTCGCTCGTGCTCCTGCTGGCCGGCGTCGTGCTCGTCGCGGGGCTGCGCGGCGGGGGACGCGACGACCGTGCGACCGAGCCCGTCTCGTGGACGACGCTGCTCTCGGGCGTGAACTTCGTCCGGTCGCGCCCGATCGTGCTCGGCTCGATCTCGCTCGACCTGTTCGCGGTCCTCTTCGGCGGTGCCACCGCCCTGCTGCCGTTCTACGCCGGCGAGATCCTCGCCGTCGGCCCGGTGGGGCTTGGCGTCATGCGGGCTGCGCCCGCGGTCGGCGCCGGCCTGATCGCGGCCGCGGTCGTGGTCTGGCCGATCCGCCGGCGGGTCGGTGGCTGGATGTTCGGCGGCGTCGCCGCCTTCGGCGTCGCGACCATCGTCTTCGGGCTGTCCACGAGTCTCGCGCTCAGCCTCGTCGCCCTGCTCGTGATGGGCGCCGGGGACATGGTCAGCGTCTACATCCGGCACCTGCTCGTGCAGCTCGAGACGCCCGACGAGATCCGGGGCCGGGTGAGCGCGGTGAACAGCGTCTTCATCGGTGCGTCGAACGAGCTCGGCGAATTCGAGTCGGGCGTGACCGCGTCGTGGTGGGGGACGGTGCCGGCGGTCGTCGTCGGGGGCGTTGCGACGCTGGTGGTGACCGGCGTCTGGATGCGCCTCTTCCCCGTCCTGCGCGATCTCGACACCTTCCCGAACGCCGCCGAGCCGGAGCGGGCGGCATCGGCGCTAGAATCGGCCGGGTGATCGACCCTGTCGCCCTCGAGATCGGGCCGCTCCAGGTCCACTGGTACGGGATCTTCATCGCCGCCGCGGCCCTGGCCGGCACCCTGCTCGCCACGCGCGTGGCACGGTGGCTGAACGAGGACCCCGACCACGCGTGGTCCATGCTCCTGATCGTGATGATCTTCGCGATCATCGGCGCTCGGCTCTACCACGTCGTCCACCTGTGGGACCACTACTCCACGAGCCCGGTCGAGATCCCCCAGATCTGGAACGGCGGCCTCGGCATTCCCGGCGGCATCGCGGGAGGGGCGCTCGGCGTCTTCGTCTACACCCGCTCTCGCGGTCTCAGCACCGCGCGCTGGATGGACATCGCGGCGCCGGCATTGCTGCTGGGGCAGGCGATCGGCCGCCTCGGCAACTTCGTGAACCAGGAGCTCTATGGTCCGCCAACCACGCTGTGCGGCGTCGAGTTCCCGCCGTGCCTGCCGTTGGGCATCCAGATCGACGAGTTCCACCGCGCCGAGACGGGCTGGGACGCGCTGACCTATCCGGTCGAGACGACCACCTTCGTGCCGCTCTTCGCCTACGAGGCGATCCTCAACCTCATCGGCATGGCGGTCCTGCTGTTCGTCATCCGCCGCTACGGCCCGCGTCTCTTCGCCGGCGATGCGGTGCTCATGTACATCATGTGGTACGGAGCCGTCCGCACGCTGCTCGAGACCTATCGCGTCAACAACTGGACGGTCCTCGGGCTGCCCACGGCGATGTGGCTGGGCATCATCGGCTTCGTGCTTGCACTCGCCTGGCTGATCATTCGCCATCGCCGTGGATGGGGCTCACCGATGATCCGGCCCGCCGACGAGCCCCAGACCGATGCGCCCGCACCGCAGGCGCAGGCGGAGCCCTCCGCTGGCTGACCGGCCGGGCATCCTGCCCGACGTCACCGCCGCCGTGGGTGACACGCCGCTCGTCGCGCTCGATCGACTGGGCGCCGACGTCCGGCCGCGACTGGTGGCCAAGCTCGAGCACATGAACCCGGGCGGATCGGTCAAGGACCGCATCGCGCTGCCGATGATCGAGGCCGCCGAGCGGGCCGGGCTCCTCCAGCCCGGCGGCGTGATCATCGAGCCGACCTCGGGCAACACCGGCGTTGGGCTGGCGCAGGCGGCCGCGGTCAAGGGCTATCGGTGCATCTTCGTCATGGCCGACAAGCAGTCGGAGGAGAAGCGGGCCCTGCTGCGTGCCTACGGCGCCGAAATCGTGGTCTGCCCGACCGACGTCGACCCGGACGACGAGCGCTCGTACTACCGGGTCTCCGACCGGCTCGCGCGCGAGACGCCGGGCGCCTGGAAGCCGGACCAGTACTCGAACCCCGCGAATCCGTCGGCGCACTACGAGACGACGGGGCCGGAGATCTGGGATGCGACCGGGGGGCGTGTCACGCACTTCGTGGTCGCGCTCGGCACCGGCGGCACGATCTCCGGGGCGGGGAAGTTCCTGAAGGAACGGCAGCCGTCGATGGTCATCGTCGGGGCCGATCCGGCCGGTTCGGTCTACTCCGGGGCCACGCCGCATGCCTACCTGACCGAGGGGATCGGTGAGGACTTCTGGCCGACGACCTACGACGCGGACATCTGCGACATGGTCGTGCGCGTCGGCGACCGCGACTCGATGCTCACCGCCCGCGCCGCAACGGCGCGCGAGGGGATCCTGGTCGGCGAGTCCGGCGGGACCGTGCTGTGGGCCGCGCTCCAGGTCGCGCGCGCGCTCGACGATCCCGACGCCCTGTTCGTGGTCCTGCTGCCCGACTCGGGACGAAACTACGTCGGCAAGCTCTACAACGACGATTGGCTCCGCTCGCAGGGCCTGCTCGGCGCCGACGAGCGCGTCGCCGACTACGACTGGCGCGCAACGCGGCCCGACGTCGTGCTACGCGGCGAGGAGATCCCGAGGCCGGGCTAGCCCTTCGTGTCCTCTCGCCCCATCGCGGTCGCCGCCGATCGGCGCTCGACGCCCAGCTTGGCCAGCATTGCCGACACGTGGTGGCTGGCCGTCTTCGCGGGCGGAGCTGGACTCTCCGTCAGGCGACGGTGTCGGGGGGCATCCAGCTGTCGCGCCCGGCCACGTCGGCGTCGGAATAGACGCACCCCGAGTGGGCCACGCGGCCGTCGTCGGACGTCATCCAGGCGTGATCGGGCTCGATCGGATCGCCGCAGATGGCGCAGGTTCGAACCTCGTTGGTGGTCATCGGTTGACGATACGCCGCGTGCGACCTGTGCGCCAGGGCGTGCACGGACGCCGGGTGCAATGCGGCTCTTCGACGGCATGAACATCTCGTCGAACAGCATCGGTGCCATGTCGTTGGCCGGAGCCCTGATGGCACATTCGGTACGTGGCAATCGTCAGGTGCGCTGATGAGGATCGCGACGGCGGAGTGGCGACCGTGGCTGCCCTGGGCATGGGCGGCCCTGTCGGGCGTTGGGGCGGTCATCGGCTTCCTCGCCGCCTTCGGCATCGCCGTCACCTACGCCGGAGTGCTGGGAAGCCCGGATGGAGACGCGCGCCTGGACCTCGCGCTGTGGTTCGCCGCCTGGGGCGGACTCTCGGTCGCCGGCGTGCTGGTCGGCGGCCGCCTGGCGTTCGGACGCTGGCTGCCCGTCTCATCCCACACCCTGGCGGCTCCCGTGGCGGGCATCGCATTGGCCGTCACGCTCGAGCTCACGCTGTCGGACTGGGCGGTCGGTCGTTTCGGCTACAACGACCCCGACACGATCGGACCGACCGCCATCCTGCCGTTCCTGCTGGTGCCGATGGCCGTCGCGCTGTTCGGGGTGCTCATCGCGCCGCGGGGGAGTGCCGGCCCACCGATGCTCGTGCTCCTGGCCCTGGGCGGCACCGCGCTGGTCGTCGCGTCCGGCAACGTCGGCGGGGCGCTCGCCGGCATCGGTGCCGACAGCTGGATGCTCGCAGCGATGGTCGCGCTGACCGTGGCGTACGTGCTCGGGGCGGTCGCGCTGGCCGTGCGGCGGCTGCGCCACGGCTGACGCCTCGAGGGGCGCGGAGTAGAGTGGGCGCCTCACCACGGAGGCAGGCCCCACCGCCATGACACAGCTTGCGCAGCCGACGTCCGAGCAAGAGTCGGCAGGCACCGATCGCGTCAACCACTGGATCGACGGCGCCCGGGTGACGGGCACGAGCGGCCGCAGCGGCCCGGTCTACAACCCGGCCACCGGCAGGGTGGCGCGTGAGGTCGACTTCGCCTCGGTCGAGGAGGTCGACGCGGCGGTCGCCATCGCGAAGGCGGCGTTCCCGGGCTGGCGTGCCACGAGCATCAGCCGCCGCACCGAGATCCTGTTCCGCATCCGCAACCTGGTGGAGCAGCATCGCGAGGAGATCGCGGCGCACCTGACGCGCGAGCACGGCAAAGTCAGGACCGATGCGCTCGGCGAGGTCGCGCGTGGCCTGGAGAACCTCGAGTTCGCGACGGGCATCCCGCACCTGCTGAAGGGCGGCTTCAGCGAGCAGGTCAGCAGCGGCATCGACGTCTACCAGATCCGCCAGCCGCTCGGCGTGGTAGCCGGGATCACGCCCTTCAACTTTCCGGCCATGGTGCCGATGTGGATGTTTGCGAATGCCATCGCCTGCGGGAACACCTTTGTCCTGAAGCCATCCGAGAAGGACCCGTCCGCATCGGTCTATCTCGGAGAGCTGCTGAAGGAAGCCGGGCTGCCGGACGGCGTCTTCAACGTCATCCATGGTGACCGCGTGGCCGTCGACCGGATCCTCGAGCACCCTGACATCGCCGCCGTCAGCTTTGTCGGCTCGACGCCGGTCGCGCGACACATCTACGAGACGGGAACGAAGAACGGCAAGCGGGTGCAGGCCCTGGGTGGCGCCAAGAACCACATGATCGTGCTGCCCGACGCGGACATCGAGATGGCGGCCGATGCCGCCGTCTCGGCCGCCTACGGCTCCGCCGGCGAGCGCTGCATGGCGATCTCGGTCGTGGTCGCGGTGGGCGACGTCGCCGATCCGCTCGTCTCGGCCATCGAGGAGCGCCTGCCGAAGATCCAGGTCGGCCCGGGCAACGAGGAGGGCTCGGAGATGGGCCCCCTCATCACGAAGGAGCATCGCGACAAGGTCGCCTCCTACCTCGAGAGCGGAGTGTCCCAGGGCGCGACCCTGCGCGCGGATGGTCGCCAGCACGTGCTCTACAACGAGTCGGAGGGCTTCTTCCTGGGGGTCTCGTTGCTCGACAACGTCACCCCCGAGATGGAGTGCTACCGCAACGAGATCTTTGGCCCGGTGCTCGAGGTCGTGCGTACCCCGGACTACCCATCGGCCCTGGAGATCGTGAACGACAACCAGTACGGCAACGGGACGGCGATCTTCACCCGCGACGGTGGCGCCGCGCGGCAGTACCAATTCGACGTCAATGTCGGCATGGTCGGCATCAACGTGCCAATCCCGGTGCCGGTCGCCTACTACAGCTTCGGCGGCTGGAAGGCATCGCTGTTCGGCGACCTGCACATGTACGGACCGGAGGGGATCCAGTTCTACACGCGCGGCAAGGTCGTCACCGCCCGTTGGCCTGATCCTGGCACCAGCTCGGTGGATCTCGGGTTCCCGCGAACTCGCTGACGTGGCCTATGCTCCCTCGCAATCCCTGACGGAGGATGTCGATGGCCCAGCGCATCGCCGGACTGATCCACCTCATCGCCGCGTGGCTGCTCGTCGTCGGCCTGCTCGTGCAGGTCTTCCTGGCGGGGATGGGCATCTTCGACGACGCGAGCTCGTTCGCCACGCATCGTGACTTCGGCCATCTCCTCGAGATCTTGCCGGTCATCCTGCTCGTGACGGCCGTCGTCGCCGGTTACGGACGGTGGCGCGCGCTCGCCGGCGTCGGGCTGCTGGCGCTGCTGTTCCTGCAGACCATCCTCGTCCTCCAGCGTGACTCGGCACCCGTGGTGGCGGCGCTCCACCCCGTGAACGGGTTCCTCCTCCTGGTCGCTGCGGCGATCGTCGCCTTGGACTCGATGCGGCTGTGGCGGACGAGCCGAACGCCAGCTGGCGACGTGACGGCTGATCCCGAGCGCGTGACCGGCTGACGCCGGTCACGCGGCGGTCACGCGGCGGTCGGGCTCGCCGGCCTCGACAGTTCGAAGACGCGGCCGCTGACCGCGCCGGCGTCGGCGTAGGTCTCCGAGTGGCTCGTGCCGTCCGACGGGTCCAGCCCGAGGAGCTCGAGCGCCGCATCGGTCAACAGCGCGTATCCGCGGATGCCGGTCTCGTCGGTCACGCGGTTCTTCAACAGCCGATGTGCGAGGTTCACCGCCGGTCCCGCCAGGTGCGTTCGCGTCGGCAGCTGCTGAACGACGAAGGTTCCGGCGTGAACGATGAACTTCAGCTCGAGCGTGGGAAGGAGGACGCAGGCGCTGCACTCGTGGGATTGCATGCGCTGCTGCTCCGCGATCCGGGTGTGGTACGAGACATACGTCGAGCCGATGGTGGCGATCACCTCGTGTCCGCGATTCGTCACCGCGTCGGCATCGGCCACCGCGAACACCGCGTCTCCCTCCGTCTGGATCGGCAGGAACGTCGGTTGTAGGCCGTCACCGACGACGTCGAGCAGGGTGATCATGAAGTCATAGGCCGGCGGAACCGGCACGACGCCGGCCGCGATGTCGGGATGGGCCTCGGCCACGCGCTCTAGGAACGACGTATAGCCGCTGATATCGGCCAGCAGCAGCAGGCCGGTCGCGAAGCGGGCTTCGGCGCGCTCGGGCATCAGCGGGATCATCCCACCTGCCGCAAGCCGCGACCCCTTCATGTGACCCGCTGGCCCGATTCGGTGCCGCGGTGGACGCTTGCGCCGGCCGCCGGAAAGGGTTGCGGCGCCGCACCAGCGCGGTCGGCGGGACTGTCAATCGGCGGTTGACATTCGCTACAGTTGCGGTCGTGGTGCCCGCTGGCGCGCCGAGCAGCGCTCCAGGGACCCGGTATGTGCCCGAGCAACCTCCGAGCACTAACTGAGAGGGAGAGACACCATGTCCCAGCACCGGCGCGCCGGGCGCGGCTTCGCGCTCGGCTTCATCGTGGTCCTCGTCGTCTCGGCCATGCTGCCGACGATGGCGCTGGCCGTGGACCCAACCGAACCGCGGTTGGGGCTCCACGACGAGCAGCTCCTGGCGAAGGCCGAGGTCGAAGGCCGCAAGACCGTCACGATCCTCGTCGCCGCCAAGGGAGGCGCGATTGCGCAGGCCGAAGCCGCGATCGTGGCCGCCGGCGGGAAGGTCCGCTACCGCGACGCCGAGTTCGGCTACATCCGCGCGGACGTTCCGACCGGCAAGGTCCTCGGCGTCGCGTCGGCCGCCAGCGTCGAAGCCGTCGACCTCGACGAGGTCGTGCCGCTTCCGAGTCCGACGCCGGAGGGCGCCGCCGCGGCCGCCAACCGACCGCCGCCCGACGCAACCACCCCGAACGCCAACCCGTACATGCCGATCCAGGACACCGGCGCCGCCGCGTTCCTGGCGGCGCATCCCGAGTGGGACGGCCGCGGCGTGACGATCGGCATCGTCGACTCGGGCATCTCGCTCGATCACCCGAGCCTGACGACGACGAGCACCGGCGAGCGCAAGATCATCGACTGGGTCACCGGGACCGACCCGCTGACGGATTCGGATCCGACGTGGGTCAACATGTCGGCCCAGGTGAGCGGCGCGACGTTCACGTTCCAGTCGGTGACGTACACGGCCCCGGCTTCGGGCTCGTATCGCATCGGCCTCTTCAACGAGCGCGATTCGCGGCTCGGGGGCGAGGTCGGCAACGACGTCAACCGCGACGGCAACCCGGCCGGCAGCAGCGGTATCTTCGCCGTGCTGTGGAGCGAGAACAACAACCGCGTCTGGGTGGACACCAACCAGAACCAGAGCTTCGCCGACCAGACCCGCATGACCAACTACAAGGTCAGGCACGACGTCGGCTACTTCGGGACCGATAACCCCGCCACGGCGATCGCCGAGCGGATGCCGTTCGTCGTCCAGATCGACAACCCGAACAAGTTCGTCAACATCGGCATCGTGTCGGCGTTCCACGGTTCGCACGTGGCCGGCATCGCCGCCGGGAATTCGCTGTTCGGCGGAGACATGAGCGGGGCCGCCCCGGGAGCAAAGATCATCTCGTCGCGCGCCTGCCTCTTCGTTACCGGGTGCACGACTCACGCGCTCATGGAGGGGATGATCTACGTCGCCAAGCAGAAGGTCGACGTCATCAACATGAGCATCGGCGGGCTGCCGGCGCTCAACGACGGCAACAACACTCGGTGCGTCCTGTACGACCGGCTCATCGAGAATCGCAAGGTTCAGATGTTCATGTCCATCGGCAACAGCGGTCCGGGGCTGAACACCGCCGGCGATCCCGGCCTGTGCGGGACGGTCATGGGCATGGGCGCCTACCTGACCGACGACACGATGTTCGCCGACTACGGCGTGAACACGCCGTTCCAGCACAACCTGCACTACTTCAGCTCGCGCGGGCCGCGCGAGGATGGCGGGTTCAAGCCCAGCGCCGTGGCGCCGGGTGCCGCCATCAGCACCACTCCGCTCTGGCAGCAGGTCCCCGGGATCCAGCACGTTCCGCCGCTGCCGCCGGGCTACACGCTGGCGAACGGCACGTCGATGGCCGCTCCGCAGGCCGCCGGCGTCGGTGCGCTCCTGGTGAGTGCGGCCAAGCAGACGCCGGGTGTCCAGTTCAAGCCCGCCCAGATCCGCCAGGCGCTGATGTCCTCGGCGGAGTTCCTGGTCGAGGACGACCCGGAGACCGGTACCCGGTTCCAGGCATACGACCAGGGGGTCGGCCTGCTCGACGTCAACGCGGCGTGGGACCTCCTGCGCCAGAACATCGGCACCGTCACGATCAACGGATCGGTGGCGGTGAACACCGCCCTGTCAGACTTCCTGGCCACTCCCGACGTCGGCCAGGGCATCCATGACCGCGAGGGGGTCGAGGTCGGCAGTTCGTACCCCCGAACCTACTCGTTCCGCCGGACCACCGGTCCGAGCGGGATGAAGACGTACAACGTCAGCTGGGTCGGCAACGACGGGACGTTCTCGTCGGCCGCCTCGGTGGCGCTTCCGAAGAACCGCATGGTGTCGTTCCCGGTGACGGTCACCCCGGGCAGCGTGGGAGCGCACTCGGCGATCCTTCGCCTGGACGATCCGGGCACCGTCGGGATCGACTACTTCGCGATGAACACCGTCATCGCGGCGGACCAGCTCACGGCCGATACCGGGTTCACGGTGACGAAGTCCGGGACGATCGACCGGGCGCAGACACTGCACTACTTCTTCAGCGTGCCCGAGGGCGCGCCGGCCTTCAGGGTCGACATGACGGGCGGAGGGTCCGCAGCGGGTGCAGGGCAGATCAGGTTCCTGCGCTGGACACCATGGGGCCTCCCGTTCGAGTCGAACGCGGTCTCGAACTGCTACAACCCCGGCACGTGTGCCACCGGCGAGTCGGTGACGAGCCGCACGGTCTTCGACCCGCTGCCCGGCGTGTGGGAGGTCTCGGTCGACGCGCGGCGAACGTCGGACGCCGACAACGTCCCGTTCTCGATCACGGCCACGATCCTGGGCGCCACGGTTGAGCCGGATCCCGACGTGATCGCGTCGGCGACGCTCGGATTGGCGATCGAGCGCGAGTACGAGGTCACGAACCACTTCGCCGCCTTCACCGGTGGCGCGGTGGACAGCACGCTCGGCAGCGCGCTGCTCGACACGCCGACGATCGCCGACACCGAGGTGCAGCAGAACTCGGTGACACTCCCGACGGGGGTCAACTCGTTCCGGGCGACGATCGGGAGCCCGAGTGATCCGGCAGCCGACCTCGATCTCTTCGTGTTCGACTGCGCGGACCCGACCGACAATCCGGACACGCTCGCGGGCTGCAACAACCGCGGGCAGAGCGCCGACGGCGACTCGGAAGAGTCGGTGACGGTGAACCCGGCGCAGCTGAGGCCGGGCGTGTGGGTCGTCGTCGTCGACGGCTTCAACGTGCCGGCGGGAACGACGACGTACGAGTACATCGACGTCTTCACGACCGGGGCCGGAGGCACGCAGCCGCAGGGCACGATCGACGTGACCGATACCAGCGAGCTCCGTGCGACCGGCGCCACCTGGACGGTGCCGGCCGACATCACCGCGCTTGCTGAGCCGGCCGACGGCCGCGTCCTGTACGGGAACGTCGAGATTCGCACGAGCGACGGCTTCCTCGTTGGTCGCAACGACGTGATCATCGAGACCGTCGAGCCGTAGGCGCACGCCGACAATCGAAGACCGATGCAGGAGGCCCGCCGGTCCGCCGGCGGGCCTCCTGCCGTCACGCGCGACATGACAGAATGAGCCGCCCATGACCGACCGATTCGAGACGCTGGCCGTCCATGCCGGTGCGGAGCCCGATCCGGAGACCGGCGCGGTCGTCCCGGCCATCCAGATGAGCACGACCTTCAAGCAGGACGGCGTCGGCGGGCTGCGCGGCGGCTTCGAGTACGGGCGCTCCGGCAACCCGACCCGCGCGGCCCTGGAATCGACCATCGCGACGCTCGAGAGCGGGACCCACGGGCTCGCATTCGCCTCCGGCCTGGCTGCGACCCAGGCGGTCGGCTACCTCCTCGACCCCGGCGACCGGCTGCTGATGAGCGACGACGTGTACGGCGGCACCTGGCGGCTCGCCGACAAGGTCTGGCGCCGGTACGGCGTCGAGACCGATCCGCTCGACCTCCGCGACCTCGACGCCGTGGCGGCCGCGTTCAACGCGGAGAAGCCGCCACGACTGGTGTGGATCGAGACGCCGTCGAACCCGCTCATGAAGGTGATCGACATCAGCGCGGTTGCTCGCCTCGCGGCGGTGGCGGGGGCGCTCACGGTCGTCGACAACACGTTTGCCACGCCGTACCTTCAGCGGCCGCTCGAGCTCGGCGCCGACCTCGTGCTGCACTCCGCGACGAAGTACCTCGGCGGGCACTCCGACGTGGTGGGCGGCCTGATCGCGACGCGCTCGGACGAGCTGGCCGAGCGGCTGCGGTTCCACCAGAACGCGGCCGGTGCGGTCCCGAGCCCGTTCGACTGCTTCCTCGTCATGCGCGGCCTGCGCACGCTCGCGCTCCGCATGGAGCGCGCATCGGCCAATGCGCTGGTGCTGGCCCTGTGGCTGTGCGAGCGGCCGGAGGTCGAAACCGTCCACTACCCCGGGCTGCCGGACCATCCCGCGGCGGCGCTCGTGGAGCGCCAGATGCGCCTGCCCGGCGCGATGCTCTCGGTCGAGCTACGCGACGAGGAGCGCGCGCGTCGGTTCGTGGGCGCGACGCGGCTCTTCACGCTGGCCGAGTCGCTCGGCGCGGTCGAGTCACTGATCGAGCTTCCGGCACCGATGACGCACGCCTCGGTCGCCGGCTCGCCGCTGGCGGTCCCGCCGGCGCTCGTGCGGCTGTCGGTTGGGATCGAGAACGTCGACGACCTGCGAGCGGACCTCGAGCAGGCATTCGTCGCATCGGCCCAGTGACCGAGGAGCATCCGCGCGAGGACGGCCCGACCGAGGTGGTCGAGACCGATCAGGGGGAGATGATCGAACGGCTGTCCGGCGGGACGGCCACGCTGCTGCTCGTGTGGCTCATCGGTGTCGGTGCGCTGTCGACCCTGTTGGCGGCGTGGCTGTTCGTGTGGTTCGTCAGCGGGGAGCGGCTCGGCGTCGACGCGCTGCTCGGCCCCTTCGGGATCTACACCTCCCTCGCCGGCGCCGCCGGACCGTGCGTGCTGTGGCTGGCCGGTCGCGCGCAGGGCCACTCGCTCGGCTGGTTCATGCTCACCGCCGCCAAGATCGCGCTGGTGATGATCGGACTCGTGCTCGTGTTCGTCGTCGGCGTTGCGCTGGTCATGGAGGGAGCGATCCCCGGCGCCGGCGCACTGCTCGGTGCCGCCGCGCTCGCCGTCGGTGCGGTCATCCTGGCGCAGGTCTGGGCCCTGGCCACCTGGGCCGCAGACCGATGGATCGCCCGAGCGCGTCTCGAGGCGTGACCCGTCAGATCTCGTAGGTCTGCGATGGCTCGGCGATCTCGACCTCGGACTCGAACGCCTCGGAAGCCGTGGTGCGGGCCCAGGATCCGTCGCCGTTCACCGGCATGTGCGTGAGCATCAGGCGCCGCGACCCGCCGTCGCGAGCCGCCTCGCCCGCCTCCGCGGGCGTGAGGTGCCCGCGCGGCTCGGGCGGCGAGGCGTCCTCCTCCAGTGATCGCAGGGTCGCCTCCGAGAGCAGCAGGTCGGCGTCATCGGCGAGGTCCGTGAGGCCACCGCACGGAGCGGTGTCAGCGGTGTACGCCAGGCGGCGACCATCGGCCTCGGCGCGGAATCCCCAGCACGGGATGTAGTGCTGTGTTGGCACTGGCGTCAGCGTCATTCCGTCGAACGAGAGGGCCGACGTGCCGTCGTGCTCGGCGAGGCGGAAGCAGGCCTCGAAGTGCTTCGCGTTGCCGACGCCCTTTGCCAGGTCGAGCATCTGGTCGGCGGACCCCGGTGGCAGGAAGACGCGGAGGCGCTGGTCGGCCGGCAGGTCGCGCCAGGGGTAGACGTAGCGCAGGGTCACGAGGTCGAGCATGTGGTCCGCGTGCATGTGGCTGATGATCACCGCATCGAGCTCGTCGGGATGGTGCCGGCGCACGAGCTGAGCCACCACGCCGGGACCGATGTCGACGAGCACCCGGGCGCTGCCTCCCTCGACGAGATAGCCGGCGCAGGCCTCGCCCGGATTCGGCGAGGCCGGAGATCTGCCGAGGATCGTGAGACGCATCGGCTAGTGCGAGTGCCCTGCGTCGCCTGGAGGACGCAGGTACATCGCGACATGGCCGTGCGACTCGGCGAGGAAGCCCATGGTCGCGAAGAATGGCACGGCGTCGGGCGTGCTGACCAGTGCCACGAGCCGCCGATCGGTGCATCGGTCGAGGGCGGCACGCACCAGGGCGGTGCCGATTCCCCGTCGGCGCCGGTCGACGCGGACGATGACGTCCCACAGGCTTGCGTGGAGCCCGCCGTCGTCGAGCAGGCGCGCCACCCCGATCAGTGAGCCGTCCGGATCGCGGGCGGCGAGCCAGGTGCTGCTCCGGGCGATTGCCTCCAACCGCCACGACTCGCGCTGCGGCCACCCGGCCCACCCGTAGGCGGCATTGACCTCGTCCGGTGTGAGGGCCGCATCGGTCACGACCAATTCGTAACCCGCGCGGCTACGAATTCGCGCAGCCGAGTCACCGCCGGTCGATCGGCGTGTAGTCGCGCGTCGGCGGGCCGATGTACACCTGCCGTGGGCGACCGATCTTCGTCTCCTCCGCGGCCATCATCTCCTGCCACTGGGCGATCCAGCCTGGCAGGCGGCCGATGGCGAAGCAGTTGGTGAACATATTCTTCGGGAAGCCGATGGCGCGGTAGATGAGCCCGGAATAGAAGTCGACGTTCGGGTACAGCCTGCGGCTGACGAAGTACTCGTCGCGCAGGGCGACTTCCTCGAGCCGCTGGGCGACCTCGAACAGCGCGTCGTCGGCGCCCGTCGCGCTCAACACCCGATCCGCGGCCTTCTTGATGATCTCCGCCCGCGGGTCGAAGTTCTTGTAGACCCGATGCCCGAAGCCGGCGAGCCGGAAGCTGTCGTTCGGGTCCTTGGCGCGATCGACCCACTTCTGGACGTTCCCGCCGTCGGAGACGATGCGCTCCAGGGTGTTGATGACCGCCTCGTTGGCGCCTCCGTGGAGCGGTCCCCACAGCGCGCTGATGCCGGCGCTGATGGATGCGTACAGGTTGGCGTGCGTGCTGCCGACCAACCTGACCGTGGACGTCGAGGCGTTCTGCTCGTGATCGGCATGGAGGATGAGCAGGAGATCCAGTGCCTCCGCGACCTTCGGGTCGATCTCGTATTCCTCGGTCGGCACCGCGAACATCATGTGCAGCAGGTTGGCCGAGTAGCCGAGGTCGTTGCGCGGGTAGACGTACGGCTGGCCGATCGCCTTCTTGAACGACCAGGCCGCCAGGGTCGGCAGCTTGGCGATGAGGCGGTTGATCGTGATCTCGACCGCGTCGTCGTCGAAGATGTTCTGGCTGTCGGGGTAGAAGGTGCTCATGCCGACCACGCCCGAGGCGAGCACCGCCATCGGGTGCGCGTCGGTCGGGAAGGAGTCGAAGAAGTGGCGCATCTCCTCACGGATGAGGGTGTGGTGCGTCACCTCGGTGACGAACCGATCCAGCTGCTCGCGCGTCGGCAGCTCGCCCCAGATCAGCAGGTAGGCGACCTCCAGGAAGGTCGAGTGCTCGGCCAGCTGCTCGATCGGGTAGCCCCGGTAGCGCAGGATCCCGTCCTCGCCGTCGAGGAACGTGATGGCGCTCGTGCAGGCTCCGGTGTTGCCGTAGCCCGGATCGAGCGTGATCAGCCCGGTCTCGCTCCGCAGCCTGCCGATGTCGACGGCGTCGTCGCCCTCGGTGCCGCGGACGATCGGAAGGTCCAGCTCCTCCGCACCGATGCGGAGGCTGGCCGCGTCCGTGCGCGCCGGCGAGCCGGTCGTCACGCCAGCAGCTCCTCGACCGCGGCGCGTTCCTCGAGCAGCTCGTTGGTCGTCGTCGCGATCTTCTCGCGCGCGAATTCGCCGTGCTCGATGCCCTGCACGATCTCGACGGCTCCGGGCGCGGTCGCGCGCAGCGGATAGCCAAAGACGAGGCCCTCGGGGACGTCGTAGCCGCCCCGCTGCCGGCGCCGAGATGGCGGCGCTGAACTGCTCGCCCGTCGGGCGCGCGACCTCGCGGACGGTGTCGATGACCGCGTTCGCGGCGCTTGCCGCGGAGCTCTGGCCGCGGGCCTTGATGATCGCGGCGCCGCGCTGCTGGACGTTGGCGATGAACTCGCCCCTCAGCCAACCCTCGTCGTCGATGACCTCCGGCGCGGGACGGCCGCCGATGGTCGCGTGCCAGGCGTCGGGGAACTGGGTCGAGGAGTGGTTGCCCCAGATCGCGACGTCCCTGACCTCGCGCACCGGCACGCCGGCCTTCGCCGCCAGCTGCGATCGGCCTCGGCTCTGGTCGAGCATGGTCATCGCGAACCATCGGTCGCTTCGGCATCCCCTCGCGGGCGGCAGCGGTGGAGCCGATCAGCGCGTTCGTGTTGCACGGGTTGCCGACCACCAGGACCCGGCAGTCGTCGGCGGCGGTCCGGGCGATGGCCGTGCCCTGGCCGGTGAAGATCCCGCCGTTGATGCTCAGCAGGTCCTTGCGCTCCATCCCTTCCTTGCGAGGCACCGCGCCGACCAGCAGCGCCCAGTTGGCGCCGCGGAAGGCCGTATCGGTGTCTGAGGTCGTCACCACCTCGTCGAGCAGCGGGAAGGCGCAGTCCTCGAGCTCCATCCGCACGCCCTCCAGGCCCGGCAGGGCCGCTTCCAGCTCAAGGAGCTGGAGCGCCACTCGGGTGTCCGGGCCGAAGGCCTGGCCCGATGCGATCCGGAAGAGGAGCGCGTAGCCGATCTGGCCGGCGGCGCCGGTGACGGCGACGCGAACGGTGGCGTCGGGCATCGGTCTCCTGTCGTGAGGGATCGCAATCGAGTGTAGCGCAGCGTCGAGGTCAGTCCGCGCGGCCGCTCCAGTCGGCGAGGGCGCTCGCCATCGAGGCGAACGCCATGCGCGGCAGCCAGCTCGCGACCTCGGATCGTGCCACCCAGGCGTGCTCGCTGGACTCGGCATCGATCCGGACCGGTGTGCTCGCGTCGACGGCCCGCCCCCGGAAGACGGCGGTCACCGCGTTGGCGGGCGGCGAGTGGTAGACGCCGGCCAGCTGCACCAGCTCGACGTCGATGCCCGACTCCTCGAGCGTCTCGCGCCGGGCGGCCATCTCGAACGACTCGCCGGGGTCGAGGTAGCCCGCGGGCAGGTCCCACTCGCCGAATCCGGGCTCGACCGCCCGCTTCAGGAGCAGGACCGATGGCTCCGCCGCGCCATCGGCCCGGCGTTCGAGGAGCACCGCAGCCGCCGGCTTCGGGTTCGAATACCAGCGCCATCCACATCGGTCACAGGTCAGCGGCTGCTCGTCGGCGGTGGCACAGCGGGGGCAGGCCGGGACGGCTCGTGTCACCCGGCGAGCGTAGCAGCCGAGGCGTGCTCAGCCGCCGATGCGGGTCGGCTCGGGCTGCGGCAGGTCCTGGCGTCCGGCAGCCAGCAGGAAGATGTGGACCCGGTCGCGGATGACGTCGCGAGCCTCACGAAACGCCTCGAGGCGCTGTTCCTCGCTGCCCTCGATCGCCGACGGATCGTCGATGCTCCAGTGCGCCTGCTGCCCTGCTCCGGGGATGACCGGGCACGTCTCCTTCGCCGCGTCGCATACCGTGATGACCCAGCCGAACGATTCGCCGATGAACGGCAGGATCGTCTTGCTGCTGTGTCCACTGATGTCGATGCCGATCTCGCGCATGACCTCGATCGCCTCGGGTCGAACCCGGGTCGCCTCGGTGCCGGCGCTGAAGGCCTCGAAGCGGTCGCCACCCCAGGCGCGGACCATGCCCTCGGCCATCTGGCTCCGTGCGCTGTTGTGGGTGCAGACGAAGAGGACGCGGGTCGGGCTCTCGTCGGCCATTTGCATGCCGCCATCGTACGAGCGTCGGATCAAGGCAGTGTCAAGGCCGGTCAATGTCCACCGATGTGCATAACCTGTGGATAACTCCGCGGGGCCGCTCCAAGCTCGTGGACAAGGGGGATTGCCGCGTCTTCCTGGCGCTGCCTATTCTTTGGTCGTCCCGAAGGGGCAGCCAACGGCACCGGAGATTGCATCAACGGTCCGGCGGCGGTTCCTTCGGGACATTTCGCGTCCTCATTCCCGCAGGTCACGCTGCAGGCGGCGGACGACCTCCGCGGTCTCGTCTGACGGCCCGTGACCGGGCTCCGAGGCAGGGCCGGCGAAGGTGCCGAACTGGCGGTCACCAGCGTCCCCGAGGCCCGGGACGATGTACCCGCGCTCGTTGAGGTGCGTGTCGAGTGCCGCCAGGTGAATGTCGACGTCAGGGTGCGCGCCCTCCAGTGTGGCGACGCCCTCCGGTGCGCCGATCAGCGACACCTGCTTGACCCGCGCCGCGCCCCAGGTCTTGAGGATGTCGACCGTGGCGGCCGCCGAGCCGCCGGTCGCCAGCATCGGATCAAGGATCAGGCACAGCTGGACGGTCGCCGCGTCGGGCAGCTTGTTGTAGTACTCGACCGGCTTCAGGGTTCGCTCGTCGCGGTAGAGGCCGATATGCCACACCTCGGCGGTCGGGATCAGCTCGAGCATCGCGTCGACCATTCCCAGTCCGGCCCGGAGCACGGGCACCAGCCCGATTCGCGGCTCGACCTCGGCGCCGGTCGTGGGCTCGAGCGGCGTCTCGACCGTCAGCTCGCGGGTGGCGAGGTCGGCCATTGCCTCGTAGCCGAGCAGCCAGGTCAGCTCACGAACGAGCTCACGGAAGCGCTTGGGCTCGGTCGTCCGGTCGCGCAGGATCGCGAGCTTGTGTGCGACCAGCGGGTGGTGGCTGACCTTGACCGGCATCGCGGCCGATTCTAGGTGATTCTGGCTGGTACGCGGAATGCGAGGCCCAAAGCCGGAACTACCTCCTCTGGCGTCGTGCTGGTAGGCTATCTGTCCCTGAACGCAGTTCTTGCGCACGGACCGTGCCCAGCCCGTCGCCTGATCCGTACTTGAGGAGGTTAGGAGCGCATGGTCTTCGGATCGAAACGAGAAACCAAGCCGGACAGCCTCTCGCGCGAGGACGTCGTCGGGAACCTGTATCCGGATAGCCTGACGAGTGAGGTAGACGTGGCACAGCCAGCGACCGAATTCCCGCGCGGCGGGGACCGCGGCAACGAGTCGGTGATTGATCCGCACGCGCGATTCAACGGTAAGTACGTCAGTGACCGCGACCTGCGCATCGAGGGCGAGGCGCAGGGCGAGATCGAGTGCCAGGGAACGCTGATCATCAGCCCGCAGGCACGTGTCCGCAGCGCGATCAAGGCCCACAACGTGATCGTCAACGGCGACTACGAGGGCGACGTCGACTGCGGTGGACGCTTCGAGATCGGCTCCACCGGTCGCGTCAAGGGCAGCATCAAGACGCAGGTGCTGGTGGTCAAGGAAGGCGCGCACTGGGAGGGCGGCGTCACGATGACCCGCGAGCCCGGCGCCCGACCGACTGCGACTACCCCCACGCCGTCGCCGCAGCAGCAGCCCGCCCGCTCGGGTGGCAACGCCGGAGGCGGTGGCGGCAGCATCTTCAGCAAGGGCGATCGCCAGCCGGAGGCCCAGCCCGCCGAGCAGCGCGAGGGCCAGCCGGCCGGACAGAGCACCGGCGGGTAGCCGCCGAGCATCCCGGCCGCGGTGCCTGCCACCGGCCGATCGGCGCGTCGGTCGGCCTCGGCTCCGCCGGCGCTGGTCGAGGTCACGCGCGGCAGCCGCGTCGAGTCGGTCCATCGCGGATCGGTCGCGGTCGTCGCGCCTGACGGGTCCGCGGTCGCATCGGTCGGAGATCCCGACCAGTTCGCCTTCACCCGGTCAAGCGCCAAACCCTTCCAGCTGGCGCCGTTCGTGGCATCCGGGCGCTTCGACGAGTACGGCTTCGGGACCGATGCGCTGGCGATCATGGCCGCCAGCCATTCCGGCGAGGATCGCCACGTGCGGCTCGTCCAGGAGACCCTGCGACGTGGCGGCCTGACGAGCGCCGTCCTCCAGAACCAGGTCCACGCGCCGTACGACACCGAGACCGCGCAGCGCCTGCTCCGTGACGGCGAGAAGCCGACCGCCCTGCGTGGCAACTGCTCGGGCAAGCACGCCGGGATGGTGCTGTTCGCGAAGGCCTCGGGCTGGCCGCTCGATACGTACTGGCATCCCGACCACCCCGTCCAGCGCCTCGCGCTCGAGACGCTCTCCGCGCTGTCCGACGTGCCGATCGAGGAGATCGCCACGGCCACCGACGGCTGTGGCGTCGTCTGCTTCGGGATGCCGCTGCGCGGCATGGCGACGGCATACGCCCGTCTCGCCGATCCGTCGGCGGTCGCCGACCCGCCGCTGCGCTCAGCGCTGACCCGGATCCGCGACGCGATGATGGAGCACCCCGAGCTCGTCGCCGGCGAGCGGCGTCGCATCGACACCGCGATCATGCGCGCCTTCCCGAAGCGCATCGTCTCCAAGGGCGGCGCGGAAGGCATGCAGGCCATGGCCCTGCCTCCGGGCGCCCTACCCCCCAGCGCCGTCTTCGGTGATGGACCGATGGGGATCGCCGCCAAGATCGAGGATGGCAACCTCGCCCGGCGCGCCGGCGACGCTGCGAGCATCGCCATCCTCCGACAGCTCGGTCTCGTGACCGATCCGCTCGCCGGCCCGCTGGTCGACTACGCCGCGCCGCCCATCGTCGATCCGCGCGGCGGTCGTTCGGGGGACGTCCGCGCCGTCTTCAGGCTGAGCTGAGCGCGGACAGGCCACCGTTCGCGGGCTGCGCTACGCGCCGAGGAAGGCTCGCGACTCAGGTCAGAGCGCCCCGGACCGCATCGGCCAGGCGAAGGAACAGCGGCGCCAGGATCAATGCCGGTAGGAAGCTGGCGACGCGGACCTGACGCAGGTCGAGGAGCCGCAGCCCGACGCCAAGCAGGATGATGCCGCCCGCCGCGCTCACGACCAGGATCGTGCGCTCGTCCATCACGTCGCGGAGGAGGAAGGCGCCACCGGCGATGGCGCCCTGCACGACGAGCACGGTGATCGCCGACAGCGCCACGCCCCAGCCGAGGGCGGCGGCAAAGGCAACGCTGGCAACCCCGTCGAGCAGCGACTTCACGGCCAGGAGGCGGATGTCCCCGGTCAGGCCGTTCTCGATCGAGCCGAGGATCGTGAGCGGGCCGACGCAGAAGACGAGCGATGCCGTGATGAACGCTTCGGCGATCCGGCTCGGCTCGCCGTCACGAGACAGCCGCCGCTGGAACCAGCCGCCAAGTCCCTCCAATCCGTCCTGGAGTCGCATCAGCTCACCGATGGCGCCGCCGGCCAGGATCGCCGCGAGGACGGCCAGCTCGTCGCCGGGCAGCGCGGCCGGATCCGTGAGGACGCGCAGGCCCATGGCAACCCCGAGCACGAGCGTGAAGAGGCCGAGCCCGTCGGTCAGGGTGCCCTGGATTCGTGGCGGCATGCGGCTGCCGATGAGCACGCCGATCACCGTGCCGAGCAGCACGGTGATGACGTTGAGGATCGTGCCGGTCAGGAACATGGGCGCGTCACGGTCTGAGGGTGAACGCCTCGACGGTCGAGCCGGCGCTCAGCGTCGGTTCCGGTCCGCCGAGCAGGACGTAGACGATCCCGTCCACGACGGCCGCGCCGTGACCGTGGTGCGGCTCGTTGAGCGACGGCAACGAGGTGACCGCGCCGTCGTCTCCGACGCACTCGACGGTGGTGTAGGCCTGGTCCGGGGCCTCGCCTCCGGTCAGGCATGCGCCGTATTCGTCGGCATGGAATGCGGCGACGCCCCCGCGCGGGGTCGGCAGCTCGGTGACGTGCTCGATCTCGGCGCCGATGACGGTCACGACATCGGCAAGATTCGACGTGAGCCCGCCAACTCGGCCGCCCATCAGCCAGACGGTTCCCTCGCCGTCCGACGTCGCCGCGAGGTGATCGCGCGAGCTTGCCATGTTCCCGACCTGCTCCCACGTGTCGCCAACCAGCGCGAAGACGTCGGAGTGGATGTCATCGGGAGAGAAGCCCCCGGCGTACACGACGCGCGTGCCGTCGAATGCGGCAGCGCCGGCCGCACGCGGGCCGGGCAGTGACGGGCCGGCGACCCACTCGTCTGCTCCGTCGGTCAGCACCAGCACGATGTCGGTTGGCAGGCTGAAGTCGGCGCCGATGTAGCCACCGATGAGGATCAGCCGCTCACCGTCCGACACGAGCGCCGCGTGATGGACCCCGGTCGGCAGCGACGGGCCCTCGGACCACTCGCCCGTGGCCGGGTCGAAGATCTCGACGTCGGTGAGAGCCTCGCCGAGCGGTGAGTACCCGCCGGCCAGCCAGATGAGCCCATCGTGCACGGCGACCGCCATCTCGAGACGTGCGAACGGCGCGTCGTCCAGCACCTCCCATGCTGTCGCCGCGGTTGCCGACGGCGTCAGTGGCGCCGTGCTCGCGGCGGGCTGCGGCTCGACCGTTCCCGTGGCGGGCTCGGACGGCGCCGCCGATGGCGCCGGCGACGCGCAGGCCGCCAGGACCAGGATCAGGGCGACGGCGCGGAGCATCGGTGTAGGGTAATCGGCCGCATGGCTCTCCGCGGAACGCTCATCGGTGGCGCGTTGGTCGTCACGGCCCTGGCTGGCTGCAACGGCGGAGCCGAGGAGGTCGAGGAGGACGCGGGCGTGCGCTACGTTGCCCTTGGCGACTCGTACACGATCGGGACCGGCGTCGACGAAGCGGAACGCTGGCCAAACCAGCTCGTCGAGCGGGTCCCTGGCCTCGAGCTCGTCGCCAACCTCGGCGTGAACGGCTTCACCTCCGGCGATCTCATCGCGCACGAGCTGCCTGCGCTCGAGCGGCACGAACCCGAGCTCGTGACCCTCCTCATCGGTGTCAACGACGTCGTGCAGGGCGTGCCGGAGGAGCAGTACGCGGCGAACGTGCGCCGCATCGTCGAGACGCTGCTGGAGCGCCTGCCAGCCGACCGGATCGTCTGCGTGGCGACGCCGGACTACACGAAGACCCCGCAGGGCGCCGCGTTCGGCGATCCGGAGCAGCGGGCAGCGGGCATCGAGCGGGCCAACACGACGCTGCGCGCCGTCTGCGAGGACCACGGGATCGCCTTCGTCTCGGAGCCGTACGCCATCAGCCTCGAGGCAGCCGACGAGCCGGGACTCGTCGCCGGCGACGGCCTCCACCCATCGGGCGAGCAGTACCGCCGCTGGACCGATGCGATCGCCCTGGTCGTCGAGGACCTGCTGCGAGATTGAGGGCCGCTGCTAGCATCGGTCGCATGGAGACCGCGATGCGGGTGCGGATGGCGCCCAGCCCAACCGGGCCGCTGCACATCGGAACCGCGCGCACGAGCCTCTACAACTACCTGACCGCGCGCCACCAGGGCGGCACGTACGTCCTGCGCATCGAGGACACCGATGTCGCGCGCAGCACCGAGGATTTCGAGCGCGACATCATCGACAACCTGCACTGGCTGGGGATCACGTGGGACGAGGGGCCGCAGGTGGCCGGCGGCGAGGATATCGGTCCGCATGCGCCCTACCGCCAGAGCCAGCGCATGGAGCTCTACGCGCGCGAGGCGGATCGGCTGTTGGAGTCGGGCGCGGCGTATCGGTGCTGGTGCACCCCGGAGGAGCTCGAGGCGGTTCGCCGTCAGCAGGAAACGGACAAGCAGCCGCCGCGCTACAACGGGCGCTGCTTGAACCTGACCGATGCGGACCGGGCCACCTTCGAGGCGGAGGGTCGGGCATCGGTCATTCGCTTCAGGGTCGAGCCGGAGAGGGTGCGCTTCGACGACCTCGTGCGCGGCGAGGTCGAGTTCGACAACGCCCTGCTGGGCGACTTCGTGATCGTCCGCACCGACGGCGTGCCGCTCTACCACTTCGTGGTCGTGGTCGACGACGAGGCGATGGAGATCACCCACGTCATCCGAGGCGAGGATCACCTTTCGAACACGCCGAAGCACATCGCGCTCATCCGCGCCCTTGGCTATCGCGAGCCGCGCTTCGGCCACATCCCGCTCATCCTCAATTCGGACCGGTCGAAGATGAGCAAGCGCAAGTCGCAGACGTCGATCACCGCCTACCGCGAGGAGGGCTATCTGCCCGAGGCGTTCGTGAACTTCATCGCCTTCCTGGGGTGGTCGCCGGGCACCGAGGAGGAGATCTTCAGCCTCGACGAGCTGGCACAGCGCTTCGAGCTGTCGAAGGTCCACAAGGGTGGCGCCATCTTCGACCGCGACCGCCTCGACCATCTCAACGGCGTGTACATCCGCGCATTGACCGATGAGCAGCTGGCGCTGCGCCTGCGCCCGTGGATCCCTGACGCCGTGGCCGATGAGGGTCTGCTGCGCATGGTGCCCCTGGTGAAGGAGCGCCTCGTGAAGCTCGGCGACGTGGTGGAGCTGCTCGGCTTCGCCTGGGAGCCCGACGAGGTCGTCGCCTCGTGGTACGCACCGGAGCTCCTGATCCCCAAGAAGGGCCGGCCGGCCGATGCCGCTGAGGCGCTGTCGGGTGCCCGCTCGGTGCTCACCGACGTGCTCGACGCCGACTTCAGCGCCGACCTGCTCGAGCAGCGCTTCCGAGAGGCGGCCGATGCGAGCGGAATGAAGGCCGGCGACTTCTTCTCGCCGTTGCGGGTCGCGGTGACCGGGCGAACGGTCTCGCCGCCGCTGTTCGCGTCGCTGGAGCTCCTTGGCCGGGACCGGTCCCTCGCCCGCGTCGATGTGGCGCTGGCCAAGCTGGCCGCGGGTTCCGCCGCATGACTGAGCCACCGCCGGGCTCGGAGGCGCCACGGCTCGACGCTCTCCTCGATGCGGAGCTGCTCGTGCCGATCCGCTCCTCCTCGGGTGCTGTCGCTGACCCGGAGCGCGTCGGCCCCGATGCGTACCGCCACGGCGTGGACCAGTCCGGCGAGCGGTTCATCGCCGCGTTCTCCTCGCCCGAGGTGCTGGAGCAGTTCGGGCCACCGGGCAGCGACCACGTCCGCTTGCCCGCCCGCGAGCTCTTCGAGCGCGCAGAGTCCGCAAACGAGCGCGTGGTGGTCGACCCCGGGGCACCGACCGAGCTCGCGATCGCGGTCGGCGTCCTGCCGTTCCTCGCCGCGGGGATCGACCCGAACCGGCCGGACGCGATGCGCGCCCGTCGGCCCGTCGGCGGCGTGCCGGCGCTCGCCGTCCCCGACGACGTGCCCGAGCCGTTCGGGTCCGCACTGCGCGCCGCGTTGGAGGATCTGCACCAGGTCGAGCGTGCGTGGCTGCTGCGCGCCGGCGACGCCTGGACCGCCGGCATCCAGCTCGGCCCCGATGCCGTGCTCGGCGACTTCGACGCGGTCCGCAACCGCCTGCATGCCGTCGCAACCGAGCACCTCGGCTCGCGGCGAGCTCTCGCGGTCACCGACCTGCGCGCGCCGTCGCTCCGGGAGGAGTACGACGCCACCGCCGCCCCGTTCTACGTCCGGCAGCCGGCGAAGCGCAGCCTCTTCAGCCGGCTGTTCGGCGGCTAGCGCGACCGAGGATTGACCGCGCGTTAACGCGTTGCTCATGTGCAACGCCCACGCTGTGATCCCGTGCCGCTTGGGTGAGGTTCGGGAGGTTGCGAGGCGGACTCGCGACTACCATGGCCCGATCGCACAGGCACTTGTGCGCCAGGAGGAGGTCACCGCCCCGTGCACCCGTCTCGCCGTGCCCCCCGCTCGTTGGTCGCCGTCATCGGCTCCCTGTTCGTCCTCTCCGGGCTCCTGCCGATCGGTGCCGCTCCGGTCGTCCGCGCCGCTGGATCGGTGTCGCTGACGGCTATCGGGGTCCTACTCAGACGAGCGCTGCGCACGGGGACGACCAGATGTCGGCCGAACGGTGACTTCGAGTCCGGCGCCAACGTCAACAACGGATACCGTGGGAACCGGCTGCCGACACCGCTGGTGACACCTACAGCTTCGGCGCGGCCGCGGCGATCGATCGGCTTTCGGGACTCTGCTATCGGGGTCCGTGTCGCGAGGATCGGCGCTTCGTTCACGAACGACACGGGTGCGACGATCACGTCGCTCGACATCGCCTACATCGGCGAGCAGTGGCGGCTGGGTCAGGTCACTGCCGGTCGTGCCCGACCGGCTGAACGTCGCGATCTCCACCGATGCGACATCGCTCACAACGGGCACCTGGACTGAGTTCGACCCGCTCGATTTCGCCAGTCCCGTTGCGACCGGGGTCGCCGCCGCCGCGTTGAACGGCAACGTCGCGCCAAACCAGACGTCGGTCTCATCCACGCGTGACTGGGCTGTCGATTGCCTCGGGCGCCGCGTTCTGGCTGCGCTGGGTCGACGCCGACCTTGTTCCCGGCTCGGATGACGGCCTCGCTGTCGATGACTTCTCGCTGACCCGACAAGGTGGGCCGGTGACTCCCGAACTCTCGATCAACGACGTTTCGGCGAACGAGGGCAACGCCGGAACGACGACGTTCAGCTTCACGGTCAGCCTCTCGGCGGCGGCGCCCGCCGGCGGCGTGACGTTCGACATCGCCACCGATGACGACTCGGCGACGACGGCCGACAACGACTACGTGACGAAGAGCCTGACAAGCCAGGCGATTACGGCCGGCAATTCCACCTACACGTTCGATGTCACGGTCAACGGTGACGCCACCGTCGAGCCCGACGAGACCTTCTTCGTGAACGTCACGAACGTCACCGGGGCGACCGTCGGCGACGGCCAGGGCACCGGCACCATCGTCGACGACGACAGTGGCACCACCCGCATCCACACGATCCAGGGCGCCGCGCACCTCTCGCCGCTGGTCGGCACAGCGGTTACCACGAGCGGAGTCGTGACGGCCAATGCCTCCAATGGCTTCTGGATCCAGGAGCCCGACGCGACCGTCGACGCCGATCCAGCCACGTCCGAAGGGAATCTTCGTCTTCACGAGCACGGCGCCCACCGTCTCGGTCGGAGACCACATCCAGGTCGACGGCAACGTCGCGGAGTTCCGCCCAGGTGGCGCGACGAACGCGAACCTCACCACGACCGAGCTGACCGGGCCGACGATCGTGACCCTTTCGACGGGCAATCCTCTGCCCAGCGCGACCGTCATCGGTGCCGGCGGGCGCGTCGCGCCCACCACCGTCATCGACGACGATGCAACCGGGAGCGTCGAGACCTCCGGCAGCTTCGATGCGTCGACCGATGGGATCGACTTCTTCGAGTCGCTCGAGGGAATGCGCGCCCAGGTCAACAACGCGGTCGTCGTCGGGCCGAACGATCGGGTTTGGCGAGATCTTCGTGCTGCCAGATGGCGGCGCGGGGCAGACCACCCGAACGACACGCGGCGGCATCATCATCGAGGAGGCCGACTTCAATCCCGGGCGGGTCAAGGTCGACGATCTGCTGATCCCTGGGATGATGCCGGCCTTCGACGTCGGAGCGACGATCCCAGGCGCCATCGTCGGGTCAGTGGATTACAACTTCGGCAACTTCGGCATCCTCGCGACGAGCGTGCCCGCAGGCGTGCCCAGCGCGATCACGCGCGAGGTCACGCAGGCCGCCGACGACCCCGATGAGCTCGCCGTGGCGACGTTCAACGTCGAAAATCTCGACCCGGGCGATCCCGACGCCAAGTTCCAGCAGCTGGCGACGATGATCGTCAACAACCTCCAGGCTCCGGACCTCATCTCGCTCGAGGAGATCCAGGACAACAACGGCCCGACGAACAACGGCATCGTCGCCGCCGACCAGACGCTCGCCGAGCTGATCGCCGCGATCCAGGCAGCGGGCGGCCCGACCTACCAGTTCCGGCAGATCGACCCGGAAAACCACTCAGGATGGCGGGGAGCCCGGCGGCAATATCCGCGTCGGATTCCTGTTCCGCACCGATCGCGGCCTGGCGTTCGTCGACCGGCCGGGAGCGACCTCGACGACAGCCAACACCGTCGCCGGCGCTGCCGGCGCGCCCGAGCTCCAGTTCAGCCCTGGCCGGATCGACCCGACCAACACGGCCTTCAACACCAGCCGTAAGCCGCTCGCCGGGGAGTTCACCTTCAACGGCCGCCGCATCTTCGTGATCGCCAACCACTTCAACTCGAAGGGCGGCGACAAGCCGCTCTTCGGCCGCTTCCAGCCGCCGACGCTCGTGACCGAGGCGCAGCGTGAGCAGCAGGCGACCGTCGTCAAGGACTTCGTCGACGACATCCTCGCGCTCGATCCGAACGCGGCGGTCATCGTGCTCGGCGACCTCAACGACTTCGAGTTCTCGACGCCGCTCGAGATCCTTGAGGGCACGCCGCAGGTCCTGACGCCGCTCATCGAGACGCTGCCGGCGGGCGAGCGCTACACGTACGTGTTCGAGGGCAACAGCCAGACGCTCGACCACATCCTCGTCAGCAACTCGCTGATGAACGGCACGTTCGAGTTCGACTCGGTCCACGCCAACGCCGAGTTCGCCGATCCAGGCATCGGACCACGACCCACAGGTCGCCCGGTTCACGATCGCCGACGCGCCGCCACGCCGATCCACGAGATCCAGGGCAGCGGCGACACCGTGGCCCCGGGCACCTTCACCGTCGAGGCCATCGTCGTCGGCGACTACCAGACGCAGGGCTCCGGCCAGCTTCGCGGGTTCTTCCTCCAGGAGGAGGACGAGGATGCCGATGCCGATGCGGCCACCTCGGAGGGCATCTTCGTCTTCTGCAGCACGTGTCCGGTCGGCGTCAGCGTCGGCGACGCCGTGCGCGTCACAGGGCCATCCAGCGAGTTCTTCGGGATGAGCCAGCTCACGGCAAGCTCCGTCTCGAGCGTGACGGTCCTCAGCTCGGGCAACTCGCTCCCGACGCCAGGATCCGTCGAACTGCCCGTTCCTGGGGTGCCCGAACGGCGACCTCGCGGCGGCGACGGCCGCCATCAACGCCTACTTCGAGCCGTTCGAGGGCATGCTGGTGACGCACGCCGACACACTCTCGGTCACCGAGTACTTCGAGCTCGCCCGATACGGGCAGCTGCATCCTGTCCGAGGGCGGACGGCCGCACACCTTCACGGCGGTCAACGACGCCGTCGGCGGCCGGGCTGATCGATCACGAGATCGACCTGGCCCGTCGCAGCGTCATCCTCGACGACACCGACAACCGGCAGAACCGGCCGGTCGACACGCCGAACACGGCCTACTACCACCCGGTGCCGGGACTCAGCACCGGCAACTTCGTCCGGGGCGGTGACACGATCACGAACCTGACGGGCGTGCTGCACTGGTCGTTCGCCGGCCAGACCGGGACGGACGCCTGGCGCATCCGCCCGGTGACAGAGGCGTTCGGCTACGACTTCACATCGGCCAACCCCCGCCCGAGCAGCGTGCCCGACGTGGGTGGGAGCCTCACGGTCGCGGGCTTCAACGTCCTGAACTACTTCCTGACCATCGACACGACGTCGTCGGCGACGTCGGGTCCGTGCGGGGCCAGCCAGACCCTCGACTGCCGAGGTGCGGACAGCGCCGCGGAGCTCGCAGCTCCAGCGCGCCAAGCTGCTCGCCGCGCTCTCGACGATGGACGCGGACATCTTCGGCCTGATGGAGATGGAGAACACGCCGGGCGTCAACCCGCTGGCCGATATCGTGGCCGGGCTTCCCGGGTACGACTACATCGACACCGGCGTGATCGGCACCGACGCCATCCGCGTCGGCTTCATCTACAAGACCTCGGCCGTCGAGCCGGTCGGCGACTTCGCGATCCTCGACAGCACGCGTCGATCCGCGACTTCGATCCACGCGCAACCGCCCGGCGCTCGCGCAGACGTTCGAGGAGGTGGCCACCGGCGCCCGGCTGACGGTCGTCGTCAACCACCTCAAGAGCAAGGGCTCGGGTTGCGGCGCCGGTGACGACGACACGACCACCGGCCAGGGCAACTGCAACGGCACGCGAACGCGGCCGCCGAAGCCCTCGCCGACTGGCTCGCCACCGATCCGACCGGATCCGGCGACGAGGACGTCGCTGATCATCGGCGACCTCAACTCCTACGCCAAGGAGGACCCGATCGTCGCGCTCCAGGACGCCGGGTACACCGACCTGGTCGCGGAGTTCGGCGGGCCGAGCGCGTACGGCTTCGTGTTCGACGGCCAGCTCGGCTACCTCGACCACGGGATGTCGAACGCGTCGCTCACCCCGCAGGTGACCGGCGCTGCCGAGTGGCACATCAACGCCGACGAGATCCCGCTGTTCGACTACAACGACGACGTCCGCAGCGCCGGCGAGGCGACGTTCGAGGAGGAATCGGACGTCTTCCCGCTGTACGAGGCCAACCAGTTCCGATCGTCGGATCACGATCCGGTCATCGTCGGGCTCGATCTGCCAGCTGGGGCCGCTGCACCTGCACAACAACCCCACGCCGCCCATGGGCAACACCCGGATGCAGCACCCGCTGCCGATGGACGCGGACGCCCCGACGGCAACGACCCTCTTCAACTACGACCGCGATCGCGACTCGCGCCCGGGACGCCTGATCCAGAAGGGCGGGTCGGCGACGACCACCGACCGGACGAAGTTCCAGAACTGGCGGACCCAGACGTTCGGCCGATCCGTCGACATCGAGGGTGACGTCACCTTCGAGTTCTGGTCGGCGATGAAGGACTTCAAGACCAACAAGAAGGGCCAGCGTCATTGCCTACCTCATGGACGGCTCGACGGTCATCGCCACCGCGTCGCTGAGGCCGTCCGCGGCCTGGCAGGGCGGGTCGCGGACCTGGGTCGAGAAGACCATCACGTTCACCGACGTCGACCGCACGATCGCGGCTGGCAGATTCCTGCAGCTGCGGGTCGTTGTCGGCAACAACTCCGCCGACGACATGTGGTTCGCCTACGACACCGCGAGCTTCCAGTCGCAGTTGATCCTGCCCTGAGCGCGACGCCCTGGCGGAGAGCCGGCGCCGCAAGCGAGGGCTGACAAGGCACCCAGCGGTGTGCTGCCGGGGCAACGTGCTCCGGCGGCATCGCGGTGGGGCGCTTCAGTCGGACGGGCCGCGGCACCAAGACGATTCGGCCGACGCGCACCGCCGCTGCGAAGCCGCTCGTGCGCGGATTGGGCATCCGCGAGCTCGATCGGCTCCACGGCCCACGCGACTCGTCGATCGGTCGGCCAACCGCACGACGTCGCGGAGCTCGTCGATCGATCCCCAGGCGGTCGTCGTCAGCCACGCCTCGACTGCAGGGCGCTCGAAGCCGAAGGACAGCTGGCCGGCGCCCTCCCCGACGAGCATGACGACACCGCCGGGCGCAACGACGTCACCGGCGAGCGCGAGGGTCTCGTCGCTGCCGACGAAGTCGAGCACCACGTCCGCCGGTTCGCCGAGTGCGGCGGCATCGGGGTCGAGGAGCGCGATGTCCGCACCGAGCTCGGTCGCGCGCTCCAGCCGAGCCGCGGACCGCTCGGCGACCGCGACGACCAGGTCGCGACCGGCAGCGGGAAGGATCCGCAGATACTGGAGCGCGAACTGGCCGAGCCCGCCGCAGCCGATGACGAGCACGCGCGCTCCGGCCCGCAGCCACGGCTCCGCTCGCCGGACGGCTCGGTACGGGGTCAGGCCGGCGTCGGCAAGCGGCGCGGCCTCGACGGGATCCAACGAGCCGAGCGTCACCAGGTGCCGAGGGTGGGGGACGAGCATGTGCTCGGCGTAGCCGCCATCGGCCTGGAAGCCGGGGGAGCGGCCGTTCGGGCAGCGCTGCTCGTTGCCGGACGCGCACTCGCGGCATGCACCGCAGCCCCAGCCGCCGTACACGAGTACCGCGTCGCCAATCGCCACGCCGTCGGCGTCAGGACCCAGGGCGTCGACCCAGCCGGCGACCTCGTGGCCGAGGATCAGCGGGAACTCGACCCGCGGCTGGCTGCCGTCGACGATGTGGAGGTCGGTGTGGCACACGCCGCAGCCGGCGACGCGAATGCGCACCTCGGTGCCGCTCGGCTCGGGAGTCGGAACGTCGACGACGCGCAGGGGAGCGCCGGGCGCGTCGAGGCGCACGGCGCGCATCGGTCCAGCTCTAGGAGCTAGCGGAGGCGTCCTCGGCGGGCGCCGGGATGGGTTCGGAGAGTGCCCGCATGGCAGCATCGACCAGCGTGTCGGGCTCGGCCGGATCGAGGATGGCGGAGACGATCCCGTCGCGGTCGACGGCGATCGCCACGGGCTTGGCGACGTTGACGTTCTCGCCGTCGACGACGGTCTCGATGCCGAGCAGCTCGACCGCGGAGCGTCGCTCGTCGCTAAGCAGGAGAAACGGCAGCTCGCTGGCCTTGGCGAACTCGACCTGCTGCTCCTCGGAGTCGGCGCTGATGCCGGCGACTGCGATCCCGGCCTCCCGCAGCCGGCGGTGGCCGGCGACGAGCGCCTCGATCGCCTTCATGCCCCGACGCTTCGCGGCGCCGGCCAGTGTCGGCGCGCCGAAGAAGAGCAGGAGAGCCGGCTGCTTCGTCACGAAGGTGCGCAGGTTGAGCAGATAGCCGTCGGTGGCACGCAGCCCGACCGATGGCAGCGGGTCGCCGACCTTGAGCTTCGTGGTCACCGGCCGATTGTAGCCGCGCTCGAACGTGCGCTCAGAACCCGCAGCGGGCCTATCGTTGGCCGATGCACGAGCCCGCGATCTCGTCCGCCGCCCGCGAGGCGATCCTCGCCTGGTACGACGCCCGCGGGCGCGCCCTGCCGTTCCGCGGCGACGGAGATCCATACGCGATTCTCGTGTCGGAGGTGATGGCGCAGCAGACGCAGATCTCCCGCGTCTCGGCGCATTGGTCGGCGTTCCTGGCGACCTTCCCATCCGTCGAGCGCCTCGCCGCCGCCCCGACGGCCGACGTCCTTCGCGCGTGGCGCGGGCTCGGCTACAACCGTCGTGCGCTCAACCTTCAGCGAGCGGCACGGACGATCGTCAGCGAGCACGGCGGGCGAGTTCCGCGCGAGGTCGCCGCACTCCAGCGCCTGCCGGGCATCGGGCCGTACACCGCGCGCGCCGTCGCCGCCCTCGCCTTCGGGCAGGCAGTCGGGCCGGTGGACACGAACGTGCGGCGAGTTCTCGGCCGCTTCACCGGCTCCGATGCAACGGGCGTCGGTCTCCAGCGGATCGCCGACGCGGTCGTCCCGGCCGATCGGCCAGCGGATTGGACCCACGCGCTCATGGATCTTGGCGCGACGGTCTGTCGCCAGGCGACGCCCCGATGCGCCGAATGCCCGGCCAGCGCGTGGTGCCGCTCATCAGCGAGCCGCGGCCGCCGTCGCAGGCAACGGCAGGGGAATCCGGAGCCCACATTCGCATCGACGAGCCGCTGGCTGCGCGGGAGGATCCTGGATCAGCTGCGGGATGTGCCCGGCGCGAGCTGGGGAACGGTCACGGGCCCTATCGGGAACCATGACGGTGACGCCGTCGAAGCTGCCCTCGGCACGATGGCGGCCGACGGACTGATCGAGCGACATCGCGCCGACCGTGCCCGCGCACGGCTGGCCAGGTGAGGGCCGTCAGGCGGGCCGCTCTCGGAACGTGACGCAGCAGAAGCCGGGCTGAGCGTCGAGGACGGGGACGAGCTCGTTGGCGCCGGCGCCCTCGAGGATGCCAGCGGCCAACGCGACGTTCGTGCCGCACACGAGCGTGCGGTGCTCGTCCACCAGCGCGTCGAACGGACAGTTGCGCAGCCGGATAGCGCCGTCAGGCTCGATGCTCGGCTCGTAGCCGCCCGCGCCGAGGGCCTTCAGCAGCCGTGTCCGCGATGAGCCCCGACGCGTCGCCCGGCCCAGTTCCGACCCGAGCTCGCGTGCCGCGCGCGTCAGTGCTCGCGGCGGGCGGCCATCGCCGAGACGCTCGAGCGCGGTCGCGAAGAGGTCGGCCGCTCGCGCATAACGCCGTTCGGGAAGGCTCACGCTGAGCTCACGATCGGCGCGCCGGTAGACCCGGGCGGGCCGGCCGGCGCCAGGACCGACTCGGCCGGTCAGCCGCTGGTAGGACGCGTCGAGCAGGCCAGCGGCGGCGAGCTTGTCGAGATGAAAGGTCGCGAGCGCGCGCGATACGCCGACGGCACGTGCGGCGGCCTCGCGGCCGACTGGGCCGGGCTGCGCGACGACCCAGTCGTACAGCTGCCGGCGAACGGGCTCGTCGAGGAGCCCGAGTGCCTCGAGGTCCCGCTGACGCTGCTGGTCCTCCATTGGCGGCAATCTATCACACGCGAACGCTGTCGATACAGTTGACACTCGACCGAGCCGTCATGTATCACTAGCGCATGCTTGCGATAGAAATCGTGCGGAAGGCGCGGCAACTGCCGCTCATGATCCTCATCGGGCTGGTGCTCATGGCCGGAGGCGCGCTCTTCGACGTCGTGCTGCAACTCGGCACGGCCAGCCATCACGCCCACCACGAGGGGTTCGGGGGAGCGCACATCGGCCACCTGGTCGCGATCGCAGGCATGGTCCTCGTCCTCGCCGGCGTCGTCGCGCACGGCGTCCGCAGCCATGGCCGCCCCAGTGCGGCCACCCATGGAGGTCTCGACCACGATGCCCATCGGTGACTTCGTCAACCAGATTCCCGCGCCGATCTTCCTGCTGATCCATCTGACCGCCTTCGCTGCCGGCGCCTACTTCGCCTATCGGAGCTTCGGCGCCGGCGTCCCGCTGCTCGGCTGGGCGTTCAGCCTGTTCGCGCTGGCCGAGATCAGCTACATGACTTACCACCTCGACTGGACCGTCTTCCTCTTCGCCCACACGATCAGCGAGGTGCTCAACCTGGTGGCCTTCATCCTCGTGTTCATGGCCACCATCGGTCGCACCGTCACGTCGCTGAGCGGCAGCCAGGGTCCCGCCTGATGCCGCGAGGGCGGCAGTGGCTCGCCGCGGGGCTCATCGGTGCGGGCCTGCTGCTCACCGCGTGCGCGCCGCAGGATGCCGAGCCGGTGGCGACCAACGAGGTCAATCTGCCGCCCTCCTACCGCTTCGAGCCGGCCGCGATCAGCGTCCCGGACGGCACGACGGTGACCTGGACAAACAACGACAACTTCACGCACAACGTGCGGCTGCTCGACGACGGTGGTGACGTGCTTGACCTGCCGCCCGGCGAGACCGTCAGCTTCACGTTCACCGGCCCCGGTGAGCACCGCTACGACTGCTCGTTCCACCCAAACGACATGAGCGGGGTCGTGATCGTCACCGACAGCTGACCCGCGAGGCGTCCGCCGGGCGCCTCATCGGCTCATGGGCGAGTGCGCTACCGTGCATCGGGATGAGCTACCGGCTGCTGTGCCTCGACGCGGGCTTCACGCTGCTCACCCCGCGCCAGAGCCTGGCCGAGGTCCTCACCGACGCGCTGTCCGACGACGGCCGCACGATCACCGATGACGAGATGCGCGCGGTCTGGGAGGAGGGCGACCAGTGGTGGTGGGACGAGTACCACCGGCCCGGCAACGACACCTGGTCGGACGACTCCCGGATCGACGCGTACTGGCGTCGCTTCCACGGGTTCGTGCTCGGCCGCCTCGGCGTCGAGGCCCGCGAGGAGGTCCTGGACCGGCTCCTGGCGAGCCAGTTCCACGCGGAAGCGTGGGAGCTCTACCCCGACGTCGAGCCGATGCTGCGCGCGGTGCGCGAGATGGGGATACGCATCGGGATCGTCAGCGACTGGGGATCGAACCTGCGTGGGATCCTGAGCGGGCTCGAGCTGGACCGATACCTCGACTTCGTGCTCGCATCGGGCGCGGTCGGCCTCGCCAAGCCGAACCCCGCCTTCTTCCGGGTGGCACTGGACAGGGTGGGCGTCGCGCCCGACGAGGCGGTGATGGTCGGTGACTCGTACCGCGCCGACGTTCGCGGTGCCTGGGCGACGGGCATGGACGCACTCTGGCTCGACCGGACCGATGGCGTCACGATCAACCCGGACGACGAGCCTGCGCCGACCGACGCTCGCATCATCCGGTCGCTCGACGAGGTTCCGGAGATCGTGCGTGCCGGTGGTCCCCTGCCGCGCGGTGACGTCGCCGATCTCGTCTCGGCATCCTCCTGAGGGCCGCTGGGCATGGCACGGGCCGAGTCGGAGGTAGTGGTCGACAAGTTCGGCGGCTCCGTCCTGCGCCGGCCGGAGGACATCGCCGAGGCGGTCGCCGTGGTGGAACGCCAGCGGACGGCCGGCCTGCGGCCCGTTGTGGTGGTCAGCGCGTTCGAGGGCGTCACCGACACGATCCTCGGCGCCGCTCGCGTGCTGCTGCCCGACTCGGGTGCGTGGCTCCGCGAGCCCGCCCAGGACGCCGACTCGGGCCTCGCCCGCGAGACCGATCGCGCCCTCGCCACCGGTGAGGCGCTGTCCGCCGCGCTCTTCGCGTTGGGACTGCAGGGCCGGGGCATCCCCGCTCGCTCGTTCTCGGGCGCCGAGGCCGGCATCCGGACCGCGGCCGCGCATCTCGGCGCGGAGGTGCGACGCGTCCTGGCGCGCCCGTTGCGCGCGGTGCTGGCCGAGGGGTTGGTGCCGGTCGTCGCGGGGTTCCAGGGGATCGGCACCCACGGCGAGCTGACCACGCTGGGTCGCGGCGGGACCGACCTCTCGGCGGTGGCGCTGGCGGTGGCGCTGAATGCCGCGCGCTGCGAGCTGTTCAAGGACGTCGGCGGCGTCCTCGAGGCCGATCCGCACCTCGTGCCCGGCGCGCGCTTCCTGCCCGAGGTCGACGCCCTCCAGCTCGAGCTGCTGGCCGAGATGGGCGCCGAGGTCGTCCATCCGGTTGCGGTGCGCCGAGCGAGGCGCGGGCGTCTCCGCCTCGTGGTCCGTGCGCTCGACGACGACGCGCCGCAGACGGTGGTGCGGCCGTCTTCCGCCGCCAGCGAAGGCGTGCTCATGCTGGCGGTCGACCGCAAGGAGCGGATGGCGCGGATCAGCCTCGTCGGGCCGGCCGGCCTGATGCCGGAGCTGCTGCCCCTCCCGGCCCACGGAGAGGGCGCGTTCGACGAGGGGGGGCTGCGGGTAGTGTGGGCGGAGGTGCCGGTGGCATCGGCCGCATCGGCCGCTCAGGCGGTCCACGCCTCGTTCATGGTGGGGTAGGGCCTGGGCGCTGAGGTAAATACGTATCTACGCGGCGAGACAGGCCCTTCTCAGGTGCCAGGATCGTCGAACGGATCGCCTGGCGGGATCTGGCCGCCGTCGAGAAGCGTCCGATCGCCGAGCGGCTCGGTGAGCTCGATGGTGAACGGTGTGAGCGGGTTGCCCGGACATTCCGCGACTCCGGCGATCCTCCGGACGGTGATCGTGACGGTGACCGTGTCCGGACCGTAAACGACCGAGGGCGGGACGATCCGCCCGCCGGCGTCCTGGCCGCTGGCACACGCGTTCTCGTGCACGAGCGCCGGAATTGCCTCACTGTCCGGTTCGATCGGCTCCGCCGAGGTGTCGACCCACCAGTCCGCCACGGACACCGCCTCGGGAACGGACGGTCGCGGCGTGGCGGGCGGCTGGAGGCCGGGCAACCCCATCGCGACACCGAAGGCCGCCACGCCGACGACGATTGCGGCCAGCGTGCCGACGATGATGTCGCGCCCGTTCGCCTTCATCCAACGTGCCTGACGTTTCGGATCGTTCGAGAGTTCATCGGTCGGCGCTCACGTGATGACGGTCACGGCCGGCGTCAAGTCCGCGCCAAGGATGTCCGCCAGGCGACCGGTCTCGGCCTCGAGCGCCTTACGCGGAACACGGCCGGCCTCCTTGAACCAGGCGACCCGGACCTCCGCACCGTCGAGCTCCCAGGTCCCGCACACCACGCCGGCGGAGACCAGCACCGGCGAGATCCAGCCGGCCGTGCGGCTCACGTCGCTTCGGCGCGCGCGTCGGCGTGACGTGGCCGTCCTTCGTGCCGGGGCCCAGCACGTACTGGTCGAAGCCGGGGAGCAGTTGGACGGCCGTCGTCGGTTTCGTCGCCGCGAGCTCGTCGGCGTGCTCGGCGAGGATCCAGGCGCGCTCACCGTCGACATCGAGCTCGACGGCGGCGTCGCCGAGGTCCGAGAACCACGTGCGCATCCGCTTCTTGCTGAACCAGCCTCCCGAGACCCAGGCCGAGAATGCCTCGACGGTGGCCGGACCATAGGCGCCGAGGTACGCGCGGATCGCGATCGGTGCCGCCTCGTCCGGGTCGGGGATGCCGGCCCAGCGGGCGCTCGCCGCCTGCGGCGTGGTAAAGGTGACGCGCGTTCCGACGCTGGGCCCGAAGACGAGGTCGCCCTGCCAGGCAATCGGCTTCAGCAGCGTGCCCCAGCCTGAGCGCAGGCCCTCGGCGACGCCCTTGAAGCCGCGCTTGCGGCCGACCGCCTCGATCAGCTCCTCGCGGGTCAGCGGCCGCGTGTCGATCGCCTCGCGGACCACGCCGCGCAGGCGCTCCATCTGGGCCGGCGTCATGCCGAAGTACTTCACCCAGCTCGGTCGCTCCCACGAACGGCCGGCGGCCATCAGCGAGAGGAAGGCGCCGCCCTCGTCGGGCGTGAGCAGATGAAGCGTCCCGCGCATGGCCCAGGTCTTGACGAGGCGCCCGTCGGCCAGGGCTCGCGCGACCTCGCCTCGCCTGGAAGTCCGCCGCCGCACGCGGATCGCCAATTCGGCCGACGAGGCGACCTGTGCCTGCACGGCGCCAAGACGTCGCACGACGCCGTCGACAGGCAGCGAGCCGACCGGATCGAGCAGCTGGCGCTGCATGCGCCAGGCGAGCGCCTGTGGCCAGCTCACGCGCAGCGTCATGCCGCCACGGCCTCGTGCTCGGCGGCGCCGCGGCCGCCGACCTGGAGCAGCACGGCGGCCACCAGGATCAGCCCGCCGCCCACCAGCTGGAGCGGGGACGGCTGCTCGTTGAGCAGCCACGCGGCCAGGGTGACACCGACGACCGGCTCGAGCGTGGCCAGGATGGCGGCGCGCGGAGCTCCGAGCAGGCGGATGCCCGTGATGAAGCACAGGGTCGGGATCGCCGCACCGATCAGCCCCGCCAGCAGGACGGCGATCAGCGCATCGCTCGAGGCCAGCGGTGCACCCAGTGCGGCCACCTGCCCGGTAACGACGGCGATCGCCACGTAGCCGATCGCCGCCAGGCCCATCGTGGATGCGGCCGCCTCGATCGGCTGGACGTCGGGGAACCCGTGACGCGCTGCAAGCACGTAGAACGCCTGCGCGAACGCGGCCACGACCGACAGACCGATGCCCAGCGCGTCGAGGTCACCCAGCCCGCCGGCGCCGGCCAGCGTGAGCACCAGGCCGAGCATCGATACACCCAGCGCCGCCCAGCGCACCGGGTCCAACCGCTCGTCGAACCACAGCACCGACGCGACCGCCACGAACGCTGGGAAGAGATAGAACAGCAGCAGCGACAGACCGATGTCGATCCGCACGAAGGCGATGAACATCGCGAGGTTGAGGACGAGGTTCGCTCCCGCTCCGGCAAGGACGAACCGACGCTGCCGGGCGGGGATGTCCCGAGGGCGTTGCGGCCGGCGGCCGGCGATGGCCGCCAGGCCGGCGAGCAGGAGCAGCGTCGCGGATGCGCCGATGCCGGCTCGCCACGCAACCAACGCGAGTGACTCGACGCCGGCCTCGGCGGCGAAGCGGGTGATCGGTCCGAGCGTGCCGAAGCACACCGCGGCCACGACGATCAGCCCTGCACCCAGCGCGCCTCCCGGCGGCTGCGTCCGTCGGTCCGTCACCCAGGGGGCTCGACGACGTCGCGGATCGTGAAGTCGACCGCCGCGACCCTCACGCTCGCGCCAGGGCCTCGTCTGCGGCCTCCAGCTCGGCGGCGAGCCGCTGTTCGTCGGCCTCGAGGGCGGGAATGCGATCGAGGGCGGCGTTGTGCCGCGCGACGAGATCGCGGACGAGCGCGGGATCTGCGTACGTGGCCGGGTCGGCCAGCCGGTTACCAGCCTCCGCGACCTCGTTGCGGGCGGCGGTCGCATCGGCCCTGGCGCGGTCGAGCGCCGCTCGCAGCTCACGCGTGCGACCGCTTCGCGCGTTCCGTGCCTCCGCTTCCTGCCGGCGGCGGGCGGCCGCCGCTTTCGCCGACTCGCGCGGCTTCGGGGACACGGCAACCGTGCCGCGCGGCGTGGGCCGGGCGCCCTCGACCGCCCCGCGGGTCTCGATGTCGACACCGCGCTTGGCGGCGTAGTACTCGAAGTCGCCCGGGTACATCGTGGCCTGGCCGCCGTCGACCTCGACGATCGCGTTGGCGACGCTGCGGATCAGGTATCGGTCGTGGGTGATCAGCACGATCGTGCCGCCGAAGGCGTTGAGCGCGTCCTCGAGCACGTCGCGCGACTGGATGTCGAGGTGGTTCGTCGGCTCGTCGAGGCACAGCAGGTTGGCCGGATCGGCCAGCAGCTTGGCGAGTGCGAGGCGCGTCTGCTCGCCGCCGGACAGGATGCCGACCTTCTTGTCGACCGCGTCGCCGCTGAAGAGGAAGGCGCCGAGCAGCCTTCGGACCTCGGCGGTGGACATCATCGGTGCGGCGTCATTCAGCTCGGTGAACACGGTGTTCGCCGGGTTGAGCGCCTCGATCTGGTGCTGCGCGAAGTACGCGACCCGCACGTTGCTCCCCAGCTCGCGCGTGCCCGCATCCGGCTCGAGGGCGCCGGCGAGCATCTTCAGCAGGGTCGACTTGCCGGCTCCGTTCGGACCGATGAGCGCCACGCGTTGGCCGCGCTCGAGGGTCAGGTCGAGGTCGCCGCCGTAGACGACTGTCTCGCCGTATCGCTTCGCGACGTTCGCGAGGCTGATGACGGTGCGCCCGCTGCGCTGCGGCTGCGGGAAACGGAACTTCACGGACTTGACCTTCGTCGAGCGCACCTCGACACGGTCCATCTTGTCGAGCTGCTTGATCCGGCTCTGGACCTGTCGCGCCTTCGTCTTCTTGTAGCGGAATCGCTCGATGAAGCGCTCCAGCTGAGCGACCTTGCGGCCCTGGACGCGGGCCTGGCGCTGGAGATAGGCGATTCGCTCGTCGCGCTGTTCGACGAAGTCGGCGTAGTCGCCGACGTACTCGGTCGCGAGTCCGTCGTGCAGCTCGACGACCCGGTTGGCGACTTCGTTGATGAAGTCGCGGTCGTGGCTGACCAGCACGATCGCCCCGGCGTACTGCGCCAGGAATTGCGTGAGCCACTCGACGGACGCGAGGTCGAGATGGTTGGTCGGCTCGTCGAGCAACAGCACGTCGGGGTTCTGAAGAAGGAGCCGGGCGAGGGCAACGCGCATCATCCAGCCACCGCTGAACGTGCCGATGTCGCGGTCCATGTCGCCGTCAGCGAAGCCGAGGCCGGCCAGGATGCGCCGCGCCTCCGACTCGAGGCCGTAGCCACCGAGCGCCTCGAACCGATGCTGGATCCGGCCGTACTCGTCCATCAGCTCGGCGAGCTCGTCGTCGTCGGTCGCCTCCTCGAGCTCCTGCTCGATGTGGCGCATGCGCCGCTCGATGCCGCTCACCTCGCCGGCGCCGGCGAGCACGTCGGCGAGCGCCGTCCGCCCGCGGCTCTCGGCGACCTCCTGGCGCAGGTAGCCAATGACCGTGTCCCGGGCTCTCGTGATCGTTCCGCTGTCGGCGGACTGGTCGCCGGTGATCAGCTCGAGCAGCGTCGTCTTGCCGGCACCGTTCGGTCCGACGATCGCGAAGCGCCGCCCGGCGCTGATCATCAGGCCGACGTCGCTGAAGAGGTGCTGCGCCGCGTGGCTCTTCGACACGCCGGCCAGGGTCACGAGGCTCATGGGCGCCCTGCATGGTACCGGCGCGACGGCCTCTCGACGCGGGGCAGCACGAGTCAGGCACTGTGCAAGAGACCCACACAGTAGTCGGAGTCCGCTTACTGCCGGCTTACCACCGAGCCGAGTCAGTCGGCGACGAGGCGCGCTCCGGACGTGTCGAACCGAAGCCGTGTCGCCATGCCGGGCACGCCCGCCGCGTTCCAGGCCTTCTCGACCGCGTGGGCCGAGGGTGTCGAGTCGCAGATGGCGAGAACGGTGGGCCCGGCGCCGGAGAGGCAGGCACCGGCGGCGCCGCGCTCGTACGCGATCTCGATCAGCTCGCCGCTTCCTGCAAGGAGCGGGAGGCGATAGGGCTGATGGAGCTCATCGGTCATGGCGTCTCTGAGGAGGCCCGCGTCGGAGGTCATGATCGCGGTCGCCAGCAGGGCGCTGCGTGCGGCCTGGCGCGCCGCGGCGGCATGCGGAACCGTCTGGGGCAGCGCCGCGCGCATCTCCTGCGTGCGGCTCTCGCGCTGGGGGATGAAGGCGACCGGGATCCAGGCCTCCGGGACGCGGAAGCGGCGGAGCGCGATCCGATCATCAACCTCGGGTAGCGCGATGGTGAACCCGCCGTACAGCGCGGCGGCAACATTGTCCGAGTGGCCCTCCAGTCGCGCCGCCAGGGCGAGCAGCTCATCCGCCTCGATGGTGCGGCGGCCGACCGCGGCACCGAGCACCACTCCGGCGACGATCGCGGCGGCGCTCGAGCCGAGCCCGCGAGCCGAGGGGATCATGCTCGACACGTCGATGCGCCAGGCTGCGGCGCCGGGCGCGGACGAGACGCGGAGCCCCTCACGAAAGGCGCGGATCAGGAGGTTCTGGCCGGCCTGCTCGTCGTCGCGGGGCACGCCCTCGCCGCGGGCGTTGAGCACGATCCCGACCTCGTCGCCGGCCCACAGCTCCGCGCGGAGCTTCAGCGAGAGAGCCACGGCGAACGAGTCGAATCCACTGCCGAGATTGGCGCTCGAGGCGGGAACGTCAACGCTGGCGACGGGCGGCATCGTGGCGGAGTATAGGAGCGCGACTACGTCATCCTGCCCGCGGAAGGCCATTCCAACGTCGGATCGCGACCTGCGTCGTCAATCGGTGGGATCGAGCGCGGGTGACGCCGAAACTTCGCGCATGACTCGCACCGCCCAAGCCGACCAGACGCCGCGCTGCCGGCCCTCCATCGAGGCCGCGCTGCGCGACGACCAGGTCGTCTGGCTCAGCTCGGTCCAGACCGATGGCCGTCCGCACCTGGTGCCGGTGTGGTTCCACTGGGACGGCGATCGGATCGTGGCCTTCAGCAAGCCGCACGCGAGGAAGGTCGACAACCTGCGCGACCAGCCGAGCGTGATGCTGGCGGTCGGCACACCGGGCCCCGAGTTCGATGTCGAGCTCATCGAGGCGACGGCGGAGCTGCCCGACGAGCCCGCGGAGCAGATCATGCCGGAGGGCTTTGGCGCCAAGTACCGGGAGCTGCTGCACCGCGCGGGGCTGACGGCCCAGCGCTTCGCGGAGGTCTACTCGCAGCCGATCGTGCTGCGCCCGACGCGGTTCCTCGGCTACGGCGGGCATGGCTGGAACCACGGACCGGCGTTCGCCAGCTGAGCGAGCCGGGCGCTCGAGCGGTCAGGCCGCCGGCGGCGCGGCCTGTTCTACCGCGGCGATGAGGTCCTCGAACCCGAACGGTTTGGCAACAAACGCGGCGGCCGCGATCTCGGTGGCCCAGTGCGCGGCGTCGCGGGCAGCGGTCATGACCACGATCGGGGTGCGGTGCCCGCGGCGTCGCAGCTCGGCGGCGAAGCCCCACCCGTCGAGGACCGGCATGCGCATGTCGAGCAGGATGAGGTCGGGGCGCCGCTCCTCCAGCACGTGGAGCGCATCGGCTCCGTTCGAAGCCTCGGCGACGTCGTAGCCCTCGATCTCGAGCATCGCCGACACGGTGGCGCGGATGTCGGCCTCGTCGTCGACGACGAGGATGGTCACCTCACGCATCGGCGGCGGCCTCCAACGCGTCGGTGCCCTGGCCGGAGCTCGGAACCGGTTGCTGCGCCCGCTCCGGGTCGTCGGCAACGGTCCGCGCGGCGACGGGGATCGAGACCGAGAAGATGCTCCCGCCCCCAGGTCCGGGCTCGACCCAGATGCGCCCGTCGTGCGCTTCGATGATGCGCCGGCAGATGTAGAGGCCCAGTCCGATGCCCGTCTCGGCCGTCCCGTGCACGTTCGTGGCTCGGTAGAAGCGCTCGAAGATGCGCTCCCGCTCGTGCTCAGGAACACCGATACCGTGGTCGACGACCGAGATCCGCGCGGAGCCCTCGTCGGCAGCGAGCTCGACCTCCGGGAGCACGCCCCCCACGCTGTACTTGATCGCGTTCCCGACGAGGTTGTCGATGACCTGCTCGAAGCGCGGTGGGTCGATCGGGCCGACCACCGCCTCGGCCGGGGTCGTGACCTTGAGGTCGATGCCCTGGTCGTGGTACCGCCGGCGGACCGACTCGACGACGGTGCGCAGATCGACCTCCTCGAGATCCATCACCTCGGCCCCCTGCTCCAGCCGCTGTGCGTCGAGCAGCTCGGTGACGAGGTCGCGGAGCCGGCGCGCCTCGCGAACCATGCGTGAGATGCCCGCGGCATCGGGCGGCGCCGTCGGGTCGCGCGTGACCCGACGCTCGAGCAGCTCGGCCTGGCCGAGGACCACGGTGAGCGGCGTGCGCAGGTCGTGCGCCGCCGCCGACAGGAACTCCTCCTTGAGACGTGCCGACTCCTCCCGGCCGCGCAGGTCGTTCGTGACGGCGGCGTGCGTGCGTGCCTCGAGCAGCAGCGCGGTATGCGCCGCCATCAGCTCGAGCAGCCAAAGGTCGTCCTCGACGAAGATCGGCGCACGATCGGCATAGACCGACAGGACACCGATCCGACGCTCGTCGGTGGTGATCGGCGCGGCGATGATCGTCGTGGCGAGGTTGCGCTCGTAGATGTCGGCATGCTCCGGATCGGTCTCGGGAGCATCGAGGGCGACCACCCGGCGCTGCTGGCCGAAGGCCGTCCCGGCGATGAATGCGTCATCGGGGTACTCGATCCACTCGCCCTCTCGATTCACATAGCGCAGGACCGGGCGCCCGGGGACCGCCAGGCCGATCGACGCGCCCGACGCGCCGAATGCCCCCGCCGCCGCGTTCTGGATCTCGACCACGGCGCGGCGCTCATCGGTGACCGTTGGGAGGTGGATGGAGCGCTCCAGGAAGTTGCGCAGGTCTGGCTCTCGCCAGGCGCGACGAATCCACGTCGGCGGGGCGAAGCCGAGGAAGAAGGCGATGGCCGCGAAGAGGGCGATGACCTGCGGCAGCCCCGCCAGCTCGACGGTCTCGGCCAGCACGTCCGCCAGGCCGATGACGATGGCCGCGATGAAGAGGAGCGTCCCGGTGGCGACCGCCGTCATCCGCCGCTTCGTGATCCCGCGGCTGGCGATCGCAGCGCGGCCGAAGGCGAGTGCCGCGTAGCCGCCCACGCCGAGGAACCAAGCGATCGCGATCAGCTCGTAGAGCTGCGGCGCGGCGCCGAAGATGACGAACCCGAGCACCCCGATGATGGCCAGGCCTGGGCCGCCGGCCAGCAGCATCCAGCGCGGCGTGCGGCTGAAGTCGTCGACGAGGCGAAGCATCGCGTAGGGACCCACCGCCAGCAGCAACAGCACGAGACCGATGAGCCACGGTTGATCGCCGAGCTCGAGCAGCTCGCCGACGCGGGCGAGGACGACAACCGCCGCGATCGAGCCGAACAGCAGAACCGTGTTCCACGCAGCGCGCGTCGGGTGCTTCAGGGCACGCCACAGGACGGCCGCGAAGAGGCCGATGAAGAGGACCTGGTTGGCAACGTCGATCAGCTCGAGGGCAGTCATTCCGTTACGGCCGCGTGTCTGGCGCCGCTCCAGCACGGAGCGTGCCACAGAGCGACCGCTCGCTCAGTAGGCAATCCGTTCGCCGGCAGTCACAGCCCAAGGATGGCCCGGGCGATCAGGAAGTACACGACGAGGCCCGATGCATCGACGAGGGCCGTGATGAGGGGGACGCTCATGACGGCCGGATCCGCGCCGAATCGCTTCGCGGCAAGCGGCAGCGTCGACCCGATCAACGACGCGAGCGTGCAGACGGTGATCAGCGTCGCCGACACGACGGCCGCCAGTGGAGGATCCCACAGCACCGCGATCGGCCCGAACGCGATGATGCCCAGCGCCAGGCCGAGGCCGATGCCCGTGCTGGCCTCGCGCACGGCGACGCGGCCCAGGTCCTGGAGCCGCACCTCGCCGACCGCGATGGCGCGCGTGATCGTCGTCGCCGACTGTGCGCCGGTCGACCCGGCCGTGCCGATGACGAGCGGGACGAAGAAGGCCAGCGTCACGACCTCGTCCAGCGACCGCCGGAAGACGGCCAGCACGTTGACGGTGAAGAAGCCGGCGATCAGGAAGACGATGAGCCAGACGACGCGGCTCCGGCCGAGCTGCAGGATCGAGGTCGACAGGTACGGCCGGCGGAGGGGCTCCGCGCCACCGGCGCGGGCCAGGTCCTCGGTGTCTTCCTCCTCGAGGACCTCCATCGCGTCGTCGACGGTGACGATGCCGACCAGGCGGTCCTCCGAGTCGACGATCGGGATGGCCAGCAGGTCCGCCTCGCGGATGAGGCGCGCGACCTCCTCCTGGTCGCTGTCGACGCGGGCCGAGAAGACGTCGGTGTCCATCAGGTCGCCGACGCGAGCGTCCGGTGGCGCGAGGACGAGGTCGCGCAGCCCGAGCATCCCGACCAGGCGCCGGTGGTCATCGGTCACCGGCAGGGCGTAGATCGTCTCGGCGCTCTCGCCGATGCGCCGCAGGCGCTCGAGCGCCTCTGCGGCCGTCATGGCCGCCCGGAGGCTGGCGACCTCCGGCGACATGAGCCGGCCGGCCGAGTCCTCCGGATAGCCGAGCAGCGTCGAGGTCAGGCGTCGTTCGTTGGGGGAGAGCCCCGCCAGCAGTCGCCGCGCGACCTTGGCGGGCATCTCCTCGGTCAGGCGCGCGCGGTCGTCGGGGTCGAGATCCTCGAACAGCTGCCGGACGTTCGCCTCGCGCATCCCCTCGAGGAGCTCCTGCTGGACCGATGGGTCGAGCAGCTCGAACACCTCGAGCGCGCGGTCGCGGGGGAGGAGGCGGAAGGGCACGGCCCGCTGCTCGCGCGGGAGGCGTGACAGCTCATCGGCGATCTCGACGACGTCCGCCTGGTTCAGCCAGCGGTCGATGAGCTCCAGATCGCCCCCTTCGACGAGCTCAGCGAAATCGACGGTCGGGACTGCGTCCGGCGTCCCTGTCAGCCTCGGTCGCGTCACGTGGCGAGGATAGACCTCGCGAGGGGCACGAAGGCGCCCGGGCCGCGTGGCCCGGGCGTCATCGGTCTGGTGGGCGGCTCAGCTCTTGGATGCGGCCGCCGAGAAGCGTGGGAAGCGAAGGATGGAGCGCCAGTTGCCCGACGCGATCTTCACATCCGGCCCTGTCGTGGAGGCGTGACGCTGGCTTGCCAGGCGTCGCTTCTCGGCACGGCGGAGGCGCTCCTCGTCGAGAGCCTGCACCATCTGGAAGGCTGCGATCGAGTTCATGGTTGACGTTGCTCCTGCGCGGCTCAGTAGGGGTAGTTGCGGATCCGCGGGAGCCACTCGCTCGCGGACTCGTCGGTCGCTTCGGCAAGTGCCTGGCGGATCGATTGGATCAGGAGGGACAGCATCGGTGGCCTCCGTTCTGTTGACATCGTTCGTGGTTGGTGAGCCGATCGTGCGCTCTGGAGGCCCGCGTGACGACGGCCGCCGGTCCCGGCGACCCGTGGGACCTTGCGCCCGGCGCTCTTACGTCATTCCGCCCTGCGGCGCGTTCCGCATCGGCCGGTATCCTTTACGCGTGGAGCAGGCTCCCCCCGAGACCAGACACCTGACCTTCCTCTTCGCCGACGTCGAGGGAAGCACGCGGCTGATGGAGCGGCACGGCGCCGACGCCGGAGCCGCGCTCTCGCGTTACCACGAGCTCGTCTCCCTCGCGGCGACCCGGCATGGCGGCAAGCTCTTCGAGCGGATCGGCGACGGCGCGTACGCCTGCTTCACCGATGCGACCGAGGCCGTGGCCGCCGCCGACGCGCTCCAGCGCGCGATCATCAACTACGACTGGGGCGTCATCGGACGCATGCGGATCCGCATCTCCGTCGTCACCGGCGACGTCGAGGCGCGCGGGGACCGCTACTACGGTCGCCCGCTGTTCCGCGCCGCGCGACTCCAGGGCCTCGCCAACGGTGGCGAGACGTTCCTCTCCGGCAGCACCGTCGACGAGATGGTCGGTGAGCTCCCGCCCGGCACGCTGCTCCGCGATCTCGGCACGCAGCGCCTCCGCGACGTCCCGGAGCCGGAGCGAGTCTTCTCGCTGGTGCATACTTCCCGCGCTCGACCGGACGACTCGGACGGGCAGCAAGCCTCCGAGAATGGGCAGGGGAAATCGATCGTGACTGACGAAGAGGGACCGATCCGGGTCCTGCTGGTTGACGACCACGCCGTCGTTCGGCGCGGCCTGCGCGGCTTCCTGGAGCTGTTGAAGGACTTCGACGTCGTGGGCGAGGCCGAGAACGGACGCGAGGGTGTTGCCGCCGCGGAGCGGCTGGTGCCCGACGTCATCCTCATGGACCTGCTCATGCCGGAGATGGGCGGGCTCGAGGCCATCGCGGCGATCAAGCAGGCGCACCCCGAGATCGAGATCGTCGCCGTCACCTCGTTCATCGAGGAAGAGAAGGTCACCTCCGCCCTCGAGGCCGGCGCCTCGGGCTACCTGCTCAAGGACGCCGAGGCAGAGGAGGTCGCCCAGGCCATCCGCGCCGCGTACAACGGCGAGGTCCACCTGGACCCGGCGGTCTCGCGACTGCTCGCCCAGCGCATGCGCCAGCGCAAGGACGCCGAGCCCGTGGAGCCGCTGACGGCCCGCGAGAAGGAGGTCCTCTCGCAGCTCGCCAAGGGCGCGGCGAACAAGGAGATCGCGTACGAGCTCGGGATCACCGAGCGCACGGCGCGCACCCACGTGTCGAACATCCTCGGCAAGCTCGGCCTCGCCTCGCGCACCCAGGCGGCGCTCTACGCGGTGGAGCACAAGCTCGTCTGACCGTTTGCGGTTCCCACCCCACGGGCATATCGACCACTGACTGTCCGACTTCCCATGCCACGGGAGCGTTGGAGCCCCAGATGGGCTGCCCGCCTGGCCAAACCTCCCGCCCGACGGGAATCCGGCCACTGACTCTCCGTTACGCCCGCCCCACGGGCAGTCCCGCTTCGGCACCCAACTCCGACCGTCCGCGAGGGAGCACCCGAGCGCCAGCCGTCACGGATCCCGCAGCGGAGTTGCCGGCACGCGTCGTCGAGCGCGGGACGTGAAAACGCCCCGTCCGGCGAACCGGACGGGGCGTGGAGGAAGGGAACTAGGCGGCGGTCGGGCGGAACCGCGACGGCAGGACCGGGGCGACCGACTCGAGGGCCGCGTTGACGAAGCCCTTCGGGCTGCCGTAGACCCGGAAGATGTCGACCGCCACGAGGACGATCAGCGCCACCTCGACGCCCTTGGCGATCCAGCCGAGGGTGAAGTACGGACCGACCACCAGGTACCCTGCGATCGTCAGTGCGGCGTAGCCCATGAGCGCGAAGCGCGGGAACCAGCTGAAGCGTTGGATCATCGGCATCGGTGCGGCGGCCGCGATCACGAACAGCACGGCGAGGCCGAGGTATCCGAGACCGTTGAGCGTGAACATCAGGCCACCGAGGCCCAGGTGGATGTTGGCGGTGACGAGGGTCAGGCCGACGATGGCCGCGCCGAGGGCGAATCCGAAGGCCTTGCTGTGGAAGAGCGAAGTCATGTCCGAAGAACCTCCCTGGGATTATCGATGATCGACGCCGCCGGGCGGCATCGCGTTGGTTGAGCTGGCCGAAGGATGGCAGCGGCGCACGGTCCGGTGAATCCGGCAGGAGGGCGACGCCAACCCCGGCATGCGCGGCAGGCCGGGGTCGGTCGAATGACGTAGGGCCGGCACTGTGCAGCGCCGATGGGGCCGATGCCGGCATGGCGTATCCTCTCGGGCCGATGACCCGCGCTCCCGCACGCCCAGACGCCGAGCAGCCGCCGGTGACCGCCGCCACCGAGCCGGCCCTGCCCGTGCCGCTGGCGATGCTCTCCCACGCCGTCGAGGAGGCCGCCCGCCTGCTCAACGCCGACGGCGCCATGGTCTACCTCGTCGATAACGGCATGATGCGATTCGCAGTCGACGCGGGGATCCGCGACGCCGAGGCGCAGCAGCTGATCCGCGACCTGACGCTCCCCATCGGAGTCGGCCTCTTCGGCCAGGCTGCCGCGAGTGGCGAGCTCGTCGTCACCGGCGACTACCGCAACGACGAACGCATCGCGCACTCCGACGTGGCGGATCGCATCGTGGCCGTCACCGACATCCGCTCGATGGCGGCCGCTCCGCTGCTCGCCGACGGCGAGGTCCTCGGCGCCCTGGGCGCGTACTCGAGCCGTGCCGACGACTTCGACGATTCCGAGCTTGCCCTCCTGCAGGCCCTCGCCGATCACGCGGCGGTCGCGATCTCGAACCAGCGGCTCATCGAGCGGCTCGAGGTCGCGAAGGCCGAGCTGGCCCGCCGGGTCGACGCCCAGCGCACGCTGGGCGAGATCGCGGCACGGATCGCGGTCATCCGCGACCCGGACGAGGTGCTCCAGTCGGTCGTCGATGCGGCGAAGCGGCTCATCGAGTCGGACGGCGCGCACCTGACGCTGATGGAGCCGGGCGGCCGCTTCCTGCGCCCGACCGTGGTCGTGGGTGGCAACGCGGCCTGGACCGAGGATTGGCTTGCCGAGCTGGAGTTCCCACTGAACGACGGGATCAACGGCCTGGCCGCCGGTCAGGACCGCGTGATCGCGACCGAGGACTACATCGTCGACCCGCGGATCCCGCACGAGCCGGGCGATCAGCAGGTCGCCCAGCGCCTCGAGCTGCGCGGCATGGCATCGGCGCCGCTGCGGGGCCCCGAAGGCGAGGTGATCGGCACGCTCGCGGTCTCCTTCGAGCGCCCGCATCGGTTCACCGACGACGAGCTCGCGCTGCTCCAGGGCCTCGCCGACCAGGGCGCCATCGCCATCGCCAACTCGCGGCTGACCGTGGATCTGCGCCGCCACGCCGACGAGCTGGCGGACCGCGTCGAGGCGCAGCGCACCCTCTCCGTGATGGCGGCCGAGCTGACGTCTCTGCGCGACCCGTCGGACGTGCTGATCCAGACCTTGAAGGAGGCGGTGCGGCTGCTCAAGGGCCATGGCGGCCAGATCGGCATGGTCGTGACCGATGAGGACGGGGTCCTGCGCTGGGGCGACGGCCACTCCCTCATCCACAAGCGGCTCGTGCCCTTCACCAAGGACGACCACACCAAGGTCGACGACGGGATCTCCGGCCGTTCCGTGCGCGAGCGACGCGCCTCGCTGACGGACGACTACCTGACCGACACGTCATTCCCGCATGACGTCGCCTCGGACGCGGTCGCCAGGAAGCTCGGCCTGCGGGCGGTCGTCGCCGCCCCGCTGATCGGTCCCGATGGCGCCATCGGCGCCATCGGCGTCTATTCCGAGGAGGCCGGAGCCTTCGATGCCGACTCCGCCGAGCTGCTGCGCCTGCTGGCCGACCAGGCCGCGATCGTGCTCGCCAATGCGAGGCTCAACGCCGAGGCCGAGGTCTCGGCCTCTCAGCTGGCGCATCAGGTCGAGGCACAGCGCACGCTGGGCGAGATCGCCGCCGCGATCACCTCGCTGCGCGACCCGTCCGCGGTCCTGCTGCGGACGATCGACGAGGCGAAGCGGCTGCTGCATGCCGACCACGTCGTCATCCACCAGGTCCGCGCCGGCACGCACGAGCTCGCGGATTTCCGCACCGTCTTCGGCGCCAGCCCGGACATGCCGCCGCCAGACGAGGTCACGGTGAGCATCGGCCAGGGGGTCGCGGGGATCGCCATCGCCGACCGGCGCGTGATGTGGACCGGCGACTACCTCACGGACACGTCGTTCCCGCACACCGCGCGCGCCGACGAGTGGATCACCCGGACGGGCTACCGCTCGCAGATGAGCGCGCCGCTCATCGGCGAAGAGGGGCCGATCGGCGCGATCAGCGCCTACTCGGCTCGACCGGACGCCTTCGCCGACAGCGCATCCGAGCTGCTCGGTGCCCTCGCCAGCCAGGCCGCCATCGTGCTCGGCAACGCGCGCCTGTACGAGGAGCTCGAGCATCGAGTCGAGGCCCAGCGGACCCTCGGCGCGATCGCCGCGCGCATCACCGCCATCCACGACCCCGGCGACGTGCTGCAACGCACGCTCGACGAGGCGGTGCGCCTGCTCGACGCCGATGGCGGACGGATCGAGCTGGTGGTCGAGGGCGGCGGGCTTCATTGGGCCTTCGGCCACTCGGCCATCGACCTGCCCATCGAGCGCGCGCCGGGCGAGGCGGCCGTGACCGCCGAGGAGGGGGTCTCGGGCCGCGCGGTCCGCCAGCGCAAGGTCGTGTTCACCGGCGACTACCTCCTCGACGACGCCTTCGTCCACGCCGAAGCGCCGGACCGATACATCCGCCAGCACGGCATTCGCTCGGTGATGAGCGCGCCGCTCATCGGCGAGGAGGGCGCCATCGGCTCGCTCACCGTCCACTCGCAGGCCCGTGACGCCTTCGACACCGCCGATGCCGAGCTGCTCGAGGTGCTTGCCAGCCAGGCCGCGATCGCCGTCACGAACGCCCGCCTCTACGAGCAGCTGGGCCAGGAGTCGGCGGCGCTGGCTCGCCAGATCGACTCGCAGCGACGGCTGCTCGACATCAACCGGAGCCTGCTGACCACCCTCGAGCCGGCGGGCGTGCTCGACATCATCGCCGACGGCCTGAAGAGCGTGGTCTGGTACGACAACCTCGGGGTTTACCGCGTCGACGACGGAGGATCGATGCTGCGTCCCGTCTACGCGCGTGACCAGAACGCCGCGGCGGTCCTCGACTTCCCGATCCCTCGCGGCCAGGGGCTGACCTGGTGGAGCCTCGAGCACCGTGAGCCGCTGCTCATCAACGACGCGCTCAAGGACCCTCGGCTGATCCAGATCCCGGGCACGGAGGAGGAGGACGAGGCGATCATCATCGTCCCGCTGGTCTCCGGCGACGAGGTGGTCGGCGCGATGAACATCAGCCGGGTCGGCGGTGCCGAGGTGGCCTTCACCGATGCCGACTTCGAGCTGGTCCAGCTCTTCGCCGGGCAGGCCGCAGTGGCGATCACGAACGCCCGACTCTACGAGCAGCTGCGCGAGCGGATCGATGCCCAGCGCACCCTGTCCGAGATCGCCGCCCAGATCGCCGCGTTGCACGAGCCGCAGACCGTGCTCGATCGGGCCGTGGCCGACGCGGCCCGCCTCCTCCACGCCGATCGCGCCCAGATCAACCTGCTCGCCGAGGAAGGGGACCACCTCGATCGACCGATCGCCGCCGCGCCGGTGCCGCCGTCGCCGGACGACGTCGAGGTGCCGATCGGCTCCGGCATCGCCGGCATGGCCGCCGCCGAGCGCCGTGTGCGCTGGACCGGCGATTACCTCGCCGATACCGAGTTCCCGCACGACGACGGTGACGCGCGCATCGCCGCGCAGTCCATTCGATCGATGATCTCCGCGCCGCTGATCGGCACCGATCGGCTGCTCGGCACCCTCACCGTCCAGTCGATGGAGGCGAGCGCGTTCGGGTCCGACGATGCCGAGCTCCTCCAGCTCCTCGCCGACCAGGCCGCGATCACCCTGACGAATGCCCGCCTCTACGCCGAGGTCGAGGAGTCGGAGCGCCGCTACCGACACCTCGTCGACAACTCGCCGGACATCGTGTGGAGCGTCGACGCCGAGGGCCGCTTCACGTTCTTCAGCGACTCGCTCGAGTCGCGCACCGGCTGGAAGCCGCAGGAGCTGCTGGGCAAGCCCTTCACCGTCCTCGCTGGTGAGGGATCGACGTCCGACGCGCTCGCGGCCTGGGAGGCGCTGCGCGAGGACCCGAGCCGCGAACGTCGCGTCCGCCTGGAGCTGCCGCTCGCCGACGGCCGGATCAGCAAGTCAGAGGTGGCGATGACCGGCACGACCGTCGATGGGCGCTTTGCCGGAGCCCACGGCGCCGTCCGCGACATCAGCGAGCGGGAGCGCCTCGAGGGCGACCTGCGCGATCAGGCCGCCGAGCTGGCCGCCAGCCAGGAGCGCAGCCACCTCGCGCGGGAGCTCCACGACTCGGTCACGCAGGCCCTGTTCAGCATGGGGCTCACCCTGCGCACGCTCGAGCTCCTGCTCGACACCGATCGCGACGCCGTGCCCACCAAGGTCGCCGAGCTTCGCGAGCTCCAGCAGGACGCCCTGGCAGAGATGCGCACGCTCATCTTCGAGCTGCGCCCGTCGTCCCTCGAGTCCGACGGCCTGATCCAGGCGCTGCGCACCCACGCCACGGCCGTCCAGCGCCGTACCGGCCTGACGATCGTCGTCGATGCCGAGCCGGTCGAGCGCCTCCCGCTTGCAACCGAGGAGGCCCTGTACCGCATCGGCCAGGAGGCGATTCACAACGTCGTCAAGCACGCGAATGCCTCGTGCGCCACGATCCGGATCGCGGCCGAGGCCGACGACCGCCTGCGGCTGACCGTCACCGATGACGGCGACGGCTTCGACCCGACAGAGGTGCCGCGCGGGCACCTGGGCCTGATCGGGATGCGGCAGCGGGTCGACCTCGTCGGCGGCGAGCTGCGCGTCGAGAGCATCCCGGGCAGCGGCACGACGATCGACGCGCTCGTCGCCCTCGACGCCGCCGCCTCGGCCGAATGACGTAGACCGGGCTGCGCCTTCCGCCGATAGGCGTCGTGTTCAATCACACTTAACGTTGACCCCATGCAGGCCATCGCGCGCCCGAAGCTACCCTCGGCTCCGAGGGTGGTCATCGTTGATGCAGATCGCCGTGTCCTGCAGAGCCTCGCCGACCTTCTCGGCGTGACCGGCGAGGTCGACGTTGTCGGACGCGCCGCCGACGTGCGTGGGGCGCTCGAGGAGATCGAGCGCGTCCATCCCGACGTCGTGCTCGTCGACCCTCGCCTCCCCGACGTCGACGCCGGCATGGCCCTGATCGGCGGGATGACCCGGGCATGGCCGTCCATTCGGATCGTAATGACCGGATGGGGCGATGCGGAAGCGCGCCCCGTCCTGAATGGCTCCTCCTGCTATGTCAGCAAGGGCAGCACCCCCGAGGAGTACGTCGAGGCCATCGTCGCCGGCTGCCGCGACTGACCTCAGTCCAACGGTCACGGCTGTCCGCCGCCGCTAGATCGGCGATTCTTCACGCGAAGGCGCATCCCGGTGCGGTTTTGCCGATCTGTCGACACCCGCGCCGCACGAAGCGCACGCCGCCGTGCGGCTCACGTTTCAGGGCTGCCGATAGAACGGCGGAACGCAGCGCGAACTCCCACTCCCGTGCGATTCCGCCGATGAATCGGCAGCAGCATCAAAGCCCCATGGCCGAGCGAATCGCGTCGAGCTCGGGCGGGATGGGGGTGAGCGAACCCTCCTCGGCCTGGACCGCGTCCGGGTCCTTGAGCCCGTGGCCGGTGAGGACGCAGACGACCGTCTCCGCCTGACCGATGCGGCCCTCGGCCGCCAGCTTCCGCACACCCGCCACGCCGGCCGCCGACGCCGGCTCGCAGAACACCCCCTCCAGCTGCACGATCAGCCGCTGCGCCTCGAGGATCTCGTCATCGGTGACCGTCTCGATGAGGCCGCCGGACTCGTCGCGGGCCGCGACCGCGCCCTTCCACGACGCGGGGTTCCCGATCCGGATCGCCGTGGCCACCGTCTCGGGTGACTCGACCGGCTCCCCCCGCACGATCGGTGCGGCCCCATCAGCCTGGAAGCCGAGCATCCGAGGGAGGGTCGCGCCACCGCGGCGACGAAATCCGCGCCAGTAGGCGGTGATGTTGCCGGCGTTGCCGACCGGCAGCGCTAGCGCGTCGGGCATGCGTCCGAGGTCGTCGACGACTTCCCAGGCCGCGGTCTGCTGGCCCTCCAGGCGGTCGGGGTTGATCGAGTTGACGACCACTGCCAGGCCCTCTTCGCCGAGCCGACGCACCGCGGCCAGCGCCGCGTCGAAGTTGCCGTCGACCATCGTGAGCCGCGCCCCCGCGGCGAGGGCCTGGGCCAGCTTGCCGCGCGCGACCTTGCCCGCCGGCAGGATGACGTGGCACGGCAGCCCGGCCGCCGCCGCGTAGGCCGCCGCCGACGCCGACGTGTTGCCGGTCGATGCGCACACCACCGCCCGCGCGCCCGCCGCGACCGCGCGGTTGACCGCCAACACCATCCCGCGGTCCTTGAACGACCCGGTCGGGTTCGTGCCCTCGAACTTCAAGTGGAGCTGCTCGAGGCCGAGCTCCGCTCCCACGCGGCGCGCGTGGATCAGCGGTGTCCCACCCTCGCCGAGCGTGATCGGGAAGGCCTCACCGTCCCGGGCCAGGAGGGATCGGTAGCGTTCGAGAAGCGGTTCGGTCACGCGGCCGAGTATAGGAACGCTGGCCGTATCATCCGGCCGTGACCACCGCTGCCCGCCTCGGCTCCACGCTGATCAGCGCCATCCTGCTGGTGGCGGTGAACGCCATCCCCCTCATCGGCGTCGCCTTCTGGGGCTGGTCGTTGATGATGATCCTGGTTCTCTACTGGATCGAGTCGGGAATCGTCGGCGTCATCAACGTCTTCAAGATCGCGCGCGCCGAGGGCGGCGACGATGGGGCGGTCGACGTCGACGGCGGCCGGGTCACGATTCGAATCTCGGGAGCGGCCGCGGGCATGGGTCGCGGAGCCATCATCGGCTTCTTCGTCATGCACTACGGCATCTTCTGGGTCGTGCACGGCGTGTTCATCTTCCTGCTGCCGCTCTTCGCCGGGCTCTCGACGGGCCTCGTGCCTGGACCGATGGACTTCGGGCCGCTTCCGCTCGACGGGCTGCTGCTCTCTGCCGCGCTGCTGGCGGCAAGCCACGGGGTGAGCTTCTTCACGAACTATCTCGGGCGCGGCGAGTACCTGCGCGCCACCCCGACCGGCCAGATGATGAGTGTGTACGGCCGGGTCGTGGCGCTGCACGTGACCGTCGTGGCCGGGGCGCTTGTGATCGGGGCCTTCGGGGCGCCGATCGCTGCGCTCTACCTGCTGGTCGGGATCAAGACCGTGATCGACCTTGTCCTGCACGTGCGGGAGCACCGGAGGGCAGCACCGGCTCCGGCCTGACGCTGCTAGCGCCCGGTGACCGCCTCGCGCACGATCCGCGCCTGCTCGACCGCGTGGGCGGTCGGGTAGCCCTCGGCCGGCCGCGAGCGCTCGGGTCGCGAGATGTCCCCGAGGGGGATGTGGTACGGCACGAGGTGGCGGATGCGTGGGAGCACGAACTTGCGCGCGCCCATGTTCCGAGGCTCCTCCTGGACCCAGGCGAAGGACTCGATCTTCGAGTAGCGATCGAGGACCGGCTGCAGCTCCTCGGCCGGGAACGGGTAGAGGCGTTCCACGCGAACAACGGCGACGTCCCTGGCGTCGGCGAAGAGGTCGGAGCCGATGAGGTCGTAGTAGATCTTCCCCGAGCACATCAGCAGGCGGCGAACCTTCGCCGCTGCCTTCGGGTGATCGGCGAACCGCGGATCGTCGAGGACGCTGCGGAATGCGCCGGAGGAGAGCTCCGAGGGTCGCGATGCCGCGGCGGGTAGTCGCAGGAGCGACTTCGGGGTCATCACCACCAGCGGCCGCGCATCGGCGTGGCGGGCCTGGCGACGCAGCAGGTGGAAGTACTGCGCCGGCGTGGTGGGATAGACGACGCGGATGTTGCCCTCGGCGCCGAGCGCCAGGAATCGCTCGAGCCGCGCCGACGAGTGCTCCGGCCCCGAACCCTCGTAGCCGTGTGGCAACAGGAGGGTCAGCCGCGAGGTCTGCCGCCACTTGGCCAACCCGGAGACGAGGAACTGGTCGATGATGATCTCCGCCCCGTTGACGAAGTCGCCGTACTGCGCCTCCCACAGCACCAGCGCCTCGGGCGCCGTGACCGCGTAGCCGTACTCAAAGCCCAGGGATGCGTACTCGCTCAACGGGGAGTTGTGCAGCTCGAACGACGCTCGTGAGTCGGGAAGGTGCTGGAGCGGGACGTGCCGTGCCCCGGTCTTCGCGTCCCACAGCCCGGCATGACGCTGGCTGAACGTGCCGCGCACCGTGTCCTGGCCGGTGAGCCGGATCGGCGTGCTCTCGCGCAGCAGCGTGGCGAACGCGAGCAGCTCGGCGTGGCCCCAGTCGACCGCCGGCTCGTCGGCGTCGAGTGCAACCGCACGTCGCTCCAGCTGGCGCGTCAGCTTCGGATGGAGCGTGAATGCGCCGGGCAGCGTGCTCAGGCCGGCGTTCGCCGAGCGCAGCTCTTCCATCGCCACCGCCGTCTCAGGCTCGGCCGGCTCCTCGGGCGCGATCGCCTCCGACCCCCGGTCCAGCTCGCGCTGCGGCTCGTCGACACCCTTGCGGACCGATGCCTGCCGCTTGGCGAGGTCGCGCTGCGCCTCCTTCACCAGCGCCTCGGCATCGTCGGGGCTGATCGCGCCCGACTCGACCAGCTGCGCCTGGTACAGCTCCCGAACCGAGGGGTGCTCGGCGATCACCGCGTACATCGCCGGCTGCGAGTAGGCGGGCTCATCCCCCTCGTTGTGGCCGTAGCGGCGATAGCCGACGAGGTCGATGACGATGTCGTTGCCGAACCGCTCGCGGTACATCATCGCCAGGCGTGCCGCGGCCAGGCAGGCCTCGGGGTCGTCGGCGTTGACGTGGATGATCGGGATGTCGAAGCCCTTGGCGAGGTCACTGGAGTAATCGGTCGATCGGCCCTCGCGCGGGCCGGTAGTGAAGCCGACCTGGTTGTTGGCAATCAGGTGGACCGTCCCGCCGGTGGAGTAGCCGTCCAGGCGCATGAGGTTGAGCGTCTCGGCAACGACGCCCTGGGCGGCGAAGGCGGCGTCGCCGTGGATGAGGACCGGCAGCGTCGTCGAATGGTCGAGGCGCACGACGGATGAGGATCGATCGGATTGCTCGGCACGCGTGCGCCCGGTGATGACCGGGTCGACCGCCTCGAGGTGGCTGGGGTTGGGCGACAGGACGACGCGCACCTCCGCGTCGTCGTCCGTCAGGTAGCCGCCCTCAGCGCCGAGGTGATACTTCACGTCGTCGGAGCCGCCCTTCGACGCCGTCGCCGTGTCGACGCCCGCGCGGCCGGCCTCGAACTCGGTGAGGATCGTCTCGTAGCTGACGCCGACGACGTGGGCGAGCACGTTGAGACGTCCGCGATGGGCCATGCCGATCATGACCTTGCGCGCCCCATGGTCCGCGGCGTCACCGATGATGACGTCGAGCATCGGGACCATCGCATCGAGGCCCTCGATGCTGAAGCGCTTCTGGCCCAGGTAGGCCTTGTGCAGGAAGCGCTCGAGGGTCTCGACGCTGACCAGCCGCTCGAGCAGCGCGACGCGATCCTCGGCCTCCATCGGCCGCCGATGCTCGCCGGACTCGATGACGCGGCGCAGCCAGACGCGCTCCGTGTGGGAGGCGATGTGCTCGACCTCGTAGGCGATCGTGCCGGCGTAGGTCTCCACCAGGTGCGGCAGCGCCTCGGCCAGGGTCTCGCCCGGGACGTAGATGCGCAGCAGCTCGGCGGGCACCTGCGTCATGTTGTCCGGGGTCAGGCCCAGCGGCGCGGGGTCGAGTGCCGGGTCGCCTGGTGGCTCCGAGCCCAGCGGGTCGAGTCGCGCGGCCATGTGCCCGAAGTGGCGGTACGCTTTCACCAGCGCCATCGCCGCGGCGACCGCCTTGAGCTGGTCCTGGCTGGCGCTCTCGGTGGCCGCGAGCGGAGGGGCGGCGGCCGCTTCCGCCGGTGCGGGCACCGGCTCGTCGGTGGTCACGTCCGCGGCCCGCGCGCCGAGCGAGCCGAAGGCATCGGTGTAGAAGCCGTCCTCGCCGTTCAGCAGCCCTTCGACGCGGCGCAGGAAGAGCCCGGACTCGGCGCCCTGGATGATGCGGTGGTCGTACGTCGAGGTGATCGTCATCCGCCGCTCGCCGCCGACCGTGCGGATCGTGCCCGTGGCGACGATCGTGCCCTGGTTCGGCATCAAGCGGGGCACCGACGCCGCCGTCCCGAGCGTTCCCGGGTTGGTGAGCGTGATCGTCGCGCCCATCAGGTCGTCGACGCTCAGCTTGTTGCCGCGCGCCGCGGTGACGAGCTCCTCGTAGCGGGCGTGGAAGCCGGCGAAGTCCATCTCGTCGGCGCCCTTGATGACCGGTACGACCAGGAAGCGGCTGCCGTCCCGGCGCTCGACGTCCACCGCCAGGCCCAGGTTGATGGCCCCGGGATCGACACGATAGGGCTGCCCGTCGGCATCGGTGAAGTAGTGGCTCATCGAGCGCTGCTCGGCCGCGGCTCGCACGATCGCCCAACCGATCAGGTGCGTGAAGCTCACCTTGCGCGGCGCAATCTGGTCGTTGAGCTCCTTGCGGCGTGCCTCGAGCGTGGCGACGTCGAGCTCGCGGAAGCTCGTCGCGGTCGGCACCGCCAGGCTGGCCGTCATGTTCTGGGCCAACCGCGCCGCCGGGCCCTTGATCGGAGTCGCTCCCTCCGGGACCGATGGCGCCGGCGGCGCCTCAGCCGCTGCGGCCACGGCCGGCGGTGGCTGCTCGTCGCCGTTGGCGCTCGTCGCTGGCGGCGGCGGCACGGGTTCGAAGCCGCCTGTGCCCTTGTCGAAGAGGCCGCGCCACTCCGGGTCGATGCTGTCCGGATCCTGGCGATATCGCTCGTAGAGGTCGGCGACGTAACCGGCGTTGACGAGGTTCAGCTCATCGAGCGGGTCCGTGGTGGTCGGTGCCGGATCGGTCTCGGGCATATCGGCTCAAGGATACGGCCATGGCATGGGTCACGCCGATGCAGAGGTGACGGTTCCGGCAGCTCGCGAGCCAGCTGTCAGCGGCAACGCACTCCGCAACCGCCCATGGAGCGTCGAGCCCAGGGCTACGAAGCCTGCCGCCGCTCGAAGATGCCGCGGGCGAGGATCACGACACCGATGCCGATGACCGCGACCGGCAGCACCCAGTCGGGCAGCGGCAGCTGACGGCCGCTGATGCCGATGACGCCCTCGAAGAAGAGGAAGCCGACGGCGAAGAGGCCGAGGCCGCCCAGCAGCGCCCACGTCCCGTTGCGGATCTCCGTCGGGTCGCCGGTGCGCGCGCCCCACAGCAGCAGGCCGAGCCCGCTGGCCGCCGGGCCGACGAGCGCCCACGCGTAGGCCCAGCTTTCCCAGTGGCCGGTGCTGTTCTGGTAGAAGAGCACGAGCCCGACCGTCGTCGCCACCGTGCCGCCGATGACCATGCCCTGCTCGCGGTTCACGAACAGGCCGAGGGTGAGGATCACGACACCGATGCCGATCACGATCGCCGGCCACCCGACGTCGTCGATGCCGATGTCGAACAGCTGGCCGATGAAGAGGGCGATCCCGATCAGGAGCAGCGCGACGCCGAGGCCGATCGCGGGCGGGACGGTCGGCTCGTTGGAGCGCGGCGGTGGCTCGTCGGCAGCGGTGGGTTCCGGAACGGTCGAGTCGGTCACGTCCCGATCCTACGCCCGTTGCCAAGAGGGAGCCGTACGATTGGCCCGATGGACCTCAACGCCGACCTCGGCGAGAGCTTCGGACGCTGGACGCTCGGCGACGACGAGGAGCTGGTCACGCACGTGACCAGCGCCAACCTCGCCTGCGGCTTCCATGCCGGTGACTTCCGAGTCATGGAGGCGACCGTGGGGCTGTGCCGGCGTGCGGGCGTGGCGGTCGGCGCGCAGCCGGGATACCCGGATCTGCTTGGCTTCGGCCGCCGGCCGATGCCCTTCGAGCCCGACGAAGTCGAGTCGCTCGTTCGCTACCAGGTCGGTGCGCTCGAGGCGTTCTGCCGGGCGCACGGCGTCGAGATGAAGCACGTCAAGCCGCACGGCGCGCTCTACAACCAGGCCGCTGTGGACCCCGCGCTGGCCTCGGCCATCGCCCGGGCCGTCGGCCGCTTCAGCCGGGATCTCCTCCTCTTCGGCCTGGCCTCCTCGGAGCCGATGGCGTCCGCCGCCGCCGCCGCCGGCCTGCGCTTCGTGCCCGAGGCCTTCGCCGACCGCGCCTACCTTGCCGACGGCACCCTCCAGCCGCGCTCCGAGGCGGGCTCGCTCCTGACGGATGCCGGCGACGCCGCCGCCCAGGCGGTCGCGATCGCGTCGGGTTCGGTGACCGCCGTCGACGGCTCGACGGTCGCGCTTCGCGCCGAAAGCATCTGCTGCCACGGCGACACGCCGGGTGCGGTCGAGATCGCGAGCGCCGTGCGGGCGGCACTCGAGGACGCGGGCGTGGCCGTCGCCGCGCCGTCGGCCGCGTGATCCGTCCCTTCGGTGAGTGGGCGCTGCTCGTCGAAACCGGCTCCGCCGAGCGGGCGCAGGCGCTTGCCGCCGCGGTCCGCGATGCTCCGATCCCCGGGGTCGTGGCCTCTGTGCCGGGGCTCGAGACCCTGCTCGTCGAGCTCGACCCCCTGTCAGCCGACGTGGTCGCCGTGCGCGGTGAGCTCGGGCGGCGGCTGGACATGGCGGCGGGCCTGCTCGTGACGGGACGCCCGCGCTCGATCCCGGTCGTCTACGGAGGCGAGATGGGGCCCGACCTGCCGGACGTTGCCGCCCTCACCGGCGTCTCGGTCGCGGACGTCGTCACGCGGCACGCCGAGGCGGACCTGCGCGTCCTCTTCGACGGCTTCGCGCCCGGCTTCGCATATCTCGGTGACCTGCCCAGCGATCTCCGCGTTCCGCGTCTCGACACGCCCCGAACCCGGACGCCCGCCGGTTCGGTCGCGATCGCCGGCGCGATGAGCGGGATCTACCCCGCGGCGCTGCCCGGCGGCTGGCGGGTCATCGGTCGAACCCCGGCCGTCCTCTTCGACCCGCGCCGCGACCCGCCCGCCTACCTCCTGCCCGGCGACCGCGTGCGGTTCGAGCCGATCGATGCCGCTGCGTGGGACGAGCGCGCCGGCGCGCCCGACGACTGGTGACGATCGAGGTCCTCGAGCCTGGGCTGCTGACCTCGGTGCAGGACCCGTTCGGCCGTCCCGGCTGGCGCCACCTGGGCGTTCCGGTTGGCGGGGCCGCGGATCCGTGGAGCGCGCGCCTCGCGAATCGGCTGGTCGGCAACCGCGACGAGGCGGCGCTGCTCGAGATCACCATCGGCGAGGCCGTGATCGGCGCGGATCAGGCGGCGTGGATGGCCCTGACCGGCGGGCTGCACGCGTCGACCGGCGGAATCGAGCTGCCCCGACACGAGTCCTGGCGACTGCGGGACGGCGCGACCGTCCGGATCCGCGCCGGCGATGGCGCGCGCGGCTACCTCGCCGTCGGTGGCGGGGTGATCGTCGGCGCGGTGCTCGGCTCGCGCTCGACCGACCTGCGCACGGGCTTCGGCGGGCTCGACGGCCGTGCGTTGCGCGCCGGAGATCGGCTCGAGGTCGGGCCGATGGATGGCCGCCCGGGTCGCTGGACCGGCTCGGCCACGGAGGGACCGATCCGGATCGTGCCGGGTCCCCATCCCGACACACTCGCCGCAGTCGAGGGGCAGTGGACGGTCGCCGTGGAGGCGGACCGCACCGGGGTGCGACTCGACGGCCCGCACGTCGAGGGTGGCGAGGTCCCGTCGATGGGGCTGCCGCTCGGCGCGATCCAGGTGCCGCCCGACGGCCGGCCCATCGTCATGCTCGCCGACCGCCCCGTGACCGGCGGTTACCTCGTGCCGGCGTGTGTCATCCGCGCCGACATCGGCAGGGTGGCCCAGCTGCGAACGGGCGACGCGCTGACGGTCGCATCGATCTCGCCGGTCGAGGCGCGCGATGCACTCAGGCGAGCGGAAGAGGAACTCGCCGCCCTCGAGCCGCTCGAGGCGTTCGCGGACGACGAGCTCGGATGGGCCGGCTCACACGGTTGAGCCTCAGACGGTCGGCTCGGACTCCGCCTGCGGCCGGAACACGAGGCGCGTGGCGCCATTGCTTGCCGGCGTCACGTCGATCGCCGTATCGGTCAGCGGTGCCGCCACCTCGGGTGCGACGAAGACCTTCAGGCCGTCCTGCTCGGTGACCTGGTCGCCGGCAGCTGGCGCCTCGGTGAACCCGAGGCCGATGCTGACCTCGTCCGCGTTCGAGGTCTCGGCGAAGACCCGCAGGCCATGATCGTCGGGAACGTCCTGCTCTCGGCGGATCTCGCTCAGGAGCTCTGCGGCGGCGTGGGTGATCTGAAGCACGTGATCTCCTTGGGTTGCGTGCCCACCACCGCCGCAAGACCGGTACCACCCACACCATCAGGCGCTCGACCAGCCGCTCCAGCGATCGACCGCGATGGCCATCGCGGGCCCGGTCAGCGCCACGCTCGCGTACTGCGGATAGCGCTCTCGAAGCGCCGAGAGCACTCGCTCGAGCTCGTCTCCATCGGTCACGACGCGGGCATTGCCGTCGGCCCGCGCCCACCACAGGCGAGCCCAGTCGTCGTCGTACCGGTCGACCAGCACCGAGACACGCGGGTTGGCGGCGACATTGTCGAATCGCCGCAATCGCGTGCCGCGCTTGGGCTTGGCGTCGACCGCCGTGTAGATCACGTCACCGTCGAGCGCGAACGTGACCGGCACGATGTGCGGAGCGCCATCGGCTCCGACGGTCGCCAGGTACGCGACGGAGGCTTCCGCGAAGCGAGCGCGTGCCTCGTCGGGCGTCACCCGAGGATGGTCCGCAATGTCTCCGCGCTCACGTTGCGCCCGGTCGTCACGACCGCCACGCGGGCGTCGGCGACCTCGACCTGCCCCGTTTGCAGCGCAGCGATCCCGAGCGCGGCGCTGCCTTCGAGCAGGACGTGCGGCACCTCGAGCGACCAGCGCATGGCATCTGCGATGGCCTCCTCGCCGACCACGACCACCTCGTCGACGAGCTGGCGGCACAGCTTCCAGGTGATGCTGTCGCGCTCGATGTTGCCGGCCACTCCGTCGGCCAGCGTCGGCGCGATCGGCATCGGCTCGGTCTTGCCGGTCTCGAAGAAGGCGAACATCGGCGGCGAGGTCGAGGGCTGGACACCGATGAGGCGCAGCCCGGGCTTCACTGCCTTCGCCCACAGGCCGATGCCGGCGATGAGCCCGCCCCCACCGATCGGCACGATGATCGTGTCCACCTCCGGCCAGTCCTCGAGGATCTCGACGCCGACCGTCGCCTGGCCGGCGATGACCTCGGGGTCGTTGTAGGGCGGGATGTAGATCGCGTGCCCGGCGTCGTCGCGGCGACGAGCCTCGATCTCGGCGTCATCGGTGTCGTTGCCGGTCAGCTCGACGGTGATCCGCTGCGTCTCCAGCGCGCGGAGCCGTTCCAGCTTGGCGGGGGAGACGCTGCGGCCGACGAGCACGGTCAGCCGCATCCCGTGCCTGACGGCGGCGGTGGCGACGGCGATCCCGTGGTTGCCGCTGCTGGCGGTGACGAGCGCCGCCTCGGGCCTCGCCTCGGCGACGAGCGCGACCTTGTTGTGCGCGCCACGCGTCTTGAACGCCCCGGTCGGCTGGACCTCCTCGCGCTTGAGCCGAACCTCCGCCGCGCCGGTCTGCTCGGCAAGCTCGCCGCTCGGCTCGAGGGGCGTGTGGAGGGCGATCCCCTTCAGGCGCCGCCGCGCGTCATTGACGTCGGCGAGGGTCGGCATGCGCGGCATGGGCTGAGTGTACGGGCGTCAGCGGCGGCGCCGATACATTGGCGCTTTGGCACCGGAGGCCAGGTGCGCGTGCGCTTTCGCCGACCAATCGGCGGTGGTGCCGCACGAGGGGCGCGCGGGCGCGCAGCTTACGCACCCGGGTCGTCGATACAGCGGCGAAACCGCACCTGGATCGGGGTTGCCGCGCTGGATCGCCGATAGATCGGCGGCGCGGCGCCTCGGCATCGATCGAACGAAATCCCGGCGAGGCGGGCTTCGGCGTCAACGAGGGCGGATTCGCTCGCCCCCGACTCTCACTCCGCGCCGACGAACCCTCAGGCGGCGGCCATCGGCTCCGGTTCGGGCGACGTCGACGGGCCCTCGCGGACCTCGCGCAGGCGCAGCCCGACTCGCATCAGCGACCCGAGCCGATCCTCGACCCGCGCGCGCTCGACGGGCGTGGCCCAGTGGCGCAGCGTGTAGTCGATCTCGTGCTTGTGGCGCGTGGCGGTGGCCAGCAGGTCGTCGACGCGGGCACGCACTGACGGCTCCGGCCCCATCTGGAGGATGAGCCGATGCGACTCGAGAATGTCGACGTAGTACGACGTCGCCAGCCGGTCGAGATTGCGCATGGCACCGTGCTCCCAGGGCTCCGGCGGCCCGCCGAAGCCGTACCTGCGCCACTGATGCGGATGCGACGGCTGCATCGGTCTCGTGTCACCTGCCAGCGGTTGGTTCCAACGTGGCTGACGGTACTGGGCAAGGGGCTTGCCCGGCGAGTGACCGTTCCGGCTACCCACGGCCTTACGAACGGATGCTCCTCAACCTCACCTGACCGATACCGACCACGCACTACGTCATTCGGCCGAGGCGGCCCGCATCTCACGGCCGGTGGCGCTTTGGCGTTCAAAGCGTCACCATGTACTCGATGCCCCCCGGTTCCTCGACCCGCCTCGACTGGTTCCTGTTCATCCTCCTCGGCTTCTTCTGGGGAAGCAGCTACCTCTTCATCAAGATCGGCGTGGACGAGGGGCTCCAGCCGTTCACCCTCGTCGCGACCCGCCTCTTCTTTGGCCTGCTGCTGCTCGGCGCGGTGGTCGCCATCGCCCGCGAGCAGCTGCCGCGGCAGCCGCGGATGTACGGCCACCTCCTGATGATGGGCTTCTTCTCCGTGGCGCTCCCGTTCATGCTCATCACCTGGGCCGAGCAGAGCGTCGACTCCAGCCTGGCCGCAGTCCTCACCGGTGCGGTGCCGCTCTTCGTCATTCCCTTCGCGGCGATCCTGCTGCCCACCGAGAAGATCACCCTCAATGCGGTCATCGGCATCGCCATCGGCCTCGTCGGCGTGGCGGTGGTGGTCGGCTTCAACCCGGCCAGCCTGGCGGGGACCGAGCTGGTGGCACAGCTGGCCCTCATCGGTGCGGCGGCCTCGTACGCGCTCGGCGGCGTCTACGCCAGGCGCAACGTGCAGGGCCTGCGACCGATGATCCCCGCACTCTTCCAGGTCCTCTTCGCCCTCGTCATGACCGCCATCCCGGCGATCCTCCTCGAGCGCCCGTGGGAGGGCCCGCTGACGACGAACGCGATCTTCGCGGTCATCTGGCTCGGCCTCCTCGGCTCGGGCGCGGCGTACCTCATCTTCTTCCGCCTGCTTCGCAGCTGGGGGGCGACGCGCACGTCGCTCGTGGCCTACCTGCTGCCGATCTGGGGCCTCGTCCTCGGGGCAATCGTGCTCAGCGAGCCGATCGACGCCCGCCTCATCGCCGGCACCTCGCTCGTCATCGCCGGGATCGGCCTCGTGAACATGCGCGGATCGGTGCAGCAGGTGCTGCGACGACGGCCAGCGCCAGCGACCACGGCACCCGAGGGCTGACCCGCCGGTCATCCATCGCGCCTTCACAATCTGCGCGCAATCAGCCGTCACCTTCGAGCACAGACCGATACGGACGCCCGGGCGGGCGTCCCGGCTCGAAAGGAGACGGATTCACATGTTCGGACCATTCATGCGGGCGGTGGCCGTGATCGCGCTCGTCGCGGTGCTGGCCGGCATCGGCATCGGCGTCTACAACGCCGGCGTCAACGAGGGCCTGACCCAGGCGGCCCTTGCGGCCCAGGCGGCCGGCGAGGACCCGGCCGTCGTCATCCCGCCCTACGCCGGCCCGTACGGCTACGGCCATGGCTGGGGCGGAGGTGGGTTCGGGTTCTTCGGCTTCCTGTTCGCCATCCTGTTCCTCTTCCTCATCTTCGGCCTCGTGCGCGCGGCCTTCGGTTGGGGCCGATGGAACGGCGGCGGACGCGGTGGACCCGGCGGCTGGGGCGGTGGCCGTGAGGAGCGGATCGCGGAATATCACCGCGAGCTCCACAAGCGCGACACCGAGCCCTCGACGGGGTAGGACCAACGGAACCGGCGGGCGGTGCGGTGGGCCGATGCTCACCGCACCGTCGCGTACGATCCGCGCACCGATGACCACCATCCTGGTCGTGGACGACGAGCCGAAGATCACGCGGCTCGTCCGCGACTACCTGGAGTCCGCCGGGTTCGCCGTCATCTCCGCCGGCGACGGCCAGGAGGCCGTGATGCGCGCTCGGACCGAGCGGCCGGACCTCGTCGTGCTCGACCTCGGCCTGCCGCGGCTCGACGGCCTCGACGTGACCCGCCGTCTGCGCCAGGACGGCGACCTGCCGATCATCATGCTCACGGCGCGCGACGACGAGACCGACAAGCTCATCGGCCTCGAGCTCGGCGCCGACGACTACGTCACGAAGCCGTTCAGCCCGCGAGAGCTGGTCGCCCGCGTCCGCGCGGTCCTGCGTCGCCGCGAGCGCTCCGAGGTCGGTGACCGGCTTGTCGCGGGGGCGCTCGCACTCGACGTGCCGCGCATGCGCCTGGAGATCGACGGCCGCGCGGTCGAGCTGACCGCGACGGAGTTCGCCCTGCTGGCCGCGATGGCTCGCCAGCCCGGCCGCGTCTTCACGCGCTCGCAGCTCCTCGACGCCATCCACGGCGTCGCGTTCGACTCGTACGAGCGGGCCATCGACGCCCACGTGCGCAACATCCGCCGCAAGATCGAGGCGGACCCACACCAGCCGCGTCACCTGCTGACCGTCTACGGCGTCGGCTATCGACTTGCCGATGCCTGAGGAACGCCCGGACCGATGGCACGGCCGGCGCTGGGGACCGCCGAATGGCCGCCGCCCTCGGTGGTGGCCCGAGAACGAGCCGTGGCCGCCGACCGACGACGCGCCGTGGCGCCGGATGCGCCGCCGATTCATGTGGCGCATCGGCTGCGGCGTCCTGTTCTTCATCCTGCTCGTCGGCAGCCTGGTGGCACTCGTCGCGTGGCTGGTCGGCGGCCTGCTGGGGAGCGGCGTGTTCCAGCTGGTCCTCGGCGCGATCGCCGTCCTTCTCCTCGCGTCGATCGCCGTCCGGCTGGCCAGGCGGACTGGGGCGCCGGTGGCGGACCTCATCGAGGGTGCGGGCCGGATCGAGGCGGGGGAGATCGGCACGCAGGTGCCCGAACGCGGCCCGTCGGAGGTGCGGTCGTTGGCTCGAGCGTTCAACGCGATGAGCGCGCGGCTCGCCGCGAACGAGGAGGCCCGCCGAACGCTGCTGGCCGATGTCAGCCATGAGCTGCGCACGCCGCTCACCGTCATGCAGGGCACGCTGGAGGGTGTGCTCGACGGCGTGTACCCGGCCGATGAGGCGCACCTGCGCCCGGTCCTCGAGGAGACCCGCGTCCTCTCGCGGCTGATCGACGACCTGCGCACGCTCTCGCTCTCGGAGTCTGGCGCCCTCCGCCTGCATCGCGAGCCGACCGACCTGCCGGCGCTGCTGGCGGAGGTCGTCGCCAGCCACCGGGCGGTGGCCGATGACGCGGGCGTTCGCCTGGACCTCGAGGTCGGCAACCTCGCACCGATCTCGGTCGACCCAGCGCGGATCCGCCAGATCATGGCCAACCTCGTCGCCAATGCCCTGCGCTACACGCCCGCGGACGGGCGGGTCGCAGTGGCCGCATCGGCGGCCGGCGACGAGGTGACGATCCGCGTCACCGACACAGGCTCCGGGATGGAGCCCGATGAGGTCGAGCATGCATTCGATCGGTTCTATCGGTCGCAGGGTTCGCCCGGGAGCGGGCTGGGCCTCTCGATCGCGCGCAACCTCGTCGAGGCGCATGGCGGGCGCATCGGTCTGACGAGCGAGGCCGGAACCGGCACGACCGTCGTGGTCACGCTCCCGCGCTGATCAGCCTGACGACGTCAACGTGGATGGTCCGGACGGCTGATTGGCAGGCTCCGTGCTGATGGTGGAGGCACGCACGAAGGAGGCACCCCCACATGTGCCTGACCTGTGGATGCATGGACGCACACCTCGAGATGGGCGCCAAGAACATCACCTACGAGGACCTCAAGGCCGCGGCCGACGAGAACGGCCGATCGGTGGGCGAGACGCTCGAGATCTGGCAGCGCACGCTCGACGCGGACCGCAGCGACCACGCCGAGGAGTACGCCGGGTCCTGAAGTCGCCCGTGGCGGCCTTACGTCGGGGCTCGCCGATCCGTTAGGCTCGCGGGGTGAGTGGTGACCCCATCAGCCTCCGCGACGCCTGGCTCGATCTTGACGGTCGGCGCCTGCTGTTTCGGACGAACGCCGAGTCACCGCCTCCGGCGGACGCGCCCGCCCTGATCCACGTCCATGGCTTCGCCATCTCGGGGCGCTACCTCATGCCGACGGCCTGGCGGCTGGCCCCAGAGTTCCGGACCTTTGTGCCCGACCTGCCGGGCTTCGGTCGCAGCGAACGCCCGCCGCGCCCCTTCGACATCCCGCAGCTGGCCGACGCCCTGGCGCGCTTCATGGACAAGGTCGGCGTCGAGCGCGCGACGCTGCTCGGCAATTCGCTCGGCTGTCCCATCATCGGGGAGTTCATCGACCACTTCCCGGACCGTGCCGAACGGGTCATCTTCGTGTCGCCGGCCGGTGGGCTCTACAACCAGCCGTTCCCCAAGGGCCTCTCGCAGCTCATCGTGGACACCCTGCGGGAGCCGCCTGGCATGGGCAAGTTCGTCGTCACCGACTACCTCGCCTATGGCCCGGTCGCGACGTTCAACCTCATCCGCTCGATGCTCGCCTACCCGACGACCGAGCGGATCGCCAAGCTGACGGTACCGACGCTCGTCGTGCTGGGAAGTCGCGACCCGTTCGTCAGCCAGCGGTGGGTCAAGCGAAGAGCAGCCGGTCTCCCCCACGTGACGGGAGTGACCATCCACGGCGCCGCGCATGCGATCAACTACTCGCACCCAGAGCAGCTGGCGAACGTCGTCCGGAGCTGGATGGCCGATCAGCCGATCGTGGACGACCCGACGCTCCCCGGTCGGGCACGCGTCTTCCTGAGGCCCGCCGAAGGATAGTCGTGGGCGAACCAACCGAGCGGGGGTGGGGCGCGCCTGCGTGGGCGCCAGCGCGATGAGCCGGCTCAAACACGGCCCGGTCGTGGCCTCGCAGTCCGGGATGGGCGGTCCGCCGCTCGTTCTGCTCCACGGCCTCGCCGGGTCGGGCGCCTGGTGGAAGCGCAACCTGCCCGCGCTCTCCCGCGAGTTCCAGGTCACGGCCATCGACCTGCCGGGATTCGGCTCCAGCCACCCGGACGCGCGGCTCATCCTTGACGATGTGCCCGCCCAGGTGGCCGCGCTCCTCGGCGACCTGGGCATCGAGCGTGCCCATGTCATCGGCCACTCCATGGGCGGCCTGGTCGCCGGGGGCCTCGCAGCCGATCATCCCGAGCGCGTCGATCGACTCGTGCTGGTGGACGCCGGGTTTCTGTCGCTCGACCCAAGGTGGCTGCATCGCGTCGCGGGTCCACTGCGGACCTTGCCATGGACGTCACCGACGATCCTCCCGACCCTGCTGCGCGACGTGTTTCGCTCAGGCCCCATCCGGATGGCCAAGGCCACCGCCGAGGTCCTGCGCAAGGACTGGCGTCACAAGCTGCCGGCGATCACGGCCCCGACACTCGTTGTCTGGGGTGAGCACGATCACGTCTGCAACCCACGGATCGGCGAGCAGATCGCGGCCGCTGTGCCCGGCGCACGGCTGGTGGTGATCCTCGGCGCTGGCCACAACCCGATGTGGGAGAAGCAGGCGGCCTTCGACCGCGAGGTGCTCGACTTCCTGCGTGGCCAGCGCCCGAGCGGCTAAAACCAGACCGTACGAGACCCAACCGGGAAGCGATCATCCGGCGTATGCCTTACGTAACGTGGGCCTGGATGGAAGCGAGTGACGCGAAGCGTGGCGGTCGGGACGCACCGGCGGATTTCGCCGCGTGGGTTGAACCGGAGCTGTCGAAGATGAGCCGACTCGCCGCTCGTCTCGCCCCCGATGCCGATCGCGACGACGTGGTCCAGGAGGCCCTGGTGCGGGCCTGGCGGAAGCGTGATCAGTACGACCCGGGCCGTGGGACGGTGGCGACGTGGCTCCTGGCAATCACTGCCGATCAGGCGCGGCGGGCCAGGCGGAGGCGGCGACCGTATGCACTGCTGGGCGAGATCAATGTCCCGGGCAGGTGGCCTGACGACCGCGTCGACGTCGAGGCGGCGGTGGCAAGGCTCCCGACGCGGCAGAAGCTCGCCGTTGACTGCTTCTACTTCGTCGACCTCTCGGTGGCCGAGACGGCCGCAGTGATGGGCTGTTCGGAAGGGACGGTCAAGTCCACGCTCTCCGATGCGAGGAAGCGGCTGCGCGCCCTGCTGGAGGGGACCGATGGATGAGATCGACAAGCGACTCGGCGAAGCCGGGGAGCGATGGCGAGCGTCGCAGCCTCTGCCACCCCCGATCGATCCGGGGTCCCTGACCGCCGCGACCGGCAACGGCGCGGGCGGGGTACTCGTGTCTCTAGCGGCTGGGTTGGCCGGTGCAGCCATCGTTCTTGCGACGGCCGGGCTCGCCGCCCAATTCGGCATCTGGCCCGGTGCCGCATCGCCGGACGTTGGTGCCACGTCCTCCGATGCGGGTGCGAGTGCGCCCGATCGTTGCTCGGTGACTCGGCCCGATCCCGCGTTCGTCCCCCCGGCGCCCTATCCGGAGGTGGCACCGCCGCTCTACGAGTCGGATTGGTTCGGGTCGGCGGAGCTGTGGACGATGATCGATCGGGATGGCGAGGTCTGGAACCACTTTCCGCGGGGCCCAGATGGCCTCTCCGAGAAGACGTTCTGGTGGACCACCGATTGGGCGGTACCGAGCGATGGACCTGAGTCGGGTATCACCGTCGTCGGCACCAGGCTGGACGGGCCCGGCACGTTTACGTCGGGACCCGGTACCAACGCTCACCGGGACGACTTCGGCGAGGCGATGCTGGTCGGCGTGGAGATCCCGACGCCCGGGTGCTGGCAGATCACAGCAACCTACGGTGACGCCGTTCTCTCGTACGTCGTCTGGGTTACCTACGACTAGCTGCACGCCCGTTTGGCGACCGGGTCAGCCGTCGGCTGGGTCGGTGGCCGCTCCGACACTTCCCGGATACCATCTCCGTCCGGAGGCGCCAGAGCACGAATCTGGCTCGTTCACTGGGGAGTGGCCAAGCGGTAGGGCGCCTGAATCAGGATCAGGAGCCGAAGCTTCGCCAGCGACCGCCTCAAGGAAGCCGGCTGAGCATCGAGATGCGCACCAATAGGGCGCGACCCATATGCTCACGCGCCTCCTTCGATGCTGCTGCCGGGTCGCGTCGTTGGATTGCCTCGAGCATCCGCGCGTGCTCAGCGAGCACCGCGTCGGCACGGCCTGGCTCGGTGAAGGTGGTGCCCTGGAATCGTCGCACACGGTCGTGGATCTGCCGCATGAGCATCAGCAGCACGTGATTGCGACCTGCCTCGGCGATCGCTTCGTGGAACTGGAGATTCGCGGCCAGTAGGGCCGGGACGTCGCCGTCGTGATTCGCCCGCTCGAACCGCTCGTGGATGGCCGCGAGCCTCATGATGTCCTGCGAGGCCGCGGATTCGGCAGCGAGCTCCGCGGCCAGCCCGTCGATGACCTGCCGGACGCGATACACCTCGATGATTTCTTCGGGTGAGACGCGCGAGACGATGAGGCCGCGGCGTGGAGCCCGGGAGGCAAGGTTCTCGGCCTCGAGGCGTAGCAATGCTTCTCGCACCGGCGTTCGACTGACCTGGAGCTCACCGGCGAGCGCCTCTTCGCCGAGTCGCGCCCCTGGGGCGAGCACGCCCGTAATGATCCCCTGGCGGAGGGCGCGATACACCGAGTCCGCCGCAGGAGCCTGAGGATCCTGGAGCGCCTTGAGGGCCGTGAGTGTCGATGCTGGCTCAGTCATTGGCCACCTCGGTCAGTGGGGACTCCGCATTCCGTATACGATTGCACACCAAGTGCTCGCACACGTCGATCCGCGTCAGTGAGCTGGTTTCCGCGCGTCGTCGTGGCCTACACACTGCTGGTCGCCGTGGTGAACGGCGCGAAGCCGGTGGCTGCATACCGGGTCATCGCGCTGGAAGGCGGCGCCGCGGAAGTCGGCCTTGTGGCTGCGTCCTTTGGGTTGCTTGCGCTCTTCGCAGCCATCATCGCGGGGCCGATGGTCGATCGGATGACCGGAGGGGGTTTCCTCGTCGGCGGCATGCTCGGGATGGTGGCGGCGACGCTGTGGCTGGCCGTCGCCGACTCCATCGTCGGCCTCGCGATCGGCATGTGCGCGCTGGGCGTCGCCATGATGTTCGCCCAGGTCTCCCTGCAGGCCCTCGTGGCCAACGCCGGGGATCCAGCCGACCGCGATCGCCGCTTCGCCACGCAATCGATGTTCGCATCCCTCGGCCAGCTCACGGGGCCGGCGGTAGCCGGGGTGCTGATCACGTTGGGGACCGCCACTGACGCGTCGGCGCCATCGCTCGAGTCCACGTCCACCTTCTTCCTGGTCGCTTCGGCGGGAGCGACAGTGGCGGCTGTCCTTGCATTGAGCCTCTGGAAATGGCCTGCCCAACGGGTCGAAAGGATACCGACCATTGTGACCGGTCACGAGGGTCGTGGAGCCGGCATCCGCCGCGTCCTGCAGACGCGAACCCTCCCGCAGGCCATCGTGGCCAGCATGTCGATCCCCGCCGCCGTCGACCTGCTCGCGGCGTACCTGCCGCTGCTGGGGGCGGCGAGCGGGCTGCCCCCGGCAACGGTCGGCCTCCTTCTCAGCACCCGCGCCCTCGCATCTCTCGGCTCCCGGGCCGCCTTCGGCGTGCTCGTGTCGCGGGTGAATCGGCGTACGCTCATGATCGGAAGCCTCGTCGTTCCGGCTCTGGCAATCGCCGCTCTCCCGCTCGCCGCTGGGACCCATCTTGCGCTGGTCTTCGCGATCGTCTTCATCATGGGGATCGGGCTCGGCATCGGCTCTCCGCTGACACTGGTCTGGGTCGCCAGCAAGGCGCCTCCCGACCTGCGAGCCACCGCACTCGGGCTCCGCTTGAGCGGCAACCGGCTGGCTCAGGTGGCCGTGCCCGGCGTGGCCGCGGTCGTCGCCGTTAGCGCCGTGGGAGTCGCGGCGCCCTTCGTCGTGGTGGCGCTGCTCCTCCTGACGGCCGCCGCGCTCACCGCGACCGCCGATTTGGACGACGGCAAGAGCGCCACAGCGGCTGCCGGCGCGTCGGAACTCGAGGTGCAGTCGAACACTGAGCCGGGTTGAGTGGTAGCGAGGACGCCGTGCCGCTGGTCGCCGACGATGATGTTCGGGAACGCACCGGGAGGAGCTAGGAACCGCTCACCGGCGGCGCCGCCAGAGCCTTGGCGAGCTCGCCGACGCCGTCGGCACCGTCGAGCGCGGCGACGGCGGCCGCGACCTGAGCGCCGCCGCGGTCTCCGAGGACCGGCGCCATCAGGTCGGTGGCCTTGTCGCGGACCTCGTCCCAGGTCAACGGGTCGGACGCCTTGCCGTGGTAGGAGTCGACCCGCCGATCAACGATGCGGCCGTCGGCCAATGTCAGCTGCACCACCGCGGGGAATGTCCCCTCCGGCAGCGCGGGGTCGCCGGTGAGCTCGACGCGCTTGGCGACGGTACGCACGGTCGGGTCGCGCATGCGATCGGGGTCGTGTGCGGCGGCGAACGTGAGCCGCCCGTCGAGGAGCGTCACCGCAACCAGGTATTGCAGGTTGATGCTGGGCATCTCGCGATCGTCGACGGTCTGCGCGCCGCCGACGCTGAGCCGTACCCGGGCGCGAACCACGTCCGATGCGGTCAGCCGGTGCTCGTGGATCAGATCGAGGAGCGCCTCGATCGCCGCCTGGATCGGGAACCCGACGCTGTACTTCTTCAGGTTGGTTCGCGCGACCTCGAACCGCGTGCCGAGCTCCGCGACGAGCTGGCTGGGCATCGGCGCGTCGGCGAGCGCCAGCAGGACGTTCCCGTCGCCCGCGAAGACGTCGTCGACCCCGGTGAATCCGGCCTGGACCATGAGGGCCGCGGTCACGCCATTGCGTGCCGGCATGCCACCGAAGACGAACGCCTTCTCGACGTGCTCGGTGTCACGGGCGTACGTCATGATCCCCGACGCCTGCTGTGCCGCGTAGGAGAGGACGTGACGGAAGGCTCGTTCCGAGCCGAGCTCGGCCAGGACGGAGGCGGCGGCAGCTGCGCCGAACGTGCCCCCGATGCTGAACGGGAGCTGGCTTCTCCTCCGGAGCGCGTCGCGGTCCACCGCCAGGATCACCCGGGCTCCCACGTCGTAGCCGAGCGCGACTGCGTTAAGGAACTTGCGGCCAGACGATCCCTGTCGCTCGGCCATGGCCAGTGCGGCAGGGACGATCGAGCAGCCGGGGTGCATCCCGGCATCAGGGTGCGAGTCATCGGTCTCGTCGGCGTGGGCCAGCATCCCGTTCACCAGGGCGGCGCTGATGATCGGGACGCGCAGGTCGCTGGCGACGACCTGTGCCTCCGGGCGCCCACCGACCGCCTCGCGCCCGAAGCCGATGGCACGCTTGCCGGGCTCGATGCTGCTGCCGGACACCATCGCCGCGACGGTGTCCAGGACGTGGGCCTTCGTGCGCTCCAGGACGTCGTCCGGGAGGACGGCGGATGCGGCACCCGACATGTACGCGACGAGGGTCGCCGTCTCCCCGCTCACTCCCGGCGCGTCCATCCGCGTGTTCCGCGTGCCCATCAGCTACGGGTCGCGTGGCGCCCGCTTCACGTGGTTCACGACGGCTCCGCGATGCCGAGGAGGCGCCGGGCATTGCCGCCCAGGATCTTCGCCTTGTCCTCGTCGCTCATGTCGGCGAGGCCCTCGATGAGCGGGACCTGCTCCCAGTTCCCCATGTCAGCGGGGTAGTCGGTGCCGTGAAGGACGTGATCGGCGCCGACTGTCCGGATCATGTAGGCCAGCGCATCGGCGTTGTGGATCACCGTGTCGAAGTAGAGCAGGTTGAGGTATTCGTCGACCGGCTTGGTGGCCCCCCGCGCCTTCGGTTCCTCCCTGACCATCTGGCCGTGCTGCCAGCGTCCGCGGATCCACGGGACATATCCACCGGCGTGCGCGAAGCAGAAGCTGAGGTCGGGGAATCGCTCCAGCACGCCGCCGAACACAACGCTCGCCGCGGCGATCGATGTCTCGAGTGGGTTCCCGATGAGATTCTTAAGGTGGTAGCGCGAAAGCCGATCCTTGGCCGTCACGTAGCTCGGATGGACGAACACCAGGAACCCCATGCTCTGGGCCGCATCCCAGAATGGGTCGAGCTCGGGGTTGTCGAGATTCTCGCCATTGACGTTCGTCGCCAACTGCACGCTGCGGATGCCGTGCTCGGTCCGTACGCGCTCCAGCTCGGCGACGGCGAGGTCGGGATGCTGGAGCGGCACATGCGCCATGGCGATCACGCTGCCCGGGTGCTCCCTGGCGTTTTCGGCGAACCCGTCGTTGAGGGCTCGCGCCCCCCATGCCGCGTCATCCCGAGACCCGCCGTAGTTCGCGAGCGTGAGCGACACCGACTCGACGGCCACGTCGATACCCGCCGCCGTGAGCTCCTGCTGTCGCAGGTCCTCGCGGATGCGTTGCTCCGGGACGTCGTGACCCAGACCCTCTGAGGTCCTGACGTAGTCGACGCCATCCTTCTGCTCGAGGGCGTATCCGTATCGGGCTCCCTCACTGCGTACTCGTTCCACGAATCCACGTGGGATCGCATGGTTGTGAATGTCGACGACTCTGGTCACGGGTGGCTCCCTTCGATACGGGTTGGTGAGCGATCGGATGGGGCGTCGCTCATGAGGAGGCGCCGCCTCCGGCCTGGTCTTCCTCGAGCACCTCTTTGAGGAGCGTCGCGCCGAGCATCAACGTCGGCGAACCACCTGGGATCACGGCCGCTTCGAGGTACTCGAGGATCTCCCGGGGGCTCGCGCCGAGCCGGATGGCCCGGCGCAGGTGGGTCTTGATGCTCCAATGAAAGCCTCGCTGCGACAGAACGACGATGGCGACCAGCTCGCGAGTCTTCGGATCCAGCGCACGCTCGCCGGCGGGCGCCCAGAGCGAATTGCTGAATGCCGCGTAGACCTCCATGAACTCGAGGTCGAGGCTGCTGAGCCACTCCCACGTCGGGCTCGGCTTCTGGCCTCGCGCCTGCTCGATGGAATCGAGCACGCGACGGCGGCGCGCCTCGAGCTGTGTCGTCTCGGGTCCCGTTGCTTCGGTCATGCATGACTCCCTGATTTGGCGTCCGCAGCAGCTGCCTCGGAGGTGAGGAGCGAGATCCTGTCGGTGAAGTGGCAGGCCGCACGCTGCGACCCGTCGACGGACTGCAGCTGCGGGTCCTCTTGCTCGCAGCGGTCCGGCCGGCCGAGCTCGTCGCGGAGGGCGCAGCGGTAGGCGTAGCGGCAGCCGGCCGGCGTCACGGTCGGCTGCTGGCGTGTCGGCCCCAGGCCGCGAAGGAACCTTCCGCTGGCGTTCGGCATGCTCGCCAGCAGCTCGATCGTGTACGGATGACGCGGAGTGGTGAAGATCTGGTCGGTCGGCCCGGACTCGACGACGCGGCCGAGTTGCATGACTGCCACCTCGGTTGCCAGGTACGCGACGGTCACCAGATCGTGGGAGATCACGATGTAGGTGAGGTCGACCTCCGCCTGGACGTTTCGCAGCAGGTTCAGGATCTGAGCTCGGACCGAGACGTCGAGAGCCGACGTCGGTTCGTCCAGGACGATGAGCTTCGGCTCCAGCACCAGTGCTCGCGCGAGGGCGATGCGCTGCCGCTGGCCCCCACTGAACTGGTGCGGGTACAGGTCGGCCTTCGCCGGGCTCAGGCCGACCAGAAGCAGCACCTCGGCGACGCGTTCCCGGATCTCGGCACGGCTTCGGCGGTGCGCGCCATCGGCGACCTTCAGCGGCTCAGCGATGATCTTGCCGACGCGCATCCGGGGGTCGAGCGACGAGTACGGGTCCTGCATCACGACCTGCACGTCGCGCGGAAACGCCTGGCGCTTGGCGTTCGGCCCCGCATCGATCCGGTGGCCAGCGATGACGGCGGTCCCCGCCGTCATCGGCACCATTCCCAGGATCACCTGGGCAACGGTCGTCTTGCCCGATCCGGTGCCGCCGACGATTCCGAGCGTGTGGCCCTGTTCGACGGAAAGCGATATTCCGTCGACGGCGGCGACGTCGGTCACCCGTTGGCCAAGGCTTCCGCCCCGGGAGCGATATCGAACCGTCAGGTCTCTCAGCTCGACGAGCGGCGGGCGCCGATCGGCGCGATCGACGCGCGCGAGATCTGACACCGTCATCGGTGCGCTCCGTTCTGCTCGATCCACCCGTTCGGCTCGGTTCCCCAGCAGCGCGCGGTCTGCGAACGTGGCCGCTCCGAGAGGGGCGGCACCTGCTCGCGGCAGACCTCGCGCACATGGCGACATCGGTCAGCGAACCGACAGCCGACGATCTGCTCCGATGCATCAGGCGCCTGGCCGTCGATCGACTCGAGCGTCAGCTTCGAGCCGAGGGTCGGGATTGCACCGATCAGTGCTCGGCTGTACGGGTGCTCAGGATGGTCGAAGACATCGTCGACCCGCCCTCGCTCCATGACCTGGCTTGCGTAGAGCACCACTACGTCCTTGCAGACGTGGCGAACCAGGTGGAGATCGTGCGCGATGAGAAGGAGCGAGAACCCCCGATCGTCCTGCAGCTCTCGCAGCAGCTTCATGTAACGCGCCTGCGTCGTAGCATCGAGCGCCGTCGTTGGCTCGTCGGCGATGAGCAGAGCCGGATTCCCGGCCAGGGCAATGGCGCTGGTGACCCGTTGGCGCATGCCTCCGCTCAGTTGGTGTGGGTACTGTTGCAGCCGATCGTCGGCAGCCGACAGTTCGACCTGCTCAAGGGCTTCGGCCATCGCGTCGCGGAGTTGCCGCCCCCGCAACCGTCGGTGCCGACGGAGGGGCTGCGCCAGCTGGTATCCGATGGTGAATGACGGGTCCAGGGCCGTCATCGGGTCCTGGAGGATCATCGAGATGCGCCGCCCGCGCAGGCGCCGCAGCTCGGCGGGCGACTTGGTCAGCATGTCCTCCCCGTCCAGGAGGATCTGGCCGGCTTCGACCCGAGCGGTGGGAGGCAGGAGCCCCATGATCGCCAGGCTCGTCATCGACTTCCCGGACCCCGATTCGCCGACGAGCCCGAGCGTGCCGCCTGCCGGGAGCTCGAAGCTCAGGTCGTCGACGACGAGTCCTCGACGGCCGTCACCGAGGCGAATGCTGACGGACAGGTTCCGGACCGCGAGCAGCGGCTCGGCGGCGGTTGATCTATTCATGACGGGTCTTCGGGTCCGTGTAGTCGCGCAGCCAGTCGCCGAGGGCGTTGGCGGACAGGACCGTGGCCATGATCGCCAGACCCGGGAAGAGGGCGATCCACCAGCCGGTGGCGATGAGCGCCCGGCCGTCGTCGATCATCACGCCCCAGGACGCGGCGGGTGGCGGCAGGCCGACGCCGAGGAAGCTGAGCGAGGCCTCGGTCAGGATGACGTTCGCGATCTCCAGTGTCGTGGCCACGAGCAGCACCGGCAGCACGTTGGGCAAGACGTGCCCCGCGACGATCTGCCAGCGCGGCACGCCGATGGCGCGCGAGTAGCGGACGAAGTCGGCGCTCCGGAGGAGCAGCGTCTCCCCGCGGATGAGGCGGGCGATGTTCGGCCAGATGAGGAGACCCAGGATCAGCACCAGGTTCCAGAACGACGGCCCGACGATGGCGGCGGCCACCAGGGCGACGAGGATCGAGGGCAGCGAGAACATGATGTCGACCGCCCGCATGAGCGTCGCATCGACCTTCCCGCCGACGTAGCCGGCAAAGACGCCGACAGAGGTACCGATCAGCACGGCGAGCGTGAGGGAGAATGTCGCGACCAACAGGGAGACCCGGGTGCCGTACAGGAGCCTCGCCAGGACGTCGCGCCCGTAGCCGTCGGTGCCGAGGATGTGCTCGGGACTTCCACCCTCGACGAAAGCAGGCGGCAGGCGGGCGTTCGCCAGATCGTGCTCCAGGGGATCGTGCGGAGTCAGCCACGGCGCCGCGATCCCGACGAATACGAAGAGGAGGAGCACGGCAATCGGCAGGGCCGGAACCAGGCGGATGCGGTTGACGCGCAAGGCTCCGAGGACGGGCCAACGCAGGAGGCCGACCCGGCCGGACCCGTCCGCGCTCGAGCGCCACCAGGTCATCGGTTGCCTCGCAACCGCGGGTTCAGCACCGTGTAGAGGACATCGACGATCAGGTTCATGAAGATGTACGTGCCGCCGAATAGCAGCATCAGCCCGAGCACCATCGTGTAGTCGCGGACCTGGATGGAGTCCACCATCAGCCGGCCGACGCCCGGCCACACGAAGACGGTCTCGACCAGGACCGAGCCACCCAGCAGGCCGGCCGTGATGATGCCGAGGTACGTCAGCGCGGTCAGCCCGGCGTTCCGCAGCGCGTGCTTCCACAGGATCTCGTGCTCGGGCACGCCCTTGATCCGGTGGAACGTGACGTAGTCGGCGCTCAGGACCTCGATCATGCTCGACCGAAGCAGGCGGGTCAGCCCGGCGATGGCGCCGAGCGAGAGCGTGATCGCCGGCAGCACGAGATGCGCAGGGGTGCCGTATCCGCCAGACGGCAGCCAGTGCAGGCTGACCGCCAGGCCGAGGATCAGGAGCAGGCCGACCCAGAACGACGGCATCGCCTGGCCGAGGGCCGCGACCGTCCGTGCGATGCGGTCGACGATCCCACCGCGCCAGTAGGCTCCCAGCACGCCGAGCGGCACCGCCACGATGATCGTCAGCAGGAACGCCGCGGCCGCCATCTGGAGCGTGGCGGGCAGGCGCAGCGCAATGGTGTCGCTCACCGGGCGGAGGGTTCGCAGTGAATCCCCCAGATCACCCTGGAGGATCCCGAGCATGTAGTCCCCGAACTGCTCGTATAGCGGTCGGTTGAGGCCGAGGCGCTCACGGAGCTGCTCTCGGTCCGCCTCTGTCGCCTCGGGGCCGGTCAGGAAGAATGCCGGGTCGCCCGTCACCTGGGTCAGCAGGAAGACGATGACGATGACGGCGAACAGGCTGACGAGCGCCTGTCCGACGCGCTTCAGGATCGCAACGGTCATGAACCCTCCGAGGACATCGGCCCGGTGTCGGGGACGAACGATCTAACCACGTCCCGGTGCGTCATGGAGCCGAAGGTCCAGGTGAGCGACGGCCGGCGGCATGGCGCCGCCGGCCGTCGTCGAGGGGAGGCAGCAACGCGGCTAGTTCGCCGGCTCGACCGTTTCGAGCTTGGTGAACGTGTTGACGCCCGGGATCGGCTCCCAGCAGCAGATGTCCGGCCCTTGCACGAACACCATGTGGGTCGTGAACAGCGGGATGGACGCAACGTCATCCCGGAGGTTGGTGTGCATCTCCCGGGCGATCTCGTAGGTCCGCTCGTCGTCGGGCTCCGCCACGACCTGATCCCACGCCGCGTCGATCGCCGGATGGAACAGATGCGCATCATCCTCGCGCGTGGAGACGTAGTTGCCGATCCCCTGAGCGACCGACGGCTTCCACGACTGGATGAAGACGTACGACACTCCACCGGTGTCGCGCGCATACAGCTTCTCGTCGACGAAGTCCTCCTCGACCGGCTCGAGTGTCACATCGATGCCGATCTCCCCCCACATCGCTGCCACCGTCTCACCCACGGCGATCGTATCGATGTCCTGCTGGAACAGCCATACGGTCATCGGGAACCCATCGGGGTAACCACCCTCGGCGAGCTTCTCTCGCGCGAGCTCCGGGTCGTACGCGGGCAGCTCCCATGAGGGGTCCGTCAGCGCCGGGACGGACGGATACTGGTTGATGATCGAGTGTGTCAGCTCACCCTGGTTTCCAAGGATCTGCTCCAGGATCAGGGCTCGGTCGATGGCCAGGGACATCGCCTCGCGAACGGCCAGCCCCGCTTCTGGGTTGTCGGCCTGGATCCAGGGGGACTCGCGATCGTAGCCCGCATGGTTGTAGTAGTTCCCGCCGAGCACCATGTACGCGTTACCGATGTCCGGGATGACGGTCGTCTCGAGACCCGCCGCCTCGGCCTCGCCAAGCAGGCTGCTATCGAGCAGTGCGAGATCCACCTCGCCGCTCTGGACCTGGGCGAGCCGCGCCGCGTGGTCCGGGATCTCCTTGAGCACCAACCGATCGAAATGCGGAGCTCCATCCCAGTACTCGTCGAATGCTTCCATGACGAGCTCCGCATCCGGGGTCGAGCTGACGTACTGCCATGGGCCAGTGCCGATCGGATGGTTCTTGGCCTCCTCACCCTGCTCGTCGAAGTAGCGCTTCGACAGGATCTGAAGCCCCGTGTCACAGGAGCAGAGGACCGCCGGCAGACCCACGACGGGCGTCGAGGTCGTGACCTCGAACGTCAGGTCATCGATGATGCGGAAGTTGTTGATGTCGTTGTCGACGGCGAGGCGCAGCTGGAGGGCCGCGTTGTGGCAGGACTCCTCCGAGATCCACTGCTCCCACGTGAACTTGACGTCCTCTGCCGTGACCGTGCCCCATCCGTCGTGGAACGGAACGTCGGGCCGGAGCCTGAAGGTCCAGGTGGTGAGATCCTCCGAGATTTCCCATGACTCCGCGAGGGCGGGGCCGAGCTCTCGGGTCTCGGGATCGAGCGCGACGAGCGAGTCAGCCATGAGAAGCATCATCTTCTCGTTGTCGGAGCACGCGAGCGGCGGGTCCCAGATCATGGGGCCGAGAACGTTCATGGCCGTCACGAGCTCCCCGCCGCCGCCCGCCTGCCCGTCGCCGGAGCCTGCGGGCTCGTCACCGCCGCTCTGCTGTGCTCCTCCGCACGAAGCCAGCACGAGGGCGATCGATGCCGCCACGACGACGGCCCTGGCGCTGCGGCGCCTTGAGTGTTCGCGTTGGCCGTGAGAGCTCATTCCATGCCTCCTGTTTTTCTCGCGGTAGCCACTGCTTCGCCGTCGCGTCGCTCGACCGTGCACCGATGAATGCCGGGACACGCGTCCACGCATCGGCAGCTTCGGCTGCGAACTCGCCGGCGCGTCGGTCGAAGAACGAATGCGGTACATCGGCGTAGATGACGATCTCGTGGTCGACGCCGGCTTCCGCCAGCGCGGCGCCTACCGCACCGACGGCCGTCGGCCGGGATTCCCTCGCCTGCGTCGCCATCGACCGCGATCGCTGGAACGCCGATCCGCTGCGCGATATCGACGAGGACCGGTACACGCGGCGGCCCGGCCTGGATGACGCTGAGCGACTCGGCTGGAGCAGCGTCCAACGTCAGTCGCATGAATCCTTCACTTGACGTCGGCTGCGTGTCGGTAGTGGCCGAGTACCTTCAATATGACACCGTCGATCACGCGCACCCTCCTCCGGTCGGTGTGCAGTAGTATACACAGCCGCACAATAGCCGACAGAATATAGACGGACGGATCGCCGCATGGATCTCGAACTATCGCCCGAGGAGCGGTGGCTCAGCGAGGTGTCTCCCGCTTACGCTGCCCGCCGCAAGCGCCTGTTGACCTTGGTATTCGCGCCGGAGGCACCCACCTTTCCAGTTGCCTTGCGTTACGCGCTCGCGGGCGTGGTCGCTGCGAGCCGTGGCTCGAACCTGACGACTACGTTCTTCCAGTTGGCGCTCGAGGCCGGCGCGAGCGCGGAGCTGATCGTGGAGACGATCCTTGTTGCCGAGCGCCCTGGCGGTACCACGATGCTTCAGGCTGCCCTGGAGGCGATGTCGGGTCTGGTCCAGAGCGGACGCGCCCATCTCGCAGCGCCCACGCCTGCTGCGCAGGCGGATGATCCCGAGCCGGCCGACGGAGCGGTGCTTGATCACAAGCGCGGCTACGCCTTCAAGGCGTTCGATCTCCTCCAGGAGCACGATCCCGAGTACAACGCCGCTCGCCGTGGCCTGACCTCATGGGTGTACGACCCGTCGGGATCGCAGCTGGCAGCGAAGGATCGGGAGATCATCGCTGGGTCGGTCCTCTGCTCGCGGTCCTATCCCTCCGCGAAGAGCCACTTCGAACGCGCGCTGCGGGAGGGTGCATCGGTACGCGAGATCATCGAGGCGCTCGAGGCCGCCGCAATCCCGGGAGGAGGACCGACAATGCACTTCGGCCTTGAGATCCTCACCGAGATCCAGTCGAGCGCATAGGTCCGCGTCGCCGCCGCGTTCAGTGCGGCTGGTGCGCCTGGGATTCGACGCTCTTCAGGGTTCGGGACCAGCCGGCTGCCGATCGTCCGGCACGCCGACCGAACACCGTGCCGGACGCAAGCCCCGACCCGCCGGGATAGTTGTGATAGAAGAGGCCGCCGACGATCTCGCCCGCCGCGAAGAGGCCCGGAATCGGGTGGCCGACTGCACCGATCACCGCCCCTTCCGGTGAGATGCGGAGTCCACCGAACGTAAAGGTGATTCCGCACACGACCGCGTAGGCAACGTACGGCGGAGCCCCGAGCGCCTGGGCCCAGTTCGACTTGGGAGGCGTCACGTCGAGGGCGGCCCGACCGTCGAGGATCGTTGGATCAAACGGCGCCCCGTTAACGGCGGCGTTGAATGCGGTGACCGTCGCAACCAATCCGGCCCGGTCGATCCCAGCCAACGTTGCAAGCTCGTCGATGCTTCGGGCCTCGTACCGGGACGTCTGGGCGCTGCTGTAGTCGATCGGGCTGAGGAGCGGGAGTGTCGTTTCATCGAAGATCTGAAAGGCGAGGCCTGACGGCTGCTTGAGGACCTCAGCCCCGTACACCGCGTAGGTGTAGTTGCGGAAGTCGGCTCCCTCGTCGACGAATCGCTCGCCGTTCACGTTGACGACCAGGCCGTACGGGTAGGCTTGGCGCGAAAATCGGTTCGAAACGGCACGGTCGCCGTGCGGGGGAGCACCGGCATCCCAGGCGATCGAGTGGCACCCGTTCCAGTGGCCGTACGGCTGGGCGCCGATCCCGAGCGCCGCGGTCAGCAGGTCGCCGGTGTTGTGGGGGGTGCCGCGTACGCGGGCGTTCACCCATTGTGGACCGAGATGCTGCGAACGGAGGCTGGGACTGGCCTCGAATCCGCCGGAGGCCAGCACCACCGCGCTGGCCTCGATGGCCTCGATGCCACCTTCGGCGCGCACGACGACGCCGGTGACTCGCCCGTCGACGACGCGCAGGTCCACGACCGGGGACTCGACTCGGAGCTCGATGTCTGCTTCCTGCGCCGCCGTCAGGTACGCGTCGATCAGTCCTTCGCCGCCCCCGACGCAACCGACCGACAATCCGCCCCAGAACCGCAGCCGGCGGCCGGTGCCGTGCGCCTGGCGTTCGGGCATGAGCCGCCACCGGACACCCTGGCGCTTCATCCACTCGGCTCCGTCACGCGCCTCGGTCACGAGGAGGTCGGACAGCACGGGATCCGACCGGTCGCGGGTAACACGGCGCATGTCCGCGGCGAAGTCGTCGCGCGTGTAGGGGCCGAGCTCGACGTCGTTCATCGGCTCGTCGACGAGGGTCGTAAGTTCAGCCGGTCCGCCGTGGGTGAGGCGGTATGCGCCTGCGGTGAACCAGCTGTTGCCGCCGACCCACTCCTGCGAACCCTTCTCGAGCATGAGGACGCTTGCGCCCTCCTCAGCCGCCGTTAGGGCGGCGGCGAACGCCGCATTCCCGGAGCCGACAACGATGACGTCGGCCGCTCGTGCTCGCAACTCTGTTCAATCCATCGTACGCAGTTGTATACGGGCGTCAGTATACGGTACGGTTCGGCCGAGGCACAACCTCATCAGCGGCCGACGAGCGGACGCAACTGGCCGTACGTAGGGAGAGAGGGTTCGGATGTGAGTGTTCTGGAAGTGGTCCGCATTGCCTGTCAGCCAGGGCGCGGCGACGAGTTCGGTCCGCGTCTCGCCGCCGGACTCGGCGTCCAGGCGGAGGACGCGAACTGCCTTGCGGTCCGTCTGCGTCGCAGCGTCGAGCGTCCGGATGAATACCTGCTCGAACTGGTGTGGACCTCGGTTGAGGACCACGTCGCCTGGCGCAACGAGCACATGAACCGATGGCGTGAGACCGTCGGCTGGGAGATCGTCGACGAGGAGCGAAAGGAAGGACTCGGCCACTACGAGTACGTCACCACGGTAAAGGGCGCCAACCCTGAGGAGGCTAGCTAGCCGGCTTCAGCCCCACCCGGACGGGCGGCTGAGACTCGACGAGGTCGGGTGAGCACGACCACATCTGCAACCCACGCATCGGCGAGCAGATCGCGGCCGCCGTCCCCGGCGCACGGCTGGTGGTGATCCCCGGCGCCGGCCACAACCCGATGTGGGAGAAGCAGGCGGCCTTCGACCGCGAGGTGCTCGACTTCCTGCGTGGCTGACGGCCAGGCACATCCCGGATACAATCTGCGTCCGGAGCCGTCAGAGCACGCGGGCTCGTCCACTGGGGAGTGGCCAAGCGGTAAGGCGCCTGACTCTGGATCAGGAGACCGAAGGTTCGAATCCTTCCTCCCCAGCCACTTCTCCCTCCGACGCGGATGCCGCCTCCTTCATCCGAAGGCGATGCTCGCGGATCCGCGCCCGGATGCGCGCGATCACCTCGTCGAGCTCGAACGGCTTGCCGATGAAGTCGTCGGCGCCGGCCTCCAGGCCCGCGACGGTCTCCTCGGTCGTGTCGAGAGCGGTGAGGATGACCACCGGCATCGCGTTGCCGCGGGCGCGAAGCTCACTCAGCACCTCGATGCCCGGCCGGCCGGGGAGCCCGAGGTCGAGGACCATGAGGTCCACGTCTCCTGACTCGGCGCGCAACAAGGCGTCCTGGCCGTTCGGCGCCACGGTGACGATGAATCCGCTGGCCTCCAGCCCTTCCTCGAGCACGGCGGCCACGCCGAGGTCGTCCTCGGCGATGAGGATCCGTGATTTCATGCCCACAACCCCTTGAGCATGGCCCCCGCTCATAAGGCGCAGGTGAGCGCCCGATTAGAGGTTCCCTTTACTTTCACAGCCGAATCGCAGCCTCGTTGAAGCGGAGAGCCCCACCTGTAGGCTCGTCAGCACGCACAAAGCATGCCGCCGGAGGGCAGTGTGGATAGCACCGATCTCACGACGCTCATCCCGCTGGCCGTCGTGCTCGCCCGCCTGGTGGTGCCGCTCTTCATTCCGGCCTACCCGCTGCCGGCGATCCTCGCGGCGATGGTGCTCGACGGGGTCGACCAGACGATCTTCTCCGCCACCCTCGACTCCGATCTCGAGGGCTACCAGACGTACGACAAGGCGCTCGACATCTACTACCTCGCCATCGCCTACGTCTCGACGATCGCGAACTGGGTGGGTGGCCCGACGTTCGTCGTCGGCCGCTTCCTGTGGTACTACCGCCTCGTCGGCGTCGCCCTGTTCGAGAGCACCGGAGCGCGGTGGCTCCTGTTCGTCTTCCCGAACACGTTCGAGTACTTCTTCGATGCCATCGAGGCGTTCCGCATCGCGCGCAACCCCGTCCGGCTCGCGATGCGCGCGGTCATCGGCATCGCGGCCTTCATCTGGATCGTCATCAAGCTGCCACAGGAGTGGTGGATCCACATCGCGCAGCTCGACTTCACCGACTTCATGAAGGAGACGGTCTTCGGCGTGCCCGCAACCAGCTCCTGGACCGATGCGATCGTTGCCTCGCCGCTCGTCGCCATCGGCCTCGTGGTCGGGGCCGTCCTGTTGATCCTGCTCGCTTGGTGGGCCGCCCGGCGCTACCTGCCTCCGGCCGACTGGCCACCGACGCTGTCGGCCGATCGCCAGGCCGAGCATCTCGGCTGGCCGCCGCGGCCGAAGGCGGCGTCGCCGACGGCGGCCTTCGATCGGACCTTCGTCGAGAAGGTCGTCCTCCTGAGCCTCATGGCCTTCATCTTCAGCCGCATGCTTCCCGGCATCGAGGGGAGCCCGATGCAGGTCGCGCTGGCGACCGTGCTGATCGTCGGCGCCAGCACGTTGGTCAGCCAGTGGCTGGCAAGGCGAGCGGTCACGTGGGCGTCGGTCGCGATCGAGTTCACGGTGATGACCGCGGTGAACGCGGCGATCGGCATCGGGATCGGCATCCTGCTGCCCGGGAGCGGGCCACCGCCGCCGTTGCTCGAGTTCCTGTTCCTGATCGCCGTGCTCAGCCTGGTCGTCGTGCTCTACGACCGATCGACCGGAATCGGTCGGACGCGGATGGGCTGCCGCCGCCAGCTGAGCCGGCCTACTCGCAATCGGTGGGTGCCGGATCTCCCGCGCAGACGGTCAGCACGATATCGGTACCCTCGCCCTCGCGCTCCGTGCCGCTCAGGCGGTATCGGAGTCGCACCGCCGTGATCACGTAGCGCCCTGGTTCCAAGGCGGTCACCTCGGCCACGATGCCCACCGTGTCTTCCAAATCGTCAGACGCCCTGGGCTCCGCCTCGATAATCGTGCCTTCCAGCTCGTCCAGCTCCTCGCCGATCACGAGCTCTTCGCCGTCGACGGAGGCCGGCGACGAGTAGAACTCCACCGACGCGCCGTCGAGCTGGCCGATAGCCTCCGCCGACAGGAGCACGACGCGCGGCCCGGGGCGTGGCTCGATGAACATCACGACCTCGGTGACCGGCTCGCCGACTGCGGCCGGAACGAATGCGGCCGAGGCCTGGCCCTCGGGGATGGGGTACGGATCCTGGAGCCCGCAGCCGGCCAGGACCACGATCGCGGCGATGGCGATCGCGCGCGGCCGCCTCACGGAGCCACCATTGTGCGCATCACGCGCACCATATACTCCGCGCATGCTGATCATCGGTCTGATCCTCTTCGGAATGCTCATCGGGGCGGGGGCACAGCTCATCCTCGGCCGCTCCGGAGGCCGGATCGATTGGGGGATCGCGCTCGTCTCCGGGCTCGTCGGCTCGTTCGTCGGAGGGCTCCTCTTCAGCCTGCTGGCGGGAGACGGCCTCGAGCTTCGGCCGAGCGGCATCATCGGCTCCATCATCGGTGCCGTGATCGTCACGGCGCTGTGGCGCCTGAGCGCGCGATCGAGCGGAGCCTCGGCCTAGGCCTGGACCTGCTCGCGGACCTGTCGCTGGATCCGGCCCAGGAGCGCCGTCGCGCCGCGCAGCCGCAGCGGGCTGACGACCTCGGCAAGGGCCAGGCGTACGGTCACGTCGGGTGGCACGGCCAGCACCTCGTCGGCCGAGAGGCCGTCCAGCCCGGCGTGCATGATCCCGGCGAAGCCGCGCGTGGTCGGCGCCTCGGGCGGAACGTCGACGTGGATGCGGACGCGGCGCTCGCCGTCGACCTCCACGGCCACGAACAGGGGTGACTGGCATTCCGGCACGGGCTCCAGCCGTTCCGGGTGGTCGCGCAGGCGCTGCGGAAGGGGCGGAACCTGCTGCGAGTACTCCAGGAGCAGCTCCAGGCGGTCGCGCGGCGGCGAGGTCGCGAACAGGTCGACGATCTCGGCCAGCGACGGCGGCAGGACCTCGATCGTCACGAGGCCGGCTCCTCCTCCCGTTCGATCGGCGCACGCACGCTGTTGCCCCACTCGGTCCATGAGCCGTCGTAGTTCCGCACGCTCTCGAAGCCGAGCAGGTGAGTCAGCGCGAACCACGTGTGGCTCGAGCGCTCGCCGATGCGGCAGTACACGACGACGTCGTCGCTCGGCGAGAGGCCGACCTCAGACCCGTAGAGCGCCTCGAGCTCGGTGCGTGACTTGAACGTTCCGTCCTCGTTGGCGGCCCTCGCCCACGGCACGCTCTTGGCGCCGGGGATGTGGCCGCCGCGCAGGGCGCCCTCCTGCGGGTAGTTCGCCATGTGCAGCAGCTTGCCGGTGTACTCGTCCGGCGAGCGCACGTCGACGAGCGGCTTGCCGAGGTGGGCGAGCACGTCGTCGCGGAAGGCGCGGATGTGTGCGTCGTCACGCTCGACAACCGGATAGTCGGCACCAGGGCGGGTGGGCGCGTCGGTCGTCATCGGTCTGCCCTCCGCCTCCCACTTGGCACGGCCGCCGTCGAGAAGCCGGAGGTCCGGGTGACCGAAGAGGCTGAAGACCCACAGCGCGTAGGCAGCCCACCAGTTGGACTTGTCGCCGTAGAAGACGACCGTCGAGTCGCGGCCGATTCCCTTCGAGCGCATGAGGCGCGCGAAGCCCTCGGCATCCACGTAGTCGCGCGTGATCGGATCGTTGAGCTCGGTGTGCCAGTCAACCTTCACGGCGCCGGGGATGTGCCCGGTCTCGTAGAGGAGGATGTCCTCGTCCGACTCGACCACCACCAGCCCCGGTTGATCCAGGTGATCCGCCAGCCACTCGGTCGTGACGAGCTTCTCGGGATGGGCGTATTCGGCGAGCTTCGGGTCGGTGTCGAGGGAGATGGCCATGGGCCGATGCTAGGCCTTTCCGCGCTCGATGTCTTTCACCGGTGACAGCCGTGCCGGTGGCTCGAGGAGCAAGTTCCCGCCGGCAACTGCTGCCGCAGGTCGGTCCTATGACGTGAGGGCCACCCGCAGCCGCCAGGTGGCCAGGGCGAGCACGACTGCGGCCGTCGCCAGCAGCACGCCGACCTGCGTCAGCACGTCGACGAGCTCGCCGCCGGCGACGAGCTCGCGGAGTCCGTCGATCGCCCATCGATGCGGGATCAGCCACGAGATCGTCTCCATCACCGGCGGGAAGATCTCGGGCGGGATCATCGAGCCGCCGAGCGCGGCGATGCCGAGGCCGGCGAAGACCCCGATCGAGCTGGCCTGCTCGGCGTTCGAGCTGACCGCACCGATGAGCATCGCGACGCCGGCGCTGACGAGGCAAAAGGCGACGACGATCGCGGCGACACCGATTGGGTCGCCCCAGACGACGCCGAACAGGATCGCGGTGGCGGCGACGATGAAGAGGCCCTGGAACATCGCGACCCCGAAGCGGCCGAGCGCCTCGCCGAGCAGGATCGACGGCATCGGAGTCGGCGTCGACAGCATCCGGCGCGAGACGCCGAGCTGGCGCGACACGATCAGCTGCGCCGCGCCGGTCAGCGAGGTCAGGAAGATGAAGAGGACGAGCTGGCCCTGGGCGCCGAGCGTGAACCCCGCCAGCTCGGGCGGGAAGAGCGACTCGCCGATGGTCACGACGGTGACCTCGATCGGCGGCAGCGCGTCGGCGGTGCTCTCGACGGCGGGGAGAGCCGCCTCGATCGTCGTGCCGGTCTCGGCCGCGGCGAAGGTCGCGGCCCGCGTCAACGCCGACTGCTCGGAGAGCGCGGCGGCCACGACGGTGCGCGTCCCGACGGTCGTGTCGTTCGGGGCGGCGTGGTACTCGACCTCCAGGCTCTCCCCCGCGACGAGCCGGTCGGTGTATCGGTCCGGCAGGACCACGCCGAAGGCGATGCGGCCGTCCTCGACGTCGGTGGCCAGCACCGCGACATCGGTGTAGCGCTCCACCTGCCAGTCACGCTCGAGCGTCGCGACCAGCTCGTCGGCGAGGGCGCCGCCGTCGACGGTGGCAATGCCGACGCGCGCCTCGAAACCGCCGCCGAACTGGAGGCCGGTGACGAGGATGATGATGAGCGGCAGGACGATGATGAAGAAGAGGCCGAGCCGGTCGCGCAACAGGCGAACGAGGTTCGCGCGCGCGATCGTCAGCGGCTTCGAGGGGCTCACCTGGCCGCCACCAGCCTGCCGGCGCGGCGGAGGCCGATGCCGCCGGTGACGACCGCGATGGTCAGGAGCGCGGCCAGCGGGAGCGCGAGGTCCGCGAGCGTGGCACTCGGAGCCGCCAGCTGGTCGAGCCCTTCGAGGAACCAGGCGTGCGGCGTCAGGAAGCTGAGGCGGCTGAGCACCTCGGGCGCCTGGGAGAGGCTGAAGAATGCGCCGCCCAGGATTCCGAGCGTGACGGCCACGATCGCATTCCAGCCGCCGGCCTGCTCCTCGGTTCGGGCGAGGGTGGTGATCAGGGCGGTGATGCCCATCGCCGACAGGACTGCGGCCACGATGAGGGCGGCGACGCCGACCGGATTGCCCCACTCCGCCCCGACCAGGAGCGTCGACGCGACGACGATCACCGTCAGCGACACGACGCCCAGGACGAAGCTTCCGATCGCCTTGCCCGCCACGATCGACCAGGGCGGGATCGGCGCGGCAACCAGCCTCGGAAGCGTTCCCTGGCGACGCTCACCGAGGAGTGAAAGCGGCCCGAACTGCGCGGTGAAGAAGAGGAAGAAGATCGCCATGCTCGCGGGGAAGTAGGTCTCGGGCGACGCGCGGCGCAGCTCGGTCTCGGCATCGATGAGGGTGATCGGGTCCGGCGTGGCGATGGCGCGCTCCACGAGCTCCTCGATCGCGGCCTCGTCCGGCGGCGACGGTTGGCCTGCCACCACGGTCCCGACCGCCAGCCGGATCGCCTGGAGCTCGGCGGTGTAGCCCTCGGCCAGGGAGCGGAGGATCTCGGTCGCCAGTCCCGCGTTCGTCTCGCCGATGATCTCCACCCCGGCCGCCGCCCCGGACTGGACCGCGGCCTCGAAGCCTGCCGGGATGACGGCCGCCGCGTCCGCGTCGCCGGCATCGATGGCGGCTCGGGCGGCGTCCTCGTCGGGGACCTCAACGACTCCGGCGATCCCGGCCTCCTCGACCGCGGCAAGCGGGCCGCTCAGGAAGGCGGCCGACGACGCGCTCCCGTCGAGGTCGACGAATGCGTAGCTGGCGTTGAACCCCTCGTCGCCGGCCGGCAGGAGGAGGCTGAAGATCGTCGCCAGGCCGAGCGGGGCGATGATCGCCAGGATGATCGCGCTGCGGTCGCGGATTCGCTCGCGCAGGTCCTTGCCCGCGATGATGAAGGCGGCCCGCATCGTCAGTCGCGGAGGGCGCGGCCGGTGAGGTGGAGGAAGACCGCCTCGAGGTCCGGCTCCACGATCTCGACGCTCGTGACCCCGGTGTCGGCTGCGGTGACGGCCTCGAGGATGCGCGGCAGGATGCGTCGGGCGTCGACGACGATCAGGCTCAGGCCGCCCTCGTGGACGCTGGCCTCCTGGACGCCCTCGATAGCCCGCACCGCGTCGGCGGCCGCCGACAGCTCGCCGCTTGCCGCCAGCTCGATCCGATCGCGCTGTCCGACCATGCTCGTGAGCTCGCGGCGCGTGCCTTCGGCGATGATCCGTCCCTCGTCGATGATCCCGACGCGGTCGCAGAGGCGCTCGGCCTCCTCCATGTAGTGGGTCGTGTAGAGGATGGCCATGCCCTGCCGGCCGAGCTCCTCGACGCTCGACAGGATCGCGTTCCGGCTCTGCGGGTCGACGCCGACCGTCGGCTCGTCGAGGACCAGCAGCTTCGGCTCGTGGAGCAGGCCGATGCCGATGTTCAGCCGCCGCTTCATGCCGCCCGAGAACTTGTCGGTGCGCTCGCCGGCCCGCTCGTCGAGGCCGATGATCTCGAGCACCTCACCGATCCGCCGCTTCAGCGCGTCCCCACCCATCCCGTACAGCTGGCCGAAGAAGCGCAGGTTCTCGGTCGCGGTCAGCTCCGGGTAGATCGCGAGCTCCTGCGGGACGTACCCGATCGACTGCTTCGCCTCCGCCGTGCCGATGTCGACCGGGCGCCCCGAGACGAGCACCTCTCCGCCGTCGCGCTCGAGGAGGCCGCAGACCATCGAGATCGTGGTCGTCTTGCCGGCCCCATTCGGCCCGAGCAGGCCATAGGTCTCGGATGGACCGATGCGGAACCCGACATCGTCGACCGCCGTTCGCTCGTCATAGCGCTTCCGGAGGCCGTCGCAGGCGAGGATGCTGTCGGGAAGGCCGGTTGCACCCTCGGTCGCCATCGGACCGATGGTATCGCAGCCCGACGCAATCCCCGCGTGAAACGCGGGATGCGGGAGCCTCGTTCACGACAACGGTCTCTGGGCGACCGATCATCGGCGCCGACGAGCCCTAGAATCGGCCCCGATGACTGGTCATGCGATCACCATGCTCGGCACCGGGCTCATCGGTGACTTCTATACCGGCGCGTTGCACGCGCAGCGCAGCCGTGACCACGTCCGGGTCGTCTACTCCCGGAGCGATGAGCGCGGCGGCGCCTTCACCAAGCGCTGGGATATTCCGGAGCACACGACCGACCTGGTCGCGGCGGTCACGCACCCGGAGACCGATGTCGTCGTCGTCGGCATCCCGAACCACCTGCACGTCGAGGCCGTCGACGCGGCGGTCGCGGCCGGCAAGGCGGTGCTGGTCACGAAGCCGCTGGGCCGCAACGCAGAGGAGGCGCGGCGGATCCTCGAGATCGTCGAGGCGGGCGGGGTCTTCGGCGGCTACCTCGAGGACCTGTGCTACACGCCGAAGGCGTTGAAGGCGCTGGCGGCGGTCGAGGCCGGGGCGGTCGGCGACGTCACCTGGGTTCGCTCGCGCGAGACGCATCCCGGGCCGCACTCGGCGTGGTTCTGGGACGGCCGGCTCACCGGCGGTGGCGCGATCATCGACCTCGGCTGCCACTGCATCGAGGTCATTCGCGCCTTCGTCGGCAAGGGCAACCGGCCGGTGGAGGTCATGTGCCACACGGACACGCTCGTCCACCCGATCGCCGACGAGGACAACGCCATCGCGCTCATCCGCTTCGAGTCCGGAGCGATCGGCCAGTTCGAGGTCAGCTGGACGTTCCGCGGTGGCATGGACGTGCGCGACGAGGTCGCCGGCACCGAGGGCACGATCTGGATCAACCACTTCCTGCGCACCGGGCTCGAGATCTTCACGGCCGGCGGCGCGGAGGGCTACGTCTCCGAGAAGGCGGAGACGAACGCCGGCTGGCTCTTTCCGCTTGGCGACGAGCTCAGCGAGCTCGGCTTCACCGACATGTTCACCGACATGTTCGATGCCATGGAGGCGGGCCGCGAGCCGCGCGAGACGCTGTACGACGGGTACGTCGTCAACGCCGTCATGGACGCGTGCTACCGATCCGCGAAGAGCCGCGCCTGGGAGCCGGTCGAGCTCTTCGAGTGGCGCGGCGGCGAGACACCTCGGATCGGGGCGAAACCGGAGATGGTGGACGGCAAGGTCGTCATCAAGCGCGAGCTCATGCCCGACGGACGCCAGAAGCTGATCGTCAAGGACCCCGATACCGGCGACTTCGCCGATCTCGTCGTCTCCGGCGACTGACTCGTCAGCTTCCGGTGGCCGCGCGGTCCAGCGCCTCGTCCGGTCCGCCGAGCCTGACGAGGCGCGCCAATGCCTCCCGGCTGAACAGCTGCTCGACGACCATCGAAGAGGCACCGATGACGCCCGCGAGCGCGCCGAGCGACGACCGCTGTAGCAGCAGCTCGCGCGTTGCCAGCGGCAGCGAACGGCGGTAGACCGTTTCGCGGATCGCCGCCAGCAGCTGGTCGCCGCTCTGCGCCACGCCGCCGCCGACGACGACCAGGGACGGGTTGAACAGGTTCACGACGCTGGCCAGCATCAGCCCCACGCGCCGCCCGGCAGACTGGAGCAGCGCCACTGCCACGGGGTCGCCGAACGATGCCGCCCGCGCCACGTCCGCGGCGGTCACCCGGCCGTGCTGGTCGAGCGCCGTGCGCAGCCGGTCACTGCGACCCTCCATCGCCGCGACCTGGCCGTCGCGGCCGAGCGCCGCGCCCCCGGCCAGCGCCTCGAGGCAGCCGACGTTCCCGCAGCGGCAGATGACCTTCGTGTCGTCGACGACCTGGATATGGCCGACATCGCCGGCGCTGCCCTGCGCGCCGCGATGGATGCGCCCGTTCGAGATGATGCCGGCACCGATGCCGGTCCCGATCTTCACGACGATGACGTTGTCGTGGCCGACGGCGATGCCCGACCGCCACTCCCCGAGGGCGAGGAGGTTGACATCGTTGTCGACCCACACCGGCGCCGCGTGGCGCGCGACGAAGCGCTCGCGGACGGGGTAGCCGTCCCAGCCCGGCATGATCGGCGGCGACACCGGGCGGCCGCTGCGGAACTCGACCGGCCCGGGAATCCCGATGCCGATGCCCCACAGCCGCCCGGGCAGGTCACGCGTCGCCGTCGTGAGCTCGGTGAACAGCTCGTCGACGCGCTGGAGGCACGCCTCCGGTCCGGCGGCGATGTCGGATGGTTCGTCGCGGTGGCCGAGGATGCGGCCGTCGAGGTCGGTGATCGCGACGTCGATGCTGGTGGCGCCCAGGTCCGCGACGAGGACGTGGCCGGCGTCTGCGCGAAACGTCATCTGGCGCGGTGGCCGCCCGCCGGTGCTCGGGCCGATCTCGTCGTCGACGACGAGCCCCAGCTCGATCAGTTCGGCCACCCGCTGGGCGACGATGCCCCGGCTCAGGCCCGTGCGCGCCACGAGCTCGGCGCGAGATCGCGACCTCGCCTGCCGGATCTCGTCGAGGATCGAGACGAGCGCATCGAGCGCCTCGCCCCCGACATCGGTCGTCTTCTCGAGGTTCACTCGCCGCGATCATAGCGGGAGCGCGAGCACTTTTGCACTTGACATGCAGAAGTACGATCAGCGCGTGCAATTCCCCTGGCGCGTGTGGGCGTGAGGCCCGCGTCTGAGATTGGCGCCGCCGTCATCGGCAGCGGCTTCATCGGGACCGTCCATGTCGAGGCCCTTCGTCGCCTCGGCGTTCCCGTGCACGGCATCCTCGGCTCCAGCCCGGATCGTGCCGCTCAGCGCGCAACCCAGCTGGGTCTTCCGCGCGGCTACGGAAGCCTGGCCGAGCTCCTCGCCGACGACCGCGTGGAGATCGTCCACGTCACGTCGCCGAATCACCTCCACCATCCGCAGGTGCTCCAGATCCTCGAGGCCGGTCGCCACGTCGTGTGCGAGAAGCCGCTGGCCATGACCGCCGACGAGTCTGCCGAGCTCGTCGAGTGCGCCGCACGCAGCGGGAAGGTCAACGCCGTCAACTTCAACATCCGCTTCTATCCCTTGAACCAGCACGCCCACGAGCTCGTCGCCTCCGGCGAGCTCGGCGATGTCCGCCTCGTCACCGGCCGCTACTTCCAGGACTGGCTGTTGCTCGAGACCGACTGGAACTGGCGGCTGGAGCCGGACCGCGGCGGCGCGCTCCGCGCCGTGGGCGATATCGGCTCGCACTGGCTCGACCTCCTCACGTTCATCACCGGCCAGCGAATCTCGTCGGTCATGGCCGACCTCGCGACCTTCATTCCCACGCGCCGGCAGCCGGCCGGGCCGGTCGAGACGTTCTCGACCGAGCGCTCGTCCGAGACCGTCGAGCGCCAGATCGCGACCGAGGACACCGCGACGATCCTCCTCCGCTTCGAGGGCGGCGCCCGCGGCTCGGTCGCGATCAGCCAGCTCAGCCCTGGGCGCAAGAACTCGCTCCAGTACGAGGTCGACGGCTCGGCGGCGGCGGCGTTCTGGGACTCGGAGCAGCCGGACCAGCTATGGATCGGCCACCGCGACCGGCCCAACGAGATCCTCATCCGCAATCCGGCGCTGATGGGCCCCGCCGGACAGGCGGCCGCCGCGTTGCCGGCGGGTCACGTCGAGGGCTTCGCCGACACGTTCCGCGCGCTCTTCCGTGCGATTTACGCCGACGTCGGTGCTGGTGGACCGGCCGACCGCCCCGGCTATCCGACGTTCGCGGACGGCCACGACGAGATGCTCGTGAACGACGCGGTTGCTGCCAGCGCGCGCGATGGACGCTGGACCGATGTCGCCCGCGCCCCGATCGCAAGACCGATGGTCGCCGCCGGCGAGGACGGGCGATGAGGCTCGGCTTCCTGACGGCGCCCTTCCCGGACACGCCGCTGTCCGAGGTCGCCGACTGGGCCGCCGCCAACGGCTTCGAGAGCCTCGAGATCGCATGTTGGCCGCGATCGACGGGTGAGGCGCGTCGCTACGCCGGGACGTCGCACATCGACGTCGCCGACCTGTCCGACGATCAGGCCAGGGAGATCGTCGACGAGGTCGCGTCGAAAGGGCTGGCGATCTCGGGGCTTGGCTACTACCCGAACCCGATGCACCCCGACCCCGCGGTGCGCGACGCGGCCATCGGCCACATGAGGCTCGTCATCGAGGCCGCCGCGAAGATGGGCGTGCCCTACTTCAACACGTTCATGGGCGGCGACGCGTCGAAGACGGTCGATGCGAACTGGGAGGACGTGCTGAAGATCTGGCCGGAGATCGTGAGCCACGCGGATGCGCACGGCGTGAAGGTCACGATCGAGAACTGCCCGATGATCTTCAGCGACGACGAGTGGCCCGGCGGCCACAACATCGCCTGGTCGCCGTACGTCTGGCGCCGGATCCTCGAGCAGTGGGGCGGCAGCATCGGTCTCAACTACGACCCGTCGCACCTCGTGTGGCTGATGATCGACCAGGAGCGCTTCATCGCCGAGTTCGGCCCGCACATCCTCCACGTGCAGGCCAAGGACGTGATGATCGACCGCAACGGGCTGTACGAGCGCGGCACGCTGTCGTCCGGCATCGGCTGGCAGGTCCCGCGGCTTCCGGGCCTCGGCGACGCCGATTGGCCGCGGATCTTCTCCGCGCTCTGGCGTGCCGGCTACGACGGCGACGTCGCGATCGAGCACGAGGACCGTGACTTCGAGGGCAGCGACGAGCTCGTCAAGCGCGGCTTCCTCCTCGCCCGCGACGTCCTGAGGCCGTACATCAAGTGAGCGCCATGACGCTGACGATCGACGACGTGACCGAGCGCCAGCTGGCGAAGACGATCGACCACTCCCTGCTGCGTCCGGAGCTCGACGACGACTTCATCGCCGATGGCTGCCGCCTCGCCGCGGAGTACGACGTCGCATCGGTCTGCGTCCGCCCCACCGACGTCCGCCGCGCGGCCGAGCTGCTGGCCGGCACCGAGGTCGCCGTGGGGACCGTCATCGGCTTCCCGCACGGCAGCGCGACGACCGCGACGAAGGTCTTCGAAGCGCGCGAGGCGCTCGACGCCGGCGCGGCCGAGCTCGACATGGTCATCGACATCGGCGCGCTCAAGTCGGGTCGCGACGATCGGGTCGGCGCCGACATCGGTGCGGTGGTCGAGGTGGCGCACGCGGCGGGCGCGATCGTCAAGGTCATCCTCGAGAACGCCTACCTGACCGATGACGAGAAGGTGCGAGGCTGCCGCCAGGCCGAGGCCGCCGGCGCCGACTTCGTGAAGACCTCGACCGGCTTCGCACCCAGCGGGGCGACGCATGCGGACCTCGCGCTGATGCGCAGCACGGTCTCGGAGCGCGTCCAGGTCAAGGCAGCCGGCGGCGTGCGAAGCCTGGACGACCTCTTGGCCGTGATGTCGCTGGGAGTGACCCGCATCGGCGCCACACAGACCAAAGCGATTCTCGACGAGTACCGATCCCGCCGCTCCGGGGCCGCCCCGAGCGCGGCCCTGGCGGGCGATCGGAGCGGGTATTGATCGCAGACCGACGCGGTCGCCAACGAGGAGGTAGCGAGCACGCAGACTGAGGCGCGGGTCAAGTTCAGCGCACATCAACCAGGTGACCGGCGGTCCATGATGGCGCCGGCAGAGCACGGAGAAGGAGTCAAGGCTCGATGAACGTATTTCGGAGGAGTCGGGCGATCACCGTATCGCTCGGAATGGCGATTCTCGTCGCGGGCTGCACCGGCGGCGACGGCGGCGACGCCACCGATGGCGGCGACGGCGAAGGCTTCCATATCGGCGTGTCGAACACGCTGACCAACAACGGCTGGCGCGAGGAAATGATCTGCTCGATCAACGCCCAGGCCGCTGACTCCGGCGAGGTCGCCGAGCTGACCGTCTTCCATCGCGATACCGATGCCGCCGGCCAGCTGGAAGACCTGCGGACCCTCATCGCCGACGAGGTCGACGCGATCATCGTCAACCCGGTGAGCCCGGACGCGGTGAACGAGGCCCTGGCCGAAGCGAGCGAGGCCGGGATCCCGGTAATCTCGATCGACCAGGCGGTGACCGATCCGGACGCATTCCTGATGTCGAACAACCAGGAGGAGTACGCCTACCTCGGCGCGTCGTGGCTGTTCGAGGCCATGGGCGGTTCGGGCGACGTCGTGTACATGCGCGGCGCTGCCGGAGCGCCCGCGGATGACGATCGCCACGCCGGCTGGACTCGCGCACTCGAGGAGAACCCCGACATCAACGTGGTGTTCGAGGAGCACACCGGCTGGGATCAGGCGACTGGCACCCAGCTGATCGAGGACTTCCTCGCGACGGGCGAGAACTACGACGGCATCTGGACCTCTGGCATCGACAACGTGATCGTCGACGCGCTCGTTGCGGCCGATGCGGAGCTCGTGCCGATCGTCGGCGCCGACAATGCCGGCTTCGTCCAGCAGCTCCTCGAGGTCGAAGGGCTGACCGGGGCCGCGGTGACGAACCCGGCCTCCGTCGGCGGTGCGGGCGTCACGCTGGCGCTCCAGATCCTCGGCGGCGAAGAGCCCGACAGCAAGGAAGTCACGGTCGAGCCGGCCCTGTGGGCCAACGACTCCGATGAGGGCACCGCTGCCCTGACGGAGGCGAACGACCCGGACATAGACGCGACCTGGCCGCTGGGCATCACGATCGAGGGCTGGACGACTTACACGAAGGAGGAGATCCTGGCCTGCGAGGGACCGTAACCTACGGTCCACGGCACGCGGACGGGGGTGTCGGCGCCAGCCGGCACCTCCGTTCGGCTACCTGAAGGACTCAACGATGAGCGAGGTCCTGCTCGAAGCGAGCGGCGTGGTCAAGAACTACGGAGCCGTCGCCGCGCTGCGCGACGCGTCGCTCACCGTCCGTCCCGGCGAGATCCACGCGCTCATGGGTGCGAACGGCGCCGGCAAGAGCACGCTGGTGAAAGTCCTCACCGGTGCCGTCCGTCCCGATGCCGGCACGGTCCACCTCCACGGGGAACCCAGGCTGGTCCACTCACCGGCGGAGGCGCGGCGCAGCGGCATGGTCTCGGTGTTCCAGGAGCCGTCGATCATCCCCGACCTCACGGTGCGCGAGAACCTCGTGCTGACCGAGACCCCGGTCGATGCGTTCCGCGCGCGGATGGAGGCCCTCGGCATCCCGAACCTGGACCTGCGGTCGATGGCCCGCGACCTGCCGCTGCCGACCCTGCGGATCATCGACCTGGCCCGCGCGCTGGCCGGCGAGCCCGACGTCCTGCTGCTCGACGAGATGACCGCCGCGCTCCCCGCGGATCTCACCGCCCGGGTCCTCGAGGTCATCTCGGGCTGGCGTGGGGGCAGCGGCGCGGTGATCTTCATCTCGCATCGCATGCTCGAAGTCGCGGGGTTGTGCGACCGCGCGACCGTGCTCCGGGAGGGCCGCACGGTCGGCGTCCTCGAGATGGAACCCGGGGCGGAGGAGAAGATTGTCGCCCTCATGCTCGGCCCGGCGGCCGAAGATGGCGACGCGGCGCTCACCCCCGCCACCGCGCCGACCGGCCCGGGCGTCGCCGCCGATGCAACGCCGCGGCTCTCAGCGCGCAACCTCGCCGCGGGCCGGACCCTCACCGACATCTCGTTCGACCTGCACGCCGGGGAGGTGCTCGGCCTCGTGGCGCTGGAGGGCCAGGGCCAGGACGCGCTCTTCGACGTGCTCTCCGGCGCGCTGCGGCCCGACGCCGGCGAGATCCTCGTCGACGGCAGTGCCGTCGCGTTCCGTCACCCGGCCGATGCCATCCGCGCCGGGGTGGTCCTCGTGCCGGCCGACCGGTCCGCCGCGCTGCTCATGCAGCGCTCGGTGCGCGAGAACATCGGGTTGCCACGCGTCGCGCCGTTTCGCCGCTGGGGGCCGATCAACCTCGGCTCAGAGAAGCGGCGCGTTGCCGGCGCCATCGAGCGCCTCCAGATCGACACCCGCGCCCAATCCGCGGTGCGCAGGCTGTCGGGCGGCAACCAGCAGAAGGTGACGATCGCCCGCTGGCTGGCCGGCAACGTCCGGACGTTCCTCTTCTACGACCCGACGCGCGGGATCGACATCCGCACGAAGCAGGAGATCTACGGGCTCGTCCGCGAGCTCGCCGCGGCGGGAGCGGCGGTGCTCCTCCTGACCTCGGAGCTGGAGGAGATCCAGCGGGCGTGCGACCGCGCGATCGTGATCTACGGCGGCCGCGTGGTCGACGAGATGCCCGCCGACGGCGCGGATGAGCCCACGTTGCTCCGCGCCGCGCACGGGCTCGAGCCAACGGCAACCCGGACGGTCCAGCCATGACCGTCACAGATCCGCCGGGTGTGAGTCCTGAGGTGGCCGAGCGACGCGGCCTGCGCGACGCCGTGTCACGGCTTCTTCCCGGCGACGCGTGGACGATCGGCCTCATCGTCATCTTCGTGGCCCTCTTCCTCTTCACGCGCCTGCTGCGGCCAAACTTTGACCTCGCCGCGCTGGCGATCGCGTCGTTGCCGGTCGCGTTCGCGGCCGCCGGCCAGGCGATCGTGGTGATCTCGGGAGGGATCGACCTGTCGATCGGCTCCGTCATGGCGCTGACCAACGTCATCGCCGCCGTGCTGCTGGTCGGCGCCAGCACCGAGCTCTCGGTCGGAATCGTGATCCTCGTGCTGCTCATCGGCCTCGCCATCGGCGTGCTCAACGGCGTCCTCGTGGTGGTGACACGGGTGCCCGACATCGTGGTGACCCTCTCGATGCTGTTCGTTTGGGCCGGCGTGGCCTTGCTCGTGCTCGGGACGCCCGGCGGCGCGTCGGTGCCGTGGCTGCGCGAGGCGATCACCGGCGAGTTCGGGATCTCGCTCGTGCCGCGCGCGCTGGTGGTGCTCCTCGTGATCGTCGGGATCATCTGGATCCCGCTGCGCCGATCGCGGCTCGGGCTGTCGATCTACGCCATCGGCAGCGACCAGCTGGCCGCGTTCCGAAGCGGCGTCGGCGTGGCGCGCACGAAGATCGCCGCGTACGCTCTCGCCGGCCTCTTCGCCGCGCTCGGCGGGCTGTCGCTGACCGCCAGCACAGGCATCGGCACGCCGACGCCCGGCCCGTACCTGCTGCTGAGCGTGGCCGCGATTGTGCTCGGCGGCGTCAGCCTGGCGGGCGGCCGCGGCGGCCTGCTGGGACCGATCGTCGGGATCTACATCCTCGGGCTCATTCGCGCCGACCTCGCGTTCCTTGGCGTCGAGCCCGCCTACTCGACCGTAACCCAGGGCGCGATCATGGTCGGGGTCGTCATGCTCGGCGCGTACCTCACGCTGCGGAGCCGCACGGCATGACTGCCGGGGTGGCCTCCGCACGCAGCCGATCGCTCGGCTCGGCGCGGAGCTGGCTGCGCGATCGCCCGATCGTCCCGCTCCTCGTCCTGCTCGGCATTCTGGTCCTCGCACTCCAGCTGCTGCGACCGGGGATCGTCAACGCCGACTGGGCCTCGAGCACGATCCGCTTCGCCGTGCCGCTCGCGATCCTGGCCGCGTGTCAGACGCTCACGATGCTCACCGGCGGCATCGACCTCTCCGTGGCGGTGGTGGCCTCGATGACCTCGTACGTGATGGTCACGAACGTCAACGAGTTCGGCTGGTTCGGCGCGGTCCTCATCGGGCTGGCGGCGGCGGTCGTCGTCGGCCTGGCCAACGGCATCGGCATCGGCCTCTTCCGCGTCCACCCGCTGATCATGACCCTGAGCACCAGCCTGATCGTGTCGGGGCTGGTGAACGTCTACGCGCGTGCCAACATCGTCGGGGGCACGCGCGTGCCTCCGGAGATCGGCTACCTCGGCGGTCGGGAGCTGCTCGGCTTCCTGCCGAACAACCTCCTGGTCTTCATCCCGCTGGCGGCGCTCATCCTGCTGATGCTGCGTCGGTTCGGATACGGCCGGCTCCTCTTCGCGGTCGGTGACAACGAGGTCGCCTCGCGCCTCGCCGGCGTGCGTGTCGGCTGGGTGCTCCTGGCGCTGTACGCGATCTCCGCGCTGCTCGCCGGCATCGCGGGGCTCATCTATGCCGGCGTCATCAACAGCGCGACGCCACGGCTGGTCGACCCGTACCTGCTGCCGTCGGTGGCAGCGGCCGTGATCGGCGGGACGTCGATCTTCGGCGGGCGGGGCGGGTACGCCGGCAGCATCGTCGGGGCGCTCATCCTCACCGTGCTCGTCACGCTGTTGAACGTGCTGCGCGCGCCCGAGGCACTTCAGCAGGTGCTCTTCGGCGCGATCATCCTGGTCGTCGCCGCGGCCTACACTCGGATCACCGAGGAGTCCTGACCTCAGCCCTCGTCGTCGGGCCGATCCGCAGTCGGGTCTGCGTCCGAGTCCGGCGGGATGTTCGCCTCGTCGGGATCGGTCATGGTCGGGTCAAAGGCGAGCCCGGCGTCCGGCGGCTCGCCGGCGGGCTCGTCAACTTTCGTGGCGTCGCGCTGCTGATTCATCGGTCTTGTCTCCTCAGCGGTTCTTGCCGGCCTCGCGGAGCTCGTCGTCGCCGGCGGGCTCGCCCTCGCGATGGCCGGACGGCGAGTCCTCGTTCGGGCCGGCACCCGACTCGTTGTCCGTGACGGCCACGCGCTCGGCGCCCTCATCGAGCTGCCGGCGCACCTTCTCGGTGTTCTGGTCAGGGTGCTGGCCGATCCAGGCCCCACCCTCGCGCTCATCGGTCATGGCATGTCCTCCTGTCCAGAACCCCATGCAAGGCACGCGCCGGGCTGGCTCGGGTCCTGCTCGGCGCAGTGCCTACGACGGCCTCGCTGCCGATCTCAGGTCCGCCGCCGCGTGGCTCGCCGCGAGGGACGGGCATACTTCGACCGATGACGGAGGCGCATCCTGAGGCCGTACTGATCTGCGGCGCATACGGCACCGGCAAGTCGAGCGTGGCCGCCGAGATCGCCGAGCTGCTCGAGGCGCGGGACGTGCCGTACGCCGCGATCGACCTCGACTGGCTGATGTGGGCAAACGTGGCCGATGCGCACGGCGAGGCCGGCAACCGGCTCATGCTCGCCAACCTGGCGCCGATGATCGGCAACTATCGAGCCGCCGGGCTGACCCGCTTCGTCCTCGCCGGTCTCCTGACCAGCGCTGACGAGCGCGAACGCCTTCGCGACGCCCTCGGCATGCCGCTGCGCGTCGTACGGCTGACGGTTCCATTCGCGGAGATCGAGCGCCGGCTCGCGTCGGACCCGACCAGCGGCCGACGTGACGACCTGGAGCACGCGCGGCAGCAGGTCGCGGACGACGTCGGCGCCGGCCTGGAGGAACTCGCGGTCGCCAACGATCGACCGATCGCCGACGTCGCGACCGAGATCATCGCCTGGCTGGGCTGGCGCTGATCCGATGTGCGGCCGCTTCAGCCAGGGGGAGCCATCGCGGCACGTCAGCGACTACTTCGGCGCCTACCCCGATGACGACCTGCCCGACGGGCTGTACAACGTGCCGCCAACCGAGACGATCCGGATGGTCGTCGAGCGCGACGGCGAGCGCCGGCTGGCCGCCGCCCGGTGGGGCTTCCAGCCGTTCTGGACCGAGAAGGCCGCCACCGGAGCGCCGCGCTCGTGGATCAACGCGCGGGCCGAGACGGCCGCCGTTTCGCCGGCGTTCGGGCCGGCCCTGCGCTCGACGCGCTGCGTGATCCCGGCCGACGCCTTCTACGAATGGGATCGCACTGCGCATCCACGCCAGCCCTACGCGATCGGTCCCGGCGCCGACGGCGAGATGCTGGCGCTGGCCGGCATCTGGAGCAGCAGCCGCGACCGCGGCGTGACGACCGCCATCCTCACGACGCGCCCGAACGCGCTGCTCACGCCGATCCACAACCGGATGCCCGTCATCCTCCCGCACGATTTGCTCGACGCCTGGCTGGATCCGTCGGCCACGCTGGACGAGCTCGAGCCGATGCTGGCGCCGGCGGCGGAGGACTCGCTGCGGATGTGGCCAGTCAGCACGGAGGTCAACAGGGTCGCCGCCGACGGGCCGCATCTGCTGCGACGGATCGAGCTGCCGGCGACGCTTGGGCTGGGCTGAGCAGGTCGCCGATCGCCGAGGTCGGAGGCTAGGCGAGGCTCAGCGGCTGAGACGTCGGTACCGATGCACGGCCAGCGGCGCGAAGATCGCGACGATCAGCACCGGCAAGGCGACGGCCAGCAGCACGGCGTTCTGGGCCACGAACGAGGTGCCGTCGGCGCCGGGATTTCCGAACAGGCCGCGGGTGGCGTAGATCGTGGCCGACAGCGGGTTTGCCTCGGCGACGAAGCCGAGCCAAGCGGGCATCGTCTGGGACGCGGCGAAGGCGACGGTGACCATCGTGAACGGGAAGAGCAGCGTCCACACCGAGTTCACCGCCGACGGACCCGGCACGAGCAGACCGAGGTAGATGCCGACCCACAGCATCGCGAAGCGCAGGAGCAGGAGCAGGCCGATGGCTGCCGCCGTGTCGGCCGGACTGCCGTGCCAGCGCCAGCCGAGCACGAGCCCGCAACCGATCATGACGGCCAGGCCGACGCTGGCGTAGATCATGTCGGTGATGCTGCGTCCCATGAGCACCGCCGACGCGGACATCGGCATCGAGCGGAAGCGGTCGGTGACGCCGCGCTCCGCATCGGCCGCGATGAAGGACATCGTCTCGCCGATGCCGAAGGCCATCGTCATGACGAACATGCCCGGCATCAGGAACTCGAGGTAATTGCCGCCGCCGGGCACGCTCATCGCGCCGCCGAACAGGAAGCCGTAGAGCACGACCAGCATGATCATGAAGGCCATGCCGGCGAGGACGCCGAGCGGCTCGCGGATCCAGTGCTGAATCCCGCGACCGACGATGACGAAGGTGTCGGAAATCGCCCAGCGCATGCTTTCCATGCGGGTGGGTGGGAGCTGGGACTCGGTGATCGCGGTCATGCCGCTGCCTCCTTCTCGGCGCCGATGCCGACCGATGCCGGCTCGGATTCATCGGTGCGGTGCCCGGTGAGCTGCATGAAGACCTCGTCGAGCGTCGGACGACGGATGGCGAAGTCCTCGGGGTCGATGTCGGCCGCACCCAGTCCGCCGAGCACTGCGGTCATCACCGGCATCCGGTCGCGGATCGGCGCGCTCACGCGCCGGGCGTCGGGATCCACCGAGGCCTCGACCCCGGCCGCTCGCGAGACGACCGATGCGGCTGCCGCAAGCTGATCGGCCTCGCGAACGACGACGTCGATCCGGTCGCCGCCGAGCTGCGACTTGAGCCGGTCCGGGCTGCCCTCGGCGATCACGCGACCGGTGTCGATGACGCAGATCTGGTCGGCGAGCTGGTCGGCCTCGTCGAGGTACTGGGTGGTGAGCACGACCGTCGTGCCGTCGCGGACGAGCGCCCGGATCGAGGCCCACACCTCGCCGCGGCCGCGCGGGTCGAGGCCGGTGGTCGGCTCGTCGGCGAAGAGCACGCTCGGCGCCAGGATGAGGCTGGCGGCGAGGTCGAGCCGGCGGCGCATGCCGCCTGAGTACTGCTTCACCGGCTTGCGGCCGGTGTCACCGAGGCTGAAATGCTCGAGGAGCTCATCGGCCCGTTGCTGCGCCTGGCGGCGGCCGAGATGGTAGAGGCGCCCGAACATCACCAGGTTCTGCTTGCCGCTGAGGATCTCGTCGACCGCCGCGTTCTGGCCGACCAGGCCGATCCGCCGGCGCACCTGAGCCGCCTGGCGCACGACGTCGAGCCCGGCAACCTCCGCCCGTCCACTGTCGGGCCGCAGGAGGGTGGCGAGGATGCGCACCGCCGTCGTCTTGCCGGCACCGTTCGGCCCGAGCAGCCCGACCACCGATCCGCTCCGCACCTCGAGGTCGATCCCGTCGAGCGCGGTCGTCCTCCCGTATCGCTTCGCCAGGCCCTCGGTCCTGACCGCCATCGTGGGTTCGTTCATCTTCCCGTCCTTCGTTAACTCAATACGGTGTACGAAGTTGGACGAGCATGATACCGTACGCCATACGGAGTATGTCAAGCGGGTAATCTCGGAGCCGATGGCGCCCGAATATCTCGGCCGCGGTGAAGCGCGGCGCAGCATGGATCTGCTGTGGGGGCGGTCCCAGCCTGCCACGCGCGGGCCGAAGGCTGCGCTCGACCTCGAGACGGTCGTGCGGGCGGGGATCGAGCTGGCCGACGCGGAAGGGCTCGCGGCGCTCTCGATGCGCCGGGTGGCCGAGCGTCTCGAGATGGGCACGATGTCGCTCTACACGTATGTCCCGGGCAAGGCCGAGCTCCTCGACCTGATGGTCGACACCGTCTACGGCGAGAGCCTCGGTCGCGTGGCCGTCGCCGGCGACAGCGGACTGCGCGCCCGTCTCGAGGCGCTCGCGCGCGAGCAGTGGGCCTTCTACGATCGGCACCCGTGGACGCTCTCGATCGCGTCAGGCCGTTCGGTGCTCGGCCCGCACGAGGCGGAGTCCTACGAGCGCGCGTTGTCTGCGGTCGCCGACCTCGGCATTCCCGCGCGGGACGCGGTCGCGATCGTCGACGCCATCTCGATGTTCGTCCGCGGCGCGGCCCGCGACGCTGCCGACGCGGCCGGGGCGGAGGCGGCCACGGGCAAGACCGAGACCGAGTGGTGGACCGAGCGCGACGCGATCCTCAACGAAGTGATGACGCCGGAGCGCTTCCCCACACTGTCACGCCTCGCCGCCGAAGGCGGCTTCGACGTCCCGCCGGACACGGAGAACTACAACGTGCGCTTCATCCTCGACGACTTCGAGTTCGGTCTCCAGCGCCTGCTCGATGGTGTCGAGGCGTACGTGGATCGTCCGGCGCCCGGTCGCTGAGCGGCTCCTATCGCGGACGAACGGCTGCCCGATCATCGAACGCGTCGCTGGGCGGCGGAAGTCATGAGCGAACCGCCTGGAACTGGTTCCCCGTTGCCCGCCCCTTCGCGATGACGGTCGCTGAGCGGCGCAGCGGCGGGCCGCTAGCATCACCACCGTGGACCTGGTCACCAAGCTTGCCGAGATCGTCGGCACCAACCACTGCCTCACCGATCCCGACCTGCGGGCCTCGTACGAGACCGACTGGACCCGCCGCTGGACAGGAAATGCCCTGGCGGTCGTCCGGCCCGGGTCGACGGACGAGGTTGCCGCGGTGCTTCGCGCCTGCGCCGATGCCGGCGCCGGGGTCGTGCCCCAGGGCGGCAACACCGGGCTCGTCGGCGGGTCGGTGCCGCGCGACGCGGAAGTGGTGCTCAGCCTCCGACGCCTGGACACCATCGAGGAGGTCGACACGGTCGCCGGCGAGATGACGGTCGGCGCGGGCGTGACCCTGGCTGCGGCGCAGTCGGCGGCACGGGCTGCGGGCTGGGAGGTGGGCGTCGACTTCGGCGCGCGCGACACCGCCACGATCGGCGGCATGGTCGCGACGAATGCCGGCGGCGTGAACGTCCTCCGCCACGGACCGATGCGTCGCCAGGTCGGCGGCTTCGAGGCGGTGCTCGCCGACGGCACCGTACTGCGGCGGCTGCCGGGCATGCCGAAGGACAACACCGGCTACGACGTGGGCGGCCTGCTCGCCGGCTCCGAAGGCACGCTGGCGGTCATCACCGGCGTGCGGCTACGCCTCGTGCCGCGCCTGGCTCGGCGGGCGGTGGGCGTCATCGGCTTCGACACCGCTGCCGATGCGGTAGCGGCGGCCGGACAGCTGCGCCGCGAGCTCGGGTCGCTGCTGGCGCTCGAGCTCTTCACCGACCATGGCCTCGAGCTGGTCATGCGCCACGCATCGGTCGCGGCGCCCTTCGGTCGACGGCCGATGTACCTCCTCGTCGAGGCCGGCTCCAACCGGGCCGATCCGACCGATGACCTCGGCGCGGCCCTGGAGGCCATCGGGGCCGGCGACGCAGCGATCGCGAGCGACGCGGCCGGGCGGCACCGGCTCTGGCAGCTGCGGGAGCGCCACACCGAGGCGATCGGTGCGGAGGGCGTGCCCCACAAGCTCGACGTCTCGGTTCCCCTGACGCGCTACGCCGAACTCGTCGAGCGAGCGCCCAGGGCGGTTCGCTCGGCGGATCCAGCAGCCCGGACGATCGTCTACGGGCACATCGCCGACGGCAACCTCCATGTCAACGTGCTGGGGCCCGCGCCAGACGACGAGCGCGTCGACGATGCCGTCTTCGAACTGGTGCTCGAGCTCGGCGGCAGCGTCAGCGCGGAGCACGGCATCGGAGTGGCGAAGGTGGATTGGCTGGTCCGCGACCGGGAGGAGGCCGCGATATCGGCCATGCGCGCCATCAAGCGTGCCTGGGACCCGGCCGGAATCCTCAATCCTGGCGTGATCTTCCGATCGTGACGGCCCACCAGCACGCCACGAGCGCGCGACCGCTGATCCTCGTCCTGGCCCTGGTCGTCGCCTTCGGGCTCGTCGAGGTCGTCGGGGGCATGCTCACCAACAGCCTCGCGCTCTGGGCCGATGCGGGCCACATGGCCACCGACGCGGCCGGCCTGCTGCTGGCCCTGCTGGCGATCTGGTTCGCGCGGCGGCCGGCGACTCCGGATCGGTCCTTCGGCTATGCCCGCGTCGAGATCTTCGCGGCGGTGCTGAACGCAGTGATCCTGCTGGGCGTCGCGGCGGTGATCCTCGTCGAGGCAGTGCGGCGTCTCGCCGAGCCGGGCGAGGTCGTGGCGGGACCGATGCTCGTCATCGCGGCCCTCGGGCTGCTGGTCAACCTCGTCGCCCTTCGCGTGCTGCACGCGGGCGCCAGGGTCAGCCTGAACCTGCGCGGCGCTTACCTCGAGGTGATGGGCGACCTGTTCGGATCGGTGGCGGTGATCGTGGCGGGCGTGGTGATCCTCGCAACAGGCTGGACGCCGATCGACCCGATCGCCTCGATCGCCATCGCCGTGCTCATCGTGCCGCGGACCTTGAGCCTGCTGCGCGAGGCGCTCGACGTGCTGCTCCAGTCAACGCCGCGCGGGATCGACGTCGGCGAAGTCCGCCGCCACCTGCTCGATGCGAGGGGCGTGATCGACATCCACGACCTCCACGCCTGGACCCTCACCTCGGGCAAGCATGTCATCTCGGCGCACGTCGTCATCGAGCCATCGGCCGATCCGCCATCGGTGCTCGACGAGCTGTGCGCCTGCCTGACCGATGACTTCGACTTCGAGCACTCCACGATCCAGCTCGAGTCGGTCGACCGGCAACGCCTGGAGCAGGGCGGCCACCCCTGACCGGACGGCCGTATCATCGGGCCATGACCGAGTACCTCGAGACCGATGGTGCGCGGATCGCGTACGACGTCGACGGCGTCGGGGAGCCGGTGCTGCTCGTGCACGCGGGCGTCGCGAACCGGAGCATGTGGGACGGCCAGGTGGCGGCGCTGAGAGACGCGTACCGGGTCATCCGCCACGACACGCGCGGCTTCGGCGAGACCGAGACCGATGCGGTCGCCTTCTCGAATCGAGCCGACATCGCGGCCGTCCTCGACGACGTCGGGGAGGGGTCCGCGCACGTCGTCGGGTTGTCGCGCGGCGGGCAGATCGCGCTCGACTTCGCCATCGAGCTTCCCGATCGCGTCCGAACGCTGACCGTGGCGGCCGGCGGGGTCGGCGGCTACGCGTCGCCGGACGAGGTGCCGGCCGAGACGTGGGAGGCGGTCGAGGCGATGGAGGAGGCGAAGGAGTGGGAGCGCCTCGCGGATTGGGAGGCCGACTTCTGGGTCGAAGGGCCGGGCCAGCCGCGCGGCCGCGTCGATCCCGCCATCCGCGCCACGGTCCACGGCTGGATCCTGTCGAACTACCGCGCCGAGAAGGAGAGCGGGCAGCCGATCGTGCTCGATCCGCCTGCCGGCGAGCGCCTCGCGGACCTGCGGGCCCCGCTGCTGGTGCTGTACGGCACGTTCGACGAGCCCGGCACCTCCGACGCGATGCGCCATCTCGCGAAATCGGTTCGAGGTGCGCGGCTCGAAGTGTTCGAGGGCTCGGCGCACATGCTGAACCTCGAGCAGCCGGAGCGCTTCAACCGGGTGCTGCGAGCGTTCCTCGACGGGCATCGCCAGGCGTAGGCGCGCGGTTGCCGTTCGAGCGGTCGCTTGGTTGGTGCCCGCGAACGTGACAGGGGACGGCATACTGCGCCCATGACTGAACCGGCAGCGCCCGCGGCGGCCCCAGAGGAAGCGTCCGGCAGCATGCGCCTCGGGCTCCTGTTGGCCGCGGCGATGTTCGTGCTCGTCGTCGACACCTCGCTGATGAATGTGTCGATCTCGGCCGTGGTGGAGGACCTCGGCACGACGGTGAGCGGCGTGCAGTCCGCGATCGCGCTCGAGGCCCTCGTCTCGGCCGCCTTCATCCTGATCAGCAGCAAGATCGGCGATCTCTTCGGACGGAAGCGGGCCTACATCGTCGGCCTGCTCGCATACGCGGTCGGGGCGGCGGCGATGGTCCTGGCCGACGGCCTGCTCCCGGTCATCATCTTCTGGGCGATCATCGGTGGGCTCGGCGCCTCGCTGCTGCTGCCCTCCATGCAGTCGCTCATCCACGGCAACTTCGAGGGCGCAGCGCAGCGGAGGGTCTACGCGCTGGTCGGCGCGGCGGCGGCCATCGCCGCCGCCATCGGTCCACTCCTGGGCGGATTCATCACGACGTTCCTCGACTGGCGGGTCGGCTTCGCCTTGGAGATCGTCGTCATCGCCGTGGTGCTGGCGGGGATGGGCATGGTCAAGGACGTCAAGTACACCGGTTCCCGCAGCATCGACCTTGGCGGCGCCCTGCTCTCGGTCCTGGGCATGGGCGGCATCGTGCTCGGCGTGCTGGTCTGGCAGGAGGGCGGTGAGCGCGTCGCGCTGCTCATCGCCATCGGCGGCATTTCGCTCGGGGCGCTGGTCTGGTGGCTTCAACGGCGCAAGCGTGAGGGGAAGCCCGTGCTGATCGACCCCGCCCTGTTCGCGTCGAAGACCTTCAGGCTCGGGATCACGGGACAGACGATGCAGCAGATCGCGCTGGGCGGGATGATGATCGCCCTGCCGATCTTCCTGCAGATGGTTCTCGAGTACAACGCGCTCCAGGCGGGGCTCTCGCTCGCCCCACTGTCCCTCAGCATGTTCTTCGTGGCGCTCATTGCCGGGCGCCGGGCGGGTAACCGGCGCCCGGCCAGCATCATCCGAGCCGGCTTCGCACTGCTCGTGGTCGGCGTCGCGATTCTGATCCCGATCGTGCCGCGCGCGGACTCCGGATGGTGGATGGCGATCCCCCTGGCGATCGCGGGGTGCGGACTCGGGCTGCTCGTGTCGCAGCTCAACAACTACACGCTCGCGCCGATCGAGGAGGAGCGCATCAGCGAGGCCGCCGGCGTCAACTCCGCGGGCGGGTCGTTCGGGCTGTCGTTCGGCCTGGCTGTGGCCGGCGCGATCATGCTTGCGACGCTTGCGTTCAGCTTCACGAACCTGGCCGAATCGAGCGAGGTCCTCTCTCCCGACGAGCAGGAGCGCGTCGCGACCGCGCTCGACGAGGATGCGCAGCTGATGAGCAACACGGGCCTCGAAGAGGCAATCGTCGGGCAGCCGCCGGAGGTCGAGGACGAGATCATCCGCATCAACACCGAGGCGCGGCCGATCTCGCTCCAGGTCGCGCTGCTCGTGCCGCTCATTGCTGGGCTGATCGGCCTGTTCAACTCGTTCCGGATGGTGCGCCTGCCCGACGTCAAGCCGAAGGCGGATCTCGAGGGCTACAGCCTGGGCTGACGTCCCACGTCAGACGACCTTGCCCGGGTTGAGGATGCCGAGCGGGTCGAGTGCAGCCTTGATCGAGCGCATCACCTCCACCGCATCAGTGCCGACCTGCTCGGGCAGGAACTCGCGGCGCGCGGCGCCGATCCCGTGCTCGCCCGTCACCGTCCCGCCGAGCGCGATGGCGACCCGGTAGAGCTCCTCGCACGCGGCGTGTGCGCGGCTCTCGGCGGCGTCATCACCGCGGTCCCATACGAAGGTCGGGTGCAGGTTGCCGTCACCGGCGTGGCCGAAGGTGCCGCACCGGACGTCGTGGGCGGCGGCGACCCGCTCGATCGCGGCGAGCAGCTCGGGCAGCCTGGCGCGCGGCACGCCCACGTCCTCCATGCGCGCGACGCCCAACCGCTCCAGGGCGCGGAATGCGAGGCGCCGCACCTGGCGCAACCCGTCGGCCTCCATCTGCGACGTGGCGCGGATGGCCGATGCGACGCCCGCGTCGGTGCAGCAGGCTTCGGCCGCGGCCAGCTCGGCATCGGCCGCGTCACCGGGGCGATCGGACTCGACCATGAGCAGCGCGGCGGCGGACCGATCGAGGCCGAGGTTGTGCCAGTCGTCTACCGCAGCGATCGTCACGCGGTCCATGAGCTCGAGCGTGCAGGGCTCGACGCCCGCGCGGGTCATGCGGGCGACAGCGTCACCGGCGGATTCGACGGTCGGAAAGAAGGCGAGCAGCGTCTGCTTCGGGGGCGGCGCCGGACGGAGGCGAAGCGTCGCCTCGGTCACGATCCCGAGGGTGCCCTGCGAGCCGACGAACAGGTGCGTGAGCGAGTAGCCGGCGACGTCCTTGATCGTGCGCCCGCCGGTGCGGATGACGCGGCCATCGGCCAGCACGACCTCCAGGCCGAGCACCGCATCGCGGGTGACGCCGTACTTCACGCAGCACAGCCCGCCGGCGTTGGTGCCGATGTTGCCGCCGATCGAGCAGAACTCGTAGCTGGCCGGATCGGGCGCGTAGAAGAGGCCATCCTTCGCGACCGCCTCTTTCAGCGCGGCATTGATGACGCCGGGCTGGACGACAGCGACGAGGTTGTCGCGGTCGATCTCGAGGATGGCGTTCATGCGGGTCAGCGCGACCGTCAGCGCGCTTTCGACGCCGGCGGAGCCGCCCGACAGCCCGCTGCCCGCGCCGCGCGGCACGACCGCGACGCGATGCTCGGTCGCGAGCCGCATGATCGTCGCGACCTCCGCGGTGGTCGCCGGCAGCGCGACCGCCAGCGGCAGTCCCGGCTCGAAGTGGGCGGTTTCGTCGCGCCGGTACGACTCGCGGTCGGATGCATCGGTCAGCAGCCGAAGGTCGGGCGCATGGATGCGGAGGTCGTCGAGGAAGTCGGTCACCGCAGCGATGGTACGGGGCGCTGCTAGGCTGCGGAACGTGAGCGAGGTCGACGCAATCCTGGAGGCGGCCGCCGAACGACGAGCGCGCGGGGAGCGGCTGGCGCTGGCGACGGTCGTATCGGTCCGCGGCTCGTCGTACCGGCGACCCGGCGCGCGGTTGCTGGTGCCCGAGGACGGCGCACCGATCGGCCTTATCAGCGGCGGCTGTCTCGAGGAAGAGGCGGCGCGGCTCGCCCGCGAGGCGCTCGCGCTCGATGCGCCGATGCTCGTCACGATCGACCACTCCGCCGAGGGCGACGAGCTGTGGGGCATGGGGCTCGGCTGTCGGGGCGTGATCGAGCTGCTGGCCGAGCCGCCCGAGATGGCCGCTGAGACGCTCGAGGCATTGGCCGCCGCCCGTCGCGAGGGTCGTCCGGCCTACCTGCTGACCGGGCTCGACGGCGAGCGCCGCCGGCTGACCGCGACTGAGGCCGATGCGCTCGGGGAGCGGGCGGCGCTGGCGGTGGCCCACGGGCGCCCGACCGTCATCGGCGAGGCGGTGCTCGACCCGATCCTGCCGCCACTGCACCTCGTCGTCTGCGGCGCCGGACCGGATGCCGGCCCGCTTGTCGCGGCCGCGCTTCGGCAGGGCTGGCGCGTCGACGTGGTGGATCCGCGGCGCTCGTGGCTGCGCCCGGATCGGTTCGTCGGCGCCCGCCTGCTCGACGTCGAGCCGGCGGAGGCGGCCGAGGCCAGCGGCGCGGGCGAGTGGACCGCGGTCGTGATCATGAGCCACGACTACCTGCGCGACGCCGCGTTCGTCGGCGGCTTCCTTGGCCGCGGCGTGACCTACCTCGGGATCCTCGGGCCGCGCGACCGCACCGACCGCCTGCTGGCCGAGCTGTCGTCAGCCCCCGGGGATCACGACCTCGCTGTCATCCACGCGCCGGCCGGGCTCGACGTCGGCGCCGATGGCGCGGAGCAGGTCGCGACGGCGATCGTGGCCGAGATCCTGGCCGTGCTCCACGGCCGATCCGGCGGACGGCTGCGCGACCGTCCCGGGCCGATCCACTCCTAGGCCGTAGCGGAGTCAGCCGTCCCGGACGGCGATCGATTTCAGGACGCGGACCATGAGGTCGGGGCTCAGGTCGCCGTCCACGCTGATCGTGCGTCCATCAGTCCATCGTGCGCTGTACTCCACCACTCCGATGCGGCCCGTCTGGGCCGCCACGCCTGGGTTGGAATGCCATTCGATGTCGTCGCCGATCTCGATCGGCTCGCCCAGCGCGACGGGATCGCTGTCGCCGATATCGGCCGCGTCGCGGTGCGCCTGCCAGATGTGAAGGTATTGCACGCCGTCGTCGTAGTAGAGGTCGGTGGACTGCTCGAGCCCTCCGAAGTAGCCGATGTGGACGAGCGCGAAGCCATCAGGCAGCCACGCCGGCTCCAGGAGCCCTCCCGGCATCTCCTCGCGCGCGGCGGCGAGGTCCTGGCGGGTGATCGGCTCGCGAACGCCGCCGATGGGGATGTCGGTCGGTACCGGTGTGGGAAGCACCGATCCGTCGCACGCCGCCAGGACGACGGCGCAAGCCAGAGCCAGGGCCAACCGCGAGCGCGTCACGGTCCGCCTTACCCGCCGATATAGCTCATCTCGACCTTGGGCAGGTCGACGGTCTCGAGGGTGCGCAGCTCGGAGTAGCGGTCGTCGCGGCCCGCCCAGATCGCGCGGAGCGCATCGGTCAGGTGGCCGTCATCGGCTCCGGAGCGGAGCAGCGCGCGCACGTCGTGGCCGGTGGTGGCGAAGAGGCAGGTGTACAGCTGGCCGTCGGCCGAGAGGCGGAGCCGGGTGCAGTCGCCGCAGAACGGCTGGGTGACGCTGGCGATGACGCCGATCTCGCCGGCACCGTCGCGGTACCGATAGCGACGCGCGACCTCGCCGCGCTGCTCGGGCGCGACCGGCTCGAGCGGCCAGCGGGCGCCGATGGCGGCCACGATCTCCGCGGCCGGCACCACGTCCTCCATCCGCCAGCCGTTCGTATGGCCCACGTCCATGTACTCGATATACCGGACCGTCACGTCGGTTCCGCGAAAGTGCTCGGCCAGCTCGAGCACCGCGTGCTCGTTGAGGCCGCGTCGGATGACCGCGTTGAGCTTGATCGGTCCCAGGCCGACTGCTCCGGCTGCCGCAATCCCCTCGAGGACGCGCGCGACCGGGAACCCGACGTCGTTCATGCGGCCGAAGGTCTCGTCGTCGAGCGCGTCCAGGCTGACGGTGACGCGGTGCAGGCCGGCCTCGAGGAGGTCTCGGGCGCGCGCCGCCAACAACGACCCGTTGGTGGTCAGCGTCAGGTCGTCGATACCATCGAGCGTCGCCAGTCGCGCCACCAGCCCCTCGAGCCCCTTCCGCACCAGTGGCTCGCCGCCGGTGAGCCTGACCTTGCGCACGCCCAATGAGACCGCGACCCGCACGACACGCTCGATCTCGTCGAAGTCGAGGATCTCTGCGCGTGGCAGGAACGCGTGGTCCGGCCCGAACGCCTCGCGCGGCATGCAGTAGCCGCAGCGGAAGTTGCACCGATCGGTGACGCTGATGCGCAGGTCGCGCATCGGTCGCTGCATCGTGTCGAGGACGGTGATCGGCGAGGTCATGGGTGGACGATCGTACGTCAGCCCACCAACTGGCGAAGACCGATGGCCAGGCCCAGCCCGATGGCGACCGCCCCGCCGCCGAGCAGGGCGACCCGTGACGCGAGCCGCTCACAGCGCGGCAGGGTGAACTCGCCGATCCCGAGGCCCAGCGCGACGGCGCCCCCGACGCCGAGCACGAGGGCGATGACCGAGCCCCAGGTGAGGATCGGATTCACGTGTCCCTCCGAGATGCCGGTCTCGTCGAGCGCGAAGGCGAAGCGCTGGCGCTGGAGCTCCGTGCCGTCATCGGTGAGGATGCGGACGCTCGCGTCCCAGTGCGAGTCGGCAGGCAGGACGATGGCGTCGGCGATCCAGTCGATCGTGCCGTCCGGGTTCGGTGTCACGTGAGCGGCGTGCTCCATGCCCGGGAGCTCTTCCACCCCCTGCATCCCCTCGAGGACGAGTGGCACACGGGTCGTGCTGCCGTCGTCGAGCCGCTCGAGGGCGAGCTCCATGCGGTCGACCGCAATCATCGCCCCCGATGTGTTGACGACGACGCGGTTCACGCCCGGCCGGCCCGCAACGATCTGCATGCCCATGCCCGGGGCGATCTCGCCAAAGGCGTCGGGGAGCGGCTCGATCGGCACGCCGGCGGCCTCGTCGACCGGCGGCGTCGTGGCCAGCGCGGCGCTCATGACCAGCACGGCTGCACCGAGCATGACCTCGACCTTGAGCCGCGTCGGAAAGCCGTCCAGCCAGCGCCGCATGCGCCCGCCGTCGAAGTAGTTCAACCCGCCGAGCGCCAGGGCACCAAGCGCCAGTGCCGACTTCATGATCAGCGTCCGCCCGTACTCGGTGCCGATGGGGAGGATGCTGCCGGTCTCGATCCAGGCCGAGTACGCGCCGGTCACCGCGACGAGGCCGATCGACACCAGCGCGAGGGCCGAGAACCGCGGTACCGCGCTGCGCATCGGGAGCGGCGCTGCTCTGGAGATCCACGCCGGGCGCAGGAGCAGCAGGAGCAGCCCGGCCACCCCGCCGAGCCAGATGCCGACGGCCGCGACGTGGACGACGCCGGCCAGGATCGGCACGAACCCGGGGATGGCCGACGCATGCCCGGCCGCGATGAGCAGGATGACCCCGACCAGGCCGGCGGTGATGGCCGCCGCTCGAGCCCAGCGCGGCGGCCCCCACAGCAGGAGCGCGCCGCCCAGCGCAGCGACCGCCGCGCGGCCCAGCTGCAGCAGGCCGGTTCGGCTGTCGACCAGGTACGCCGGCCCCGCACCGGAAGCCACGCCCGCTGCCAGCGCGGAGACCAGGGTGGCGACGGCCGCGACGGCAAGGCCGGTCGCGAGCAGCTGGATCAGCAGCCTCGGCATCGCGCCCTCGCGCAGCACGAGCCGATGGAAGACCGCCAGACCGATGGCCGCGAGGAGCCCGAGATACGTCAGCCAGCGTCCGACGACGCCGATGACGTCCGCATCGCCGTGGACTTCGTGGGTCGATGCGCCGGGTAGGTCGCCCGCGACCTCGCCGACGCCGAAGTGGAGGAAGCCCTCGGTGATGTGACCGTCCGCCGCCGAGAGGCTGCGCCAGGTGATCGAGTAGATCCCGTCGTCGAGGTCCGGCCCCGCCACGACCAGGGCATGGGGGTCCTCGGGGTCGATCTCGCCCGCGCGCTCGACGATCGGGGTCCCGTCGAGGGCCTTCAGGTCCAGCGAGGTGACCTGCCCCTCGAGCGGCTCGCTGAACACGAGCCTGATCTCGTCCGGCGGCCCGGGAAGAACGGCGCCCGATGCCGGCGAGCTCGCGACCAGCTGAGCGTGGGCAAGCACCCGGCCGCCGGCGGCGCCCGGCAATGCCGGACCCGCCAGCAGGGCCAGAACGGCGGTGACGCCGGCGAGGCGCCACCACCGGGGTGCGTGCATCAGCCCGCGCGTCGCGCCAGCGTCAGGCCCAGAGCGACCAGGCCGGCCAACAGACCGATGATCGCCAGCACGAGCGCGATCGTGGCCTGCGTGGCCGCAGCGGCCCCGGATTCCGCATCGGCGACGACATCCGCCGTCGCCGGGAATTGGACCGGGAACTGCCCGCCGGCAAGCTCCTCGACCTCCCCGAACGTCTCGGGGCCCGAGGTGAACGACTCGTCGAACGGCTCGCCCTCGACCTCGCCGAAGATCCGGAACGTGTACGGGCCGGCCGCGGTCGGGAAGAAGACCGACTGGTAGGCGCCGGGCTCCCCGAAGCGCGGGCTGATCTCGAGGTCGCGGGTCTCGCTTCCGAAGGTGACCTGTGCCTGGAGCGTCTCCTCGAGGCCTTCGACCGGCTCCTCCTCGCCGTGCGAGACGAAGAACTCGAGCCCGCTCTTCTGGCCGGTGAAGACCGGCTCGTCCATGAAGCCGACGACGAACGTGTGCTCGCCGACCGCGCGCGACTCGTGCGCAAATGCGCCGCCGGCCGTGAGCGCGACAAGCGCGACCGACAGGACGGCGGCCCGTCCGATGCGATGGATCATGATTCCTCCATGGTCGCGACGACGCGCGACCCTGCTCTGGGTTCGTTCAGCTGCCTGACACGACCAGGGTCGGAGGAGCGCGGCCAGCGCCGGGGTGGGCGAGGACCGAACCGATCGCGGGCGCGAGCCGGGCCGGCGGTCGCGGACCACCGAGGAGCGGACGGACGAGCCGGCGCAGAGCCGCCTCGATGGCAAGGACGAGCGCATCCTGTGTGCGCGTGACGATGGCCGCCACCGCCGCAGCGATCGCGCCGATCAGGCCGATGACCGGGAGCGCGAGCGGGTACTCCGGACCCAGCAATGCACCGACGCCCGGGGCGTGGCCGTGGACGATCGCGTGCTCGACGTTCTCCTGGATCACGAAACCGACCGCGACGACGGCCGCCAGTCGCAGCCAGGCGACGACGAACCGCCGCGCGAACGGTCCGCTGGGTTGGCGTGACGCCCCGAGGCCGGTGGCGCGTCGCCGAAGCCGGCGCATCCGGAGCCAGATCGAGACCCCGGCGACGAGCGCGACCGCGGTCAGGAGGAGGCTGGCAAGCCCCCAGTACCCGTGTCCCGCCGTGCGCAAGCTGGCGGCCAGCGCCTCTCCCGGACCGATCTGGACGAGATAGATCGCGTCGTGCGCGACGAACAGCGCCAGTCCGGCCAGAGCCCAGAAGGCCAGCCGGTTGCGGGCGTCGGTGGACATCGCCGGAAAGGTCACGTCAGTTCATACGGTACGCGGCACGCGCCGCATGCCGCGATCACGCGGACTCGCCGTGGCCGTGAGCGTGCTCGACGAGGCGCATCGGCAGCGAGGGGAGTGGCCGCGGGTCGGGATCGGGCTCGTATTCGCTGCTGCCGGGGTTGACCGCGTAGGTCCATCGCGGCCCGTCGGCCGCGATCGCGCGCAGCGCATCGGCCAGTGCGTCCACATCCGCCGTCGTCGAGCCGAGGCCCAGGCTCATCCTCGCCGCACCCGGCAGTCGCTCGTGATGCCCGGCGCGCATCTCGTCCATCAGGCGGCCGACCTCGTCATCGGTCACCTTGAGCAGGCGAACCATGAGCGGGTGGGCGCAGAAGCAGCCGTGTCGGATCCCGATGCCGTGCTCCGCCGAGAGGACCGCCGCGAGCAGGTCGTACGGCACGCCGGCGAGGTTGAAGGTGAGCAGGCCGGTGCGCGGGTGGTCATCGGGCCAGACGCGGTAGTGCTGGAATCCGTCGACGGTGGAGAGCTGCCTGCGGGCGTACGCGGCCAGTTCATGCTCCTCGTCGGCGACCCGGTCCATTCCGGCCGCGGCCAAGGTGTCGCAGGCGACGCCGAGGGCCACCGCGCCGACGACGTTCGGCGAGCCGGCCTCCTGGCGATCTGGGAGCTCCGCCCACACGGTTTCGGTGATCGTGACGAGCCTCACTGCACCGCCACCGCGCAGGAACGGGTCGCCGGACGAGAGCCAGTCGCGCTCGCCGATCAGCGCGCCGGCCCCGTACGGCGCGTACAGCTTGTGCCCGGAGAGTGCGAGGAAGTCGATCCCGTCGCGCTGCATGTCGATCGGCGCGTGCGGCGCCAGCTGTGCGGCGTCGACGAGCAGGCGCGCGCCGTTCGCGTGGGCGACGCGCGCGATCTCGGCCAGCGGCCAGATCTCGCCGGTCACGTTGCTGGCGCCGGTCACCGCGACGAGGTGCGGATCCTCGCAGTGCGGCAGCCCTTCGAGCGTCGCCGCCAGGCTCTCCAGCGCGTCGGCCGGCGACTCCGGGACCGGCAGGTAGCGCACGCCGATGCGCTTCCATGGCAGGAGGTTCGCGTGGTGCTCACCGGCGAAGGCCACGACGTGCGTGCCCTCGGGGAGCGTGCCGGCGAGCAGGTTGATGGAGTCGGTCGTGTTGCGGGTGATGATCACCGCGTGGTCGTCGCGGGCGTTGACGAAGCGGTGGATGGACTCCCGGGCGCCCTCGTATGCGGCCGTCGACGCTCGTGACTTGAAGCCCGCGCCGCGGTGGACGCTCGAGTACCAGCCCAGCAGCTCCTCGACGGCGTCGTGGACCGCCTTGAGCGCCGGTGCCGAGGCCGCGTAGTCGAGGTTCACGTAGCGCCTCGACTCGCCGGTGACCAGCGGCACCTCGACGTCGGCACCGACCAGGCGCAACGCGTCGCTGCCGTGGACCGACGCGGGCTCGTGAGTCGCCGTCATGCGCGCCATCCTACGCCCGCGGTCACGGGAAGAACACGAGCTTCGCGGCCGCGAGCAAAAGCACGAACGCGAGAGCCCTCCTGAGGTTCAGGACGCTGTATCGGGCCGCCCCCAGCCAAGAACCGATGAGCCCGCCGGCCGCCACCGCACCGATCCACAGCGGCAACGTGGGGGGCAGGGCCAGCCCGCCGCTCAGCAACCCAGCGAGGCCGGCGATCGAGTTGACGAGGATGAACGACCCCGACAGGCCTGCGGCGTCGCGGGTGCCAGTCCATCCGGCGAGGACAAGCAGCGGCGTCAGGAAGATGCCGCCACCGGTGCCGGTGAGCCCTGCAAGCAGGCCGATCGTCGCCCCGCTGACGATGCCTGGGATCCACGGCACGCCGGGTCGGTTCTCGTCTTCGATAGGCGGCGGCGACGTGGCCAGGCGCCAGGCGCCGACGACGAGCACCGCAGCCACGAGCGGCCGATAGATCTCCCCCGGCAGATCGATGCTTCCGCCGATGTAGGCAGCCGGAACGGAGCCGATCGCCAGCGGGACGAGGCTGCGCCACGGCAGATGGCCGGCAATCGTGAAGCGGGCGGTCACGATGGAGGCAACGAAGAGGTTGAGGACGAGGGCCGTCGGCCGCATGACGGCCACGGGCACGCCGACGAGCGCCATCGCCGCCAGGTACGCGGACGCGCCGGCATGTCCGACGCTCGAATAGAGGAGAGCGGCCGCGAAGAACAGCGCGGCGAGGAGGATGTCCTCCGGGGTCACCCGGCGACGGCGGCCGGATCCTCGCGCCGCAACAGGATGCCGAGGTACGCCTTCCAGGGGCCGACCTCGGCATCGTGGGAGCCGGCCATGCCGGCGAAGATCTGGCTGACGTGGTCGAGGTCGTGGACCGCCCACGTCGCGAGCAGCTCGCGCAGCGTCACCTCGCCGAGCGTCGGGTGCAGGCCGCGCCGGTCGAGATCCTCCTCGGTGGCCAGCACCTCGAGGCGGGCCAGGTTCTCGGCGCGCAGGCGCGCGAAATGCTCGACCAGGTCGTCGAGGGTCGCATCGGTGTCGCGATCGGCATGGGCGAATCGGTCGAACCGGTCGAATGGCATCGACGTGCCGTGCTCGAGGATCCGCTGCGTGCGCTCGATCCAGTCGGTCAGCTCGCCGGTGATGAGGTGCCCGACGACATCGTTCGGCCGCCAGCCATCGTTCGGTACGTCGGCGGTATCGGTCCAGGCCTCCGGAACGCCCTTCAGGAGGACGCGTAGCAGGTCGGGTGTCCGTCGCAGGAGGTCCGTCGTCTCACCGATGAAGTCGCTCACCCGTGGATCGTACGCCCGACGCACAATGCCGCACGTGGGCCGAGAAAATCCGAGATTTAGACCATTGCCGTGCAGTCAGTCGGTGCACATAATGGCGGCGCTGCCGCGTCGTGCCCGGACTGGGAGCGAGCGGGGCCTGAGCAGGAGGGGTGCTGATGTCCCGCAAGCTGGGCGTGGTCCTGAGCGTCGCGGTGATCCTGGGGATCGCCGTTGGACCGGTGAGTGCGGCTCCTCCCACCTTCAGGCCAGGTGCGCCCGGCATCGGCGATCCGTATTTCCCGCTCGATGGGAACGGCGGGTACGACGTCAAGCACTACCGGCTCGGCGTCCGCTATGACCCGGCCACGGACGTCCTGCAGGGACGCGCCACCATCACGGCCAGGGCCACACGGCATCTGGCGCGCTTCAACCTGGATCTCGACGGCGCCCTCGAGGTCGCTTCGGCCAGGGTCGACCGTCGATCCGCCAGCGTCACCCACGACGGCGACGAGCTGACCGTCACGCCCTCGCGCGGCATCCGCAAGGGTGCGCAGTTCGTCGTGGTGATCCGATATTCCGGCATTCCGCAGACGCTGCCCGATGGGTCCGGCTTCATCCACACCGACGACGGCGCGCTGGTCGTCGGGCAGCCGCACGTCGCGGACACCTGGTTCCCGGCCAACGATCATCCGGTCGATCGCGCCTCGTACGCCTTCCGGGTCACCGTGCCGAGCGGCCTCGAGGTCGCCGCAAACGGCAGGCTGGCAGGCACCTCGACACGCGCGGGCTGGACCACCTGGAAGTGGGACGCGCGCGCACCGATGGCCACCTATCTCGCCGGCATGGCGATCGGTGAGCTGGCGATCAGCAGCTACCGGGCGGATGGGATCAGGTACTGGGACGCCATCGACCCGGACCTCCTCCCCCGGATCACTCCGACTAACGGGACGCAGTATGCGTACAGCCAGGTCGCCGATCTGAGCTACAAGCGACTGACCCGCGTCGTCGACGTGCCATCCGGGAGTGACGCGACGCTGACGTTCCAGGTCAACCGCGACACCGAGCCGCCATGGGACTTCTTCTTCGTCGAGGCTCGCACGCCGGGCGCCGACGACTGGACGACGCTGCCCGACGTGAACGGTGCCACTTCCGCGGACACGGGAGCGACGTGCCCCTTCTGGCTCGACCTGCACCCGTTCCTCAACCACTACCAGACACCGGTGGCGGAGCCCGGTGAGTTCGACCCGCCGTGCCTGCCCGAGGGCAACGTCGGCGATCCGCCAGGCGAGTGGCACGCCGCGACCGGGTCGAGCGACGGCTGGGAGGGGTGGGCGATCGATCTGTCCGCCTGGGCGGGGCAGTCGGTGGAGGTCTCGCTGAGCTACGCGAGCGACGACGTCGTGCAGTTCAACGGCGTCTTCGTCGACGAGATCGTCACTCCGTCCGGTGTCGGCTCCACCTCGTTCGAGGACGATGCCGATCCCACGGACGGCTGGACCGCCACCGGCGCACCGGAAGGCAGCGAACCCAACCCGAACGACTGGACGGTGGCGACCGTGGACGACGCGCCGCCATCGGTGGGTGAGATCGCACAGGGCGCCCTCGCTCGGCAGCCGGAGATCACGACGTTCCTTGAAGGGTACTTCGGGCCCTATCCGTTCAAGCAGTCGGGCGGGATCGTCGATGACGAGCCTCTCGGATTCGCCCTCGAGAACCAGACCCGGCCGATCTACGGGACGGTCTTCTTCACCGATCCCATCTCGGCCGACCTCGTCGTCGTGCACGAGCTGGCGCACCAGTGGGTCGGGAACAGCGTCACGATCGAGCGCTGGCAGCACATCTGGCTGAACGAGGGATGGGCCACCTACACCGAGTGGCTGTGGTCAGAGCGTGAAGGTCTCGGCACCGTCCAGGAGAACTTCGACTTCTGGTATGCCGTCTTCACGGACGTGCCGGAGTTCTGGGCAGTGCCCATCGGCGATCCAGGACCCGATGCCCTCTTCGACTTCGCGATCTACATCCGTGGCGCGATGACGCTCCATGAGCTGCGTCACGAGATCGGCGATCAGGCCTTCTTCCGGCTCGCCAAGCGCTGGGCATCGAACAATGCCGGCGAGCTCGTCTCGACACCTGAGTTCATCAGGATGGCCGAGAGGGTCTCGGGCCAGCAGCTCGACGACTTCTTCGAGACGTGGCTCTTCGTCCCGGAGCAGCCGTCGGTCGCCGGAGCGGCGAACCTGCGTGTGGCCCCGTTGGGCGCAAGCCTGGAGCTGCAGCGGCTCCGCGTCCTGGAGGGCGAATACCGGCGCTGACCGACCGGTGGGCGGTCAGGCGAGGTCGCGGTCGGCGTCGACGAAGGCGGTGCCGAGGACGCGGGCGACGGTCGGGAAGGCGTGGATCGTGTCGGCGAGGATCTCGAGACTGATGTCGGCGCGGATGGCGAGGACGCACTCGTGGATCGCCTCGGAGACGGCGAGGCCCGCCAGGAAGGCACCGACCAGCCGGCGCCGTGAGCGGTCGACGACGATCGTGCAGTGCCCGCCCGACTCGGTCGTGTAGCCCTTTGACGACGTACCGATGTCGACGGTGTACTCGGCCGCGTCGATGCCGCGCTCCTGCGCCTGCTCCAGCAGCAATCCGACCGATGCGACCTCAGGATCGGTGTAGGTCGCGCGCGGGATAGCGTCGAGGAACGGCCGATACTCCGCGTCGCCCAGGGCGATCCGCGCGGCGGCCTCGCCGTTGTAGTGGCCGAGATGGGTATGCATCTCGGGCCCAGCCACGTCGCCGGCGACGTAGACGCCCTCCGCAACGCGCAGGCGGTCGTCGGGCTCGAGCCGGCCGTCCTTCGGCGTGACTCCGACCGTCTCGAGGCCGAGCCCGTCGAGAGGGAGGTCACGTCCGATGGCCAGCAGGATCTCGTGTCCCTCGACGGGATCGCCAGCATCGAGCGTGATTCGGTGCGCGCCGCCGCGTGGCGCGGCCTCGACCCGCGTTGCCCGTGCGCCGAGCCTGAGCCGGACGCCGTCGGCCTCGAGCGACTCGCCGAGCAACTCCGACGAGCGGCGATGCTCCTTGTCGTGAACCCGGTCGCGCGGGTGGACGAGCGTAACCGGCACGTCGTAGCGGGCATAGACCTGGGCAAGCTCGACGCCGGTCGGTCCAGCACCCAGGATCGCAAGCGAACGCGGCAGCTCACGGGTCCCTGTGCCCTGAACGTTCGTCCACGGCTGCGCCTCGGCCAGGCCGGGGAGGTCGCTCGGCACGCGACTGACGGACCCAACTGCCAGCACGACGGCATCGGCCGACAGCAGCCGATCGCCCACGCGCACTTGCCGCGGTCCGGCGAGCGCGGCAGACCCTCGGATGACGGTCGCCCCGGCGCCCTCCAGGCTCTTCACGTGTCCCGAGTCGTCGGGCGTATCGGTCTCTTCGCGGTTGATCATGTAGTCGCGGAAGTCCGACGCCTTCGACCACGGGTAGTCGCCGCCGCCGTGATGGACTGCCGCCGCGTGGAGCAGCGCCTTCGAGGGCATGCAGGCCCAGAACGGGCACGATCCGCCGAAGAGTCCGCGGTCGATGATCGCGACCGATGCGTCGCGGGAACGGGCGTAGTGGGCGGCCGCCTCGCCGGCCGCGCCGGCGCCGACGATGACGAGGTCGTATCGGTCCATGCGCGCGATGATAGGCGCCTAGAGACCGATCTCCTGGCCGGAGATCCAGATCCTCACTGGCCTGACGGCACCGAGGCGCAGGGCGAACGCGCCCTCGTGCTCGGCGTCCCAGGCGACGAGGTCGGCGACGGCCCCGACCTCCAGGACTCCAAGCTCCGGGCGGCGCAGCGCCCTGGCGCCACCCGAGGTGGCTGCCTCGAGCGCTTCGATGGCGGTCATCCCGAGCAGCGTCGCACCGAGACCGATCACCAGCGGCATCGTCCCGAAGCCGGAGTAGGTACCGGCGTTCGCGTCGCTGGCCAGGGCGACGGTCGCACCGGCGTCCAGCAACGCCCGGGCCGGCGGCAGCCGGTCGCGCAGGACGACGGCCGGCGCCGGAAGGAGGGTCGCGACGGTGTCCGAGGCGGCGATGACCGCCACGCCCACGTCGTCGAGCTGCTCGAGATGGTCGACCGATGCGGCACCCAGCCGCACGCCCAGCTCCGCGGCCCCAGTGCGGGCGAGCTGCTCGGCGTGGAGGCGCAAGCCGAGGCCCGCTGCGACGGCCGCCCGGCCGATGCGCTCCGTGCCGGCGAGGTCGAAGAAGTCGGCATCGGCGAAGACGTCGACGAACTCGGCCCGGCCCTCGGCGGCCACAGCGGGGATCATCTCGTCCGCGACCACAGCGGCATGGTCGGCAGGCGTCGTTCCGGCGGGAACGGCGTGCGCGCCGAGGAAGGTCGCCACCACCCGCAGCGGCAGCCGCTCGGCCACGCGCCGAATGATGCGGAGGTGGCGCAGCTCCTCCTCGAGCGACAGCCCGTAGCCGGACTTGCACTCGACGGTGGTCGTGCCCGCCGCGAGGGCGGCGCGCAGGCGTCCCTCGCACAGCGCTTCGAGGGTTGCGTCGTCGGTGGCGCGCGTGGCCTCGACGGTGCGCAGGATCCCGCCGCCGGTGTACGGCGCGCCCTCGAGACGCGCCGCGGCCTCTTCCGATCGGTCACCGGCGAAGACCGGGTGGGTGTGGCTGTCGACCAGCCCGGGCGTGACGAGCGCTGATGAGAGGTCCACGCGCTCGTCGTCCGGGGGGGCATCCTCTGGCGGGCCGACCCACGCGATCCGGCCATCGCGGATCTGGACCGCCCAGGGAGAAAGTTCGGCCGGCGCCAAGCGGCCGCTGCCGGTCAGGAGCATCGAGCCCGGCAACACATGCTCGCAGCCTAGCGTCCGGAGGGTCTCGCGCACGGACATCCGTGCATTGGCTTGACGTGGAGGCTCGACCGCGAAGGACACACGGGACCGGCGAGGGATCCGGAGCACGTCGAGATGTGCCGCATGGCGTTCGTGTTGGAAGAAGCTGCGCCGGAACGGTAGGCGGACATCGCCGGCCGGTGCCGGTCAGGAGCATGGGTCGGCCACCATGCTCGCAGCGTGGCTCCCCGCCGTCGGTACACTCGCGGCATGGTCGCAAAGCCGGCAATCCTCGCGGTCGACGACGACGCGCCTGTCCTGCGGGCCGTCGAGCGTGATCTGCGATCGCGCTACGCCGACGAGTACCGGATCATCGGTGCCGGCTCAGGGGCCGATGCGCTCGAGGTCGTGCGCGAGCTGACCCAGCGCGGCGATGCGGTGGCGCTGCTCCTCGTCGACCAGCGCATGCCGTCGATGACGGGCACCGAATTCCTCGCCGAGGCGATCCCCCTGCAACCCGATGCGAAGCGCGTCCTGCTGACGGCCTACGCCGACACCGACGTCGCCATCCGCGCGATCAACGACATCCGCCTCGACCAGTACCTCCTCAAGCCGTGGGATCCGCCGGACGAGAAGCTCTACCCGGTCCTCGACGACCTGCTCGCCGACTGGACCGCCGGCTACCGACCGACGTTCGAGGGCCTGCGCCTCCTGAGCGGCCGATGGGCCCCGCGCGGCCACGAGATCCGCGACTTCCTGACGCGCAACCAGGTGCCCTATCTCTGGCTCGACCCGGAGACCGATGAGGACGGCCGCCGCCTGGCGGCCTCGTTCACGGAACCAGTCGACCCGACCCGCCCGGTCGTCGTCCTGCCCGACGACCGCGTCCTGCGAGATCCCTCGAACCGGGAGCTCGCCGACGCGACCGGGATGTCGACCCATGCGGCGCTGCCGTTCTACGACCTCGTCATCGTCGGCGGCGGGCCTGCGGGCCTGGCGGCGGCCGTGTACGGTGCCAGCGAGGGCCTGAAGACGCTCATGGTCGAGCGCGAGGCGCCCGGCGGGCAGGCCGGCACGACGAGCCGGATCGAGAACTACCTCGGCTTCCCGGCCGGGCTCAGTGGCGGGGACCTGGCGCGGCGAGCCCTGACCCAGGCGAAGCGGCTGGGTGCAGAGATCCTCTCCTCGCAGGAGGCGACGGCCGTGCGGCGCGAGGATCCGTATCGATACGTCGGGCTCGACGACGGCAACGAGGTGGCCTGCCAGGCCGTCGTGGTGACGACCGGGGTGAGCTACCGCCAGCTCGAGGTGCCCCGCGCGGCCGAGCTGGCCGGCGCGGGCGTCTACTACGGCGCCGCCACCACCGAGGCGCTGCTGTACCGCGACGGGGAGGTCGCCGTCATCGGCTCGGGCAACTCGGCCGGCCAGGCTGCGGTCCATCTCGCCAGGTACGCCCGGAGGGTTCATCTCGTCATCCGCGGCGAGGACATCGCCGGGGGCATGAGCGCCTACCTCGTCGAGCAGATCGGCGAGCTCGAGAACGTCGAGGTGCACCTGAGGACCGAGACGAACGCGCTGCGTGGGGAATCCCATCTCGAGGGCGCGACGTTCTCGACGCCCGACGGCGAGGTCGACCTCGCGCTCGACGCGATGTTCATCTTCATCGGCCAGCAGCCGCGCACGGCGTGGCTCGACGGCGTCGTCGCCCGTGACGAGCGTGGCTTCGTCCTGACCGGCCTGAACGTTCCCGGCTGGACACTCGACCGCCAGCCGTTCCTGCTCGAGTCGAGCCTTCCCGGGCTCTTCGCCGCCGGGGATGTTCGACACGACTCGGTGAAGCGGATCGCCAGCGCCGTCGGCGAGGGCGCCATGGCCGTTGCGCTCGTCCACCGCTACCTCGCGCAGCTGTGACCCACGCCCACCTGCCCGTCGACGAGATCGTCGCCCGCCTGCGGGAGACGCCGCTGTTCGCCGACGTCGACGAGACGCCACTGCGTGAGCTCGTGGCCCGCGGCGAGATCGTCGACCTCGAGCCCGGCGAGGTGCTCATTCGCCAGGGCGACGTCGCCGACGCGCTGTTCGTCGTGCTCGACGGCGAGCTTGAGGTTACCCGCCAGTCGGGCGACACTCGCCTCCCGGTCGCCGTCGTCGGTCCTGGATCGCTGCAGGGCGAGATCGCGGCGCTCGAGGGCGGCACGCGCGTGGCGACGGTCGCGGCCACCCGGGCCGCTGAGGTGCTCCGCATCCCGGTCGACGCGATGCGCGAGCTGCTCGCCGCCGGGCCCGACGTCGCGCTCTCGGTGATCCGGACCGCCGTCGCGCGGCTGCGGGCATTGGAGGTCACCCTTCGCGAGCGCGAGAAGCTGGCCGCGCTCGGGACCCTGTCGGCGGGTCTGGCGCACGAGCTGAACAACCCCGCCGCCGCCGCGCTCCGCTCGATCGCCTCGCTCGAGGAGGCCGTGAGCGCCGCCGAGTCCTCGCCGCGGCCGAACCCGCCGCCACGCCCACCGACCGACGCGCCGAAGCCTCGCACCGCACTCGAGCGGGCCGATCGGATCAGTGAGATCGAGGTCATCGCGGGCAGCGCGGAGGCGGCCAGCGCCCTCGTCGAGGCTGGTTGGACCGCCGCCAGTCTGCGCGAGCAGCCCGCGGACGTCGTTCCGTGGCTGGCGGCAGACGCATCGGTCCGTCAGCTGCTCGGGGAGCTCGAGATCGCGCTGACCCGGATCAGCGACATCGTCGGGGCGGTCAAGGGGTACACCTACCTCGACCAGGCGCCGGTCGGGAGGGTCGACGTCCGGATCGGTCTGGAGCAGACGCTCGTCATCCTGCGCCACCGCCTGCGCGACATCGAGGTGCGCACCGAGATCGCCGACGACCTGCCGCCGATCGAGGCATACGGCTCCGAGCTGAACCAGGTGTGGACCAACCTCATCGACAATGCCGTCGACGCCATGGACGGCCGGGGCACCCTGACGATCCGCGCCGAATCCGAGGCGACGGCGGAGGGCGTCGGCGTGCGCGTCACGATCGCCGACAGCGGCTCCGGGGTCCCGCCCGAGATCCGCGCGCGCCTCTTCGAGCCGTTCTACACCACGAAGGAGCCCGGCAAGGGCACCGGGCTGGGTCTCCACATCTCGTACGGGGTGGTGGCTCGCCACGGCGGGCGGATCGAGGTCGACAGCGCGCCGGGCGACACGCGATTCACGGTGACCCTGCCGCCCACACTGCCGCGGACGACCGGCGAGGCCGACGACCAGGGCTAGCCGGTCTCCGGCTGGGCCCGCCGCGCATCCGGCGACCGAACCCGCAAGGTCGTCAGCAGCAGTCCGGCGATGATGAACAGGACGCCGAGCAGCTGGAACCCGCTCGGCGCCTCGTTCAGGATCCAGATCCCGAGCAGGACCGATCCGACCGGCTGGATCGTCAGCACGACGCTCGTGACCGCCGCCGGCAGTCGTGGGAGGCTGGTGCTGATCAGCAGCCATCCGACGACCTGGACGCTGAGCGCCAGCAGGATCAGCCAGCCGTGGGCCGGCCAGGTCGGCACGAGGTCGACCTCGCCCAGCGGCAGGCCGATCAGCAGCGAGACGATCGCGGCCGAGAGGGTCGCGTCGAACAGCGGTCCGGCGGGTCGTCGCGGATCGGCGTTCGCGCGGCGCTGGACGAGGAGGAAGCCGGCGTAGGCGATGCCGGTCCCGAGCCCGAACAGCACCCCGAGCGCCGGGTTGCGCCCGAACGCCTCGTCGCCCAAGACCCCGCTGATGAGCACGACACCGATGAGCACGAGCGGGACCGATGCGGCCACCCGCCCGCCGGGCCGCTCCCCGAGGAACAGCCACGCGGCGATCGGCACGATCACGACCTGCGTGTTGCCGAGCACCGTGGCCAGCCCGGCGCCGACCTCCTCGATGGCGTGGTGCCACAGCACGAGATCGACGGCGAAGAAGATCCCGGCGATCCATGCAAGGCGTCGCTGCCCCTCCGCACGCCCGCCGAATCGGCGGCGCTCGAGCCAGGCCAGCAGGAGGAGCGGCGGCAGGGCATAGGCGCAGCGGAAGACGGCGGCCGTGGCCGGCGATACGGCGGCGAGGCTCACGAAGATCGCCGAGAAGGCGATGGTCAACGCTCCCAGCACGGCGGTCAGGACCGGCCGCTCACGCAGAAGGGCGACGAGGGAGCTCACCGCTCGAAGCCTAGTCGAGGATCGGGGTATGGGCGCAGGGTTGACCTGACCAACTGACCAGACCAACCCGGCAGGCGCCAGACCTTGCGCGCGCGACCCCGCACACCGCACACTCCCCACCGATGCCCGAGCTGCTCACCGGCACCGTCACGTTCTTCTTCAGCGACATCGAGGGCTCGACGCGCCTGCTTCGCACCTGCGGCGAGCGGTGGCCCGCCGTCCTCGAGCGCCATCGAGAGCTGCTGCGAGCGGCGTTCGAGGCGAGCCGCGGCAACGAGGTCGGCACCGAGGGCGACTCGTTCTTCGCCGCCTTCCCGACGGCACCGGCCGCGGTCGCGGCGGCAGCCGAAGCCCAACGGGCGCTCGCGGCCGAGGCATGGCCGGAAGACGCGGAGGTGCGCGTCCGCATCGGCCTCCACACCGGCGAGGCCAGCCTGTCGGCAAAGACCTACGTCGGCCTTCACGTCCACCGAGCCAGCCGCATCGCGAGCGTCGCGCACGGCGGGCAGGTGCTGCTGTCCGACGCGACCCGCTCGCTGGTGCAGGACGCCCTCCCCGACGGCGTCGAGCTGCGCGACCTCGGCGAGCATCGGCTCAAGGATCTCGAGCATCCCGAGCACCTCTGGCAGCTCGTCATCGGCGGGCTGCTGAACGACTTCCCCGCGATCGGCTCCCTCGACGCCACGCCGAACAACCTGCCCACGCGACTGACGACGTTCCTCGGCCGCGACGCGGAGATCGACGCGATCGGCTCGCTGCTCGCGGATCACCGCCTGCTGACCCTCACGGGGCCGGGTGGCACGGGGAAGACGCGTCTGAGCCTCGAGGTCGCCGGCCGCGCGTTGCGCCACTATCCAGACGGCGTCTGGTTCGTCGAGCTGGCACCGATCAGCGACCCGGAGCTCGTACCGTCGACGATCGCGCAGACCCTCGTGCTGTCGGATCGCGGCGGCCGCCCGGCGATCGAGCGCCTCATCGACCACATCGGCGCGAAGCGCATGCTGATCGTGCTCGACAACTTCGAGCAGGTGATCGGGGCGGGCTCATCGGTCAACCAGCTGCTCACGGCCTCCCCGAACCTGACCGTCCTGGCCAGCAGCCGCAGCGCGCTGCAGGTCTCGGGCGAGCAGGAGTACCCGGTTCCGCCGCTCGACCTGCCCGATCCGGCCAACCTGCCGTCGCTGGCGCAGCTGTCGCAGTACGAGGCGGTGGCGCTGTTCATCGAGCGGGCGCGCGCGGTGAAGCCCGGCTTCGAGGTCACCAACGAGAACGCGCCGGCGGTGGCGGAGATCTGCGTCCGCCTCGATGGGCTGCCGTTGGCGATCGAGCTCGCGGCCGCGCGCATCCGCATCCTGACCCCGCAGGCGATGCTCGGCCGCCTGGGAGATCGGTTGGGGCTGTTGTCGGCGGGTTCGCGCGACCTGCCGGCTCGACAGCAGACGCTGCGCAACGCGATCGCCTGGAGCCACGACATGCTCGAGGAGGAGGACCGCGCGACCTTCGCCTGCCTCGGCGTGTTCGTCGGCGGCGCCGGCCTCACCGACGTCATGGCCGTGTGCGGCGGTGAGCTCGCCGCGGATCCGCTCGACAACCTGGCGTCGCTCGTCGAGCACAGCCTCGCTCGCCAGGTCGAGGGCATCGACGGCGAGCCGCGCTTCGCGATGCTCGAGACGATCCGCGAGTTCGCGATCGAGCAGGCGAAGGAGCGCGGCCGATGGGATGCGCTTCGCGAGCGCCACGCCCGAGCGTTCGCCGAGATCGCGCGCGAGTCCGGAGCGCGAGCCATGGGATCTGGCTCTGGGGCGTCGTTCGATCGGCTCGAGCTCGATCACGACAACCTGCGCGCGGCGATCGGGTGGTCGCTGGAGCACGACACCGAGGCGGCCCTGCGTCTCTGCCACGACCTGTGGCGCCTCTGGCAGCGCCGCGGGTACATCGCCGAGGGGCTCGAGCGAGCGGAGGCGGCGCTCGCGCTGCCGGATGCGACCTCGTATCCCGAGGCGCTCGCCGACGCCCTCTCGGCAGCCGGCGGCCTGGCGTACTGGCGCGCGGACACCGATCGTGCGCGGCGGTACTACGGTGCCGAGATCGAGGCTCGCACCGCGTTGGGCGATCGTCCGGGGCTCGCCGGAGCCGAGTACGGGATGTCGTTCACGTACTCGGTCATGGATCTTCACAACCCGGACACCGTCGCCAGCGCGCAGCGCCACATCAACGCTGCCCTCGCGATCTACCGCGAGCTGGATGACGACGCAGGCATCGGGCGCTGCGAGTGGGCGCTGGCCAATGTCCTGTGGGGCGCCGGCAAGACCGATGAGGCGCGCGGGCACGCGGTTCACGCGCTCGACCTGTTCGAGGCGGGTGGCGACCGCTTCATGGTCGGCTGGGCCAGCTACACCGTTGGCCTCGCGGACCTGACCACCGACCAGGAGACGGCGGGCGGCAGCGCCAGCGCTCGTGAGGAGGCGGGAGGCCGGTTCTCAGCTGCGTTGCAGACCTTCCGAGAGGCGGGCGATCTGACCGGCTATGCGCTCGTCCTCGACGCGATGGCGGTCCTGGCCCTCCGGACCGGCGACCGCAGGCGAGCGGCCCGCCTCACCGCCGTGGTTGGCCGCCTCGAGGAGTCGAGCGGGACCGGCCTCAACCCGTGGAACCGCGGGGTGCTCGAGTTCGATCCCGAGAACCTCCGCGCGGACCCCGCCCTGGCCGATGACCTCGCGATCGGCGCGGCGATGAGCGTCGAGGATGCGGTGGCCTACGCCCTCGGCGAGGAGACCGTGGTGGAGGCGGCTGCCTCCTAAGCGGGCGCGGCGATGTCGCGCTTCGGGAAGACGAGCAGCGCATAGACGATCGGGATCACGGCCACCACGTACACGATCACCAGGTCGGCCGGGTTGAGGTCACCGGACAGGATCGCGCCCGGGTCGAAGTGGTGGAGCAGCGAGTATTCCTGGGCCCACGCGGCATCGGTCCACAGCGAGCCGAGGATCTCGAGGAAGTAGTGGATCAGCAGCCACGCCAGGGTCAGGCCGATGGCCGGCCCCGGCCGGTCGAAGCTGACCGACATCGCCAGGCCGAACGTCGTGAACGCGGCCCACAGCCCGAAGCCGTTGAGGAGGACCAGCGGCAGCTGCCCGAGGTCGAGCTCGTCGACGATACCGATCGCCGCGGCGCTGGCGATCATTCCGCCGAGGATCGCGGTCAGCACGAGGAGCACGATCAGCAGGAGCGCGACGAGGAGGCTGGTATAGAGCGTCGTGCGCGAGATCGGCCGGGCCAGGAGCACTTCGAGCGTGCCGCGCGCCCGCTCGCCGGCGACCGCCACCGACGACGCGCCGACGGCGAAGATGCCGATCATCGCGATCGCCAGCGGGTGCTGGAGCCCGAGCGTGATGCTCCCCGGCAGCGTGAAGAGCGAGCCCGAGCCGAAGTTCATCAGCTCGGAGGGGAAGGCACCGGAGTCGACGAGGCCCTGGATGACGTCGCTGAACGCCTCGTAGATGACCGGGATGACGGCGCCCCACGCGATCGCCGCCACCATCACGACCAGCAGCCGCACCCGCTGCCAGTGGATCGTCTGGCGGAAGAGTCGCACGCTCATCGCGCCACCGCCTCGGGTTCGTCGACGGCCTCGGTCTTCTCGTCGTCGGCGTAGTACTCGAGGAACGCCTCCTCCAGGCTGGCCGGCTCGATCGTCAGGTCCTCGAGGTTCGGCGACGCGATCGAGCGCACGAATCCGGCGATCTCGCCAGACAGGGTGCCGGTGATGCGGCTGCCGTCCACCTCCACGTCGGTCAGCCCGGGCAGGGTCGCGGGGTCGGGCGCCGCCCCACGCCAGCGCAGCATCACGCGTCGCTTGCGGCGCTCGAGCAGCGCGGCGACATCATGGATGGCCATGAGGTGCCCGGCGCGGATGATCGCCACCCGATCGCACAGCCGCTCGACCTCGAAGAGCACGTGCGAGCTGAAGAAAACGGTCTTGCCCTCGGCGCGCAGGTCATCGAGGAGCCGATAGAACGCCTGCTGCATGAGCGGGTCGAGGCCCTCGGTGGGCTCGTCGAGGATCGCCAGCTCCGGGTCGTGCTGGAGCGCCTGGACGACGCCGATCTTCTGGCGCATCCCGCGCGAGTAGTCACGCACCTTGCGGCGCAGGACCGAAGCGGGCAGCTCCAGCCGCTCACACAGCTCGGCTCGACGGCGCGGCTCGAGCCCCTGCATGTCGACGAGGTAGTCGAGCACCTGCTCGCCGGAGAGCGAGTCGTACAGCGCGATCCCGCCGGGCAGGTAGCCGGTGTTCCGGCGAATCTCGACGGAGCCCGTGGCGATGTCGTGGCCGAGCACGGTGGCGGTGCCACGGGTGGCATGCAGGAAGCCGAGCAGCGTTCGGATGGCGGTCGACTTGCCGGCCCCGTTCGGACCGAGGAAGCCGAAGATCTCGCCGCGCCGGACGTCGAGAGTCAGGTCGTTGAGCGCCCGCACAGCGCCGTAGTGCTTCGTCAGCGAATGGGTGCTGATGACCGCGTCGGGACCGGCTGCCTCCATGGTGCTGATGCTAGCGCCCGCCCGCCGGCAGCGAGCCAGCGCTTCGTCCGCCCGGGCGCGTACGATCCGCCGATGCACGTCCTCGTCATCGGTGCCGGCGCCTTCGGCAGCTGGACCGCCCGCTGGCTCCTGCGCCGTGGCGCATCGGTCACGCTGGTTGACCAGTACGGCGCCGGCAACTCGCTCGCCAGCTCGGGCGACGAGTCGCGGGTCACGCGATCGGCGCACGGTGCGGACTCGCACTACCCGATCTGGCAGCGCCGCGCGCTGGAGCAGTGGCTGGCGCTGGACCGATCACTCTTCGTGCGCACCGGCGTCCTCTGGCTCGCGCACCACGAGGACGGTTTCGAGGCCGATTCGCTGCGCACCCTGGAGCGGCTGGGCATTCCGGCCGAGCGTCTCGAGGCGGATGTGCTCCGCGAGCGCTACCCCCAGCTGGGAACCGACGACATCGGCTGGGCCCTCCACGAGCCGGAAGCGGGGGTGCTGCTGGCCCGTCGCGGCGTGGCCGCCACCGCCCGGGCGGTGGCCGAGGAGGGCGGCGCGGTCCGCATCGCCCGCGCCGGCCTGGACCAGGACGGCGTGATCGTGGAGGTCGATGGCGGAGCGCCCGGCTTCGATGCCGTCGTCTTCGCGGCAGGTGCCTGGCTGCCGAAGCTGCTCGGGCCGGTCCGCGACCTCGACATCGCCGTCCCGCAACAGGAAGTCATCTACTTCGCCACCCCGCCCGGCGACGAGCGCTTCGACGCCGGCAGCCTGCCGACCTGGGTGGAGTACGACGCCGCCTTCTACGGCCTGCCGTCAATCGAGGGCCGCGGCGCGAAGGTCGCGCCGGACTGGCCGGGCCCGATCGTGGACCCCGACACCCAGGAGCGCCGCCTGTCGGATGAGCGGATCGCCGCGTCGCGCGACTACCTGCGCCGCCGCCTCCCCGATCTTGCCGAGCAGCCGGTGGCTGAGGGGCGCGTCTGCCAGTACGAGGTGACCCCTGACACACACTTCGTCATCGACCGCGTTCCCGAGCTTGCACACCTCAACGCGTGGATCGTCGGCGGCGGCTCAGGGCACGGGTTCAAGCACGCACCGGTCGTCGGCGAGTACCTCTCCGCGCTCGTCATCGGTGAGGACCCCGGCGACCTGGCGCCGCCGGATGATCGGTTCACGCTCCGGCCGCGGCACGCCGGTCCGGGTCTGCGCACCGCGGCGGAAGTGCCGCCACGCGAGTGAGTAGTGGCCGATCAGCCCGTTCCTGGGAGGAGTGGTGGATTCCCATGGGGCGGGCGCATCGGCGAATGAGTGGCCGGAATCCCGTGTGGCGGGAGGTTCCGACGCCGGGGAAGCCGACATCGGCCTCCAGGGCTCCCGTGGGGCGGGAATTCAGCCAATCAGTGTCCGATACGCCCGTACCGCGGGAATCGGCGTGGAATCCCGTGGGGCGGGCCGTTCACACGCCGGGCAGCCGTCATCGGTCTCCAGGGCGCCCCGTGGGGCGGGGAATTCAGCCAGGTGGCCGATCGATCGGCCAATCTTCACAGGACCGATGCGCCGTGCTGCAGACGCTCGATTGATCGGGCTCATGACGCGCCGAGCTCCGCCAAGGCCACGGCGAAGTGGCCGTAGGTCTCGTCGCTGAAGAGGACGAAGCGCACGAGCTCGATCCCGGTCTCGCCGCGCAGGTGCTCGGCGGCGGCGCGGACGGCCACCCGCGCACCCTCGTCCGCGGGGTACCCGTAGATGCCCATGCTGATGGCGGGGAAGCCGACGCTTCGCGCGCCGAGCTCGTCGGCGAGGCGGAGGCAGGACCGATACGTGCCATCGAGCAGCGCCTCCTCACCCTGGTCGCCGCCACGCCAGACCGGTCCAACCGCGTGGAGCACCCAGCGCGCCGGCAGTTCGTGGCCGTCGGTCGCGACGGCCGTGCCGGTCGGCGTGCCATCCGGATAGCGCCTGATCAGCTCGTCGAGCAGACCGGGGCCAGCAGCGCGATGGATCGCGCCGTCGACGCCGCCGCCGCCGCGCAGCGCCTCGTTGGCCGCGTTGGCGACCGCATCGAGGCGCTCGGTGGTGATGTCGCCGTGGGCGAGCTCGATGCGCCGCGCGTCGGTGACGACCAGCGAGCTCATCTCGCGACGCGGGTCGCGCGCCACACGCTGCGCAGGCCGACGCGCTGGCCGTAGAGGAGCACGCCGGCGCTGTAGACCCGCGCGGCAACCCACATCGCCACCGCCAGCGTCAGCGCCAGCAGCACGACCGCCAGCGCCACCTCCCACGCCGCCGGGTTGCCGAGCAGCATCCGCGTCGGCATGAGGTACGGGCTGAAGAACGGGATGATCGACGCGATCGAGATCAGCTGGCCATCGGGGTCGTTCGGGGCGAAGAACGAGATCAGGTAGCCACCGATCGCAAGGTAGATGAGCGGGCCGGCGGCCTGCTGCGCGTCCTCGACGCGGCTCACCATGGAGCCGGCGGCCGCGTAGAGCGTGCAGTACAGCAGGAAGCCGAGCAGGAAGAAGAGCGTGAACACGGCGATGAAGCCGGGGTCGACCTGCGGCAGCTCGAACGGTGCCTGACCCTCGGCCCCCAGCGCGCCGGCCACCGGACCGGTGATGACGAGGCCGATGGCGAACGCAGCGATCAGCGCCACGTACTGGGTCAGACCGGCCGCGCCGGTGCCGAAGACCTTGCCGATGAGCAGCTGCCGTGGTGTGGCCGCGGTGATGAGCAGCTCCATGACACGGCCGGACTTCTCTTCGGCCACGCTCTGCGCGACCCAGTTGCCGTACGTCAGGATCGCCATGAACGTCAGGATCACGACGACGTAGGACAGGAGCACGGCGCCGCCGAAGTCCTCCTCGTCCGCGGCGTCGGGATCGACCGCGGTCGCCGTGAAGTCGGCGGGCGCGAAGAGCGTCGCGGCCTCGTCGGGCGAGATTCCGGCGCGCTCCAGCCGATCGGTCGTTGCCAGCGCGTTCGCCGCCTGCGTCACGAGGATCCGCGTCTGGCTGCCCGGGCCCTGGTCGCTCAGATACTCGAAGGCCAGCTCTCCGTCGTCGCCGCGCGAGATCGTCAGCAGCCCGTCGAGCTCGCCGGCGCGCACCTGCTCGGCCGCCCCCTCGGGGTCGTCAGTGGGAACGACCTCGGTGGTCTCCTCGCCGCTCTCGCCGGCAGGAGCTGCCAGGACGCTTTCGATCGCCGCGATGTGGTCACCAGGGAGATCGCCCGCCTCGTCGCTGACCGCGATCTGGGCCGGATCGGCCACGCCGAGTGCCCCGAGGATCGTTGGGAGCAGGGAGGCAACGGCGACCACCGCGGCGAGCAGCAGCGTGGTGACGACGAACGCCCGGCCACGAACACGGAAGAGGTACTCGCGCCGCGCGACGTGGAAGGCGTTGGGGAAGAGGTTGCTCATCGGTCTGCCTCCTTGCCGGTCGTCGCGAGGTGCTCCTCGGATGGGTCGACGGCGCGCCTTCCGACGTGCTCGACGAAGATCTCCTCGAGGCTGGGCTCGGCGATCTCGAAGCGCGAGACCCGATCGCCACGATCGAGCGCCGCGCGCAGGATCGTCTCCGGGTCGCGGTCGGCGGGTACGCGGAGCTCGACGTAGTCCGCGCGCTGCGCGGTGACTTCGACGCCGGGCAGGTCGCGGAGCCAGTCGACGCCATGGCCGTTGCCGTCGGTCGCGAGGCGCACGACCTGCCGTCCCATCGCGCGCTTCACGTCGCGCACCTGGCCGCTGACGATGACGCGCCCGCGATCGATGATCGCGATCGACTCGCACAGCTCCTCGACCGTCTCCATCTGATGCGTGCTGAAGATCAGGGTCTTGCCTCGGTCGCGCATCGCGACGAAGGCCTCCTTCAGCAACCGGACGTTGACCGGGTCGAGGCCGGTGAACGGCTCGTCCATGATCAGCACCTCGGGGTCGTGGAGAATCGCGGCGATGAACTGGATCTTCTGCTGGTTGCCCTTCGACAGCTCCTCGACCTTGCGGTCGAGGTAGTCGGGGATCCGGAAGCGCTCGAGCCAGTCGATGATCTCGGCCTGCGCCTGTCTCCGCCGGCACGCCGTAGAGGGCGGAGAAGAAGCGCAGCTGCTCGCCGACTTTCATCTTGGGATACAGCCCGCGCTCCTCGGGCAGGTAGCCCCACGTCTTGCGCGGGAGGGCGGTGTTCTCGGTCCCCATCCAGGTGACCCGACCGGAGTCGGCGCGGAGGATGTCGAGCACGATCCGCATCGCGGTCGTCTTGCCCGCGCCGTTGGCACCGAGCAGGCCGAAGATGGTGCCCGGCTCGACCGTGAAGCTGGCGCCGTCGAGCGCGACGACCTCCCCGAAGCGCTTTCCGAGTCCGTCGAGAACGAGGCTCACGTGTGGTCTCCGTTGGCGTCCGCCCGTACAGCTGGGTGGACATCGGCCTGAATGGATCCCGGTTGAAGATCGCCTCAACCGGGAGGTCGAAGTACTCCGCCGCGCGGAGGGCGAGGTCCAGGCTGGGGTTTGTACTCGCCTCGCTCAAGGTAGCCGATCGCCCGATAGCGGGACGACCGGACTCCCGCCCCACGGGCCTATCGGCCACTCATTGGCCGATTTCCCGCCACACGGGAGCCCTGGCGCGCGGGCAGCTCCACACGAGGCGCCAGGCTGCCCGCCGGATGGGACTCCGGCCACTGATGCGCCGATACGCCCGCCCCACGGGAATCGACCGGGAATCGACCGGGAATCGACCGGGAATCGACCGGGAATCGACCGAGCAAGGCACGGTGCGCATCGGCCTCAGATGATTGAGCGGGCGCTCCGCGAATGACGCTGCTACACTCGGGACTCCGAACCGCCTCGCGCCCTTCATCGAAGGAGCTGCGGCGGTTCGCGGCATGCATGCCCTTTCCGAAGAGAGCTTCCTTCATGAAGATCGGTGTTCCACGAGAGACAGCGGAGGGGGAGACCCGCGTCGCGCTCACGCCCCAGATCGCCGGCCAGCTGGTCGGCGACGGCCACGAGGTGCTCGTGCAGGCCGGCGCCGGCGACGCGTCCTCCAGCCTGGATGAGGCGTACCGCGAGGCCGGCGCGAAGATCGTCCCGGACGCGGCGCAGCTGTACAGCGAGGCGGACATGGTGCTCCGCGTCGGTCGACCCTCCGACGAGGAGGTCGAGATGCTGCGCTCGGGCTCGGTCCTCATCGGCACCCTGGGCACGCTCGCCAAGCCGGAGCTGGCGCAGAAGCTGGCGGAGCGTGGCGTCACGGCCATCAGCATGGACGCCATCCCGCGCATCACCCGCGCCCAGTCGATGGACACGCTCTCGAGCCAGGCCACCGCGGGCGGTTACAAGGCGGTCCTCATTGCGGCCGAGCGGCTGCCGAAGTTCTTCCCGCTGCTGACCACGGCGGCGGGCACGATCCGTCCGGCTCGCGGGATCATCATGGGCGCCGGCGTCGCCGGCCTGATGGCGATCGGCACCGCGCGCCGCCTCGGCGCGGTCGTCGAGGCCACCGACGTGCGCCCGGTCGTCAAGGAGCAGGTCGAGTCGCTCGGCGGCACCTTCCTGTCGGTCGAGATGACCGATGAGGAGAAGGCGAAGGCCGAGACCGCCGGCGGCTACGCGACCGAGATGAGCGAGGACTACAAGCGTCGCCAGGCCGAGCTCATCGCCGAGCGCGTCCGGGAGGCCGATTTCATCATCACCACCGCCCTCATTCCCGGCCGCCCCGCGCCGAAGCTCGTGACCGACGAGATGGTCGCGAGCATGAAGCCGGGCAGCGTCATCGTCGACATGGCCGCCGAGATGGGCGGGAACGTCGAGGGCACCGAGGCGGGGAAGGAGGTCGTGAAGCACGGCGTCCGCATCGTCGGCCTCACCAACCTGCCCGCGACGATGCCGGCCAGCGCGACCCAGATGTACGCCAAGAACATCCAGACGCTCGTCAAGCACCTCGTCAAGGACGGGTCGCTGGACCTCGACTTCACCGACGAGATCACGAAGGGCGCGACGATCACCCACGGCGGCAAGGTCGTGAACGAGGCAACCGCAAAGGCACTCGGCATCGAGGTCGCCCCGGCCCCAGCACCCACGAAGGACGAATAGACCGATGGAACTCGATCCGTTCGCGCTCGTCACGGCCGTCTTCATCCTCGTCCTCGCCGCCTTCGTCGGCTACGAGGTCGTCTCGAAGGTGCCGACGATGCTCCACACCCCGCTGATGAGCGGCGCCAACGCGGTCCACGGCGTCATCGTCGTCGGCGCCATGCTCGTGGCCGCGACGGCCGACAGCCCGGTTGCCCTCGTGCTCGCGTTCCTGGCGGTCATCCTCGGCACGATCAACGTCGTCGGCGGCTTCGTCGTCACCGACCGGATGCTCGAGATGTTCCGCAAGCGACCCAGTGATCAGACGCGGGATCGCGGCTAGATGGAGCTGCTTGACCTTCTCACCTATCTCGTCTGGCTGGTCGCCAGCGTCACCTTCATCCTGGCGCTGAAGTTCCTCGCCAGCCCCCGGACGGCGCGCACCGGCAACCTGCTCGGCGCGGCCGGCATGGCCCTCGTCGTCGGCTGGACCTTCTTCACGACGCCGGGGATGTTCGCCAACTGGTGGATCGTCGTTGGCGGCGCGGCCATCGGATCGATCGCCGGCGTGCTCGGGGCCAGGCGCGTCCCGATGACCGCGATGCCCCAGATGGTCGCCATCTTCAATGGCGCCGGCGGCGGTGCCGCGGCGCTCGTCGCGGTCGTCGAGTTCCAGCGCGACACGTCGCTGCATCCGGGTGAGCTGCTGCCGCTGGCCTTCGTCATCGCCACGCTGCTCGGCGCGATCATCGGCTCGGTCAGCCTGACCGGGTCGGTCGTGGCCTTCGGCAAGCTCCAGGGCGTGATCGCCGCGCGGCCGGTGAAGTATCCCGGCTCGCAGATCGTGACCGCCGCCCTCTTCCTGGCGCTCGTCGTCATCGGCGTCTATCTCGCCGTCGTCGAGCCGAGCGTCCCGCTGTTCCTCCTCTTCGTCGCGCTGTCGCTGATCCTCGGCGTGCAGCTCGTGATGCCGATCGGCGGAGCGGACATGCCCGTCGTCGTGTCGCTGCTGAACTCGTACACCGGCATCGCGGTGGCGGCCACCGGCTTCGTGCTCAACAACTACGCGCTGCTGATCGCCGGCACGCTGGTCGGGGCGTCGGGCGCCATCCTCACCCAGCTCATGACCAAGGCGATGAACCGGTCGCTCATGAACGTCCTCTTCGCCGGCTTCGGCACCGGCGGCGGAGCCGTTGCGGCCGGGGAGGAGGGCGAGGAGCAGCTGCGCGAGATCAACGCGGAGGATGCCGCGGTGCTGATGGCGTATGGCAAGCGGGTGATCATCGTCCCCGGCTACGGGATGGCCGTGGCCCAGGCGCAGGGCCCGGTGCGCGAGCTCATGGACCTGCTGATTGCCAAGGGCGTGGACGTCCAGTTCGCCATCCACCCGGTGGCCGGTCGCATGCCGGGCCACATGAACGTGCTGCTGGCCGAGGCCAACGTGCCCTACGACCGGCTCAAGGAGATGGACGAGATCAACGACGACTTCGCCGATACCGACGTCGCGCTGATCATCGGTGCCAACGATGTCGTAAATCCTGTTGCGCGCGAGGAGGGCTCACCGATCAGCGGCATGCCGATCCTCAACGTGGACATGGCGCAGAACGTCATCGTGCTCAAGCGCGGCCGCGGCGCCGGCTTCGCGGGCATCCCGAACCCGCTGTTCAGCAACGAGAAGACGAAGATGCTGTTCGGCGACGCGAAGCCATCGGTCGAGGCCCTCGTGGCCGGTGTGAAGCAGGCGTAGTGCTGTCGGGGTATATACGTATATACTCCGGGACTCGATGAGCAATCGCTGGGTCGTCCTCGACGTTGGCGAGACGCTGGTCGACGAGACGCGCGTCTTCCGGACCTGGGCCGAGATCTTCGGACTGCCCGAGTTCACGCTCATGGCCGTCCTCGGCGGCTCGATCTCCAATGCCGACAAGCCCGATGACTGGCGACGCTTCTTCGAGCTCATCCAGCGGCCCGATTGGCAGGACAGCCGGCCGGACTTCGAGGCCCGCTACGGCTCCCTGCGTCGCGAGGACCTGTATCCCGATGCGCTGCGCGCCATCGATGGTCTGAAAGAGCGCGGCTACCGCGTTGCGGTCACCGCAAATCAGCCGGCCCGACGCCATGGCGAGCTGATCGCGCTCGGCGTCGACGTCGACGCGATGGGCATGAGCGACGCGATGGGCGTCGCCAAGCCTGACGCGGCCTTCTTCTCGCGGACCCTCGAGCTGCTCGGCTCGCCTCCCGCCGGCGACGTTGCCTACGTCGGCGATCGAGTCGACAACGACGTCCTGCCGTCCGCCGCCGCCGGCATGCGCGCCGTCTGGATCCGGCGCGGCCCGTGGGGACTGCTCCACGAGGACCGCCGCGGCGTCGCGCACCTGGTCGTCCGTTCGCTCGATGAGCTCGTCGAGCGCATCGATGAGGCCTGGGAGGCCTAGGTCCGGCGACGTGCCTCGAGGATGGTGGCGACCTCGCGGTCGCTCACGCCGAACCGGCGGAGGGCATGGCGGATGAGCTGGTTGCCCAGCTCGCGCTCGGCGACGACCACGCGCGCCGCCCCGAGCCGGCGCAGCTCGGTCTCCTCGCTGTCCGAGTGGGCCCGCGCCACGACCTCCAGGCGCGGGTTCAGGGAACGCGCGTAGGCGATCGCCTGGCGCGTGGCGAGCGCGTCGGGGATGGCGACGACCAGCGCGTGTGCGTTCACGACGCCGGCGCGATCGAGGACCGATGACGTCCCGGCCTCGCCGAAGATGACCGGCGCCCCCGCCTGGCGCGCCTCGCGCGCGACGTGGAAGTCCCCCTCGATGGCGACCCACGCGAAGCCGCGCGAGCCGAGCACGCGGGCGACGGAGTGGCCGACGCGCCCGTAGCCGAGGATCACCGCGTGGCGTCGCATCTCGCGCCCAGGCTCGTCGCCGGGGAGCCGCGGCATCTTCGCCCTCGCGTCGAGGGCGTCGCCGATACGGCTCCCGACCGTCAGCAGCGGCTGGGCGGTGATGATCGAGATGACGACCGCGCCCATCGCCAGGCTGAACGAGTCCGGTCGCACCGCGCCCAGCGCGAGGCCGGTCGACGCGAGCACGAAGCTGAACTCACCGCTCTGGCCGATCAGCGCCCCGGCGCGCAGCGCCGATGACGGACGCTGCCCGTCGAAGCGCGCGAGGAGCGCGATCGGCACCGCCTTGCCGAGCGTGACGATCAGCAGGAGCGCGACGGCCACCGGCCAGGCGGCGAGGATCGCCGCGGGCTGGAGGAGGATGCCGATCGAGACGAAGAAGAAGGTGCTGAACAGCTCGCGCAGCGGGACGATCTCGCCGAGGACGCTGTCGGTCAGGTCGGAGTCGGCCAGGGCCAGCCCGGCCACGAACGCACCGAGCGCGACGCTCACGCCGAGCGCGCTGGCCGCGAAGGCCGTGCCCACCGCGACGACCGCCACGCCGATCACGAACAGCTCTCGCGACCGCAGGCCGGCGATGAGCCCGAGCAGGCGGGGCAGCAGTCGCGACCCGGCCACGAGCATGAACACCACGAAGCCGATGGCCACCGCGACCCGCACCAGCGCACCGCCGATGCCCTCGTCCTCGCCGCCACCGATGGCCGAGAGCGCGACGACGAGCACGACCGTGAGCAGGTCCTGAACGACCGAGACGCCGAGCGCGGTCTTGCCGTGGGAGGTCGTGTGCAGCGCGCCCTCTCCGGCGACCTTGAACAGCACGACCGTCGAGCAGACCGACACCGCGCCCCCGATGAAGAGCGCCTCGATGAGCGGCCAGCCGAGGGCGAGACCGGTGGCGGTCCCGATCGTCATCGTCAGCGCCACCTGCACCGGCGTCCCGGCCAGGATCCGCGTCCCGACCGTGCGCAGCTCCGCGAGGCTGAACTGGAGGCCGATGCTGAACATCAGCAGCGCGACGCCGATGTCCGCCAGGGCCAGGACGTCCTCCTGCTCGGCGACGAACCCCGGCGTTGCCGGCCCGACGGCCAGACCCGCGGCGATGTAGCCGATCATCGGCGGCACGCCAAGCCGGTGGGCGATCGCCCCGAGCACCAGTGCCGCGCCCAGCGCGAAGAGCAGGGTGAACTCGAGGCCGATCATCGGCGGCTGGGCGGCATGGCCGAGATCATACCGACCGCCCTCGCGGCGTCAGGCTAGACTCACGACGTCCCGGCCGCCGGGACGGGCTGAGGCGCCCAGCCCATAGCGCTGGCGCGACGGTGGAGGCTGTGCACGTGCGCGGCCTCCTGCGCTACGGAGCCATCGATGGCTGAACGTACCCCCGAATCGATCACCCAGGCCACGTCGATCGCCGAGGCCGACACGATCCTGCGGATGGAGCCGGTCAACGTCCACGCCGATGACAGCCTCCGGACGGTCGCCGAGGCATCGGTCGAGAACACCGGCTGCCGCGTCATTGCCGTCACCGATGACGACGGTCGGCTCATGGGCGTCATCCCGATCCGGGTTCTGGTCAACGACATCTTCCTCAAAATCGTGCCGGAGGAGTTCCTTGGCGAGATCCTCGACCTCGAGGGCGCGCTCAAGTACGCGGAGCACATCCGCGCGCGGACAGCGCGCGACATCATGCTTCCGCCAGTCTCGGTCCAGCGGGACGAGACCGTCCGCGACGCGTTCGAGCGCATGCACCACGCGAAGCTCAACGGGCTGCCGATCACCGAGGGGGACGGTCGCGTGGTCGGCTATGTCGATCAGCTCGAGCTGCTGCTCGTGTGGGTCCGGGCGAGCGGTCGCCACGTCCTGCTCGAGCCGTCGTCGGAGCCCAACGGATGACGCCGGAGGTCGTCATCGGCCTCGCGATCTTCGTCGTCACCTACGCGTTCATCGCGACGGAGCGGGTGCACAAGACGCTGGCTGCCCTGGCCGGCGGCGTGGCGATGGTCCTTGTCGGGATCCTCACCCAGGAGCAGGCGTTCGAGGCGATCGATTTCAACGTCATCTTCCTGCTGGCCGGGATGATGATCCTTGCCGGCATCATCCGGAAGACCGGCGTCTTCGGCTGGCTCGCGGTTCGGGCCGCTCGGTTCGCCGGCGGCGACGGCTACCGAGTGCTCGTCGTGATGAGCGTCATCACCGCCGTCGCCAGCGCCTTCCTCGACAATGTCACCACCGTCGTGCTGGTCGGACCGATCACGCTCTTCTTGGCCGCGCGCCTCGGCATGAGCGCGTTCCCCCTGATCGTCAGCGAGATCCTGGCGGCCAACATCGGCGGCGCGGCGACGCTCATCGGGGATCCACCCAACATCCTCATCGGTAGCGCGGCGGACCTCGACTTCACGGCGTTCCTCCTCCACATGGCGCCGCTGTCCGCCCTGCTGCTCGTGCTCTACCTGATCGCGGCGCGCTGGCTGTTCCGCGGACAGCTCGACACCGATCCCGAGCTGCGCGACAGCCTGCTCGCCCTCGACGAGCGCGAAATGATCACTGAGCCCCGACTCCTGCGCTATTCGCTGATCGTGATGGGCGGGACGCTGCTCGGCTTCGTGGTCCATGGGATCATCGGCTTCGAGCCGGCGACGGTCGCGCTCACCGGCGCGATCGTGCTGATGATCGTCGCGCGCGAGGACCCGCACGAGGTTCTGCGCGAGGTCGAGTGGCCGACGCTCTTCTTCTTCATCGGCCTCTTCATGCTCGTGGCCGGCGTCATCGAGATCGGGTTGATCGAGGCTGTCGCCGACGCGATCGTTGCGGTCACGGGAGGTGCCCTCGGCGCGACCGCGATCCTCGTGCTGTGGGCCTCGGCGATCCTCTCCGGCGTCATCGACAACATCCCGTACACCGCCACGATGATCCCGGTCGTCGAGGAGCTCTCCGCGGGGCAGGAGTCCGACGTCTTGTGGTGGGCGCTGGCCATCGGCGCCGACCTCGGCGGCAACATGACGATCATCGGAGCCAGCGCCAACGTGATCCTGGCCTCGATGGCCGAACGTGAAGGGCACCCGATCAGCTTCGGCGCCTTCCTGCGCTACGGGCTGCCGGTCACGGTGGGAACCGTGCTCATCAGCACCGTCTACCTCTGGGTGCGCTACCTGCTCTAGGCACGGAAACGCCCCTCCCCGACGGATCGGGAAGGGGCGTCGTGCGCGCTGGGAACGGAGCGGTCTATTCGCCTCCCGGCGTGACCTCGACCGTGCCCTTCGTGAAGCCGTCCCCGGTGGTCTCCTCCTCGATCCCCTCGAGGGCCGCCTCGGCGAGATCGGTGCGGTAGGCGTCAGCTGGGGGCGCCTCACTCACGATCCCTGAATCGAGGCTGATGTTCACCGTCTGCTCCCACTCATCGGGATCCACGATCCCGATGCCATCCGGCGACGGCCAGATCAAGGGGTTGATCTCGTTCATCATCCACGCCTGGTGTCCGGCGCCAAGCGTCGAGCCGGCCGCGACCGTGTACTCGATACATGCGTCCGGGTTGTCCCGGCAGAAGATCCAGCCACGGAAGCTTGCGCGCAGGAATCGCTCGGCGACGTCCTCGTTGCCCTCCTCCGCCAGCCATGCGGCACGCGAGAAGAGCGCGTCCTGGAGCATGGCCGTGCCGACGTCGTTGTAGTCGATGACGTTCATGTCCTCGGGCTGGTAGAGCTCGCCGGTCTCGGGGTTCGTGGCCTCGAGGACCTGGGCGTACTCGTTGTAGATCATCGCCTCGGCGACGTCGATCTCGTCCTCCAGGAACGCGAGCATGTTGAAGTCCTGAATGACCTTCTCGTAGTCGACGTTCTCCTCGAGCCCGACAGCACTGGCGGCCGCCGTGACCTCGAACTCGTTGCCGAAGTCCCAGACCCCCACTCGCTTGTCGGCGAAGTCGGAGGGGCTCAGGATGCCCGAGTCGGCCCAGGTCACCGACAGCGTGCCGGAGCGCTGGAAGACCTGGGCGATGTTGACCAGGTCACAGTCCTGCTCGCGTGCCTCGAGGACCTTCGGGACCCAGCTGATCGTGAACTCCGGCCCATCCTCGGCGCAGCCGACGGCCTGCGGAATGACGTCCGGGCCGCCGTCGACGATCGTGACGTCGAGGCCCTCGTCGGCGTAATAGCCCTCCTCCACGGCGGCGAAGTACCCCGCGAACTGTGCCTGCGGCGCCCACTGCAGCTGCAGCGACACGGCGGCCGTCTCTCCGCCGTCTCCTCCGTCGCCGCCGTCGGTGCTCTCGCCGCCATCGTCGGTGCCACACGCAGCCAGCGTGAGCGCGCCGATGACGACCACGCTCAACCAGATCGGATACCGCTTCATCGGCTTTTCGCATCCTCCGCTGCTGAGCACGCGGGGCCGCGGTGGCGTCCCGTCGTGTCGATTGGCGGATTCTACGGATCGGCGCCTGCCCCGGCTACCGACTTGTCCACAATCTCGTCAAACCGCCTCGCCGCGAACGGACGCGTGCCAGGGGATGAAGACCCGCTCGAGCATCACGATCACGAGGTAGAACAGGATCCCGGTGATCGCGGCGAGGAGGATCGCCGCCCACGTGACGTCGAAGCGCAGCGCCGATGCAGACTGCACGACGATGCGGCCGATCACCGTCGAGCTGCCGCCGAAGTACTCGCCGACGATGGCGCCGATCAGGCACAGGGTCGTGGCCACCTTCATGGCGGTGAAGAAGAATGGCAGCGCGTTCGGGATCCGCAGCTTGCCGACGACGGTCCACTCGCTTGCCGCGTAGGAGCGCATCAGCTCGAGGGCGGCGGGATCGACCTGGGTGAGACCGCGGGTGACGTTGATCATGATCGGGAAGAACACCAGCAACGCCGCGACCATCATCTTCGACAGCGGGTTGGTGATGCCGAACCAGGCGTTGAAGATCGGAGCGATGGCGATGATCGGGATGGCACTGGCCGCGACCGCGATCGGCAGGACCGCGTCCCGGGCGTTCGCCCATCGCGAGACGGCGAAGGCGACCAGCAGGCCGGCGACGGTGCCGATGACGAGCCCGCCGATTGCCTCGAACAGCGTCGCCTGCGCCGACTGGAACAGCGGCCAGCGTCCGGCGCTCCAGTTGTCGATGAGCGCGGCGCCGATCGCCGATGGGGCGGGCAGGACGAAGCCGCGCACCTCGAGGGCACGAATCCAGACCTCCCACAGGACGATCCCGCCCACGAAGACCGCGATCGCCGGGGCGTAGTGGCGCACGCCCCGTGCGAAGCGGGCGCCGCGCCCGGGTCGCGGGCGGAGCGGAACGCCGACCGGCGCAGCTGCCGCCGTCATCCGATCCCGCCTTCCGCGGCGAGCCGCTCGTCCGATGCCTCGGCCATGTCGAGCGGTTCTTCGCCGCCCGCGCGGAGCGCCTCGCGCACTTCGGTCACGAGGCGGAAGTAGCGCGGATCCTCGCGCGTCTCCTCGTTGCGCGGATGGGGGAGCGGAACGTCGACGACACGTGTAATGCGGCCGGGTCGGGCGCTCATGACCACGACGCGGGTCGAGAGGAAGACGGCCTCGGGGATCGAGTGCGTGACGAAGACGATCGTCGTGCCGGTGCGCTGCCAGATGCGCAGCACCTCGGTGTTCATCCGCTCGCGGGTCATCTCGTCGAGCGCGCCGAACGGCTCGTCCATCAGCAGGATCGACGGCTCCAACGCCAGCGCCCGGGCGATGGCGACGCGCTGCTGCATCCCGCCCGAGAGTTGGTAGGGATGGTGCTTCGCGAAGTCGCCGAGCTCGACGAGCGCGATCATCGCGGCCGCGCGCTCCTCGCGCCGCGATCGGTCCATGCCGAGCACCTCGAGGGGCAGCTTCACGTTCTCCTCGACGGTGCGCCACTCGAAGAGGACCGGCGCCTGGAAGACCATCCCGTACTCGCGCCCGAGTCGGGCGGCATGGGCGGTCTTGCCGGTGACCTCGACGCGCCCGGCGGTCGGCGAGGTGAGGTCGCCGATGAGCCGCAGCAACGTGCTCTTCCCGCAGCCGGACGGGCCGATGAGGCTGACGAACTCGCCCCTGCCGATCTCGAGATCGATCTTCGACAGGGCGGTCGTGACCGCGCGACCGTCGATGTCGAATACCTTGTCGACGCCGCTGATGCGGACGACGGGCTCGGTGGCTCGGGGTGCGTCGGTCATCGGTCCTCCGGCTGGCTCAGGTCGCGTCCGGCCTTGCGCCTCGACCGCGCAGGGCGATGAGCTCCGCGAGCCGGATCAGCCCGAAGAACGCGATACCCAGGACCGCGCAGGCAAGGATCGTGGCCCACAGTTTCTCCGGCCCGCTGATGTACTGGTTGTTGAAGTTGATGATGGCCCGGCCGAGCCCGTCGGGAATGCCGCCAGGCCCCTCCCCGACGATCGCGCCGACGATGCTCGCGGTGGCCGCGATCTTCAGGGCCGTGAACAGGTACGGCATCGAGGACGGCATGCGTAGCTTCCAGAAGATGCTCCAGCGGTTCGCGGCGTACGAGCGCATGAGCTCGAGCGCCCGCGGGTCCGGCGAGCGCAGGCCGCGGATCATCGCGATCGTGACCGGGAAGAAGGTCAGGTACGTCGCGATGATCACGACGCTGACGACGTCGGCACCGAACGCGAAGACGATCATCGGCGCCAGCGCGATGATCGGGATCGTCTGGCTGGCGATGACGTACGGCACGAACGCGCGCTCGAGGAGCCGGGAGTGCACGAAGACCGCCGCCAGGGCGATGCCGATGACCGTCCCGAGCAGGAAGCCGAGGGCCGCCTCGCGCCAGGTGTAGAGCGAAGCGCCGACGAGGAACTGCGCGAGGCTCTCGTCCGCCCCGCGCTGCACCGGCGCGGACAGTGCGCCGAACACGTCCCACACGTGCGGGAGCAGCAGGTCAGAGGCGAACCAGATCTCGAGTGGCGGCTCCCAGATCCAGGTCTCGGTGCGCCACGGGTCTCCGCCGATGAACTTCGCGCCCTCCCAGGCGACGAGGATCAGCGCGACGAAGATCGCGAAGACGAGGAGCCGGCGGCCCCAGCTGCGGTCAGGCGACGGCCGCATCGGTGATCTCGAGCGCGCGATCGATGATCGCGAAGCCCTCGGCCAGCTCCTCCTCGCTGATCGTCAGCGGCGGGTTGGTGAAGAACGTGTTCCAGCGGACGAACGTGTACAGCCCGTCCTCACGGAAGCGCTTGCCGAGGGCGGCCATTTCGTCGCTGGTGCCGTTGAACGGGGCCATCGGCTCCATGGTGGACCGATCCCGGACGAGCTCGACGATCCCGAAGAGGCCGATGCTGCGGGTTGCCCCGATGCTCGGGTGCCTCGCCGCCAGCTGCTCGTGGTGCCGCTTCAGCGACTCGCCCATCCGCGCCGCGCGCTCGATGAGCCCCTCCTCCTCGTACACCGCGATCGTCGCCAGGGCCGTGGCGCACGCCAGCGGATGCGAGTTGTAGGTGAGCCCGCCATAGAAGACCTTGTCGGTGAAGTGCTCGGCGTACTTGCGCCGCATGCCGAGTGCCCCGAGCTGGACGTAGGCGCTGGTCAGGCCCTTGGCCATCGTGATCAGGTCGGGCACGACGTCGTAGTGGTCGACGGCGAACCACTTCCCGGTGCGCCCGAACCCGGCCATCACCTCGTCGGCGATCATGAGGATCCCGTATCGGTCACAGATCTCGCGGACGCCCTGGATATATCCGTCCGGCGGAACGAGGATGCCGTTCGTGCCGGTCACCGTCTCGAGGATGAAGGCGGCGATCGTGCTCGGCCCTTCGAGCTGGATCGTCTCCTCGAGGTTGGCGAGGGCCTCGTCGGCCGTGTCCCAGCCGCGCTGGATGCCGTGGTACGGGTCCATGACGCGCACGACGCCGGGGATGCCGGGCTCGGCCGCCCAGCGGCGCGGGTCGCCGGTCAGGCTGATCGCCCCGGCCGTGCCCCCGTGGTACGACCGATAGCGCGCCAGGATCTTGTGGCGCCCGGTGACGAACCGGGCCAGCTTGATCGCGTTCTCGTTGGCCTCCGCGCCGCCGTTGGTGAAGAAGAACGTGTCGATGTCGCCGGGCGTGATCTCGGCGAGCTTGGCGCCGAGCCGCGCTCGAGGCTCGGTGGCCATGAACGGGTTGGCGTAGGCGAGCGTCTCGGCCTGCTCCTTGATCGCGGCGATCACCTTCGGATGGCCATGACCGATGTTCGTGCACATCAGCTGGCTGTTGAAGTCGAGGAAGCGCTTCCCCTCGGGCGTCCAGAAATAGACGCCCTTGGCACCGGCCACCGGGATGGGGTCGACCTTCGACTGCGCGGACCACTCGAAGAGGGTGTGGCGCTTGGTGAGGGCGACCATCTCGTCGCCGGTCATGCTGCCTCGCTCGGTCTCGATCGCCATGACGGGTGCGACACTCCTCGATGGTGCTCGTGAAGAGGCCGATTAGACCACAGCCGCGACCTAGACTCGACCGATGACGGCCACGCGGCGGAGTGACGTAGCCTGCGCGCGTCGCACGCCCGACGACGCGGCCCGCTCCCGCCGCGTACAACCGTCCCATGTCCAGCTTCGTTCAGCGCCTCAGCGTCATTCAGCCGCTCCGGAACCGCTCGTTCCGGATGGTGTGGCTGGGCGAGACGGTCTCGATGCTGGGCGACCAGTTCTACCTCGTCGCCCTGCCGTGGCTGGCGCTGGCCATGACCGGCTCGAGCCTTGCCCTGGGCCTCGTCCTGATGGCCGCGGCGATCCCGCGCGCAGCCCTCATGCTCGTTGGCGGGGCGCTCAGCGACCGCTACGACCCCCGCAGGATCATGATCGCGTCCAGCGCGGCACGCGCGGCGCTCGTGGCCATCCTGGCGCTGCTGGTCTGGACCGATGCGGTCCAGCTGTGGCACCTGTACGTGCTCGGCGCCGGATTCGGCGCCGCCGATGCCTTCTTCCAGCCGGCCGCCCTGGCGCTCGTCCCACGGCTCGTGCCGGAGGATCGGCTCGAGGCGTCGAACGCCCTCGTCATGGGCAGCATGGCGGTCACGGGCATGGTCGGGCCGGCACTCGCCGGGGTGGCGATCGCGATGACCGGCACGGCGCTCGGGTTCGGGATCGACGCGGTGACGTTCCTGTTCGCGGTCGTGACCCTCATGCTCATTCGGCGGCCGCCCGAAGTCTCGGTGGAGCCATCGGAGCAGCACACGCAGGGCACCCTGCCCGCGATCATCGCCGGCCTCCGCTACGCGTCCGCAGACCCGCAGATCCGGATGGTCCTCCTCGCCGTCACCGCGATCAATCTCGCCGTGGTCGGTCCGTTCTTCGTCGGACTTCCGGCGCTCGTGGAGACCTTCGAGAGCGGGCCACTGGCGTACGGGATCGTCCTGTCGGCGTTCGGCGGAGCCGCGCTGTTCGGGGCGATCGGCGCCGGCAGCCTCGGCGCTCGCGCCCGGATGTCGGTCGTCATCCCGACGACGGCGATCGGGCTTGCGCTCGGCATGATCCTGATCGGACTCGCGCCCAGTGCGTGGGCGGTCGCGCTTGCGGCGATCCCGTTGGGCGCGGGGGTCGGCGTGCTCCAGGTATCCGGCATGGCGTGGCTCCAGCGGCGCAGCGAGCCGGCTTACCTCGGGCGGCTGATGAGCCTCGTGATGTTCGCGATCATGGGACTGACACCGCTGTCGTATGCGGTCGCCGGGGCCGTCGCGGAGTCGGGGCTCACGATCCTCTTCATCGGTTCCGGCGCGGGGATGGTCCTGCTGTCGGTGGCGACCTCGCTCACGTCCGTCTGGCGGACCGATGGCGCCGCGGGCGGCGCGGCTGGAGCGTTGGGCCTGCCGGCCTAGCTCAGGACTCCGCGGCGCATCGCAGGATCGCGTCGACGGTGCGGTCGGCATCGGCCTCGGTGGTCGACCAGTTGCTCACGCTGATGCGCATCGCTGCGACGCCCTTCCATGTCGTCCCGCCCATCCAGGCGGTGCCGTCCTCCTGAACGGCGGCGATCACCCGGCGCGTGCGGTCGTCGTCGCCGAAGCGGACGAGCACCTGGTTGAGCACGACGTCGTTGAGCACGTCGACACCATCGGCCTCGCGAAGCCGATCAGCGATGCGCGCAGCCAGCGCGCAGCAGCGCTCGACGAGCGCCCGGATGCCGTCGCGGCCAAGCGAGCGGATGGCGGCGTACAGCGCGAACCCACGGGCGCGGCGCGAGCTGTCGAGGACGTACTCCCAGTTCTCGCGCTGCTCGCTGCGCATGAGGTAGGAGGCGGCCATCGACATCGCCGCACGATGAGCGCCCGGGTCGCGGACCGCCACGAAGCCGCAGTCGTAGCCGACGTTCAGCCACTTGTGCGCGTCGGTCGACCATGAGTCGGCGCGATCCACGCCCTCGACGAGGTGGCGCAGCGCCGGCGAGAGCGCGGCCCACAGGCCGAACGCCCCGTCGACGTGGAGCCAGGAGTTCGGGTGGCCTTCGAGCGCGGTGGCAATCTCGCCGACGGGGTCGAAGCCGCCGGTGTTCACGTTGCCGGCCTGCGCGGCGACGATGAGCGGACCCTCGACCAGGTCGATGGCGGCGCGAGCAGCATCGGCATTCATCCGCCCCTGGTCGTCGGTCGGGACGCGGACCACCCGGTCCCGGCCGAGGCCGAGGTACTGGAGGGCGGTCAGCAGGGTGGCATGCGCCTCCTCCCCGATGACGACGGTGATCTCGGGCGCGCCGTACAGCCCGTTCGCCTCGACGTCCCACGCCTCGCGTGCCAGCAACGCGTGCCGTCCGGCCGCGAGTCCGACCGTATTGCCGAGCCCGGCGCCGGTGGGCAGCCCAACGCTCGCGTCCCGCGGCAGGCCGAGCAGCTCGAGCATCCAGGCGCCGGCGGTTTCCTCGGCCGCGGCTGCAGCCGGCGACAGCGCGTGCAGCGCGGCATTCTGGCCCCATGTGGTCGTGAGCCAGTCGGCAGCCGCCGCAGCCGGCAGCGCTCCACCCACCACGAACCCGAAGTAGCGCGGCCCGACACTGGCGATCAGCCCGGGATCCACCGCCGACGCGAGCTCGTCGATGACCGACACCGGATCCATCGGTCCGTCCGGGAGGGCGGCCGGCAGGCGTTCGCGGATCTGGGCGGCGTCAGCGCGTGCACCGACGTGGCGCTCCCCGACGCCGGCCAGATACTCGAGGCCAAGCTCGGCGGCGCGCCGCAGCGCCCGCTCGCGATCGTCCATCCGGACCGATCCTACAGGCCGGCGATCAGACCGCCGTCGACCGCGACCAGCTGGCCGGTCACGTACGACGCCCGCTGGGAGGCGAGGAAGGCCACCAGCGCGCCGAGCTCCTCGGGCTTCCCGTAGCGGCCGGCCGGGATCGTGGCGAGGTGGCCGGCCCGCACTTCGTCCTCGGTCGTGCCCTCGCGCTCCGCACGCCCGGCGTCGAGCTCGTGGACCCGCGGCGTGGCGATGCGCCCCGGCATGACGCCGTTGACCGTCACGCCGTCGGAAGCGACGGCTCGCGCCGCGGTCTTCAGCCACGCGGCCAGCGCCGATCGGCCCGCGGTCGAGTACACGAGCTCGGGGATCGGCTGGCGCACTGAGCTCGACAGGATGCCCACCACCCGGCCCCAGCCCCGCTCGCGCATGGCCGGCAGGAGCAGCGTCGCCAGCTCGATCGGCGTGGTGGCGAGCAGCTGGAAGGCGCGCTCCCACCCCGCGCGCTCGGTCGCGGCCGGGTCGACGGTCGGCGGTCCGCCCGCGTTCAGGACGAGGACGTCGACGGGGCCGATCGCCGCCGCCGCATCGGCAACGGCCCGTGCCGCCATGGGATCGGCGGCATCGGCGGCGACCGACTCGACGCGCACGCCGTGGGCATTCCGGAGCTCCGCAGCGGTGGCCGCCAGGCGCTCCGCGCTACGCGACCAGATCAGAAGGTCGCAGCCCTCGGCCGCGAGTGCCTCCGCCGTGGCGCGGCCGAGTCCGGAGGACGCTCCACCCACGACCGCTCGACGCCCCCGAAGTCCCAGTTCCATCAGGTTGCCTCCAGCTCTGCACTCCTTCGCCGGCCGACCAGGTGGACGAGGAGTCCGAGGGCCATGAGGGCCAGGCCGACACCGATGAAGATCGGCGCGGTCACCATCATCGCCAATCCGCCGAGCCCGAAGAGGGCTCGTTCGGGCCAACCGGCGGGACCGATCAGCCACGCGCCGGTCGCGACGGCCAGTCCCCCCACACCCAGCGCCGCGCTGGTTGTGGCGATGGCGATCGTCGTTAGATCGCCCTGGAGCAGCAGGCCCTCGCCCTCCCGGGCGAGGACGAACACGAACGGGATGAGGAACGCCGGCAGGGTGTACTTCCAGGTCAACCACATCGTCTTCACCGGTCGGCCGCCGGTGATGGCCGCGGCGGCGAACGGGCTCAGGGCCGTCGGCGGCGAGACCTCCGACAGCACCGCGTAGTAGAAGATGAACATCGCAGCCGCGTAGCTCGGAACCCCCAGCTGCGTCAGCGCGGGACCGATGATTACCCACGAGATGATGAAGCTGGCGGTGACCGGCACCGCAAGGCCGAGCACCATCACCGCAACCGCCGAGTAGAGGGCTGTCAGGAAGAGGCTCGCGCCAGCGAGGTCGACGATGATGTTGGCGAGCTTGAGCCCCAGGCCGGTGAGCGTCATGACGCCGACGATGATTCCGGCGACGGCCATGACCGAGGTGACCGACAGGACGCCGAGCGCCCCGCTTGCCGCGGCTTCCCAGGTGCGACGCGGTGTCCACCAAGTTGCGCGGTCGAGGAACGCGACGGCGAACTGGATGGCGGTGGCGAGCATCACCGCTCGAAACGCCGTCATGCCCATGAAGAGGAAGACGACGATCGCGATGAGCGAGATGAAGTGATATCCCGATTTGAGCAGCAGCCTGCGAGTCGGCGGTACCTCGATGCCCACGGCGTGGGTCCTGAAGCGCCGGGCATCCATCTCGATGGCCAGCACGATGCCGAGGTAGTAGAGGACCGTCGGGATGGTGGCCCAGATCAGGATCTCCAGGTAGGGCACGTTCAGGAGCTCAGCGATGAGGAACGCGGCCGCCCCCAGCGTCGGCGGCGAGAGCAGGGCACCGATGCCGGCAGCGGCCAGGACGCCCCCCGCCTCCTCTCGTGGATAGCCCGACCGCCGCAGCAGCGGCCATGACACCCCACCGAGCGCCACGGTCGTCGCCACCCCCGAGCCGGACACCGTCCCCAGCAGGAAGCCGGCGAGCGTGACGGTCCGGCCCGGCCCAGCCCGCGACTGCCCGAACGCCGCAAACGACAGGTCGAGGAAGAAGCGGGTTGCGCCCGAATACTCGAGCACCGCGCTGTAGATCGTGAAGAGGATGATGTAGGTGGCCGCCACCTCCAGCGGGATGCCGAAGACGCCCTGGGTGCCCATGACGTTGTGCCCCACCAGTCGCGGCCATGCGTAGCTGTCCGTGGTGAAGGGTTGGGGGATCAGCGGACCCACGTAGGCATATGCCAGGAACGCGGCGACGATGACCGGGACGACCCATCCGACGGTGCGTCGCGTCGCCTCGAAGATGAGCACCACCAGCACCGTGCCCATCAGGAGGTCGAGCTCTGTCGGGCGCACCGCGCGCCGGAAGAAGCTCTGCCACTCGATGGCGATGTAGGCGAGCGGCACGAGCGCCACGGCCGCCATGACCCAGTCGTACCACGGCGGGTTGTCCGCGCGGCTCTCGTCGCGCGCTGCCACGGAGCGCCCCCAGCCCCGATAGACCAGGAAGGTCATCGCCAGTGCAATCCCAAGGAACAGTGGCAGATAGAACTGCGACGACTGCGGGCGGAAGACCTGCCAGATGGCGAGCCCGGTCAGCGCCACGCCGAGCGCTTGCACGATGAGCAGCGGCCGGCCGGACAGTGCCCGCGCCGGCTTCTCGGCGTCGAACTCCGCGATCAGCGCGGCCTGGTCAACCTGGTCGCGATCGGCGCGCTCGACGCTCACCGTCCGGCCACGGCGAGATGGACCGATGGCGATTCGTCTCGAACGAGGCGCCACAGGTCCAGTGGCGGCTGGCCGTCGATCAGCAGCGTGCGGCGACCGAGGTCGGTCGCGGCGACGGTCAGGCTCGCGAGCACGACGGGTCGAGCTGGTTCCGCCGCCCAGGCCCGCGCGCCCGACGTGGACGCATGCGCCGGCTCATCGATCGCGTAGTACTCCTCCAGTACGGCAAGCTCGTCGGCGGCGAGCGAGCGCAGCTCGATGGAGCCGTCCGGCCCCACGGCGTAGTGCTCTTCAGCGGTCGAGCGGTACACCGAATTCCGGTAGCGCAGGGTGAACCCACCGTCGCCCAGCGGCAGCCTCGCGAGCACCGTGCGGTCCGGTCCGCGGACGACGAGCACGGCGTCCTGCCTGCCCGCCGCCGACGCGGCGAGGGGCAGGAGCAGCAGGGCCAGGATGGCGAGGGCGACCGACCGACCCCACCATCGCCGGATCATCGGTCAGCCGGCCTCGTCGTAGTAGGCCTGCGAGCCGGGGCAGACCTCCATGAAGGAGACCTCCTGCGCCACCGCCGGATCGAGCTCCTCGGCGGCAGGATGCACGGCGACCAGGGCGTCCTTCTGCTCGAAGAGCAGTCGTGTCAGGTCCTCCTGGAGCTGCTCGTCCATGCTCGTGTTCACGACGAGGAGGTTGGGCACGACGATCACTCCAACGTCCTCGGTTTGACCCTCGTAGGTGTCGGCCGGGATGGTGTCCTCGACGTAGTAATCGCCGTGGGCGTCGATCAGGTCCTGGGTGTACTCCGCGTGCGGGACGAGGACCAGGTCTCCGGTTGTGGCGTAGTCGACGAGCGCGCCGGTCGGCAAGCCGCCCGACCAGAAGCCAGCGTCGACGGTGCCGTCCCGCAGGCCGGCCACCGTCTCGTCGACGCCGAGCTGCTGGCGCTCGATGTCCGCGTCGGGATCGATGCCGGCAGCCTCGAGGATGCGGAGTCCGATCACCTCCGTGCCCGACCCCGGTGCCCCGAGGCTGACGCGCTTGCCCGCCAGGTCGTCGATGGAGGTGATGCCGGCGTCGACGCTCGTGACGATCTGCGTGTAGTTGTTGTAGATCAAGGCGAGGGCGCAGGCCTCGATCGGACCATCGGCGAAGTCGTCACCCGTCCCGCTGACTGCGTCCCCAGCGGTGTCGGCCAACGTGAACGCGATGTCGGCGCCGCCGTTGCCGATCAGCAGCATGTTGTCGACCGACGCGTTCGTTTCCTGCACCGACGCGGTGTAGCCGTCGAGATTCTCGCTGATGACGTCGGCCAGGCCTCCACCGAGCGGGTAGTAGACGCCGCCCGTCCCGCCTGTTGCGATGGCCAGCTCGTTGCCGCCGGCGTCACCGGTCCCGCCCGCCCCGTCAGTTGCGGAGTCGCCGTCGTCGATGGGCGCACAGGCGGAGAGCGCCAGCAGCAACGCAGTCAGCAGGGTCCCGGATGCCCGTGGCCGGAGCCAGGGAGAGGGGGTCGTGGCAGCCATTCGATGCTCCTCACTCTTGGCGACGGCTCCCCTCCGGCTGCCGCCGCGAATGATTCGCTCGGGTCGTTGCGCGTGCTTAGAGAGTCTAACGACTACGTCGAGAGCCGAGTCACGCCTGCTGGAGGGCGAGTGGTTGGAGCTGCCCGAGAGACTCGGCAACGACGACCGCGTCGTCGCCCGACTCGAGGCGGAAGTCGGCGGGCGGGTTCGTCATGCTCGCGCCGTTGCGGGTGACGGCCAGCAGCGTCGCGCGGTGCTCGCCGCGCAGCTTGGCGGAGAGCTCGTCGATCGAAAGGCCGACGTAGTCGTCGGGCAGCGCCACCCGGTACAGCTCGGAGCCGGTGCCGCCGGAGACGATGTCGGTGATCAGCTCACTGAGGCCGGGGTACAGCGCCGATCGCGCCAGCAGGCGTGAGGCGAGTCGAGACGTGACGAGGATCTCGTCGGCATCGGCGCGGCGGAAGTGCCCGAGGTGGGCCGGGTTGTTGGCCTCGACAACGGTGCGCACGTCAGGTGCGAGCGACTCGATGGCCATCACCGTCAGGATCGAGCGCATGTCGGCCTCGTCGCTGCGGTCGGTCGGGAAGACGATCGCCGAGGAAGCCTCGCGGAGCCCGCAGCGCTCGAGGTCGTCGGTGTTGGTGATGTCGCCGCGGACGTAGTACACGCCGTCGCCCGCGGGGTTGCGCTCGGCGTCGTGGAGGAGCACGACCTTCGTCGTGAACTCGTCTCCCTTGAGCTCCTCGATCAGGTCGCGGGCGGTCGTGTTCCAGCCGCAGACGACGATGTGGTCGCGGTAGCCCGCGGCACCCATGCCCTGGCCCTCCTTGAGCAGATAGTCGATGACGAATCCCACGACCGCGCCGGTCATGGCGGCCACGATGGCCACGCCGAAGAATGCGAGCAGCCAGCCGACCACGAAGCCGCCCGGCGAGCTCACGTAGCTGGCATCGCCGGAGCCGATGACCGTGGTGACGGCCCAGTAGAACGAGCTGCCGAAGCCGGCCAGCGTGAACTTCTCGGGCTCGAGCAACGTCACCGCCAGCGCCGCGAAGAGGACGAAACCGACGATCGCCGTCAGCAGCGAGGTGAAGAAGTGGCGATCCAGCTGTCCGCCGATGCGCTTCGCGTGGAAGCCGATGCGCCGGAACACCGGCGCGGCGAACAGTGCGGTCAGCGGGTTGGGCACTCGAACCTCCGTGGCGATGCGCTCCCCGGTAGCGCGCCTTCGGCGCTCCGCATTCTGCCATCCGAATCGGGCGGGGGCTTCGGTTCCGGGGCAGCGTGAACGCAGGCAACTGTGCAAGAGAACCAACACAGTTGATGCCAGCCCACGGATTACCAGCCGCCTACCAGGCCGCCAGGTCGCGGCTTCCCGCGGCGGGCGATCGGGGTTAGCCGAGTGGCGCGCTGAGCTGTCCCTCGACGAGCGGCGCGCCGACGATCCCGGCCAGGCGCTCGGCGATCGCCCACCAGTCGAACTCGGCGGTGACCTGGCTGGCGGGCACGCTGATGCATCGGTCCGGCGCGAGGTACGTGGGCAGGATCCGGTCGAGGATCGCCTCGATCTCGTCACGGAAGGCGTCCGAGGTGGAGCGCACCCCATCGGCCAACAACCCGACATCGGGGAGCAGCCGCACCGACAGGTCGTACGTCGTCGCCCAGTGGCGGATGAGCGGCTCGACCCCGAACGGATCCTCGCCGCCGGTGACGCGCAGGTAGTAGGCGAAGTTGTCGACGACCGAGCGGTCGGTCACGAGCACGTCCGCGCGGGTGGCGAGCTCCAGCTCCTGCTGCACCTGCGCCATGAGCACCCACAGCTGGGCCTCGGCGCTGGCCTTCTCGTTCAGACCGAGCGGGTTGAAGCGGATCACCTCGCGCCCGACTTCGACCGATCTCCCCGCCCGACCGATGGTCGAGGCGAAGGCGTGCACGGCGTTCGACTTGCGCACGGAATGCGAGCCGATGAATGCGATCTTCGCGCTGCGCGGCCAGGCCATTCGCCGACAGCCTACAGGCAGGCGCCGGTATCGACGGCGGCGGTCGAGCCGATGAATGGACCGATGGACTCGCGGGCCTCGTCCGCACCGATCGCGTAGCCGACCTCGGTCGACATTCGCGAGGCGCCGAAGATGACGGCGCCGACCACGCCGGGCCCGACCACCAGCGGCCCGCCGCTGTTGCCGCGCCGAATCTCGGCGCGCAGCTCGACCACGCTGTGGGGATGGCTGCCGTTGCCGTAGATGTCAGGCCCGGTGATGTCGTAGGTGGCAGTCACCGCTGCGGCCGTGACGGTCAGCTCGCCGCCACCGGGGTACCCGAGCGCCGCGGCCGCGGTTCCGCGCCCGGGTACGTCGGCGCTCAGCTGGAGGGCCGGCGCGCCCGCGCCGGGGACGTGGAGGAGGGCGAGGTCCGACGACGAGTCGAAGGCGACGACCGTGGCATCGAAATCCGAGGCGCTGAGCCGGACTGTCGTTGTCGTGCTGCCGGCCACGACGTGCGCGTTCGTGACCAGGTGCTCGGGTGCGACGAAGAACCCACTGCCCACCGACAGCCCCGCGCCGCACCCGGCCGCGGCGACGCGAGCCGTGCCGGCGACCGCCGACTCCGCGAGGGCGCGGACCTGTGGATCGTCCGGCAGGTCCACCGGCGCGGCCGGCGTCGGCTCCAGGCCGGCGAAAAGGCCGGGAAGGTCGGTGGTCGCCAGCAGCTCCATGATCCGGCCGGCAACCGCGTCCGGCGGCGGGAGCCGCTCGCTCGTCTCGCGCAGCGCGACCGAGTCACGCGCGGCCGGGCCGAGGATGGGGGCCAGCCCCATCGTCGCCAGCCCGCCGACCAGCCATACCAGCAGCAACGACATGGGCGGCGCCCACGACCGCACCGCCGGCCATGTCAAGCGGCCGCAGGGCGCTGAAGCGGATGCCGCGGCTCATCGTCGCGCCGACTCCGGCACCGAGCGCCTCGCCGCTCACCACGAACGCGGCCAGACCGATGAAGGTGACGAGCCCTCGCGTCGGCTGCTCCAGCGCGAGGAGCGTCTCGCGAAGGAGTGACGCGACGACGAGCGCGATCGCGAACCCGGCGATCGCGCCAAGCAGCCCGAGGACCGGTCCGAGGAAGCCGGCCCGCGCTCCCGAGATGATCCCGAGCGCGAGCAGCGCGAGCACCAGCAGATCGAAGACGTTCATCGGGCGGCCAAGCCTAGCCGGATTCCCGGATCGTCATCGGTGCGGGTGTAGTATCGGGCCTTCCTTCAGACGTCACGTCCTGCCGATCAGGTTCACCGGAGGATCGAACTTCATGGCGCGAATCGTCCGTGCCGCGCTGCTCCAGGCGGAGTGGACCGGCGACAAGGAGTCGATGATCGAGAAGCACGAGAAGTACGCGCGCGAGGCGGCCGCCCAGGGCGCGAAGGTCATGTGCTTCCAGGAGCTCTTCTACGGCCCCTACTTCTGCCAGGTCCAGGATCCGGAGTACTTCAGCTACACCGAGCACATCCCCGATGGCCCGACCACGAAGCGGATGCAGGAGCTGGCGAAGGAGACCGGGATGGTCCTCATCGTGCCGATGTACGAGGAGGACGCGCAGACGACCGGGATCTACTACAACACCGCCGCCGTCATCGACGCCGACGGCACGTACCTCGGCAAGTACCGCAAGACCCACATCCCGCACGTCAAGGGCTTCTGGGAGAAGTACTACTTCCGCCCGGGCAACACCGGCTACCCGGTCTTCGACACCGCCGTCGGCAAGGTCGGCGTCTACATCTGCTACGACCGCCACTTCCCGGAGGGCGCGCGGGCGCTCGGCCTGAACGGCGCCGAGCTCGTGTTCATCCCCTCGGCGACGTCACGTGGTCTGAGCGAGTACCTGTGGCGCGTCGAGCAGGTCAGCCACGCCCTCGCCAACGGCTACTTCGTCGGCACGATCAACCGGGTCGGCATCGAGCCGCTCGGTGACGACGACTTCTACGGCCAGTCCTACTTCGTCGACCCGCGCGGCCAGTTCATCGGTGACGTCGGCTCCGCCCACGATGAGGAGCTGCTCGTCCGCGACATGGACCTCGACCAGATCGAGGAGGTGCGCCAGACCTGGCAGTTCTTCCGCGACCGCCGGCCCGACGCCTACGACGACCTCGTCCGCCCGTAGCGTCGTTTCCATCAGGTGCAGACGGCAGCCGCGTTAAGTCGCCGGATTGGGTCCGATTTCCACCGTTGTGCAGGATGAGAGCCGCAGGCGACTGGAACTCGAGAGGTTCGCGCGAATACTGCGGCTCCCACAGGAATCTGACGAGAACGCCTGAGAGGCCACCACGCATGAAGTTCGGGATCACGCTCAAGCCGGACCACAACTTCCAGCGCAGCGTCGACCTTGCGAAGCGCGCCGAGGCCAATGGCTTCGGCTACGGCTGGATGTTCGACTCGCACGTCCTGTGGCGCGACCCGTATCCGCTGCTCACGCTCATGGGTGCGGCGACCGAGCGCATGCGCCTCGGCACCTGTGTCACGAACCCGGCAACGCGCGACATCACCGTCACCGCGAGCGCGCTCGCCACGCTGAACGAGGTCACCGGGGGGCGGATGGACCTCGGCATCGGTCGCGGCGACTCCGCCAGGCGAGTGATGGGCAAGAAGCCGACGACAGTGGCGTACATGGAGGAGTGCTGCCGGATCGTCCGCTCGCTGACCGCGGGCGAGAAGATCACCCTCGACGGGACCGATGTCCAGATGTCGTGGGCGACCCATGGGCCGGTGCCCATCTGGGTGGCCGGCTATGGACCGATGGCGCTCGCGGCCGCCGGCCGCGTCGCGGACGGGATCATCCTCCAGCTCGCCGATCCCGACGTCATCCGCTGGTGCCTGGGCTTCGTCCGCGCGGCCGCCATCGAGGCCGGGCGCGATCCCGACACGATCGAGGTGATGGCTGCGGCACCGGCGTACGTCAGCGACGACGTCGCACGTGCCCGCGACAAGGTCCGATGGTTCCCGGCACTCGTCAGCAACCACGTCCTCGACCTCATCAACAAGTACCCGAAGGACGAGCTGCCCGAGGAGCTGTGGCGCTACGTCGAGAAGCGCGAGGGCTACGACTACCTCCACCACGCCGAGGTCGGCAGCGACAACGCGGCCTTCGTGTCCGACCAGATCACCGACGAGTTCGCGATCGTCGGCCCCGTCTCCGCCCATCGCGAGCGCCTCGAGCAGCTGCGCGAGGCCGGCGTCACGCAGTTCAACATCTACCTGATGAACGGCGAGGAAGAGGACTGCCTCGACGCATACGGCCGCGAGATCATCGGCGAATTCGCGACCACCCCGATCTGACCTGCGGTCCCTCGGCGGACAGCAGAAAACGTCAAGACAGTCCTGCGCTGCGATGCGAAGGTGCCGCGATGCACGCGGCTTCGATTGGATGGCTCCTGCCGGCGCTCGTCCATGCACAGACGAACCTGGACGCCACGCTCAGCGTCGCCGAGCTCGCCGCAACGGTCGACCGATCCCCGAGCCACTTCGCACGGAGATTCGCGACGGCCACCGGGGAGTCGCCTCGTCGGCACGTGGAGCGACTCCGCCTCGAGCGTGCGGCGCGGATGCTCGTCACGCGCGATGCAACCGTCCTCGAGATCGCGCTCGACTGCGGCTACGCCAGCCACGAGACCTTCACGCGGGCCTTCGTCCGGCGGTTCGGCCGGACGCCGAGCCGTTGGCGGGCCACGGCGGCAACGCGCCACGCGTCCGACGCCCAGCGTCCTCGCGCGCAGGATGGGCTGGAGGAAGAGCTGGCCATCGGGCACCTCACCGAGACGCGGGTCCGTCGCCTCCGCCCGCTCCAGCTCCTCTTCGTCCGACACATCGGTCCGTACGAGGCCGTGCCCGTCGGCCTCTGGGACGAGCTGCCGGCGGCGGCCGTTCGGCTCGGCGCGGGGACGGACGGACACCTCGTTGGCATCGCCCACGACGCCCCGGGAATCACCGATCCGAGCCGCCTCCGGTTCGACGCGGGCCTGGTCGTCCATCGCAAGCCACCCGTCACCGCGCATGAGTCCGGCGTCGGATTCGAGGAGATCCCCGGCGGCACGTTCGCGATCACCACGCACATCGGCCCGTACGCGTCGATTCCTTCGGCCTACGAGGCGATCGTTGGGCGGCTCATGGCTATGGGCCCGCGGATCGAGATCATCGGCGTGCCGTCCATCGAGCTATTCCACACCACACGGATCGATCCACTCGGCCACATGAACCAGACCGAGATCGCGATCCCGGTCGTCGAACGCACCTGAGGAGAGTCCATGCCCCGCATCGAGTCCCGCGTCCAGATCGGCGCCCCGCCCGCGACCGTCTTCCCATGGCTGGTCGAGCCCGACCGGCTGAGTCGGTGGATCAGCGGCTTCGTCGGGTCCGAGCCGATCGGCTCGGGCGAGGTTCGTGTCGGCTCACGCTCGCGCGACATCATCGAGGCCGAGGGACGTCGCATCGAGGTGGAGACGGAGATCGTCGAGCTGCGCCCCGGCGAGCGACTGGCCGTCCGCATCACGTCGTCCAGCCACGACCAGGACGACAGCTACGACCTCGATGCCCGCGACGGCGCGACCGCGCTGACGTATCGGTCCGACATGCGCCTGCGAGGCTTCACGCGCCTGCTCACTCCGCTGATCACCCCGCAGCTCCGCGCCCGTGCCGAAAAGGATCTGGCGACGCTGAAGCGAGAGGTCGAAGCCGATACGGCGGTCGGTGACAGCGCCTGATCAGGGCTCCCGACGCCGTTCCCGCAGGCCGGTTCCTACCGCCGCGGTCAGCCAGATGACCGCCAGCAGCAGCCCGAGGATCCCGATCGCGTAGAGCGCGACGGTGGCGTAGCCGCCGTTAGCGGGATCGAGGAAGGGGTACGGATACCAGCCGTCGATCGCCCCGCGAATCAGCGTGACGCCGGTCCAGAGCAGCGGCGGCGCCAGCCACGGCACGAGCGCGCGCCGGAAGGTCAGCCGGCCGTGCGGTGGCTCGATCAGCCAGTCGGCCATGACGGCGACCGGCATCACCCGGTGCAGCACGCTGTCGACCCACACGATGTTCGTCTGCAGCTCCTCCTGGAGCCCTCGCAGCAGCACGGCGAAGACCACGAAAGTGACCGTCATGACCACTACCGCCAGGCCACGCCAGAGGTCGGGGACGGGTAGCTTCCTGGCCAGCTGGCGGCGCCCGCCCTCGAGAAACACGCCGGCGGCGAACAGGTTCGACAGGATCGTGAAGAAGAGGAAGAACCGGGTCGGGTCGAAGACTCCGTCCTCGATCAGCGTCCAGGCCTGGTAGGCGATCGCTGCCAGCACCAGCAGTCCGAAGCCGATGCGCACCAGGGCGAGCAACCGATCGTTCATCGCGCTCACGATAGCGCCGTTCCGCTGCCGCAAGCAGTTCGAATGTTGACAGTTGGTGGCAGGAAGTAGGCGCTAGCATCGGTCCATGAGCGTCGTCATCAACAACCTGACCGTCGATTGCCGCGACCCGAAGGGATTGGCCGAGTTCTGGACGGCCGCGCTCGGCTGGCACGTCGTCGACGAGTCGGACGAGGGCGTGATGATCGCGCCCTTCACGGAGCCGCACCCGGGCGTCTTCCCCGTCTACTTCCAGGAGAACGCCGACGACAAGGTCGTCAAGAACCGATGGCACTTCGACCTCGCGCCGGTCGACCAGGCCGCCGAGGTCGCCAGGCTCCAGGCGCTCGGGGCGCGGCACGCCGACATCGGTCAGGGAGAGGTAGCCTGGGTGGTCATGGCGGACGTCGAGGGCAACGAGTTCTGCGTCCTCCGCTCGCTCCCGAAGGAGGAAACCGCGTGAAGATCTCGTTCGTCGCCGGATTCGGACCGATCATTCGCGAGGCCGATGCGGCCCAGGCCTTCTGGCGTGATGGCCTCGGCATCGCGTTCGAGGAGGCGGCGCCCGGCTACTTCACGAACGACGATCTCGACGGGGTGAAGGCCTTCGCCATGTGGCCGCTCTCGCAGGCCGCCGAGTCCACATTCGGCACCGCCGAGTGGCCGGCCGACGTTCCGGTGCCGCAGGCGTGGATCGAGCTCGACGTCGAGTCGGCCGCGGCCGTCGGCGCGGCCGTTGCCGAATTGCAGGCCGGCGGCCATCGCCTGCTGCGCGAGGCGCATGAGGAGCCGTGGGGCCAGACGACTTCGCGGCTGCTCAGCCCCGAAGGCCTGCTCGTCGGCATCACCTTCACCCCGTGGATGCACGAGCACGACCACCCGCACGACGGTGACGCGTAGCTCCCCACTCAGCTGTCGCCGTCGCTGTCCCCGAGCGAGATCGTGACGCCAAGGAGCGACGCCACCTCCGTCGCCAGCGCGGTGCGCGCCACGCCGGCCAGCTCGAGTGCCCGCTCGACGTCGGCCGGGTCGGCCTCGGACCAGGAGTCGGGCGCCTCGTCGAGGATCGTGACGAGCTCATCGAGGGCGGCGCTCACCCGATCGTCGGCATCGGCCGAGGCCGCGTTCACCAGCGCGGCGATCGAGCCGTCCTCCAAGCCGACATAGGCTTCGCCGGCGCCACCGGCGAGGGCCGCGGCGACCCGCGCTCCGCGGACTGATCGGCCCTCGAGCTCGTCGGAGTCGCCGGGGGCAGACATCCCGGCCGCAGGGGCGAGATGATCCATCTCGAGCTCTCGCAGCGCGAAGATCAGCTCGTTGACGGCCATGTCGAGGCCCTCCTGTGCCGGCATCTCGGCGAGCTCCGCGGGATAGGTCTCCCAGGCCGCAGCCATCTCATCGGCCGCCTCGCGGACGAGCGTCGCGACGCCGGCGGCGTACCGGCACGATGCCGCGTCGATCGGCGCGTCGGCGAAGAGCAGGTGCTCGATCGCATCCAGTCCCTTGACGTCCGACCCGACGTTGCGGAGGCGCTCCACGTCCGGCTGCTCGGTGACGAGCCGGTCGATCTTCTCCGGATCGATCTCGAACCGCATCGTGCCGTCCAGGCGGAGATCGCGGACCGGACCGAAGCGCACGGCACGCATCGCCGCCCACTGGTCCGACGTCGCGATCCAGGCTTCGCGGGTCGCCTCGAGCGACTCCGCGTCCTCCGCCTCGCACGCGGCGGCCACGGCGGACTCGAGCTCGCCGGCGTTCTCGGCCAGCGCGGCGTGGGCTGGAGCCCAGAGGCCGGTCGCGAGGGCGTCGACCGCCTCGCGGCGCGCCTCGGCGTCTGGAGCCGCATCGGTACCGGTCGAGCACGCGGCGATGAGCAGCAGTGCCGCCAGGCCGAGCGCGGACGCTCGCATCACAGGTCCTCCAGGAAGGCGAGCAGGGCTTCGACCTCTTCGTCGGTCAGCTCGGTGAACGACAGGCGGGCCGCCTCGGCCTCACCGCCGTGCCAGAGGATCGCCTCCTCCAGCGAGCGAGCCCGTCCGTCGTGGAGGAACCGCGTGTGGCCGTTCACGGTGTCGACGAGGCCGATGCCCCACAGCGGCGGCGTCCGCCACTCGCTGCCCGATGCGCCGAAGTCCGGCCGTCCATCGGCGAGCGCCGGCCCCATGTCGTGCAGGAGCAGGTCGGTGTACGGGTGGATCGTCTGGTTCGCGAGCTCCTCGATCGGGGAGTCGCCGGTCTCGACCGTCGGCGTGTGGCAGCTGCTGCAGCCGATGCGCGAGAAGATCTCCTCTCCCTGGCGCACCTCGTCGTGCTCGACGTCCCGCCGGGCCGGCACCGCCAGCGTGCGGAGGTAGAAGACGATCCGGTCGATCTTCTGCTGGTCGATCTCCGGTTCGCCACCCGACGGCGCGTCGTGGCAGCTCGCCTGCGTCTCCGTGCAGCCGGGGTCGGGGAAGAGCGGGGAGGTGATCCCGATGTCGCCGAGGAACGCCGCGGCGGTCTGCTGCTCGAGGGTCGGGACGTTGGCCTTCCAGCCGAACCGACCGATGCGCAGCTCCTCGGCGCGAGCGTCCCACACCATGTTCACCCGACCGGAGATGCCGTCACTGTCCTCGTCGTCGGGGTCGGCGGCCGCGCTGATCTTGTCGTCCGGGATGGCCTCGAGCAGGCCCGAGCCCGCCACGATCGGCGCGATCCGTGGCGACACGAGCAGTTCCTCGCTCAGCTCGCCGTACGCGAGGTCCTCGAACGTGTAGATCGGGAGTGCCAGCGTGCTGACCGTGCCGTCGGCGCGCTCGATCTCGATCGGCTCATGGGTGAGCGCGATCCGCCCTTCCGGCTCGACGCCGTTGATCGCCCGGTCCTGGAGCTGGTCGCCGTAGGCCGGGTCCGGGACCGGCCCCCCGAGGAAGGGGTCCTCACCCGGCGTGCTGAGCCGAAGCAGCAAGCCGAGCGCGCTCTCCTCGCCCTCTGCCGGTGGCCGGGCCCGCCCATCCTTGAAGTGGCACGACGAGCACGACGCCGCGTTGAACAGCGGTCCGAGCCCGTCACGGCCCTCCGTCGATGCCGGTGCGGTGACCCAGTTGTCATTGAAGAAGCTGTTCCCGACCGAGAACGCGCGGCGCTCCTCGGAGCTGAGGCCGGGGATCCCGAGCGAGAACGCGTTCCCGGACGCATCCTCGATCGTCGCGTCGCCGCCCGGAGTTCGGGTCGCCGGACGGGCCTCCGCAACCGCCGAGCATCACGATCACGCCGAGGCAGAGCGCCACGCCGCGGCGCGGGCTCACACCTCGATGCTGATCGACAACCCGAGCGCGGCGGCAATGCTGGCGATCGTCTCGCCCTGGGTCTCGATCGCGACGAGCGCGCTCTCGAAGGCGTCCCGCGCGGGATCACCGTCGGGAGCGGCGATCATCGCCTCGAACGTCGCCGGGAAGGCCTCGATCGTCTCGGTGCTGGCATCGAGCTCCGTCCGAAGCGCCTCGTCGAGCTCGGCGTCCTCCGCCTGCACGAGGTCGGAGAGGCTCGGACCCTCGATGCCGGGGAAGTCGGCGAGGTACACCATCCGCACGCCGCGGTGGTTGCCGAGGACGTCGGCGTTCGTGTTGTCGCTGAAGCAGGAGTGCTCGTCCTCCTGGTCGCGGGTCTCGAACGCGACGGCCATCCGCTCGCCGGCCAGCTCGCCCGCGCTGAGGGCGCCGATGCCGCGCAGCATGTTCGCGATCGCCGCGTCCGGGTCGGAGAGGAACGACTCGCGGTACGCGCCGTCCGGCGCCCACTCGGCGCGCACGGAATCAAGGTCCGCGATCAGCTGATCGGTGACGACCTGGAGGTACGCGGCACGGCGATCGGCGGTCGCGTGCGTGGTGTAGTCGGTGAGCGGACGCGCGCCGGGGCCGCTCGGATCGAGATCCTGGCCCCACAGCAGGAACTCGATCGCGTGCCAGCCGGTGGAGATGTTCGTCTCGCCGCCCGCTTCATTCGCTGCCACGACCGCGTCGGCGGTGATCTCGGGCACGCCGGCGGTGTCGTTGATGATGCCCGCCTCGGCATCACCGTCGACGTAGTCCACGTACGCCTCGTCCATCGGCCAGGCATTGATCTGTCCCTCGGGTCCGTCCTCGGGATTGTCGATCGGGCCGTCGTAGAAGCGGAACGCCTCCGTGGGACCGTAGTCCTCGCGGGCCGCCAGCCACGCCTCCTTCGCGCTCGCCATCGTCTCTTCGGTCGGGTCGTCGAGGAACGCGGTGATGGCATCGGCCATCGTGGTCGCGGACTCGATCGACGCGCCGTACGCGGCATGGACGAGGTCGGCGTAGGTCTCGGCGACGTCGGCACGGGTCGGACCCGAGCTGCCGAAGAGTCCACAGCCGGAGAGGGCGAGCAGAGCGGGGATGAGGATCAGGGCCGTCTTCGGCCGGGCGGGCAGGCGGTTCATGGGCCTCGTGATGGCGGAGTGAGAGGCCGATGGTAGAGTAGCCGAACTCAAGTTACAAGGTAGCCCTTAGCCGCCGTGGTTCGCCGCCGACTGCGTGACTCGCTGACGACCCCGGTCGACGGTGCGTCGCTGGCTGTCGTGCGCATCGCCGTCGGCGCGATGGGGGCGGTATCGGTGCTCCGTCTGTGGGCGCTGGATCGGATCGGTCCGCTCTTCGCCGACCCCGAGCACCACCTCTCCTACCCCGGCCTCGAGTGGGTGCCGAGGCTCGACGCGGACGGCGTGCATCTCCTCTCGCTTGGCATCCTCGCGACCTCGCTCCTGCTGATCGTCGGATGGCGCACCCGGGTCGTGGCGCTCGCGTTCGCGGTGACCTTCACCTGGTTCGAGTGGCACGAGGCGAGCACCTACCTGAACCACTACTGGCTCGTCTCGCTGCTGGCCGTGCTCCTCGCGATCGTGCCGTCCGGCGACGCCTTCTCGCTCGATGCCCGCGCCGGTCGCATCAGCGGGACGGTGGCGATGCACGTGTGGGCCGTCCGCGTGCAGCTCGCGCTCGTCTACGCGTTCGCGGGCCTCGCCAAGCTCCATCCCGATTGGCTGATCGACGCGATGCCCCTGCGCCTCTGGCTGCCGGCCCGGGCGGAGGTGCTGCCGCTCGTCGGCCCGCTCCTCGCCGAGCCGTGGGTGGCGCACGCAGCCTCGATCGCGGCCGCGGGCTTCGACCTCTCCATCGGCCTCCTCTTGCTCTGGCGGTGGACCTATCGGTTCGCGTGGCTCGCCGTCGTCGGCTTCCACCTCGCGACGTACGTTCTCTTCCCGAGCATCGGGCTTTTCCCGTTCGTGATGATGGCCGCCAGCACCGTGTTCCTCTCACCGTCGTGGCCGCGCCGATTCCTCCGTCGCCCCGAGCGCTCGCCACGCCCCGTTGCCGACGACCGCCTCGGTTGGGTGGCGGTGGCGCTGGCGGCATGGGTGGCGGTCCAGGTCGCGTTGCCGCTGCGGCATGTCGTCGACGCCGGCGACCCGCGCTGGACCGGGGTCGGCTACCGATTCGCGTGGAACGTGCTGGCCATGGAGAAGGCCGGCAGCCTCCTCTTCCGCGTGAGCGACGGTCAGACGACCTGGCTCGACGACGGCGCCCACCTCTTCACCGAGCACCAGCTCACCGTCGCGGCGTCGGATCCGACACTCATCATGCAGGTGGCGCACGCCGTCGGTCGCTACTGGGAGGACCGCCAGGGAGGCTCGATCCGCGTGGCTGCCGACTCGTTCGTATCGGTCAATGGCGGGCCGCCCGTCCAGCTGATGGATCCGCGCGTGGACCTGTACGCGCTCGACGCCGCCGCGATCGAGCTCGCTGTCGTGCCCCCGGCACCGTAGGCGGACGAGCGCGCCAGTCAGCCCTCGGCCGCGGCGGCCTCCCGCATGGCGGCCTTGTGGGCTCGCTTCTTGGCCTGGTAGTCGGCCAGGGCCTCGGGGGAGTCGACGTCGCCAAGCGTCGGGTGCGCCGGCAGCGCTTCCTCCCAGCCGGGCGGCCGCACACCGAGCTGCTTGATCAGCACCGCGCTCAGCGAGGCGACCTTCATGTCGCCGAATCCGGGGAGCGCGGCGATGCGCCGCTGCAGGTCACGCCCGTCGGACGCATCCGACCAGATCCGGCCGGCATCGCCGTCGTAGGTCGTGGCGATGTACGCCGCAAGCTCGTGCACGCGGCGTCCCATGGCGGCCGGGAAGCGGTGGACCGCCGGCGGGCCCTTTGCGGCTGCCTCGACCACGCTCACGTCCATGGCAGCGAGCGCGGAGGGATCCAGCGTGCCGAGGCGCTCGAGCAGCACCTTCGGCGCGGAGAAGGCCCACTGCACCGGCACCTGCTGGTCGAGCGCGAAGCCGATGATCAGCGCCATCGGCTCGCTCACCAGGAGGCGATCGGCCTCGTCGTCGCCGGTGAAGTGGAGCCGATCGGTGCCTGTTGTGGTGGTCATGTGCTCCATCCTACGCATCCCTGCCGGACATTCCTATCGGATTGTCCTGGCGGAATGCAACGGCCGACGGCCGCTCAGGCGTCACCGTCGGCGAAGGAGTGGCAGGCGACGACCTCGTAACGGCGCTCGAGCGTGAATCCGAGGCGGCGCGCGATGGCGATGGAGGGAGCGTTGGCGGCGTTCGCGTTCCACCACACCCGATCGCCGCGCTCCTCGCACCAGCGCGCCACGGCGAGGCTCACGAGCGTCCCGAATCCCTTGCCGCGATGCGCCTTGCGGGTCACGACGCCCATCTCGAGCAGGCCGCCGACCCGCGGTCCGGCGACCGACTCGGCAACGAGCTCCTCGCCGATGAAGACCCCGTAGCCGACGCCGTTCTCCTCCCAGCGGTCGATCGACCCGAAGGCGTGGAGCGTGTCGTCATGCCACTCCGTCCTGGCGAGCGTCCCGCGGTCGAGCCGCTCGAGACGAGCTCCCTCGACCAGCGTCGCGCGGACGCGAGCCGCCTCGTCGGGGGCGGGCAGCCGCTCGGTGAAGTCGATCGCCTCGCCACGCCAGTACGGCTCGGCGGGGACGAGACTGCGCAGCGGGTCGTCCGCGTCGGCAAAGCCGAAGATCAGGTCGCGAGAGGCGGTCGCCACCGTCGCGAGAACCTCGGCCACGTCATCGGCGCCGAGCGATCCGCCGGCGTACACGGTGCCATCCGCGTCCTCGATGACGAGCAGGGCGCCGGGCGTCGCCAAGTCATCGACCCAGGCACGGCCGGCCAGCACGCCGCCGAGGACGGCGATGGCGCGCGGGCGGGTCGGAGCATCCGCGCGAATGAGGTCGGCGGCGCCGGGCGGCATGTCGGTCGGCGGATGTTCCCGGAGCGTCATGCGAGGAACGTACTCCTGCTGGTGGCGGCCGGTTCCCTCGGCGATGATGCCCGAGGCTGACATTCCACGGCGGGGCGCCGCTAGGATTGCGAGCCTGAGAGGCTCCCACGGAGGAACGGATGCGCACCCTGATCAAGGGCGGGACGATCGTCAACGCCGATGCCACGACCCCGGCCGACGTGCTCGTCGACGGAGAGACGGTCGCCCTCATCGGCCAGTCGCTCGAGGTCACCGCGGACCGGACGATCGACGCGAACGGCAAGTGGGTCATCCCCGGCGCGATCGACGTGCACACGCACATGGAGCTGCCATTCGGGGGGACCTTCGCCAAGGACACCTTCGAGACCGGGACGCGCGCGGCGGCCTTCGGCGGCACGACGACGATCATCGACTTCGCCGTTCAGGGCAAGGGCCAGGCGCTCCGCGAGGGCCTCGATGCGTGGCACGCCAAGGCCGAGGGCAAGGCGACGATCGACTATGGCTTCCACATGATCATGTCGGACGTCACCGATGCGACGCTCGACGAGATGGACACCCTCGTCGACGAGGGCGTGACCGACTTCAAGCTCTTCACCGCCTACCCGGGCGTCTTCTTCAGCGACGACGGCGCGATCTTCCGCGCCATGCAGCAGACCGCCAAGAACGGCGGCCTCATCCTCATGCACGCCGAGAACGGCCTGGCGATCGACATCGTCGCCGCCCAGAACGCCGATGCCGGCAACACCGATCCCTACTACCACGGCGTGTCGCGCTCGCCGATCCTCGAGGCGGAGGCGACGAACCGGGTCATCCGCCTCGCCGAGGTGGCGGGCGTGGCGGTCTACATCGTCCACCTCTCGGCGCGCCACGCCCTCGACGAGCTGCGCCGCGCGCGCGACGAGGGCCTTCCGGCGTACGCCGAGACGTGCCCGCAGTACCTGTTCCTCACCCTCGAGGACCTGGGCAACGGCTTCGAGGGCGCCAAGTTCGTGTGTTCCCCGCCGCTGCGGCCGGCGGACCACGCGCCGGAGCTGTGGAAGGGCCTCGTCACGGACGACCTCCAGGTCGTCGCGACCGACCACTGCCCGTTCGACTTCCACGGCCAGAAGGACCTCGGCAAGGGCGACTTCCGCAAGGTGCCGAACGGCCTGCCGGGCGTCGAGGATCGCGTCAACCTCCTGCACTCCGGCGGCGTGGTCGCCGGGCACCTGACGCCGAACCGATGGGTCGAGGTCATCTCCACCGCTCCGGCGCGGATGTTCGGCCTCACCGGGCGCAAGGGCGTCGTCGCCGCAGGGGCCGATGCGGACCTCGTCGTCTACGACCCGTCCGCCAAGCACACGATCAGCGCGAAGACCCACCACATGGACGTGGACTACTCGACCTACGAGGGCTGGGAGGTCACCGGCCGAGCGGACACCGTGATGAGCCGCGGCAAGGTCATCGTCGACGGCGAGGAGTGGCTCGGTGCGGCCGGCGACGGCCGCTTTCTGAAGCGCGCGCCGACCGGAGCCCTGCTGGCCCGGACCTGATCGGACCGCTAGACTGCTCGCGCCGAGCAACCCTGCCCCATCCGGAGGAACCCGTGAACCGATACCTCATTCTCGTCGCGCTGCTGGCCATCTTCCTGGCCGCGTGCGGGACGCAGACGCCCGACGATGCCGATGCCACCCTCACCCCGGAGCCGACACCGGCGGCCGCCACCGAAGCGCCGGACGACACCGACGAGCCCGCGGCGACGGATGACGGCGGCGACGACGGGAGCACGGGGTCGCTCGACGACATGATCCCCGACGACCTGAACGGCGTCGCGGGCACCTCGATCGCGGGAATGGACCAGATCCTCTCCGGAGCGCTCCAGGCTCAGGGTCTCGACGCCGGTGACGCCGAGTTCGCGTTCGTGACCTACGGGACCGACGCGAACGCCGTGGTGCTCAACGCCTTCCGCATTCCGGGCGTGACCGAGGTCGCCATGCAGCAGCTGGCGCAGTTGATGTCGGGCGCCGACCCCACCGGCGAGTTCGAGGCGAACACCGAGGAGATCGGCGGCAAGACCGTCCTGAGCTTCTCTGGCGAGGGACAGCCCGGCGTCGTGTACTTCTACGTCGCCGACGACGTGGCGTTCACGGTGGCCGGTCAGGATCCGGCCACGGTCGAGCAGCTGCTGGCGGAGCTTCCCTGACGAACACGCGCGCGCCGATCGCCATCTTCTTCAACGAGGGGGCGGGGAGCGCGCGCACGGAGCGCGTCAAGGGCACCGTCGACCTTGCTCGGGAGGCCCTCGGGGCCGACCTCCACGTCACCGACACTCGCGACGCCGACGTGCTGACCGCGTGGCTCGGTGAGCGCTTCGGCGACTACGAGACCGCGGTGATCGTCGGCGGCGACGGGTCGCTCGCGGCCGCCTACAACGTCGCGACCGCGTTTCCGAACGTTCGGCTCGGCTACCTGCCGGCCGGCTTCGGCAACGCCTCCCGCCACCTCCTGCGCCTGCCCGACGACCCGGAAGGCCAGGTCGAGGTGCTCGCGCGTGGCGAGGAGAAGCCGATCGACTTCGTCGACGTGGACGGCCGGCTTGCCCTCTTTGCCGGTGCCGGCTGGGACGCGCTCGTCGCAGGCAGATACGCGGAGGCGGGTGCGAATCGCCTGCCGGGCTGGGCAGCCGCCGTGGCCCGATCCGTCCCGGACCTGTGGCGCCGCCAGCGGGTCGAGGTGCGCGCCGACGGGTGGGTCGTGCACCGCGGGCCGATCGAGCTGCTCGTCATCGGCACGACCCCGTTCTACGGGCGCGGGCTGAAGGTGAACCCCGGCGCGCGACCCGATGCCGGACGCCTGTCGCTGCGCGTCTACCCCGGCCCGGCGCCGCGCCTCGCGCTCGAGGCCGGACGCTGGGCGTTCGGCATCCGGCCCCAGGCTCGCCGCATCGACGCCACCGAGGTGAGTGTCAGGGCGATGGACGGCGGTCCCATCCCGGTGCAGGTCGACGGCGACCTCATCGGCGCGAACGCCGAATGGCACTTCGGGCTGCGACCGAAGGCGGTTCGGCTCATCGGTCGCTGGAGCTAGAGCCGCCGAACCGCATCGAGCGCTCCGAAGGCGGCGCGCCGGAGCCGCTGAGGCCCCGAGCCGTGGATGCGCAGCTCGGTGGTCGGCATCGAGACGGCGCCGCTGACGGCGACCCGCACCCGGCTGCGGCCGCGGGCATCCTGCGGCAGGAGCGACAGCTGGAGCACGGCCGCGCCGACCGGCGGGCCGGAGGCGCCACCGGTGTCGAGGATGCCGCCGACATAGCCAGCCGACCCGTCGCGAGCGGGAGCGGCCGCGAGGATGGCCAGGAGCGCGCCCTCGGTATCCGCTTCCCAGCTGGCCAGGGTCCCGGCACCCAGCGCCCCGAGCCGCGCCAGGGCGGCCGTCGCGAGGTCCATCTCGTCGACGCCGTAGGCGAGCTCGCCCAGCTCATCCACGGCCGCGGCCACCAACGGATCGAGCTGCGCGGCATCACCCGTCGTGGTGAGCCGCACGTGGATGCCATCGTCGCGCGCGTAGATGCCGGCCTCGACGCCGTCCGGTGGCGTCTCGAGGAGCGAGCCGAGCCGCTCGGCCAGCGCCGACTCGCCGATGCCGAACGCCTTGACCGTGCGAATCGCCAGCGGGGGCAGGCCGAAGCGCGCCGCCAGGCGCGGGCGAAGCGCATCGGTCCACATCCGTCTCATCTCGGCCGGGACCCCCGGCATCAGCGCGACCACGGAGCCATCGCGCTCGACCCACCAGCCCGGCGCCGACCCGATCGGGTTCGGCACGGCCTCCGCCGAGGGGATCAGCTGCGCCTGGCGGCGGTTCGCGACGGGCATCGGGCCGATCGCGCGGAACCGCTCCTCCAGCGTCGCGATCAGCCCGGCGTCCTCGACGAGCGTCTCGCCGAGCGCATCGGCCAGGCCCTCGCGGGTGAGGTCGTCGTGCGTCGGGCCGAGCCCGCCGGTGGCCAGGACGACCTCCGAGCGCGCTCGCGCCTCGGCGAAGGCATCACCGATCGCGGTGCGATCGTCGGGAAGCATCCGGGCGTGGCGCAGCCGGATGCCGAGCGAGGCCAGCTCGCGGCCCAGGAAGGCGGCGTTCGTGTCGACCGTCTCGCCGAGCAGCAGCTCGCTGCCGATCGAGAGCAGCTCGGCGTGCACCATCGCGTTCGAGTCTACGGCTAGACTCGCGGAACCGGTGGCGCGCTCGTGGCATCGGTCATGCCCATGACGAGGAACCTGAGTGAGTGATCCTGCCCTGACCGTTGGAACGGTCCTGACCGATGACCTCCGCGACTGGCTCGTCGCCGAGCTGCGCCACCCGGTTCTTGCCGTGAACGCGGCGGACGGCTCGCCGAGCCAGTCGGTGATGTGGTTCGAGCTCGATCCCGAGCATCCGGACACGATTCTCATGAACACGATGGTCCGCCGGCTGAAGTACCGGCAGCTCCAGGCCGACCCGCGCGTCAGCCTCCTGTTCGAGGAGGGGCTGAAGTGGGTCGCCATGCGCGGGACCGTCGAGCTCGACCCGACCTTCGAACCCGCGCTGGCGCACATCCAGCACCTTGCCCGGCGCTACCAGGGCGACCCGGAGCGGTACGCGGGGCAGGAGCGGGTGATCATCCGCATGCACGTCGAGAAGGTGATCCGCCATGACTAGCAGCGTGGTTCGTGGCCGCGTATATACGTATATACAGCGACCCGGTGAAGCGCGATGACCGCCACCGTGAAGTTCGGCGCCAACTGCTGGAACCAGTACACGACGTGGGCCGACCTGCGCGAGGCGGGCATGCGGGCCGATCGGCTCGGGTTCGACTCCATCTGGACCTGGGACCACCTCTATCCGATCCAGGGCGACCACGAAGGACCGATCTTCGAGGGCTACCTGACCCTTGCCGCCTGGGCCGAGGCCACCGAGCGCGCGACCGTGGGGCTGATGGTCGGCGCCAACACGTTCCGCAACCCAGCCGTGGTGGCGAAGATGGTCACCACGCTCGACCACATCAGCGACGGCCGCGCGGTGCTCGGCATCGGCGGCGCGTGGTTCGAGACCGAGCACCGCGGGCTGGGTCTCGAGTTCGGCGGCTCTCCCGGTGAGCGGCTGCGCTGGCTGGACGAGGCGGTCCAGATCATGCGCGGCATGCTTCACGGCGAGCGCCCGTCCGGCTCCACGTTCTACTCGACCACGGAGGCGCTGAATCTGCCGGCGCCGGTCCAGGCGCATCTGCCGATCCTCGTCGGTGGTGGGGGTGAGCGTCGTACCCTGCGCACCGTCGCGAAGTACGCGGACGCGTGCAACCTCGGCGGCGGCTTCGCGAACGTGAAGCGCAAGGACGAGATCCTGCGCCGTCATTGCGCCGAGGTCGGCCGGGACGAGTCGGAGATCGAACGCACCGTCGGCGCCGGCACGGTCATCATCCGCGACTCTCGCGAGGAGGCGCAGCGAGCCTACGCCGACATGTGGGCCCGCCACCGCAACGCGGAGCCGTGGAGCAACCAGCCGGTCGGCACGGTCGACGATGTGGTCGAGCGCCTGCGGCCCTTCGGCGAGATCGGCTTCCGCCACGTGATCTTCGGCTTCCCGGCGCCGCACGACGCGGAGACGATGGAGCGGCTCATCACCGAGGTGAAGCCCCGTCTCGCAGAGGCGTGGACCTGAAGGTCACGCTCCTTGCCGGCGGCACGGGCGGGACGAAACTGGCGCACGGCTTCGCCCTGGTCGGTCCCGAGGTCGAGCTGACGGTCATCGCCAACGTCGGCGACGACGCCGATGTCCACGGCCTCCACGTCAGCCCCGACCTGGATACCCTGCTCTACACCCTTTCCGGGCTGGTCGATGCCGAACGGGGATGGGGGATCAGGGACGACACCCTCAGCGCCCACGCGATGTTCGCGCGGCTCGGCGAGGACACGTGGTTCACCGTCGGTGACGCCGACCTCGCCACCCACGTGCACCGCACCCGCCTGCTCCGCGAGGGTGCCAGCCTGACCGATGCGACCGCCGCCATGGCAGCGGCCCTGGGCGTGACGACGACACTCCTGCCCGCCACCGACGACCGGCTGCGCACCCGACTCGAGACCGATGCCGGTCTCCTCGACTTCCAGGACTACTTCGTCCGCCTGCGCCAGGAGCCGGCCGTGACCGGGATCCGCCTCGACGGCGTGGCCGAAGCCCGCCCGACCGATGCGGTCCTCGCTGCCATCGCCGATGCGGAGCTGCTCGTCATCGGTCCCTCCAACCCGTTCGTCAGCATCGGCCCCATTCTCGAGCTGGCGGGCGTCCGCGAGGCCTTCGCAGCGGCCCCGGCTCGGAAGGTGGCGGTCAGCCCGATCGTCGCCGGCCGGGCGTTGAAGGGCCCCGCCGACCGGATGCTGGCCTCGATGGGCCACGAGCCGACGGCGCTCGGGGTGGCGCGCCTGTACGCCGGGCTGGTGGATCGGTTCGTCGTCGACGAGGCCGATGCCGGGTTGCGCCCCGACATCGAGGCGCTCGGCATTGCGGTCGACGTGCTGCCGACGGTGATGCGCACCGATGACGACCGACGGAGCCTGGCCGCGGCGCTGATTCCGAGCGGCTGAGCCCCGCTGGCTGGCGCGCCGCGATATGCTGCGGGCGTGTCCCTGCGGATCATCGTCCCGCATCGCGGCCTCGAGGCGGCGAAGACGCGCCTTGCCAGCACGCTCAGCCCCGACGAGCGCATGTTCCTCGCCAGCCAGCTGCTGCAGCGGGTGCTAAAGGTCGCCAACGAGGTGACCGATGACGTCGTCGTCATCTCGCCCTCGCGCCCGCTCTGGGAGATCGTCGAGCCATCCGGCTCGCGCCTCATCGTCCAGCGCGGGATGGGGCTCAACGAGGGCCTCGAGCAGGCACGCTTCGACGCGGTCGTCGAGGACGTCGGCACGATGGTCGTCCTGCATGGCGACCTGCCGAACCTCCGAGCCGACGACGTCCAGACGCTGATCAACGCCCTGCCCTCGGACGGCGCACCCGGCGTCGCGATCGCGCCGGATCGTGCCGGCACGGGCACGAACGGCCTCGTCCTGCGGCCGCCCGGCGTGATCCCGTTCCGGTTCGGCACCGGCAGCTTCGCGCTGCACGTCGCCGAGGTCGAGCGGGCCGCGGTGCCGCTCGTTGCGGTCAACCGCGCCGGCCTGGCCTTCGACCTCGATACGCCCGAGGACCTCGCTCGCTGGTTGGAGCTCGGGGACGCCGCGTGACGGCTCGGCTCGAGCTGATCGCCCTCGACGGCATCGGCGAGGTCGAGCCAGGCGATGACCTGGCCGGCCTCATCGCCGATGCGCTGGCAGCATCGGCCCTCACGCTGACCGATGCCGACTGCCTGGTCATCACGCAGAAGATCGTCTCCAAGGCCGAGCGCCGGCTCGTGGCGCTGAGCAGCGTCGAGCCGTCGCCGCTGGCGGCTGACTGGGCTCAGCGCTGGGGCAGAGACCCGCGCCAGGTCGAGCTCGTGCTCCGCGAGTCGGCCGCGATCGTGCGCATGGCGCCGGGCGGGCTGATCATCAGCCGCACGCGGCACGGGCTCGTCTGCGCAAACGCGGGCGTCGACGTCTCGAACGTCGGCGGCGGCGACGTTGCCTCGCTGCTGCCGCTCGACCCGGATGCGTCGGCGCGCGGCATCCGCGAGGGGCTGCAGTCACGGACCGGCGCGGCGCCCGCCGTGATCATCAGCGACTCCTTCGGGCGGCCCTGGCGGAACGGGATCGTCAACGTGGCGATCGGCTCGGCCGGGATCGAGGCGATGCGCGACATGCGGGGCGAGCCGGACGCCGCCGGGCGTGTCATGCAGGCCACGGTCATCGCCGTCGCCGACGAGCTCGCATCGGCCGCAGACCTCGCCGGTGGCAAGGTCGAGCAGCGCCCCGTCGTCCTCGTGCGGGGCTACGACTGGCGCCCGTCGGAGGCGGGCGCATCGGTCCTGGTCATGGAGCGGGAGCGTGACCTGTTCCCCTGATCGGGCGCAGAACGTGCATGGAGTGACCTGCCCGCCGAGCGGGCGAGCATGGCTGAACCGCTGATCCTGGACCGATATCAGCTCCTCGAGCGCCTCGCCGTGGGTGGGAGCGCCGAAGTGTGGCGCGCGCGCGACGAGCAGCTCGGTCGCGAGGTGGCCGTGAAGCGGCTCCATCCGCACCTGGTCCCCGATGATGCCTCGCGCAAGCGGCTCGCCGCCGAAGCGCGTGCCGCCGCCGGGCTTTCCCATCCGGTGATCGTCGGGATCTACGACGTCGACGCCACCGGGGAGTCGCCGGCGCTGGTCATGGAGCTCGTCGATGGGGAGTCCCTGGCCGCGAGGATCGCCCGAACCGGCCCGCTCCCGGCTCCGGAGGCCGCGGCGGTGGCCGCCGACATCGCCGAGGCCCTGTTCCACGCGCACCAGCGCGGCGTGATCCATCGCGACGTGAAGCCGGGCAACGTCCTGCTGTCGCACGACGGGCGCACGCGGCTCGTCGACTTCGGGATCGCCCACAGCCTGGCAACCGCCGCCGAGCGCCTGACACTCACCGGCACCGTGATCGGCACCCTCCATGCGATGGCGCCCGAGCAGCTGTCCGGCGGACCGATCACTCCGCGCACCGACCTCTACGGCCTGGGCGTCGTGCTCCACGAGGCGCTCACCGGCCGCCAGCCGTATCCGGCCACGTCGCCGGTCGCGCTGGCCGATGCGCAGCGCGCCGGCCCGCCCGCTCTCGCCGGCGTCGAGCCGGCGCTGGCCGCGGTCATCGCCGGCTGCCTGGCCTTCGATCCGAACGATCGGCCCCTGCACGCCGGTGCCCTCGCTGCGGCGCTGCGGGCGTGGCTGGCGGGCGACCCGGCTCCGGCCCTTGCCCTCGGCACGGCGCCGGCGGCGGTCGACCCCGCGGCCCTCACCCAGGCGCAGCCCGTCGTCGGCGCCGCCGCGCCGCCCATCGCGGCCGCCGCTGCCGTTCCGCCAGCGGTCGCGCCGACCGCCCCGGACGTGGGTGCGCGACGCAGGTCCGCGATCGCGCCGCTGGCGGCGGTTGCCGCGCTCGTCCTGCTGGCGCTCGTCGCGTTCGCTGTGCTCCGCCCGGACGCGGGCGGCCAGGCGGGAACCGATGCGACGCCGTCGCCGACGGTGACCCCGACCCCGGTCCCTACCGCGGTCCCCGTCAGCCCGTGGCTGCCGGAGCTGATCGCGCAGATCGAGGAGGTCTGCGGTGACGAGACGGCGGCCGAGGCTGAAGATCGCCTCGCAGAGATGAACCGCGGACGAGCCCAGCGAGCCGCCCTCGAGATCGTCCGGGAGTGCCAGAACGAGGGCGACGACGACTGACCGGCCGCCGCCTCAGTTCGGCTGGAGGAAGAGCGAGACGATCTCGCCGTTCTCGACGCGGAAGTTCGCCTCGACGTGCAGCGGCTGGACGCCGGGACGGATGACCGTCAGGTCGGCGATGTAGCTGGCGCCCATGTTGCGGCTGTCGTTCGTGAACATGCGGAACCCGTCGCCGGCGCGGACGAACCAGCCGCCGACCTTGTCGCGCCCGCGCAGGTTGGTTCGCTCGTCCGAGCCCGGGATGCTGATGCCCATCACGGCGTGCTCGGCGAACAGCTCGGCCGCCTTGTCGCGGTGGTCGTCGTTGATCAGCTCGAGGAAGAGGTCAACGGTCTCGGTGGCTCCCACGCGGCCGAGTATAGGCGCGGGTCAGGAATCGGTCGCCGGCGTGGCGAAGAACTCGAGCGCCGTCTTCGTCTTCGTCTGCTGCTCGCCGGTCAGGTCCACGCCCGCCTGCTTGAGGAAGAGCCTGACCTCGGTCGCGACCTGGAACGCCTCGCGCGGCAACGCCTTCGTCGAGAGCTCGAGGATCCGTGTCGCATCCGGATAGAACCACAGCTCGGCGACCAGCTTGCGGCCGAATCCCTTCGGCGTATAGCTGAGCTTCAGCACGGTGAGCGGCCCGAGCAGCGTCAGGCTGTCGAGGTCCACGCCCTGCGGCGCATGAGCGGCGTAGAAGGCGCGTTGCTGCTTCGAGAACAGCGAGCGCAGCGGCTTCTCACCCTGGTGCACGGCCCGCACCGCGGTGGGGGCGAGCTTGGCCTTCATCGTCGCCGAGCAGACGTAGCCGCCGGGCATGGCGTCGATCTCGACGACCATCGCCGGTGACTTGCGGTACTCGTCTGGAAGGTCTGCCGGCTTGACCGGCCGCAGCTTGATGACCGAGTCGTCGCCGCGGCCCTGGACCCGGCGGCCGCGCACGACGAGGCCGTGCGCGTTCAGCTTGAGGTCCGGTGTGTCGAAGAAGAAGACCTGCCGGATCTGGGCGTCCAGCGGGTCCATGCCGAGCGACTGCACGGTCGACCGGAGCTGGGAGTCTGGAACGGTGAGCTTGAGCTCGACGCTATCGGCACTCTTGGTGAGCTCCAGCACTTCGGCCAGCTGCTCGTCGCTGAGCGCACGGGTTCCACGTTCGACTGTCATGGCGCGTACGGTACGCCGCGCATGCGCCGAGCGGCGTCACCCAACTTGGGTGATATCCGAACCATCCAGTTAGCCGCCGGTAAGTGGGCGGTAAGGGGGTTGGTGGCACTGTGCCAGTCTCTTGCACACCGGGCGGATCCGCGCTGCCCAGCCCCCGGCGACCGGTAGACTCCGACCTGCATGGACCGCCTCCGGATCGGGCTCATCGGCTGGGGCACCGTCGGCTCGGCAGCCGGTGAGCTGATCGCCGACGGCCCGCTGCCGCTCACGCTGGCATGCATTGCGGTGCGCAACCCCGAGCGCCCCGGCCTGCCGAAAGGGATCCCGGTCGTGGCGCCCGAGGAGGCATTGACAGCCGACGTCGTGGTCGAGCTGGCCGGCGGGCTGGAGGGCCCGCGCTCCTGGGCTCGGGCCGCCCTGGACCGTGGCGTGCCCTATGTGACCGCAAACAAGGCGCTCCTCGCCACGCACGGCGATGAGCTGGCGGAGCTCGCCGATCGCCGATCGGCGGCGCTGCTCGGAAGCGCATCGGTTGGCGGCGGCACGCCGATGATCGAGACGACCCAGCACATGGCCGCGACCGGCAGCATCACCCGGATCCGAGGGGTGGTGAACGCCACGACCACGTACATCCTCTCCGCGATGGGCCGGGGCGAGTCATACGACGACGCGCTGTCCGAGGCCCAGGCCGCCGGCTACGCCGAGGCCGATCCGAGCTTCGACGTCGACGGCCACGACGCGGCGCAGAAGCTGGCGATCCTGGCGTCGGTGGCGTGGGGCAAGTGGCGCCCGGAGGCCGATGTGACGACCAGGGGCATCGTCGAGCAGCCGGTGGCTCCCGGCAACATCGTTCGCCTGGTGGCCGATGCGACCCCCGACGAGCTGACGGTCGGGCCGAGGATCCTCGACCCGCTGGATCCGCTCGCGGTGACCGAGGGGGTCGAGAGCATGCTCGAGCTGGCGATGCGCGACGGCAGCACGGTCCGCGTCTCCGGCCCGGGCGCCGGTGGGCCCGTCACCGCCGGCGCGGTCTACGCCGACCTGGCGCGGCTCGTCAACGGGGAGCGGCCGATCCTGTTCAGCCGGGGTTGAAGGCGTTGGCGGTGAACCGCGCGCCCGCCGGGTCGCGGATCGCCGTGCTGCGGACCATCGGCATGTCGAACGGCTCGACCTCGACGCTGCCCCCGAGCTCGCGGGCCTTCGCGGCCACCGCGTCGGCATCGGCGATGCTGAAGGTGACGCTCCAGTGCGGCGAGGCGCCGTCGGCCAGCGGCAGGAACCAGGCGACGCACTCGGTGAAGCCCGGTGGTGCGCCGAAGTCGATGTGCCGCTGCTTGGTGCCGGGGTTGACCTGCTCGAGGAAGTCGGCGTAGCCGGGAAGCCGGACCATCATGCCGCTCATCGCGCCCATGTCGACCTCGTCGACCTCCCACCCGAAGACCGCCGCGTAGAACCGCGTGGCGCCGGCGACGTCGTCGGTGTTCAGCTCGCTGAAGTTCCAGGCACCCGGAGCATTGACCGATCCCGCTCCACGGATCGTTCCGGGCTCCCAGACGCCGAAGGCCGTGCCGGCCGGGTCTGCGCACAGCGCCACCCGCGCGAGTCCGAATCGGTCGGCGGGCTCGGTCAGCACCGCGCCGCCGGCCCCGCGAACCTTGGCGGCGGCGTCGTCGGCGCTGCCGACCGCCACGTACGTCGTCCAGTCAGGCGTCTGCGGACGGCCGGCGCCGGGTGACGCGATCGCGGCGACCGTCTTGCCGTCGAGGGTCGCCACCACGTATCGGTCAGTCGAACCTGACGGCGTGCGCTCGTCGAACTGCCACCCGAAGAGCCCGCCGTAGAACGCGAGCGCGGCGTCGACGTCGGGCTGCGTGGTGTCGATCCATGCGGGCACGCCTGGCGGGAACCCATCGCGTTCCGGCATCGGTTCTCCTTTCGGGTATCGTCACAGCATGAACGGATGGCCGACCGTCGGCGTCGCCGGCGCCCGGGGGGTCGTGGGTACCGTGTTCTGCAACATCCTGGCCGATGCCGGCCTGCCGGCCGAGTGCCTGCGAGCCTTCGGCCACACCGATGGCAACAGCCTCGCGTACCGCGGCACCCAGGTCCCGGTGCGCACTCTCGACAATGCGACGGCAAGCGAGCTCGACGTGCTGTTCGTCGCCGTTGATGCCGCGCAGAGCCGCGAGATCATGGCCGGGCCGGGATCATCGGTCCCCCTGGTGGTCGACAATTCGAGCGCCTTCCGCCTGACCGATGGCGTCCCCCTCGTCGTCCCGGAGGCGAACGCGCACGCCGCCCGCGACCTAAACGGCGGCAACCTCATCGCCAACCCCAACTGCACGACCGCGGCCGCGGTGGTCGCCCTCGCTCCCATCCGTGACCTCGCCGGCCTCGCCTCGGTCGACCTCGCCTCGTACCAGGCGGTCAGCGGCGCGGGACGCAAGGGCGTCGACGCCTTCGAGGCGGAGCGCGGCACCGACCATCGCGACCAGGCCGCCGAGAGCCCGTTCCACGGGCGGATCGCCGACAGCGTCGTGCCGCAGATCGATGTGCTCGACGAGACCGGCTGGACCGGCGAGGAGAAGAAGATCCACGCCGAACTGCGCAAGATCCTCGAGATGCCGGACCTCGACGTCGCGGCCACCACCGTCCGCGTGGCGGTCCACACCGGCCACAGCGTTGCGCTCCACGTGCGAACCGAGCGCGACACCAGCGTCGAGGCCATCGAGGCGGCGCTGAAGGCGGCGCCGGGCCTCGAGTACCGCCCCGCCGACGGTTCCGAGCGCCACCCGATGCCGCTCGACGTCGAGGGTCGCGACCCCGTCCTCGTCGGCCGGCTGCGCGCCATCCCGGGCCGGGAGCGCGGCTTCGCGCTGTGGGTCAGCAGCGACAACCTGCGCAAGGGCGCCGCACTCAACGCCATCCAGTGTGCGGCCGTCGCCGATCCGGACCGGTTCGGAAGGCTCCTCCCACCCCCGCGGTGAGCCGCGACGGCGTCGGCTTCGTCGGCTTCCGGACCGATCGGTTCGAGGACATGGTCGCCCTCTTCCGAGATGCCATCGGCCTGACCGTCGTCCATCAGGCCCCGGGCGCGACCTGGTTCCGGCTCGGCGACGATGCCGAGCTCCACGTCTACGCCGACACCGATCCGGACCACGCCTTCTTCACGACCGGCCCGGTGGTCGGCCTCCGCGTCGACGACGTGGACGCCGCCCGTGCCCGGCTGGAAGCCGATGGCCTCGCGATGCTCACCGAGGTGGAGCGTACGGCGACGAGGGCGTGGTGCCACTTCCGTGCGCCCGATGGGACCGTGCTCGAGATCATCGGGCCGGCCTAGGGCCGAGCGCCGGTTGCCCCGGCTCGTGGCGCGATCTCGGGACGCTCACGATCTCCGAGGAGTGGGCTGCGGCGCATTCCCGTGGGGCGGGCGTATCGGCGCATCAGTGTCCGAAATCCCGTGGGGCGGGCGGCTTGGACGCCGAACCGGCCCACATCGGTCTCTGCATCTCTCGTGGGGTGGGAATTCGGCCAATCAGTGTCCGATACGCCCGTGGAGCGGCAACGCCAGCCGCGCGCCGGATGGAGTTGCCCCGCTTTCGCGGGTACCCACGACCAGGTCAGGAGTGAGCCGGCGGCCGCATCGGTCTAGACTGGAGGCTCCCGGGCTTGATGCAGGAGGTTTCCGCATGCCGTCCTTCGCCGAGCTCTCCCGTGAGTTCTTCGATGCCGAGCTCGCCGATGCCCCGGTCCACGCCAGCCGGCTCGGCCTGACCGAGTACGACACGCTGCTCGACGACCTCTCCGAGGCGGCCTTCGAGCGACGGCGCCAGACCGATGCGTCCTGGCTGACTCGCTTCCGCGAGGTCGAGCCCACCGACCTGGCCTTCGACGAGGCGATCGATCGCGACCTGGTGATCAGCATCCTCGACGGCCGCCGGATCGTCGACGACTTCGAGATGTGGCGGCGCCAGCCCGACACGTACCTCAACCCCGGCCTCTCCGGGATCTTCAGCCTCTTCCTGCACCGGCTGCGGCCGATGACGGAGCTGGTCGACGCGGCGATCTCGCGCCTCCAGCTCATCCCCGGCAACCTCGACGACGGCACGCGCAACCTGCGGCCGGAGATGGTTCCGGCCATCTTTCTGGAGCGCGCCGCCAACCAGGCTCGTGCCGGAGCTCGGTACGTTCGCGAGCTGCTGCCGGCCCAGGTGGAGGATCCCGCGCTCTCCGCGCGGCTTGCCGAGGCGGGCGACGCGACCGCATCGGCCTACGAGTCGTACGTCTCCTTCCTCGAGGACATGAGGCCCAGCGCCACCGGCGAGTGGGCGCTCGGGGAGCATCGGTACAGCGCGTTGCTGCGCGAGAAGGAGCTGCTCGGCTTCGATGCGCGCGAGCTGCGCGAACGAGGTCGCGCGGCCTACGACGAGCTTGCGGCCGAGCTGACCCGCTGCGCCCGCGAGCTGCGCGGCACCGACGACTGGAAGTCGGTCCTCGACGAGCTCAACGAGGACCACCCGACCACGCCGGAGGAGATGCGCATCGGCTACGAGGACTGGACCGAGCGGGCGAGGGTCTTCCTGCGTGAGAACGAGCTCGTGAGCTTCCCCGCCGGTGAAGAGTGCGCCGTGGTGCCGTCACCGCCGTTCCAGCGACCGGTGCTGGCGGTCGCGAGCTACCAGCAGCCGCCGCCGTTCAGCGATCGGATGCTCGGCCACTTCTTCGTTCCCTTCCCGCCCGACGGGGCGTCCGAGGAGGAGATCCAGAAGCGGCTCGCCTCGAATTCCTATCCGGGCATCCCGACGACATCGGTCCACGAGGCCTACCCCGGCCATCACTGGCACCTGGTGATGAGCAAGGCGAACCCGTCGCGGTTGCGGCAGGCGTACCGCACGTCGTACTTCAGCGAGGGCTGGGCGCTGTACGCCGAGCGGATGATGCGTGAGCAGGGCTTCTTCACCGACCTGCGCCACGAGATGTACCAGTACGTGGCCACGATCTTCCGCGCCGCGCGGATCATCGTCGACACGTCGCTGCACATGGGCGAGATGAGCTGGGACGAGGCGGTCGCCTTCATGACCGAGCACACCGCGCTCACCGAGCCGACCGCCAAGGCGGAGGTGACCCGCTACTGCGCATGGCCGACCCAGGCCAGCTCCTACCTCACCGGCTGCCTCGAGATCGTGCGGATCCGCGAGCGGTTCTTCGAGGCCTACGGCTCCAACGGGACCGATGCGCTGCGCGCCTTCCACGACGGCATCACCTCGTCGGGCGGACTGCCGATCGCCCTCGCCGAGCGGGCCGTGCTGGCGACGCGCGAGCAGTCCCACGCGGGAGTTGGGACCGATGCTCGACCACCTGGTTGAGCATGCCCCGACTCAGCTCGGCCGCAGGAGATCGGTCACGTCGAAGAAGTCGTACCAGTGCTGGAGGCTGCGGTGGGCGATGATGCGGTCGGGCAGCAGGGGCAGGTCGGCGTCGAAGTACGAGTTGAAGACGACCCGGAATGAGTTGACCGGTGTGATGGCCGGGTAGAGGCCGGCCGCCTCCGGCTCGACGCCGGGCAGGTGGTAGGCGCTGAGGATCCCGAACTTCTCGGCGAGCTCGGCCGTCGTCGCCCGGCGCCAGTCGAACTGCGCCTCGCCCTGGTCGTAGCGGGCGGGGAACGGTCCCTCGTCGGCCTGGAGCAGGATGATCGGTCGCTCGTCCGGCGGCACCGCGAGCAGTCGATCGATGAGGCCGAGGATGCGCCCGTTCGTGTACTGCAGCTGGCGCAGATAGCCCGCGCGCTCATCCTCGGTGGCGATCGGCTCGTCGCGCACGAACGAGCCATCGGTCTCGAAGACGTACGGCGGATGGGGGACGAGGAAGTGGGCGAAGGCGAACGTCAGCGCCGGGTCGTCGGCGAGGCGCTCGAGGACGCGGAACTCGTACAGCGTGTGCTCGTATAGCACGGCGCGGTCGAAGGGCTGTGCGCCCGTCCCCGCCCCGATCGCGCCCAGTGCGGACATGCGCAGCAGCGCCGACGAGAACTCCGAGCCGGCCTCGTAGCGGTAGACCACGTCGGCGATGGCATTCGTGGCAGTCGGCTCCCACCAGTTGGCGATGTGGACGTACCGATACCCGAGCTGCTTCATCTCGGCCGGCACCGGCAGCTGGCCGCGCAGGCGGCGATGGATCGGGCCCGAGTCCCTTGCCGATGCGGCCTCTGCCTGGAGCGCCTCGCCGTCGAGGTAGTCCATGCTCAGCGAGCTGACCAGGGACAGCGGCGTCTTGATGTAGTTCGCGTGAGCGTCCTCGGCGACGTAGAAGCCGCGCTCCCGCAGGGCGTCGAGGAAGGGCGAGTTGTCGTAGCCATAGTGCTCGGCGAGGCTCGGGGCAGAGGCGTAACGATCGAAGATCAGGTAGTAGACGTCCCGCGGTTCGTCTGGCCCGGAGCCCTCGATGCTCGACGAGCCTGATGGCTCGGTGACTGCCGCGGCCGTCCCGCCAAGGGAGTAGGCCGCGATGTCCAGCGCGTTGGCGACGACGAGGACGGCGGTCGCGAGGTTGAGGAAGGTGCTCGCCGGGCGCCGCCATTCGCCGGCGCGCACCGCCACGACCACGCCGGCGACGGCCGCCACGATCCACGCGATCACGAGCGGGACGTGGCTGCCGATCAACGTGCCGGTGAGGTTCCACGCGTGGCCGTACCAGAAGAAGAGCGTCACCAGCACGGTGACGACGAGGCCGGCTCGCCACGGATCGCGCAGGAGTGCCCAGAGCGCGCCGAATGCGACGGCCGCGCCCGCCACGGCAACGAAGAGGGGCAGCCACAGCGGCTGGAGGGTCACCTGGTCGGCCGCATTGGCGGCGAAGAGGAAGACCACCGGGTAGGCGGCGGCGAGCAGCGGATGGATCGGGAACGAGGGATCGAGCCGGAATGGCCGCGTCCCATCGGAACGACGCATCACGGCCGGCGGGCTACCTCGTCGGGCGAGTTGCACTGGCGGGGCATGGCGTGTGCAGTTAACATCCGCTTAGCGCTGAACAACATTCGGCTAACACTAGACGAGGCTCTCACCGCATGCCCTTCCTGGCGTACATCGATCCGGGCTCCGGCAGCATGCTGCTGCAGGTGGTCCTGGCCGGTCTGCTCGCCGTCCCGTTCTTCTTCCGCCGCACGGTCGCCGACGTCTGGCACCGGGTGCGCGGCAACGGCGATGATGTGGCAGATGCGCGAAACCCCGCCGAGGCCCCCGAGGAGAGCGATCCCCGCCGCTGACGGGCCGGTCGTCGATCCGGCCTCGTTCCGCGATCCCGCCGGGTTCGTCTTCCGCCGGGACGGAGTCCTCTACCGCCAGGTCCAGCCTGCCGCCGCCACCGACTGGGAGGCGCTTGGCTCGTCCGGCCTCCTTGCCCGCCTGGTGGCCGACGGCCTGCTCGTCGACCACGAAGAGGTATCGCTCGCGCAGGCAGCGACGCCCGGTGCAGTGGCCGTCATCCGGCCGCGCCTTGTCGACTTCATCTCGTACCCCTACGAGTGGTCGTTCTCGCAGCTGAAGGACGCGGCGCTGCTGACCCTGGAGATCCAGTCACGCGCGCTCGACGCCGGGATGCGGCTGAAGGACAGCAGCGCCTACAACGTCCAGCTCGACGGTGGACGGCCGGTCCTCATCGACACGCTGTCGTTCGAGGTGGCCCCGGCGACGGAGCCGTGGCCCGGCTACCGTCAGTTCTGCGAGCACTTCCTGGCGCCGCTGGCCCTCATCGCGCACCGAGACGCCCGGTGCGGGCTCATGCTGCGCGACTTCATCGATGGCATCCCGCTCGACGTCGCCGCGCGGCTCCTGCCGGGCCGGACGCGGCTGAACCTCGGCCTCGCGTCGCACCTCCACGTCCATGCCGGTGCCCAGCGTCGTGCGGCCACCGCCGCGCCGGCCACCGAGGCCGACCGGGCGCCGACGCGACGGGTCAGCGAGACCGGCCAGCGCGCGCTGCTCGACTCGCTGCGCCGGACGGTGGAGGGGCTGCGCTGGAAGCCGTCCGGGCACTGGGCCGAGTACGCGACGACGACCTCGTACACCGATGCCGCAACGGCCAGCAAGGCGCAGCTCGTGGGGGAGATGCTCGCCGCGATCGGCGGCGGATCGGTCTGGGACCTGGGAGCGAACACCGGCGTCTACAGCGCGCTCGCCGTCGAGGCCGGCTACCGGGTCATCGCCTGGGACTTCGATGCCGGCAGCGTCGAGGCCCACTGGCTGCGCGTCCGTGGCGCGGACGGCCCGCCGATCCTGCCGCTCATCGGCGACCTCGCCAACCCGTCGCCGTCGATCGGCTGGGCGCTCGAGGAGCGGGCCTCGTTCCTGGACCGCGCGAACGCCGACGCGCTGCTGGCGCTGGCACTCGTGCACCACCTCGCCATCGGCAATAACGTGCCGCTGCCCGCCGTCGCGGAGCTCTTCGCGCGGATTGCGCCGCACGCCGTCGTCGAGTTCGTGCCAAAGGAGGACCCGATGACGCGCCGGCTCCTGGCCGCGCGACGCGACATCTTCGACGGATACTCCATCGACGGCTTTCGCGCCGCCTTCGGCGGGCCGTTCGAAATCGTGCGCGAGGCGCCGATCGCCGACTCGCCGCGGACGCTCTTCCTCCTGCGCCGCCGCTGATCCACATCCTCAGCGTCGCTCGCTGAGGTGGATCGTCACCTCGTCGCCGGCCTCCTTGTCGATCACGCGCCGCAGCTCGGCGGTGATCGCGAGCTTGTGGGTGCCGTCGCCCATCGCCATGAACGAGCCGGTGAACGGGCGCCCGTCGACGGTGCCGGCGACCCGGACGAGGCCGCGGGTGCCGAAGAAGTCGGCGGTCCAATCGGTCACGACGTAGGTCCAGCCCCCCGGAGCACCGCTCTTCTCGAGCACGCCCGTGAATGTCCGGTCGAGCGCCCGGGTGGTCACGGCATCTCCTCCACGACGTAGAAGCGGTTGCCGTCCGGGTCGTCGAACGTGTACATCGGCGGGACGCCGTCCCAGCGCAGCAGCTCGCCGACGTCGACGCCACGCTCGCGCATCGCGGCGTGCTCGGCCTCGGCGTCGGGAACCGTGAAGCGGATGCCGGTGTCGGCCGGCCCATCGGTCGAGCCTTCGCTGGCATTGAGCGCAATCGAGACCGATGCGCCCGCCGGCGCGACCTCGATCCAGCGCATGGTGGGGGAGATCGGTGCGTCGAGGCGCTTCTCGAAGCCGAGGGAGTCGACGTAGAACGCGAGGGCCTCGTCCTGGTCGGCAACGGTGACGCCGATGGTCCGGACGTCGGTGATCGTCGTCATGGTCATCCTTCTCCATACATCTGTGAGCCGGGGGTGGTGAGGATCTCGCCGGTCTCCAGCCAGGTCTTCAGGCCGGAGAGGATCATCGGCCAGCCGCCGTAGATCTCCTCGGGAGCCGATTCGCTGAGCTGGTCGTGGGTGACGGTCAGCCGGCAGGAGTCACCGACCGGCTCGATCTCCCACGTCACGCGCGAGGTGGGCACGGCCTTCGCCTCGTCGCTCCACAGGACGTTCATGCTCTGGACGAGACGTCGCGGTGGGTCGACCTCGAGGTTCTCGCCCTCGGCCAGCGGGCCATCGGCGCCGGGGTGGACGAGCGCGTAGCTCGAGCCGGGCGCCCAGTCGGACTCTGCGCGAACGCCGAAGTGGTATTTCTCCCGAACCGCCGGGTCCGTGATCGCCTGCCACAGGCGTTCGGGCGTGGTGCGGATGTAGATCTCGAAGACTTTCTCCATCGGGTGCTCCAGTTCGTCTCTGAGGCCGATCAGGCCGGCGGCCCAGGCTTCGGTGTACTTGCTCACCCATCGGTCGTGGATGAGGCGGATCGGGACCGGGTTGAGGAAGTGCAGCTTTTCGCGCCCGCGGCGGCGGCTCACGACGAGCCCTGCCTCCTCGAGCAGGCGCAGGTGCTTCGCGACGGCGATCCGGGTCATGTCGTGCGGGGCCGCCAGCGAGACCAGCGTCTGGCCATCCTGTTCGAACAGCTGATCGAGCAGCGCTCGCCGAGTCGGATCGCCGAGGGCCTTGAACGCCGTGTCCACGAACCGATAATAGGAAACCGAATGGTTACCTGTCAAGCGGACTCGTTTGCGCCTCGAGCGATGCGTATCGGCAGCTCACCTTCCGGAGTGCATCCGGATAGATGCATCGGCGCCATCGAGTGGTCCAGACCGCCGCTCAGGCGGTGCAATCGGCCATTCAATGGCCCGTACGCCTCCTCCCCGATGCATCGAGCCGGAGACTGGGCGCTCGGCCGCTTGCCACGGGGGTCTATCCTCGCTATGCGCCCGGAGCGGCACTGTGACCGTGGCCACTCGACGACATCGATGCCGGACCACGTAGGCGGCAACGCCGGATCACGTAGGCGATCGGTCGAGTCGAAGGGTCGCAGGATGAGCGGAGTCACTCCGGGCGCGTTCTCGCGCCTCGGCACACCGATTCATGCCACGGGCCGTCGAGTTCATCGGTCCAGAATGAGCCGATGACCCTGGAGATCCTGCCCCTGACGCGGGAGCGCCTGCCCGATCTCGCCGCACTGTTCAATCAGGGCGGCGACCCGAAGTGGTGCTCGTGCGCCTACTACCGCCTCCGGGGCGTCGACTTCGCCAGCGGATCGGCGATGCGCAACCGTCGTGTCCTGGAGGGCGCCGTGGCGTCGACCGCAGCCGAGGGGCGCAACCCGGGCCTCGTCGCGTACCGGGACGGCGAGGCGGTCGGCTGGGTCAGCGTCGGACCGCGCGACGACTACGAGCGCCTCCAGCATTCGAAGGTGCTCGCGCCGGTGGACGCCAAACCGGTCTGGTCGATCGTCTGCTTCGTCGTGGCGCGCTCTGCCCGCGGGAAGGGAATTGCGAGCGCGCTGCTCGAGGCCGCCGTCGACTACGCCCGCGAGCACGGTGCCACGCTGCTGGAGGCCTACCCGGTCGAGACCGATGGCGAGCGCGTGGCCTCCGCACTCGTCTACAAGGGCACGCTCGGGATGTTCGAGCGCGCCGGATTCGAGGTCGTCGAGCGCCGGCGAGCGAATGCCGCGTCGCCACCGAGGCCGATCGTCCGTCGCCGGATCAGGCCTCGGAGACCCGGAACGCGCGCCGCGCCCGTGCCCTGAGGTCGATCCCGAGCGACTCGAGCCCGGATCGCAGCTCGCCATCGTCGACGAGGACGCCGTCGACGACCTTGCGCGTCACGGTTTCTCGGCCGTGTCCGGCACCGACACGTCGACCACCTCGGCGTCGAGGTGCTTCACGAGGTCACCCGGCGCAAGGTGCAGGTTGACGCCGCGAACGCCCCCGCCGATCGCCACCACCGGCCGCTCGAGCGCCGCCGCGTCGATGAGCACCGGCCAGGCGCGTTGCGAGCCGAACGGCGTGATGGCGCCGCGCTCGTAGCCGGTCACGGTGCGGGCCTCATCGGCGTCGGGCATCGTCATCCGCTTGACGCCGAGGTGGGCACGCAGCTTCGGCCAGTCGAACCGCCGACCGCCAGGAACGAGCACGAAGAGGTAGTCGTCCTCGCCGCGCCGGACGACGAGCGTGCGGAGCAGGGCCCCGAGCTCGATCCCCTGGAGCTCGGCGCTCTCCTCGGCGCTCGTGGCCGGCCGCGTCTGCACGACCCGATGCTCGATCCCAAGGCGCTCGACCGCGGTGATGGCGGCGCTCTCGACCATCGGTCCGGGCCAGGCTCAGTCGGTGACTTCGATGCGGATGCGCTTGTTGATGCGCCCCTTCGACTCGTAGCCGGTCACCTTGACCCGGCCGATCTCCGAGGTCCGCGCCACGTGCGTGCCGCCATCGGCCTGGAGGTCGAGCCCGACGATCTCGATCGTGCGGACCTCGCTGATGCCCTCCGGCAGCAGGTTGATCTTCGTGCGGATCAGGTCCGGGATGGCGAAGGCCTCCTCGCGCGGCAGGATCGGCGACGCGGATCTCGCGGTCGGCGTCGACCTCGGCGTTCACGCGCTTCTCGACCTCCCCGACCAGCTCGCCAGACATCGTCTCGAACTCGAAGTCCATCCGCCCGGTGAGCGGCTCCATGTTCCCGCCGGTGACCGATGCGGACCAGTCGCGCCAGATGACGCCGCACAGGACATGGAGGGCCGAGTGCGTGCGCATGAGCCGATGCCGCCGCTCCCAGTCGAGCTCGGCGCCGACCTGCGTATCGACCGCGGGCAGCTCGTCGTCGGCGTGGATCGCGTGCCAGATGTCGTCGCCGCGCTTCTTGGCGCCGATCACCCGCCAGTCTCCTCCCGAGTCGCCGGTCAGCGACACCTTCGTCGGGCGGCTGGCCGCCGCCGCCTGGGTAGAAGACGGTGCGATCCAGCAGGACGGCGTGCGCGTCGGTGTCGACCTCGACGACGGTCGCATCGGTCCGGCGCAGGTAGGCATCGGTGTAGCAGAGGTTCTCGCTCACGCCGCCGAGGATACGACGGCGGAGCCTGTGTTGGCCGCCGCCCCAACCGGAAGATTGAACGGAGTCAGGTCTCCGACCTTCATACCAGCTAGGCACAGCGTGGCGCGTCCGACCTCGCCCGAGACCGCCCGTCACCTCCTGAACGCCGGAAAGGGGGCTGGACCGTGCATCGGAAACAGCTCCGACTGATCATCGCCGTCGCGCTTACCATCACGACGCTGACGGTGGTTGCGCCCGCGAGCGCCCATCGCACCGACTCGATGGTCCAGGGCGCCGTCGAGAACGCCGTCGACTCCATCGATCGCGACCATGCGCCGTCGCTCGTGACGGCTTCGCAGAACCCCGACTACCCGTCGGGGTACAACTGTCTCTCCGCCTCGATGAGGTATACCGCCGGGAACCTCTTCGACGGCAGCAAGGTGACGTTCACGGTCGTGCAGACGACCGCTCTCGAGCGCAAGCACTGACCGTCGACCTGCCTGGCCTGGGCTCCGACGCGCCATATGCGCGCCGGAGTTCCTTGTGCGACGGACGAAGCCTGAGTCCTGCCCGCACAACCTCGAAGATTGAACGAAACCACTTGCCCGTCGACTCATACTTGCTAGGCGCGCGACGATTCCGAGCCGGTAGGCCACCGCACGCGCGCACCCGGAGGAGACGCATGCGTCACGCACCACTCGCGTCCACCCACCACCGCCCATCGGCCACACGGGTCATCACGGCTCTGCTGATCGGCCTCCTGCTCGTCACGGCGTCCCCAGTCGCCGCCGCACCCTCGGCTCCGGCCGCGAAGGCCGCCGTCATCACCACCTGGAACCAGCACGCGGTCGCCCGGATCACCGCAACCGGAGGGAGCCCGACGAACTTCAACTACTTCGCCTTCGTCCACCTGGCGATGTACAACGCCGTCGTGGGGATCACGGGAGAATACGAGCTCTATCGCTGGAACAAGATGGGGCCGCAGGGCGCGTCGCCCGAGGCGGCAGCAGCGGCGGCCGCCCACCGGGTGCTGGTCAACTACTTCGGGACGACACCCGAGATCATCGCCGACCTCGATGCCAAGCTCGCCGCTTCTCTCGCGCTTGTGCCGGATGGCCGGCAACAGAACAGGGGAGTCAGGTACGGCGTCCGCGCCGCGAACCGGATCATTGCGCTCCGCGCGAACGACGGTCGCAACGCCGCCGTGACGGTCCCGGTCGGGACAGGGCCGGGCCACTGGAGGCCGGAGCCGGAGACCGCGCTGTTCACCAGTGCATGGATGGGTGGTGTCACCCCGCTCGCGATCCCGTCGGCGAGGCGGTTCGCCCCAGGACCACCACCGGCGATCAACTCGAGGACGTACGTCCGTGAGTTCAACGAGGTCCGCGATTACGGGGGCACGAACCTGGACACCAAGCGGACGGAAGCGCAGACCCAGACCGCCCTCTTCTTCTCGGATGCGGGGATCGGTCCGATGCAGGGTGCCCTGCGCGACTTCGCGACGCGGCATGCTCTCGACATCGACGACAGCGCCAGGATGTTCGCCGCCGCGGACACCGCCATCGCAGATGGCGCCATCACCGTGTGGAATGCCAAGCTCCGGTACATGTGGTGGAGGCCGATCACGGCCATCCGCAACGCAGATGGCGACGGCAACGACCGGACGGCCACGGTCGCAGGCTGGACGCCAAGGATCGGAACGCCGCCGTATCCGGACTGGCCGAGTGGACTGTGCTCGGTGGTCGGCGCGGTGGCCACCACACTCCAGCGTCTCAACGGCGATGGCACGTTGGACCTGACGATCACGTCTGCGGCAGCAGGGGAGACGCGAAACTACGCCACCAAGGCGAAGCTCTCGCGGCAGGCTGTCGACGCCCGAGTCTGGTCGGGCATCCACTTCCGAACGGCGGACGAGGTGTCGATCGCCATCGGCTCCCGCGTCGCCAACTGGACCCTGAACCACTACTTCCAGCCGACAGACTGAACTTCGGCATACGCGCCGGGCGGAATCGACTTCCGTCCGGCGCTTTTGCATGCCAGGGGATTTGCGGGCGCCTTGACACGCGCCGTCCAATGGAGACCACAAACGCCGTGCCCGAGCCTCCGGCGCCAGCCCGCTCCTTTGGAGGTTGCTGCGCAATGACCCGCCTGATCCGAAGGTCCCTGAGCATCATGATCTTGCTGGCGCTCCTGCTGGCTGCGTCGGCGGTCACCGCCGCTCCCGCCATCGCTAGAGAGCCTACCGACACGACCGTTCGCGGCGTCAACGTCGACGAGACGACGATTCCGCAACTCCAGCGCCTGATGGACCGGGATCGGCTGACGTCGGTCCAGCTGACCCGCTTCTACCTGAATCGGATCAGGAAGCTGAATCCGATGCTGAACGCCGTCATCACGGTCAGCCCCCGGGCGTTGGCCGATGCTCGCGCGGCGGATCGGGCGCGTCGCAACGGTGACGATCGCCCACTGCTCGGGATGCCGATCATCGTCAAGGACAACATCAATACAACCGGCATGCCGACGACGGCGGGGTCGTGGGCGCTGGCTGGCAGCTCCCCGATGGACGCGTTCATCGTGAAGCGGCTGCGTGCCGCCGGCGCGATCATCATCGGCAAGGCGAACCTTTCCGAGTGGGCGAACTTCCGGTCGATCCCGTCGTCGAGCGGCTGGAGCGGCATCGGCGGCCAGACGAATATGCCCTACGTGCTCGACCGCAACCCGTGCGGATCAAGTTCGGGATCCGCCGTGGTGGCCGCCGCCGATCTCGCCGTGGCGGCGGTCGGGACCGAGACCGACGGTTCGATCGTCTGCCCCTCTGGCGCGAACGCCGTCGTGGGTATCAAGCCGACTCTCGGCCTTCTCAGTCGCGCTGGGATCATTCCGATCTCGGCCGACCAGGACACCGCCGGGCCGATGACTCGGAACGTGACCGACGCGGCGGTGCTGCTGGGGGCGATGACCGGCGTCGATCCGAAGGATCCGGCGACAGCGGCGCAGCGCGGCAACGCCTTCCGCAACTACACCCAGTTCCTTGACAGGAACGCGCTCCGCGGCGCGCGGATCGGCGTCTGGAGGGAAGGGACGGACACCTTCGACGGCGTTCCAGTCGACCCCGACGTCGACGCGATCATGGAGGACGTCATCGACGAGCTCGAGGATCAGGGCGCGACGGTCAGCGAGGTGGAGCTTCCGCTTGACGACACGTTCGGACCGGAGTTCGAAGCGCTGCTGTGCGAGTTCAAGACGGACATCCGCACCTATCTGCGGACCTATACCGGTCCGGGATACCCGAAGAACCTCCGCGCGCTGATCAAGTTCAACGATGCCAATCCGGACCTCGAAGGCCCGTGGAACTCGCAGATCTTCGTGGATGCGCAGGCGACGGGCGGTCGGTCGAGTGCGGCCTGCAAGGCCGCTCGGGCAGCCGCGACTCCGGTCGTGCAGAGCAGGCTTGCGAGCCTCCTGGAAGACTTCGACGCCATCGTCGCGCCGACGAATGGCCCGGCATGGTTGACCGATCCCGTGGGCGGTGACCTCAGCGATGGCTCGCCGTTCATCGGGTCGTCGTCGGCCTCGGCGATCTCCGGCTGGGCCGACATCACCGTGCCGGCCGGCTACGTCGATGGCGCGCTGCCGATCGGCGTGACCTTCATCGGCGGCCGGTGGGACGAGCCGGAACTCATCGGCTACGCCTTCGATTACGAGCGGGCATCCCGGGTCAGGGTGCCGCCCCAGTTCCTCCCGACGCTCGACTAGCGGCGGGCGAATACCGGTTCGCCCACCAGACTCGAAGCGGCGGCCCACAGCGGGCCGCCGCTTCCGCGTTCCCCGGCATCCCATCCGGCGTACGACCTTGCGCGCCCCATCCGAAGATTGAGTCCTGCCCTCATTCAACGCGCCCATACCCTGTGAGTGGGCCGGCCCGTGCGAAGTCCCGGCCCGAGCGGAAGAGGCATGGATACCGATCTCGTGATTCGAGCACAGCGCGGTGACGAAGAGGCCTTCGCAAGCCTCGCCGTGACCGCCGGTGACCGGCTCCATGCGGTGGCGCACAGGATCCTGCGCGACATCGATCTCGCCGAGGACGCGACGCAGCAGGCGCTGCTCGCCATCTGGCGTGACCTTCCGCAGCTCCGCGACCCGGCGCGCTTCGACGCCTGGTCGTACCGGCTCCTCGTGCGCGCCTGCTACAGCGAGGGACGTCGGACCCGCCACTGGACACCCAACATGCACCTGCTTCCCTCCGATGAGCCGATGCAGGCGGATGGCTCGGCCACGGTCGACGATCGCGACCAGCTCGAGCGGGCATTCCGGCGGCTCTCCATCGATCATCGCGCGGTGGTGGTGCTGCACCACTACCTCGACTGGCCGCTCGACCGCGTCGCCGAAACGCTCGGCGTCCCGGCCGGGACGGTCCGATCTCGTCTTCATCACGCGATGCGCGGGTTGCGCGCGGCGCTCGACGCCGATGCGCGACCACCCGCCCGGGAGGCAGCGCAATGAGCGCCGACCGCGACGTCACGCGCATCCTTCGGTCGTGGCTGGACGACGGCGTCACCGAGCTCCCGGACCGTGTCCTGGATGCCGTGCTCGACCAGGTCCCTGCGACCCAACAGCGCCGCCCAAGGTTGACGGCGCGGAGGTTCCTCCTCATGAGCATTCCCGTTCGTTGGGGGGCCGCGGCCGTCGTTGTCGCTGCGGTTCTCATCGGCGTCATGGTCATCAACGGCGGCGGCGGATTTGGCATTGGGTCGTCGACCCCGTCGCCGTCGCCCTCGCCGTCCCAAACCGTGGCGCCGTCACCGACGCCGGTCGCCTCCGGGTCGCTCCCGCAGTCCGGATCGGTCATCCAGGGCTCGTACACGATCGCCGACCCATTCCCGATCCAGCTGAGCCTCCAGATCGGTCCCGGCTGGACGATGTGGAGCTCCGGGGTGGATGCCAGCGGGGTCGCCCTGTACAAGGCGTCTCCCGATCCGCCCACCGGTCTGGCGATCGGCTTCCTGATCGTCGACAACGTCTATGCAAACCCATGCGATCTATCGGCCGGCGCGATGGACCCACCGGTGGGCCCCGCACCGATGGACCTGGCGCAAGCGCTGATCGCACAGACCGGGACGGAATCCACCGACCCCGTGCCCGTGGAGGTCGACGGCTACAGCGGCGTGTACCTCGACTACCGCAACACCGGTGAAGGGGAGTGCGGAAACATGACCCGGTGGGGGAGCAGGGACGCGCTCGTCGGCGAACGCGACCAGGTCTGGATCCTGGATGTCGACGGGACGCGACTCGTCATCGACGCGGCCTCGTTCGAAGGCACCTCGGAGGACGACGTCGCAGAGATGCGAACGATCGTCGAATCGTTGACGATCGAGCCGTAGGGATCCCGGTGACGCCGGGCCAGGGTGTTTCGCGGCGCGTAGGATGGACAGATGACCAGCGACCTGCCCCAGGACCTCCCGGACCGGTACCCCCCAGCCGGCGCCCGACGCCGGTCCGGGCCTACCGGCCGCGATGCGGCAAGTGCCCGAACGCGGGCTCGAGCCCCGGTCCGGTCAGCCGAAGCGCGTCGTGATCCTCGGCGCCGGCCTCGCCGGCCTGGTGGCCGCGTACGAGCTCAAACGGCAGGGCCACGAGGTCGTCGTGCTCGAGGCCCAGAACCGCGTCGGCGGCCGCGTTCACACCCTGCGGACGTTTGCGCCAGGCCTGTATGCCGAGGCCGGCGCCATGCGCATCCCACGAGCGCACCACCTGACCCTCGCGTACTGCGAGGAGTTCGGGCTGCCGCTACGCCCGTTCGTCATGGGCAACCCGAACGGCCTCGTCCACGTCGGCGGCCGGCGGATGACCGTGGCCGAGGCGAACGCCGACTCCTCGCAGTCTCCACTTCGACCTGGCCGAGGCGGAGCGCGGCCGGACGGCGGACGAGCTGTGGGAGGAGGCCATCGGCGAGTTCCGCGCGATGGTCGAGGCCGAGGGTGACGCCGCCTGGGATCAGATCGTGCGTGACTACGACCAGTACTCGCTCTACGAGTTCCTCCGCTTCCGCGGTTGGTCGACCGGCGCGATCGAGTACTTCGCGGTCATGAACTTCCTCGAGTCCGACATGCACAACGCCCTCGTCGAGGTGCTGCGCGAGGATCTCGGCGGCGCGTATGTCGACATGCAGGAGATCGCCGGCGGCATGGACCAGCTCCCGATTGCGTTCTATCGCGAGCTGGCGGCGGAGGTCCGCCTCGGCTCGAGCTGTCTTCGCGCTCGAACAGGACCCCGAGTCCGTGCGTGTCCACTACAAGACCGAGGCCGGCCGCTTCACCGAGCGCGGCGACTACGCCATCTGCACGCTCCCGTTCTCGGTGCTGCGGTCGGTCGAGGTCCTGACCCCCTTCTCGCACGGGAAGCAGCGGGCCATCCGGCAGCTCAACTACCACGCCTCGACCAAGATCCTGTTCCAGGTCCGCGAGCGCATCTGGGAGACCGATGACGGCATCCTCGGCGGCGCCAGCGTCACCGACCTGCCGATCCGCCGCATGAACTACCCCACGCCCGATCCGTCGACCTCGCGCGGCATGCTGCTCGCCTCCTACACCTGGGGCCAGGACGCGCTCCAGTGGGGCGCGATGGACGAGGAGACCCGCCAGGAGGAGGCCCTCGATGACGTGTCGCGCATCCACCCGCGCATCCGCGAGGTCTACGAGATCGGTGCCTCGTACGCCTGGTACGGGGACCGGTGGGCACGCGGCGCGTTCGCCATGTTCGCGCCCGAGCAGCAAACCCAGCTCCAGGCGGACATCGTGAGCCCGGAGGGCCGGATCCTGTTCGCGGGCGAGCACTGTTCCCTGTACCACGCTTGGATCCAGGGCGCCCTCGAGTCCGGCATCCGCGCGGCCCGCCAGATCCACGAGGCTCCCGCCGAACACTGAAGACCGGATTGAACGCTCGGTGAATAGGCCTCCTCATACTCACTGAACGGCCGCGTTGGCGGCCAGCACCGTACTGGGTGAGGGTGTGCGAGAGCTCGTCGAGCTGGCGATGCGCGGCGACGAAGAGGCGTTCAACGAGCTCGTCGGCCGCATCGGCGACTCACTGCACTCGGTGGCTCGCCGGATCCTGCGTGACACCACCCTCGCGGAAGACGCGACCCAGCAGGCGCTGCTCGATGCATGGCGGCATCTGCCCTCGCTCAGGGACCCCGATCGGTTCGAGGCCTGGACATATCGGCTTCTCGTGCGCGCCTGCTACGCGGAGGCGCATCGCGAACGACGTCATCGCGGCAACCTGCGGCTGCTCCCCCGATCGGGGGAGGGCGTTCCCGACGCGACCAGGCGCATCGCCGACCGAGACCAGCTCGACAGTGTCTTCCGGGGACTCAGCGTCGAGCACCGGACCGTCGTCGTCCTGGTCCACTACCTGGGGCTCAGCCCGACCGAAGCAGCCGAATGGATGGGGACGCCCGCCGGCACGGCCCGCTCTCGGCTGCACTACGCACTTCAACAGATGCGCTCGGCTATCGAGGCCGATGGACGACCGATGACAACACGAGGCACGGCATGACACGCGACGACGACTTCATCGGACGCCTCGAAGGCTATCTCGAGGACTACGAGGGCAGCACGCCGCTGCCCCAGGCCGTTCGCGCTGCCGTCCGCGCGGAGCTTCCGTCGACACATCAGCGTCCTGGCTGGTGGCCGGCGCGCGGCCCCGTCATGAGCAGCTTCGCCAAGATCGGCATTGCGGCGGCAGCGGTGGGCGTCGCGGCGCTGGTCGGCTTCAACTACTTCATCGGCCCCAACATCGGCGGCCCGGAGGACCCGACGCCGTCACCCTCCCCCGCAGCCGCCCAGCCCTTCCCCGCGGGCCCGAGCATCCTGGAGCCGGGGAGATACACGATCCAGGCCGGCCCATACACTCCGGTGCCGGTGACGATCACCGTTCCCGCGGGATGGTGGGTGGACGGCGACGGATTCGTCGTCAAGCAGCCTGTGGAAGTGGAGTCCAACGTCGTTTTCAGCACCTGGATCGTCACCCATATCTATGGCGATGTGTGCCGGTGGCGCGGGAGCCTCGTCGATGTCGGAACATCGGCTGCTGAGATGGCCGACGCCCTCGGGGCCCAGGCAGGGCGCGAGACCTCCGGTCCGATTGCCGTGACGGTTGGCGGGCGCACCGGCCAGCAGGTGACCTCGTCGGTCGACCCATCCTTCGACATCACGACCTGTGACGCGGACTTCCTCCACGTGTGGTCCGACCCAGGAGCCAACGAGAGCTTTGGACTGGGGACGGAGGCCGGCCAGACCCAGGTCGTTTCCATGGTCGACGTCGACGGCGAACGCCTGGTCGTCCTCGCCGAATACACGGAGGAAGCATCGGCGGCCGAAATCGCCGAGCTCGAGAGCATCGTCGCCTCGATCGAATTCGCTCCCTAGCATTCGACGGACCGGCCGGCCGAGGCATGGCACCATGTGCGCCATGAGTTTCGCCACTGCACAGGCCGACTTCTTCAGGGAGTACTTCCGCCTCTACCCGGTCAACGCCACGGAGGCGGGCAACCACGACCACGACGACCGCTGGCCGGACATGTCAGACGAAGGCACCGGCGAGCGTCTCGCCTGGCTGGCCATGTCGACAGAGCGCCTCGAGGGTCTCGAGGGTCTGAGCCGCGAGGAGGAGATCGACCGGACGGTGCTGCTCGGCGTCATCGGCGAGCTGCGCTTCGAGGAGGAGGAGCTCGACGAGCCGTCGTGGTCGGCGATCACCTACTCCTACCTGCTTGGTGGTGGCCTCTTCGGGTTGCTCAGCCGCGAGTTCGCGCCGCTGCCGGATCGGCTGGCCAGCGCGGCGGGTCGCATGGAGGGGATCGCCGCCGTCCTCGACGCCGCGCGCGCAAACCTGACCTCCGGCCGCGGCCGGGGCGTCGCCACCTTCCACGTCGAGAAGGCGATCGCCACGATGCCGGGCGTCGCCGACCTGTGCCGCACGGCGGCCGAGATGGCCGCGGGCGTCGACTACTCCGCGCTCCGCACCCGCGTCGAGGCGGCCGCAGCCGAGGCCACCGCCGAGGTCGACGCCTTCGTCCAGTGGCTGCGCGAGGACCTGCTGCCAACGGCCCACGGCGACTTCCGCCTCGGCCGCGACCTCTACGAGCGCAAGTTCGCGCACGCCCTCAAGGCGACGATCACGCCCGCCGAGCTCGAGTCCCGCGCGGCCGCCACGTACGACGAGGTCCGCGCCGAGATGCTGCGCCTGGCCCGCGAGCTGTGGCCGACGTGGGTCGGCGACGAGCCGGTGCCGGACGACCCCGACGCGCTCACCCGCCGTGTCCTCGACGCCATCGGCCAGGACCATCCGAAGGCCGACGAGCTCCTCGACTTCTGTCGCGGGGAGCATCGGCGCATCGAGGAGTTCATCCGCGCTCGCGACCTCATCGGTCTGGCGGAGGAGCCGCTCCAGATCATCTGGACCCCGCCGTTCCTGCGCGCCTTCGGCGGCGCGATGCTCATCCCACCCGGGCCGCTCGACAAGGGCCTCGACAGCTTCTTCGCCATCACGCCGCCACCCGAGGACTGGACCGAGGAGCAGGTCGAGTCGATGCTGCGCGAGAACAACAGCCGCTCCCTGCGCGTGCTGACGATCCACGAGGCGGTTCCCGGCCACTACCTCCAGCTGGCCTGGTCGAACCGATGCGAATCGCTGGCGCGATCCGTCTTCGGCTCAGGCGTCTTCGCCGAGGGCTGGGCGGTGTACGTCACCCAGGTGATGATGGACGTCGGCTACGGCGCCGACGACCCGGCCCTCATGCTCGCGCACTGGAAGTACTTCCTGCGCGCCGCGACGAACACGCTCATGGACATCCGCATCCACACCGGCACGATGACCGAGGACGAGGCGATGGCGCTGATGGTCGAAGGCGGATTCCAGGAGGAGTCCGAGGCCCGGGAGAAGTGGAGCCGGGCGCGGCTGTCGAGCACGCAGCTGTGCTCGTACTACCTCGGCAGCGTCGAGATGGGGGAGCTCGAGGCCGAGGCGCGCCGTCGAGAAGGCGAGGACTTCACCTGGCGACCCTTCCTCGAGTCGGTGATCAGCCATGGCACCCCGCCGATGCCGGTCATCCGCGACATCCTCTCCGGGGCCGTCCCGGCCTAGGGGTCGACCGCAAGCCCAAGCAGCGATCGCCCGCCGCCGGCCGGCCGCTCCTTGATCATCCCCAGCAGGTCGACCTGCGTCCGGTTCACGAGCATCGCGATGGTCACGTCGTGCGCGGGCACGTGCAGGAGCAGCGTGGTGTACGCGTTCAGCAGGCCCGTGTGCCCGTATCCGACCGTCCGCTTCGAAACTTCGATGCGCTTCACGCCGAGGCCGTAGTCGTCGCGGTTGACGTCCAGCATGTCGCGCCCGGCGTCAGCGTCGAGGAGCGCGTTGCCGGCGACATCGTCGTCGTACAGCGCGTCACCCCAGCGCGCGAGGTCGGCCGCGGACGAGCTCATCGCGCCGGATGCCCAGAAGATCGTTGCCCACGCCGGCTCGAGCGGGCTGGTCGGATCGTCGGGGCCCAGCATGCGCGTCGCGCCGAGGTCGAGCGGGTCGAGGAAGCGGCGCTGGAGCTCGGCCTCGAGGGTCGAACCGCTGACGCGCTCGACGATCATTCCGAGCAGGTAGTAGTTCGTGTTGGCGTAGGCCCAGCCCTCGCCGGGCCGGTACCACGGCGCGTGGAGCGTCGCGAGCACCTCCTGCGAGGTCCAGGGGCGCTCCGGATGCTCCTCGAGGCCGCGCCGCGTGTCCTCGTTGAAGACGTCGGCAAGCCCGCTGGTGTGGTCGAGCAGCTGACGCACGGTGATGTCGCGGCTGACGCGCCGCAGCTCGGGCAGGTGGCTGCGCACCGAATCGCCGAGGCGGATCCGTCCCTCCTCGACGAGCTGAAGCACGGTGGCGGCCACGAAGGTCTTCGTGACGCTGCCGATGACCATCGGGCTGCGCGGCTTGAGCGGGGTCCGACCGTCGCGGTCGACGCCGCTGCTGCCGGCCCACACGACCTGGCCGTCGCGCACCGCCGCAAATGTGACCCCGAAGGCCTCCGCGTCATACCGAGCCGCATCGAGCGCGGCCTGGAATCTCCGCGCGAGCGTCGTACCGGCGGTCATCGGCGTCGAGGCAGCGCGTTCATCGGCTCGCGCGACCGGAAGGCCCGGCTCGAGATGCGCAGCAACCCCGGTGACGGGCCGCATGGGATGGCTGGCCCGGTTCGCGACCTGCGCTGCCGCACCGCCGGGCTCGTCGGCGCTCGTCGGGGCCTGCGTGAGCTCCGGGGAGAGGCTCATCACCAGCGCGAGGGCGCCCGCGGCGGCGACGACGCGCAACGAACGGCGGGCCGGGGATCGCTCGTGGTCCCCCCGGACCTTGATCGCTCGAGCCTGACGCAGGTGACGCTTCGTGGTGCGCATGATGAACGATTTCCGGGACGAACGACAACCGACTTTCGTCACCTCCCTCGCTTGCCGCCGCCCCCGAAGTTTGTTAGCATTGCTAACGAATGACGCTGACTGAGCTCCCGCGCCGCCTTCGAGGCGCGGTCCCCACCATGGCACGCTCGACGCGCCGCCCCGACCGGGCGGCGTCGCTGCCACCTGCCCGCGGTGGCGGTCTTGGCCGCGGCCTGGTGGCGATGCGCAACCCGAACTACCGGCGCTACTGGTTCGGCCAGATCGGCAGCCTCATCGGCGTCTGGATGCAGTCGGTCGCGCTGCCGTGGCTCGTCCTCTCGCTGGGCGGCACGCCGCTTCAGCTCGGCCTCGTCATGGCCTTCCTGTTCGGCCCGTCGATGATCGTCGCGCCGCTCGGCGGCGTGCTGGCCGATCGCGTCGACAAGCGACGGACCCTGATCATCGTCAACGCGGTTGCCATGCTCCAGGCATCGGTCCTCTTCGGGCTGACGGCCATGGGCGTGGTCGAGATCTGGCACGTGTATGCGCTGGCCCTGGTGGCCGGCGTGGTCGGCGCCATCGAGATGCCGCTGCGCCAGGCGTTCGTGGCCGAGCTGGTGCCGCGCGAGGACCTCGTCAACGCGATCGCGCTGAGCTCGACCTCGTTCAACCTGTCGCGCGTGATCGGTCCGGCGGTCGCCGGCGTGACGATCGCGGTCTTCGGCGTGGCCAGCAACTTCGGCGTCAACGCGCTGAGCTACGTGTCGGTCATCGTCGGGCTGCTGCTCATCGAGCCCGATCGGCTGTATCGCGCCAAGCGACCCGAGGTCTTCCCGTCCGTGCGGGCCAGCCTGGTCGAGGGCCTGCGCTACGCCAGGCGGACGCCGACCGTGCTCTGGCCGCTCGTCCTGCTGGGCGGTGTCGCGGCGCTGGCGATGAACTTCCAGACCCTGCTGCCGATCTTCTCGCGCGACGCGCTGGGCCTGGACGCCGGGGGCTACGGGGCCCTCTTCGCCGCCATCGGCGCGGGCTCGCTGGCGGGCTCGCTCAGCCTGGCGTTCATGTCCAACCAGCGACCGATGAAGCGCCTCATCCTCGGCGGCGCGGCGGCCTTCCTGGTGCTCACCTTCGCGCTCGGCTTCGCGCGCAATCCCGCCGTCGTGTTCCCGCTCGTCATCGGCATCGGCCTGTCGTCAATGCTGATGATCAACACGATCAACGTCACGATCCAGAACAGCGTCCCCGATGCGCTCCGCGGACGCGTGATGGCCCTCTACGTGACCGTCTTTGCCGGCAGCGCACCGATCGGTGGGCTCGTCGCGGGCTCGCTGGCGCAGGCCTTCGGAGCGCCGGTTGCGTTCAGCATCGGTGCCGCCGTCGCGGCATCCGTCCTAGCGCTGGTGGCGGTCAAGCTCCGCGCTCCGCGCGAGGAGAGCGTCGCGGTGAGCGTCGTCGAGCGTCCGGCGATGGAGGCCGATCGGCAGGCGGCATGACGCCTGCAGCCTCCGGTTGTTAGCATGAGCAACTTCCCGGAGGCCTGACCGCGTGGCCGAGCTCGATCCCGCACCTCGATCCGACCAGCCCCGTAGCCTGCCGCTGCGTGCGGCGCTCGGCGGGCTGAAGCGCGGCTTCGAGGCGCTCGGCGTCCGGAACTACCGCCTCTACTGGTCCGGGCAGGTCGTGAGCCTGATCGGCACCTGGATGCAGCAGGTGAGCCTGCCGTGGCTCGTCCTCTCGCTCGGTGGCGAGCCGATCCAGCTCGGGTTGATCGCGGTCCTCCAGTTCGGCCCGGCGATGCTGCTCGCCCCGTTCGGCGGCGTCTTCGCCGATCGCATCGAGAAGCGCCACGCGCTCATCGGGACCCAGATTGCCGCCGCCTGCCAGGCGTTCACGATCTTCCTGATCTGCGTCACGGGCATCGTCGAGATCTGGATGGTCCTGACCATGGCCGGCGTGCTCGGCCTGATCAACGCGATCGACATGCCGGTTCGCCAGTCGCTCCCCGCCGACCTCGTTCCGAGGAACCTGCTCGCGAACGCCATCGCCCTCAACTCGATGGCCTTCAACTCGGCGCGCGTCCTCGGCCCGGCGCTGGCGGGCGTGATCATCGCGATCGGCACCGGCATCACCGGGTCGGCCGTGGCCGGCGTTGCGATCAACCTCGGCATCAACACGCTGACGTACTCGGGGGTGCTGGTCGGGCTGCTGCGCATGGATCCGAACCAGATCCGGCGCCACGAGCAGCCGGAGCGCCATCCGCCGGTGTTGGAAAGCCTTCGCGAGGGCTTCTGGTACGCGGTCCGCACGCCGCTCGTGCTGTGGTGCCTCGTCCTGCTGGGCGGGATCGCGGCGTTCGGCTTCAACTTCCAGATCCTGCTTCCACTCTTCTCGCGCGAGGTGCTGGGCCTGAGCGCGGAGGGCTACGGCGCGCTCTACGCGGCGATGGGCGTCGGCTCGCTGGCCGGCTCGCTGACGCTGGCGTTCATGCGCAGCCGGCGAGCCATTCCGCTCATGCTCGGCGGCGGGCTCGTGTTCTCCGCCACGCTCGTGGGCATCGCCGCGTCCCGGAACGTCTGGGTCGCCGCGAGCCTCGTGCTCGGCGCCGGCTACTTCAGCATGCTGATGATCAACACGATCAATTCCGTGGTGCAGGCGAACGTCGCCGACTCGCTGCGCGGGCGCGTGATGAGCTTCTACGTGACCGTCTTCGCGGGCTCCGCACCGCTGGGGGGCCTGTTCGCCGGGGCCGTGGCGCAGGCCTTCGGCACGCCCGCCGCGTTCCTCGCGGGTGCGGCGCTGTCGCTTGTCACCCTGGGCATCGTCGCGCTCGGGCTGAGGCGGGCGAGCCGGCGCGGCCGCCTGGGAGTCACGACCCTCGACGGCACCGCGGCGGGCTCGCGGGCGACCCGGCGGCAGCCGGAGGCGCAGCGAGCGCCCTCAACGGCGCGCTGAGTGAGCCGGGAGCAGGACCTGGAGCTCCTCGAGCGCCGTGGCGACGGCCGCGCGCCGCTCGGTCGGGAGCGGCTCGAGCAGCTCGCGGGCGGCCGTCAGGAGGTCTCGTCGCATCCGCCGCGCCCGGCGACGCCCGGTCTCGGTCAGCGCCAGGATCACCGCGCGACGGTCCTTCGGATCGGCCTGCCGCTCGACGAGGCCGGCATCGGCGAGGGCGGACGCGAGACGGGTGACGACCGGCGCGGTCACCACCAGGTGCCGCGCGACCTCGGCCTGGGGCTGCGGCCCGGTGGTGTCGATCAGGCGCAGGACGTTGTACTGCTGGTAGGTCATATCCGTCCACGCGCGGCGGCGCCGGGCATGGGCGACCAGGTGCCGCATGATCGGGGCAACGGTGGCGATGAGGCTCGCCTCGAGGGTCTTCGGCCCACGCGCGGCGGATGTTCGAGCGCCGGCCCGGCGTCCTGGAGCGGGTGACGTGGGCATCTGGCTCGATCGTAGCAGCCGCACGCCGCCCGGACTGACCCTCGCTCTGCTCTCGTCCGGGCACGCCGCCATCCATGCCCTCTCGGCGCTGCTGCCACTCGTCTACGCCATCGTCATCGTCGAGTTCGGACTCGACGAGCGGGACATCGGCACGTTCATCGCCATCACCACCGCCGTCGGCGGGACGATGCAGCTCGCCTACGGCGTGCTGACCCGCTACGTCGCTCGGCCGGCGCTGCTGGCCGGCGGCCAGCTCGTCTTCGGCCTCGCTCTGCTGGTCAGCGGGCTGTCCCAATCCATCGGTCAGCTGCTGGGTGCGATCAGCGTCACCCGCATCGGCGCCAGCCCGCAGCACCCGGTCGGCAACGCGCTCCTCTCCGATACCTACCCGGCCGAGCGCCGCGGCTTCGCGATCAGCACGCACATCGCCGGCGGCAACGTCGGCACCGTGCTCGTGCCGTTCGTCGGCGGGGCGCTGCTCGCGACGATCGGCTGGCAGGCGACCCTGGCCGTCTTCGGGATCCCGGCGCTCGTCATCGGCGTGCTCATCGCGCTCCTCGTGCGCGAGGACCGTGCCAACTACCGCGAGGAGGTGCGCGCCTCGGGATCGGCCCGCGAGCACCTGCGCGAGGTCCTCGGGCGGCGCGACCTGCGACTCATCATCGGCGCCTCGCTGGTGGCGGCCGGCGGCCGTGGGCTCGACATCGTCGCGCCGTTCATGGTGCTCTACCTGTCCGGTCCGCTCGGGTTCGACGGCGGCACCGTGACGCTCCTCTACGCGCTGCTCCTGGTCGGCGCCGTGGTCGGACCGATCCTGGCCGGCATCCTCTCCGACCGCTTCGGGCGGCGACCGACGCTCGTCGCCTACTACCTGCTCTCGGCCGTCGGCATCCTCGTCTTCGTCGCGGTCGGCGCGAACCTCGTGCTGCTCGTGCCGCTGCTGCTGCCATTCGGCACCGCCGTCTTCAGCGAGTCGCCGGTCCTCCAGGCCTACCTGGCCGATCGCGCCTCCGGACCGATCCGCGACGTCGCGTTCGCCGTCTACTTCACGTTCGCGTTCGGCATCGGCGCCGTCTGGGCCTTCGTCATCGGTTCGGTCATCGGTGAGTTCGGGTACCCGGTCGCCTTCGGGGTGATGGCCGCCTCCTACGTGGCTGCCGCGGTCCTGCTCATGGCCGTGCGGGATCGGTCAGGGGCGGTCGCCGCCTAGGAAACCGGACCGGTCGCGTTGTCAAGGCCCCGTTCTCGCTTTCGGTGGCTGAGCGTGGCTCGCGGGTAGCTCAGGTCCGAGCGATCAGTCCGGCGAGCGCATCACCATCGGTGCTGACAAGGTGACGCACGGACTCCGCGTCGACCTCGGCCACGATGATCTCGCCGACCTCGTCGCCAACGGCGCTGAAGATGCCGCCCTCGCGCATGCGCTCGCACTGGCGCCGGTTGTCATCGGTCGGGGTCAGGTAGTGGACCGATGCCGCCGCGTATCGATGGATCAGGAAGACGTGCAGCAGCGTCATGAGGCGCTTGCGACGCAGGCTCGCGTCGAAGGTGTTCTGGTCTCGCACAGAGAGGATCGCGCGGCCGCGGCGGTCGCGAATGACCGTGAACACGATGTCGGCCAGCTTCCCGCCATCGGCGTCGGTGACGCTCAGCTCGAGCACCTCCGACCCGGCGGTGTGCGGCCGCAGGCTCACCCCTGGCTCGTAGCCAAGCCCGTGGTGCGTCGCCCACGCCTTCAGCCAGCCGGCAAGGAGCTTTGGCGGCACTTCGGTCTGGACCAGGTGCTGGACCTGCGTCGACCCGAGCCCCATGGCCTTGGTCGTCGCCGTCTGGCCCGATGCGGCCAGCAGCGCCGCGTCAGCACGGGGGCCACCAACCAGCGTCTGCGGCGTTCGGTATGGCGACTCGAGCAGGCGCAGCTTGCGCTGCAGTCGGGCCAGGGCAAGCATGCCGTCCTCGCGCAGGGCAGTGGTGAACTCCTCCGCGGCCAGGCCGTCGATCTGGTGGCCGCCGTAGGTGATGAAGTTGAAGACGTAGCCCAGCTTGCCGAGCTCGGTGGGGAACGCGCGCATCTCGTCATCGCTCATGCCGGTGGTGTCCCAGTTGAAGGACGGCGACAGGTTGTAGGCGAGCATCTTGTCGGGGTGGACGGCGTGGATCGCCTCGGCAAACTCGCGCGCGTCGGCAAGGTCGGCGGTCTTGGTCTCCATCCAGAGGATGTCGGCGTACGGGGCCGCGGCCAGGGACTTGGCGATGGCGTACGGGATGCCGCCGCGGACCTGGTAGTAGCCCTCGGGCGTTCGGACCAGGTCGGGGTCCCAGGTGACGTCGAGCCCCATCCTCTGCGCGACGGCCCGCGCGGAGCGCCACGAGGCGGTGGCGGCGAACGCCTGCCACTCGTCGACGGTCATTTCGAGCTGGACGCCCTCATCGGCCCGGAAGCGCATGACGTCCGCGACGGCCTCGCCAAGGGTCTTCAGGCGTGCGCCGGATTCCCAGGCGTCGATGAACCGATCCGCGACCGCGTCGAGGGCCTGGTCGACGGTCCCGTTGCCATCGGCGTGCCCGCGCGCGACCTCGTCGATCGTCGCAGCGAGACCGGAGCGCTCGAGCCAGGCGTCGGCCTCGGCGTACTCGGCGTCGGAGACCGCGTACAGCCGGTGACCAACGAGGTCCTCCACGCCGGACCGATGCAGGCGGCGCATGGCCGCCAGGTAGGCGACCTTGTACGACGGCACATCGCGGGAGGTGGCGCCCAGGATGAATGGCTGGTCGCGTTCGTCACCGTCGCCGTCGAGCAAGTTCGCCGCCTCGGCATCGGTGCGGGCGACGATGATGCCGGCCACGCCCATGACGTCGAGCTGGAGTCGCGCCGCGGTCAGGCGCTTGATCTGCTCCTCAGAGGGGACGAGCACCTTGCCGCCCTGGTGGCCGCACTTCTTGGCGCCTGGTTTCTGGTCCTCGATGTGGTAGCCGGGGACGCCGACCTCCACGAAGCGGCGGATCAGGTTGCGGACGTGGGCGTCGCCACCGTGGCCCGTGTCGGCGTCGGCGATGATCAGTGGTGTGAAGTCGGTGTTCGGAGGCGCGGCCAACTGCTCGTCATCGGTCAGGCGCGAGCGCGCGAAGCGCTGGTTGCGGTCGGCCGTGAGGAGGGCGCGAACGATGCCGGCCGCCTCGTTCGGCACCTGGCTCAGCGGATAGCTTGCCAGGTCCGGGCCGGGATCCTCATCCGCCGACCCCTTGGCCGAGGTTGCCCAGCCGCCGAGGTAGATGGCTTCGATGCCGGCTCGCTTCATGGCGACCGCCTGCCCCGGGGAGTACGGGCCGAAAGTGGTGATCGACTCGCGCCGCTCGAAGAGCTCACGCAGGCGAGCGTAGAGACGGTCGGCGGCGACTCGAGCCACGGTGAAGTCGGTCTCGATGTCCCCTCGCTGCTCGACGATGTCGCGCACGCCATACAGGCGGACGGTGTCGGCGAAGCGGTCGCCGTCGATCCATGCGCGAACGCTCGCGAGCTCGGCGTCGAACGTCTCGGCGGCGGGCGATCGCCGCTCGGCTATGACCACAAGATCACTCGTTGGCGTGATCGCGGTCGCAGAGGTCCGGGCAGCAGCACTCGGCCATCTCCGCCACGCTGAGGACGTGCCGGTCGGCCGGGGTCTCCACGCTCCAGAGGAGCCACGGGTTGGTCGTCGCCGGCCCGTCCGCAGGACGCTGCGGGCGATCGACGGTCGGTATCTGGGTCAACATCGGTCCAGTGTCCGGCTGTCGAATCCATCAGTCAAGACGATTCTTCCGATGACAATCATCAACCTAACGAATATGCTGCACGAATGCCAGACACCGATCCCGTCCAGCTCGCGTACCTCGAGGCGTTTGCCGAGGTCGACCGCGCCGGGTCGATCACGGCCGCGGCGGAGCGGCTCTTCGTCAGCCAGCCCGCGGTCACTGCGCGCATCCAGGCGCTCGAACGAGCGCTCGGCTGCACGCTCTTCGTTCGTGGCCGGAGCGGCAGCCGGCTCACCGAGGCCGGCCGCGCCCTGCTCCCGCACGCGCATCGTGCCCTGACCGCGGTCGAAGTCGGCCGCCGGGCTGTCGCGGACGTGGTCGGAGGGGGTGGCGGGCGCCTGACGATCGGCGCGGCCCCTGCGGTCAGCACCTACGTCCTGCCGGCCGTCCTGCATCGGTTCCAGCAGGAGCACCCACGGGTTCAGCTCTCCGTTCGGAGTGGTCACAGCGAGGAGATCCTCGACATGGTGCTGCGCGAGGACGTCGAAGTCGGGCTCATGCGCCCGATCCAGCACCCCGAGGTCATCAGCTCGCCCCTGTACGAGGATGAACTCGTGCTCGTCGTCCCTCGGGGACACGAGTTCGCTTCTCGCGGCGAGATCCGGATGGGGCAGATGGCGACCGAGCACCTCATCCTCTTCGACCGCACCAGCTCCTATCACGAGCTGACGAGCTCGATCTTCCGTCAGGCAGGGATCGCGCCCCGCGGCTACCTCGAGGTCGACAACATCGACGCGGCGAAGCGGATGGTCGAGCAGCGCCTCGGCATCGCGCTATTGCCGCTCACCAGCGTTAGGGCCGAGATCGGGACCGGTCGCCTCGCGCCGGTCACCGTGACCGACATGGCGCCGGTGCGACGGGTGATTGTCGTCTGCCGGCGGACCGATGCCGGCCCTCCTTCGGCGGTCGTCTCCGACTTCCTTGCAACGCTCGACTCGCTCCGTCCCGATCGAGAGCGGGAACCGCGCTTCCTCGCCTGACGCCGGCCAACTAGCCGATCAGTGCACCGACCAGGACAGCGAGTCCGGCAACGGCGAAGAGGATTGCCGAGCCGATGCGGACCAGCCGCGGCGACAGCCTGCTGCCCACCTGGTGGCCGACCGCAACCGCGACGAGGTTCGCGGCCACTTCGCCCGCGGTGGAGCCGATCCAGGTCGGGATCGGTCCCTGGCTGGCTGCCAGTGCGAAGGTAGCGAGCATCGTCTTGTCGCCCAGCTCGCCGGCGATGAACGTGCCCGCCACCGTCAGCACGAGCGCGGTGCCGGCCAATTGCCGCGCGCCCGGCCGGCCTTCCTCCGCCGACTCATCGTCGCCGGCCAGCAGCGTCCAGGCTGCAACCGCCAGGAATGCCCCGCCGGCGACGAGCGCGACGACGTTCTCCGGCAGCACGGCGCCAACCGCCGCGCCGACGAGGACACTGACACCCTGGATGAGCGCCGCCGCCAGGACGACGCCGGCGACGACCGGTCGCCACGGGTAGCGGGTCGCGAAGGCGAGGACGAGGAGCTGGCTCTTGTCGCCGAACTCGGCGACGAAGATGACGGCGAAGGCGATCGCCGCGGCACCGAGGAACTCCAGCACGCCGTGATGCTATCCGTCGGACACGGAACGGGCGGCGGCGCTCGGCCGCCGCCCGAGACTGGGGCTACGAGTCAGCTGGCGAGCGCGCCGTCCGGTGGTGTGCGGACCGGTCGCTTGACCGCCTCGTCCTGGTGACCGCCCACCTCGTCCCAGATCCGGCGCCGGAACGTCTCGCGGATGTAGAGGCCGCCGACGACCGTGGTCATCAGTGCCACGATGATCGGGTACGCGAGTCCAGCGTAGATATTGCCCGTGGCCGTCACGATCGCCGTGGCGATGAGCGGCACGAACCCGCCGAACCAGCCGTTGCCGATGTGGTACGGCACCGACAGGGACGTGTAGCGGATCTTCGCCGGGAAGAACTCGACCAGGAACGCGGCGATCGGGCCGTACACGGCCGTCACGTACAGGACCTGGATGAAGACGATCCCGATCAGCGGAATGAGCTCCGGGCTCGCGCCGCCGGCGATGACCACGCCCTCAGCATCGAAGGTGGGATGCGAGAAGGCGCTCATCGCCATGAACAGCGGCACGTACGTGATCGCGGCGATCAGGCAGCCGCCGAGGATGATCGGCTTGCGTCCGATCCTGTCGGACAGCCAGCCGAAGAAGATGAAGAACGGCGTGGCGAGCACGATCGCGACGCCGACGATGATGTACGAGTCGACGAACGGCACGCCCATCTGCGTCTGCAGGAAGAACAGCGCGTAGAACTGCCCCGTGTACCAGACCACGGCCTGTCCCGCCGTCATGCCGATCAGGGCCAACAGGATCAGCTTCCAGTTCCTGCCGCTGCCGAGGCTGTCGCGAAGCGGCTGGGTCGAGGTTTTGCCCGCCTCCTTCAGCCGCGAGAAGAGCGGGGTCTCGCGCAGCCGCAGCCGGATGTAGAGGGCGAGCGCGACGAGGACGGCGGACAGGAGGAACGGGATCCGCCAGCCCCACGCCTCGAAGGCGGCCTCGCCAAGCGTCACGCGCGTGATCCCGATGACGGCCAGCGCCAGCAGCAGCCCGAGTGTCGCGGTCGTCTGGATCCAGCTCGTCATCTGGCCGCGCTTCTCGTCGGGCGAGTGCTCGGCGACGTAGATCGCGGCGCCACCGTACTCGCCGCCCAGCGCGAGGCCCTGGAGCAGGCGGATGATCACCAGCAGGATCGGGGCAAGCAGGCCGATCTGCGCATACGTCGGAAGGATGCCGACGAGCGCGGTCGCTCCGCCCATGATCGAGATCGTCAGCAGGAACGTGAATTTGCGGCCAACCAGGTCGCCGATGCGCCCGAAGAAGACCGCGCCGAACGGTCGGACCGCGAAGCCGGCGCCGAATGTCGCGAGCGCGGCGAGGATGGCCGCGACCTCGTTGCCGGGTGGGAAGAAGTGCTGGGCGAAGAAGACGGCCAGCACGCCGTACAGGTAGAAGTCATACCACTCGATGGTGGTTCCGGCAGCCGATGCGCCGATGACGAAGGGAAGCTTGTAGTCGCTGGTGCGGCTCTGCGAGCCGACGGTCTGCGTGGTCGTCGCCACGAGTCCTCACCTCCAGGCTGGAAGTTACCAATCGTCGAGGCTCGGCTCGATTGCGCGCGTCGCGAATCAGCTCATGGCGGCAGCCCTCCCCCTTGCGTCGTGGTTCGGTACGTGCAGGCTCCGTGCCCATTCCGATGGGCAATCGCATGCGGGAGCGATCCAAGGGGCCACTAGAATCGATGCCATGACGACCGAAGAGCGCACCGACGTCGCGACGATCGAGAACCTCCTGCGCGAGGAGCGCACCTTCCCGCCACCGCCGGAGTTCGTGGCCAACGCCCTCCTCAGCGACGCGTCCATCTACGAGCGCGCGGAGAGCGAAGAGGGCTTCCGCGCCTTCTGGACCGACGAGGGGAACCGCCTCGACTGGATCGAGCCGTGGAGCGAGCTCTACACCTGGGACGCGCCGTACACGAAGTGGTTCATCGGCGGCAAGCTCAACGTCAGCGTCAACTGCCTCGACCGGCATGTCGCCGCCGGCCTCGGCGAGCGCGTGGCCTACTTCTGGGAGGGCGAGCCCGGCGACACGCGCACGATCACGTATGCCGGCTTGCTCGACGAGGTGTGCCGCTTCACCAATGCGCTCAGACAGCTCGGCGTGAAGAAGGGCGACCGGATTGCCATCTACATGCCGATGATCCCGGAGCTGCCGGTCGCGATGCTCGCCTGCACGCGGATTGGCGCGGCCCACTCCGTCGTGTTCGGCGGCTTCAGCGCCGATGCCCTCGCCGACCGCATCGACGATGCCGAGTGCAGCGTCGTCATCACCGCCGACGGCGGCTATCGCAAAGGGGCGACGGTCGCGCTCAAGGTCAGCGCGGACGAGGCGATCGGCCGGACGTCATCGGTCAAGCACTGCGTCGTCGTCAAGCGCACCGGTGACGAGGTCGCGTGGGACGCGAGCCGCGACCACTGGTATCACGAGCTCGTCGAGGGCCAGCCGACGAACGCCGACCCGGAACCGATGGACTCCGAGGACCTCCTCTACCTGCTCTACACGAGCGGCACGACGGCGAAGCCGAAGGGGATCATGCACACCACCGGCGGCTATCTCGCCGGGGTCTCGACCACCCATCGGTACATCTTCGACCTCCATCCGGAGACCGATGTGTACTGGTGCATGGCCGACATCGGCTGGGTGACCGGCCACTCGTACATCGTCTACGGACCGCTGGCCAACGCCACGACCGGCGTCATCTACGAGGGCGCCATCGACTTCCCCGACAAGGACCGATGGGCGCAGGTCGCCGCGAAGTACGGAGCGACGATCCTCTACACCGCCCCGACCGCGATCCGCGCGCTCATGAAGTACGGCCACGAGCAGTTCGCCGATGACGACCTCAGCTCACTGCGCCTGCTGGGATCGGTGGGGGAGCCGATCAACCCCGAGGCGTGGGCGTGGTACTGGAAGTACATCGGCGGTGGGCGGTGCCCGGTCGTCGACACGTGGTGGCAGACCGAGACCGGCATGATCATGATCACGCCGCTGCCCGGCATCACGACCACGAAGCCCGGGAGCGCTACGTTCCCGTTCCCGGGTGTCGTCGCCGACGTCGTCGACGAGGGCGGTCGCTCCGTGCCGCTCGGCGGCGGTGGCTATCTCGTCCTCGAGCGGCCGTGGCCGGCGATGCTGCGCGGCATCTACGGCGACCCCGAACGCTACGAGCAGACCTACTGGTCGCGCTACCCGGGACGCTACTTCCCCGGCGACGGGTGCAAGCGCGACGATGAGGGCTACTACTGGCTGCTCGGGCGCGTCGACGACGTGATGAACGTCTCGGGGCATCGGATCTCGACGACCGAGGTCGAGTCGGCGCTCGTGTCGCATCCCTCCGTCGCCGAGGCGGCCGTGGTGGGCCGATCCGACCCGATCACCGGCCAGGCGATCTTCAGCTACGTCATCCTGCGATCCGGGTTCGACGCGTCCGACGAGCTGGGCGTGGAGCTGCGCGAGCACGTCGCGACGATGATCGGCAAGTTCGCGCGGCCGAAGCAGATCCTCTTCACCCCGGACCTTCCGAAGACGCGATCGGGCAAGATCATGCGCCGCCTGCTGCGCGACATCGCCGAGCAGCGGGACCTGGGCGACGTCACGACCCTGGCCGACGCGGGCGTCGTCAACACGATCCGCGATCAGTCGGGGGCGGGAGAAGACTGACAGAGGGCGGGGCGACGCCGTCCGTCAATCGCATGCGTCTTCACCGTACGGATGCGCGTACGCGGACTGGTTGTCGTTGTTGTCCACGCTTGCGTCCACCGATACGGTTAATTTCCTCTCGAGCCGGAACAGGCCTGGCTGGAAGTTCGCTGCAGTCAGCTTGATCCAGGCTTCCGGGCCGCCCGACGCGGGGGAGAACTTGATGCTGTCCTGGTTATAGACCTGGACGCGGCTGCACTGCGTGGCCTGGACCGCCCGATACCATTCGGTCGAATCGGCCCGTTGCGTGACGTTGAGGTTGAGGCACCCGCTCGTGCCGTCGTTGGTCATCATCGCCATGATCGTGGAGAGGTTCGACGACATTCGCTGGTCCGCAGGCAACCCAGTGAACACGGCCGGATGCACGATCGTCGGATCGATCACCTGAGAGGACAGCGGGACACTGTCGTCATCCGTAGGCTCGAGCCGAAGAATCGACCCATCCGCTGCGGCATGCCCGCAGGCCTGCACCCCAAGGTCGGCGCTGAGATCGGGTTGGCCGTCGGGGCCACTGCGCGCGGTGAAGCAGACCTCCTGGCCCATCCCCCGGTACAGCTCGATCGCCGCCAGCGACGGGTCGCTGAAGGCACTGGTCGGGACCGCGAAGGGACCGATGCGAAGCACATCGTTCGCCAGGGCGGCACCGGTCGTTGTGTCGAACACCGGACGGCGCACCTGGCCACATTCGGCGAGTGTCGGATCGCTCGCGATCGTCTCGAGGTATGGCTCTTCCTCCCAGCCGCTCGCCGCCCACCCGGCCGCGCCGCCGAGGGACGTGACCCGGTACCAGTTGAGGCCATCCGCGACCTGCGGCCCCTCAGCGACGATCATCACCGCGCCACGGATCAGGCTGGAGCTGGACTCCTGGTCCTCGCCAGCACCTGCGCGGACATCCAACTCGTCCACGGTCACAGTTGCCCAGTCACCCACGGCCAGCTCGATCGGCGGGCCGGCCGGCGTCGGCTCGGGGCTCGCGTTCGGCGTTGCCTCGGGCGTCGCGGCGATCGTCGGCTCGGCGCTGGGGCTTGCTGTTGGGGTCGGCGATGCGTCACCGCCCGCTACCGCCGGCGGGTCGTCGTTTGCGAGCATGGAGAAGGCGAAGAAGCTCATCAGCAGGACGGCGATGCCGCCGACCGACGCGAGGCCGACGAGCATCCGGCGCGACGGACCGCTGCCGTCGCGCGACGGTGGGCGGCGGCCACCCGGTCGCGGTGGATACGCCACTGGCTCGGGCTGGACGGGCGGCTCAGACGTCGAGGCGCCGATGGGATCCGGTGCGCGTTCTGGCGGAAGGGCAGCCTGAGGCGACGTCGACTCCTCGAGCGGATCGGGGGTCGTAAAGATTGATGGAGGTTCGCTTGGCTCGGGTCGCTCGGGTCGGTCCATTGGGCGGTCCTTCTTCCAGGTGTATCGGGTGTCGCCAGCGTATCGACGGAGAACTGCGGTAGGCCTGCGGTCCAGCACGCACGGGCTGGAATTTGCTGTATGACGCGCCGCGCCCGGCTTTGTCACGCCCGAAGCCAGATTCAGCGCTCCCCGACACCTCCACGGATGCGCCGCCGCGAATCGGGCTGATGGCGGTGGCCGTTGCGTTCGCCATCGCCGCATCGGTCCTCATCCTGCGCCCGCCGCGAAGGACCGGAGCCCGCATCAGGGACTGAACCGGCTCCGCGCTACCATCAGGCGGCCAACATGCGCCAGGAAGGGATCCGATGACGAAGTTCACCGATGCGCTCAACGCCCAGCTCGCCCAGGAGTTCGCCGCGAGCCAGCAGTACATCGCCATCGCCGTCTTCTACGACGGCCAGACGCTCCCGCAGCTGGCGAAGCACTTCTACCGCCAGGCGGTGGAGGAGCGGAACCACGCGATGATCATCGTGCAGTACCTCCTCGACGCCCAGAAGGAGGTCACGACCCCGGCAGTCAGCGCCCCGCGCACCACGTTCGCTGACCACCTCGAGCCGGTCCAGCTGGCGCTCGACCAGGAGCGGGCGGTGACCGAGCAGATCGAGAAGCTGGCGCAGATGGCCCGGGCCGAGGGCGACCTCGTCGGCGAGCAGTTTCTGGCCTGGTTCCTCAAGGAACAGCTCGAGGAGATGAGCTCGATGGCCGACCTCCACACGACGGTTGAGCGGGCGCTTGCATCGAGCATCCTGCTGGCGGAGGACTACCTGTCGCGCGAGCCGATCGGCGATCACGGTGTCGACCGCGCGGCACCGCCTGCGGCGGGCGGCGCGCTCTAGAATCTGTCCATGGCGCAGGCGGTGGGCAACGCGGAGCCGAGTGGTGCCGCATCCGAATACCTCATGACCATTCGCTACATGCGCGGCGAGGGGCAGCCGGTGATCGCCGCGCGGCTCGCGGAGCGCCTCGGCGTCAGCGCCGCGACGGTGTCCGAGATGGTCACCCGCCTCGTGCGCGAGGGGCTGCTCAGCGTCGACGCCGACAGCCGCCAGCTGAACCTGACCGATCGCGGCCGCGAGGCGGCCGAGCGCACCTTCCGCCGCCATGCCCTGTCGGAATGGCTTCTCACCGAGGTCATCGGTCTTGGCTGGGCCGAGGCGGATGAGGAGGCCCACCACCTCCAGCACGCGCTCAGCGACCGGGTCACCGATCGGGTGGACGACCTGCTGGGGCGGCCGCCCACCTGCCCGCACGGCAACCCGATTCCGCGCGACGGCCACACTCCCGACCGACCGGCCGGCGGCCAGATGTCCGATGCCCCGAGCGGCGGCACGATCACCGTCCTGCGCGTCACCGAGGAGGCGGAGGAGGACGCACGCCTGCTGACGTTCCTCCAGGAGAACGGCGTGCGGCCCGGACACGTCTTCGAGGTCGTCGACGTGGCGGAGCACATCGGCACGATGACCCTCCGCCGGTCCGACGGTGGACCGATGGATGGGCACGAGGTCACCATCGGTCTCGTGGCTGCCGCGAAGCTTCGCGTGCTCGACGGGCGTGCCGACCCGGCCCTCTTCCATCGCGTCCCTGCGCGTGCCCGGCTGGCTGCTGCCGGCTGAGGTCGTCTGCTAGCATCGGCCGGCATGGTTCGAGACCGAAACCGCCGCATCGTGATCGCCGCCATCGCGACCGTGCTGTGGCTGGCCTACATGATGGTCGGCCTGCCCATCCTCAACGCGGTCTACCCGACCATCGGTGGGGAGGGGCCTGAAGGGACCGCCGCCTTCTTCGGCCTGGTCGCAGGGGTGATCACGGTCGGCATCTTCATGTGGGCCGCCTCCGACTGAGAGGCTCGAAGACCACCTATCACACGTTCGGTATCATTCCCGGGTGAGCCGAATACCCGCCGGGGCGCCCGCGTGAGCGGTCCTTGGGATCGGCCACCATCCTCGAATCCGGACGACCGCGACTGGCCCGCCGAGGACCTCGAGCCCCGCTCGCCCACGGATCCACCCGTGGAACCGTGGTCCGCCGACGATCCATGGCAGGAACGTCGGGATCCGTCGCCGGGTTGGGATGAGTGGCCGCCGCAAGCCCCTCCCACCGACGCGTACGTCGCCGATGAGCCGGCGCCCGCCAGTGACCCCTGGGCGGAGTCGTGGGCCGATGACGTCCCGGGCATCCCGACCTCGCCGCCCCAGGAGCTCGATCGCGACACGGAGCGACTGACCGACGAGGTCGCCGAGCCTCCAGCCGCGCCACCACTCGAGCCGCCGGCCGTCGAGCCGGAGCCGATGCCGGCGTCCGAACCCGAGCCGCAGCCGCTCGCCGAGGCCGAGCCGACCGAGGCACCCCGGATCGAGCCGTGGTCGCCGGACCCCGATCCGTGGGGCGCCGCGTGGACGACTGCCACCGGCGGCGGAAGAGCCGATGGCCGACCAAGCGCCGATCGCCGAGGCGGACGCAGAGCCCGTCGCCGAGGCGGAGCCCGCGCCGATCGTCGAAGAGACGCCAGTCGCCGAGGCAGAGCCTGAACCGATCGCCGAGCCGCGAACCGATCGCCGCCGGACCGATCGCCCGCCCGGTCAGGCGTGGCCGGGCGCCGATGCGGCCGCCGATGCACAGTCTGGCGAGGACTGGCGGGAGCTCGAGCCCGACCCGGAGCCCGCCCTCTGGAGCGGGCCCGCGGAGCCGTCGGCCGTTGACGCGAACGGCGATCAGCCGTCGGCGGAGGGCCAGCCGGCCTGGGGCGCATGGGATGCCGACATCGAACGCGCACCGGAGGCGTCCGCCCTTCCGCCGATCTGGGCCGCCGACCAGGAGCCGGCTGCGGACGACGCAGCCATCTCTCCGGAGCCCGAGACCGACACGACGTGGGAGGCCGACCTGTGGGCCGAGACGGAGCCCGAGCCCGATGCGGCGTGGGGAGCCGGCCTGTGGACCGAGCCGAGCGCCGGCGCCGAGACGCAACCGGATTCGAGCGCCGCCGCCGCAGCAGCCGCAGCCGCGGCAGCCGCAGCAGCCGCCACCGAACCGGAGCCGGGCGCTGAGGCCGAGGCTGCGGCCGAGGCACAGCCGAGCGAGGAGGCCGATGCATCCGTCGCGCCCGAAGTCGCTGCGGCCGCGGCGCTCGCCGCGTCGCGCCAGCTCGACGAATCAACGCCAACGGCACCGTGGCCGGAGCGCACCGACCCGACCGAGGTGCTGCCGACGACCTGGGCACCCCCGCCGCCCTCTCCTCGAGAAGAGGATGCCATCGAGCCGCGCAAAGGAGAGGTCAAGACGACCCTCGGCCGCCCGGAGGGGGAGCTCGACGACGAGCTCGCGGAAGAGGAGCCGACGACTGCCGAGCAGGCCGTGCCATGGCTGATCGGCGTGATCCTGTTGCTCGCCGGCATGGTGATCGTGCTCCTGGCGCTCATCTTCGCCGGCGACGCGTCGCTCGGCGGTGCCGCCGCCGCGACCCCGTCGCCGACGGTGGGCGCGCTCGCTCCGAGCGGCTCGGGCGAACCGAGCGACGCGCCCAGCCCGACGCCGAGGGAGAGCGAACCAGCGTCGTCCAGCGCATCGGCGGCACCGTCGGGTGCTCCCGTGCCGCAATACGGCGACCTCGAGATGGTGTACCAGGGCCGATCCGCCGCGCTGGCGCCGATTTTCCTGCTCCGCCGCGACTTCTCCGTCGAGGGCGACCCCGAGGTGCTGGCCCAGGACCCCGACCTCAACGTCCAGCGATTCGCGTGGTCGGCCGACGGCACCGCTGGCGCCTTCCTCTACGCCGACCTGCTCATGGGGATCGATCCCGGTGTCGACGTCCACGCGCTGTCCGACGGCATCAGCGCGATCACCTTCGGCGACGATGCAACGACGGTGTACGCCGTGCGCGTGACGGCCGATGGCGGTAACGACGTCGCCAGCATCGTCGCCGTCGACCGGATCGACGACGCGGAGCAGGAGCTGGACCGGGTGAGCTACCCGCGACCCGTGGTCGGCGAAGAGGCCGCGTTGGCCGAGGCCCAGTTCAGCGACGACGGCGGCTCGGTCCGCCTCTACTGGATGCACGACGACACGCTGCGCCTCTGGATCCTCGGCGCGGGCCTGTGGACGATCGACCCGGCCGATGGCAACGCGACGAAGGCCGAAGAGGATGCCTTGCCGGTGCTGTGGGCGCCGGAGGGCGAGCGGCGCATCGAGCTCGCCATCGACGGCAACGTGACCGCGATCCGCCTGCTCGACCGCTCGGGCGACAGGCTCGCGTCGGCACGGGTCCCCGGGCGTGTCAGCCACGTGCGCTGGTCGCCCCGCGGCGACCAGATCGTGTTCACGCTCGGCCGACCCACGTCCGGCGGCGGCGTCCTTCAGGACCTCTTCATGTGGAACCTGGGCGAGGGCGAGGACCCGGAACCGATGCAGATCACGAACACCGGCGCCGCGTTCGGCGCCGAGTGGCTCGGCAGCCAATCGCGCTGGGAGGAGGACTGAGCCGATGCCGATGCCACCGGTCGTCAACCCGATCGGCGTCGAGCTCGACGAGACGGCACGCCGGATGCGCATCCGCTGGGATGACGGCCATCTCGGCGAGTGGTCCTGGACGGCGCTCCGCCGGGCCTGCCCCTGCGCGTTGTGCTCGGGCGAGGGGACGCTGCCGGGCGTCGTCACGCTCGAGACCGTCTTCGACGAGCGGCAGACGACGATGAACGAGGTGCGCTGGATCGGCCGCTACGCGCTTGCCCCGATCTGGGCCGACGGACACGACACCGGCCTCTTCACCTACACCAAGCTGCGCGAGCTGTGCGAGTGCGCCGAGCACGGTGCGCCGGACCGATGAGCCCCACACCGGACTTTCGCCACGGCTTCAGCCTCGCGCTCGGCGGGGGCGGCGGCCGTGGCTGGGCCCACATCGGCGTGGCCCGGGCGCTCGAGGCGTTCGACCTGGCGCCGGCGAGGATCGTCGGCACGAGCATGGGCGCCATCATCGGTGCCGGCCTCGCCGCCGGACGCACGCCCGACGAGATCGAGGAGCGCGGCCGCAACCTGTCGCTCTACCGCCACGTCCGCCGTGGACGGCTGTCGCTGTTCGACCCGCGGCCGCTGCTCGACCGTCTCGCCGACGACCTCGGCGATCCGAACATCGAGGACCTGGCGATCCCGCTCGGGATCACGACGTTCGACCTGGTCAGCGGCCAGCCGCGGTTGATCACGTCGGGGCGCCTCGTCGACGCGCTCGAGATGAGCATCGCCGTGCCGCTCTTCTTCCCGCCCCGGCGCAACACGGAGGGCATCTGGTGCGACGCCGGGCCGTGGGAGGGCGTGCCCGTGACCCTCGCGCGTGCCTGGGCTCCCGACGATCCGGTCATCGGCGTCCTCGTCGATATCCCCAAGCCCGCCTTCCTGGCGAGGCCGCTCAGTGCGGCGTTCCTTCGCGCGACCTCGTCCCGGCTCGGGACGGCGACTCCGGCCGAGCGCCTGACCGCGCGGCGCTATCTCGGCCTGCTGACCGCGCGCTGGGCCGATCCGGTCGTCGTCGAGCCGCCGGACCTGCTCATCGCGCCGCGCCTCGGCTTCACGAATGCGCTCCAGTTCGGCCGGGTCGTGCCGGTCGCGACCATCGGCGAGCGCGACGCCAGGTTGGCGCTGGCCGGCATCGGTCTGTCTGACGCATCCGACCATGCCGCCTGAGTCCGGCGGCGTCCTCCTCGTCCACGCCCACCCCGACGACGAGTGCGTCGCCACCGGCGGCACGATCGCGCGCCTGGTGGCCGAGGGTGTCCGCGTCGACCTCGTCACCTGCACCGATGGCGCCGAGGGCGAGGTCCACGATCCTTCCCTCGACCCCGACGAGGCTCGCCCTCGCCTGGCGGCCATCCGCGCCGCGGAGCTGGCCTGCTCGCTGAGTGCGTTGGGCGACGGCGCCATTCACCATCACCTTCTCGGCTACCGCGACTCCGGGATGATCGGGACCGATGGCAACGAGCATCCCGACTCGTTCTGGCAGGCCGACCTCTCCGTTGCAACGAGCCGCCTCGTCGAGATCGCGCGCGCCGCGCGCCCGGCAGCGATCGTGAGCTACGACGAGAACGGCAACTACGGCCATCCGGACCACATCAACGCCGCGCGGATCGCTCGCGACGCGTATCAGTCGCTTGCCGGTGGCCCGGGCGCGGTTGCGCGCTTCTACGAGGTCGCGTTCGCGCGCGAGCGCTGGGAAGAGCTGATCGGCGCGATGACCGAGCGCGGCATCCCGTTTCCGTGGGGCGGTGACGAGGCGGAGGCTGCCGCCGCCGGCGAGGCCTCCGAGGCTGGAGACTCCGAGCCGGAGGACTTCGGCCGCCCCGACGCCGAGGTCACGACCCGCGTCGACGTGCGCGCATTCATCGACCAGAAGCGGCGCAGCATGGACTGCCATCGCACCCAGCGCCAGGACATGGGCTGGCTGCTCGACCTCCCGGAGGACCTGTGGGAGATGGCGCTCGGCACCGAGACCTACGTCCTGCGCTGGCTCGACGGCGCCGATGCTCCCTCGACCTTCCGCGAGGAGTGGCTCATCGGGCGTTGAGAACGCGCTACCCGCCCAGCGACTGAGTCCTTGAAGGAGCGGCGCCACGTTTCGCTCCGTGCGAACCTTGACCCTTCGACCGGGTGACAGCGTCAGCGAAGCGTGCCCCGTTCGCGATGTCATGCGTTGATCGAGTACCGAGTCTCCGAAAGCGCTCCCGTCTTGGCAGATCTCAGGTGTGAGCGCGCCAAAACACGATCCCGTTGCCACCCGGATCACGACCTTCGCGGATCGCGGCGAGCACCGCTCGAGGTCCCAGCGGGAACATGTCGGTCAGCATCGCACCGGCCTGCCGGACGGCGCGCCGGTTCTCGGCGGTTTCGCGGAGTACCAGGACGAGACTTCCGACGCCAGCATCGCGTTGCTTGACGAGAATTGGCCGCACCTGTCCCTGCACATCTCGCAGTCCCGAGATGAACTCATGAGCGACGCGCACCGCTCGCCTCCGGATGACCAGGTCGAACGCCCGTGGATCTCCGGTGATCGGCAGAGGCTCCTCGATTCGGCAGTCCCAGCCAGCAGACGAGGCGAACCTGCGATACGACTCGATCGTTCCGAGCTGCGTCGCGTCCCGCAGTCTCGGACCGCCGACGAACAGTCGTGGGCTGAAGTGGAGCCCGACGAGCGATGCGAAGCAGGCAAACTCGTCCAGCGTGACCGATGCTCGCTGGCCGCACTCGATTCGGCTGACCTTCGACTGGGACCATCCCAGCGCGCGTGCGAGCGTCGCCTGCGACGTCCCTGCGGCTCGGCGCGCGTTCGCGAGGTCGTTTCCGAGGTCGACGAGCGCGGAACGCGAACGTCGCCGCGCCTCGTCCAGTGCTCTGATGCGGACCGGCACGCCCGAAGTCTGACGACGCACGCTTACCGGGCGATTACCGGCGGCTGGGGCGGTTGCGGCGGAGACGCAACCCGCTGAGCGATTGGCACCGCGAACGAAGGAGTTCCATCACTCATACGCGAGGGAATCAAGTCGCTCAGCGACTGAAGGCCTGAGCAGAGGTCGCCCCGGCAGGCTCAGTTTCCGCTCCGAACGCGATATCACCCGGTGAGCGCATAGCGGGTGAGGCGCTCCACCCGCTACCATCACCGACCGATGGCCACCCGCACACTCGACCTCACCGACGACCTCATCGGCTACGTTCGTCGCCTCGGCGTTCGCGAGCACCCGGCGCTCGCGCGGCTCCGCGAGCGGACCGCCCCGATGCCGATGAGCCAGATGCAGATCGGCGCCGAGCAGGGCGCCTTCATGGCGCTGCTCGTGCAGCTCATCGGTGCGAAGCGCATCCTCGAGATCGGCACCTTCACCGGCTATTCCTCGACGGCCATGGCCCTCGCGCTGCCGGACGACGGGCGGATCACGTGCCTCGACGTCAGCCGCGAATGGACCGATGTCGCCCGCGAGGCGTGGGCCGATGCCGGCGTCGCCGACAAGGTCGAGCTGCGCCTGGCGCCGGCGACCGAGACGCTGCCGACCCTCGACGACGACAGCTTCGACATGGCGTTCATCGATGCCGACAAGCCCGGTTACGACGACTACTACGAGGGCTGCCTGCGCGTCGTGCGCGCGGGCGGCGTCATCCTCATCGACAACGTCCTGTGGAGCGGCGCGGTCGCGGATCCGAGCAACAACGACGAGAACACGCTGATCATGCGCGCCCTCAACGAGAAGGTCGCCGCCGACGAGCGTGTCGACCATGTGCTGCTGCCGATCGGTGACGGACTGACGCTCGCTCGCGTTCGTTGACAGCGGTGGTCTAATGGTCTGCGGATGCAGACCATACCGCGAAAGCCGACCGCGACCGGTGCGTGATCACCTGACGATCCGGGGCAAGGAGCAGCTCCACGCGATCGGTGACCCGACGCGCTGGCGCATCCTCGGGCGCCTGCTCGTCGGCCCGGCAAGCATCCAGGAGCTGGCGCAGGCGCTCGGCGCGGCGAAGGGGACGATCGGCCACCACGTGCGCGTGCTCGAGGGCGCCGGGCTGATCCGCGTGGCCGAGACGAAGAAGGTGCGGGGCGTCACCGAGAAGCGCTACCTGCGCGTCGCGCGGCAGTTCCGGCTGCCCGAGACCGAGGAGGACGGCGCCAGCGCGGAAACGGCCTACCTTCCGGTCCGCGCCGCGCTGGCGGAAGCGCGACCGACCCTCGGGAAGGCGGACCCGTCGATGTCGCTCGTCGTGCGCGCGCGGATGTCGGCGGCGCGAGCGCAGCGCTTCGCCGACCTCGTCAGCCAGATCGCCGCCGAGTTCGCCGACGGCGCGCCGGGGACGGGGGAGACGTTCGGCTTCGTCTGCGCGATCTACACGCCCGACTGGGCCGATGAAGGAGATGCGCGTTGACGATCGAGCGAACTCCGGGCGCCGAGCCGTCCCCCGCGGAGGTGAGCTCGAGCATTCCGCATCGGCCGAGCCTGTGGCGCCAGGGCGACTTCATGAAGCTCTGGACCGGGCAGACGATCAGCCAGTTCGGCGACGAGATCACCGAGCTGGCGATCCCGCTGCTGGCCATCGGGGTCCTCGGTGCCGGCCCGCTGGAGATGGGCATCCTCGGCGTCGTCCGCTTCCTGCCCTGGATCTTCTTCACGCTGCCGGCCGGCGTGTGGGTCGATCGGATGCGGCGACGGCCGATCCTCATCGGTGCCGACATCGCTCGCGCCGCGCTGCTGGCGTCCATCCCGATCGCGTTCGTCGGCGGGTTCCTGACGCTCATCCAGGTCTACATCGTCGCCTTCATCGCCGGCACGCTCGAGGTCTTCTTCGACGTCGCCTACCAGTCGTACCTGCCGAGCATCGTGGAGCGCGACGAGCTGGTCGAGGGCAACTCGAAGCTCGAGCTGTCACGCGCCGGCTCGCAGGTCGCCGGGCCGACGGTCGCCGGCTTCCTCATCCAGGCCATCGGCGCGCCGTTCGCGATCGCCTTCGATGCGGTCAGCTACCTCGGTGCCGCGTCGTTCATCGGTCTCATCCGGCGCGCCGAGTCCGGTCCCGTCCCGCATGACCCGGCCGAGGGAAAGCGGCCGAGCATGTGGCAGGAGGCGCGAGCGGGCGTCGGCTACGTCGTCTCCAATCGGTACCTGCGCAGCATCGCCGCCTGCACCGGGACCGCCAACCTGTTCGGCAACATCAGCGGCGCGGTGCTGATCCTCTACCTCGTCGACGAGGGCGCACTCAACCTGACCCCGGGCACGATCGGGATCATCTTCGCCCTCGGCAACCTCGGGGTGATTCTCGGCGCGCTGACCGGCGGCCGGCTGGCCAAGGCGATCGGCATCGGGCCGACGATCATCGTGAGCGCCGCGGTTGCCGGCCTGGCCTCCTTCGCAGTTCCCCTCGCGCCGCAGGACGACCCGTTCTGGGTCCTCGTGATCGGCGGCCTGTTCGTCGGCTTCGGGGTCGTCGTCTACAACGTCAACCAGGTCGGCCTGCGCCAGGCGATCACGCCCGACCGTATGCTTGGCCGCATGAACGCGACGATGCGCCTCATCGTGTGGGGCACGATCCCGATCGGAGCGCTGATCGGTGGCGTCCTCGGCACCGTCTTCGGCCTCGTGCCCGTGCTGTGGGTGTCGGCCATCGGGGCGAGCCTCTCGTTCCTCCCGGTCCTCTTCTCGCCCGTCAGGGGCCTTCGCGAGATCCCGGCCCAGGCCGAATGACGCTCTCCGCACCGATGCGCTGCTCGGCCCTCGCCGAGCAGCTCGGCGAGCCCCTGGCCGGCACCGTCGACCAGCGTCGGCGCTGGCTGCTGCTCGAGGACCGATCCGCATGGGGGACCGATGCGGTCGCCGAGCGATTCGGCGCCGATGCCGCCGCCACCGCCAAGCGCCTCGGCATGCGACTCCTCCTCGTGCGGCGCCGCGAGGGCGACCCGTCGGACGACTCCGTGCGGCGCGCGATCCTCGTCGACACCGAGAGCGCGGCGATGGCCGTGCGGACGGTCCGCGGTCCGGGCGACCTCGACGTCGAGGCGCTGGCCGCCGTGCCGCTCGAGGACTTCGGCGCCCGCATGACCGATCCGATCCTGCTCGTCTGCACGAACGGCCGGCGCGACGCCTGCTGCGCGCTTCGCGGGCGGGCGCTCACCCTCGCACTCGCCGACGACCACGCCGAGCGCGTCTGGGAGTGCACCCATCTCGGCGGCCATCGCCTCTCCGCGAACCTCGTGTGCCTGCCGCACGGCATCGTCTACGGCCGCGTCGCGCCCGACGACGGCCCGCGGCTCGCCTCCGCCTACCTCGCCGGCGAGCTCGATCCGGAGCTGCTGCGCGGCCGATCTGCGTGGCCGGCGCCGGCCCAGGTCGCCGAAGTGGAGCTCCGCCGGCGCCTCGGGCTGACCGGGCTGGACGACCTGCGCCTCGTCTCGGCGTCCGTGGACGGCGAGCGGGCGGCGGTCGCGCTGGCGGGGCCGAACGGGGCGGAGCATCGGCTCGAGCTCCGCGCCGAGCGGCACGATCCGCCACGACCGATCAGCTGCCGCGCCGACGATGTCGAGTCGCCGCTCCACTGGGCCGTCGTCGAACCGTGACCGAGGCGGCGCTGCTCGTCGAGGCCGCCGCGCGGTTCGGCACGCCGCTGTACGTCACCGACCTCGACGATGCCGCGTCGCGCGCGCACGCGTGGCGCGAGGCGCTCCCCGGCGCGCTCGTCGCGTATGCGGTCAAGGCCAACCCGGATCCCGCGCTCCTGCGGCGGCTCGCGGCCGAGGGCATCGGCTTCGAGGTCGTCGGGCCGGTGGAGCTGGCGCTGGCCCTGCGCGCCGGCGCTGATCCGCAGCGGATCGTCGTCAACGGCGTCGGCCAGACCGATGCCGACCTCGCCGCGGCACTCGCCACCGGCGCCCTCGTCAACGCCGAGTCGCTCGGCGCGCTCGACGCGCTGCTGGCCGCCGGCGACGGGCGGATCGGCATCCGGGTCAACCCGGGCATCGCGGCCGAGACCCATCCTCACCTGGCGACCGGGGCCGCCTCCTCGAAGTTCGGGATCGCGCTCGACGAGCTGCCCGCTGTCCGGCGCGCCCTCGACGCGGCGGGTCGCACGCTGACGTCCGTCGGGGCGCACATCGGTTCGGACATCGCCGACGTCGGGCCGTTCGCCCGCCTGGCGCAGCTGCTCGCCGACTGTTCGAGCGACTTGAACACCGCTGCGGTCGACCTCGGCGGCGGCTTCGCCGGCGCACCAGCCGACCTCGCTGCGGCCGTCCACCCGCATCTGCCGGATCCTGCGCGCCTCATCGTCGAGCCCGGCCGCGGCATCGTCGCCGGCGCCGGCTGGCTGCTCACGCGCGTCGTCCGCGTCCAGGCCCGCGGCCACCTCGTCGCCGACGCCGGCATGACCGAGCTCATTCGACCGATGCTCTACGGCGCGCGCCATCCCGTATCGGTCCTGGAGGCCGGCGGCGCCGAGGGCGAACGGACCTGGACGCTGTCGGGGCCGGTGTGCGAGGCGGGTGACGTCCTCGCGGAGAACCTCACGCTGGAGGTCGGGGAGGGAGCGCTGCTGGCGATCGGCGAGGTCGGTGCCTACGGGCTGGCGATGGCCTCGGGCTACAACGGGCGGCTCTTGCCCGCGCAGGCCGTGGTCGAGAACGGCGCGGTCCGCCTCAGCCGCCGTCGCCAGACGCTCGAGGACGTCGTCGCCCGCGACGTTTGACGCTTGGCCGACCGTGCTAGGGTCCCGCCGATGCCCGTGCGACCCCGAGCCCATCTGCTGCCGGTCCTCGCCATCGTCGCCGGCTGCACGTTCGGCGCGCCGCCGGAATCGGTTCCGCCCGAGATCACGCCGCGCCCGACCCCGATGCCGACGCCGCGACCCTCGCTGGCCGACGCGTCACCCACGCCGACGCCGAGTCCCGAGCCCACGCCCGACCCCGCGCTGCTCGAGCTCGAGGCGGTGAGCTGCCACGGCGGCGTGGTGCTCGACTGGTCGCCGACGACCCACCCGGAGTTCCACCACTACACCGCGCTGCGCAGTCCCGAGCGCGAGATCTCGCCCATGTATCCGCCCGTGGCGCCTGCGGTCGACTGGGGCGACACCTACACCACCGATCGGTTCGTGACCTCGGCCGTCGACGCCAGCATCATCCCGTCGGAGACGCGGTGGTTCTACCGCGTGATGGCGTTCGACTCCCGCAATCGGGTCGTCGCCGCCTCCTCGGTGCGCGGCGCGCGCCTGCGCGCGCCGACGGGCCTCGGTCAGCTGGAGGTCGGCGCCGGCCCGGACGGCGTGACCCGGCTCAGCTGGGGCACCTACGACGGCGAGGACCGCTGCTTCAGCGCCTACCGCATCCTCGCCGGCAGCGGCGGTGGGGCGCTCGACACGCTCGCGATCGAATCGGATCAGGCGACCGGCAGCCTCGAGACCGATGCGCTCCGCTCCGGCACGACGTACCAGCTCGAGGTCCAGGCGGTGCGCACCACGACCCTGGGCAGCTTCGTCCTCGGCGAGACCGATGTCGTGAGCTTCACCGTCCCCTGACGGGCGGCATCGCGCCTCCGCGGGTGTCGCCGCCTCAACGGCCCGCCCAGCACGCTGCGAATGAGCGCTGACCGGCGGGTCGTGGCGGGGGCTGGCATGAGACGTGCGGCATAGACGCGCACACGATTCGTATGAGTACGAGCCACCGATGCAGACCACGAACATCACGCCCCCGGAAGTCGGCACCCTCGTCTTCGGCAGCGACGGCGAGGACATCGGCGAGGTCACCGAGGTGCAGCCGGGCTACATGAAGCTGAAGAAGGGGATCCTCTTCCGCAAGGAGGTCTACCTCCCCTTGACGGCGATCACCGGCACCGCGCTCGGCGGCGACGGCGTCACCATCAACCTGACCAAGGAAGAGATCGAAAACGGCGACTGGTCTTCGCCGCCCGACACGGGCGTGGAGACGACGCCGGACGCTGACGTTTCCACCCGTCCGTAGCCGTTCCACGCGTTCACTTCTGCCGGCCGGTCCGTTCGCGGATCGGCCGGCCGTCTGTGCGCCTCGCCTGCGCCTGAGGCGCTCCGGTGCTGCCGCCCGGCGGGCGTAACGGCCACTGACTGACCGAATTCCCACCCCACGGGAGGCATGGCGACCGACGTCGGCTGGTTCGGCGTCCGAGTCTCCCGCTGCACGGGATTCCGGCAAATGAGTGTCCGATACTCCCGCCACACGGGAATCGCCCAGCGAGCGCCGCGGCACGATGAAGGACCAGGCTCGAGCCGCGCCGCGCGTCGCGCGGCGCGTTCCCCCACCTCGAGCCGGGTCCCCGCGACACCAGCAGCACAAGGGCACTGCGCGTTGATGTCGATGGATCGCAAACGCACGCGGCGTGCCAGTTCGCGCACCGCGGGCAACCGATCGGTGCCTCGCGCCTCGACCCAGTAGCCCCTTTGGCGGAACAATCTCGGGACGATCAGGAGGTCCCGGAGCGCTCTCCTCGGCCCTACCGTTGGCGGTCTGAACGAGACCGATGACCTCGACACGTCGCGTCGCACGCAAGACGACTGGTATCGGCGGCCGGCCTTCCGGGGCGGGCCCGCCTGGCTGACGCTGCTCAGCCTGCTCGTCGGGGCAGCCCTCGTCGTCGGCTATTTCCTGCTCCCGACGACCGAGCTCCAGGACTTCGCGTACCAGGTGCCCGAGATGATCGCGGCCGTTGCGGTGCTCGCCGGCATCGCGATCCACCGGCCGCACAATCCGCTGGCCGTGGCTGCTCCTCGCCGCCGGGCTCACGCTCACCGCCGTCGGCGACTGGACGTGGATCGTGCTCGACCGGGTGTACGGCATCGAGCCGTTCCCCTCGATCGCCGATCTCTTCTACCTCGGTGGGATGGGCCTCACCGTGGCCGCGGTGGTCTGGATGGTCCGCGGCCGCATCCCGGACGGGGATCGGGCCGGGGTGCTCGACGCGCTGATCGTGGCGGTCGGAGTCGGCCTCGTGAGCTGGACCTTCCTGATGGCGCCGATCGTCGAGGACCCGAACGCGGCGATCGGCGAGATCGCGGTCGCGATCGCCTACCCGATGATCGACATCCTGATGCTCGGCGTCCTCGTCCGCGTCCTGCTGGCGCCCGGCCGTCGCGAGCTGTCGCTGATGCTCGTCATCGGCGCGCTGGCGGCGTACCTCGCCTCCGATTTCCCGTACGCGGTCATGTCGCTGAACGATGCGTACGTCACCGGGCACATCGTCGACGCCGGCTGGCTGATCGGTGCGGTCCTGTGGGGGACGGCGGCACTCGACCCGTCGATGGCCCGTGTCGCGGAGCCGGTCGAGGTCACCGACGCCCGGCTCTCGGGCTGGCGGATCGCGCTGCTGGCGGTCGCCTCGCTGATGGCGCCGGCGGTGCTCGTCATCGAGTGGATGTCCGGCAGCCCGATCCACGTGCCGATCATCGCGGCGGGATGCGTCGTGCTGTTCCTGCTCGTCATCGCGCGCCTGGCTGGCGTCCTCACCGACCTGCGCTCGACGCTTACCCAGCGGCAGCGCCTCGAGGAGGAGCTCGAGCATCGGGCGCTGCACGACCCGCTCACCGGGCTGGCGAACCGATCGCTGTTCTCGTCCCGGTTGGAGCACGCGCTGGCCCAGCGCGGCGAGCGCGTCGCGGCCCTCTTCCTGGACCTCGACGACTTCAAGACCGTCAACGACAACCACGGCCATCACGCGGGTGACGAGATGCTCGTCGCCGTTGCCGATGCGCTGCGCCGCAGCGTCCGCGCCGGCGACACGGTCGCCCGGCTCGGCGGGGACGAGTTCGCGATCCTGGTCGAGCGGGGCGCGACCGAGGGCGATGCGCGCGCGCTGGCCGAGCGGCTGCTCGAGGCGGTCCGCACGCCGGTGAGGATCGCCGGCAACGACCGGTCGACGGGCGTGAGCATCGGCATCAGCCTCGGCACCAGCGGCGTGGACACCGGCGAGACGCTCATGCGCGAGGCCGACATCGCCATGTACGTCGCCAAGGGCGAGGGCAAGGGCGGGCTCTCGGTCTTCGACCGTCGCACGCACGCCCCCGTCGTGCGACGCATCGGCCTGCGCGAGGACCTCGAGCTGGCGATCCCGCAGCGGCAGTTCGAGCTCCACTACCAGCCGATCGTCGACATCGACACCGGCGACCTGGCGGGCGTCGAGGCACTCGTTCGCTGGCGCCACCCCGAGCGGGGCCTGCTGTCGCCCGACGAGTTCATCCCCGTCGCCGAGTCGACCGGATCGATCGTCGCCCTCGGCCGATGGATCCTGGAGGAGGCGTGCCGCCAGGCCGTCGCCTGGTCGCGGGCTGGCCAGCCACTGGCCGATGGACGGTTCATGAGCGTCAACCTGTCGACCGTTCAGCTCACGCATCCCGGGTTCGTCGCGTTCGCGGCCGATACCGTCCAGCGTTCGGGGCTGCCGCCGAGCCAGCTGCTCGTCGAGGTCACCGAGTCGGCCAGCCCCGACGAGGAAACGGCCACCGCGGTGCTCCTCGAGCTCCACTCGCTCGGCGTCCGGCTCGCGATCGACGACTTCGGCTCGGGGTTCGCCTCCATGGACCGCCTGCCGTCGACGCCGTTCGAGTTCATCAAGATCGACCACACCCTGGTCGCCCAGATCGCGACCGACCAGCGTGCCGAGGCGGTCGTGACCGGCGTCACCGATATCGCCCGACGGCTCGGTGCGAGCTGCATCGCCGAGGGCGTCGAGGACGCCGCGCAGCTCGTCCTCCTGCGTCAGATGGGCTGCCAGATGGCCCAGGGCTTCCACTTCGCCCCCGCCCTGCCGCCGGACGAGCTCTCGCGGCTCGCGGCGGCGTCGGGCATTCCACCACTGGCCACGCACGCGCTCCGCTCGAGCGATCCCCAGCGCGCCCACGGCTGAAGCACGGTCTCGGGGGCCGCGTTCCCGCCCCACGGGCGTATCGGACACTGATTGGCCGAGTTCCCGCACCACGGGAGGCCTGGCGACCGAGTTCGGCCGCCTCGGCGTCTGAGCCTCCCGCCACACGGGATTCCGGCCACTGATTCGCCGTTACTCCCGCCCCACGCGTAAGCCGCTGGTAACCCCGCCGTAACCGTGCGTGCGCAACGATGCGGCATGGCGAACCGCACCCGCGCCGTCGATGACGCTCGGCGCCTGTGGCACAGACGACGCATGGAGCTGAGCTCCGAGTTGCGCAGCCAGCGCATCGTGAACGGGGTGAGCCAGGCCGATGTCGCCGGCGCGATCGGCCGCTCGGCGTCGGAAGTCTCGCGGCGAGAGCGGGGTGAGGCGCCGAAAGTGTCGGCGCTCTCGCTCGCCGAGCACGCCGCAGCGGTCGGCCTGCGGCTCGTATTGACGATGTATCCCGCGGGCGGCGCCGTGCGCGACGCGGCACAGATCCGGGTGATCCACCGATTTCTCGCGCGCGTTTCGGATCGGTACGTGCGCGAGCTCGAGGCGGTCATCCCGCTCCCTGGCGACCTCCGCGCCGTTGACCTCGTGCTCCGGATGCCTGGCTGCTTGATCGCCGTTGAAGTCATCACCCGGCTCGGCGACCTGCAGGCGCAGATTCGTGCCGCCCGAGTCAAGGCGCGCGACATCGGGGCGACGCGCCTCATCCTCGTCGTTGCCGCGACTCGCGCGAATCGCCGGGCGATGGACGAGGCACGGCCGGCGGTAATCGGTGCGTGGGATCTCGACACGCGCCGCGTCATGGCGGAGCTCGGTGCCGGGCGACAGCCCGCCCACGACGCGATCGTCATGATCTAGTGGGGGTGGTGCCCTCCGCACGGTTGAGGCCGGACCCGGCCCTCCGCGCTCCACGCTTCCCGCCCGGCGGGCGTATCGGACACTGACTGGCCGAATTCCCGCACCACGGGAGGCCTGGCGACCGAGAGCGGCTGCTTCGGCGTCTGAGCCTCCCGCCACACGGGAATCCGGCCACTGATTCGCCGATACTCCCGCCCCACGAGAATCCACGAGAATCCCACGCGAATCGACCGTCCCAAACGCATCGGGTACGCTCCCACCCATGATCTGCGCGGCCTGTGGCGCGGAGAACCGCGCCGGCAGCCGATTCTGCGACACCTGCGGCGCCGGACTGGCCGCGACCTGCCCGAGCTGCGGCGAGGCGAACCGCACCGACGCGCGCTTCTGCTCGAGCTGCGGCCACGCCCTGGCACAGACCGATGCGCCAGCCACGCCAGCCGCGCCACCCCAACCATCCGCCCCACAAGCCGAGGCCGAGCGGCGCCTGGTCACCGTCCTCTTCACCGACCTCGTCGGCTTCACGAGCCTCGCCGAGGATCGCGATCCCGAGGCGGTCCGCGAGCTGCTGAGCAGCTACTTCGACACCGCCACCCGGATCGTGCAGGTGCACGGCGGGACGGTCGAGAAGTTCATCGGTGACGCGGTCATGGCGGTGTGGGGGACTCCGGTCGCCCACGAGGACGACGCCGAGCGGGCGGTCCGCGCCGCGCTGGAGCTGGTCGACGCCGTCAGGGCGCTGCATCCGAACCTGCAGGCCCGGGCCGGCGTGCTGACCGGCGAGGCCGCCGTCACCCTGAACGCGAGGAACCAGGGCATGGTCGCCGGCGACCTCGTCAACACCGCCGCCCGCCTCCAGGGCGTGGCCGAAGCGAGCACGGTGCTTGTCGGCGAGGCCACCAGACGAGCCGCGGAGGGCGCCGTCGTCTTCGAGCCGATCGGCGACCACTCGCTGAAGGGCAAGACCGCGCCGGTGCCGGCCTGGCAGGCACTGCGCGTCGTGGCCAATCGCGGCGGGCAGGGTCGGGCGGACGCCCTCGAGCCGCCGTTCGTCGGGCGCGAGGAAGAGCTGCGGGAGCTGAAGGACGTCCTCCACGCGGTCGGCCGCGACCGCCGGGTCCGTCTCGTCTCGATCACCGGCCCCGCGGGCATCGGCAAGGGCCGGCTGGTCTGGGAGCTGGAGAAGTACGTCGACGGCGTGGCGGAGGACATCTTCTGGCACCGCGGCCGATCGCCGTCGTACGGGGAGGGGATCGCCTTCTGGGCGCTCGGCGAGATGGTCCGCCGCCGCTGCGACCTCACCGAGGATGCCGATGAGCAGACCACGCGCGCGCAGGTCGCGGCCACGCTCGCCGAGTTCGTGCCCGACGCGAGCGAACGCGAGCGCATCGGTCTGGCGCTGCTGTCGCTGCTTGGGGTGGGGGAGGCTCCGGCCGGAGGCCGCGACGCGCTGTTCCCGGCGTGGCGCCTCTTCTTCGAGCGGATCGCGGAGCGGGACCCGACCGTGCTCGTGTTCGAGGACCTCCAATGGGCCGATACGGGCCTGCTCGACTTCATCGACCATCTGCTCGACTGGTCGCGCGACCTGCCACTGATGGTCGTCACCCTGTCGCGCCCCGAGCTCTTCGACCGTCGCCCCGACTGGGGCGCCAACCGCCGTCACCTGACCGCGCTGGCGCTGAGCCCGCTGACCGATGACGAGGTGCGCCGCCTGCTCGAGGGGCTCGTGCCCGGGCTGCCGGCATCGGTCCTGTCGATGATCGTCGAGCGCTCGGAGGGCGTGCCGCTCTACGCCGTCGAGATGGTCCGCGGCCTGCTGAGCGACGGCCGGATCGAGCGCCGCGGCGAGGTCTACGTGCCGCTCGGCGACCTGTCCACGATCGCCGTGCCGGAGTCGCTGCGCTCCCTGATCGCGTCGCGCCTCGACAGCCTCGACCCGGTGGACCGCTCGCTGCTCCAGGACGCCGCGGTGTTCGGCGAGGTCTTCAGCACCGATGCGCTCGCCGCCGTCAGCGGCCTCGCGACCGACGACCTCGATGCGCGGCTGCGCGACCTCGTCCGCCACGAGCTGCTCGACGTCGAGCGCGACCCTCGCTCGCCCGAGCGCGGGCTCCACAAGTTCGTGCAGTCGCTCATCCGCGAGGTCGCCTACGGCACGCTCGCCCGTCGCGATCGCCGGACGCGTCACCTGGCCGCCGCCCGCTACCACGAGTCGCTCGACGACGACGAGCTGGTCGGCGCGCTGGCGAGCCACTACCTCGCCGCCCGGGAGGCGTCCGACCCAGGCCCGGAGGCCGATGCGATCACCACCCAGGCCCGGCTCGCGTTGAGCGCCGCCGCGGACCGTGCCGCCTCGCTCGGCGCGTACGACCAGGCGCTGACCTTCCTGGACCAGGCCCTCGACATCGCCACCGAGCCGGCCGATCGCGCCCCGCTCCTCGACCGCGCCGCGGACGCCGCCACCGTCGCCGCGCGCTGGTCGGCGCACTACGCGGAGGGCGCGATCGAGGCCTACCGGCAGCTCGGCGACCCCGCCGGCGCCGTGGCCGCGACCGCCCGGCTCGGCAAGGTGCTCATCGACCTGGGCGAGATCAGGCGGGCAGCCGAGGTGCTCGAGGGGGCGCTGCCCGAGGCGGAGGCCGTCGGCGACGAGCCCGCCCTGGCGACGACGCTCGCCTACCTCGCGCGTGCCCAGATGCGCATGGGCGCCAGCGAATCCTCGGTCGCGACGGCCGACCGTGCCCTCGGCATCGCCGAGCGGCTGAACCTGGAGGAGATCTTCGCCGAGGCGATGCTCAACAAGGCATCGGGGCTGAACCAGCTGGGCCGGCGTCGCGAGGCCATGGCCCTCCACGAGAGCGTCGTGGCGATGGCGAGCAAGCTTCCGCACCGCGACTTCGAGATCCGGGCCCGCAACAACCTGTCCGGCGCGATCGCCGACGACGAGCCGCGGCGCGCCGCGCGCCTGACGCTCGAGACCCAGGAGCTGGCGCGCGAGATCGGTGTGCGCGGCATGTTCAACTGGCTCACGGCGATGATGACCTTCTCGGTGAGATCGGAGGGCCGCGGCTGGGACGAGCAGATCGCCCGGATGAACGACGCGCTCGAGGCGGCGACGGTGCGCTCCGACCGGGTTCGGCTGCGCGGCTTTCGCTCGCTGCTGGAATCGACGCGCGGCGAGGGGCTCGACGAGATCGCGGCGGTCATGGACGAGCTGGTCGGCGACAGCACCGATCCCGACGACCGCTTCACGTTGCTCATGACGACGGCCTTGGCGGCGCTCATGCGCGGCGACACGGACGCCGCGTACGCCAAGGCCATTGAGGCCACGAGCCTCCCGACCCAGAACGCGGAGGGCGCCGCCGGACTTGCCCTCCGCGCCGCCGTGTGGGCCGGTGACCACGACCGGATCCGCACCGCGGGTGCCGCGGTCCAGGATGGCCCGTCAACCGGCGCGGTCGGCCAGGCCTTCCGGGACGCCGCGACCGGCGCGATCGCCTTCGTGGACGGCCGCACGGCCGATGCGCTCGACGCGCTGCGCACCTCGGTCTCGACCCTCGACCGCCTGGGCCAGACCTACGACGCGGCGGAGACCGCCATCGACGCCGCCATCCTCATGCCCGCCGATCCCGAGATCCGGCGCCTGGCCGAGAGCTACCGCCCCATGCTGGAGTCGGTTGGTGCTCGCCCGGTCCTTGCGCGCCTGGATGCGGCCCTGGCGTCGGTGCCGGCCGCCTCGCGTTCCACCGCGGCAATCCCCGTGGAGTCGCCGCGCCCCTAAGCCCGTCTCGTTGCCCTCGCCCCGCCTCGTTCCCGCCCCACGGGCATATCGGCCACTCATTGGCCGAATTCCCGCCGGGTGACCGGGTTAGCCAGCGCAGCGGACCGCTTGCCTCGCCGTTCCGCCCGCCACACGCACATTCCGGCCACTCATTTGCCGATACGCCCGCCCCACGGGAAACGGCCAGCCGCGCAGCACCCCGGACCAC
>CAWGIY010000003.1:0-191354 GCA_963822845.1 uncultured Chloroflexia bacterium | reverse complement strand
TGCCTTCGCCTCCCTCGCTTAGCTGCGCGATTGGCGGTTGAGCGGCGGCATGGCGCTCCGCCGCCACGGCGGCCCCCGCGCGCCGCATGAGATTGGTCGCTTGACCATCACGGCCATACTCCTCCGAACGGAGCAGGCTAAGAAGCGCGGAGTGCCCACGGTCGCCGTTCCGCCGCGCTGAGCCACTGGCGAGACCGAGCCTCGTCCTACCGGAGAATTGCATGCTTTCGCACCCGACGGCCGGTCGTGCCGCTCTCAAGCTCCTTGCCATCGCCGTGACTCTGCTGGTGGCGACCGCCGCTTTTGGGCCGGCTCATGTCCGCGCCGAAGTAGGCGACAGCGCTTCGGGAGGAGGCGACTCACCGGGGCATGGAGGATGCGGCGGCCAGTTCGCGTTCGAATTCGAGGCAATCGGCGGCGCCGGGAACACGGCTCAGGGGACATACCTCTTCGAGTGTGACTTCAACAGCGACGGGCAGCTCGACTCGTACTTCATCGGCGAGGTCGAGTGCCTGGCGGTAGAGGGTCACCGCGCATTCTTCAGCGGTCCCGTCGTGCAGAGCTCCTTCGCCTCGGAGGTTGGGCGTGACTACGGCGTCGTGGTCGTCGACGCTGACGCCGCTGGAGCGCCACTCGGAGCGACGGACGAGATTTCGAACTACTACCTTGACTTTCCTTGTGAGTACCCCAGTTCCGAGGCGTTCATGACTGAGGTGACGGCAGGCGACATCGCGGTCACGGATGCCACTCCGCCGCCGCCCACGCCGACAGGCCCCACGAGCAAGGACGACTGCAAGAATGGCGGCTGGAGGGACTACCCTGCGCTCGAGTTCAAGAACCAAGGGAGTGCGTCAGCTACGTGAACCGGGCCAGCAAGTTGTCCACATCCTTGAGTTAGCCGCGAGGATCGGTGCATGGGGATAGCGGCGGCTTCTTGCACACGCTTGCCCGCTTGACGCGGCCTGTCACCGTGGAAGCAACGGGGGCGGGCTATGACGCGCGGTGTGCCCACGGTCGCCATGACCGCCGCGCTGAGCCACTGGCGAGACCGAGCTCCTGCCATGCGCGACCGTCGCCAGCACAAGGCGCTGGCCGCCATGGGCAAGCACAGGGAGTTCCTCTGCCAGCATGGTCAGCACGGATTCGTCGCGCCACCCTCTTCGCCTTCATTGCAACGACGGCCGTCTCCGGCGCCGTGAGCGCTCAGGAGCCCCCGCCGACGCTGGTCAGCGCGGCAGGAGGGTCCTTCCCCGGCGTCGGACATGAGGGCGAGCTGAACGGGATCGACGTCCAGTTCATTTACGACATCGACTGTCAGCCCGACGGCACCTCAACTCTCTCGTGGGCGACCTCGTGGACGGAGCCCTACCACCTGATCGGCTACGGCGACACGTCGTACCGCGAATCGGGGAGCATCACCATCGGTCCCAACGTGGTCGACGAGCAGTACCGCGAGATTGAATCGTCCCCCAATGGCTATTGGGAATACAACCGCGACGCGCCAATCCTCGACTTCGACGCCAGTTTCGAGTTCACGTACGACGGGGTCACCGTCGTCGGCACGCGACATTCGCCGACCGTGCAGGGTTTCGACGTGCCCCGAGCGGCGTGCGGCAACTCGGTGACGGATCTCGACTGGCCAGGATGGCAACCCGGGCGATCCCGATGATCACATCGGAAACCTCTTGTGGTCCGACTTCCGGCTGTACTCGGAGTTCGACGCGACGTACACCAATGGGAATGGTGCATACGCCGAGTCAGGACTGGCGATCACCGACCTCGAAGCCTTTTACGACGTCGGCGACGGTAACCGGATGGGGCGGCTGCAAACGGAGTACGTATCTGGTGGCGGCCCGGTGCCCGATTCGCCGGACGCCGACGGTGACGGCATCGACGACTCGGTCGACACCGGGGACGGCACATTCGCGAATGGCGTGACGAGCGGAGCGATCCCGGACGCCGCCGGTCACAGCGTGACCGTCGGGCCCGAAGGCGCCGACGAGGTCCGCATCAGCGTGGCCGGCACAGGGACGGCGCAGGCCACATTCACCGTGTGCGGCTTCACCCTCCGGCTGGCTCCCGGAAGCGAGGTCGTGGTCGGCTGCGGCAGCATCACGTTGCAGGTCATCAGCGGCACCGCCGAGCTGGTGCTCGGTGGCGGCCTGACAACGGTCACCGTGCCGGCCGGAGTTTCCGCCACGCTCGAGGAGCAGCCTGACGGCGGCTTCAGCCTGACCGACGTCACCGGCGGCAGCCTGACGGTCACCGTCGACGGCGTGAGCAGCACGGTCCAGGCGGGGCAGTCCCTGACCCTGCAGGCCTGGGACTTCGTCGGCTTCGAGTCACCCGTCGACAACGACGGCGTGCTGAACGTGGTCAAAGCCGGCAGGGCGGTGCCACTCAAGTGGCGGATCCTCGATGCGGCCGGCGCTCCGGTCACCGACCTGGACGACGCGCGGGTGACGGTCGTCTCGCTGGCCTGCAGCGCCGGCTCGTCGGCCGACCAGCTCGAGGAGCTTGCCGCCGGCGGCTCGGCCCTCCAGAACCTGGGCGACGGCTACTACCAACTCAACTGGAAGACGCCGAAGTCCTACGCCAACAGCTGCAAGACGCTACGCCTCGACATCGGCGACGGCGTGCTGCACGCCGCGATGTTCAGGTTGACGAAGTGATAAGCCGTCAGTAATCGACCCGAGTAACCTCCGGCATCGGAGCCGCCGCGAAGCCCGGCAACGTTTCCGACCGTCCCGCTAGCAGGACGGTTCGGCAAGTCGGGATAGCGGCGGCTTCTGAGTTCTTCGGATCAGGGCTCGAGCATGGGCTCCTGTGTGAACAGGGGTTCTACGAGATCGCGATCCAGGTCGATGGCTCGGTCGCGTATCGCATGACGCTGCACGAGGAGGAGATTGCGCAGAGACCCCGAATGGTCCCGGCTGAATGGATGGAGGGCCTGATCGTAAGGGCGTTGCGTCGCCTGTCCCGTCTCTCGCCACCGGTACAGCAAGCGCTGGGGTCAGGGTGAGGTTCGAAGGGATACCGGCCTCCGGGTGGGGCGTTCGGGCAGGCCATGGCCCCGGGCATGAGCGAGGGCACGCTCGACGCCGATTGGATGCACACCACGGAGAGCACAACTGAGGAAGATGTGCCGGGGCCACCGCATCGACCGTCGTGCGCCGACTCCGCCGAGCGGCGGGAGAGTCAGCGTTCGAGCCGGAGTAGTACGTCCGCAACGAGTGTTGCGGCGGTAGCAATCCTGGCAGCATGAGAGGCGGACTCCCACGGATGGGAACCCGCCTCTCTAAGCCAATTCGAGCTCGCGTCCGACAGTGGCGAACACACCGCCGGACACTATCGGACCTCTAGAAGTCCATCCCGCCGCCGGGCGGCATGCCCATCGGGACCTTGTCCTTCTCCGGGAGATCGGTGATGACCGTCTCCGTGGTGAGGAGCAGGCCGGCGACCGACGCGGCGTTCTCGAGCGCCGAGCGAGTCACCTTGGCCGGGTCGATGACACCCCATGCGAACAGGTCGCCGTACTCGCCCCGGGCGGCATCGTAGCCACTGCCCGGCTTGAGCTTGCGGACCGCCTCGACGACGACCGAGCCCTCCATGCCGGCGTTGATCGCGATCTGGCGCAGCGGCTCCTCGAGCGCGCGGCGCAGGATGTTCACGCCAATGGCCTCGTCATTGAGGACCTCGACCTTGTCGAGCGCCGGCAGTGCGTGGATGAGGACCGAGCCGCCACCGGCGACCATGCCCTCCTCGACGCCCGCACGCGCCGCCGACAGGGCGTCCTCGATGCGGTGCTTCTTCTCCTTCAGCTCGACCTCGGTGGCCGCGCCGACCTTGAGCACCGCGACGCCACCCGACAGCTTGGCGAGGCGCTCCTGGAGCTTCTCGCGGTCGAAGTCGGACGTCGTGTCCTCGACCTGGAGCTTGATCTGGCCGATGCGGGCCTGGATGGCATTCGCATCGCCCTTGCCCTCGACGATCGTGGTGGCGTCCTTGGTGGCGGTCACGCGACGTGCCTCGCCGAGGTCCTCGAGCTGCACGCTGTCGAGCTTGCGGCCGACTTCCTCGCTGATGACCCGCGCGCCGGTCAGCGTCGCGATGTCCTCGAGCATGGCCTTGCGGCGGTCGCCGAAGCCGGGGGCCTTGACGGCCAGGACGCTGATCGTGCCCTTGAGCTTGTTGACGACCAGGGTCGCCAGCGCCTCGCCGTCGACGTCCTCGGCGATGATGAGAAGCGGCTTGCCGGTCGAGACGGTCTTCTCGAGCGTCGGCAGGATGTCCGCGACAGCGCTGATCTTCTTGTCGGTGACGAGGATGTACGGGCTGTCGAGGGTCGCCTCGAGCTTGCCGCCCTCGGTGCTGGTGACCATGTAGGCGGAGACGTAGCCGCGGTCGAGCTGCATGCCCTCCACGTACTCGGTCTCCATCTTCAGGCCCTGGCTCTCCTCCACGGTCACGACGCCGTCCTTGCCGACCTTGTCCATGACCTGGGCGATCATCTCGCCGATCTCGGTGTCACGCGCGCTGATGGCCGCGATGTGGGCGATGTCGTCCTTCGTCTCGACCGGCTTCGAGAGCCGCTTGATCTCCTCGACGATGGCCTCGACGCCCTTGGCGATGCCGCGCTTGAGACCCATCGGGCTCGCGCCGGCGGTGACGTTCTTGAGGCCCTCGGTGATGATGGCCTGGGCCAGCACGATCGACGTGGTGGTGCCGTCTCCGGCGACGTCGTTCGTCTTGGTCGCGACCTCCTCGAGCAGCTGAGCACCCATGTTCTCGTATGGATCCTCGAGCTCGATGTCGCGTGCGATGGTGACACCGTCATTCGTGATGGTCGGTGCCCCGAACTTCTTGTCGAGCAGGGCGTATCGGCCCTTCGGGCCCAGCGTGACCTTGACGGCGTCGGCCATCTTGTCGACGCCGCGCTTCAGCGAGCGACGCGCCTCCTCCTCGAACAGCAGCTGCTTCGCCACGTTCTCTTAATTCCTCCTCGGTTGGGCCGTTATTCGATGACGGCCAGGATGTCCTTCTGGGAGAGGATCAGGAGCTCGTCTTCATCGAGCTTGAACTCGGTGCCGGCGTACTTCTGGAAGAGGACCTTCTGGCCCTCGCTCAGCTCCATGGGCTCGCGCGTCCCGTCATCCAGGATGCGGCCGGGGCCGACTGACAGGACGGTGCCCTCCTGCGGGCGCTCCTTGGCGGTATCCGGCAGGACGATGCCGCTCTTGGTCATCTCCTCGCGCGGGGTGGGCTTGACGACAAGGCGATCTCCCAGGGGCTTGAGCCCGGTGGCCGTGCCGCTGACCGTGGTGGTCATGTGTGCGTGGTGCCTCCTTGCATGCGCAGACCGATGCGGAAAATGGGTGCCTCTGAGTCTGTTCGCTCTCCTGGGACACCAGGTGCGGCCGATGTTGGCCGGACTGGCACTCAACCAGCGAGAGTGCTAATGCGCAAGGTAGCACTCACCGGCGACGAGTGTCAACCGAAATCGTCACCGAAACGGTGAGCGCCCCGGTCGTTCGCTGGCCGGGGCGCTCGTGCGGTGGATCAGCCGTGAGGCTGGCTCAGGCGTAGTCCCTCAGCACGAGGGCGCTCGGCACGGGCACATCGCCACCATCGGTGCCGCCATCGGTGGTGTCTCCGTTGTCCGGGCGGAGGACGAGGAAGTACACGAGCGCGGCGATCACGATGATCGCGACGATGATGCCGAGGATGAACCCGGCCCCGCTGCTGTCGGGATCCGTGGTTCCGCCACCCGGCGTGTTGACGTTGACCTGGCCCATACGGCCCTCCTTCGCTGTCGGGTGCGTGTGGCAGCGCCACCCGTGCGGGTCAATTGCAACCGGCGTGCCATGCGACCGAGCAGGCGCTCACCCGCTGGATGGACGGACGAGGCCCTCGTAGGCGCCACGAATGGGCGTCACGAGCGTGGCGGGTTCGACGCCACGCAGCCTCGCGAGCTCGGCGACCACGCGCAGCACCGTGGTCGGCTCGTTGCGACGGCTGGCATCCGGGCCGAGGTAGGGCGCATCGGTCTCGACGAGGAAGGTGCCCCCCACGAGCGCGATCGCGGCCGCACGCGGGCCGGCTGCCGATCCGAAGGCGACCGGCAGCGCGAAGCTGACGACGAAGCCCGCCGCGGTCAGGCTGCGGGCCATGGCCGCGTCGCCGCTGAAGGCGTGGAGCACGCCGCGACCACCCCATGCCAGAAGCGTCGACGTCACATCCTCGTGGGCGTCGCGGTCGTGGACGAGGGCCGGGAGGTTCTTGCGAGCGGCGATCGCCAGCTGCCGCTCGAACGCCTCGCGCTGGACCGCCGGCGGCGACAGGTTGCGGAAGTAGTCGAGGCCGATCTCGCCGACCGCCGCGGTGCGTGGGTCGGCGACCAGCGCCTCGAGGCGCGCCCATCCAGGCTCGTCCACCTCGGCGGCGTGGTGCGGATGGACGCCAACGGCCGCGTCGACGATGCCCGGGTGCCGGCTCGCCAGCTCCAGCGCGGCCTCGGAGGAGGCGAGATCCCAGCCCGGGACGCAGATCCGCTCGATCCCCGCCTCGACGGCGCGCGCGATCACCTCGTCGCGGTCGACGTCGAACCGCGCGTGCTGGAGGTGGGCGTGCGAGTCGACCAGCCCCGGAAGGCGCTCCGGGACGCGCCGACGGCTCAGGTCGCCGCCTCCGCGACCTCGAGGCGCGGGAAGATCGGCGCCGGCTGCCCGGCCTGCCAGTCGGACGGTCCACCGCCCCAGGCAAGCAGTTCATCGATGCGCGGGCCGCCGGAACCGCGCTCGTCGTACGGGACGGGCACGCCGAGCTGCTCGTGGATGCGCCGCGCACCCGTCGGGGCGACGGGCGCCAGCAGGTGGCCGATGATCCGGCACGCCTCGGCCATGACGGCGAGAACCCGCCCGACTCGCTCCGCCTCCCCCGCCTTGTCGAGCGCCCACGGCGCCTGGCTCTCGGCGTAGCCGTTGGCGGCGCCGGCGAGGTCCATCATCGCCGCCAGCGCCTCGCTGAGACGGTGATCGGCCATCGCGGCGTGGTAGCGCTCGACCGCCGAGGTCGCGGTCGCCTGGATCTCGAGGTCGGCCGGCTCGGTCGCATCGGTCACCGGGGGAAGTGAGCCGGCGAGGTATCGGTTCGTCATGCTCACCGTGCGGTTGACGAGGTTGCCGAGGTCGTTGGCGAGGTCCGCGTTGTAGCGGCGCACGAAGCCGTCGAGCGTGACGTTCGCGTCGCGCTCGAACGGGACCTCGCGAAGGACGGTGTAGCGGACGCCGTCGACACCGAACCGATCCGCCATCTCGTCGGGGTCCTCGGTGTTGCCCGTGGTCTTGCTCATGCGCTGGCCGCTGACGTCGTACATGAACCCGTGGGCGAACACCTGGTTCGGCAGCGGGATCCCGGCGCTCATCAGCATCGCCGGCCAGTAGAGGCAGTGGAAGCGCGTGATGTTCTTGCCGATGACGTGGAGATCGGCCGGCCACCACTTCGCCATCTCGGCGGCGTCGTTCGGGAAGCCGGCGCCGGTCAGGTAGTTCGTGAGCGCGTCGAACCAGACGTAGATCCGGTGGCGGTCATCGCCGGGGAACGGGATGCCCCACTGCTGCCCGGAGCGGCTGACGCTGAAGTCGCGGAGGCCCTCGCGCAGCCAGCCGAGCACCTCGTTGCGGAAGTGGGCCGGCTCGCAGAAGGAAGGGTTCTCGGCGTAGAGCTGCTCGAGGCGCTCCTGGTAGGCGGAGAGGCGGAAGAAGTAGTTCGACTCCTCCAGCCACTGCGGCTCGAGGGTCGGGTGGTCGGGGCAGCGCCCGTCGACGAGCTGCTGGTCGGTCTTGAACTCGTTGCAGCCGGTGCAGAACCAGCCGGAGTAGACGCCCTCGTAGACGTCGCCGTTGGCCTGCGCTCGGAGCACCATCTCGGCCGATGCCACCGCGTGATCCGGATCGGTCGTGCGGATGAACCGATCGAAGCTGATGTCGAAGCGCTCGAAGGTCGCCTTCCAGGTCGCCGCCCACGGATCGATGAGCTCGTGCGGGTCGATCCCGAGCTCGCGAGCGTCGCGCTCGACGTTGGCCGAATGCTCGTCGAACCCTGTGAGGAAGCGGACCTCCCTCCCGAGGAGTCGCTGGTAGCGCGCGATCATGTCGGCGCCGATGGCCTCGAACAGCGAGTGCAGCGCCGGCCGCTCACTCGGGTAGAAGATCGCGGTGGTGACGTAGTAGGTGGCGCGGTCCGTCATCGGTGCTCGCGCCCCTTCGGCCAGTACAGCTCCTTGCGGATCTGCTCGGGCGGGAAGCCGCGGCGCAGCCCGATCTCCTCGACCGCGGTGATCATGTCCGGGTTGCCGCACAGGTAGAGCGTCGCGTTCTCCGGAGTGAGGCCGTGCTCCTCGAGCTGGCCCTCGACGATCGTCTCGACGCGACCGGTGAGGCTGGTCCAGCCGGGGTTCTCGTTCGGTCGCGAGACCGTGGCGACGTACCGCAGCGGGAAGGCCCCGCTCGCCTCGAGCACAGTGAGCTCTTCGTGCCAGGCGAGGTCGTGCGCGTGGCTGACGCCGTGGAGGAGGATGACGTCGCGCGTCTGGCCGCGGTCGCGGAGCGTGTCGATCATGCTCGTGAACGGCGCCAGACCGGTGCCCGAGGCGACGAACACCGCGCGCCGGCCGTCGTCCTGAAGCAGAAACTTGCCCTTCGGGCCCTTGATGTTGATCGGGTCGCCAAGGCGGCGCTCCCAGAGCAGCGGCGTGAACCCGCCGGACTCGACGAGGCGGATGAAGAACTCGTACTCGCGCAGGTCGTCCGCCGACGAGCTGACGCTCATCGGCCGCTGGATCAGCTTCGGGCCGTCATGGCCGACCAGCCCGAGCGTTGCGTACTGGCCCGGCTCGAACGGAAACGGCGCGTCGAGCGCCTGGACGCCGACGACCGCCAGCCCGGGAGTGGCCTCCTCCCATCGGCTCAGCCGTCCGTTGTAGGGGTAGTCGTCAGCCATGCGGTTCCACCGGTGGGGCGCGACAGCCTCACCGATGGGCCGCCGCGGGCGGCAAGTATAGGCGAGCACCTCACGCTCACAGAGAGAGCGGAGCCTGCCTCACCTGGGGGGAGGACAGTCGGCTGACTCGTCAGGAAGCATGAGCCGAACGGTTACCGCGTAGCGGTGGCTCTCGGCGGTGAAACGGGTCAGCTCGTCGGCGTCGGACAGTGCCGTGCGCCACGCTTCGAGGTCATCCCCTGTCGCGATGCCGCATCGGAATTCGCCCCACTCGGTCATCGGATAGACGATCCAGCCTGGATCGACCTCCGTCGGCCACGGAGATTCCTCGAAGGGCGCGTCCGAGGCCTCGGGGTCCGCGTCGGCTGTGCGCGCGAACAGTCGAATCGCTTCCGGCTCGTGCTGCTCCCATGCAGATCCTGGTGCCCAAGCGCCTTCCGGTAGCCACTCGTCGATGGCTCTCAGCTGCTCGAGCAGGTCGAAGAGGGCCCGGTAGGCGGCCAGCTCGTCAGCCGGGACCGATGGAGCAACTTCTCCCGACGTGAATGCTCCCAGCGCGTACACGCCGACCTCGACGGTGCTGTCTCCGCGGCGCACGGTGAAGGTCGTTCTGCCGGCATCCGCCACGATCGATGACGCGGCCGACCACAACGCATCGGCCGCAAGTTGCCCACTGGCTTCGACGAGGCCACGGATCTCCGCCACGCCCGACTCCGACAGCTCACGGACCTCGACCGTCGGCCATCGTGATCCCGAAGTGGGATCGGCGGGGAGGATGACGCGGCGGTCGTCGAGTAGCTTGAAGGCCGGCATGATGGCGTAGTAGTCGTCCATCCCCATCAGCCCGCCCGAGGGCTCGACGTTGAGTGCGAATGCGGCAGCAGGGGTCGGACTGGGCGATACCGCAGGCGCTGGAGTCGGACTGTCCGACGGGCGGGGCGACGGTGACGCTTCCGCCGTCGGTGAGGGGGTGACATCGAGGGAGATGCTCGGGGTCGCACCGGTGACGCCGACCGGCCGTTGGCCGTTGAGCATGGTCCAGGCTGCGACGGCGGCAACGGCGAGTGCCAGAGTCGCCGGAACAGCGATCCCGAGACCCGCCCCCCGAGGATGTGCTCGGATGCACTCCCGGACGCGCGTCATGCCCGACGTCAGTCGCACGGGTGGGGGCGCGCTCTCAGGGCCCATCGACCGACCTCACCGATTCCACCACGAAGCGAGAGGCGCAGTCTGCCCGGACCGATTCGAGCGCCTCGAGGCCCATCGGCGGCGAGACCAATGGCGTGCGGCGGCAGGTTTCGGCGGCCGGATCGTCGAAGTGCCCGACGATCTCGACCCACGAGTCCGCCGCGAGCGCGCTGGTGTCCACGCCCGGCGGAACGTAGAGGCTGAACAGGGCCATCTCGTCTTCGGCAGCGGGGGTGAGGAAAGCGCCCGGGTACGGGCCGGCCAGCCAAATCGGGTCCGGTGTCGCCCAGCAGCACCCGCCCAGGCCCTCGAGCGACGGCACGTGGCCGCGGATTGTCAGCGTCGTTTCGCCGAAGCACGCGTTCGCGAAGGACCCGAGGTAGAGCAGGACGAGGGTGCTGACGCCGGCGGTCGGCGGACACGGCGGCAGCGGCCCTTCGTAGGCGATCGGGTCACCTGTCGCGACCCACTCGGCGCCGTCGGCCGAGCGCCAGAGCTCCTGGGCGGCGCCGTCAATCGCCTGCCAGGGGCGTCCCATCCCGCTGGCGGGCGCGACACCCGCACCCTCCGTCGCCGTGCCCAGGGCAATCCAGCCGGCCGATCCCCAGACCGGCGGCTGTCCGACCGAGCCGCCGAGGGCATCGGTGGCCAGGTCCTCCCGTGCCCAGGTGGCTCCGTCCTCCGACGTCCACGCGACCGGGACGAGGTCGGCGATGTTCCAGCCCAGCGCCAGAAGCCCGTCCGGGCTCGCCGAGATGCCGTGGACGCTGTAGTCGGCGACGTCGATCGACACCGGGGAGCCGCCGTCGATCGCGGCGGCACCAGAAGAGGCGAGCGTGCCGGGCAGCAGGATCGGCCGACCATCATCGGCGAGTGTCCCGAGGAGGTGGAGGCGGTCACCGTCGAGCTCGATGTCAACGATCCCGAGGCCGTCGGCGACTTGAAGCTGGCTCCAGGTGACGCCGTCGGACGAGGTCCAGGCTTCGGTCGCGCCACGCTCGTAGACGACGTATCCCGCCTCCGACGCGGCGATCTCGCTCACGGAAGACGACCCGTCGCCAAGGGTGACTGGCTCGTCCCACGTGAGGCCGTCGGCCGAGCGCATCACGCCCGAGCCCGTCGCAGCGACCCAGCCCCCGGGTCCCTCGGCCGCGGAGCTTGCTGCCCCAAACACCGACTCGCCCCACGTCAGCCCGTCCGGCGAGAACGTCGTCCAGGTAACGCCGCCGTGCCCGCCTGAGAATGCGATAAAGCCGCTTGGCCCGCCGGCCACGGAGAACACCGTCCCGTCCGGGCCGTCGACTTCGGTCCAGGTCTCGCCATCGGTCGAGTAAAGGATGAGCGATCCCGCGTCGCCACCGAGCGAGAGGTAGTCGGACGCCCGTTCGGGCCCGAAGGCGACATATGCGCTGCCGTCCGACGCGACGCCGGCCAAGTTCGTCACGTGCGCGTTCCATGGCGTTTTCGTCGCCAGCAGGTACGGGTCGGCGGCCGGACCACCGTTGACGTAGCCGGCGACGCCGTCTGCTACGACCTGGTACCAGCCCTCCGCGAAGATCCCGTATGGCGCGAGCACTAGGTCTCCAGCGTTCAGCTGCCCCACGACCGAGTCTTCCGGGTCCGGCCCGGATCGCACGTTGAGGTCGTCGACGGTGACGGTCGCCCAGACCATGTAGGCGCCGCTGAGGGGCCCCGGGTCTGTGCCAATTGGCGGCCATCCGAGGCCGGGGTCGAGGCTCGGACTCGGCGCCGTCGAATCGGTGGGCGTCGGCGATCCCGACGGGCTCGCGCTCGCCTCGCTGGTCGGCTCGGGCGTCGCGGTCGGCGTGGCGTCGGTTCGGCCGACCTGCGGGCGATCGGCGAGCAGCATCCAGCCAAGGACGACCGTAACACCCACGAGGACGAGCGCAGAGACGATGGCGCCTGCCCCGGTCGCGCGGGGGTGCTCCCGCATCCATGCCGTCAGGCGCTCAATGCGTGACGGCGGTTGTTCCCCCGGCTCCACGGTGGGCGTCATTGCTCGGGTCCTCCCGGTGCTTCGGTGCGGGCAACGGCGTGATTGCCGATGACCCTATGCGGGACCCACTGCGGATCAACTGCGGGACAACGGCGTGGTTGCTGCCTGGGACGCAGGGAAGCGCTTGGTTGTCGCGCGTACAGGTCAGATCGGTCGCCGCACTCCGCCCGCCGCGACCGAGGCCTGGCTGCTCGCGGGTCGTCCGTGGCAGGGGGTCGAGCCGCGATCGGTGTAGCTGCCGTTGACGCTGATGAAGCGCCAGCTGTACGAGCCGTCGGCCAGGAACAGCTTGAGGACACCATGGACCGAGCTCTGGCGGGCCTGACTGTTGGGCTTGATCGCCTTGAAGGGGCGGAGCGCGGTCCCGCCCGTGCCGACGACGAACTCGCGGACGCCGTTGGCGTCGTTGATCCCGCCGGGACGCATCGGCGCGAACCGCTCGTAGCTGTGGTCGTGACCGTTGACGACGAGCTCGACACCAGCCGCGTAGAGCGGCCGCCACAGCCGCTTGGCCGGCAGGTAGTCGCCATGGGGACCCGAGCTGCGCAGGGGCCGATGCCAGTACGCCAGGCTGCAGTGCGAGGGGTGCGCCGCCAGGTCGGCGCGCAGCCACTCGAGCTGTGCCTCGCCGAGCCGTTCGGAGTTGAGGCTGTAGATGCGCCACGACCCACGCGTGTACGCGTAGTAGCCACGGCCATCCGGACCTGCCTCGGCGCCGAAGTAGCCGAAGTAGCCGGCGGCGTCCGCCGTCTCGTACTCGTGGTTGCCCGGGCTCGGCCGCGTCCGCCAGCGATATGGACCCCATGTCGGGTCGTAGCACTCGGCGAATTCGGTCGGTGTCCCCGAGGTGTACGCGTTGTCCCCAGTGGTGAACACCGTGCCGCCGATCGAGCCGAGCAGCTGCCCGGTGCGCTCGTCACCCTGGCTGCGGCAATCCCCGATGTCACCGGCGCCGACCAGCACCGCCCCGCCCCCGCCCCGGCTCACGGTCGGAGCGAAGCCTGATGCGAGTAGCGCGAGCAGGACAGCCGCGGTCACGAGCGCCGCACGGGGACGAGTTCGTGGCGGCATGGCGGGCCCTCCCAACGCATCGCACGTGAACGGATGCGCCCTCTAGGATACGCGGCGATCGGACGCCGGAGCCCGACGACTGGCGGGGAAAGGGGGCTGCCCGCCTGAGCGGACCACATCACCAGGATGGCGGTCCGGATTGATTGACCGCTCTCTCGCAGAATGTTCCCTGATCGGGCGACGAGGCCGGGGGATGAGCCCCGCCGCCCGACGGATCACATCGCGACGACGGCCTCGAGGTCGTTCTCTGCGGCGGCGCCGTTCTCCGGCGGCGGGGTCGGGCCGGCAGCGTCGTCAGGCGCCTCTGCGGCCGCCTGGGCCTCCTTGGCGTACTCCTTCTTCGAGCGGCCGCTCAGCATCTCGAGCGAGGCGACGACGACCTCGGTCTTCCAATGCCGCTTGCCGGCGTCGTCGTCCCACTGGCGCGTCTGGAGGCGGCCCTCGACGTCGACCAGCTGGCCCTTCGACAGGAACTGGCCGGTGATCTCGGCCAGCCGGTCCCACGCGACGCACGGGTGGTACTCGGTCCGCTCGTTGTTGCCGCCGCGGTACTCGTTCGTCGCGATCGTGAACGTCGCGACGTGCTTCCCGCTCGGCAGCGACCGCAGCTCCGGGTCCCGGGTCAGCCGTCCGACGAGCAACACCTTGTTCATGGCGATGGCTCCTTCCATCAGCGCAGCGCACCGAAGGCGAGACGGCCGCTGAGTTCGAGGGAGCCTAGCCCGAATCCACTTACCGTCCCGTTACCGATGGCTTACTGGCTGATCTCCGCGCAGACGGCCGACTCGGCAAGATCCTCGTTGGCCAGGCATCGGTCGAACACGAACCCGTGGACGTCCGCGCCATCGAGGGCGCGTGGCATCAGCGCGCTGAGGCTCTCGAAGTCGGCGAGTGATGGGCACGCCGCAATCGCCTCATCGAGGTGTTCGACGGCATCTCGCGCCGGTCCGATCTCGGCGGCTGCCTCGAACGGCAGCAACGCATGCCGGATCGAACTCGATGCCAACGTCCGTGAAGGTCTCCGAAACAACGGTGCCGGCGCAGCCCGCGAGGACGAAACCCGCCATCGCCGCCGTCATGACTGCTCGCATGGCCTTCATTCCAGTCCTCCCTTCAGCTCACGCGTCGCGACCCTGGACGGCGCCGCGGGTACAGGTGGTCGACCCCCGGCGTACGGAGCGACAGCTTCGCAACCGGCGGCGTCTGGCGCTTGAACTCCATCCGGGCCACGCGCGACGCGACCCACTCGACGAGCGACCGATCCAGGCCGGCCGCAACGCATCGGTCAATCGACCAGCGCCGGTCGACGAGCGCGAGGAGCGCGCGGTCGAGCAGGTCGTACGAGCGGCCAAGCTCGCCCTCGTCGGTCTGGCCGGGCCACAGGTCGGCGGACGGCGGCTTGTCGAGGATCTCGGCCGGCACGCCGAGCTCGGTGGCGACCGCCCGCAGCTGCGACTTGTAGAGGTCGCCGATCGGCGCCAGCGCGGCGGCCATGTCGCCGTGCAGCGTCCCGTAGCCGAGCAGCGCCTCCGTCTTGTTCGAGGTGCCGATGACGAGCGCGTCGAACGCCGCGGAGCGGTCGTAGAGCACGATCATCCGCTGCCTGGCCATGACGTTGCCGCGCCGCACGTTCAACTCGCCCTCCTCCGCGCCGGAGATCAGCGCCAGCATCGGCTCAACCATGGGTGTGATCTCGACGCGCTCGGTGCGGCAGCCGAGCGCGGAGACGACGCGGAGCGCATCGGTCTCGGAGGCTTCGGAAGAAATGCGGTACGGCATGCGCACGGCCAGCAGGTTGTCCGGGCCGATCGCGCGCGCCGCCAGAAAGGCGACGGTCGCCGAGTCCACCCCGCCCGACAGGCCGATGACGAGCCGGCTGAAGCCGGTCTGCGCCATCTGCGATCGAATGAATGCCTCGATGACCCCGGCTGCCAGGTGCGCGTCGATCGCCGGCAGCGGCGGGAGGCTCACGCCTCCGGCCTCTCTCCGTCGAGGCCGGCGCGCTCGGCGATGATCCGGTCCAGCTCGCGTCGGACGAGCTCGAGGCGCTCATCGGCCAGCAGCGGCAGGCCGTAGCGCTGCATGCGCAGGTCGTCGGTATCGAGCGTGCCGACGACCAGCGCTTCCTCCCAGAGGGGTGCCTGCACAACGGTCGAGCCGTCGGCGGCGATGATGCGCGAGCCGCCCCAGAAGGTCAGGCCCTCCTCGTTGCCGACCCGGTTGCAGAAGGCGAGCGCCACCGTCCCTAGCAGGGCGTACGTGTCCTGCATCTTGTGCCAGCCGTCGATCGCCTGGAGCCCGGCGCTCGAGCCGGGCGCGCGCGACGGTCCGGCGGCGACGTTCACGAGCAGCGAGGCACCGTCGAGCGCCTGGAGCATCGGCAGCGAGGCGTGCCAGAAGTCCTCGCAGACGGAGAGACCGATGCGGCCGATCGGCTCCCCCACCTCGACGGTCCTGATCCGGTCGCCGGCGCGCGTGAAGCGGCCCTCGTCGAAGAGGCCGTAGGTCGGCAGGTACACCTTGCGGTGCAGGCCCACGACAGCGCCGTCGCGCACCAGCGCGACCGAGTTGCAGTACCGATGGTCATCGGTCTCCTCGACGAACCCGACCGCGACGAGCATGCCTGGCCCGTCACGACCGATGGCGAGCAGGCGCGGGTCATCGGCTCGCATGGCGACGTCGGGGATCAGGTCCTGCAGCAGATAGCCGGTCAGCGCCAGCTCTGGGAGGAGGGTGAGCTGCGCGCCCTCCACGGCGGCTTGGCGGACGCGGTCCACGGCGATCTCGAGGTTCGCGTCGACGTCGCCGAGTCGCGGCGCGACCTGGGCCAGCGCGATGCGGTACTCCACGCCGCGCAGCCTAGCCGATCAGTGCTGGATGACGTCCTGGCGCAGGTCCTCGGGCTCCGGCGGCGGCGGCACGTCCGCGGCTACGAGCTCCGCCTCGCTGACGTCGCGCGCGTCGGAGTGCTCGGCCGCTGCGGTCAGCAGCGTCGAGCGGCGCTCGCCGGCGAGCTCCTCGGCGTAGTGGCAGGCCACGCGGTGGCCGGGCTGCATCACGCGCAGCTCCGGCGTCTCCTCGGCGCAGCGCTCCGGGTCGCCCAGCTCGCGGCGCAGCCAGCAGCGAGTGTGGAAGCGGCAGCCCGACGGCGGATTGGCCGGTGAGGGCACGTCGCCGCGCAGGATCATCCGCTTGCGCTTCGTCTCGACCTTCGGGTCCGGGATCGGCACGGCGCTCACCAGCGCGCAGGTGTAGGGGTGCAGCGGCTTGTCGTAGAGCTCGCGGGACGGCGACAGCTCGACGACCTCGCCGAGGTACATCACCGCGATCCGGTCGCTGATGTGACGCACCACCGACAGGTCGTGGGCGATGAACAGGTACGTCAGCTCGAACTCGCGCTGGAGGTCGGCGAGGAGGTTGATGATCTGGGCCTGGATGCTCACGTCGAGCGCGGAAACCGCCTCGTCGGCGGCGATGAACTCCGGCTGCACGGCGAGGGCGCGCGCGATCCCGGCTCGCTGCCGCTGGCCGCCGGAGAACTCGTGCGGATAGCGATTGAGCGCGTTGCGCGGCAAGCCGACGATCTCGATGAGCTGCTGCGCCCGCCTCGTCGCCTCGCGCCCCTTTGCGATCCGATGCACGCGCAGCGGCTCGGCAAGCATGGAGCCGATCGTCATGCGCGGGTTGAGCGAGGCGTACGGGTCCTGGAAGATCATCTGCATCCGACGTCGGATGCGGCGCAGCCCGTCGCCCTTGAGCGCGGTGATCTTCACGCCGTCGAAGTAGATGTCGCCGTCGGTGGCGTCGACCAGCCGGATCACGGCGCGTGCGAACGTCGACTTGCCGCAGCCGGACTCGCCGACGAGGCCGAGCGTCTCGCCGCGGCGGACCTCGAGCGAGACGCCGTCGACGGCGCGCACCGCACCGATGCGGCGCTGGAACAGCACGCCCTCGGTGATCGGGAAGTGGACCTTGAGCCGATCCGTCCGCAGCAGCGGGGCGCCGGCCGGGGCCGAGCCCGGGATGGCCGGCGCCTCTGCGACGCTCACGAGGCGCGCTCCGCCTCGAAGCCGGACGGAACGAGCGTCTCGCCCTCGGCCGGGTACCAGCACGCGACCTCGTGGCCATCGGCGGCATCGGGAGCCTGTTCGAGGGCGGGGTTCTCCTCCCGGCAGCGCTCCTGGACGTTGAAGCAGCGTGGCGCGAACGGGCAGCCAGCGATCTGGCGCGACAGGTCCGGCGGCTGGCCCTGGATCGGGACGAGCTCGCCACGACCCTGCGCGTCGAGGCGCGGGATGGACTGGAGCAGGCCGACGGTGTACGGGTGGCGCGGACGGCCGTAGAGCTCATCGGTCTCGGCCCGCTCGACGATGTGGCCGGCGTACATGACATTGATGCGCTGGGCCATGCCGGCGACGACGCCGAGGTCGTGGGTGATGAGGATGAGCGCGGTTTCGCGCTCGACGACCGCCGACCGCATGAGGTCGAGGATCTGGGCCTGGATCGTCACGTCGAGGGCGGTGGTCGGCTCGTCGGCGATGAGCAGCTGGGGGTCGCAGGCCAGCGCGATCGCGATCATCACGCGCTGGCGCATCCCGCCGCTGAACTGGTGCGGGTAGTCATTGAGCCGGCGCCTCGCCGCCGGGATCCCGACGAGCTCGAGCAGCTCGACGGCGCGATCGGTCGCGCCACGCTTCTTCAGCTTGCGGTGCGCCTCGAGCACCTCGGTGAGCTGGCGCTCGATGGTGAGCACGGGATTCAGCGACGTCATCGGGTCCTGGAAGATCATCGCCATGCGGTTGCCACGGATCTCGCGCATCGCCTCATCGCTGAGACCGAGGATCTCCTCGCCGTCGAAGGTGATCTCGCCGGCCTCGATGTGCGCGGCCGGCTTCGGCAGCAGCCGCATGAGCGCCAGCGAGCTGACGCTCTTGCCGCAGCCCGACTCGCCGACCACGCCGAGCGTCTCGCCGCGTGCGAGGTCGTAGCTGATGCCGTTCACGGCATGCACGACGCGGTCGCCGGAGCCGAAGGTGACGCGAAGATCGCGGACCGTCAGGAGCGGCGCGTCCACGGGCGGCAGGTTGCGGATCATCGGCGCAGTCTCGGGTCGAGCGACTCGCGCATGCCGTCGCCGAGCAGGTTGAAGCCGACGACGCTGATGACGATCGCGACGCCCGGGAAGAAGGCCAGCCACACGGCCTCGTTCAGGTAGCGATAGGTGTCCGACAGCATCGCCCCCCACTCCGGCGTGCGCGGGTCCGGACCGAGGCCGAGGAAGCCGAGCGCCGCAGCGTCCACCACCGCCGTCGCGAGCGCGAGGGTCGCCTGGACGATGAGCGGACCGATCGCGTTCGGCAGCATGTGCCGCGTGAGGATCGTCGGGCCGCGCACCCCGACGGAGCGGGCGGCGACGACGTAGTCGGCCTCGCGCAGGCCCAGCAGGCTGCTGCGCAGCAGGCGGGCGAAGATCGGGACGTTGACGATGGCGATGGCCATCGCGATCTGCACCACCCCGCGGCCGAGAAAGGTCACGATGCCGATCGCCAGCAGCAGCCCCGGGATGGCCAGCATGATGTCGACCAACCGCATGATGATCGCGTCGACCTTGCCCTTGAAGAAGCCGGCGAGCGCGCCGAAGAATCCGCCGACGGCCACGCCGATGGTGACCGAGAGCACGGCGATCCCGAGCGTGAGGCGAGCGCCCCAGATGATCCGCGACAGCACGTCCTGGCCCTGGATGTTCGTGCCCATCCAGTGCTGCGGCGACGGCGGCAGGAAACTGTCGGACAGGTTGCCGCGCAGCGGGTCGTAGGGCGCCAGGAACGGCGCAAACACGGCAATGAAGACCATGAAGCCGACAATCGTCCCGCCGATGATCGCTGCCGGGCTGCGGCGCATCCGACGGAACGCATCGGCCCAGAGGCCGACCGGCTTGTCCTCGACGACGCCGTCGAACGTCGTGGCGGCGGTGCTCACGAGTAGCGGATCCTCGGGTTCAGGAAGGCGTAGCTGATGTCGACCAGCAGGTTGACGATCACGAAGATGATCGCCAGCAGCAGGACGCCGCTCTGGATGACCTGGTAGTCGTTCGAGAGCACCGCGTCGTACATCCATTTGCCCACCCCGCCCCAGCCGAAGATCGTCTCGGTCAGGATCGCGCCGCCGAGGAGGAGCCCGGTCTGGAGGCCGATGACGGTGATCACGGGCAGCATCGCGTTGCGCAGCACGTGACGGTTGTCCACGACACCCGAGCGCAGTCCCTTGGCGTTGGCGGTCCGCACGTAGTCCTCGTTGAGCACATCGATCACGCTCGCGCGCGTGATGCGCATGATGATGGCGAGCGGGATGGTCCCGAGCGCGATGGCCGGCAGGACCAGGTGGCGCAGCGCGTCGACGAAGCCGCCGGGCTGCCCGGCTAAGAGCGTGTCGATCGTCATGAAGTTCGTGACGCGCGGGATGTAGTACTCGATGAGATCGATCCTGCCCGAGTCCGGCAGGATCGGGAATTGGATGGCGAGGAACCACTTGAGCATGAGGCCCAGGAAGAAGATCGGGATGCTGATCCCGATCAGGGACACGACCGTGCCGCCCTGGTCGACCCAGGAGCCGCGCCGCTTGGCCGTGAGCAGCCCGAGCGGGATGCCCAGGACGAGCGCGAACAGCATGGCCGCGAGCGCGAGCTCGATGGTGGCCGGGAAGCGCTGAAGGAAGTCATCGGCAACGTCGCGGCCGGTGAGGAAGCTGCTGCCGAGGTCGAAGACGAGCAGGCCCGACAGGTACTCCCAGTACTGCTCGAACAGCGGCCGATCGAGGCCGAGCGCCTCACGCACCCGCGCCAGGCTCTCGGGGGTCGCCCGCTCACCCAGGATCGCGCTAGCGGGGTCACCGGGCAGGAGCCGGATGAAGAGGAAGATGACGACCGTGAGCCCGAGCAGGATCGGGATGAGGAGCAGGAATCGACGAAGGATGAACTTGCCCACATCACCTCCTGCACTACGGGATGTTTCGAGGTTGCGAGAGGGCCCCGGCTCGCGCCGAGGCCCTCTCAGTCTATGCCGTGGTCAATCGGCGATTACTCGCCGCTGAGCCACACCGTGTCGAAGCTCTCGGAGCCGGTCGGGTTGGGCTCGTAGCCCTGGACCGTCGCGTCGAACGCAAGTGCCGTGTCGCCGTGCACCAGCGTCACGAAGCACACGTTCGAGTGGATCAGCCCGGCCACCTCGGCCCAGGCCTCGCCACGCGCCGTCTCGTCCAGCTCCGCCGAAGCGCCCTGGATCGCATCGTCGAGTCCCTCGACGTCGCAACCGAACTGGGCCGCCGGCTCACCCTGCTGGAAGCCGAAGTGGACGCCGTACCAGTTCCCTGGATCGTCGTAGTCACCCGTCCAGCCCAGGAAGTGCAGGTCGTAGTAGCCGTTCTGCGCGTCGAACAGGTAGCCGGGATCGTCCCAGATGTCGCTGTGCGACTCGACCACGAAGCCCGCGTTCTCGAGCATCTGGGTCACCGCCTCGTGCAGGCCCGCGGGATCGGGCATGTACGGACGGGTCACCTCGGTCGGGAACCAGAAGTGGATCGTGGCCGGGTTGTCGGCCGTGAAGCCTGCCTCTTCCAGGAGCGCGGTCGCGCCCTCCGGGTCGAAGGTGTCCGGCGTCACGCCCGCCAGGACCTGCTCATGCCATCCGCTCGACGGCGGCATGAAGATGTCGGCCGGTGACCCGCGGCCACCATAGAAGGCCTCGATGAGCGCCTCCTTGTCGATGGCCATGGCGATCGCCTGGCGAACGGCCAGGTCGGCCACAGGTGACTCCTCGCCACCGTAGAGCTCGGCCACGCCGCTCTCCGCGGCGGCCGCGTTCTCGCGCGCGACCGGGTTCAGGCCGAGGTACAGGCCGTTGAACGAGAGGCGCTCGACGAGCGTGAAGCCCTCGCTCTCGACGGTCTCATAGTCGGGCGGGTTGACCAGGTCGAAGCCCTGGATGCTGCCGCCCTGGAGCGCCTGGAGGCGCGCCGCCGGGTCGGCGATCGGCCGGATGATCAGCCGATCCAGGTAGGCCGGGTCACCCCAGTACTCCTCGTTCCGAGCCAGCGTGGCGCTGTCGTCGGGGATGTAGTCCTCCATGATGAACGGGCCGGTGCCGGCCTGGACCACATCGGTGTCGAGCGTGCTCGTCTCTGACGAGTCCGCGCCGGTGGACTCGAGGATCGCCGGGCTGACGATGCTGAACGGCGTCAGGGTGATGCCGAACAGGAACGTCGGGCTCGGCTCACGCAGCGTGAAGGTCACCTCGAGGTCGCTGGTCGCCTCGACGCTGGTGATCAGGTTGTCGGGACCGAAGCCGTCCATCAGCGCGCCGTAGTAGTAGGCGCTGGCCTGGTCGGTCTCGTCGAGGTTCTGCATGCGGTCGAAGTTGATCTTGACCGCCTCCGCGTTCAGCGGGGTCCCGTCGTGGAAGGTCACGCCCTCGCGAAGGGTGAAGACGTACTCCGTATCACCGGGCTCGCCCGTCCAGCTCTCGGCGAGCACGCCCTCGAGCTCGTTGGTGCTGCCGGGTGCGAGGTCGACGAGTGGCTCGTAGACCTGCTGGAGAACCCGGAACGACTCACCGTCGCTGGTGAGTGCCGGATCAAGGCTGGCCGACAGGCGAGCGCCGGCGAAGACCAGCGTTCCTCCGGGGGTCGGCTCGCCGGTACCCGCGTCGGTCGGCTCGGCGGCCGATCCGGTCGGGTCCGGCTCGTCGGTCTCGGCTGGACTGGCGCCCTGCTCGCCGCAGGCTGCCAGCACGAGCGCGAGGATCGACAGCAAGGAGACCAATCTCCATGTGCGCATTCATGCTCCTCCAAGTGGATGGTTGACTCGGACCACCGCTCCTCACGCTCTGTCCGGCCGTGGGCCGGTGATCCGGGAGCTGATCCTCCGCTCAAAACGGTGCGCTAGTCTCGCACACTCCGGGGTAATCAGGTAGGTCCGCCGGCTGGCGGGACCGCCGGTGCCGCCGGCTGGTCATCGGACTCGCCCGACTCATCCGTCGGGTTCGAGCTGGACATCGTCGCCGCATCGACCGGCACCAGGTTGAGCACGACCGCCGGCCCGCCATCGGCGGGAGCGTCGGCCGGATCGGTCGCCGGCGCGCTGTCGGCGTCCTCGCCTGCCGGCGCCATGATGGACGTGCGCGCCAGCGGCAGCTGCTCGGATGGCGTCGGCCTCCACGTGATCGTCGAGTCGTCCTCTCGGACCAGCCCGGTCCCGGCGGCGGGCGCGCGGCCCTCCCAGTGGCGCAGCCCCGCGCCTCGCCCGGCCGGCGTCGTCGCGGTGACGACCTCGGGGTCGGTGGACCCTGGCACCGGGATCGCCCCGATCGGCGCCAGCTCCAGGTTGAGCGCGAGCATGAGTGCGAGGCTGGCTCCGGCCATCGCGCTGCCGGCGCGCAGGAATGCCGACAGCCGGGCCGACCACGGCCGCCCCATGCTCGGCTCGGGCTGGGCCATGCGAGCCACCACGCCCTCCCACACGCTGGGGCTTGGCGAGGCGTCGCCGATGCGCTCCGCGAGCGCCGTGCGCAGCTGCCGCACCAGGGCGCGATCAAGGCCGACCTCGTCGCGACAGCCCTGGCAGCCGGCCAGGTGCTCGAGGTGCGGAGCCGATCCGGCGTCGAAGTCGCCGAACCGCACCAGCCACAGCAGCTCGCGGCGGATGCGCCGGCAGCTCATCGGCTCACCCTCCGCATCGCGGGAGCGGGCTGCCGCACGGCGGTGACGGGGATGCGCCGCTCGACCGGCAGCCGAATGCGCAGCGCCTTGAGCGCGTAGTGCAGGCGCGACTTCATCGTGCCGACGTTGCAGTCGGCGATCTCCGCGGCCTCGGCCAGCGAGTAGCCGTGGAGGTAATAGAGGATGACCGCGGTCTGCTGCTTCGGCGGCAGGGCATCGATCCCGCGCTGCAGCACCTCGAGCACCTCGCGCGACTCGACGACCTGGTCGGGCGGGGTGGCGAGATCCACCACGAGGTTGGTGATGAGGCTGGTGAGCGGCTCCGACAGCGCCTTGCGACGGCTGATCCGGCTGTAGCACAGGTTGATCGTCACGCGCTGGAGCCATGGGAGCGGAGACCGCGCCGGATCGAGCCGCTCGCGGACCCGGTAGGCCTTCACGAAGCAGTCCTGGAGGACCTCCTCGGCCAGGAACGGGTCGCGCGTGATCGCAAGCGCCGTCGCGAAGACCGGACGCTTGTAGGTGTTGAAGAATTCTTCGAAGGCGTCGACGTCGCCGCCCTGCATGCGCTCGACGAGGTCGTCGGGCTGTTTCGATTCCACAGGCACCTGTGCGGATCGTCCGCTGTGGGGGTTGCTCATACTACGTCGCGCCGTCCAGGAACGTTCAGACCGATGCAGTCCATACGCGGGCGGTCACGCAGTAAGCGCCGGTGCCCGTCATCGATCGCACCGTGGTCAGCCTGGCCTCAGGCCGTGGGCGCCGTTGGCGTCGGCTCGGACGCCGGCGCAGCCGGCGCATCGGGCTCGTCGCCGAACCGATGGCGCAGGTCAGGCCGCCGTGCCGCCGTCGCCTCGTCCAGCCGCCCGACCGGGGTCGTGATCGGCGCGCGCCTGATCGCCTCCGGGTCGGTGGCGGCGGTCTCCGCGATCTCGCGCATGACGCCGACGAAGTGGTCGAGGGTCTCGAGCGTCTCGGTCTCGGTCGGCTCGACCATGAGCGCCTCCTCGACGATGAGCGGGAAATAGACCGTTGGCGGGTGGATGCCGTGGTCGAGGATCGCCTTCGCGATGTCGAGCGTCGTGACGCCATGCTCGCGCTTCTGGCGACGCCCGCTGAACACGACCTCGTGCTTCGACAGTCGGTCGTAGGGCAGGTCGTAGACGTCGTGGAGCTTCACGCGCAGATAGTTCGCGGCGAGGACGGCGTCCTCGCTGACCGTCCGCAGGCCGTCGGAGCCGTTCGAGCGGATGTACGTGTAGGCGCGCACGAACATGCCGAAGTTGCCATAGCAGCTGCGCACCTTGCCGATGCTCTTCGGGCGGTCCCGGTCGAGCGCGAAGCGCGCGCCATCGGTCGAGCGCCCCGCTCGCGCATGCGCCAGCACCTCGGCGGCGTCGCCGGCGGCCAGGACCGGCATCGGTGCGGGCAGGTAGGGCTCGAGGCGCTCCCCCACGCCGACCGGCCCGGCACCGGGTCCCCCGCCGCCATGCGGCGTGGAGAAGGTCTTGTGGAGGTTGAAATGCATGACGTCGAAGCCCGCCTCGCCGGGGCGGAAGCGGCCGAGGATGGCGTTGAGGTTCGCCCCGTCCATGTAGGCGATCGCGCCGGCCTCGTGGACGGCCGCGAGGACCTGGTCGATCTGGTCCTCGAAGATCCCGAGCGTGCTCGGGTTCGTGATCATCAGCGCCGCAACGTCCGGGCCGAGCGCCTCGCGCAGCGCGCCGAGGTCGATCCCGCCCCGCTCGTTCGAGCGGATCGTCACCGTCTGGTAGCCGACCATCGTGGCCGTCGCCGGGTTCGTGCCGTGCGCGGAGTCCGGCACGAGCACCTTCGTGCGCTGCTCGGCCTCGCCATGGTCGCGGTGGTAGGCGCGGGTCATGAGCATCCCGGTCAGCTCGCCGTGGGCACCTGCCGCCGGCTGCAGCGAGACCGCATCGAACCCGCTGATCTCCTTGAGCAGCTCGGCGAGCAGCCACATCAGCTCGAGCGAGCCCTGCGACATGGGCTCCGGATCGAGCGGATGCGACTCGGCGAGCCCGGGCAGGCGCGCCGCCCACTCGTTGACCTTCGGGTTGTACTTCATCGTGCACGACCCGAGCGGGTAGAAGTTCAGGTCGATGGCCTGGTTGAGGTGCGCCAGCCGGTTGTAGTGACGCAGCAGCTCGAGCTCGCTCACCTCCGGCAGGCGTGGCGCATCCTTCCGAAGGACCGATGCCGGCAGCTGCGGCTGCCGGGACGCGCGCTCGCGCGCGACGTCCGACGGCTGCGGGAAGCGGACCGCCCGCCGCTCCGGACGGGATCGGTCGAAGATGAGCGGCTCCACGACGGTGAGCTCCTCGCCGGCAGTCGCGCCGGAGAAGGCGGCGCCGCGGCCGGAGGTGTCGGTGTGCGGCGGATCGGCGACGCTCACCGAGTCTCCTCGAGCGCATCGACGAGGCGCGCGATGTCGTCGTCGGTCGTGAGCTCGGTCGTCGCCATCAGCACCGTGTCGCCCAATGCGGGCTCGTCACGCGCGGGCAGGTGGCCGGCGACGATCCCGCGCTCGACGAGCGCGGCGTGGCGCCGGGCCGCATCGGGCACGCGCATCGTGACCTCCGCGAAATACGGCCCATCAAAGCGCGGCTCGGCGAGGCCCGCATCGGTCAGGGCGCTGACGAGATGGCGCGCCTGGGTCGTCGACAGCTCCGCGACCTCGCGGAGGCCCTGCGGGCCGACCGCCGAGAGGTAGGCCGTCGCCGCGAGCGCCATGAGCGCCTGGTTCGTGCAGATGTTGGATGCGGCCTTCTCGCGGCGGATGTGCTGCTCGCGAGCCTGGAGGGTGAGCACATAGCCCTTGCGGCCATCGGTGTCGCGCGTCGCGCCCACCAGCCGGCCGGGCATCTGCCGCACCGATGCCATCCGCGCCGCCATCAGCCCGACGTACGGCCCACCGAAGCTGGCCGGGATGCCGAGCGGCTGGCCCTCGGCGGCCACGAGGTCGGCGCCGTACGCACCGGGTGGCTCCAGCAGCGCGAGCGAGGTCGGCTCGACGACCGCCACGAGCTGGGCGCCGGCGGCATGTGCCGCGCCGGCGAGCTCGCGCATCGGCTCGAGCTGGCCGTAGAAGTTCGGCTGCGCGGCAACGAGGCAGGCGACGTCGTCGCCGAGCGCCTCCGAGGCGACCTCCGGCGAGGTGGTGCCGGTGCCGCCCTCATCGAGGTCGATCGGCACGGTCACGACCTCGATCCCCGGCCCCGAGCAGTACGTCTCGAGCACCCGGCGGTAGTCGGGGTTGACGCCGGCCGACACGGCCACGCGATGGCGTCGGGTGAGGCGGCAGGCCATGAGCGCGGCCTCGGCGGTGGCGGTGGCGCCGTCGTAGTGTGAGGCGGTCGCGACCTCCATGCCGGTGAGCTCGCAGATGAGCGACTGGAACTCGTAGATGCTCTGGAGCGTGCCCTGCGACACCTCCGGCTGGTACGGCGTGTAGGACGTCGCGAACTCCGGGCGCCCGATCACCTCCCCGACCACCGCCGGGATCAGGTGCCGGTACACGCCCGCGCCGAGGAAGCTGACGTCGGGGATCCGGTTGCGCCCGCCCAGGCGCGCCAGCTCGGCACGCACCTCCTGCTCGGCCAGCGGCGGTGGCACGTCCCAGGCGCTCGCACGCACCGAGACGGGGATATCGGCGAAGAGGTCCTCGACCGATCCGACCCCGACCGCGCTGAGCATCCGCGCCCGGTCGGCATCGGTGTGTGGCGAATAGGTCATCGGCTCAGGTCCGCCGTCAGGCGGTCTCGGCAGCGTAGCCGTCCGCGTCGAGCAAGGCGTCGAGCTCCGACCGATCAGCGAGCTCGACCTTCGCGATCCAGCCATCGCCGAACGGGTCCGCGTTCATCAGCTCGGGGTTCTCGCGCAGGGCCTCGTTGATCTCGACGACCTCGCCGGAGATCGGCGCGTACAGGTCGCTGACCGCCTTCACGCTCTCGACGACGCCGAACGTCGCGAATTGGCTGAGCGCGGCGCCCACCTCGGGCAGCTCGACGAAGACGATGTCGCCCAGCTCATCGGCCGCAAAGCTCGTGATGCCGATGGTCGCGCGCGACCCCTCCTGGCGGACCCACTCGTGCTCCTTCGAGTAGGACAGGTCGTCGGGGTAGGCCATCCGCGCGTGCAACCTCCTTGGGGACGTTCGCCGCGTCAGTCGCGCTGGCGGCGATAGAAGGGCAACTTTACCTGCTCGGCCCGGTAGGGGCGGTCACGGACGACGACCTCGAACGCGTTACCGATGCCGGCGACCTCGGCGGCCACCTTGGCCATCGCAATCTTGGTGCCGAGCGTCGGCGACAGCGTCCCGCTCGTCACCCGTCCGACGGGCCGGCCGTCGGCCAGGACCTCGTACCCGCTGCGCGGGATGGCGTTGTCGACCATCTGCAGGCCGATGAGCTTCCGTCGCGGCCCTCGGTCCTTCACGGCCTCGAGGGCGGCGCGGCCGACGAAGTCACCCTTCTCGAGCTTCACGACCCTGCCCAGGTTGACCTCGAACGGGTTGGTGTCGCGGTCGAGCTCGTTGCCATACAGCGGCATGCCGGCCTCGAGCCGCAGCGTGTCCCGCGCGCCGAGCCCGCACGGCTCCAGCCCGGCCGGTTCGCCGGCGGCGGCGACCGCATCCCACAGCTCGCGGGCGCGGTCCGCGTCGCAGAAGAGCTCGAAGCCGTCCTCGCCGGTGTAGCCGGTTCGGGCGACGACGCAGGCCACGCCGGCGACCGAGCCCTCGGCGGCGTGGTAGTTCGCCAGTGCGTCGAGGTCCACGTCGGTCAGGCCCGACAGGACCGACGCCGCCGCCGGGCCCTGCGGCGCGACCAGCGCGATCTCGTCGCTGCGGTCGTCGAGCGCGACGTCGCGCCGCTCCAACGCGCCGAGATGCTCGATCACCGCCGCGCGGTTCGAGGCGTTGCACACGACCATGAACCGATCGGCACCGAGCCGATAGAGGATGAGGTCGTCGATGATCCCGCCGTCGGCGTCGCACAGCATCGAGTACTGCGCCTGGCCCTCGGCCAGCGCCGATGGATCGCTCACGACCGCCTGACCGAGAAAGCCGAGCGCCCCACTCCCGCGCACCTCGATCTCGCCCATGTGCGACAGGTCGAAGAGGCCAAGGGCGGAGCGGACGGTGCGATGCTCGTCGATGATCGAGGCGTACTGGACCGGCATCTCGTAGCCGGCGAACGGCACCATCCGCGCCCCGAGCGCGACGTGGCGATCGTGGAGGGGGGTGTGGCGCAGCGACGTCGCCACCGGTGCCTCCGTCACGCGTGCGCCCCGGCCGTCAACGCGTCGGACCCCGGCTCTGCACCGAGCGCTGCCGCGGCCTCGTCCACCACCGAACGCTCCGTGGCGTGGGTGAGGATGGCAAGCGCCTCGGGCAGGTCGACCCAGCGGACCTCGTCGAACTCGGCGTCGTGGTCGTCCGTGCTGCCACCGATGGCGTGCATGAGGAAGAAGTGCACGGTCTTGTTGAACCGCGTCGAGCCGCGGACGAAGAAGTAGCGGATCGAGCCCAGGCGACGCTCGATCTCGACCTCGAGCCCGGTCTCCTCGCGCGTCTCGCGGACGGCCGTCTCCTCGATGGTCTCGCCGGCGTCTGGGGTGCCTTTCGGCAGCGCCCACAGCGGCGGGCTGCGCCGATGCGCGAGTGCGACCTGGATGCGACCGTCGAGCGCTCGGTAGACGACACCCCCTGCCGACGTGGCGCGAGCGCTGCGCGTGACCGGCACCCCGCGGCGGCTAGGCGCGTCGGGCGCGCGGCAACCCGAACGGGAGCGCGGGGCGTCGGGCGGGCAGGCGGGCGGCGCGACCGACAGCGGGGAAGCGGAAGCGACTGGTCTGGGAGCGCAGCGCCGCGACACTCACCGTCGACGGCTGGGGCCTGCGCGGGCGGTGGTAGACCGTCCGCGGTCGGGCAAGGCCAAGCAGGGACCGATGCGCCGAACGGCGGCTCGAACCGAAGTCGATGGAAGGGTGGGAGACGAAGCGGGCCACCAGACTCACTCGCATGGGCGGCATTGTACGCCCGGCCCGTTTCGGCGCAAGCAAAACCCGCAATCGGGGTCCGGCGTGGGCCTTCGCTCCGCAAGCCCGAGCCCTCTCGATGGGCCGAGGGAATGTCACCGGAGCTGCCGGCCGCGCTCGATTTCCGCGACACGTCGAGATCCCCGCCGCACAAGCCGCGCGTTGGCGCGCCGGTCACGCGTGCCCACCCTCGATGCACCGCGGGAACGCCGCGCGAGAACCAGCTCCAGTGAATCCTCCTCGACCGATCGAGAGGCGCCGCTACGCCGAGGTGGCGGCCAGGTAGATCTCCTCGATCTCCGCGACCCGTCTTGGCAGCGCGAATCGGTCGGCATCAGCGGCTGCACGATCGGCAAGGGTGCCCCGCCACGCGGGATCCTCGACGAGCTCCGCGAGCGCGACGCCCAGCCGCTCCGCGCGGGTCGCCTCCGGCTCGGCGGTGACGATCCGACCGTCGACGCCGTCGCGGACGGTGTCCGCCACCCCCGGTCCCTCGACTGCCACGGCGGGCAGACCGGCGGCGAGCGCCTCGGCCAGGACGAGCCCCTGGGTCTCGGTGCGCGACGCGAAGGTGAAGAGGTCCGCCCCGCGCAACAGTGCCAGTGCCTCGAGCCGCGGCAGCGCGCCGGTCAGGTGGATTGCGCCACCGAAGGCCTCCGCCCGTTGCCGCAGGGCGGTCTCCGACGGGCCGCCGCCGATCACGAGCAGCCGCGCGGATGGCGTCCGCTCCAGGGCCACGGCAGCGGCACCGAGGATGACGTCGACGCTCTTCTCCGGCGCCAGCCGGCCGAGCGTGGCGACGACCACCGCGTCGGCCGGCCATCTGGCCATCGGCCGCGGATCGACCGCGTCGAGCGCCCGGATGCCGTCGACGTCGATGCCGGTGGGCACGACGTGGACCCGGTCGCGACGGTCCTCCCGCAGGCGCCCACGGATCTCGTCGGCCAGATCGCTCGACGGCGCGATGATCGCCGCGCAGCCGGCCCAGAAGCGCCGGAGGTAGGCATCGGTCAGGGCGGAGCCCGGCGCGGCCAACGGGCCGAGATAGTGGCCGTAGTCGGCGAACCGCGTGTGATGGGTGAAGACGAGTGGAGCTCGGCTCGACCGCGCCAGGTTGCGCGCCAGGAGGCCGGTGACGAACGGCGAGTGGGCGTGCACGACGTCCGGGCGCCAGCGGGCCGCCTGACGGACCGCGCCCGCCCACGGATTCGGCCACGCCATCCGGTATGCCGGCGGTACGAAGACGCGGGAGCTGATAGGACGGAAGCCACGCGATCCCCGGCTCGGGACCCGGGGAGCCGACCGCCTGCGTGACGCTCCCGGTCGCCGGCCGCGGGGCGATCACGAGCACCTCGTGACCGCGCGCGCCGAGGCCGCGCGCGAGCGCGTCGACCGAGACGGTCACGCCCGAGACGTACGGCAGGTACGACTCGGTGGTCAGCGCGACGCGCATGGCCGGAGGGTGAGGAATGGTGGGCGATACTGGATTCGAACCAGTGACCTCACGGATGTGAACCGTGCACTCTAACCAGCTGAGCTAATCGCCCATTGGGGAGGCCGAGTATAGCGGCTCATCCCCGGGCTCACGCCGGACCGATGAGGCGGAGGCGGCGCACGAGCTCGTCATCGTCAAGGCCGTCGACCGGCCTCGTATGGTCCGACCGTGTCGGATCCGGCGCCGGGCGTCACCCGCAATTCGAGCTGGGACACGCCGAAGCGATCCGCGACTCAGCGAGGTTGCAGCTGGGTCAGCACCCGGACCACGACACCGATCAGCAGCATCGCGACCAGGGGCGACCAGTCGATCCCGCTGGTCGGCGGCAGCACGCGACGGATCGGCGCGAGGATCGGCTCGGTGGCCTGGTAGATGAACGCGGTCAGCCCGCCACCGCCCGTTGGGTTCGTCCAGCTCAGCAGGACGCGCCCGATGAGCAGGAACCAGACGGCAAAGGCGAGGAACTGGACGAACGTGACGATCAGCTCCATGGACACCGGAGAATACCAGCGATCAGCCTCGAGGCCCGAACAGCGCGGTGCCGATTCTGACCAGCGTGGCGCCCTCGGCGGCGGCCGCCTCGGCATCGGCGCTCATGCCCATCGACAGCTCCTCCAGACCGATGCCGGACGCCTGCGCCAGCCGATCGCGCAGCTCCCGCAGCCGCCGGAAGGTCGCCCTCGCCTCCTCGTCGGTCGCTTCCATCCGCGCGATCGTCATCAGACCGATGACGGGCACGCCCGCCAGTGCCGGCGCCATGGCCAGCGCGTCCTCCGGCGCCATCCCGGCCTTCGCGGCCTCGCCGGTGACGTTCACCTGGAGCAGGAGCCGCGGTCGGGGCGCCTCATCGGCCGCGAGGAGCCCCAGCAGCTTCGGCGTGTCGACCGAGTGGATGACCTCGAAAGCGCTGGCCGCCCGGCGTGCCTTGTTCGACTGCAGCCGGCCGACGAGGTGCCACTCCGCCTCGGGGATGGCCGCGACCTTTGGCTCGGCCTCCTGGACGCGGCTCTCACCGAGCACGGTCAGGCCCGCGTCGAACGCGGCCCGCGCGACCTCGAGTGGCCAGCCTTTCGTCACTGCCACGATCCGCAGCCGATCCGGATCGTGCCCGCTGGTCTCCGCGATCGCGCGCAGGCGACCGAGCAGGCGGTCGTGTCGCTCGCGGATCTCGTCGGCGGTCGGCGTCACGCGCTCATCGTGCCAGCCGGGAGCCACCCGCTCCGCGGGTACATGGCCGAGTCGCGTCGAAGGGGTGGCCGATATCGGCCCGGTCAGTCGCCCTTGCGGCGCAGGAAGCTCGGGATGTCGAGGTCCGACTCGTTGTAGGCGGGTCGCTGCTCGAGGCTGCCCGAGCTGACCGGCAGCGGCTTGCGCTCCGGCGGACGGACCTCGGTCGCCTCCCGCTCCGACGGCTTGGCGAACGGCGACTCCGTCCCGAGCTGCTCGGTCAGGCTCTGGCGCTGCTCGCGATCGCGCTCGATCTCGGCGAGGATCTCGCGACTGCGCTCGTCGAGCGAGGTCTCGATCCCGGCGCTCGCATCGGCCCCGTACTTCGATGGCTTCGCCTTCCTCGACGAGTCGAAGCCGGTGGCGATGACGGTGACCTTCACCTCGTCGCGCATCCGATCGTCGATGACCGTGCCGAAGATGATGTTGGCCTCCGGATCGGCGGCCTCCTTGATCACCTCGGCCGCCTCGTTGACCTCGAAGAGGCCGAGGTCGCTGCCACCGGTGACGTTGAAGAGGATGCCGCGCGCGCCGGTGATGTTGACCTCGAGCAGTGGGCTCATGACCGCGGCGCGTGCCGCCTCGATCGCGCGATTCTCGCCGGTGCCGATGCCGATGCCCATCATCGAGCTGCCCGCCTCACGCATGATCGTCTTCACGTCGGCGAAGTCGAGGTTGATGAGGCCCGGCACGGTGATGAGGTCGCTGATGCCCTGCACGCCCTGGCGCAGCACGTCGTCGACGACCCGGAACGCATCGACGATCGAGGTCTTCTTGTCGACGACCTCGCGCAGGCGGTCGTTCGGGATCGTGATGAGGGTGTCGACCTTCTCCTTGAGCAGCTCGGTGAACTGCTCGGCGACGAGCTTGCGGCGCATCCCCTCGAAGCTGAACGGCTTCGTCACGACGGCGACCGTCAGCGAACCGAGGTCCTTGGCGATCTCCGCGATGACCGGTGCGGCGCCGGATCCGGTCCCACCGCCCATGCCGGCGGTGATGAAGATCATGTCGGCGTCCTTGAGCGCCTCGTAGATCTTCTCGGAGTCCTCCTCGGCGGCGCGCTGGCCGACGCCCGGGTCGGCTCCGGCACCGAGACCGCGGGTCATCTTGTCGCCGATGCGGATCTTGTGCGGCGCGTCGCTCTGGAGCAACGCCTGCGCATCGGTGTTCACGCTGATGAACTCGACGCCCATCATCTCGGCCCGGATCATCCGGTTGACGGCGTTGCTTCCGCCGCCACCGACCCCGATGACCTTGATGAGTGCGAAGTTCTCTGAGTCCGATCGGAGCGGCATGTCGGGTGATCCTCTCGATGAGTGCGGGCAAACCCGAGGGCTCGACGGGTTTGACCGATTCTAGCGATCGTCGTATGACGGCGTGGGACGTTTTCCACATCCGGGCACGGAGTTATCCACACTGCGACGTTCGAGCGTGGAAAGGTCTGGACCGATGTCCACCGCGGGGGGCCTTCGATGAGAGCGCAGCGCGGTCAGCGGCTATATCAGTAGCGATATATTCCTTGACAGGTGGCAGCGACGTGGCGGAGACGGTCCCTCAGCTCGACACTGGCGATGGCATGCACTCCTAGCCGGGGAACAGGTTCCGCACCCACTCGCCGACGCGCGAGAACGGGTTCGTGCCGTTGGCCGTGCCGTACCCGATCGGCTCCTCGCCAAGGTGGTGAGCGCCCCACAGCAGGAGGCCGATCGGGGTCGCGAAGGCCGGGTTGCCGATCTGGTCCATGAGGCCGCCGACTCCCTGCGGCGAGCCGGTACGGACCGGCATCTCGAGCGTGTCGCGGGCGAGCACGTCGACGCCGGCGATGCGCGCCGCACCGCCGGTGAGGACGGCGCCGGCCGGCAGCATGCCCGCATGGCCTGAGCGCTTCACCTCCTCGCGGATGAGGCTGAGGATCTCGCCCATCCGGGCCTCGATGATCTCGCACAGCTTGCGGCGCTGGATCGTCTGCCCGGCAGACTCGCCGAGGACGGCGACGTTGAGCAGCTCCTGCGGCTCGACCTCGGCCAGATTGGCGGTCCCGTGCTTGATCTTGATCTCCTCGGCGAGGTTCAGCGAGGTTCGCAGGCCGATGGCGACGTCGTTGGTGACGTTGATCCCGCCGACCGGCAGCACGGCGGTGTGGTAGACCGCGCCATCGACGAAGATCGCGATGTCGGTCGTGCCGCCGCCGATGTCGGCCACCAGCACGCCGAGCTCCTTCTCGGTATCGGTCAGCGTCGCCTCGGCCGCGGCCAGTGAGCTGATCACCATCTCGTCGATCTGGACGCCGGCGCCGCTGACGCACTTGGACAGGTTCTGGACCGAGGTCGCCGCGCCGGCCACGATGTGCGTCTCCACCTCGAGGCGCACCGCACTCATCCCGAGCGGGTCCTTGATCCCCTCCTGGCCGTCGACGATGTAGCCGCGCGGCACGACGTGCAGGATCTCGCGGTTCGAGGGCACCTGGACGGCCTTGGCCGCATCGGTCGCACGCCCGACGTCCTCGCGGCTCACCTCTCTCTTGTGCCCGGAGACCGCGACGACGCCGCGCGAGTTCTGCGAGCTGATGTGCGAGCCGCCGACGGCGACGAAGGCGGAGCTGATCTTGTAGCCGGAGAGGCGCTCGGCCTTCTCGACGCTCGACGAGATCGAGTTCACGGTCTGGTCGATGTTCGCGACCATCCCCTTCTTCATCCCGACGGACGGCGAGATGCCATAGCCGATGACGTTGACGTCACCGGACCTGCCGACCTCGCCGATGAGGGTCGTCACCTTCGTCGTGCCCGCGTCGATCCCGACCAGGACAGCTTCGCGTTCCAAGCTACCTCCTGCTCCGGGCGTGCTCGGAGAGCGCGCCATCGGTCATGGCCGAGCCTACAGGAAGTGGCGCCGAATGAGGGCCACGTTCTGGAAGATGCGCAGGCCGAAGGCGAACAGCGCGACGAGGTAGAGATCGATGCCCAGCCGGTCGCCGACGAACGTCAGCGCGACGGCCACCAGCGTGTTCGTGATGAAGCCGCTGATGAAGATCCGGTTGTCGTAGTGGTCGTCGAGCTCGGCGCGGATGGCGCCAAGCACCGAGTCGAGGCCGGCCAGGATGGCCACGGCCGAGTAGCGCGCCAGGTCGGGGCTCACATTCACATTGAGCACCAGCCCGAGCGCGATTCCGAGCGCAAGGCCGATCAGCGGAAGCCACATCTGGGACGGTCCCGAAGCGAGGGTCTCGGCAGACGAGGCGTCGCGTCCCGATCACGTCACCCCTTCGCACGGAAATATACCCTTCCCGGGTTGCGCACATCCACCCAACCGACCTCTTCCTCCGCGTGAGCGGCGAAGAGGGTGCGCACCGCGGTGATCTGACTCTCGAGCCGCTCGTCCGCTTCCGCGACGGTCTCGCGCGGGTCGATGCCGTAGACGCCGAGGGCCACCTCCCAGCCCTGCTCGGTCGCGATGAGCCGGAAGCCGAACTCGTCGTCGAGCTGCACGCCGAGGCTGGCCTCCTCCGAGCCGAGGAGCGCCGGGTCGAGCGTGGCGACGCGAAGCGCGGTGCGCAGCAGCGGCGCGGGAATGACGTCACCCACCGACAGGAGTCCCGTGCTCGACCGATGGTCAACGATCTGGGGCAGCCTCGCCATCTCGGGATCGGGCTCGCCGGACCGCCGGACGCGGGCGAAGATCGTTCCGTCCGACGCCCCGAGGAAGCGCGAGGTATCCGTCAGCCACACGAAGGCTGCGTCGCGCTCGACGACCGTCGCCTCCAGCCGGCCGCCGATGCCGGCCGTGACCGATGCGCTCGCCACCGCCGGCAGGCGCTCGATCTCCTCGCGGATCGCGTCGGTGTCCACGGCGAGAAGGCTGGCGCCGACCTGGGTCTCGAGCGCGTCGCGCAGGTCATCGTCCGCGGTGTACCGCTCCCCGCCCCACGCCACGTCGGTGACGAGCACCCACGGCCCGTTCAGGAGCGCCATGAGCACCGATGCGCCGGCCACTGCGCCGACCCCCGCGATGAGCCGGCGGAACGACGGCAGCCGGGCGCCCACCCGACGGCGGAACGAGATGCCGGGCCGCCGGGCCATCCGCCCGGTGCCGCGCGAGACGGCCCGGGGTCGGGCCCGCTTTGCGGCCCGCGCCGGTCGCGCCTTCGGCGAACGTGGCTGGGGCCTGAGCTTCATCGGTCTCGCTCCAGCGCTAGCTCGACGAGGCGGGCGATGAGGTCGCCGAACGGCAGGCCGGCGAGCTCGGCCTGCTTGGGGTACATGCTGGTCGACGTGAACCCGGGCAGCGTGTTCATCTCGGACAGGAACGTCTCGTCGGCGGTGACGAGGAAGTCGATCCGCGCCAGGCCGGCGGCGTCCACCGCGCGATACGCGGCCAGCGAGAGCTCCTTCAGTCGCGCTGCGAGATCGGGATCCACCCGTGCCCGAGGCTCGACGGTGGCGAGGCCGGCGACGTACTTCGCCTCGTAGTCGTAGAACTCGTGGCTCGAGCGGACCTCGCCGGGCTCGAAGACGATCGGCTCGTCGTTGCCGAGCACCCCGCACTCGAGCTCACGTGCGCCCTCGACGTACGTCTCGACGATGACCTTGCTGTCGTAGGCGAACGCCTCGTCGAGCGCGGCCGTCAGCCCGTCGACCTCGTGGACGAGCGACATCCCGACGCTGCTGCCGAGACGCGCCGGCTTCACGACCACGCGCTCGCCGAGCGTCTCGACCACGGCGCGACGGACGTGGTCCGGCTCACGCTCCCAGGCGCTACGCCGGAACCAGCACGACGCGACGACCGGCAGGCCGTGGCCGCGCATCAGGTCCTTGAAGACGACCTTGTCCATCGCCACGGCGCTGGCGAGCACGCCGGCTCCGGTGTACGGGATGCCGGCAAGCTCCAGGAAGCCCTGCAGCGTGCCGTCCTCGCCGAACGGGCCGTGGACGACGAGGAACGCGACGTCGATCGTCTCGGCCAGCGATCGGACCGCGGCGCGGGCGGCGATGCGGTCGTCGCCGGTCGTGGCCAGCGGGTGGCCGGCGTGCGTGCGAAGCACGGCAACCTCCTCGGCCGGGCTGGCGGCGCCGACGAGGCCCGCCAGGGAGGTCCCGTCGGCGAGCAGCGGGGCGGGTCCGTCCGGCAGCATCCAGTGCCCGTCTCGGTCGATGTAGACGAGGTACGGCTCGAACCGATCGCGGTCGATGGCACGGAGCACCGCCTCGGCCGAGGCCACGCTGACCTCGTGCTCGGCCGAACGCCCACCGGCGAAGACGCCGACCCGCAGGCGGCTCACTCGCTCGCCTCCGGCCACTCGCCGACGAACTCGATCTCGTAGCGCAGCTCGACGCCAAAGCGCTCGGCGACCGAGGCACGGACGTGGTCTCCGAGATCGCGGACGTCGGCGGCGCGGCCGCCGCGATCGGTCACGATGAAGTTCGCATGCAGCTCGCTGACGCGCGCAGTGCCGATGCGGTGGCCCTTCAGCCCGGCCCCCTCGATGAGCCGACCGGCGTGGTCGCCTGGCGGATTGCGGAAGACGCTCCCCGCGTTCTGGTCGGCCAGCGGCTGGGTCGCGCGCCGGTGCGCCTGGTGGCCGTCGACGAGGGCGCGGATGGCATCGGGGTCGCCCGGCTCCAGGCCGATGCTCGTGCGGAGGACCACCTCCTCGCCGTGCTTGAAGCGCGAGTCGCGGTAGGCGAAGGCGCAATCCTCGGGGCCGATGCGCCGGCGCTCGCCGTCGGGACCGAGCACCTCGACCTCGCGAACGACGTGGGCCATCTCGCCGCCGTGCGCTCCCGCGTTCGCCCACACGGCGCCGCCGACGGTGCCGGGGATGCTGATCGCCCAGTCGAAGCCGGCCAGGCCGGCCCCCGCGCAGCGCTTGGCGAGCGCCGTCATCGAGGCGCCCGCATCGGCCACGAGCGTGGTGCCGTCGATCGTCGCCGCATCGGCGCGCACGCGCACGACGAGCCCGCGGATGCCCGCATCGGCGACGACAAGGTCGCTGCCCTTGCCGAGCAGGAAGGCCGGCACGCCCGCCTCGCGCGCCAGATTGAGGGTGGCGACCAGATCGTCGAGCGTCTTGGGCGCAGCCATGCGGTCGGCCGGCCCGCCGACGCGCAGCGTCGTGAGCGGCGCGAGGGGGGCGTCGGCCCGCAGCTCGACACCGCGCTCGACCGCCATCGCGTCGAGCCGCTCGAGGGCATCGGCCACGGTCGCGCTCATGCCGCGGTCTCCGATGGCAGTGGTCGCCGCTCGGCCATCGCCACGAGCTCGTCGGCGAGTGCGCGGGCCGCATCCGGGCGGCCCAGGCGCCGGGCCGCGTCGGCCATCGGTGAGCGCTTCTCGTCGTCGCGCAGGGCGGTCACCTCGGCGACGAGCCGATCGGCGTCGAGATCCTCGTCGGCCACGACCTGCGCCGCGCCCTCGTCGCCGAGATAGGACGCGTTGTAGCGCTGGTGGGCGCCGGCATACGGGTACGGCACGAGGATCGAGGCGACCCCGACGGCCGTCAGCTCCGCGCAGGTGGACGAGCCGGCGCGCCCGACGACGAGATCGGCCGCGACGAGCGCATCGGCCATTCGGTCGGTCAGGAACGGCTCGGCCGTGTAGCGCGATCGGAGCTCGTTGGGCAGGTGCTGGCGCGCGGCGCCCGCATCGGCCATGCCGGCGTCGCCGGCGAGGTGAAGGACGTGCCAATCGGTGAGCAGCCGCGGCAGCGCGTCGAACACTGCGGTGTTGAGGCGGGTCACGGCCTGCGATCCCCCGAAGACGACGAGGAGGCGGTCGCCCGGGCCCAGGCCGAACGATCGCCGAGCGGCCGCTCGCTCGATCCCGGTGAAGGAGCGGATCGGCGTGCCCGAGACGAAGCTATTGCCCGGAAAGGCCGCCAGGGTCGGCGGGAAGCTGACGGCCACGCGGGTCGCGAAGCGACCGATGGCCCGCGTCGCGCGGCCCGGCTGCACGTTGCCCTCCCAGACGAGCGTCGGGATCCCGCGCGCGCGCGCCGCGAGCACGAGCGGCAGGGCGAGGTAGCCACCGGTCGTGAACAGAGCGGCGGGGCGGAGCCGCCCGAGGAGCGTCCACGCCTGCGGGACGCTGGCGGCGAGGCGCGCCGGGTCGCCGACGGTGTGCAGCGACAGCCCGGCCGAGCGCAGCGAGCGCACGACGAGCTCGTGGTAGCGCAATTCCCCGCGCATGGGGTGATCGGCCACGATTCGTCGTTCGAAGCCACGGACGCCACCCACGTAATCGAGCTCAACGTCGCTTCGCGCGTCGCGGAGCGCTCGCGCGACGGCCAGCGCGGGGTACACGTGCCCGCCTGTCCCGCCGCCCGACACCAAACACCGCATCGAGCATGGATCCTGTCTGACTGGTCTCGCGGCTGATCGACAGGAGGATGCCGACCGCCGCCAGGTTGATGGTCAGCGCCGATCCGCCGGCGCTGATGAACGGGAGCGGGATGCCCGTCACCGGCAGGAGCGCGGTGACGACCATCATGTTGACGCAGGCCTGCACCACCAGCCAGGTCGTGATGCCACAGGCCACGAGCCCGCTGAACGTGTCCGGAGCGTTGATCGCGATCCGGTAGCCCTGGAACGCAATGACGACGAAGAGCGCGACCACGGTCAGCGTGCCGACCAGGCCCCACTCCTCGCCGATGATCGCGAAGATGAAGTCCGTCGAGGGGGCCGGGAGGTAGAGGAACTTCTGGCGGCTCTCCCCGAGGCCGAGGCCGGTGAGCCCGCCCAGGCCGAGCGCGAGCAGTGCCTGGATCGTGTTGTAGCCGCTCCCAAGCGGGTCGCGGAACGGGTCGAGGAAGGTCTGCACCCGCTCGAGCTGATAGCTCGTGGCGTTGATCATCAGCCACGCCGACGCGATCACGCCCGCGGTGATCGCGCTCAGGTACAGCAGGTTCGCGCCGGCCATGAAGAAGATGCTGACCGCCACGACCACGTACACCCCGGCGGTCCCGAGGTCGGGCTCGGCGGCAATGAGGAAGAAGCCGGGCGCGACGAGCATTGCGAACGGGATGAGCCCGTTCCAGAACGAGCGGACGGCACGTCCCCGCCGGTCGAGCCAGTGCGCGAGGTACAGGACGACGGCCAGCTTCGCGAACTCGGCCGGCTGGAGCGTTCCGACGCCGGGGATGACGATCCAGCGTCGCGAGCCGTTGATCTCCGCACCGATCCCCGGGATCAGCACGATGACCAGCAGGACCAGGGTGATGACGTAGATCGGGATCGCCAGGTAGCGCAGGTGGCGGAAGTCGAGCCGCATCGCCACCACCAGGCCGGTGATGCCGATGCCGGCCCAGACGAGCTGCTCGAGCCCCTGCGCTGCCGGGTCGGCGCTGTTGATGTAGGAGCGGACGCTCGACGCCGAATAGACCATGACGATGCCGATGGCGGTGAGCGCCATGACCGCCAGCAGCAGCGCGTACGCCGGCTCATGCCGGTCGCGCCGGACGCCGGTCTTGGTGCCCGCCGTGCGCCGCCTGCCGACGGCGATCGTGGCGGCGGTCATGCCCGCTCCCCCAGCCCGATGACCGCCGCGCGGAACGCGTCGCCGCGGGCGGCGTAGTCGACGAACATGTCGAAGCTGGCGGCCGCCGGCGAGAGCAGCACGACGTCGCCCGGCCGCGCCGCCTCGGCCGCGATCGCCACCGCCTCCTCCATCGAGGCCGCGCGGCGCACCGGCACCCGCGCCGCGATGAGCGCCTCGAGCTCCCCCGCCGTCTCGCCGATGAGCACGACCACGCGGCCGTGCACCGCGATCGCATCGGCGAAGGAGCGGTACTCGAGGCCCTTGTCCTTCCCGCCGGCGATGAGGACGATCGGCGCGTCGAAGGCTTCCAGCGCCGCGATCGCCGCCTGCGGGATCGTCGCCTGCGAGTCGTTGATCCAGCGCACGCCATCGTGCTCGGCGATCGTCTCGAGCCGATGCGAGACGCCGGCGAAGGTCCGTGCGACGCGGGCGATGGCATCGGTCCCGGCGCCGACCAGCGACGCAGCGAGGGCGGCGCCGAGGACGTCGGCCAGCATGTGGCGCCCGGGGAGCCGAACCTCGGCGGCAACCACGACCCGCTCACCTCCGACCGTCACCCAGCCGTCATCGAGCGAGGCATCGGTCCCCCCGCTGTCCGGGTCCTCCAGGCCGTACCACGCCAGCGCGTCCGGCGGCAGGCGCTCCCCGAGCTCGCGGCAGCCGGGGTCGTCGCGGTTGAGCACGACCCGTCCGCCCGGCACGGTGAGCTCGGCCAGCCGCGCCTTGACCGCGCGGTAGGCCTCCACGCTGCCGTGCCGGTCGAGGTGGTCCTCGGCGATGTTCGTGTACAGCGCGACGTCGACGCCACGGCTGATCGTCGGGAGCTGGAGCTCGGACAGCTCGAGCACGACCCAGTCGTTGGGCCCCAGCTCGAGCGACCGCTCGACCAGCGGTGTCCCGATGTTCCCGCCGAGGGTCGCCGGGATGCCGCCGGCCTCCAGCATCGCCGCCAGCAGCGAGGCGGTCGTCGTCTTGCCCTTCGTGCCGGTCACCCCGACCAGGCGCGCGCGGGTGAGACGCATGAAGAGGTCGACCTCGCTGATGACCTCCGCACCGCGCGCCTCGGCGGCGCCGAGCGCCTCGCGCAGCCAGGGGTCGGTCGTCGGGAAGCGGGCCGACACCGAGGGACTGGTCACCAGCAGGTCGGCGTGCTCGATGAGCGCCGCCGCCTCGGCCTCGCCGACGCCGAGGGCTAGGCGCACCGGGCGAGCGCCCAGGGCGGTGATGGCATCGGCCAGCTCGGTGGCGGGTCGCCGGTCGTAGGCCGCGACCACCGCGCCGGCATCGGCGAGGAAGCGGCTGGCGGCGACGCCGGAGCGGGCGAGCCCGAGCACGACCGCGCGACGACCGCGAAGGTCGTGGGCGGACCGGATCGGCGTGGAGGGCGTGGTCATCATCGGTCCGCCTACAGCCCCTGCACGTGGTACGTGTACAGGAAGAGGCTGACGCCGAGCAGCCCGGCCAGTGCCGCCACGATCCAGAAGCGCAGCGTGATCTTCTCCTCCGCCCAGCCGATGAGCTCGAAGTGGTGGTGCAGCGGCGTCATGCGGAAGACGCGTCGACCGCGAATGCGGTAGCTGAGCACCTGGATCACCACGCTCATGATCACGGCGAAGAAGACGATGCCGACGACCAGGAGCAGCGGCAGCTGGCCGTTCACCGTGGCGGTGACGGCGAGCGTCGCGCCGAGGGCGAGCGCTCCGGAATCCCCCATGAAGATCTGCGCAGGGTGGACGTTGAACCACAGGAAGCCCATCAGCGCACCGATCACGAGCGCGCAGAAGATCGCCAGGTTGGGGTGCGCGACCTTGATGCCCGCCACCGGGACGAGGCTGATGAGCAGGTAGGCGACGAAGCTGAAGATGAGGACCCCGCCGGCCAGTCCGTCGAGCCCGTCGGTCAGGTTCACCGCGTTGCTCGTGCCGACGATGACGAACGCGATGAAGATGATGAGCAGCGGAGCGGCGACTTCGACCTGCCCGACGAGCGGGATGTTCAGGGCCTGCAGGCGGTAGTGGTTCCAGAGGTAGACGGCGGCGAGGATGGCGACCGCGGTCTGCCACACGAGCTTCCAGCGGCCGCGCATCCCGATGCCGCTGCGGGCGTTCACGAAGTCGTCGATCGCACCGAGGATGCCGACGCCGACCAGCGTCAGCATCGGCGTCAGCGTGGCCGGACCCTCGAGGCGCAGGGCCATGGCCAGGAAGAGGACCACGACGACGACGAGCATTCCGCCCATCGTCGGCGTGCCGGCCTTGCCGTAGTGCGCCTCCGGCCCGTCGGAGCGGATCTGCTTCCCGTAACCCAGCCGCTGGAGGAGGCCGATGTAGATCGGCGCCAGGATCACGATCCCGGCAAAGGCGAGCAGCAGGGCCACGACGATCGAGATGAGATTCACGGTGCGTGCTCGCTCAGCAGGTCCACCGCCCGCTCGAGACCGATGCCGCGCGATGCCTTCAGCAGCACGACGTCGCCCACGCCCGGCGCCATGTCGCGCTCGAGCACCATGACCGCGTCCTCGGCGTCCGAGGCGGTGGCCACGCGCGTCGCGCCGGCGGCCGTCGCGCCCTCCGCGATCCACGCGCCGCGCGGCCCCACCGCCACGATGGCATCCACGCCGGCGGCGGCGCGGGCGCCGATCTCCCGGTGCATCCGCTCCTCGTCCGGCCCGAGCTCGAGCATGTCGCCGAGGACCGCGATCCGTCGACGGCCGGCCGGCAGCGGCGTCTCCGCGAGGAAGTCGAGCGCGGCGGCGACGCTGACCGGCGAGGCGTTGTAGGTGTCGTCGACGAGGGTGGCGCCGGAACCTGCCTCGACGACCTGCATGCGGTGGTCCGCGTGGCTCCCGGCCGCCAGCGCCTCCGCGGCCTCGTCCATGCCGACACCCAGCCGCTCCGCGACCGCCAGCGCGGCCAGCGCGTGCGGGACCAGGTGGCGGCCGGGTGTACCGCTCCGCAGCCGTCGCGTCCCCCACGGCGCGCGGACGGTGAACTCGGTGCCGGCGAGCCCGTGGCCGAGCACGTCGACCGCCCCGACGTCCGCGGTCGGTCCCAGCCCGAAGGTGCGCACCTCGGCCGGCGTGACCCCGGCCATGGCCGCAACGCGCGGATCGTCGGCGTTCAGCACGGCCAGGCCGTCGCGAGGCAGCGCGGCCGGCAGCTCGGCCTTGGCGCTCGCGATTCGGTCGATGCTGCCCGCCCGCTCGAGGTGCGTGGGATGCACGGCGAGCACGACCCCGACCTCGGGCCGCGCGATCTCGGCCAGCCGCGCGATCTCGCCGACGGTGTACATGCTCATCTCGAGGACCGCCGCCTGGTGGGCCGGCTCGAGCCGGAGGAGGGTCATCGGGAGACCGGTCTCGGAGTTGAGGTTGCCCTCGTTGCGCAGCGTGGCGAGCGCCCGCGAGAGGACGTCGGCGGTGATCTCCTTCGCGATCGTCTTGCCGGTCGAGCCGGTGATGCCGATGACCCGCGCCGGATGTCGCGACCGCCACCACGCCGCGAGGTCCTGGAGCGCGCGGAGCGCATCGGCCACGACGACCTGCGGAGCGTCGCGCACGTCGTCGGGAAGCTCGATCGGCCGCTCGACGAGGGCCCCGGCGGCCCCGGCGCGGAGCGCATCGGCCACGAAGGCATGCCCGTCCGTGCGCTCACCGGGGAGCGCGACGAAGATGGACCCCGGCGTGGTGCGGCGCGAGTCGACCGACGCGCCGGTGATCGAGAACGAGGCTGCATGGCCAGGCCCGTGCAGGCGGCCGCCGGTGGCGGCGAGCAGGTCCTCGAGGCGGATGGTGGGAGGCACTCGCACTCCGCTGCGGACGTCGTTCGAGTCTAGCAAGGTCACGGTTGGGCGACCGGCTCGGGCGGACGGTCCGGCGGGATGGCGAGGTAGTCGAGCACCTGTGGCATGACGCGGGCGTACACGTTCTCCGGGCGATCGGGCATGGTGCGGCCCCCGGCGCCGGCCGGGCGATGGATGAGGACGAGTGTCACGAGCTTCGTGTCACCGGCGGGGAGGAGCCCGACAAAGCTCGAGTCGACCCAACCGTCGCGGTACTGCCAGCGCTCGACGAGCTGGCCGTCAGGCCCCTCGACCATGATCGGTGCCGCGATCTGTGCCGTGCCGGTCTTGCCCGCGACCGTGTAGCCCGAAACCTGGGCGCCGGTGGCGATGCCGTTGTCGATCGCGTTCGTGAGGAGCTCGATCATCGTCTCGGCGGTCTCCTCTCGCATGATTCGCTCCCCTGGGGGCTGCTCGGCGACGTGGGACGTGCCGTCGGGATCGGTCCAGCCCGCGACGACGTGCGGCGTCACGAGGTGGCCGCCGTTGGCGAAGGCGGCATAGCCCGCGACCAGCTGGATCGCGGTCAGGCTCAGCCCCTGGCCGAAGGAGTTCTGGGCTGCGGTGAGGTCTCCGCTCGCGTTCGGGCCGTCGGGGTCCCAGACCACGCCGCTGGCCTCGCCGTGCAGCTCGATGCCCGTCTTCGCGCCGAAGCCGAAGCGCAGGAACGCCTCGTACAGCTCCCGGCGCCCGAGCTCGAGGCCGACCTTCGCCGCGCCGACGTTGTTCGACAGCGCCAGCACGTCGGCGGCGGTGATCCGTCCGTGACCGTACGGATGATCCCAGCGGTCGGCGTTCTGGATGCGAACCGCTCCGATCTGCAGGTTGTTGTCGTCGACGAACTTCTGCTTCGTGGTGATCGCCCCGGCATCGAGCGCGGCGGCCACCGTGAACGCCTTCATGACCGATCCGGGCTCGTACTGGCGCGCGACCGCCGGGTTGCTGAAAAGCTCGCCGTCGGTGGTGGCGAAGTCGTTCGCGTCGTACGACGGGTAGCTGGCCATCGCCAGGATCGCGCCGGTCTCGGCGTTCATGATCACGCCGGTCGCACCCGCGGCACGGTTCAACCGGTAGGTGTCCCAGACCGCCTGCTCGAGGATGTGCTGGACGCCGAGGTCCAGGGTGAGACGCAGGTCCGCGCCGTCGACCGGGTCGAGCAGCAGCGTCGCCGAATCGGCGATCCGCCGGCCGATGACGTCCTCCTGGGCGCTCACCTTCCCCGGCATCCCGGCGAGCAGCGCGTGTTCGCCCTCCTCGATTCCGTATCGGCCGCGGCCTTCGACGTCGACGAATCCGAGCAGCTGGGCCGCCAGCGTCGTGTTCTCGGCGATGCCCTGGACTGGGTAGACGCGCTGGGTCTCGGGAAGCATCCCGATGCCACGCAGGTCGAGCGAGCGGACGCGCTCCGCCGCCTCGGGGCTGATGCGCCGCTTCAGCCAGACCCAGTCGCGCTCGCCGTCCAGGCGTGCGCGGAGCTGGGCCGACGAGATGTCGAGGACCGGCGCCAGCAGACGTGCCGCAAGGGCCGGGTCGTCGATGAGCGGCGGCGTGGCGAAGACCGACTGGAGCTCGATCGAGGTCGCCAGCAGCGCGCCGCTGGCATCGGTGATCTCGCCGCGCTCGGACGGCAGATCCTCCACCTGCGAGAGCTGGCCGAGCGCCATCGCCGACAGCCACGGCTGCTGGACGACCTGCCACCAGACCAGGCGCGCGCCGATCGCCGACGCGACGAACGCGACGACGATGAGAAGGACCAGGGCGCGGGCACGGCTGTCGGTCCTGGCGAGCATGTCGGTCTCCGTGCGGCGGCCGCGTTCGGCCGCGTGAGATGGGTCAATCGGCTGATGTTTCCGCGGGCTGGGCGAACGTGACGGCCGAACCGTCGAGGGCCTGGAGGCCGAGCTGGAAGCGCGCGCGCCGGGTGACCTCTGCCGGCGAGCGAGCCCCTGCCACGGCGGTCAGCAGTTGCTGCTGCTCCGCGCGGCGATCGGCCAGGGTGAGTCCCAGGGTGTCGATCTCGTAGCCGCGGGCCGCGACGCCGGTCGACTGGCTCAGGTAGAAGATGGCGAGCGCGGCGGCGACCACGATTGCCACCACGAAGGGCCGAACGTCGACCGATGCGCCCAGCCGAGCTCGTCCGCGCCGCCCTCGACGGGCAGGCCTACTGCTCCGCCTCGGCCGGATGCGCCCGCGCCCGGGCAGGAACCACGGATTCGTGGCCGGTCGGGCGCCGATGACTGCCATGGCTCGGTCCGCTCGGTCGCGTGCTAGGCCGCGGTCGCGCGGCGGCGGGTGGCGATGGCGAAGCTCGTCGGCGCCTCGAAGTTGGCCCCCTCCTCGATCTCGATGGCCGCGACCTCGTCGCTGAGCCAGTAGGCCTCCTCGCGGGCCGCGTGCGTGCGCCGCTCGCGGAGGTCGCGCTGCCGCGCCGAATACATCCGGCGGCGGCTGGCCTGGTGACGCGATCGTCCCTTGCTCACTCGGGTGACCCTCCTTCCTCCGTGCCCGCGCCTACGCGAGCTTCTCGGCGACGCGCAGCTTCGCGCTGCGCGCGCGGCGGTTCCGCCGGACCTCGTCGGCACCCGCGGTGATGACGCCCTTGGTGACGGCGCGCAATTGCGCGCGGTGGCCGCAGATGCAGACCGGCGGCTTCGGGTCCTCGATGCAGTCGCGGCTCTCGCGAACCACGAAGCGCTTGACGATGCGGTCCTCGAGGCTGTGGTAGCTGATGGCGGCCATGCGTCCGCCAGGTCGCAGCGCGGCGAGCGCGCCGGCCAGCCCGGCGGAGAGGACCTCGACCTCGCGGTTGACCGCGATCCGCAGCGCCTGGAACGTGCGGGTGGCCGGGTGGATGCGACCGGCATCGGCCCCGCCAGGTCGAGCCGGCGAGGCGGCGGCGACGACCGACGCCAGGTCAGCCGCGGTCACGAGACGCCCCTCCTGACGCGCCGCCACGATCGCCTTCGCGATGCGGCCTGCACGGCGCTCTTCACCAAACGTCGCGAGGATTCCGGCGAGCTCTCGCTCCGAGGAGCGGTCAATGAGCTCGAGAGCCGATAGACCACTGGTTTCATCGAATCTCATGTCCGGCGGCGCATCGGCCGCGAAGCTGAATCCCCGGCTCGGATCGGCAAGCTGATAGCTGCTGAGGCCGAGGTCGAAGAGGACGGCGTCGACCGGCGCCAGGCCGGAGTCGATCGCCGTGTCGTAGATCGACTCGAAGTTGGCGTGGCGCAGGATGACCCGGTCGCCATATGTGGCCAGCACGGAGGTCGCCTCCGCGATGGCCGCCCGGTCGGCATCGAGGCCGAGCAGGCGGCCATGCGGAGACGTCGCCTCCAGAATCCGAACGGCGTGCCCACCGCCGCCGACCGTGCAGTCCGCCACGGAGCTGCCTGGACCAAGGCCGAGCGAGGCAATGACCTCGTCGACCAGGACCGGCAGGTGCCCTTCTCCCATGGCGCGTCGCACCTCTTGTGTCGAGCGGCGGGCCGTCCGGCCCGGAGACGCATGAATGGCCCAAGCACCGTCAGATGCCCAGGTCGGCGAGGTGCTCGGCGAGCGCCTCCGGCTCGTCCTCGATCTGAGACCGATACGGACCCCACCGTGTCGGTGCCCAGATCTCGAGCCGGTTCAGCGCGCCGACCACGACCACCTCGCTCTCGGTCAGGCCGGCGTACTCGCGCAGGTAGCTCGGGACGAGGACCCGCCCCTGGCGATCGAGCTCCACCTCGACCGCCCCCGAGCTCATGAAGCGGCCGAACTGTCGCGCGGCCGCGTTGGTCGTCGGCAGCCCCTGGATGCGGGCCGCCAGCTCCTCCCAGGTGTCCGACGGAAAGATGGCCAGGCAGCCATCCAGCCAGCGCGCCAGCGTGGCGCCCTGTGCCAGCCGCGGGCGGAAGCGGACCGGGACCGCGACGCGACCCCGATCGTCCAGCGCGTGCCGGAACTCCCCGGTGAGGAAGGATGCCCGCTCCATTTGGCCTGTCGTTCACCACTAGTCCCCATTTGGCCCCATTTGGAACCACAGGGCGCCACTATACAGGGCAACGACTGCCCGTCAAGGGGTTTTGCGCATCCGCGCATGGGAGAGTTCGACCACGACTCGGGTCGAACTTCGCCGCCGCCGACGCGGGCTTCAGCCGATTCTCGTGGGGCGGGACCATCGGCGAGTGAGTGGCCGAAATCCCGTGGGACGGGAGGGTCAGGCGCCGAGGCAGCTCACGTCGGTCGCCAGGGCTCCCGTGGGGTGGGAATTCGGCCAATCAGTGGCCGATACGCCCGTGGGGCGGTCACGGCCCGAGCGATCGGCCGATGACGCGGGTCAGGGGGCGGGAGTCGCCTCGGGGAACTCGGTGAGCTCGTCGTCGGGGAGGTAGGCGGAGCGGCGCTCGCCATCAGGCGTCAGGAACACGGCCCGGACACGGAACGATCCTGAATCCGGATACCGGTATGACCAGCCCTCGAGGCCGCCCTCCTCGGTCTGCCAATACACCCCGTCGTCGGCCGCCTCGCGCGGCCTCGCGCGCGCATAGGAGAACCCCTCGAACGACGTCTCTCGCGTGTCGACCACTCGACCGAGCCGGTTCAGGTCGAAGAGCGTGTAGCTCTGCGGCCCGACCGACACCTCGTAGAAGGCAAACGTGTCACTCACCGATGGCGTCAGCTCGGGCGTCGGGCTGGCCAGGCCGGATCCGCTCGGCGGCACGGCGGTCGGCGCCGGCGTGGTGCTCGGCCCCGCGGAGGCGGTCGGCGTCGACGCCGCGGTCGGCTCGGGACTCGGCGATGGCGAACCCGACTCCACCGCCACCGACAGGAGTCCCTGCCCCCAGACGAGGTATCCGGCGGCGCCGCCACCGACCACCACCAGCAGGAGGAGCAGCAGGAGCAGCGGCGCGGTACGGCGCCGTCGCTCGACGGGTGCAGGAACCGGCACGGGCTCGGGAAGCGGTGCTCGAGGCTTGCGCAGCGCCTCGAGCTCCTCGGTCGGGATGACGAGCACGCCGCGCAGGTATCGCGGGCAATTGCCGTAGCCGCGTTCCTGGCAGACCCGCGTCTGCTGCTCGGCCGAGAGCGGAGCGGGGTCGCCGAAGGCGTAGCAGCGGTGGTCGTCGCTGACGCCCTCGATGTATCCGGCCCGTTCGCCCGCCAGTCCCAGGAACGGGCAGATGTTCTCCGGGCGCTCGGCCAGCTGGGCAAACAGCGCATGACGCTCGGCCTCGCGAGCGGCCTCGGCGGCCGCCTCCTCCTGGCGCTTGCGTCGACCGAACACGGCACCTCCTGGCGTGGCAGCAGCACCGCGCACGCGACAACTGAACGTGAGTCTAGCGCGCCGGAGCTCGCCGGCATCAGGCGCCAGGCGGTGCGCGGCCGATGGTACGAACGCGCCATTGTTGACAGGACGCCACGGCCGGTAGCCTGCCGACACGGAGGACCGACCGCACGCACTGTGGGCACGCCGATGGCGCTGAACCCGATCGAGGGGAATGACGAGCGTCGACCGATCCCGCGATCAGGTCGGATCCGTCGCTGCTCCGTTCGCCATGTCAGCATCCTCCCAGGCGATCCGCCATCGGTGCAGGTCGACTGCCTGCTTGGAGGCGTCGAGCACCCGCTCCCGCTCGGCACGATGGACGAGGCGCGCCCGGTGTGCAACGCCTGCACGGCGCGATCGGTCTGGCGCGAGGACGAGGATTAGTCGTTCGGGCCTCAGCGTATATACATATATACGATCAGCCCGAGTCGGAATCCCTGGAGAGCGGCCTGTAAGCCGAGTTCTGTCGTGAGCCGATGTCGCCATCGGTCACGGACGGTCATCCATCTGTGCGACCTACCCGGGAGCTGAGCGAGCCACCTGCTGCGGCCGAAGCCGCCTTGCGCTCCCCTATTCGGTCTTGCTCCGGCTAGAGCTTGCCGCGTTTCACTCCCTCCCGGCGAACCGGGCGGGCATCGTCACTGTGGCGCTGTTCCTCGCCTCACGGCGGACGGGCGTTACCCGCTAGCCTGCTCGTTGGAGCTCGGACTTTCCTCGGACGCGGCCTTTCGACCGATGCGCCCGCGACCATCCGGCCGCCTCCAGGGACCGATAGTCTACCGCCCGTCGATGGCGACGTTGCTCAGCCGGTCCGCGTCGGCGTTGAGCGCTCGCGGCACGTGGCCGACCGTGTAGCCGTCGAGCGAGCGCAGGACCTCCATGGCCGCCGCGTGGATCGGCTTGAGGTCGGGGTGCTTCACCTTATAGATGCCGCTGATCTGGCGCGCGACGAGCTCGGAGTCCATGCGCAGGTCGACGTGCGTGGCGCCCAGACGGCGCGCCTCTTCCAGCGCGAGCAGGACGGCGGTCCACTCGGCGACGTTGTTCGTGGCCCGGCCGAGCGGCTCCGCGATCTCCGCCACCACCCTGCCCTCGGCGTCGCGGAGGATCGCGCCGGCGCCGGCGGGACCGGGGTTGCCGCGTGCGGCGCCATCGGTGTAGATGAGCAGCCTCACGAGATCCCGGCGCTTCGGATCTCGTTCGTCACCTCGAGGATGGCGCGCGTGATCTTGATGTCGCGCGGGCAGGCCTCCACGCAGTTGAAGGTCGTGCGGCAGCGCCACACGCCGTCGGGGTCGGCCATGATCTGGAGCCGCTCGGTGTGCGCGGTGTCGCGCGAGTCGACGATGAACCGATGAGCGTTCACGATCGCCGCCGGGCCGACGTACTGCTGGTCGGACCAGAACACCGGGCAGCTCGTCGTGCACGCCGCGCACAGGATGCAGCGGCTCGTGTCCTCGAACCGCTCGCGGTCCGCCTGCGACTGGCGGCGCTCCTTGCCGTCGGCGGGGAGATCGTCGTTGACGAGGTACGGCATCACCTGCTTGAACGAGTCCCAGAACGGCTCCATGTCCACGAGCAGGTCCTTGACGATGCCCATGCCGCGGATCGGCTCGACGCTGATGCGGCTGCCGGCGTCGCGGACGAGGTACTCGCAGGCGAGCCGGTTTCGGCCGTTGATGAGCATCGCGTCGGAGCCGCACACGCCGTGGGCGCAGGATCGGCGGAAGGTGAGCGTGCCGTCCTGGTACCACTTCACCTGGTGCAGGAGGTCGAGGACGCGGTCGGTCGGCTCTGCCTCGACGGCGTACTCCTCCCAGTGCGGCTCGCGGTCGAGCTCGGGGTTGTAGCGGAGGATCCGCAGCGTGACCTCCATCAGTACACCCGCGCCTTCGGCTCGAACTTCGTGATCGTCACCGGCTTGTAGTCGAGGCCGATCTCCCCCGTCTCGGGCGAGCGCGTCACGAACGTGTGCTTCAGCCATCGCTCGTCGTCGCGCTCGGGGAAGTCCTCGCGGGCGTGGCCGCCGCGCGACTCGGTGCGGGCCAGTGCCGAGGCCACGGTCGCCTCGGCGCTGTCGAGGAGGAAGCCGAGCTCGAGCGCGTCGGTCAGGTCGGTGTTGTAGCGGCAGCCACGATCGTCGACCCGGAGCGTCTGCGCTCGGCTCCGCAGCGACGCGACCTCGTCGCGCGCCTCGGTCAGGAGCTGCTCGGTGCGGTACACGCCGCACTTCGTGAACATCACGTCCTGGAGCTCGGTGCGGATGACCGCCGGGCGCTCGCCGTCCGTTCCGGCCAGCAGGCCGGAGACCATGCCCTGGACCGATGCCTCCGCCGCACGATCGTCGACCGGATCGGGAAGCTCGGCGAGGTCGACGGCCATCCGCTTCCCGGCCCGCCGCCCGAAGACGAGGATGTCGAGCAGCGAGTTCGTCCCCAGCCGGTTGGCGCCATGGACCGAGACGCACGCCACCTCGCCGGCGGCGTACAGCCCCGGAATCGCCGTGCCGCGAGCGTCGGCGAGGGCGCGGCCGTCGATGTCGGTCGGGATGCCGCCCATCGCATAGTGGGCGGTGGGCTGGATCGGCACGAGATCGGTCAGCGGCTCGAGCCCGAAGTAGGTGCGGATGAAGCCGCTCATGTCGGGCAGCTTCTTGTCGAGCACCTCGGCGCCGAGGTGGCGCACGTCGAGGTGGACGTAGTCCTTGCCGCCGATCCCGCGCCCCTCGGCGACCTCGAGGTAGATCGAGCGGCTGACCACGTCGCGCGATGCAAGGTCCTTCATCGTCGGCGCGTAGCGCTCCATGAAGCGCTCGCCGGCGTCGTTGACGAGGAAGCCGCCCTCGCCGCGCATCGCCTCCGAGAGCAGGAAGCCGAGCTTGTACATGCCCGTCGGGTGGAACTGGAAGAACTCCATGTCCTCGAGCGGCAGCCCGCGCCGGTACGGGATCGCCATCCCGTCGCCCGTCAGCGTGTGGGCGTTCGAGGTGACCTTGAAGACCTTGCCGTAGCCGCCGGTCGCGAACAGCACGGCCTTCGCGCGGAAGGCGTGGAGCTCCGAGGTCGCCAGCTGGAGCGCGATCACCCCGCTGACCGGCCCGCCGGGACCCTCGGGCAGGATGAGGTCGAGGACCTGGTACTCGTCGAAGAAGGTCACCTCGCGGCGGATGCACTGCTGGAAGAGGGTCTGGAGGATGGCGTGCCCGGTGCGATCGGCCGCGAAGCACGAGCGCCGGACCGGCCCCTCCCCGAAGTTGCGCGTGTGCCCGCCGAAGCGGCGCTGGTTGATGAGGCCCTCGGCGGTCCGGTCGAACGGCAGGCCGAGGTGCTCCAGGTTGATGATCGTTTCGACCGCGTCCCGGCACATCACCTCGGCCGCGTCCTGGTCGACGAGGTAGTCGCCGCCCTTCACCGTGTCGAACCAGTGCCACTCCCAGTGGTCCTCCTCGGTGTTGCCGAGCGCGGCGCACACCCCACCCTGCGCCGCCCCGGTGTGCGATCGGCTGGGATAGAGCTTGCTGATGACGCCGATGCGCCCTTCCGGGCCGAGCTCCTGCTTCAGCTCGAGCGCCGCGTAGAGGCCGGCGCCACCGGCGCCGACGACGACCGCGTCGAGCTCGTGCACCCGGCTCGGCGGGATGACCGGACCGCCTGTCGTGACGAGGGTCACGAGAACGGACCGGTCGGCGGCGCGGTATTCGGATCGAAGAAGACGATGACCGCCATGCCAAGCACCAGCCAGATCGCGCTGATCGCGATGAGGATGCCGACGAGCAGGCTCCGTGCCGTGCGGTTGGCGACGTAGTCGCCGATGACGACCCGCGTCCCGTTCGCGCCGTGGACGAAGGCCAGCAGGAGCAGCAGGAAGTCGTAGATCCGCCAGAACGGCGTGCCCCATCGGCTCTGGACGAAGGCGAAGTTGATCTCGCCGCCGGTCAGCTCCACGAGCACGTGCATGATGAACATGTGGCCGAGGGCCAGGATCACCAGCGCCAGGCCACTGAGGCGCATGAAGTACCACCAGAACCGCTCGCGGCCGGATGCCTCCGGGAGCGGCCGCGCCGCGCGCGACGGGTTGGCGTAGATGACGCGAGGACGGCGGGCGTCGGTCATCGGCTCATCCGCCCCACGGCATGAACGGGCGGGTCATGATGAAGGCCATCGGGATCATCGCCACGACCGTCGCGGTGATGACCCCGTAGGTCAGCGGCCGGTAGTAGACGGTGAGCCCCGGCCAGAAGTCCATGGCGATCACGCGGAGCCCGTTCAGCGCGTGGTACACGAGCGCGGCCATGAGCACGACCTCGCCGAGCCGCGCGGGGAGGTTCTTGAAGATTCCGACGGCGGCGTCGTAGACCTCGGGCCCGAACAGCACCGTCGAGGTCTCGACGATGTGCATGAACAGGTAGAAGAGCACGCCCAGCCCGCTGACCCGGTGGCCGAACCAGGCCAGCTCCGCCCATGACACGCGGTAGCCGAAGACGGTGATCACGTCGGCGCCTTGATCCTCTCACGGGGCACCGCCCGACAACAGGTGCGGACGAGCGGCTCCTCGATTCTATCGCGCGGCGAGGCGCGTGGCCGTGCGCGACGCATGCCGCGGGGCGCACGTAACGACGAAGCAGCCACGAATGTCGACCGGAGTGTGCGCGACGGCGCACATCTCGGGCATCGGAGACCGCCGGCAAGCGGCTCCGAGGCATCACCCTCGTAGTTGCGTGCGCTGGGGCGCACACCCCCACCCGGGAGAGTGGTCAGGCCGACGCCAACCTGGCCGCAACCGCGTCGGCGAACTCGCGGGTGCCCGACGATCCGCCCAGGTCGTAGGTGACCGTCGTGCCCGCGGCGATCACCTCCCGGGTGGCCGTCTCGACCGCGTCGGCCGCATCGGTCTCCCCGAGGTGACGCAGCATCAGCGCGCCGGAGAGGATGAGGGCGGTGGGATTGGCCTTGTTCTGGCCCGCGTACTTCGGGGCGGAGCCGTGGACGGGCTCGAACACGGCCGCCGTCTCACCGATGTTCGCACCCGGCGCGACGCCGAGCCCGCCGACCAGCCCGGCCGCGAGGTCGGACACGATGTCGCCGTACAGGTTCGGCAGGACGAGCACGTCGTACAGCTCGGGCTTCTGGACCAGCTGCATGCACATGTTGTCGACGATGCGGTCCTCGAACTCCACCCGCCCCGCGTACTCGGCGGCGACCTGCTGGGCGGACTCGAGGAAGAGGCCGTCGGACAGCTTCATGATGTTCGCCTTGTGCACGGCGGTGACCTTGCGCCGGCCGTTGCGCACCGCGTACTCGAACGCGTAGCGCGCGATCCGCTGTGACGCGGCCCGCGTGATGATCTTGATGCTCTCGGCCGCATCGGGCCCGACGCGGTGCTCGATGCCCGCGTACAGGTCCTCGGTGTTCTCGCGCACGATGATCAGGTCGACGTCCTCGTAGCGAGTCTCCACGCCCTTCATCGTCCGCGCCGGCCGGACGTTGGCGTACAGCTCGAGCGCCTGGCGGAGGCCGACGTTCACGGAGCGGAACCCGGAGCCGACGGGTGTCGTGATCGGTCCCTTGAGGGCCACGCCATTCGTGCGAATCGACGCGATCACCCGGTCCGGCAGGGGCGTGCCCTCGCTCGCGATCGTCGCCTCTCCGGCCTCCTGGACGTCCCAGCTGAAACCGATGCCGGTCGCCTCGAGCACCCGCTTCGCCGCCTCGGCCAGCTCCGGACCGATGCCGTCGCCGGGGATCAGGGTCACCGTATAGCTCATCGAGTCCTCGCTGCTGCAGCCGGTCAACGCGCCGGCGAATGCGCGGACGAGTCTATACGCCGGTCAGTGGCGCAGCTCCGCCAGCCGCCTGGCCATCAGCTCGTCCGCGGCGATGACGCTGTGCGGGCTGCCGGTGACCGCCTCGAGGAATGCCTCCCGCGGCAGCCGGTAGCCGGTCATCGGATCGGTCACGTCCACCGTCGCCGTCCGGGGCCGGTCACTGAGCAACGCGATCTCACCGAAGCCATCCCCCGCCCCGAGCGTCGTCTGTCGGTGGCCGTCATGGATGATCGCCACGGTTCCAGACTCGATGACGTAGAAGCAATCTCCCGGATCGCCCTGGGTGATGACGCGATCGCCGCTCGCGAAGGAGACCGGCTCGAGGCTGCGGGCGAGCTGCTCGAGGGCGGTGAGCGGGAGGGGTGCGAACATCGGCACCCGGCGCATCGCCGCAAGCTCGCGCTCGGGGAGGATGGCGGAGCGCTCCGCCCGGCGAACGCCGCGGAAGCTGACCGCTGCCACCACGGGCAGCACCAGGCCGGTGATCACGAGCGCTCCCTGCAGCCCGGCGAGTTGCACGAGCACCGGAGCGAGGACCGCGCCGAGCGCGATGCCGAACCCCGCCGAGCTCTGGAACACGCCGAAGACTCGGCCGCGCACCTCGTTCGGGACACTTCGCGCCAGCAGGGTGTAGCCGGCCACGTCGATCGACGCGTTCGCTGCCCCGATCAGGCCGGCCATCGCGAAGGCAAGTGCCGGGTTCGGCACCAGCCCGATGACGGCGATGGGTGCTCCCCACGTCGCCAGCGACACGGCGAACGACACCGACAGGCCGCGGCCGACCAGGAGGCTCATCGACATGATGGCACCGACGAGGCCGCCCGCCCCGATCGCCGCGTTGAGGTACCCGACGCCCGACTGGCCGATGCCAAGGAGCTCGATGGCGGCCGACACGAGCAGGACGGTGAACGCGCCACGGACGACGACCTGGGTCATCACCAGCCCAAGGAGCAGGCCGGCAGACGGGTAGGTCGCCAACGCGCCGAAGCCGCCGAGCGTCTGGCGCAGGGTCGCCGCCATGCCCGCGAGGGCGGGCCGAGCGAGGGTCACGACGTGAAGGCCGAGCACACCGAACGCCGCGAGGAGGTAGGCCGCGGCCGTGGCCCACAGAGCGAGCCCCGGGCCGCCGACGACGAGGAGGACGCCGGCGACTGCAGGGCCGACGAGCGACCCGGCCGCCTCGCCCAGGCTCGTCACCGCGTTGCCTGCGATCAGCTCGTCGGGCGTTCGCGCCAGCGCCGGCAGGAGCGCTCGCGTGTACGCCGTGTGCTGACGAGTGAGGATGCCCTCGATGATCGCCGCGGCGACGATGATCCACAGCCCGAGGTCGAAGGCGATGGCGGCGGCGGCCAGCGCCACGGCCGCTGCGCGTCCGAGGTGAAGGCCGAGGAGCACCCGGGCCGGGCGGAACGAGTCGAAGACCGACGCGAGAATCGGCCCGAACAGGCCCGAGGGGAGGGACGCCAGGAGGGTGAAGGCTCCGACCGCCACCACGTCGCCGATCTCGTAGGCGTAGACCAGCAGCGCCACCAGGTACGCCTTCTCGGCCGCGATCCCGATCAGCCACACCAGCTGGAGGCGCCGCAGCGACGGGTTGGCGAGCACCTGCGCCAGCGTTTCGCGGACCTTCACCGGGCAACGGTACGGTATCGGCGAGGCAGGCCACGAATCAGCCGTCTTGCCGGGGCATCCGCGGCGTGCATCGGTACAATCGGGTGCCCGCGTCGGCTGAGAGCCTCCGAGCATGCGCGCCCGACGACTGACCGCAGCAGGAGACCGGAGTGAAGCTCCAGGAGTACCGATCCAAGGAGATCCTCGCCCGCCACGGCGTGCCGCTGGTGGCCGGCGAGACGGCGACGACGCCCACCGAGGCGCGCGGCGCGGCCGAGCGGATCGGTGGCCCGGTGGTGGTGAAGGCGCAGGTGCTCATCGGTGGACGCGGGAAGGCCGGCGGCGTGAAGGTCGCGCAGACGCCGGAGGAGGCGGAGGATCGGGCGCGCGAGATCATCGGCCTCGACATCAAGGGCACGACCGTGAAGACCGTGCTCGTGGCGCCGGCCGCGGCGATCGCGAAGGAGTACTACCTCGGCCTCATCCTCGACCGCGGGGCCAAGGCCATCACGGTGATCGCAAGCGCCGACGGTGGGGTCGAGATCGAGGAGACCGCGCGGACCAATCCCGACGCGATCCTGAGGCTGCCGCTCCACCCGCTCATCGGCCTGCAGGAGCACGAGGCGCGTCGCATCGGCTTCTTCCTCGGCATCCCGGCCGAGCTGCGCAAGGACTTCGGCGCGGTCATGCGCGGGCTGTATCGGTCCTTCGTCGAGTCCGACGCCGACCTTGCCGAGATCAACCCGCTCGTCGTGACCGATGCCGGCGCGCTCGAGGCTCTCGACGCGAAGATCGTGCTCGACGACTCGGCCCTCCCCCGCCACCCGGACCTCGAGGCCTTGCGCGATCTCAACGAGGAGGAGCCATCGGAGATCGCGGCGCGCGAGGCGGGCATCAGCTTCATCAAGCTCGACGGCAACATCGGCTGCATGGTCAACGGCGCCGGGCTGGCGATGACGACGATGGACCTCGTCAAGCTTGCCGGCGGCGAGCCGGCGAACTTCCTCGACATCGGCGGCGGCGCCAAGGCCGATCGCGTGGCGGCGGCGTTCAAGATCATCCTCGACGACGAGAACGTGAAGGCCATCCTCATCAACATCTTCGGCGGCATCACGCGCGGCGACGAGGTCGCCCGCGGCATCGTCGAGGCCCGCTCCCAGCTCACGCGCGACGTACCGATGGTGGTGCGCATCGTCGGCACGAATGCCGAGGAGGCTCGTCCCATCCTGGCGGAGGCGAACCTGATCACCGCCGACTCGCTGGACGACGCGGCCGCCAAGGCGGTGGCCGCCGCGGGGAGCGCCGCGTGAGCATCCTCGTCAACGGCGACACGCGGCTGCTGGTCCAGGGCATCACCGGCCGCGAGGGCGAGTTCCACTCCACCGCGATGCTCGAGTACGGCACGAACATCGTCGCCGGCGTCACGCCTGGCAAGGGCGGGCAGGCGGCGCTCGACGGTCGCGTGCCCGTGTACGACACCGTGGCCGATGCCGTCGCCCAGACCGGCGCGAACGCGTCGTGCATCTTCGTCCCGGCCGCCTTCGCCCCCGACGCGATGCTCGAGGCGGCCGCGGCCGACGTCCCGCTCGTGATCTGCATCACGGAGGGCATCCCCGCCCTCGACATGCTGCGCGTGTATCACGTGTTGAAGGCGAAGGGCGTGCGGCTGATCGGTCCCAACTGTCCCGGCCTGACCTCGGTCGGCGAGGCCAAGGTGGGCATCATTCCCGGCAACATCCACGCCCGCGGGCCGGTCGGCCTCGTGTCACGGTCCGGCACCCTCACCTACGAGGTGGTACAGGCTATGACCGATGCCGGCATGGGCCAGACGACGACCCTCGGCATCGGCGGCGACCCCGTCGTCGGGACGAGCTTCATCGACGCGCTCGACCTCTTCAACCAGGATCCCGAGACCGAGGCGATCGTGATGATCGGCGAGATCGGCGGCGAGGAGGAGGAGAAGGCCGCGGCCTTCATCGCCCGCGAGGTGCGCAAGCCGATGGCCGCCTTCATCGCCGGCCGCACCGCACCACCCGGACGCCGGATGGGCCACGCCGGCGCGATCATCTCGACGACCGGTGGCGGGACCGCCGAGTCGAAGCGCGCGGCGCTGGAGGAGGCCGGCGTGCGGGTCGCCGACTCCCCGTCGCATATCCCCCAGCTGCTGCGCGACGCCGGCGTGTCCTAAGTCGTCGCCCACCGCGTATATACATATATACGCGGGCCCCGCCGTATGGCGAGTACTCCCACCAAACGTTGTCCATCACGACCTCGAGTTCTCGTTCATCGAAGTCGGCGGGGTAACGCGGCACGGATGGACTCGTAGAGACCACGCAGTACACCGGAGCATTCGCATGTCCCCATCTTCTGTCCGATTGGGCCGCGCGCTGGTCGTCGTCGCCATGGCTGGCGTCCTTGCAGCATGTACCAGCGAGGCTGACCCGACACCCGAGGCGACCGAGCCCGTACCAACCGCTTCGCCAAGCGCGACGGAGGTCGAAGCAACGGCGACCGCCGACGCGACTGCCTCCGCCGACGACTCGGCCGAGGCCACCGTCGTCGTCGCCGACTCCGACCTCGGCGAGATCCTCACCGATGCGGCTGGCCTGACGATCTACTACTTCGCGAACGACACCGAAGGCGTGAGCAACTGCGAGGGCGAGTGCCTCGCCAACTGGCCGCCGGTGGAGGCGGGCGACGACCAGGCCGCCGGCGACGGCGTCGATGCCGAGCTCGGCACGTTCGAGCGGTCCGACGGCACCGTCCAGCTGACGATCAACGGCTTCCCCGCCTACTACTTCGCCGGTGACGCAGCCGCGGGCGACGTGAACGGCCAGGGCCAGGGCGACGTCTGGTGGGTCTTCGGGCCGGACGGCGAGCCGATCGAGCAGTAGGGGCTACGCGGTCGGGCTCCGCTCGGAGTGACGGATGCGCGCGGTGAGCGCCATCAACAGCTCGAGCCTGATCGACGGGTGACGCTCGAGGAGCGTCGCGAAGTCCTCGCGCCCGATGACGAGCGCCGTGATCGGCTCCGTCGCCCGGACCGTGGCAGTCCGCGGGCCGCCGTCGATGAGAGAGATCTCGCCGAGGAAGTCGCCGGGCCCCAGCTCCCGGACGGTCTGCCCGTCCTTCAGCACCTGCGCTGACCCGCTGCGCAGGATCAGGAACGAGTCACCCGACTTGCCCTGGCGTACGAGGTCGTCGTCGACGTCGAACGTCGTCTCGCTGGCCAGGTCGGCGATCGCGTCGAGTGCCCGGTCGGTCATTCCTGCGAAGAGCGGCACGCCGCGCAGGACGGTGTCGGTCACGGTCATCGAGCCCTACCTCTTGATCCTCCGTTGAGGCGCGCATCATCGGTGCGAACTGTTATCGGACCGATAAGGGATCAGCGCTCGAGGAGCTCCCAGAGGACGCCGTTGAGCGTTCGCGGGTGGACGAAGGCGACCGTGCCGTGCGCCCCGGGCCGCGGCTCTCGGTCGATCAGCTCGGCCTCGGCGGCGGCCAGCGCCTCGAGCGAGGCGGGCAGGTCATCGGTCACGAAGCAGAGGTGATGGACGCCCTCGCCGTGGGATGCCAGGTAGCGGGCGACGCCGCTGTCGTCGTCGATCGGCTCGACGAGCTCGAGCCGCGCGGCGGGCTCCGGGCCGGTCGGCAGGAAGCAGAGGCGCACGCGCTGCGGCGTGAAGACCATCGGCGGTGCCTCCGGCTCGAGGCCGAAGAGCTCGAGGTAGCGCGGCAGGGCCTCCTCGATCGAGCGGACCACGATCGCGACGTGGTGGATCGGCCCGATGCTCACGGGCGGTGCTCGCCCCACACGCCGCGCAGGGCGTTGGCGATCTCGCCCAGCGTGACGTCGGCCTCGACGGCGACGCGGATGCGCGGCAGCACGTTGTCGGTGCCCGTCGCGGCGGTCGTGAGCGCGCCGAGCGCGGCCTCGGCGGTGGGCTGGTCGCGGCGTTCGCGGACGGCGCGGGTGCGCTCGACCTGCTGCCGCTCGAGCTCGGGATCGATGGCCTGCGGAGCCGGGCGCTGCTCGTCGCCCTCGTCGGTGAACGCGTTCACGCCGACGATGACCCGCTCCCCGGCCTCGACCGCGCGCTGCACCGCATAGGCCGCGTCGCCGATCGCGTCGGGCTGGTAGCCGGCCTCGAGCGCGATCAGGGTCCCGCCAAGGGCGTCGATGTGCGCGAGCTCGGCCATCGCGCCGGCGTGGATCGTCTCGGTCAGCGTCTCGACGTAGTACGAGCCCGCCAGCGGGTCCACGGTCGCCGCCACCCCGGCCTCGTGGTACAACACTTGTTGTGTTCGGAGCGCGAGCCTGGCCGTCGATGGAGTCGGCAATCCGAGAGCTTCATCGAGCGCGTTCGTGTGGAGCGACTGGGTCCCGCCGAGGACCGCGGCCAGCGCCTGGACCGTCGTGCGGACGACGTTGACGTCCGGTTGCTGGGCGGTGAGCGTCGAGCCGCCGGTCTGGACGTGGAAGCGCATCGCCATGCTCTTGGGGTCCTTCGCCCCGAATCGGTCACGGGCGACGGTCGCCCACGTCCGCCGGGCGGCGCGGAACTTCGCGACCTCCTCGAGCAGGTCGCCGTGGGCGGCGAAGAAGAAGGAGAGGCGCGGCGCGAAGTCGTCGAACGCCATCCCGGCGGCCAGCGCCGCATCGGCATAGGCGATCGCATTGGCGACGGTGAAGGCGACCTCCTGGATCGCCGTCGAACCCGCCTCCCGCATGTGGTAGCCGCTGATGCTGATCGTGTTCCAGGCCGGCAGCTCGGCGCGGCAGTAGGCGAAGGTGTCGGTCACCAGGCGCATCGAAGGCCCGGGCGGGAAGATATAGGTGCCCCGCGCGATGTACTCCTTGAGGATGTCGTTCTGAATCGTCCCGCGCAGCCGATGCGGGTCGACGCCGCGCCGCCGCGCCACCGTCTCGTACAGCATCAGCAGGATCGCGGCGGTGGCGTTGATCGTCATCGAGGTGGAGACCTCGCCGGGGTCGATCCCGTCGAGGAGCAGCTCCATGTCGTCGATCGAATCGATCGGCACACCGGTCCGGCCGACCTCGCCGACCGCCATCGGATCGTCGGAGTCGTAGCCCATCTGCGTGGGCAGGTCGAAGGCGACCGACAGGCCCGTCTGGCCCCGGGCAAGAAGGTAGCGGAAGCGCCGGTTCGTCTCCTCGGCGGAGCCGAAGCCGGCGTACTGGCGCATCGTCCATGGCCGGCCGCGATAGCCGTCGGGGCGAATGCCGCGGGTGTACGGGAACGAGCCGGGCTCCCCCAGCGCGGTGTCCGGGTCGAAGTCCTCCAGATCCGCCGGGCCATAGACCGGCTCGATCTCGATGCCGGACGCGGACCGATGCGGACGGCGCCGTTCGGGCGCGTCGGGCTCGCTCATCGGCCACCGATTGTAGCCGTGCCTACTCCAGCCGAAGCAGTCCGGCGCCGGTCGCCACGGTCTGGCCGGGGACGACCTCGACCTCCACCACCCGGCCGGCGCGCGGGGCGCGGACCTCGTTCTGCATCTTCATCGCTTCGATGGTGAGGAGCGCGGCCCCCTCCTCGACCTCGTCGCCGGCGGCCACCGCCACGACCACGACCAGGCCTGGCAGGGTCGCGCGCACCTCGATGGGACCCGCATGGGAACGCGCCTCGGTCTCGGCCTCGGCGAGGATGCGCTCACGCCACGAGCGGACGGTGACGGGGATGCGCCGACCGTGCAGCGTGACCGTCCAATCGGTCCCCTGTCCTTCCGCAAGGACAAGCAACGAGCGCTCGCCGTCGCTGAGCCGGGCGACGCCATGCCGCGCATCCACCCAGTCGAGCCGCCAGCCGTCCGGGGCATCGATCGGCTCGCCGTCGACGCGGGTCTCGAGGTCGGTCATTCGCGCAGCCCCTCGCGCCGGCCCAGCTCGCCCCACGCCGATCCGCGGGTCGGGGCCGGTGCCCAGCCGCCCTCGTGGTGCGCACGGCGTGCGGCGGCCGCGGCCAGTGCGGCCAATCCCCGCTCGTCCTCACCGAGGGGTGGTCCGTTCGCCCACCGTTCCGCGATCAGCGACGTGTCGTACTCCCCGGCGACGAACGCGGGGTCGTCCACCAGCCAGCGCAGGAAGCCGGCATCGGTCTGAAGGCCGCCGATGAGGGTTTCGTCCAGCGCCCGTCGCAGGCGGTGGATCGCGGCGGGCCGATCGCCGGCGTGGACCATGAGCTTGGCGAGGAGCGGGTCGTATTCCGGACGCAGGTCCGTGTCGGCCTCGATGCCAGCGTCGACGCGAACGCCTGGACCGGAGGGCATGACCCATGCGCCGATCCGTCCGGCGCTCGGACGGAAGTCGTCGTACGGATCCTCCGCGTAGAGGCGGACCTCGATGGCATGGCCGCGGGGTTCCGCGTCGAGAACCGCTGCCGGCAGCCGCTCCCCCGCCGCGACCCGGATCTGCCAGGCAACGAGGTCCAGTCCGGTGACGAGCTCGGTGACCCCGTGCTCGACCTGGAGGCGCGTGTTCATCTCGAGGAAGTAGTGATCGCCGTCGTCGGCGACGAGGAACTCGACCGTCGCGGCATTGTGGAATTCGACGGTGCCAGCGACTCGACGGGCCGACTCGAAGAGCGCCTCGCGGGTCGCCTCGCCGACGGCCGGTGACGGCGACTCCTCGACGAGCTTCTGGTGCCGGCGCTGGACCGAGCAGTCGCGCTCGCCCAACACGGCCAGCGCGCCATGTCGGTCGCCGAGCAGCTGCACCTCGACGTGGCGCGCCGGCGAGACGAGGCGCTCGACGTAGATCGTTCCGTCGCCGAATGCCGCCTCGGCCTCGCGCCGTGCCGCCTCCATCGCCGGCCGCAGCTCGGCGGCATCGTCGACGCGCCGCATTCCGCGACCGCCACCGCCCGCCGCCGCCTTCAGCATCACCGGGTAGCCGATGCCGGCAACGGCTTCGACATCATCGGTGAGCGCGACGGTCGTGCCGGGGACGATCGGGACACCGGCCTCTGCCGCCGACCGGCGCGCCGCCAGCTTGTTGCCGAGTGCCTCCAGCGCCGACGGGGGCGGACCGATGAACACGAGGCCCGCCGCCTCGATCGCCCGTGCGAATGCCGCGTCCTCGGACAGGAAGCCGTACCCCGGATGGATCGCCTCTGCGCCGGCGCGGCGGGCCGCATCGATGACGGCGTCGATCGAGAGGTACGAGTCGCGCGCCGCCGGCGGACCAACGCGCTCGGACCGATCCGCGAGGCGGACATGCAGCGCGTCGATATCGGCATCGGAGTGGATGGCGATCGGGACAATGCCCATCTCGCGACATGCGCGGATGACACGGATTGCGATCTCTCCGCGGTTCGCGATGAGCAGGCGCTGGAATGGTGGCGCCGGGATGTCCGTGCGCAAAGACGCCGGGCCGCTCAAAGCGGGATGTTGCCGTGCTTCTTCGGTGGCAGCGACTGCCGCTTGTTCTCGAGCATCGCCAGCGCGCCGGCGACACGCGCCCGCGACTCCGACGGCTGGATGACCTCGTCGACGTAGCCGCGCGCGGCGGCGATGTACGGGTTCGCGAATCGATCCTCGTACTCCGCGACGAGCCGGGCGCGTTCGGCGTCGGCGTCACCGGCGTCGGCAATGCGGTCGCGGAAGATGATGTTCACCGCGCCCTCGACGCCCATCACCGCGATCTCGGCGGTCGGCCACGCAAAGTTCATGTCGCCCCGCACATGCTTGCTGCTCATGACGTCGTACGCACCGCCGTAGGCCTTGCGGGTGATGATCGTGACCTTCGGAACGGTCGCCTCGCAGTACGCGTACAGCAGCTTCGCGCCGTGCCGAATGATGCCGCGATGCTCCTGGTCGACTCCGGGTAGAAAGCCCGGAACGTCGACCAACGTCAGCAACGGGATGTTGAACGCGTCGCAGGTCCTGACAAATCGGGCGGCCTTGTCGGACGCATCGATGTCGAGGACACCGGCCAGCACTTCGGGCTGCTGCGCGACGATCCCGATGCTGCGACCCTCCACCCGCGCGAACCCGCAGATGATGTTGCGCGCGAAGTGCTCGTGGACCTCGGTGAACGATGCTGTGTCCGCGATGCCGCCGATGACGGTGTGCATGTCGTACGACTGCTTCGGCGAGTCGGGGATCAACGCGTCGAGTGCCGCGCCGTCAACCGACGACGTCGACCATTCCCCACGACGAGGCGGCAGGTCGACGTTGTTCTGCGGCAGGTAGCCGATCAACGTGCGCGCCAGCTCGAGCGCCTGCGGCTCGCCGGCGGCAAGGAAATGCGCGATGCCGCTCGTCTCGTTGTGGACGCGCGCGCCGCCGAGTCCCTCGAAGTCGATCTCCTCGTGCGTGACGGTCTTCACGACGTTCGGGCCGGTAACGAACATGTAGCTCGTTCCTTCGACCATGACGACGAGATCGGTGATCGCCGGCGAATACACCGCGCCACCCGCGCACGGTCCCATCACCAGTGACAGCTGCGGCACGACGCCGGACGCCAGGGTGTTGCGCAGGAAGATATCGGCATAGCCACCGAGGCTCACGACGCCTTCCTGGATGCGCGCGCCGCCCGAATCGGACAGACCGATGATCGGCGCCCCGTTCTCCATTGCCAGGTCCATCACCTTGCAGATCTTCTCGGCGTGTGCCTCCGACAACGAGCCGCCGAACACGGTGAAGTCCTGGCTGTACACGAAGACGAGCCGATCGTCGATGCGACCGAACCCGGTGACGACGCCGTCGCCGAGGTAGCGCTCCTCGTCGAGACCGAAATCGCTCGCGCGATGCGTGACGAACGCGTCGATCTCGGTGAAGCTGTCGTCGTCGAGCAGAAGATCGAGGCGCTCGCGTGCAGATAGCTTGCCGCGCGCGTGCTGCTGGTCGATCCGTTTCGCTCCCCCGCCCTGTCGCGCATCGGTGCGCATCGTGGCCAGTCGCTGGAGCTTGTCGGCCGTCGACACGCAAGCACTCCTTCGCGCGATCGGTGGTGTGGGCCCGGCAGGAATCGAACCTGCGACCGTCCGGTTATGAGCCGGTTGCTCTAACCATTGAGCTACGGGCCCGCGAGCAAGACGGTGGACAAGTCCGAGTATAGACCGATGTCTTTGCACAACGACATCGACATTTCTCCACGTTGTGGATAACCCGGATGTCCGAAAACGGTCGAGGCGCCTATCATCGGTTGCGTTCCTCCCGCCCCCGTCCCACGGAAGGTGTTGCGTTGACCAAGGTCATATCCATCGCGAATCAGAAGGGCGGAGTGGGCAAGACCACCTGCTCCATCAACCTGGGCGGCGCACTGGCGGAGCGCGGCTATCGCGTCCTCTGCGTCGACATGGATCCGCAGGCGAATCTCACCGTCGGGCTCGGCATCTCGCTGTCGGATGTCCGTGTTTCCATGGCGGATGTCCTCTCCGACGACCGCATCGCGCTCGACGAGATCGTGCGCGAGACCGAGACGCAGGGACTGTGGGTCGCCCCCGCCACGCTCGAGCTTGCGTCGACCGAGGTCGAGCTGTTCACGGCGATCGGCCGCGAGATGGTCCTGCGCGACGCGCTGGCCGGCTGGGCGGACCGGCAGTTCGACGTCGTCATCATCGACTGCCCGCCGACGCTGGGGCTGCTGACGATCAACTCGCTCGTCGCGTCGAGCCGGGTGATCATCCCGGTGCAGACGCAGTACTACGCGATCAAGGGCCTGACCGCGCTGATCAAGGTCATCAACACGATCAAGATCAAGCTGAACCACGATCTCGAAGTGCTCGGCCTGCTGCCGACGTTCTACGACGGACGGACCGTGCTCGCGCGCGAGATGCTCGAGAACCTCAAGCAGCTCGGGGACCACCGGGTCTTCAACACGATGATCAAGCAGACGGTGAAGCTCGGCGAGGCGCCGCTGACCGGCAAGCCCGTGACCGAGTACGCCACGAACTCATCGGCCGCGCGCGCGTTCCGCGACCTGGCCCAGGAGGTGATCGAGCTTGGGTAGCAGCAAGGGTCCCGCGTTCCGCGAAAACATCCACCGCCTATTCGACGAGGCGCAGGCCGCCGACCTCGCGCCGGGCATCGTCTCGCTCATCGAGTCACGCGGCACCCACGCGCAGATCCGCGAGGTGCCGGTCGCGAAGATCCTGCCGAACCCGGCGCAGCCGCGGCTCTCCTACGACGAGGAGTCGCTCACCGAGCTCGCCGACTCGATCCGCGAGCACGGCGTGCTCCAGCCGATCCTCGTCCGACCCAGTGGCTCGAAGTTCGAGCTCATCGCCGGCGAGCGGCGGTGGCGAGCGTCGACGATGGCGGAGCGGGAGACGATTCCGGCCATCGTGGCCGAGTTCGACGACCAGACGGCGCTCGAAGTCAGCATCATCGAGAACCTCCAGCGCGAGGATGTCTCGCCGCTCGAGGAGGCGGCGATGTTCCGCAAGATGACCGAGACGTTCGGCTACTCGGTGCGGCAGCTCGCCCAGAAGGTCGGCAAGGACAAGGGCTACATCGAGAACCGGCTGCGCCTGACCGATGCGCCCGCCGATGTCCGCGAGCTCGTGTCCGTGCGCAAGGACACGATCAGCCACGCCTATGAGCTCATGAAGATCGGCGACGAGCGCAAGCGCCGTCGGCTGGCGAAGCGCATCGCGGCCGGCGAGCTGTCACTCGCGAAGCTGCGAATCATCACGGGCACCACGGGCCAGGTCGAGGAAGAGGAGAACGTTCATGCCGCGCGCACGCCGAGACGGCGGGCGAAGACGGCTGCCGGGCGAGCAGCTGACGCGCGGGCCGCGGACGACGCGCTGATGGGCGCTCGCTCGAAGCTCGCCGACGGGATCGACGACCTCGTCGACATCCTCCGCCAGCCCGAGCTCATGGAGCAGATCCCAGAGGTCAACCGGGCGAACTTCGCGAAGCACCTGACGATCACGAAGCTCAAGATCGAGAACGCGATCGCCATCATCAGGGCGGGGACCCCGGCCAGCGCCGAGGGCGAGTAGCCCGCGGGCGGGGAACGCCGCTCGGTCGCGGCTCAGGCGACGTAGCTCATCACCTCGCGGTTGGCGACGAGGAAGTCGACCAGCTTCTCCTGCGCCTTCGGATCGATCCGCCGCAGCCCGGCGATCGCCTTGGGCAGCTCGAAGATCGGCGCGGCCAGGTTGCCCGCGGTGTCGATCCCGATCACGTGGTCCGGTCCCCCACCGACGAGGAAGGCGCGCTGGAATCCGCGCTCGTCGAGCCCGGCCGCCTTGCGGAATGACGCGATGGCGGTCCCGACGCCCATCCGTTTTGCGTAGTCCATGAACAGATCGGCCGCCCACGCATCGACCTGGTGCTGATCCTGCGCCGTGACCATCTCGCGGTAGCTGCCCGCATCGACCTCGCTCATCGCGACCGATTCTAGCGAGGCGCGGGCACGCCGCGGGACGCGACGCCGCGGTCCGGCGCTGCGTTATCCTCGCCCCGAATGATCAACCAGCACGCCGACCCGCGCACCGACGACACGCTTGTCTTCGAGCTGCTGCGGACCGAGCGCGGCGGCACCCGCCCGGAGGTCGTCGGCCGCGCGGTGTTCCGGGGTGGCCAGTCGACGGTGGAGGCTGCGGAGGCCGTCAAGGTCGCCGTCGAAGAGCTGCTCCTGCGCGCCTTCGTCGACCGGGTCCGGCCCGACGAGCGGCCACGGGGCTATCGCCGCAGCGGCAGCGGGATCGTCGATCTGCTGGTCCCCGGCATGCCCGAGCACTTCATCGCCCGCATGCGAGGGCTATGGCTGAGCTACCCGGACGGATCGGTCATCACGGCGCGCAGCGCGACGGCGGGCGCCTCGACCGCGGTGGCCCTCCCCGAGGCGACCGACGTTGGCCCGCCGGTGACAGATGCCCGCACCCGCCGTGCGACGCTCGGCGCCGCGGACCGGACGCTCGGCACACGGCCGCTCGTGCTGAGCCATCCTCCCGACACGGGGGTCCGCCCGATCGGTGAGACGACTGTCGGCTTCTCCCCCGTCAGCCGGACCGACTGCGGCTGGCTCGTCTGAGCATGGGTATCATCGGTCCATGCGTCTGCTGAAGTTCGCCGCCATCCCCGGCCTCGTCCTCATCACGGCCGCGGTGTACTGGTTCCTCACCTACGAGTGGGCCGGCTCGGTGCTCCTCTTCATCTTCGCCATCGCCCTGGCCGTGATGATCTGGGTGCTCGGCCCGACCCTGAACGATGTGGGCCCCACCGCGCCGGTCGACCCCGACTGGCACGAGCGCCGGAGCTGAGCGTCCGAGGACCCCGGGGCACGGAAGAGCCGGACACTGCGGCTGCCCTGGCGGCGTGAGCCGCCAACGCAGTGTCCGGCACAAAGGTACTAACGGAAGATGGGCCATAGCGTTAGCCCTGCGTTGACAAAAGGGAAAGCCGCACATGACCGTCATCGCCATCCACCTCGCCCCCGAGCACGGCGCTCCGGTCGTGCCGGTCGCATCGGCCGAGGCCCGCGCGGGCAAGGGCCTGCAGGGCGACCGCCACTTCTTCCCGGACGGGACGGCCGATGCCGGGGAGGCACTGACCCTGGTCGAAGAGGAGGTCGTCGGGGAGGTCGGACTACCACCGGGCGCCACGCGCCGGCAGGTGACGGTTCGCGGCGTGCCGTTGAACGAGCTCATCGGCCGGCGCTTCCGGGTCGGCGACGTCGAGTGCTACGGGGTCAAGATCTGCGAGCCGTGCGTCACCCTGGAGCGGAACACCCGACCGGGGATCATCAAGGACCTCGTCCACCGTGGCGGCATCAACGCCGACATCCTCAGCGATGGGACGATCTCGGTCGGCGACGAGGTCACGACCCTGGACGCATGAGCCGTCCACCGGGACCGATGCATCGGCGCTAGGCCGCCTTCTGGCCGATGACGACCTCGTTCCCGTCGGGATCCAGCACGCGACCGACACGCTCGCCCCAGGGCTGGTCGGCGGGTTCCTCCGTGACCGTTCCGCCGGCTGATCGGACGCGCCCGACGACGGCATCGCAGTCGTCGGCGTAGACCCAGAGGCTGATCGGCCGCGGTCGGGGCGGGCCGGCAACGCCCGCCTCGAGGCCGATCCCGAGGTGCGACGATCCGAGGTCGAGGCCGACGTAGACCGGCTTGCCGTCATCGCCGGGGAAGGAGAACGTGACCGTCCCGCCGAGGAGGTCGCGGTAGAAGCCGAGCGACCGCTCGAGGTCGGGCGTCGAGATGATCGGGAAGAGCTCGCTGATCATGCGAAGCGGAAGCGCGTCGGGTCCCGGGTGATGTCGGTCCAGGCGATGACCTTGCGGAGCCGGATGGCGATCGCGCCGTTGCGGCGGTAGAAGTCGGCGGTCATGGCGTACTCGGGGAACTTCGCGTTCGACGCCGCCGCCAGTCCCTCGGCGAGGTCCGCGTCCACGGCCTTCAGCACCTCGGCGTCGCCCTCGATGAGGACGACGTCATCCACCCCGTCGAGGTGGATGCTGACGGCAGGGTGTGCCTCGACGTCGTGGACCCAGCGGGTCTCGCCGCTGCCGCCGACGTAGATCACCCCGTCGTGGTAGAGGCCGTCGATCGGGCGCACGCGGGGCCGTCCATCGGCGCCGACCGCCGCCAGCCAGTAGACGCGGTCGGCGGCGAGGCGCTCCTCGACGTGGCTCCAGTCGACGAACGCGGTCGCCCGGCTCGTGCCGTAGGACGGCGGGATCCCCGGCCGGTCGACGCGTGGCGCGCCGATTGCGGGGGGTGAAACGTCGGTCATCGGTCACGCCAATGGTACGAGGTCGCGGCGCAGCGCGGCCGAGCGCAGCGGCGTAGATGGCGCGAGCCGCGAGTAGCTGGCGCACGCCGGCGACATCGCGATCGAACCGCTCGGAGCGATACGCGGGGTCGGAGATCGCGAGCCCGCTGAAGTAGAGGCCGACGATCCCGCCGAGCAACGCGCAGACAGTCAGGATCTCAGCGGTGAGTGCGCGGGACTCGCCCAGGAGGTCAACGGTGACGAGGACGCGCGGGGCCTCGCCGATCCACCCCGCCAGCACCGACGCCGGGATGATGAACGTGGCGAGCGCCGCGAGGAATGCCGCAACCACGATGGCCACGAAGGTCGCCTGCAGCATCGTCGGCACGACCACCAACAGCGTCAGGTTGCCCCGCTGCAGCCAGCTCAGGCGCGGGACGGCGAGCGGATCCACGACGTCGGCATCGGCCACCGCCCGTGCCGGCGTCTCACGCGCATCCGCAATCATGCGCTCGGGGTCCGCATCGGCCTCGATCTCGCGCAACTCACGCCGAAACGCGGTGCCGACGAACAAGGCGGCGAGGAGCAGCAGGAGCCCGAGCACGGCAACCAGCTCGCCGGCGCTCAGGGCATGGGCGACCTGCCAGATCGCAGACTCGAACAGCGTGAAGATGACGATGATCAGCAGGATCGGGAGCGTCCTGGCCACGAGGCCGATCAGGTAGGTCAGCTGCTGCCACAGCCGGTCGATCGCCCACAGCCCGATCTCGATGACGCCGAAGCCGACGATGAGGTAGACGACACCGATCCCGGTCAGCGCCCCGACGCCCGCGGAAATCGCCTCGACGCCCGAGACGTCGATCAGCGCCGCGGGCACAACCGGCAACAGCGCCATCGTGGCGATGTCCGCCAGGTCGAAGGTCGTCTGCCGGGGCCATGCCGGCCGTCCCCGGACGCGCCGGACGATGGCCCAGGCGACAGCCATGAAGACGAGAGTGCCGATGATGCCGGCCACGTTGGCGGCGACCGGCCAGTCCGGGCGGGTGCCCCAGCCCCAGATGGTCCCGAGGATCAGCCACCCGACGAGGAGCGGCGCGGCCCTGGCGTCCATCGCCGGTTCCGAACTGTAGCCGTCGATCAGCTGCGGGACGCCGCGGCGCGCGAACCAGCGCTCGATCTCCGCGCGCACGGTCGGAGACATCGGCGACCCGTTGCTTCGTCGTCCCGTCAGATCGCAACCCCCGGGCGGGCGGGTGCCCTCATCGCGGTGAGGTGGCTCCGGCGGCAGGACTCGAACCTGCGACCAAGTGATTAACAGTCACCCGCTCTACCAACTGAGCTACGCCGGAACGCGCGCGAACCGACCATCAGGCATGACGGCGGTCGGCCGGGCGATGATACCGTCGCCTCCGACGACCGGTCAAAACGCGATCGTCCCGTGGTGCGTCCTCGCACCATCCGGGCTGAGTACTATTGACGAGCGTCCTGCGCCGGTCCATAAACGCTGCACCATAAAGGCTAGGGACTTCCCACCCGATCGTCCCATGAATCCTCTGACCCGAGACAGAGGAGAGGAGCGCAGCTGCCGGCGCGCGGCAGGTTCACTCATCGATCTCTGTGCCACCGTCCGTGCCCATTCGCAGTGCCACGTCGCCGGAGCGCTCTCCGGACCGATGGAGCGGCTGCCGCTTCATGCCGCGCGAGCGGGGGTGATGGGTTGTCCGCCAGGGTAGACGAGGCCCCGATCCAGGACATTCCCGACGCCGCGGGAACGCCACTTCCGGGGCAGGTGCGAGGACGCGCCTCTCCCCGATGGTTCGGGGCTGCGCGCAGCACGCGGACGAGGATCCTGGCTTCCTACGTTGTCCTTCTCGCTCTATCCGTCATCATCGGCCTCGTCGCTCTCCGCGAGGTGCTGCTGATCAGCCTCAACGATCGCATCCAGGAGGACCTGGAACAGGAGATCACCGAGGTCGACCTGCTCGTGACCGAAGGCAACGACCCGCAGACGGGCCAGCGCTTCGACAGCCTCGAGCGCGTCTTCGAGGTCTTCCTCTTCCGCAACGTGCCCGGCAACGGGGAGGCGTTGCTGACCTTTGTCGAGGGCCGGCCGGTCGATCGCGATGTCGAGCAGTTCCCGCTGGAGGAGTTCCCGGCCGAGCGCCTGGCCGAGTGGGAGAGCCTGAGCGAGCCCAGCGGCGGCATCAGCCGCCTGGTCACCGCCAGCTACAGCACCGAGATCGGCGACGTCCACTACCATGCCGCGCGCGTCCGGCTCGGCGACGAGGTCGGCTCGTTCGTCGTGGCCATCCTGCCGGCCAGCGAGCTGGTCGTCATCGAGGACCTCCAGACCTATGGCCTCTTGGCGGGGCTCGGCGTTCTCCTCATCAGCTCGATCGCGGCCTACTTCCTGGCCGGTCGGGTCCTGCGGCCGGTGCAGGAGCTGACCGATACGGCGCGCTCGATCTCTCAGTCCGATCTGACCCGGCGCATCAGCGCCAGCGGCGGCGACGAGGCGTCCGAGATGGCTCGCAGCTTCAACGCGATGCTCGACCGGCTCGAGGCGGTGATGCGCAGCCAGCGCGAGTTCGTCCACGACGCCAGCCATGAGCTGCGCGACCCGCTGACCATCGTCGGCGGCCACCTCGAATTGCTCAGCGAGGAGCCCGAGGAGCGCGACGCGACGATCGCGCTGGTCGCCGATGAGCTCGAGCGCATGGGCCGCATCGTCGACGACCTCCAGCTGTTGGCGGATGCCCAGCAGCACGACTTCCTGCGTCCCACCTGGATCGACCTGGAGCCGTTCACCAACGAGCTCCTGGCCAAGGCCGCGGCCATGGCGTCCCGGACGTGGGTGGTCGACGCGGCCGCCGACGCCGAGGTGCTCGTCGACCGCCACCGCCTGACCGAGGCGGTCATGAACCTCGTCCACAACGCCGTGCAGCACACCGTCGGGCACGACACGATCGCCATCGGCTCATCGGTTGCCGATGGTGAGTTCCGGCTGTGGGTTCGTGACACGGGCTTCGGCATCCCGGACGCGGAGCAGGCCCGCGTCTTCGACCGGTTCCGTCGCGGGCGCAGCGCCCACCGGCGCTACCGCGGCAGCGGGCTGGGCCTGGCGATCGTGCGCACCATCGCCGAGGCCCACGGCGGCTCCATCGGGCTGACGAGCAAGCTCGGCGAGGGCTCGACCTTCACGATGGTCATCCCCGACGGCACGGGCGGTGGCTCGGCATGACGCGCATCCTGATCGCCGAGGACGACGCCCTCATCAGCTCGTTCATCGACAAGGGCCTGCGGGCCAGCGGCTTCTCGACCCTCGTCGCCAGCGACGGCGAGGAGGCCGAGCAGTACGGGATGACCGACGAATTCGACCTGATCATCCTTGACATGGGGCTCCCGGAGCGCGACGGCCTCCAGGTCCTGAAGTCGCTCCGCGCGCGCGGCAAGCAGATGCCGATCCTCATCCTCACCGGCCGCCCCGAGCGCGACGTCGTTACCTGCCTCGATGCCGGCGCAGACGACTACATGCGCAAGCCCTTCCGCTTCGAGGAGCTCCTGGCCCGGGTCCGGACGCGGCTGCGCGATCGCGGCTCACGGGAATCGTCTGCGCTCACCGTCGGCCAGGTGCACCTGGACCTTCGGACGCGTCGCGTGACGATCGACGACCGTGTCGTCGACCTGACCGCCCGCGAATTCAGCCTCCTCGAGACGCTCCTCCGACATCCGGACCAGGTCCTCAGCCGGGAACAGCTGCTCTCGCAGGTCTGGGGCTACTTCTTCGACCCCACCTCGAACCTCGTCAACGTCTACGTCAACGCACTGCGCCGGAAGCTTGGCGCCGACGTCATCGAGACCGTGCGCGGCGCGGGGTATCGGCTGCCGAAGCGCTAAGGCCCCACCGCGCGGATGGTGCACCCGCGCACCGGCCGGGACCTCGTTTGTAAGGACGTTCTCACCAAACCCTTACCGCCGACTGATCGCGTCCTTACCGAATCCTGATTCGGCAGCGTGATCGTGCATCTGTGCTCATATCTGTACTCCGAGACTCGTCACTGCCCACGGCCGGACGCCGGCTCCGTCAGACGCTGGCGCGAGCAGGTGCGAATCCGTGGACCCCTCGACCCGCGCACGACGCCGCCGGCATGGCGGTCGCCAACACATGTGCGCGCGACGGATGCGGCTCGGCATTCGAGCCCAGCCGATCACATCAGCGCTTCTGCTCGAGGGCCTGCCAGCGGCGCGCGTATCGAGCCGCGCAGCGCGCAGACCTGACGAGCCGAACCTGTATCCGTGACGCCTGCGGGGTGGTGTTCATGCCTCGTGGTGCGGGACATCGCTACTGCAGTGCGACCTGTCGGACAATGGCGCGCAGGACGGCATCGCCGCAAGACGGCATCGCCGCCGCTGCCGCGGCTCCTCCAGTCCGCAGTCACGATTCCCGCCCTCGGCCGAGTTGCCGGGGGCGCCGCGCGTCAGGCTGGGACCGCGATTCGCGTCGGCGCCAGCCGCACCGCCGCAACCCTCGCGGTCGTCGCGACGCCGGTGACCACCGCCGTGGGGAAGGCGGTCGCTCCGGTCCACCTGGCCGTCGTTTCGGCCGACGCATCGCTCCGTCGTGGCGTCGGTCGCTTCCTCCTCGATCCGGTCGCCGGACTCCTCGAGCCGGTGGCCCGACCCGTGGATCGGCTGCTGACCGCGTCCCGCCTGCGGGCTCGGCGCGCGCTCGCCGTCGCCGGCCGGCCGCTTGGCCAGGCCTGGGGCCGGACGCCGCGGCGTGTTCGTGTCCCGGCTGCTGCCCTCGTCGCGACCTCATCGGTCATGGTGCTCATCCTCTCGTTCGCCGCCGCGTCGGACTTCACCGTCAACGACACGCGTGACCAGGTCGACGCGGTCGTTGGCAATGGGATCTGCGACGTCGACACCAGCACGACCGGGAGCCAGTGCACCCTGCGCGCCGCCATCCAGGAGGCCAACGCGCATCCTGGGCCAGACACGATCGCCATCAACCCGGGCCTCTATCAGCTCGCAATCCCGCCGATCAACGAGAACGCGGCCAACGTCGGCGACTTCGAGATCCTCGACCCGGTGACGATCGAGAAGGCAGTCGGGAGCTGGCCACTCGACGACGTCATCATCGACGGCGGCAATCCCCTGCCGAGCTCGCCGATCGTCGCACGCGGCATCGACCGCCTCTTCGAGATCCACCCCGGTGCCGGCGACGTCACATTCCGCAACCTCACCCTCCAGAACGGCTTCAGCCCCGAGGAGGGCGGCGCGATCCAGAACTGGTCGCTCGGCAAGCTCACGCTCGATGGCGTGGTCGTCCGCGACAACTACGCAGAGAAGGCCGGCGGTGGCCTCAACCACGCCGACCTTCACGACTACGAGTGGGCGACCGATCCGCCGAACCTCGACCTGCTCCCCCTCGGGCGGGTCGAGATCCTCAACTCGACCTTCACCGGCAACGGCTCCGGCGGCGGCAGTGGTGCCGCCATCAACAACGTCTCGGGCGGCACGATCACGATCACCGGCAGCACGGTCACCCTGAACCCGGGCGCGATCATGCCGGACCCGCTCGACCCCGAGGAGTTCCTCCTCGTCGACCCGGCCGACTACCCGCTCGACGCCAGCGCCATCGCGAACCAGGCTCGCTGGGAGAAGGTCGGGACGCTGCGGATCAGCAACTCCACGATCTCGCTGAACGCCAGCGAGGGCAACGGCGCCGGCATCCTCAGCGAGGGCGACAGCATCGTCGAGCTGACGAACGTCAACCTCACCCAGAACCGATCGGGCGCCAGCGGCGGCGGCCTCTACGCCGAGGGCGGCACCGTCACCGTCACCGGTGGCAGCGTCACGAAGAACCAGGCGGCCAACGGCGGCGGCCTGTACAGCGGCGGCCACGTCTCGCAGTTCGGCCTGCGGGGCGCCTTCACCGTCCAGAACGTCCAGGTCACCGACAACATCGCCGAAAACGGTGGTGGCCTCTACAACGACGGCGACGCCCACATGGTCGTCGCCGACAGCACGTTCGCGCGAGAACCACTCGTCCGATCACGGCGCGGCCATCGCCAGCAGTGGGCGCGCGAGCCTGCTCCTGAGCTCCGTTACCGTCACCGCGAACGCCTCGAACGGCGAGGGCGGAGGCGTCTGGCTGCACAGCGAGCGCCTGCAGACGATCGTCGACTCGACGTTCAGCTTCAACAGGGCCGGCGTCCCGATCGTCGAGGAGGACGGCACGCTGAGCGACGACGTCGCGGGCGGCGGCGGCGTCCAGTCCGACGGCGGACCGCTGACGATCGTGCGCTCGACGATCGACGGCAACGAGGCGACCGAGGAAGGCGGCGGCCTGAGCCTCAACAACGCGGGTGACGTCGTGATCGCCGACACGACGATCTCGAACAACCGCGCATTCGACGGCGGCGGCCTGGAGAACAGCGCCACCGAGGTCACGTTCGAGCGGGTGACCGTCACCACCAACCGCGCGGCCTCGGCCGGCGGCGGCATCTACAACACCTCGAGCGGCGAGTTCTTCCTGCTCGACTCGACGATCCGCGGCAACACCGCCGAGATCGGCGGCGGCCTCGCCAACGCGCCCGACAACCAGCTCATCATCCGCGGCTCGCTGTTCCTGAACAACACCGCGCGGATGGGACGCCAGGCGAGGACGGCGAGCTCCCCGAGGAAGCCGGCCACGGCGGCGGCATCATGAGCTTCGCCGACGGCGACTCGCTCATCGAGAACACGACGATCTCCGGAAACATGGCGGCGGCCGGTGGTGGTGGTCTCTTCCACGACGCCGACGGCGAGCTCCGGATCGTGCACACCACGATCTGGCGCAACTCGGCACCGATCGGCGGCGGCATCGGCGTGGTGGAGTCCGACTTCGTTCCCGAGATCCCGCCGAAGACGAACGCCGCGGTCATCCTCAAGAACTCGATCGTCGGCGGCAGCATCAAGGGCGGCAACTGCGACTGGTACATCCGCTCGGAGGGCGGCAACCTCGAGACCGGCGGCGTCAACACCTGCTTCCTCGCGGTCACCGCCGAGACGGCGCAGAACCCGATCGAGCTCGGCGTCCGCGATCGCCGCGGCGACCCGAAGCTGCTGGCCATCGCCGACAACGGCGGCCCGACCCTGACCCACGCCCTCCAGTACGGCAGCCTGGCGATCGACTCCAGCGCCAAGCCCTGCTCGGTCACCGACCAGCGCGGCGTTCCCCGCCCCGCGGCCAATTACACCGACGACGAGCAGGAGCACCTGAACCGATGCGACGCCGGCGCGTACGAGTTCGTCGGCCCGCCCCCGCCGTTCGACGACAACCCGCCGGAGACGATCTTCGACTACCCGGAGGACGGCCCGGTCCAGGACAGCATCGAGACGATGGCCTTCCGCTTCCGCGGGACGGACAACACGACGCCGCCCAACGAGCTCAACTTCGAGTGCCGCTTCATCGAGATCGAGCTGACCGAGGAGCCCGAGATCGTCCCGCCGTGGGAGCCGCAGCCGCCCGAGCTGATGTGGAACGGCTGCTCGAGCCCGTGGTCGGTGCCGCTACCCGAGGAGGGCCTCTTCACCTTCGAGGTCCGCGCGATCGACCGCGCCGACAACGTCGACGAGACGCCGATCGAGCAGCTGATCAGTGGCGTCGGCATGACGCCGCCCGACACCGAGATCGTCGAGGCCCCTGGCCTGACGCCCGGCACGGTCGTGCCGCCGGCACCGACGACGACGCCGCAGACGAACAGCCGCTCCGCGCTCTTCAGCTTCCGCGCGGTGAGCGACTTCACCCCGTCGCAGTTCGCCGAGTACGAGTGCCGTCTCGACAGCCGCGATCCGGAGCAGTGGCTCGAGTGCTTCAACCCGGTCATGTACTCCGACCTGACGACCGGCCTCCACACCTTCGAGGTCCGCGCCATCGGCACCGAGGTGGGCGGCCCAGATCCGACGCCGGCCCGCTACACCTGGCGCGTCGGCCCGAATCCCGACGACCCGGGCAGCACGCCGCTCAACTGCGACGAGGCGAACATCACCCTCACCCCGAACGCCGACGGCTGGGCCGACCAGGTCAACCCGCTCGAGAACTACATGTTCGAGACCGAGCTCGACGTCCGCTCCGGCGCGAACGTCCCCGATACCGGGCCGGTCGAGAAGCAGAACGCCCGCGCCTTCTTCCGCTTCCCGCTCATCGCCGACGCCCCCGACTGCGAGCTGATCTCCGCGACGCTGCGCCTCTACTCCGACGGTCACACCGAGGGCCGCAACCTCGTCGCCGTCCCGCTCCTCCAGACCTGGAAGGAAAGCACCCTCACCTGGGTCAGCCAGCCCCCTGCCGCCGCTGGCACCGCCCCGGTTCCGACGGCCGCCGGCGAGGGCTACCGCGACTTCGACGTGACCGCCGACGTCGAGGCGATCCTCGCCGGAACCCTCCCGAACCACGGCTGGGTCATCCGCGACCAGGTCGAGAGCGACCCCGAAGGCGGCGACCAGAGCTTCTCGTCACGTGAGCTGCCACAGGATCCACCCGAGATCACGCTCCCCGTGCTCGAGCTGCGCTTCGAGGCGGCCGATACGCCGCCGCCGGGCGCGCGCCAGCCCGTGCCGGCGCAGGCAGAGGTCGTCACCTGCGGCCAGGTCATCACCGAGAGCACGAAGCTCGCCGAAGACGTCCTCGGCTGCCTGGGCGAGGGCATCGCGATCGGCGCGCCGAACATCATCCTCGACCTCAACGGCCACACGGTCTCGAGCGGCTTCATCCTCGAGCCGGGCGAGGAGGACAACCTCACGCCGGGCATCCGCAGCGGCTACCCGAACGTCGAGATCCGCAACGGCACGGTCACGAACTACGGCTACGGCATCCTGCTCGGGCCGGGATCGGTGCACAGCGAGGTGCACCACATGACCCTCACCCGCAACGCGCTCACCGGCCTCCAGCTGTTCGACGCCGACAACGGTCGCCTCGGCAACACGGTGCACGACAGCGTGTTCGACTCGAACGGCGAGACCGGCATCCAGCTGATGAGCGGCACCGAGGGCAGCGTCATCGAGAACAACTTCTTCATCTCGCAACGGGATGTCGATCCACCTGTTCGACTCGCACCGCAACATGATCCGCAACAACACGATCAGCGGGATCATCCTCGACCCGACCCTCGACTCCGACGCCGGCATCGTGGTCGAGAACGGCTCGCGCGAGAACGTCCTCGAGAACAACGACGTCAGCGACACCGGCGACGCCGGGATCGTCATCCACCAGGGCTCGCACGGCAACGTCGTGCGCGGCGGCGTGCTCGTCCGGAACGGCGACGCGGGCGTGATCGTGCAGGACTCCGACCGGATCGCGGTCGACGGCGTCCTCGCCCACCAGCAGTCCGACGGCGGCGTCGTGCTCTCGAACTCGAGCAACAGCGTCGTCAAGAACAGCGAGCTCGGCTACAACCCGTCGGGCGTCGACGCCTCCGGGGTCAACAACCTCGTCGTCGACAACAACGACGTCTCGAACTCGCTCCAGGCCGGCATCGAGCTCGGCGACGGCGTCAACATGGTCGTCACCAGCAACCTCGCGAACCGCAACGGCGGCCCGGGCATCTCGATCGAGGGCGCAACGTTCGACTCGCTGGGGAACGCCGTCGGCGGCGCGCTGGTCGCCGGCAACATCGCCAACGAGAATGCCGAGAGCGGCATCTCGATCGCCACCGGCCGGCACACCGTCGGCGGCCCGGTCAACTGCCCCGACGGCGTCCGCATCGGCAACAACGCGAACAACAACGCCAACTACGGCATCGACGCCGGCGAGGACCCGGTGCCCGGCGAGCCGCTCGACCCGAACCGCAACATCGACGGCGGCGGCAACCGCGCGAGCGGCAACCACGCGGACGTCGGCGTCGCCGTGGGCCTGCCGGACGCCATCCAGTGCGTGGGAGTGGTCTGCGCCGAGGGCGACGACCTGCCGATGACGCCAGAGGACCTCACCGCCCCCGAGACGATCCTCATCGACGGCCCGCTCGGCCCGAATCCTGGCCCGGACGCGTCCACCAACAGCGGCCGCGCGTCTTCGAGTTCACCGGCAACGACGGCCCGACCGGCGACGTCCCGACCGCGCTCGTGTTCGAGTGCCGCCTCGACGCGCCGCCGGATCCCATCGTGCCTCCGGAGGAGCCGGAGCTCGAGCCGCCCGACCCGGGCGAGCCGCCGGACCTGCCTGAGCCGCCGGAGGGTGAGTTCTGGGTCGAGTGCTCGAGCCCGCTCACCTACCTGATGCTCGAGTCGCTCGATGACCCACAAGTTCGAGGTGCGCGCGGTCGACCAGGCCGGCAACTTCGACCTGACCCCGATCGTGTACGAGTGGACGATCGAGGCCGGCGTCGAGGAGGACGGCAGCGAGGAGTGCGCATTCGGTGAGACGCCTGGCGTCAACGACTGCACCGTCGCGGCATTCGCGCCGGACACCCGCATCACCGCGGCCCCCGGCGAGCTCCTGACCGATGAGGCCGGCACGCGCTACGACACGACGAACCGGAACGCGACGTTCAAGTTCACCGGCAGCGACAACCTGACGGCCGGATACAACCTGGCGTACGAGTGCCGGCACTACTACGAGGAGCTCAACGACGAGCTCACGCAGGCAGACGTGAGCGCCCTCACGGTGCAGCCGGCATGGGAGCCGTGCGCGTCGCCGACGCAGTACACCAACCTGGAGTACGGCGGCCACATCTTCGAGGTGCGCTCGATCGACCGCGGTGGCAACACGGACGTCACGGCCGCGTGGCACGCGTGGTGGATCCATCCCCCGCCGCCCGACACGACGGCGCCCGACACGGAGATCCCGGCGGGTCCGGACCCGGTGACGGTGCAGACGAGTGCGTCCTTCAGCTTCACCGGAACCGACAACCAGAGCCTGACGGCCGACCTGGTCTACGAGTGCCGCCTCGACGGCGCGGTGGACGGCTCGGGCCAGCCGATCTGGACGCTCTGCACATCGCCGCACACCGTCAACGGCCTCGCGCCGGGCGAGCACGTGTTCCAGGTCCGCGCCGGGACCTGAGCGGCAACGTCGACGATGCCGCGAACAGCGGCGTGCCCGCCGCCTACACGTGGACCGTCGGCGCGACGCCGGTCACGAAGACGGTCTTCTGCGGCCAGAAGATCACGCAGAGCATCATCGTCAACAACAACCTCGCCGACTGCCTCGGCCACGGCCTGATCATCGGCGCCGACGCGATCACGATCGACCTGAACGGCAAGACGATCGACGGCAAGTCGATCGGTGCCGCGATCCTGAACAACGGCTACGACTCGGTCACGATCCGGAACGGCCGGCTCACCGACTTCGACTACGGCGTCATGCTCAACAACGGCGCCAAGCTGAACATCATCGAGGGCGTCACGGCCGACCTCAACCAGGAAGCCGGCATCAGCCTCGGCCACCCGACCTTCCCAGAGGATCCGACCCTCGCGCCGAGCGACCCGGTGCCCGGCTTCCAGTCCGGCGTCAACGACAACATCCTGCGCGCGAACACGCTCCTCTCCAACAAGCGCGGCGTCTGGCTCCTCAACGGCGTCCCGCGACAACATCGTGCGCGGGAACCTCATCGGTGCCACCAGCGGTGACGCGGTCTTCATCGACCGCGCCGTCGCCAACGTCGTCGAGAGCAACGACATCCAGGTCGCCAGCGACGCCGGCGTGCTCCTCGAGGGCGCCATCGACAACACCGTGCGCAACAACCCGATCGCCGATGTCGGCGCCGGCGTGTCGATCAGCGACACGACGAGCGGACCGACCGTTGGCATCGAGTCGACCGACAACGTCGTCGCGGGCAACCACATCTCCGAGACGAGCGGCCCGGCCCTCGAGATCGTCCACTCGCGCCGAAACCAGCTGATCGACAACGTCGGCACGCTGACGAACTCCGACGCCATCGACCTCTTCTACGGGATGGACAACCTCATCAAGGGCAACGACGTCCGCGGCAACAAGGGCGGCATCGGCCTGAAGAACTCGACCGGCAACACGATCGAGGGCAACGACACCAGCAACTCGGACGGCACCGGCATCACCCTCGAGTCGCAGTCGTTCGCCAACGTCCTCGTGAACAACCTGTCGAGCAACAACGTCGGCGGCGGCATCTACATCGGTGACGAGACGCCGGCCGGCCAGGGCACCCTCGTCCAGGGCAACACGACGAACTCGAACAAGGAAGAGGGCATCAAGGCCACGAAGCCGAGCCACATCTTCAAGGACAACGTCTCCTTCGACAACGACAGCTGGGGCATCTACGTCGGCGACCCGTCGAACGGGCGCGCCAACATCGACGGCGGCGGCAACGTCGCCCAGGGCAACCTCGGCCCGCTCGGCGTCGATCTCAAGCCGCAGCAGTGCTACAACATCACCTGCCTCGGCGGCCAGGGCGGCGGCGACTCGATCGCGCCCGAACACGAACATCCTCGAGGGCCCGATCCAGCCGAGACCACCGAGAGCGTCGCCGTCTTCCGGTTCTCGGGTGCCGACAACGCGAGCCCGGTCACCTTCGAGTGCCGCTTCGACGGCGGCCCGTGGACGGCGTGCGCGAGCCCGAAGACGTACAGCGACCTCGCCAACGACACGTACACCTTCGAGGTTCGCGCGGTCGACTTCTCCGGCAACGCCGACGAGACCCCGGCCTCCTACACCTGGGCGGTCGCGCGTGATGCGGATACCTTCGCGGCCTCCATCGACGCGACCCCCGACCGGGTCACCGTCGAAACCGATGCGACGTTCGAGTTCTCCGCGAACTGGCTGGGCGGTGTGACCTTCCAGTGCGTGCTCCAGCCGGCCGTGCCGCCCACGCCGGTGGATTGGGACGCTGCTGAAGCCTGCACCTCGCCGATCACCTACACCGACCTCGAGCCCGGCACGTACGAGTTCTGGGTCCGGGCCGACGACGCGGCGAGCAACTTCGACACGAGGATCTACGCCTGGACGGTCGGCGAGCCGCCGATCGCAGCGCAGGTGAACTGCGGCCAGATCCTCATGGAGAGCACCCGCCTGCTCAACGACCTGGTCGACTGCGGCGGCCACGGCCTCATCGTCGGCGCGCCCGGCATCACGATCGACCTCGACGGCCACGTCGTCGACGGCATGGGCCTCGACGCCGGCATCCTCAACAACGGGCACGACGACGTCACGATCATGAACGGCCTCGTCACCCAGTTCCTCTACGGCGTCCAGCTCAACCCGGGCACCGCGCGCAACGTCGTCCACTCGATGCGGCTCGAGGCCAACGAGGAGGCCGCCATCGCGCTCTCCGACGCCGACCAGGGCGCCGACGGCAACCTGATCCGCGACAACTCGATCGTCGGCAACGAGATCGGCATCGCCCTCTACACCGGCACGCGCCACGCCGTGATCCGCAACAACGACCTCGGCGCCAACCAGGGCGAGGGCGGCATCTACCTCGAGTTCGCCAGCGACAACCTCATCGAGCACAACGAGATCTCGATGAGCGGCGGCGGCGGGATCTTCATGATCGGCGGCGGCAACAACGTCGTCACCGACAACGTGCTCAAGGACAACGGCGGCTTCGGCATCGTGGCCGGCGAGGAGCTGCTGCCCTCGAACAACAACCTCGTCCAGCGCAACACGATCGAGGGCGGCCAGGGCGGCGTCATGGTCGGCGGCAACAACAACACCGTCCTCAACAACTCGGCCGTCGGCCACGACCGGGCCCGGGCGTCGTCGTCGAGCTCGCCACGAACACCCTCGTCAAGGGCAACGACTTCAGCGGCAGCGCGGGCGGCATCGTGGTCGGCGAGGCCACCGGCACGACGATCGTCGCCAACAACGCGAGCGGCACGCTCGGCTCCGGCATCGAGATCGGTGAGCTCTCGCACGACACGATCGTTCGCGACAACACGGCCAGCGGCAACGGCGGCGGTGGCATCGAGGTCACCGAGTCCTCCGTCCTCGACAGCGGGACGCTCATCGAGAACAACACGACCGACGCGAACGGCGGCGACGGCATCTACGTCGAGGGCGCCGGCCACACCGTCCGCGACAACGTCGCCCAGCTGAACGGCGGCTGGGGCATCTACTCGGTCGGCGCCATCGACGGCGGCGGCAACCTCGCCGCCGGCAACATGGAGCCCGAGCAGTGCTTCGGCGTCGTCTGCGAGCTCGGCACGGTGCCCGGCGCGCCCGAGACCGGGATCGTCTCCGGACCGGCCGACTGGGACCCGGCGACCGCCGGCATCCAGAGCCCGAGCCGCAACGTCAGCTTCACCTACCGGGGCACCGACGACTTCACCCTGCCGCACGAGATCGTCTTCGAGTGCCGCATCGACACGACAACCCGCTGGCCTGGGAGGACTGCGAGTACCCGGCCGAGTACCTGAACCTGAGCCCGGGCGAGCACACGTTCGAGGTCCGCGCCATCGACATGATGGGCCAGGGCCTGGCCGATCCGACGCCTGCGACCTTCACGTGGACCTACGTGCCGCTGCCGTCCGGCGTCGCCCCCGAGGTCGATCCTCGACGTCATCCCGGACGACATCGATCCCGCCGACGACGGCATCCAGACCTGGCTGTTCGACGCGATCTTCACGTTCCACTCGAACGAGCCCGACGTCACCTTCCAGTGCAAGGTCGACGCGAACGGCTACGAGCCGTGCGGGTTCGAGGCCGCCATGTTCATGAACCAGGGCGCCTTCGAGTGGGGCCTCGCCGAGACCGAGGTCGGCCCGCACACCTTCTTCGTGCGCGCGATCGACTTCGAGGGCAACGTCGGAGCCCCGACGACCGTTCACGTGGGAGCTCCTCGGCGTCACCGTCGTCTTCACCGACGGCCCCGGCTTCACGCCCGCGACCGGCGGCCCGCAGGGCGACCCGGCGACCGGCGGCCCGAGCGCGAGCACCTCGGCGGAGATCATCTTCGAGGCCAACGTCGGCGACGCCACGTTCTGGTGCCGCTTCGACAGCCTGGATCCGGGCGCCTACTTCCCGTGCGAGTCGCCGTTCCAGGTCGGCCCCGCCTTCGCCGGCGACACGGACTTCCCGGAGCCGCTGCTCCCGGGCGACCACATCCTCGAGGTCTTCGCGGAGTCCGAGACGATGGGCTCGGCCGCCGAGCTCGAGCCTGCCGATCTACGAGTGGGAGGTCGTCGACCCGGTCGACAGCTCGCCGCCGGACACGACGATCGAGCGCGCGCCGTCCGGTGCGGTCACCGACCCGTCAACACGCTGGCCTCGACGATCTTCGAGTTCGTCGGCCTCGACGACCTGACGCCAGAGTTCCTGCTCCTCTTCGAGTGCCAGGTCACCAACGGCACGGCGCCGCCGAACGAGAACGCGTGGGTCGAGTGCGTCAGCCCGTTCAACCTGCTCGACGTCTACTCGTACGCCGATCCGGAGATGTCGCTCAGCGAGCACACCTTCTACGTGCGCGCGGTCGACATGTTCGAGCCCGAGTTCCCCGATCCGACGCAGCCGGAGTTCGAGGGCAACCCCGATCCGACGCCGGCCGCCCACACCTGGACACCGCTCGCCGACACGCGCGGCCCGGTCGCGACGATCTCCGGCGGACCGGCCAACGGCGCCACGGTTGGCGCAGGAGCCCGAGCCGTACACCTTCTTCGGCCATCGACAACGCGCACGCCGACGCTCCTGCTCGAGTTCGAGTGCGCCGCCTTCCTCACCGCGGCCGGCATCGGCTCGGCCGAGTGGGTGTCGTGCGAGTCGCCGGTCGGCGGCGGCTACGAGCTCAGCGTTCCCGAGCCGGGCGCCTACACCGTCGCCATCCGCGCCACCGACCTGGCCGGCAACATCGGCGCCCCGGCCACGCGCGCAGGTGACACGTCGCCGCCGCCCCGGTCGTGACGTTCCTCAGCGGGCCTGACGGCCGGCTCGATCCGGTCTCCGGTGAGCCTGACGGCGCGAGCCAGACCGAGAACGCCGTCTTCACCTTCACGTCCGATCAGCCCGGCTCGACGTTCGAGTGCTCCTTCGACGGCGCCGACTTCCTGCCGTGCGGCGGCGACGTCACGCGACCCGGCGACCGGGTGCGGCGCTGGGTCGTCGAGAACGGCGAGCACGAGTTCGTCGTCCGCGCGACCAACCCGCAGGGAATCGTCGGCGAAGAGGCCGTCTACGAGTGGCTCGTCCGAGCTCGGTCCAGACATCGCCGAGCCGAACTCGACGTTCAACCTCGGGCCGGAGAACGGCACGCTGCTCCAGGAGGCGACGTTCATCTTCAGCGGCACCGACAACCGCACGCCGGCGCGCGGACCTGAGCTTCGAGTGCGCGCTCGACTCGACCACCGCCTGGAACTCGTGCACCTCGCCCGAGATGTTCTGCGACCTGACCCGCGGCACGCACACGCTCCGCCTGCGCGCCATCGACGCCGCCGGCAACATCGAGTCCACGCCGGACGTCTTCACCTGGATCGTCTCGCCGCCGCCGGTGGCCACGATCCTGTCCGGCCCGGGCGTCGACAGTCGAGGAGACGACCGACCGCGACGTCACCTTCACGTTCAGCGCGGACGTCGACCGGCGTCACCTTCCACTGCTGGCTCGACGGCAAGTTCAACCCGGCACGCCCCGGGCGACCCGGCACGAGCCGCGCCGTGCACCTCGGCCGTCAGCCTACGACGGACCTCGGCATCGGCGAGCACCTCTTCGCGGTGCGCGCGGTCGACGAGTTCGGCAACCTCGGCGTCAGTGGGAGGACGTCGGAGTTCGTCGTCACGCCGCCGGAGGCCAAGATCCTCTCCGCGCCGGCGAGCGGCACGACCACGACGGCGACGTTCCAGTTCACCAGCGAGCCGTTCGACGCCGATGCGGTCTTCTACTGCTCGCTCGACGATCGGCCGTTCGGACTCTGCACCGCCGAGCCGGTCGACGGCGAGCCGGGCGTCTATCGCAAGACCTACACGAACCTGTTCCCGGGCGAGCACATCTTCCAGGTCCAGACCCTGTTCACCGGCCTCGACTGGATGGGCCTGCCGTTCGAGCACGACCCGATCCCGGCGATGCACACGTGGACGGTGCAGGACTTCACCGCCCCCGAAACGACCATCGACTTCGGCCCGCCCGCCACGACGCTGAGCGCGAGCGCGTACCTCCAGGTCAGCTCGGATGACCCGACCGCGACGATCGAGTGCACGCTGACCGGGCCGGCGGGCACGGAATCCGGCGAGTGCGAGCCCGGCGTCGTGACCGAGTTCACCGACCTCGTCCCCGGCGACTACACGTTCACCGCGGTCGCGACCGACCTGTCGGGCAACGTCGACCCGAGCCCGGCGACCCATTCCTGGACGATCGCGCCGGCCGGCGCGGCGAACACGCCAGTTGGCGAGCCCGTTCTCGTGACGATCGGCAACGTCAGCGTCAGCTTCTTCAGCGTCGACACTGCCGGCACGACGATCGCCGATCGGATCTTCGCCGGGCCGCCGCTGCCGGAGGGCTACGCGGGAGCCAGCACGCACGTCTACGACATCCCGACGACGGCCGAGTACTCGGAGCCGATCAACATCTGCATCAGCTACAACCCGGCCGACTTCGAGGGCGCCCAGACCCTGCGCCTGCTCCACTTCGACGGCGAGCTGTGGATCGACGTCACGACCCTCCACAACCCGTTCGTGACGCCGGCGCGCATCTGCAGCAACATCGCCGAGGACTTCGGACTCTTCGCGATCGCGATCGCCTCGACCGGATCCGCGCCCGAGACCTCGATCCTGTCCGGTCCCGAGGGCCCGCTCGGCCCCGAGGGCCTCCCGACCTCGACCAGCGGCTCGGCCACCTTCGAGTTCTGGACCGACCAGGCCCCCGACGCGATCACGCAGTGCTCGATCGACGGTGACCCGTTCTTCTTCTGCGAGTCACCGCTCACCGTCGGCCCGCTCGAGGAAGGCGACCACGAGTTCATCGTCCAGGCCATCAACGCCTTCGGCTGGATGGACCTGACGCCCGCGATCTACGAGTGGGAGATCATCGGCCCCGACGTCACTCCGCCGACGACCATCGATCACCGGCGGCCCGCCGGAGGGCTCGTTCACGCCGAACTTCATCAGCATCTTCACCTTCAGCGGCGCCGACGACATGACGCCGGTCCTCGAGCTCGACTTCGAGTGCACGCTCGACGGCGTGAACCTCGGCGGCTGCGATCCGCTCATGGAGGAGATCGAGGTCGACGACGCCGGGCGAGCACACCCTGCTCGTCCAGGCGATCGACGCAGCCGGACAACATCGATCCGGTCGGTGCGATCGCGCACTGGACCGTCATCGACATGTCGGGTCCCGACACCGAGATCATCCTCGGCCCGGAGGAGGAGACGACCGAGACCAGCGCCACGTTCGAGTTCGAGGGCTTCGAGCTCCTGAACGACCTGCCCGTCAACGAGTTCGAGTGCGCCCTCGACGATGGCGAGTTCGCCGCCTGCGAGACGCCGTTCGAGATCGCCGGTCCGCTTGGCGGTGGCGTGCACGTCTTCCACGTCCGCGCGGTCGATCCCGACGGCAACCGTGACATCTCGCCTGCCTTCTACGAGTGGCTGATCATCGGGGCCGATGACACGACGCCGCCCGAGACGTTCATCACCGTCTACCCGGATCAGGCCAACTCCGGCCCGGACGTCATCTTCGGCTTCGCCAGCAACGAGCCCGTCGAGTCCTTCGAGTGCTCGTACGGCGAGGGCACGCCGCCGCCGGCGCCGACGACGTGGGAGGAGTGCGAGGTCGTCTGGTTCCTCGAGGGCCTCGATTCCGGCCAGCACTGGCTGTGGGTCCGCGCGCTCGACATCGCCGAGATCCCGAACGTCGACCCGACGCCGGCCGGTGCCAGCCGCGGCTTCCCGGCCGGCATCGACGACCCCGCAGCCGTTCGTGTGGGTCACCACCGGCGAGCCCGAGACCATCATCGACGCCGGCCCGACGACCCGACCGGCGCGTACACCGCGACCTTCGAGTTCCAGCTCCGACCAGGCCGGCGCGACCTTCCGCTGCTCGGTCAACGGGTCGCCGCACGTCGGCTGCACCTCGCCGTTCCAGGCCGGTCCGTTCCTGCCGGGCGAGGGCGGAGAGCCCGAGGAGCACGAGTTCGAGGTCTTCGCGGTCAACCAGTACCGCAACGCCGACGGCGAGCAGGTCCAGGACCTGTCACCGGCCACCTACACTGGACCGTGCAGGACGTCGCGCCGCCCGAGACCGTCTTCCTCGGCGCCGCCGAGATCGGTCCCGAGCAGTTCGTCGAGCCCGGCCTGCGCTTCACCTTCCGCGGCATCGACGACCTGGGCTCCTCGTTCGAGCTCGAGTTCGAATGCGCCTTCACGAACACGACCGAGACGAGCACCGAGGTCTGGGAAGAGTGCGGCGAGCCGGCTGCGGGCGACTCGTTCTTCCACGATATCGCCTTCGAGGAGCTGACGCCCGGCGCGTACACCTTCCAGGTCCGCGCGCTCGACCTTCCGGGCAACCACGACCTGACTCCTGCGCCGGAGCCGGCCTACGAGTTCGGCGTCGAGGCCGAGCCGGAGACGACGCTCCTCTCGGTCACCCCCGACATGGGCCTCGACCTCGAGACGACCTGCGACCAGCGTGACCTTCACCTTCTCCGGCTCCGGCGCCACCTTCCTGTGCGCGCTCGACACGCCGATCTTCGGCGAGTGCCCGGGCGGCGTCGCCGGCGAGGCCACCTACGCCGACATCCCCTACGACGAGCAACGGGCACCTCTTCCAGGTCATCGCGGTCGGCGAGTTCGGCACGCCCGACCAGACCCCGGCCGAGTTCGAGTGGGTCAGCGGGACCGATGTCGCACCCGACGTTGCCATCAATCTCGCGACCGCACCGCCGGCGACCGGCAGCACCGCGACCTCGGGTGTCGATCGAGTTCAGCTCGACCGATCCGGATGCCACCTTCCTCTGCACCCTCGATGGCATCGAGGTGCAGTGCGCGGAGCCCGGTTACGAGTACAGCGATCTCCTGGCCGGCGAGCAGAACCCGCACACCTTCGAGATCGAGGCGACCCGCGCCGACCTGCTCCCGAGCGTGACGACGAACGTGGCGACCCACGAATGGGTCATCAACGACGACGCCGCACCGACGGCGGTCCTGCTCGCCCCGCTGCCGACGGACCCGAGCGGCAACGACGTCACCTTCGCCTTCACCGGCAGCGACAACGGCACGCACCCTGACGAACCTCGAATTCGAGTGCTCGCTCGACGGGCTGATCCTCGACGGGACCGCGGCCGGGTTCGAGCCCTGCCAGTCGGGGGTGCAGCTCTCGGAGCTGACCGGCGGCAGCCACACCTTCGAGGTTCGCGCGATCGACGAGACCCTCCTCACCGGCGAAGCCGTGAGCCACACCTGGGACGTCATCGCGCCGCCGCTGACGGTCATCACCAACACGACCACGCTCGGCGATATCGTCCCCGATGGAGAGACCAGCACGAGCGCGACAGGCACGCTGTCCTTCTTCGACCAGCCCGGCTCGACCTACGAGTGCCGCCTCGACCCGATCGACGAGTTCGTCCCGGCCTTCACCACCTGCACCTCGCCGCTGCCCGACTACGACCTGTCGAACGGCACGCATGTGCTCGAGGTCCGCGCGCGGACACTGGCGCTCGACGGGCAGCAGATGCTCGAGAGCCCGGCGGCGGTGTACGAGTGGACGATCGAAGCGGCCGACACGACCGATCCGCAGACGATCCTCGTCCTCGGCCCGGCCGACGGCACGACGAGCACCTCGGCGACCTTCGTCTTCAGCGGCACCGACAACCTGACCGCGGCGATCGACATGACCTTCGAGTGCTCGCTCGACGGCGCTCCGTTCGACGAGTGCGAGAGCGGCGACGTGTATCTCGACCTCGAGCCTGGCGACCACACGTTCGAGGTCCGCGCGGTTGACAACGCCCCGAGCCCGAATACCGATGGGTCGCGCGGCCAGCCACGACTGGACGATCGTCGCCGCGGGCGGACCGAACACGACTGCGCTCGATCTCACCGTCAGCGACGACAGCGGCGCCACCGTCACCTTCGCCGAGGTCACCGGGTCCGGCACCACCTCTGTCGATGTCCTGACCATCCTCACCGCCGGAGCCACCCCGGAGCTGCCGCTCGGCTACTTCGCCGCAGGCGCGCTCTACTACGACGTCAACACGACCGCGACGTTCGTCGGCGACGTCACCGTCTGCCTGCCGTACGACGACCTCACCGATGCCCACATCCTGCACTTCGACGACGGCCAGTGGATCGACGTCACCCTCGAGCTCGAGGGCGACCTCGTCTGCGGCGTCGTGAGCAGCCTCTCGCCGTTCGCGGTGGTCGAGGTGTCGGCTGAGGTCGCTCCGAACACGACGATCGTCCAGGCGCCCGCCGACCCGACCATCCAGGACACGGCGGACGGCGCGAACGTCCAGTTCCAGTTCACCTCGACCATCGACAGCGTCGAGCAGCCCGCCGAGTTCGAGTGCACGCTCGACGGCGAGGAGTGGAGCTCCTGCGACACGCCGTTCGCGTTCAACTGCGCTCTTCGGCCCGCACACGCCTCGCGTCCGCGCGGTCAGCGCGACACGACGTCCGCGACGTCTCGCCCGCCGTCCACACGTGGACCGTCCTCGCAGCGGCCGGTGGCGACGATCGACGGCGGGCCGGACGACGAGGATCCGGTCGAGCCGGGCATCCAGAACGACGGCAGCTCCGCGACGTTCACGTTCAGCTCCGACCAGCCTGGCAGCACCTTCGAGTGCCGCCTGACCAGCGAGACGACGGGCGACACCTGGGAGTCGTGCGACTCGGGCAAGACCTACAACAACCTGGCGACCGACAACGAGTACACGTTCGAGGTCCAGGCGACGAACCCGGCCGGCCACGTCGAGCTTCCTGCCCGCCGAGTTCGAGTGGGAGGTCGTCGACTTCACCGCCCCGGAGGTCACGATCGACTGCGGGACCGACGGGCACGGTCGACTCGACCACCGCCAGGTTCACCTTCTCGGCCGATGAGCCGGTCGTGTTCGAATGCTCGCTCGACGGCGCGGCCTTCGGAATCTGCCAGTCCGGCATCGAGTACACCGGCTTCGGCCTCGGCGCTCACACCTTCGCCGTCCGCGCCGAGGATCTCACCGACGGCGAGAACATCAGCGACCCGGTGGAGCGCACCTGGACCGTCGCCGACCTGACCGACCCGAGCGTGTCGATCGGCCAGAAGCCGGCGGCCACGACCACCGACACCGCGGCCACATTCACCTTCAGCGCCAGCGACAACTGGGGCGCGGTCACCCTCGCGTGCAGCCTCGACGGCGGAGCCTTCGCAGCCTGCATCGTCGCCGAAGACGTACTCCGGTCTCTCCGCCGACGCGCACACCTTCACCGTTCGCGCAACCGATGGAGCCGGCCGCACGCAGACGGCCAGCCATAGCTGGACGGTCTTCGACGCCGATCCGCCGGCTGTGCCGGACCTGGAGGCCACTTCGGGCTCGCTGATCCTCACCTACTCCGCGACCGACAACCACACGGCCGCCGAGGACCTCGACTTCCAGTGCCGCCTCGACGGCGCCGCCTACGCCGCATGCGCGAGCCCGACCACCTACACGACGGCCCAGCTGAACGCGATGGTCCCGGGCAGCCACACCTTCCAGGTGCGCGCGGTCGACGAGGCCGACAACATCGGCCAGCCCGCCAGCCACACCTTCCAGGTCGCCGACACCACCGCGCCGAACACGTCGATCACCGGCCATCCGCAGCCGACGACAACGAACACGACCGCCTCGTTCACGTTCAGCGGCAGCGACGACGGGACGATCGCGGCCAACCTGACCTTCGAGTGCAAGCTCGACACGGGCGCATGGGCCGCGTGCACCTCGGCGAAGACGTACAACGACCTGCCGGCGGGTGAGCACACCTTCTCCGTCCGCGCCACCGACCAGGCCGGCCACACCGACCAGTCGGCTGCCAGCTACACGTGGACGATCGAGGCGCTCGCCGACACGACCGATCCCGACACGTCGATCACCCAGGAGCCGCCGGCCACCACGACCGAGACGAGCGCGACCTTCGCGTTCAGCTCGACCGAGACCGGCTCGACGTTCGAATGCAAGCTCGACACCGGCCCGTGGGCGGCGTGCACCTCACCGAAGACCTACACCGGGCTGTCGGTCGCCTCGCACACCTTCTCGGTCCGTGCGACCGACGCCGCCGGTAACACCGACGACACGCCGGCCACCGACACGTGGACCGTCCAGAGCTCCCAGGTCAACTGCGGCCCGGAGGACACGCTGACCGCGACCGCCGACGCCTGGATCGACTCCGGCAGCCCGACGGACAACAAGGGCTCCGACTCGCTCCTCAAGGTCATGTCGAAGAGCGGCGGCAACCTCCGCGCCTTCGTCCGGTTCAACCTGCCGACCATGCCGCAGGGCTGCTCGGTCGAGAGCGCCACGCTGCGCATCTACGCCAAGTCCGGCGCCGCCGGCCGCACGCTGCAGGCCGTCCAGCTCGGTGAGACCTGGACGGAGGGCAGCGTCACCTGGGCGACCCAGCCGGTCACGACCGGTCCGGCGATCACGACCACCTCCGGCACCGGCTACCGCGACTGGAACGTCGCCTCGGCCGTGCAGGCGATGCTCACCAGCTCGAACCACGGCTTCCTGATCCGCGACGCGACCGAGAACCAGGACGCAGAGCAGCAGTTCCACAGCCGCGAGGAGAGCAACAACCGGCCGCAGCTGGTGCTCCGCTTCGGCAACGGCGCGCCGCCGCCGCCGCCGCCGGGCTCACAGGACACGACCGCGCCCGAGACGAACCTCACCGGCAACCCCGGCGCGGCCACGCAGAGCACGTCGGCCCAGTTCACCTTCAACGGCGTGGACAACGCCACCGCCGCCGGCAGCCTCACCTTCGAGTGCCAGCGCGACGTCCCGGTCACCGCGGCATGGGATCCGTGCGTCACCGGTCAGAGCTACACCGGGCTCAGCGTCGGCAACCACACCTTCCGCGTGCGGGCGAAGGACGCCGCGGGCAACGTCGACGCATCGCCAGCCGTGCACACGTGGGTCATCGACCAGACCGCGCCGGAGACCGTCATCACCCAGGGCCCGCTGGCCACGACGACCGATACCAGCGCGACCTTCCACTTCCAGTCGCCGGAGACGGGCACGACCTTCGAGTGCGCGGTCGACCAGCAGGCGTTCGCGGCGTGCACCTCGCCGAAGACGTACACGGGCCTGTCGGTCGCTCCGCATACCTTCAAGGTCCAGGCGATCGATGCCGCCGGCAACCGCGACCAGTCGGCCGCGACCTACCCGTGGACGATCCAGGCCGGTGGCGCGCCGGTCAACTGCGGAACGGCACAGACCGTCGCCGCCAACGCGGACGCGTGGATCGAGCAGAAGAGCCCGTCCCAGAACAAGGGCACCGACAGCGTCCTCAAGGTGATGTCGAAGAGCGGCAGCAGCAACCTGCGCGCGCTGGTCAAGTTCGCGCTCCCGACCGCTCCGGCCGGCTGCGTCCTCGACACTGCCACCCTGCGCCTGTACGCCGGATCGTCCGCCAGCGGCCGGACCCTCCAGGCGCTGCGGCTCAACACGACCTGGACCGAGGGTGGCGTGACCTGGGCCAACCAGCCTGCCACCAGCGGTGCGGCGGCGACCGTCGCCTCAGGCTCCGGCTACCGCCAGTGGAACGTCGCGGCCATCGTGCAGGCGATGTACTCCACCGGCGGCCACCACGGATTCCTGATCCGCGACGCCTCCGAGAACCAGGATGCCGAGCAGCAGTTCTTCGCCAAGGAGAAGGGCGAGCAGCCACCGCAGCTCGTGCTCACCTTCAAGCCCGCCAGCGGCGGCGCGGTCGGTGGCCCGATCGTGGGCATCGGCCTCGGTGAGCCCGCTCGGCTGGAGCCCGCCGTCCTGACCGCGATCGTGGCGCTCATGCTCGTGCTCCCGCTGGCCGTCGCGTCGAGCTCGGCGTCGCGACGGCCAGCCCCCGTCCGCATCTGACATCGGGCCGGCGGTCCTATAGTCAGGACCTCCTCGTACCCCGTAGGATGGGGCATCTGCCCAGCGGAAAGACCGAGCTGTGAACGACCCCAAGTCATCGTCAATGACCGAGCGCCCGTCGACGCCGATGCCGCTCGACGTCAAGGTCCTCGGCGCCATCGCCAGCCTCGTCGTCCTGCTGGCAATCGCGGTGACGATCGCCATTGCTCTCGTCATCACGATCGGCAACAACGCCAATCTCGCGGAGCGCCAGGCGCGCTTCACCGATGCGGTCAAGGCAGCATCGCTGCACGCCAAGGCCCTCGCCAACGACGAGCGTGGCTTCCTCATCAGCGGCAACGACGAGTTCCTGGCGCAGATGGATGGTCGCATCGCGCTCGCGCGTGCCTCCTTCGACGCCGCGGAGCAGTCAGCCAGTCCGAACCAGCGCGGGACGATGGGCGAAGCCCGCGCGGGCTTCGAGCGCTGGCTCGATGCGCTCGAGGAACAGATCGCGCTCTACCAGTCCGGCGACACCGAGGCCGCGATCGAGTCCTCGCTGGGGCCGACCCGCGCATTGCGCAAGTCCTACGAGGGATGGCTGTCGGACGCGACCTCGCTCGGTACCGCGGCCTTCCAGGATGCGACCTCGGCCGTCGCGACCGCCGCGGTGGCCTCCGTCCTGATCCTCGTCGGCTACCTGCTCGTGGCGGTCGTCCTCGGCGGATTCATCGGCCTGTGGGTCGTGCGCACCGTGCTCCGGCCCGCGTACGCGCTCGTGCGCCTGCTCGGCGACCCTGACGAGGTGAAACCCACGACCACGTAGGCCGGCGACGCGAGACGCGATAAGATCGCAGACACCTCAATCTCGCTGCCGATGAGGACTCAAGCCAGGTGGCTGATGCTCGAGACGCTGCCCGACCCTCGATCTCGGTCTCGGATCCCGCCAAAGTAATCCTCGCCGCGCTCGGTCTGGTGCTGCTCGTCGTCGTCGGCGTCGGCATCGCGGTGGCATTCGTCGGCGCCGTTGGTACGGGCGCAAACGCCGTTGAGCGCCACGCTACCTATTCGGCCGCCGTCGACGCCGCGGCCCTCCATGCCAAGGGCATGGCGAACAACGAGCGAGGGTTTCTGATTGACGGCGACGACGAATTCGTCTCCCAGCTGGAGGGGCGCACGGAACTCGTGCGTGCCTCATTCGGTGCTGCCCTGGAGGCGGCCGATGACCAACAACGGTCCACCCTGCTGGCGGCCCGGGATGCGTTCGATCGATGGCTTGCGTTGGTCGAACAGGAGCTGGCGCTCTACCGGTCAGGCGACGAGGACGGCGCCATCGAGATGTCGCTGACTGAAGTTCGCACGCTGCGCTGGACGTACGAGGGCTGGCTCGCTGACGCAAAGTCGCTGGGGGTCGCCGGCTTCCAGGACGCCACCTCGGCCGTTGGCGCGGCTTCGACCCTTTCGGTGATCGTCCTGCTCGGCTACCTGGTGCTGGCAGCGACGGTCTCCCTCGCCGTGGCGCTCTGGATCGTCAGGGCCGTGCTCCGGCCATCGCACGAACTCGCGCGCAAGCTCACGGAAGCGGGAGACAAGACCGAGCCGACGACCGCCTGACCCGGACGGCGGCGGGTACCGAACCTGAAGGGCTGGAGCCCCACGCCGACTCCGGACCCGAGCGACCTCGGAGATCTCCTCTCCCCGCTGCCGCTGCCGAGCCTGCTGCCGCTCCCCTGAGGCGGCTTACTCCAGGTAGTCCTTCAGCTTGCGGCTCCGGCTCGGGTGCCGCAGCTTGCGGAGCGCCTTTGCCTCGATCTGGCGGATCCGCTCGCGGGTCACGTTGAAGTCACGACCGACCTCCTCGAGAGTGCGTGAACGGCCGTCCTCGAGCCCGAAGCGCAGCTGGAGCACGCGCCGCTCGCGTGGCGTCAGCGAGTCGAGCACGCCCTCGACCTGCTCCTTCAGGAGCTGGTGAGATGCGGCGTCGGCCGGCGCCACCGATGCGAGGTCCGGGATGAAGTCGCCGAGGTGGCTGTCCTCCTCCTCGCCGATCGGCGTCTCGAGACTCACCGGCTCCTGGCTGACCTTCATGATCTCGCGCACCTTCTCCGGGCTGACCGTCTGCGGCCCCTCGCCGACACGCTCGTCGACCTCGGACTCGGTGGGCTCGCGCTGGAGCTTGTCGCGCAGCTCGCGGATGACCTCGTCGCGGCTCATGCGCCGCGCGATCTCCTCGACCGTCGGCTCGCGCCCGAGCTCCTGGAGCAGGGTGCGGCTGACGCGGATGAGCCGGTTGATCGTCTCGACCATGTGGACCGGGATGCGGATCGTGCGTGCCTGGTCGGCGATGGCCCGGGTGATCGCCTGGCGGATCCACCACGTCGCGTACGTGCTGAACTTGAAGCCCTTCTCGTAGTCGAACTTCTCGACCGCGCGGATGAGACCGATGTTGCCCTCCTGGATGAGGTCCAGGAAGCTCATGCCACGACCGATGTACTTCTTGGCGATGCTGACCACCAGGCGCAGGTTGGCCTCGGTCAGGCGCTTGCGCGCATCGGTGCTCTGCTCGACCAGGCGGCCCGAGCGCTTCTCGAGCGGGACGTCGAGCGGAATCGTCGGGTCGTAGCCCAGGCTGAGCAGGTACTCCGGGTCGTGCCCGGACTCGATGTACTCCTTGACGATCTCCTGGGTCGTCTCGCGCGCCCACTGCTCGAGCTCGTAGAGCTCGGCCGAGCCGGGATGGCTGACCGATCGGAACCGGAAGGTTGCCCCGAACAGGATGGCGTCCTTGATGCCCTGCGGCGGGTCCGAGGCGAGGACCTTGAGGATCGACTCGCCCTCCATGAGCCTGGTGCGCGCCTCGTCGTCGAGCCCTGACGCCTTGCGGTACTTCGACAGCCGGATCGTCGGCACCTCGATCGTCTTGCGGCGACGTACGGTCCACCAGTCGATCGCGTCGTGGGTGACGTGCGGGGCGTCCTTGGGCAGGTCGAAGGCGCGCATGGCCGCCATGCTCCGCGCCTTGGGCTCGGTGTCGAGCGTGACCCAGGCGAAGAGGTTCACGAGCGAGCGCGCCGGATCCTCGACGATGAGCTCGCCGAGCTCGATCGCCTTGGCCAGCACGACCTCCTCCTCGGCCGTGAGCAGCGCGACCTTCCCGATCTCCTTGAGGTACATCCGCACCGGGTCGTCGATGCCGATGAGATCGGCGGCGAGGGCCTCGAGGTCCTCCTCCCCCTCCTTGGCCGGAGCCGGCGCCGGCGTGCCGGCCGCGGGCGCGGGCTGCGCCTCGTCGGGCTCACCGATGAGCGTCGGCTGGTTCTGCTCGTCGAGGACCTCGACGCCGGCCTCCTCGGCCGCGGCATAGAGCTCCTCCACGGCGCCCATCTGCGCCTCGGGCTCGGGGATGGCCTTGAGGATCTGGTCATGGGTGATGAAGCCCTCCTCGCGCCCGCGCGCGATGAGGTCGGCGACCACTGCCGAGGTGACGCCGCCGTCATCACCGGCGCCGTTGGACCGCGACGCCGCCTTCTTCGTGGACGGCTTCTTCGAGGCGCCGGCCTTCGTCGCAGCGGACTTCGTCGCCGCGGAGGTCGCTGCGGCCTTCATTGGTGGCTTGGCCTTGCCTGTCGCCGCAGTCTTCGCGGGCGTGGCCTTGGCCGGCGCGGCCTTCGCCTTCGTGGCCGGGGTCGCGGCCTTCGCCTTCGTGGCCGGGGCGGCCTTGGCTTCCCCTGCCTTCGTCGGTGTCTTCGTGTTCTTCGCGGTGGCGGTCTTGGCCGCGGGCCGCTTGGTGGTCGTGGTGCTCGCCACGGGCTACTTCCTCCTCTGGCCGGCCAATACGGCCGCCGGATTGATTGCTTGTTCGAGCTGCTCCCGTTCGAGATGCAGAACCGTGAATTGTCGTTCGAGCGTGCCGATGTCGTCGTTGTCGTCGCCATCGCGCGAACCCACGCTGATGAGCGCCTGGAGGTCGGCCAGTCGCTCCTGGACGCGCTCCTTGCGCAGCCGCAGGAGCACGACCCGCAGCGCCTCGCGATCGGTCTCCGGATCGGCTCGCACGCCGCGGGCCCGGGCCGATGCCAGCAGGTCGCGCGCCAGCGCGGCCGTCGCCGGGTCGAGGGTCGCGACGAAGGCCTCGAGCTCGGGGCGCCCGTCAGGCGCCGTCACCGCGGCACTCCACGCTCCCCAGAGTGCTCGCGCCGTCTCGTCGCGCAGTGGCAGTGGCGGCTCGGCGGCTGCCTGCTCCACCGCGAGCACCGGATCGATGAGCAGCAGGGTCAACGTCTCGCGCTCGAGCGGCGTGAGGCGTGGGCCTTCCTCCATGGCAGGCTCGGTCGACACCGGACGTACCGGCATCGGCCGCGGGCCACGAGACAGCTCGTCGCGGAGGACTCGCTCGTCGATGCCGGCCAGCTGGGCCAGGCGCGGGACGTAGGAGTCGCGCTCCACGCGGTCCGGGATCCGGCGCAGCAGGTCGAGCATGCGCCTCGTGTAGGTGCTGCGACCGTGCGGTTGTCGCATGTCCACCTCGCTAGCGGCGCGCTGCATGAAGTACGGCAGGAGCTCCTCGGCGGCCTCAACCGCTGCTCGCCACCCCTCCGGATCGGTCCGAATCAGCTCGTCGGGGTCCTTGCCGGCCGGGATGCGGATGACCCGCACCTTGCTCACGACCGGGCCGAGCTCCTCGAGCAGGCCGCGCTGGGTGGCGGCCTCGCCCGCGATGTCGACGTCGTAGGCCAGCGCGACCGCATCGGCGTAGCGGTTGGCAAGCTCGACCTGCCCGGCGGTGAGCGCCGTCCCGAGGCTGGCGACGACATTCTCGAATCCGGCCTGGTGGGCGGCCATCACGTCGGTATAGCCCTCGACGATGACCGCCAGCTTCTGCCGCCGGATGGCGCCCTTGGCGAGGTCGATGCCGTACAACGTGCGGCTCTTGTCGAAGAGGGCCGTCGCCGGCGAGTTCAGGTACTTCGGACCTTCCGTCTCGGGCAGAACCCGTCCGCCGAGGCCGATCGCGCGCCCGGACGCGTCCCGAATCGGGATGATGATTCGTCCGCGGAACGCGTCGTACACGCCGCCGCGATTCGACGGCTTGGCGATGCCCGCATCAGTGAGCTCGGCGTCGCTGAAGCCCTTCGAGCGCAGCCGCTTGCTTGCCGCCTCCCACGTGTTCGGCGCATAGCCGAGGCCGAAACGCTCCTGGGTCGCGGCGCTGAGGCCACGCTCCTCGAGATACGCGCGCGCGCGTTCGGCCTGGCGAGCCTGAAGCAGCACCTCGCGGTACCAGGCGATCGCAGCCTCGAGGGCCTCACGCAGCCGCTTGCGACGACGGTCCTCCCCCGCGGACCGCGCGCTCAGCTCGACCCCGGCCCGCTCGGCGAGGCGCGACAGCGCCTCACGGAAGTCGAGCCCGTCGCGGCGCATGACGAACGTGAAGATGTCGCCGTGCTCACCGCAACCGAAGCAGTGCCATGTCTCGCGCTCGGGCGTGACGATGAACGACGGGGTCTTCTCGCCATGGAAGGGACAGAGGCCCTTGTGGATCGTCCCCGCGCGCTTGAGCGCGACCGTCTCGCCGACGACGTCGGCAACCGGGAGCTTCGCCTTGATCTCGGCAACGATGCCTGAAGATGAGGTGATGGTGCCGCCCTCGCGCGCTCGGGGCGCGGTTGTCAAGTGCTTTGTCAAGGTACTTGGGCCTATTCTAACCGATTGTCAAGTGTGCTGCCACATCGGGACCCGGACGGGCCTGCTGTAGACCGACCAAGTACACTCTTCTGTACCAGACCCCACCACGGTCCCATCATCAAGGCATTGGAAGCGCCCGACTCGCTCCCGTTCAACGAACGCGTGCCCGATCCGTTTCCCGAGGACGTCTTGGCCGCCTTCCGCGATGTTCACGCGCGCAGCCTGCACGGCTTCGCGCTCTTGTTGACGCTCGGCGATCGTCCGCAGGCAGCGCGGCTCGCCGAGCGTGCGCTCGCGGGCGCCGCCGGCCGCGTCGGCGAGCTCCGTCACCCTGAACGCGCTGCGGCATGGCTTCGCCGCCAGGTCGTCCGGGGAGCACGAACGGGCGGGCTCCGGCGTCGGGCGCCGGCCAACAGGCTCGCCGAGCTCGGCGCCGACGCGGCGATGATGCGCGCGCTTGCCTCGCTCTCACCCCGCGAGCGCGCCGCCCTTCTCGCGTTTGATGTCGAGCGGCTCGATCGTCGCGACGTGGCGTCGGTCGTCGCACACGATGGCTCGGCCCTCGAGGACCTCCTCCGACGCGCCAGGGAGCGGTACTTCCGCGCCTACGTCGAGGCAGCACCGGGCGAGGTGCTTGACGGCCCGACCGTCCTCCGCATCCGGGCGATCGCCCGCCGGCACATGACGTGAGCGTCCTGCACGAGGAATTCGCCAAGTGGCTGATCGAGGGGGCACGCGACGAACCAGCCCGGGACGTGGCCATCCACGCGTCAGCGTGCCCGAGCTGCCTGCTCCTCGCGGGCGCCAACGACGCCCTCACGCTCATCGACCCCTCGGCCGCCCCGTTGCCGTCGACCCGACCGGTCAGCGACTGGGCGGAGCGCTCCTCGTGGCCGCTGCGGGTGGCCGCGAGTGCAGCCGCGGTCTTCCTTGCCGCCATCGTGGGGATCGCCGCCGGTGGAACGCTGATCCGGCTGCCCTCCGCCGCCCCAGTGGGCGACCTGTCGCCGACCCCGAGAGAATCGGTCCTCGGAGATACCGGCTCTCCGACTCCTGCGGTCACGAACACGCCAGGCGAGGACGCTTCGACGACCCCGGACGCGAGCGCGACCCCACCCGCGTCGCCCGGCGCCGTACCGCCGCCCGCCGGTCCGCCACCGATCGGCCCTCCGCCTCCAGTCGTGGGCCCGACACCGCCGGCTGCCACGCCGACGCCGACACCCAGCCCGACAGCGACACCGATCGCGAGTCCCTCGCTCCCGATCAGCGCGACACCTTCGCCCAGCCCGACCCCGACGCTCGAGCCCTCGCCGTCACCCAGCCCGAGCCCGTCATGCGACAGACGGGTGCGAGCCGTGAGCGAGCCGTACGGCGCAACGATGGTACGGGTCCTGCGATCGTTGAGCGCTCAGCAATGAATCGTGCTCACGGCTCGCCGCTCGTGACGCGGCTCACCACCGACCTCGCATCCAGCGTGCGCCGCCTCGATGAGCAGCGTGACCAACCGTGGCTCGTCATGGCCGCAGCCATCTCCGTAGCCGTCTTCATCGGTCTCCTGGTGTCCCAGATGCTCGGCCCTTCGCCGAACGATGGAACGATCGGACTGCCGGACGCCAACGCCAGCGCGGCACCGGCGTCGAGCGCGGCAGCTCGGCCAGTCAGCGTCGTCGACATCAGCGACGAGTGCCGAGCCATCGGCATCCGCAGGCAGCAGCCCCTCGTCCTCCGGCGCGGAGGACTCTGACGATGCGCCGGGGGGCGTCCTGGGCAGTGCGAGCGGGCCAGGGCCTATCTTTGCGCCAGGGGTGCCCGGGGCACCGTCGATTCCGGGGCTGATCCCGGAGCCCCACCCGGCGTGGGTCCGACGCCTCCGCCGGGCACCGGTCCGACGCCTCCGCCTGGCACCACTCCGACGCCTCCGCCCTCCATTGAACCCCCCGTGCCGACGGCGGTGCCGACTGCCGTCCCGACGGCGGTCCCGACGCCCGTGCCGACGGCGGTCCCAACGCCCGTGCCGACGGCGGTCCCGACCCCCGTGCCGACGCCAGACCCTCCACCGCCACCGCCACCGCCAACGGCGGAGTGCTCGGATGGCATCGACAATGACGAGGACGGCTTCATCGACACGGGTATCCTGGGGATCTTGCTAGGCGACTTTGATTGCACAGGGCCTGACGATCCCAGCGAGAGCAGCTAGCGCCCGGACCACCGTCTAGCCGTAAACGGCAGACGAGCGAAGCGCTACCCGGCGGGCCGAGAAGAGTTCCTTGCCCCGCTTTTCGATCTCCTCGGGCGAGAGATCCTCGACGCGCCGCGACCAGCCAGACGTGGCCGAACGGATCGATGGGACGCTCGTTCGATCCCCCCAGTATTGGGTTCGTCGGCTGCGTCTTGACTCTCGCACCGGCCCCTGCTCCGCCTGGCGCACCGTGGCATCCACGTCCTCGACGAACAGGAAGATCTCGACGGTCGTGCCGCCGAGCGCCGATGGTGCCTGGCCCTCGAACATCGGCAGGTCGGTCGCACAGCCGCACGACGGTGTCGCCGATCTTCACCTCGGCATGGGCGACCGTCCCGTCGGGCGCTGATCGAGGCCGGGTCTCCGCCGTGCTCGCCGCAGATGCCGATCTTGAGCTTCGGATTCGTCGCGCGGCCCTTCTCGACCCCGCGCGTCACCCTCGGCCAGCCCCAGCGAATCGGCCGCGCGACACCAAGTGTGGCCCATGACCCTCATGCGGCATCAGCGTGAGCCGTAGACCGCACGGCGAAGTGGGGAAACACCACTTTGGTACGCGTCCTGCAGGTGTCGAGCGTTCCAGGAGGGAATTTGTGCCCATGACTCTCCTCTCGTGACACGTCTTTTCGTCAACATCGCGTCTAGCGTGCGCCGTCTCGATGAGCAGCGTGACCAACCGTGGATGGTGATGGCAGCCGCCATCACCGTTGCGGTCGTCATTGCACTCGTGGTTTCGCAGCTGCTCGGGGGCTCGCCGAACGGCGGGATCGGCGCACCGGGACCTGACGCCAGCTCCGATCCGGAGGCGGCCGCTGCGACGCGGCGGGTCGGCATCGTGGCGGAAGGAGCCAAGCCGTCGGCATCCGTGGACGACGGCTCGTCGCTTTTCAGCGGTCCCGGAGGCCCAGGCGCCGACGGAGCAGGCTCCGACGGGCCAGTAAGACTCGGTCAGCTGGGCGGCGGCTTCGACAACGATGGCGAGGCGGGCAACGGCCCAGGGGTGGGCGGTGACGCAGGAGGCGCAGCCGGAGGCGGAGCAGAAGGCGGAGCCGGGAGCGGCTCTGGTGCTGGCCCGGCCACACCGGGCGATCCCTCCAATCCCAACCCGGGAAGCCCGCCGGACGCTTCAGGCGCACCAGCGCCGCCAGATCCCGCTCCCGGACCTGGCGCACCAGCGCCGCCAGATCCCGCTCCCGGACCTGGCGCACCAGCGCCGCCGCCGCCACCGCCACCGCCGCCGCCTCCGCCACCGCCGCCGCCGCCACCGCCGCCACCGCCACCGCCGCACGCCAACCCCTGATCAGTGTGGGGGCCCGCTTGATCCTGACGGCGATTGCGTTCCCGGCGTCGACATCAGCATCGGGCCGGACAACTGCCCGGTGGATCCGAATCCGAACCAGGCCGACTTCGACGATGATGGGCTCGGGGATGTCTGCGATCCAGACGACGACAACGACCTTGTCCTCGACCCCTTGGATCCTAACGACAGAGATCCTTGCGTGCCGGTCGCCTGCCTGCCCTAGGGGCGACTACTTGTCTCGGGTCTCCGTCGTCGCGATCGCCGCCTGGGCCGCCGCGAGGCGCGCCACCGGCACGCGGAACGGCGAGCAGCTGACGTAGTCGAGCCCGATCTCGTGGCAGAAGCTGATCGAGGCCGGGTCGCCGCCGTGCTCACCGCAGATGCCGATCTTGAGCTTCGGCTTCGTCGCGCGGCCCTTCTCGACCCCCATCCGCATCAGCTGGCCCATGCCCGCGACGTCGAGCACCTGGAACGGGTTCTCGGGGAGGACCTTGCGGTCGACGTACTGCATCAGGAACTTGCCCTCGGCGTCGTCGCGCGAGTAGCCGAAGCCCATCTGGGTCAGGTCATTCGTGCCGAAGCTGAAGAACTCGGCGTGCTCGGCGATCTCGTCCGCCGTGAGCGCTCCACGCGGGACCTCGATCATCGTGCCGAACTTGTACGTCACCTGCTGGCCCGAGGCCTCGACGATGCGAGCCACCTCGGCCTCGAGGATCTCGCGGGTCTGACGCAGCTCGTTCACGTGGCCGACGAGCGGGATCATGATCTCGGGCAGCGGGGTGCGACCCTCCGCCGCCACGCGGGCGGCGCCCGCCAGGATGGCCCGCGTCTGCATCTTCACGATGTCGGGCACCATCAGCCCGAGGCGCACGCCGCGCAGCCCGAGCATCGGGTTCTGCTCGACCATCGCCTCGACGGCATGCAGGAGCTCCTCCTTCTCGGCCAGCGCGGACTCCAGGCCTGACCGATCCGGACCGTCGCCATCGGTCGCCGATGCCTTCCCCTCCCGGGTGATCAGCTTCATGGCACGGGCCGCGTCCTTCTTGCCGAAGATCCGCGTCAGGCCCTTTTCGAGGGTCGGGGTGACGCGGTCGGCGACCGCGTCGGTCAGGCCACCACCGGAGACCTCGAGGAGGGTCCGCAGGCGCGTGACTTCGGCGATGAGCTCCTCGTGGCTTGGCAGGAACTCGTGCAACGGCGGGTCGATCAGGCGGATGACGACCGGCAGGCCGTCCATCGCCCGGAAGAGGCCGGCGAAGTCATCGGTCTGGAGCTTCTCGAGCTCGTCCAGGGCCGTGTCGAAGGTCGCGATGGACTCGCGCTCCTCATCGGTCCAGTCGGCCTCGTCCTTCGCCTTGGCGGCCGTGGCCGCGTGCGCGTTGAGGATCATGCGCTGGACGGTCGGCAGGCGGTCCTCCTCGAAGAACATGTGCTCCGTCCGGCACAGACCGATGCCCTGCGCGCCGAACGCCCGCGCTCGCTCCGCGTCGCGCGGATAGTCGGCATTCGCCCACACCTGGAGGCGACGGACGTCATCGGCCCAGGAGAGGAGGGTCGCGAGGTCGTGCTCGTCCTCGTACTTCGCCTCGATCGTCGGCAGCTCGCCGGCGAAGATCTCGCCGGTCGTCCCGTCGATCGAGATCGTCTCCCCCTCCTTGACGGTGACCGATCCGGCGCGCATCTCGCGCTTGCTGTAGTCGATCTTCAGCGACTCGGCGCCCGCGACGCACGGCAGGCCCATCGATCGCGCCACCACCGCGGCGTGCGAGGTCGCGCCTCCGCGAGCGGTCAGCACGCCCTTGGCGGCGAGCATGCCATGCACGTCGTCGGGCGACGTCTCGATGCGCACGAGGATCACCGGGTTGCCGGCGTCTCGAACCTCGACCGCGCGGTCGGGGTCGAAGATCGCCTGTCCCACGGCGGCGCCCGGCGAGGCATTCAGGCCCTTCCCCAGCAGCCGGTCCCCGACTGTCTCCTTGGCCGCTTCATCGAAGCGCGGCAGAAGGAGCTGGACGATCTGCGCGGGGTCGACGCGCTGGAGCGCCTCCTCCTTCGTGATGACGCCCTCGTTGACCATGTCGACCGCGATCTTCACCGCGGCCGGCGCCGTGCGCTTCCCGGAACGCGTCTGGAGCATGTAGAGCGTGCCGCGCTCGATCGTGAACTCGAGGTCCTGCATCTCGCGGTAGTGGCCCTCGAGACGCTGCGCGATCTCCTCGAACTGCGCGTACACCTCGGGCAGCTCGTCGCGCATCTGGCTGATCTTCGCGGGCGTCCGCACGCCGGCCACGACATCCTCGCCCTGGGCGTTGGTGAGGTACTCGCCGAAGATCTGCCGCTCTCCGGTGTTGGGGTCGCGGGTGAAGGCAACGCCGGTGCCCGAGTCGTCGCCCATGTTGCCGAACACCATCGTGACCACGTTCACCGCGGTTCCCAGGTCGTGCGGGATCTTGTTGAACTCCCGGTAGTCGTGGGCGCGCTTGCCGAACCACGAGTCGAACACGGCGCGCACGGCGAGCTCCAGCTGCCGATACGGATCGGTCGGGAACGGCTCCCCGGTCTTCTCCTCGACGATCTTCGTGAACTTTTGGCCGATCTTGCGCAGCTGGTCCGCGGTCAGATCGGTATCGAGCTTGGCCTTCGCCTTGTGCTTGGCCTCATCGAATGGCTCGTCGAAGTCCTCGGCCTTGAGGTCGAGCACGATGCGCCCGAACATCGCCACGAACCGGCGCCACGCATCCCACGCGAAGCGCTCGTTGCCGGTGAGCGCGATCAGCCCCTGCACCGTCTCCGGGTTGAGCCCGAGATTGAGGACGGTGTCCATCATCCCCGGCATGCTGAAGGCGGCGCCGGAGCGCACGCTCACGAGCAGCGGGTTCTCGGCGTCCCCGAAGCCCTTGCCGGTCTGCTGCTCGAGCTCCTTCATGTGCGCCACGACGTCGTCCCACAGCCCGGCCGGGAGCTCCTTGCCGGCGGCGTAGTAGGCGTTGCAGGCCTCGGTCGTGATCGTGAAGCCCGGCGGCACCGGCAGGCCCGCGTTCGTCATCTCCGCCAGCCCTGCGCCCTTGCCGCCGAGCGTCGAGCGCATCGACGCGTTGCCCTCGGCGAAGGTGTAGATCAGCTTCCCGTTGTTGCTGGCGCCGGTCTGGCGGACGGCGCGCTGTGCGCGGGTCGTGCGGGGCTTGCGGGCGGTTGGGGCGGGCTTGCGGGCACTCGTGGCCATGCGGCAATTGGCTCCTGTTGCAGGTCAGGCGAGGGGAGCCTCGATTGTACCCCGACCTACAGCCAACCCCTTGAGCGTGCAATGAGCAGCGTCGCGACGGCGGTGCCAACCATGAGACCGATGACGACCCAGAACAGCTCGGCGCGATCGAACAGCCAGACCTGGAAGTTCATGCCCATGATGCCGGCCACGACCACGGCCGGAAGGAGGATGACCGAGGTCCATGTCAGCACGCGCATGATGTCGTTCGTGCGCTGCGCGGTCCGAGTCATGTGCACGTCGAACGTGCCGATCAACAGCTCGCGCACGTTGGCGATCGCAGCTGTCGCCCGCTCGAGCCGCTCGTTCGCACGTGCCAGCAGCGCATTGTCGCGATCATCCAGCCCGGGCAGGAAGTCGGGACGGGTGATCTCGGCGTAGACGTCGGTGTGAAGCCCCGCGATGCGTCGGGCCCGAGCGATTCGCTTGCGCATCTCCACGAGGCGCCCGAGGAGGTCGCGATCGGTGCTGAGCGCCTGCTCGTCGAGCTGCTCGACGGCGCGCTCGAGGTGCTCCGCGACGTCGAAGAAGCCGTCCAGGTGCCAGTCGAGGATTGCGGCAACGAACTCGACCGGCCGCAGCGAACCGATCTCGCGCTGGTCGGTGATCTTCTCGCGCTGCCGGTCGAGCCTCTCCAGGGGCTCAGGGTGACGGCTGATCACCCAACCGTCGCCGGCCACGACCTGGATCGGCACCGGCTCGTCGATGCCCTCGTCGTCGAGCCAGAGCAGCCTGAGCAAGGCGGCACCATCGAGGACCGATGCGTCCGGCGTTCGCGCATCCTCGCGCAATGCTTCGACCACGCTCTCGTCGAGGGCCAGCGCGTCGCGGACGATTTGCACGTCTTCTTCGTCGTTGCCGGTGACGTCGACCCACAGCAGCTCGTGGTCGCCGATGCGGTCGATCACGTCGTTGCGCAGGTCGACCTCGCGGTCAGACCCATCGGCCGCGGAGAGGATTGCCCGGACGCTCATCGGCCGATCGAATGCACCCGGCGTGCCTGCATTACGGTGAGCGCGGCGCGCGCCGCCTCCCGGGCTGTCCGTGGCGAGCCTCGATGAGCGGCCACAGGTCGTCGACCGTCACGCGGTAGTCGCCGCCGACGCGGCGCGCGCGGAGCCGGCCGGTCCGGATGAGGCGCCGCACGTGCTCCGGGTGGTAGCCGAGCACCGAGGCCGCCGCCCGCGTCGGCATGTCGAGAGCGGCAAGCGCGATCTCGGCGTCGTCGGCGACGCCGGCGAGCGCGACCGCCGTGGCCTTGGCCCGATCGGCGGTGAGCGCGATCGCATCGGCCTCGCGGTTGCGCATCGCGGTCAGCAGCGCGGCCGTCAGCCGTTGCCGGAGCGTGCCGGCCCTCATCGGTCGATCCTGAGCCAGCCGTTGCCGAAGGCGACCTCGAAGACCGGACCGATGCCGGCCACGAGTCGCCCGAGGAACCCGGCCCGGCGCCGGTACAGCGCGCGCGCCTTGCTCACTACTCGATCACGGTCGCGGCCGCGCAGCTCGTTCGCGAGGGCGCGGAACTCGTCGAACGCCGCCGCATCCTCCCCGGCGAGATAGTGGGCGTCGGCGAGTGCCTCGCGCGCCTCCGGATCGCCGGGCAGGAGCTCCGTCGCGAGTGACGCCGCCTGGAACGCACCGCGCGCGTCGCCGGTGCGGGTCAGCGCCTGGGCCAGCGCCAGCTGCGCGCGGCCGTTGCGCGGCTCGAGCTTCACGGCCCGGCGGGCGGCCTCGACCCCCATCCCCGGCTGCGCCGCGTCGATCCGCTCGCGCGCCTCGGCGACGGTCCAGGTCGGCTCGGCCGGGTCGTTGCGGGCGAGGCGCCCGAACTCGGCGGCGGCGTCGCGGTGCGCGCCCTCGCGCGACAGGATCTCCGCCAACAGCTCGCGGTAGCGGATCTCCTCGGGATCGAGGCGCACGGCATCCTGGGCGTGGCGCTCCGCCTCGTCCAGGCGGCCGAGGGCCAGCAGCGCGCGGGCGCGATGCTCGTGCGCGGCGTCGTTCCCCGGCGTCTCGGCCAGGATCGCATCGGTCAGGCGCAGGACCTCGGCATGGTCCCCGCGCTCGAGGGCTGCGCCGGCATCTTCCAGCGAGGTCATTCGATCGGCTCGGTGGGATGCGAGTGCGAGTTCATCAGCAGCGCGATGCGCCAGTCGCCGTCGGGCTCGCGGCGGAGGAAGTGAATGAGCCGGCCGCGCACGAGCTGGCGTGAGCCGTCCGCGCGCGTCAGCAGGCGCTCGGTGTACGTGCCGAACGCGTACGCGTGGTCGCCATGGACCTCGAGGAGCTCGCCGCGAGGCTCCCACGCGGAGGTGTCGAAGCGGGAGAAGCCATCGGCCCACACGTCGCGGATGGCGTCGCGTCCCGTGGCGGCTTCGCGATGGAGCAGGAAGAGCTGCCCGTCATCGGTGAAGCAGGCGGCGAAGGCATCGGCATCGCCGGCAGCGAACGCGGCATGCGAACGGTCGAGCAGCTCCGCCGGGCCGGTCACGTCTCTGGAGCCTCCCGCGGCACGCCCTCCCACGTCGTCCGACCGGCCACCAGGTCGGCGACGCGCTGCGGGATGAGCTCGAGCGCCACGCGCTCCTGGGTCATCGAGTCGCGCTCGCGAATCGTCGCGGCACCGTCCTCCAGCGACTCGGGATCGACGGTGACGCAGAACGGAGTGCCGATCTCGTCCTGGCGGCGGTAGAGCTTGCCGATCGAGGCCGTGTCGTCGTACATCGCCGCAACCAGCGGCTTGACGTCGGCTGTGAGCCGCCGGGCACGCTCCACGAGCTCCGGTCGGTTGCGCAGGAGCGGCAGGACCGCCGCCTTGACCGGCGCCAGCTCCGGCCGGATGCGCAGCACGACGCGCGTCTCCCTGGCCAGCTGCTCCTCGGCGTAGCCGTCGACGAGGGCCGTCAGGACGGCGCGCTCGACGCCCATGGCGGGTTCGATGACGTACGGCACGACGTGCTCGCCGGCGACCTCGTCGAAGACCTCGAGCTTGCGGCCGCTGCCGGCGGCGTGCGCCTTCAGGTCGAAGTCGGTGCGATCGGCGACGCCCTCGAGCTCGGACCAGCCGATCGGGAACTCGTACTCGATATCGGTGGTCTGCTTGCTGTAGTGGCTCAGCTCGTCGGCCTCGTGCGGGCGCAGGCGCAGGCGATCGGGGCTGATGCCGATGACATCGGTCCACCAGCGGTGGCGAGCGTCGACCCAGTAGGTGAACCACTCGTCCTCGTCGCGAGGATGGACGAAGAACTCCATCTCCATCTGCTCGAACTCGCGCAGGCGGAAGATGAAGTTGCCCGGGGTGATCTCGTTGCGAAAGGATCGCCCCTGCTGGGCGATCCCGAATGGCAGCTTGCGCCGCATGCTGGTGGCGACGTTGTCGAACTGCACGAACATCGCCTGGGCCGTCTCCGGCCGAAGGTAGGCGACCGATGCCGAGTCCGCCACCGGCCCGACGTGCGTGGCGAACATCAGGTTGAACTGGCGCGGCTCGGTCAGGGTGCCGCGGTTGCCGCAGTTCGGGCAGGCGATCTCGCTCGGCTTGCCCTTGAGGTCGTCGGCGCGGAAGCGCAGCTTGCAGCTGCGGCAGTCGACCATCGGGTCGCTGAAGCCGGCGACGTGGCCGGAGGCCTCCCAGACGCGCGGGTTCATGATGATCGCCGCGTCGATGCCGACGACGTCGTCTCTGAGCGTCACGATGTGCCGCCACCAGGCCGCCTTGACGTTGTTCTTCAGCTCGACGCCGAGCGGGCCCCAGTCCCAGAACCCCGCCATGCCGCCGTAGATCTCGCTGGACGGGAAGACGAAGCCGCGACGCTTGGCGAGGCTGGTGATGACGTCGAAGTTCGGCGCGGGCACGGCGGTGCGGCGTCTCCTGGTGCGACGGATGTTGACCGGGTGGGAGGTCGAGTCTACCGGACCTCGGCATCGCCGATGCATCGGCGATTTGTCACCGGACGTGGCGCCTGCGAGCGGTTTCGCCGATCCGTCGGCGGTGGCCACGCACGAACCGCACGCCACGGTGCAGTCCACGCGAGCGCACCGCCGATATGGCGGCGATACGCAACCTGGCTCGCGTCCCCCGTGTGATTTCGCCGATGCATCGACGATCACCCGAACGTGGGGCTGCGGGCTACGGACCCGCCACGGCGCGCCTCGCGCGCGGCGACCTCCTCGAGGAAGTCCCGCGACCGCAGCTCGCGCTCGATGACCGCCGAGACGGTGGCATGCAACGATCGCTCGACCTCGCGGTGCAGCCCGGCGGCGAGCTGGAGGCGCAGGACGCCGACGAGCGGCGAGCGCTGGAGATGGCGCATGACCTTGAGCGCGTCCGCGGACACCCGACGCCCGCCGAGCGCTGCGTGGGCGCACGACGGGCACACGACGCCCCCGCCGGCCGGCGAGAACGTGTTGCCATCGGGCTCGATCCCGGCGCCGCACTCGAGGCAGCGGGTCAGCTCCGGTCGAAAGCCCATCGCCTCGAGCAGGTGGAGCTCGAACCAGCGCGCGACGACCTCGCGTGAGACCGCGTCCCCGGCGTCGAGCGCCGAGAGCGCCTGGGCCAGCAGCCGGAACGCCTCGTGCGAGTCCGCCGCGCCCTCGACGAAGCGGTCCACCAGCTCGACGACGTACCAGGCCGCGGCCGTCGAGTGCAGGTCGTTGCGCAGCCCGAGATGGGGGTCCTCGAGCGACGACGAGGTGACGACGTCGAAGGTGCGCCCGACCGCCAGCACGAGCTGGACGTCGCTGAACGGCTGGAGCCCACCGCCGATGCGCGATCGCGGCCGCCGCACGCCCTTGGCGATGACCTTGAGCTTGCCCAACCGCGGGGTCAGGACGCTCAGCACCCGGTCGGCCTCGCCGAGCTCCATCGTGCGCAGCACGATCGCCTCGGTCTTGTAGACGCGCGGGCGCGGGCTCACCGGCGTAACCTGCTACATCGGTGTATCATTTTCGCCGATGGACACCAGCACGACCCCGAAGCCATGACGCGCCTCGTCGAGGAGGTCGGGTACCCTTCGGAAGTGGACATCAGGACCGAGTTTACGCAGATCCTGACCGACATCGAGACCGAGATGTCGGATGTCCTGAACGAGCGCACGGGCCCCGCCCGGCCGCTGTACGAGATGCTCTCGTACCACCTCGGGCTCGACGGCACCGGGTCTCGCGGGGGGAAGCGCATCCGGCCACTCCTCGGCGTCCTCGCCTACCAGTCGCTGGGCGGCGACTATCGCAAGGCCCTCCCCGGCGCGGCGGCGCTCGAGCTGGGGCACAACTTCAGCCTCGTCCACGACGACATCGAGGACGCCGATCGCGAGCGCCGGCATCGGCCCACCCTCTGGGCGCTGTGGGGCATTCCCCTCGCGATCAACGCCGGTGACGCGCTCTTCGCGCTGAGCCGCCTCGCGCTGTATCGGCTCCTCGATGGCGAGGACTACGACGATCGGCGCGTCCTCGACCTCATGAAGATCTACGACGAGACCTGCCTCGCGCTCTGCGAGGGCCAGTACCTCGACATCAGCTTCGAGCGCCGCGACGACGTCACCGTCGAGGCCTACTACGAGATGATCGGCAAGAAGACCGCGGCCCTGCTCGGCGCATCGGTCATGGCCGGGGCGATCCTTGCCGTCGACGACACCTCGGTCCACGAGGCCTACCGTCAGTTCGGCTACGACCTCGGCATGGCCTTCCAGATGGCCGATGACGTCAAGGGTAGCTTCTGGAGCTCCGAGAAGTCCGGCAAGCCCGAGGCCGGCGACGTCCGCAAGCGCAAGAAGACACTGCCGGTCGTGTGGGCGCTGGAGCATGCCTCGGGCGAGGACCGCGCGCGGTTGGTCGAGATCTACGCGCTGCCCGCGAGCGGGCCCGATGGACGCGCCCCGGTCACGTTCGGCGAAGGCCTGACCGACGAGCAGGTCACCGAGGTGCTGGCGATCCTCGAGCGGAGCGGCGCCCGGAAGCACGCGGAGGGTGAAGCTCGCCGCTGGCGCGACATCGCGCTGCGCCACGTCGAGGGCCTTCCGTGCCTCCCCGATGGCAAGCGCGATCTCACCACCCTCGTGAGCTGGGTGATCGCCGCCTAGCTACTCGGACTCGCTGGGCTCCCCATCGGTCTCGCGCTCGCTCGCGCGCCGTGGGCGTGTGGCGACGACCCGCGCCACGCGCCGCGGCTCGGCGGCCTCGACCGAGATCCGCACGTCGTCGCGGAACGGGATCTCGGTGCCAGGCAGCGGGATGCGACCGACGCGGTGGACGACGAAGCCACCGATCGTGTCGTACGCCTCCTCGTCGGGCTCGTCCTCGTCGGAGAGGTCGAAGAGGTCGCGGACGTCGTCCATGCTGACCCGGCCGTCGAGCCGGAAGGCGACCTCGCCGTTGGTGCTGATCTCCTCGACCGACGACTCCTCGCTGTCGTACTCGTCCTGGATCTCGCCGACGATCTCCTCGACGACGTCCTCCATCGTGACGAGGCCGGCGGTCCCGCCGTACTCGTCGACGACGATGGCGATGTGGCGCTTCGCGGCCTGCATCTCGTGCAGGAGGTCGTCGACGGGCTTCGACTCCGGCACGTAGACCGGCGGTCGCACGATCTCGCGGATGTCGATCGCCCCGTTCGCGCCGGCACTGGCCTTGAGGTACGGAAGCAGGTCCTTCGCGTACAGGATGCCGACGATGTTGTCGAGGTTGCCGTCGAACACGGGCAGGCGCGAGTGCCCCGCGCGAACGATCATGTCGAGCACCTCGTCGAGCGGATCCTCGACGTTGACGGCGCGGATGCCGATGCGCGGGACCATCACCTCGTGGACGACCTTGTCCCCGAGCTCGATGACCCCGTGGATCATCTCCTTCTCCTCCTGCTCGATGCTCCCCTCCTCCGAGCCGGTCTCGACGAGCAGCTTGAGCTCCTCGGTCGAGAGGTAGCCGCCCTGCGGGCGCTCGGTGCCGCCCAGCAGGCGGACGAGGAACGTGCTCACGCGGGAGACGAACCACACGATCGGTCCGACGACCGCCTGGAGCCACGCGATCGGGCGGGCCACGAAGAGGGCCAGCCGCTCGGGAAAGTTCAGCGCCATCGTCTTCGGAACGAGCTCGCCGACGATGATCGAGGCCAGCGCGATCACGAGCGTGACGACCACGAAGGCGATCTCGTCGGCGGCGCCCGCGATGAGCGGAATGTCGTTGAGCAGCTCGGCGAGGTAGCCCGAGAACGCGCTGGCGCCGATCGCGCCGGCCAGGAATCCCAGGAACGTGATCGCGATCTGGATCGTTGCGAGGAACCGGCTCGGGTCCTCGACCAGCCGCCGCGCCGTGCGGGCGGCGCGGTTGCCCTCGTCCGCCAGCTGCGTCAGCCGGTGACGACGGACCGTGATGAGCGCGATCTCGCTGGCGGCAAAGAAGCCGCCGATGAGGATGAGCAGAACGACAACCACAAGGTCGGTGACCGGGTTGCCGGTGGTACTACTGCCTTCCATTGGGCGGTGTCTGGACCTGCCTCACTGCGGGTTCCGTTCCGCCCCACCGGGGACGGGTGGCTGATCGGCCGTATCGCTCGAACGATCCCGAGCGTCGATCGGCCGCGCCGGGATACCGATCACCGTCGAGCCGGGCGGCACGTCGCGCGTGACGACCGACCCGGCGCCGGTCGTCGCTCCCTCGCCGATTGTGACCGGTGCCACCATCATCGTATCGACTCCGAGGCTGGCGCCGTCGCGGATGACGGTGCGGTGCTTCTCGCGCCCGTCGAAGTTCGCCGTCACCGATCCCGCACCGACGTTCACGTTCGCACCGATCTCGGCGTCACCGAGGTAGCTGAAGTGATGCTGCTGCGTCCCTTCGCCGAGCCGGCTGTTCTTGATCTCGGCGAAGTTCCCGATCCGGCAGCGCGCTCCGACCTCGGCCCCCGGCCGGAGGTGGGCGAACGGACCGATCTGCACGTCCTCGGCGACGGTCGACTCCTCCACCACGCTGGCCCAGACCGTCGTGCGCGGACCGATGCGGCTGTCGCGAACCTGGGCGTTCGGCCCGATCACCGCGTCCTGCGCGATGACGGTCGCGCCGGCCAGGATCGTCCAGGGCTCGATCCGCGCGTCCTGGCCGATCTCGACGCCCGCGTCGATCCGGGTCGTCTCCGGGTCGACGATCGTGACGCCGTTGCGCATGTGCTCGGTCGCGATGCGTCGCTGCATACGCCGTTCGGCATCGGCCAGCGCGACGCGGTCGTTGATGCCCATCGCCTCCACAGCGTCGTCGGCGACGACCACCGAGGCCGGGCAGCCATCGTCGGCGGCCAGCGCGATGACGTCGGTGAGATACAGCTCCCCGGATGGAGATGCGGCCACGCGACCGATCGCATCGCGGAGCCAGGAGAGCTCGAAGGCATAGATGCCGGCGTTGACCTCGTGAAGGGCGAGCGTCGACTCGTCGGCGTCGGCCTCCTCGACGATGGCGGCCACGCCGCCATCGGGCCCGCGCACGATCCGACCGTAGCCCGCCGGGTCCTCCATCCGCGCGCTGACGAGCGCAAGCGGCGTGCCTCCCGCCCGCTGCTCGGCGAGGAGGCGCTCGAAGAGCGCCGGCTGCTGCATCGGTGCGTCGCCCATCGTGACGAGCACGACGCCCTCGGCGTCCGCGAGCGGCCCCAGACCGATGCGGACGGCGTCCGCGGTGCCCTTCTGCGGCTCCTGGCGCACCGTCGTGGCGCGATCGGCCACGGCCGCCTCGACGGCGTCCGCCCCATGGCCGGTCACGACCACCGGACGCTCAACGCCAACGCCGGCGAGGGCATCGAGCACGTGGAGGACGAGCGGGCGGCCGGCAAGCGGGTGCAGCACCTTCGGGATGCGGGATCGCATGCGGGTACCCTGCCCCGCGGCCAGGACGATGGCCGCGGGTGCGGTCAGGTCGATTGACACGTTGCGCGATGGTAGAGGCGCCCGTTTCTGAGCGTCAACCGGCGTCGGCGGTCGCGACCGCCTCGATCTCGACGCGCGCCCCCTTTGGCAGATCGCGCACGGCGAACGCGCTGCGCGCCGGGAACGGCTGCGGCACCTCGCGCACGTAGATCTCGTTGACGGCCGGCCAATCGGCGATATCGGCGAGGTAGACGGTCGTCTTCACGAGCCGATCCATCCCGCTGCCGGCCGCTTCCAGGATCGCGCGCAGGTTGGCAAGCACCTGCGCCGCCTGGTCCTGCACGTCGTCGCCGGCCAGCTCGCCGCTGGCGGGATCGGTCCCGATCTGCCCGGCGGTGAAGACGAACCCTCCCGCTCGGATCGCCTGGCTGTACGGCCCGACGGCCGCCGGGGCTGCGTCGGTGCTGATCACCTCTCGCTTGAGCATCATGCTTCCTCCTCGTCGGTGCGTTCGATGGCTGCCGGAGCCTCACGGGTCCGGGTGACGGTCGTGCGTGCGCCGGTGCGCGCGAGCCCCCCTGCGATGGCGGCCGCGTGGTGCTCGTCGTCCGCCAGGGTGAAGATCGTCGGGCCGGAGCCGGTGAGCCGCGGCGTGCCGCCCGCGTCGCGCATCCGCACGAAGAGCTCGTCCAGCTCGGGACGCAGGCGGCGTGCCGGCGCCAGCAGATCGTTGTCTCCGCTCCCCCACTCGTCGGGCCGCAGCTCGCCGAACACCTCGGACGTGGCGAGGCCGAACGGAGGATGGAGGAGCACGACATGCTGGATCGTCGCCGGGAGCGGCTGCACGCGCTCACCGATGCCACCGATCCGCGCGGCGGCGGCGCCTGCGGCGAAGAATGGCACGTCGGCGCCGATCGTCGCGAGCTCCACCAGCTCGGCCTCGGTGGCGGGCTCGTCGACGCCGTTTGCGGCGCGTCCCAGCCGCCACGCGGCGGCCGCGTCCGACGACCCGCCGCCCAGCCCGGCGGCGATGGGGATGCGCTTTTCGAGCGTCAGGCAGACGAGGTCGGGTTCAGCCCCGAGGCCGGCGCGCAGGCCCTGCCAGGCGAGGTTCTGCCCGTCGAGCGGCACCTCCGACGTCGCTTCGCCCTCGACGCGCAGCCCGCTGCAGCCGGGCATGACGAGGAGCCGATCGGCGAGATCGAGCAGCACGAACTCGCTGTCGAGCAGGTGAACGCCGTCGTCGCGACGACCGACGACCCGCAGCGACAGGTTGAGCTTGGCTGGGGCCTCGAGGCGCATCGGCCTCACACGCTGCCCCCAAGCGCCGATGCCAGGCACGCCCACTCGTCGATGCTGAGCGTCTGTGGCCGGCGCTCGCCGTCCACGCCACAGCGCTCCAGGGCGGCCGTGACGTCCTCACGAGAGACCGGCAGCTCGCGTGAGAGGCCGTTGTGGACCTGCTTGCGCCGCTGCCGGAAGCCGGCCTGCACGACGCGGTAGAACGGCTCACGACGGTCCCCGACCGGCACCGCCGGCTCGTGGCGGCGGCGGAGGCGCAGGACTGCGGAGTCGACCTCGGGTGGCGGCTCGAACGCGTCGGCGGGGACGCGGGCCACCACCTCCACGCTCGCCACGTTCTGCGCAAAGACCGACAGATAGCTCATCCGGCCTGGGGCCGCGGCGACGCGTTCGGCGACCTCCAGCTGCACGAGCACGACCATGAGCTCCGGCGGCCGATCGCCCTCGAGGAAGGCGTGGAGCAGCGGGCTGGTGATGTGGTACGGGATGTTGGCGACGACCTTGAACGCCTCGCCGGCGAAGAGATCGCGCGGGTGGATCGAGAGCGCATCGGCCTCGATGAGCTCGAAGCCCTCGACGCCGTACAGCTCGCGGCGGAGCCACTCGGCGAGCCTCGCGTCGAGCTCGACGGCGATGACCGATGCGCCCGCCGCCAGGAGCCGCCGGGTCAGCACGCCCAGCCCGGGCCCGACCTCGACCACGCGGTCGCCCGGCCGCAGCTCAGCGGCCTCGACGATCGCGTCGAGCGCGGCAGGATCGGTCAGGAAGTGCTGCGAGAGGCTCTTGCGCGGTCGCAGCCGCTCGGCACCCATGAGCCGGCGCAGCTGGCCCGGCGTCGGCGGCTCGAGGCGTTCCGGTGCGAGCGGATCGGTCACGCCGGGACCCCGAGCCACGGCAGCGCCAGGTTCGGGATCGCCTCGAGCGCCGCGTCGGCCCGGTCGCCCGCGGCGTACCGATGGCCGGCCGCGGCGCCGATCATCGCCCCGTTGTCGGTGCACCACGCCGGCGGCGGCACGAGCAGCGCCAGACCGTCGGCGGTGAGGCGCTCGGCGAGCGTCGCACGCAGCGCGCGGTTGGCGGCAACCCCGCCGCCCAGCGCGACCGCCGCGACCCCGTGATCGCGGGCGGCGGCCACCGTCTTCGTCGCCAGCGCGTCGACGACCGCCTCCTCGAAGGCGGCGGCTAGCCCGTCGACCGGGATCGGCTCGCCGCGCTCGCGGTAGCCGGCCACCTCGCGCAGGACCGCGGTCTTCAGGCCACTGAAGCTGAAGTCGTAGGCGCCATCGGTCCGGGCCCGTGGGAAGCGCGTCGCCGCCTTCGCCCCCTCGGCCGCGGCCGAGATCGCCGGCCCACCGGGATACGGCAGGTCGAGCAGCCGTCCGACCTTGTCGAATGCCTCGCCGGCGGCATCGTCGACGGTCTGGCCGAGCAGGGTGTAGCTCCCGTGGTCGGCCATGAGCACGAGCTGCGTGTGGCCGCCGCTAACGACGAGGCACAGCAGCGGGAAGGGCGGCTCGGGTGGCAGCGGGTCGCCGGCGGGTGCATCGGTCAGCCAGTTGGCGTAGATGTGGCCCTCGATGTGGTTGACGCCCACCAGTGGCAGGTCATGCGCGACCGCCAGCGCCTTGGCCAGGTTGACGCCGACGAGCAGCGAGCCGATGAGCCCCGGACCGTAGGTGACCGCCACGGCGTCGAGATCGCCCCAGTCGGCCTTCGCCTCGTCCATCGCCGCCTCCAGGGTCGGGACGATCCAGCGCAGCTGCTGGCGCGCGGCAACCTCCGGCACGATCCCGCCGGTCGCGGCGTGCAGGGCGACCTGCGTCGCGACCTGGTTGGCCTCGATGCGCCGTCCGCCGACGACGATCGCCACGCCGGTCTCGTCGCAGGACGACTCGATCGCCAGGATGCGGGGCGCGCTCATCCGGCCAGCCGCTCGCGCTCGACCGCCAGGACTCGATCCATGGTCGCATCGGTGAGGTCGGGGGTCGTCATGACCAGGGCGTCCTCGCCGTCGTCGCTGTAGTACTTCGGCCGCCGCCCGGCCACATCGAAGCCGAAGGACCGATACAGGCCCTGCGCGGCCTCGTTCGAGGCCCGCACCTCCAGGGTCATCCGCCGCGCACCGATCGCCTGCGACAGCTCGACGAGGTTGATCAGCAGCTGACGGCCGATCCCCTGGCGACGCCAGTCCGGATGGACGCTGAACGTGGTGACATGCGCCTCGTCGACCATGAGCCAGATGCCGGCGAAGCCGACGATCGCCTCACCGGCCCTGGCCACGAGGTAGCGCGCGAGCCGGTTGCCGCGCAGCTCCTGCTCGAACGCGTACGACGGCCACGGGGTTCGGAAGCTGAGACGCTCGATCTCGTGGACGGCGGGAACGTCCTCGATCCGCATCGGGTCGACGACGACGCGGGCGGTCAGAGCCATCGGATCTCCCCCTCGGCCGCGGTGGCGACACCGCGCGGCGCTCGCAGGTAGATCGGCTCGACGGTGCGAACGTCGTCGCCGCGTGGGTCGTCCGCGAGGCGGGCGGCAGCCGTACGGGCGACGGATACCGCGCCGCGCGGAGGGTGCACGTTCCGGAGCGCGAAGGACTCGGCGAGCTCGACGGGTGCAACGACCGTCAGGCCGCCGACGCGGCCGGCGAGCGCCTCGCGGTCGAGGATCACCGGGCCCTCCGGACCACGAGCCTGGACGAAGGCGTCGCCGGCGCCGGCCCGGGCGATGGCGAGCTCGGCCGTGGGATCGGCCTCGAGCCACGCGACGAGGCTGGGTACGGCCACGAGCGGACGGCGCAGCGCGACCGCGAGACCCTTTGCCAGCGCCATCGCCACCCGCAGGCCGGTGAACGAGCCAGGGCCGCTGCCGACGCCGATCCCGGTGAGCTCGCCCAGCGTGCGGCCCTCTCGGCCGAGCAGAGCCAGCAGCCGCGGCAGGAGCTCCGCCGACTGCCGTCGTTCCGACGTCCACGCGTCGTCACCGATGATGGCGCCGTCGGCATCGGCAATCGCGATGGAGAGGTCGGTCGAGGCCGCCTCGATCGCGACGATCACGGCATTGGCCCCAGCGCGGCGGCGGCGAGGCGCGCGTGGGCGTCGCCGCGGGCCGCCCAGCGCAGCCTGCGGACGGAGGGATCCGGCTCATCGCCGGCGAGGCTGATGTCGAGCCGCTCGAGTGGGAGCCAGCCGTCGAGCCGATCGGCCCATTCGACGACGACCACGCCGTCCGACTGCCGGTCGTCGATCAGTCCGGCATCAACCGCTTCCTGCGGCTCGCCGAGGCGGTACGCGTCGACGTGGTAGAGGCGCAGCCGGCCGACGTGCTCGTTCATGAGCACGAACGTCGGGCTGTTGACGACGGTCGAGATGCCGAGGCCTTCGGCGACGCCCTTGGCGAGCTGTGTCTTGCCGGCGCCGAGCTCGCCGACGAGCGCGAAGAGCGTACCCGGCGCTGCCTCGCGCCCGAGCGCGCGACCGATGGCGCGCGTCGCCTCGGGCCCGTCGCTCCGAAGCTGCCCGTGCGCCACGGCGACCGTCGTCCGATCCATGCCGAAAGGATAGAGCGCCGGCTCCGCGATCGGTCTCAGGTGCTCTCGCGCTCGAGCGCCGAGAGGTTGGCGAGCGGGACGACCGCCGTTCGGCCGTCGTCGAAGCGGACGATTCCCGACCGCGCCGGGATCCCGCCGGGGGTGGCGTGGAGCCCGTCGAGGACGCGTTGAAGCTCGCCGGCGATACCGGCGAACGGGCGCCGGTGCGCGACGACCCGGTTGCCCGTGCGCGGCAGGACACGCCGCGACGGCGGTGGATCGGCGTCATAGACGTACAGGCGCGCCAGGTCGCCGAAGAGGCTGGCCATCCGCCCGTTGTGCCTGCGGAACCACTCGAACAACGAGGTGTCCATGCCGACCTTGCCGTACCCCTCGACCACCACGACGGCAAAGTCGCCGGCCACGCCGCCCAGCTCGCGTCGTCGCGCCTGGGTCGCCTCGAAGTCACGCAGCTCCTTGTCGAGCACACCGCCGAGCACGATGCCGACCACGCCCATCGCCCGTGCCCGCGTCAGCGTCTCGGCCGAGGCGCGCGATCCGCCGACCACGATGCGGCCCGTCGCGCCGACGTCGATCGCCCCGGCGCGCAGCTCCTCCGACGGGTCGCGCACGCCCATGAGAAGCGCGCCGTGGACCGCCTTGCCGCTGCCACCGACCGCGGCGATGAGCGCACCGGCCACCCGAATCTCGATCGCCTCGCGCGTCACCGACTCGACCTCGCCGCGGACATGCCCCAGGATCGGCTGCGCGCCGCCGAGGGGGGCGACGAGCGCCGTGCCATCATCGGCGTCGTAGCCGAGGAAGACGCACGCCTCCGCGGCCAGCACCTCGCGACCGCGACCGTCGGCCGCCAGGCGATCGCCCGCCGCCAGGATGGTGCCCGGGCGCGCCTCGAGCAGCTCCGCCGCATCGGCGGGAGCGCGACGCAGGCGCGCGGCCACCGGCACGCTCACGCCGCCCTCCACCGCGCGACGCGTGGCGAGGACCTCGGCCGGCTCGACGTGATGGCCGCTCTCGACGAGCGCGGTGGCGCCGACCGGCAGCCTGACCCGATGGACCACGCTCATGCGCTCGCCTCGCTCTCGCGCGCGAACGCGTCGCGCCAGCCCGCAAGCACCTCGCGCCGGTCGTCGGCGCGCCGCGGCAGCGCGATCGGAGCGCCCCGCGCGTCGAGGATCAACCCGACGGACCCACCGGTCGCCGTCACGGCGATGCGTGGCGAGCGGCGGCTGGCGCCGAGGCTCACGCCCGCACCGAGCTCGATGCCAAGCTCGGCTTCCTGCCCGCGAGCCAACGGCACGACGTGCACCTGGCCGACCCGGACCTCCACGGCCGCCGGCGTCGGCCAGCCGGCACGGTGCACCGTCACGCGCATGGCGACCTGGCCCGGCGTCCCTCCACGAGCCACCACCGCGGTCCCGAGGGGCGTGAGGGCATCGTCTCCGAGCAGCTCCAGCGCTTCGCTGAGCTCGCCGTCGGGCAGCGAGCCGAGCGGACCGAGGATCGAGGCACTGTCGATGGCCAGCTGGGTGACCCCGACCGGGCGAACCCCGTCGAGCAGCATCCGCGCGGACTGGGCGGGGCGTGGAGCGCCGGCGATCGTGCGCCCCGCTCCGATCAGCAGATCGACCGCGCCGGGCGGGTCGTCGTCGAACATCGCCGCCAGCAGCACGCGCGCGGCGGCGTGGAGGCCGGCGAGCTCCTCATCGGTCTGGGGCAGGCTGGCGGGCCTGGCACGCATCGTCTGGACGAGGTCGGCCACGGCCGCATCCTCGCCTGCGTCTCCGGCCAGCCGCGCGATGCGGCCTGCCGCCCCGGGCACGAGCGCGATCCCGGCGAGGCCGCCGGTCGAATGAAGGCGCGAGGTGACAGCACCGTCCGGCTCCGCCTGGGCGCGGATCGCGCCTCGGGCGCCGATGTCGACGGCCAGCACGCGGAGGCCGCCCGCCGCGGCCATGGCGGAGACCGATCGCGGCAACGTCGTCGGGGCCAGGTGGGCCCGGTCCTCCTGCGCCACCGTCTCGCGCAGCAGCGCCTGGAGGTGCTCCCGCAGCTCGCCACCGTGCTCGCGATGCGGCGTCGGGCGTGGGTTGGCGACGACGGCGACGGCCCCGGGTTCGAACAGCTCCTCGACGGCACCGGACAGGTTGCCGGACCCGGCCCACACCACGCGTCCACCGTCGAGCGGACGCGCCGCGGCAACCAGCCCCGCCGCCTCGAGCGCTCGCGGGCTGCTGGCGTCGTCGAACCCACCCGCCAGCAGCCACGCGTCGACCTCGGTCGCCTGGAGCAGCGCGAGCCGATCCGTCAACGATCGCCCGTCATCGAGGGTGACGACCTCGGCAACCTCCCAGCCGGCCGCCTCCGCCGCACGGCGGGCAGATCCCCCGGACAGCTCGCGGGAGACCGCCACGACCGCAAGGCGCCCGACCTGGCGCGCGGTGTGGCACTCGATCCGGTTGGCCGAGCTCATCAGGTCCTCGTAGCGCCCGCCGAGACGGGGATCGCCCGACGCCTCCAGCTGCTCGACGAGCCGTCGACGGAGCTCCGCGGCGCCCCAGGCGGTCGGCTGCGCGGCGTGCGCCACGATCCGCCATCGACCACGCGTCCGCCCGATCACGCCGGCCTTGACCCACGCGGACCCGACATCGACGACGAGCGCAAGCTCCGCGCTGACCGCTGCCGTCACGGCAGCAGCCCGAGCCAGTCGCCGAGCAGGAAGGCGAGCCGGTCGATGAGCAGCACCAGCCGCGAGAGGAGGAGGTAGCCGAGCCAACCGCCGATGCCCGCGAGCAGCAGCCAGCGACCCGTGGATGCCGCCACGGTCAGGGATCGACCGCGTGGCGTGCCGTGCAGGAAGCCGATCAGCACGAGGCCGGTGACGACCGTCGCCCCGACGCCGGCCAGCGTCGCCGCCACGCCCGACTCGGGGCGCGCGACCGCCGCCGCGAGCTGCGGCAGGAGCGTGCCGACCACCGCGCCACCCAGCGCGAAGGCGGCCAGGGCCCCGATCGCGATCGAGAGCGGCACGGCGCCGACGATGCGCGGAATCCAGGGTGTCGCGGCCGTCACGGCGACCAGGCCGAGCCCGAGCACCAGGTCCGGGCGACCGCCCGGATCGGCGGCAAGCGGCTCGACGAGGCGAGGGACGATGACTTCGGTGATCGCCAGCAGGCCGAGATACCCGGTCGCCAGGCCGGCCAGCAGATGCTGGGACCATGCGAAGAGCCGGCGCTCGCCGAAAAGGCCGCCCAGGACGACCAGCGTGACCAGGGCAGCGACCCAGGTCGCGACCTGGTCGATCGTCTCGGTGCCGAAGAAGCCGCTCACATTGCCTCCCGACCCCGCGAGCTGCGCAGTGCCTCACCGAGCCTCGAGACGACCGCCGCGCCGAGCACGCCGATCGCGACAGCTATCCCGACGAAGACGGCCAAGGGCGCGGAACCGCCAAGCACGCCGGCCGCAGCGGGATCGACCGAGTCACGATATGCCGCCCCGTCGCGCGGCGTTGCGAGCAGCGCGCGCAGCTGGCCGCTCTCGAGGTACGGCTGCAGCTCCGGCAGCAGGACCGATGGCGCCACGGCCACGAGCGCGAGCCCTTCGACCCGAGGCGCGAGCTGCTCGACCCAGCTGCGAGGACCGATGTCGTTGCCGCCGACGACGAGCCCGAGGGCGACCGGCTCGGGCGGCAGACTGCCGAGTCCCTCGCCGATGGCGCCGGCCAGGCCGACAAGCGCGGCCTCCGAGCCCGGCACGAAGCCGATGTCCACGAGGCGCTCTGCCGCCACGCCGCCGGCCAGGAGCCTCGCGCGCTCCGCGATCGCCAGCGCCCGGCCCTCAGGCGTCAGGCTCACCAGGGCAAGGCGCGCGTCACGCTCGAGCAGGTCGTCGAGCAGCACGCGCACGGTGGGGCGGATCTCGGCGTAGGTGCCGAGGTCGGGGTCGAAACCGACGAGGACGAGCGCATCAGGCGGCAGCTCGTCGATGACCTCGGTCATCGTGTCGGCCGCCGCCGGGGAGCCCGCGAGGCGCAGCAGGTCCGTCGTGGGCACCAGCGCGGCGGCGAGCACGAGCAGCAGTGCGGCGGGCGCGAGCCACGCCAGCCGCCCGGCGCGCTCAGTCATCGGTCGAGCCGATCCCGAGCAGTGTCCGTGCGGCGAAGAGGGCCGCCAGCACCGCGACGCCGACGAGGATGCCGCGGAAGACCGCACCGATGGGGACGTCGAGGGTCCAATCGGCCGCAGCCGCTAGCGCGTCGCCGGCCGCGCCGGCGAGCGGCAGGAGCAGGACGAGGACGAACACCGCGGCACCGACGAGGACGATCGCTTCGCGGCCGCCCGTCGTCACCGATCGCCGCGCCGCCGAGAGCGTGGTGACGAAGAGGAGCCCGAAGAGGGTCGCGGCGATCGGCAGCATGAGGGCGCTCACCAGCCAGCCGACGGCCGGGTCGGATGCCCCATCCGTGCCCGGTCGCAGCCCGGCGACGAGCACGGCCGCCATCCCCACGAGTACGAGCGCCGCGCCGATCGGGTCGCCGCGACGACGCCACAGGTCGCCCGACCGGCGCACCGCAAGGGACGCAACACCGGCGAGGGCCGCGCCGGCGGCAATGAGGATCGCCGCGTCGACGAGCACGCCGGCGAGGTCGCCGAGCGCCCGGTTGACGACGAGGAAGTCGGCGAGCAGCAGCACCCCGACCGCGATGACGATCGCCGGGATCGTCGCGCGCCTCACGGACCCCCGATCCCCAGCAGCAGGTCGGACGGATCGATGACCCCGACCAGTGCGAGCGCGCTGCCCGCGACGAGCACGGCGACGGCCGTGATGATGATCCGGTTGGCGGCGATCACCATCGTGCGCTCGTTGGGTTCGGCGCGAAGGTCGGCGGCCGCGCCGAACAGCTGCGGGCCGACGAGCGCGCCACCGCCTGCGAGCAGCAGGGTCGATGCCTGTGCCGCCTCCGCGGTACCGGCGCTCAGCGATCCACCGCCGTTGCGCAGCCCCTGGAGCAGCAGCACACCCTCCTCGCGCAGGCTGCCGAGGGCCATGGCAGCGGCCGGCCTCGCACGGGCGGTCATTGCCAGCCCGCCGAGCGCGGGCCGTCCCTCACCGGCCACCACGATCCGCGAGCGGCCGAGCCGCTCGAGCGTCGCCGTGCGCCGGTGTGCGGCGTCCACCGCCGCATCGGCCGCCACCCCCGCCAGTGGGTCGTTCACGAGCACCCGCAACGGGACGCCGCTGCGCGCGGCCGCCCGCGCGACGTGCCCGAGCAGCGGGAGGGCGGCGAGCGTCTGAAGACGGGCGAACGCGTCGGTCGAGCGCGCGATCCCCGCGCCGCCAAGCACGACCACGGCATCGGTCCCGGCCTCCGCGGCCAGCGCCATCGCCCGGCCGATCCCGGCCAGTCCGCCCGGGTCGGACGTCTGCCAGCGGGTGACCGGCCTCGCCACGAGCTGGAGGAGGACGAGGAGGACGCCGAGCACGATGAGGGTCGGACCGATGTCGAAGCGCAGCGACGAGGATCCCAGGACGTCGCCGACGAAGTTGATCAGGCGGTCGAGCAGCTCAGCGGGTGTCGGCACGCGGCCCCCGGCGTGGTCGCGACTCGAGCTCCTCGACGAGGCCGTCGAGGCCGCGCGGGTCGTCGAGCAGCTCCTTGATGTCGGCGCCGGTCCGTCCGGCGATCGGAGCGACCAACGGCCAGAACGCTGCCGACAGGTCGCTCAGGAGCGGCGCGAGCGGTCGATGCGCGTCGGCGAGGAGGTGGCCCGGCGCAGCCAGGCCCCGCCGCTCGAGCGCGGCTGCCAATCGCCGCGCCGCGTCGGCCGTCACGACAGGATCGCGCCTGCGCGGGCGGCGCGAAGGGCGTCGCTCAGGGCTCTCACCTCCGAGGGGTTTGCGGCGGCAAGCACGACGGACTCGATCGGCGTCGAGCGGGCGGCGTCGATGATGGCCGGGACGAGCAGGGCGGCCGCCTCGTCAGGCGTGAAGGCGCCGTGCTCGACGCCGAGCAGCGCAATCGCGATCCGCCGCAGCTGGAGCGGGACGGCGAAGCCGAGCGCGGAGCGCACCGCCTGCTCGAGCGTGCGAGGATCGGCAATGCGGTCATGGCCGACGGCGACGGCGTGGATGACGTACAGCGCGGGAAGATCGCCGCCGGGCGTCGCGACCGCGGTGCCGGGCGCGATCGGGCCCTGCTCGACCGCCGCCTGCTCGACCTCGTCTCCGGCACGGCGCTTCACCGACGTCGCGGCTCCGGCAGTCATGAACAGGGTCTCGCTGGCGGCGACCACGACGGCGTCCACCTCGAGCTCAGCGAGCTCCCCCTGCCATACGTCGATCTCGATCGGTTCTGCCATGGCGCGCCGCCCTTGTGCTCCCGCCCGCGAGCAGTCCTGCCTTCAACCGGCTCCGAGGTGGAGCCGCGGGAGGCGGTCACGCAGCGCGGTGGTGACCTCGTAGTTGATCGTCCGGCGCTCCTCGGCGACCTCCTCCGCGGTGATCCGCGTCCCCTCCTGCTCGCCGATGAGCACGAATTCGTCGCCGTAGGTTACACCAGGCACCCCGCCCACATCGACGGTGAGGCCGTCCATGCTCACGGCTCCGACGATCGGCACACGCGTCCCCCGCACGAGCGCGAAGCCGTTGTTCGCGTGGGCCCGGGGCCAGCCGTCGCCGTAGCCGATCCCGAGCGTGGCGATCCGCGTATCACGCTGCGCCCGGTAGCGCAGCCCGTAGCCGATCGCCTCGCCGGCGGGCAGGTCGAAGAGGCGCAGCGGCAGCGCCTTCAGGGTCAGCGCCGGGCGGAGCCCCGTCGGGGTCCCTGCCGCCCACGCCGGCGCGAGGCCGTAGAGCGCGAGCCCCGGCCGGACCGCAGGTGCGCTCCCCGACCCGCCGGCCAGGACGCCGCCGGTCGCGCCGACGTGCACGAGCCCCGGATCGATCCCCGCCGAGCGCATCGCGTCGAGCACCCGCGCCAGGCGCAAGAGCTGGACGTCGGTGTACGCGTCGTCCTCACCCGGAACGGCGAGATGGCTCATCGTGCCGGCGAGATCGAGCCGCGGGCTTGCAGCGATCCGTGCGGCGAGCGCGACGGCCTCGTCCGGCGTCGCGCCCTGCCTGCCGAGCCCGGTATCGACCTTGAGGTGCACGCCGATCGGGCGTTCCCCGGCGGTGGCCGCGAGGAGATCGATCGACCGGCCGTCGTAGACGATCGGCTCCAGGCCGGCCCCCGCCACGACCGGCGCCTCGGGCGGGCCGATCCCCCACAGCACGACGATGGGCGCGGTGATTCCCGCGTCGCGCAGCCGCATGGCCTCGTCGACGGTCGCGACCGCCAGCCGCTCGGCGCCGGCACCAAGCAACGTGCGCGCGACGGCCAGGTCGCCGTGCCCATAGGCGTTGGCCTTGACGACGGCGATCACCTCGGTGCCGGGAGCGCGGGCGCGCACGGCGGCCAGGTTCGAGCGGATGGCGGCGTGGTCCACCTCGATCCACGCGCGATGCGGGCTGTGCGGCGCGCTCATCCGGCCGGGCCTCGGCGCAGCTGGGCGATCGCCACCGGCAGGAGGCCGGCGATGTCGCGCGCCATCGTCCCGGCACTGCCGATGCGCTCCGCCGCCAGCAGGCCCGCCGCACCATGGACGGCGACGCCACAGGCGGCGGCCACCAGTGGTGATGCGCCGGCGGCGAGGAAGGCTCCGATGGCCCCGGCCAGCACGTCGCCGCTGCCGGCCGTGGCCAGGGCCGGTGTGGCCACGTCGGACCGCAGCATCTCGCCATCGGGCTCGGCGACGACGGTGCGGGCGCCCTTCAGCACCACCACCTGGCCCCAACGGGCGGCGGCCGCCGCGGCCGCAGTCATACGCCCGTCGTCGTCATCGGCATCGGGAACGGCCTCGCCGGTGAGGCGCGCGAACTCGCCCGGGTGCGGCGTGAGGACCAACGGCGCCCTCAGGCCCTGCCACCAGCGCGTGCCTTCGGCGAGCGCATTCAACCCGTCGGCGTCCACGACGGCCGGCACCGCCAGCGACGCGATCAGCTGACGCGTGCGACGGTGGGTGGCGGGCTGGCGGCCAAGGCCCGGGCCGATCACCACCGCGTCATGCTCGGAAGCCTCGGTCGTCGCCCTCCGCCAGCCTCCGGGCGCGATGAGCCCGGGTGCCTCCTCGTCGAGCGCCAGCCAGGTCAGCTCGGGAATCGCGGACGAGAGCCGTGCGACGACCGAGTCCGCCGCCGCCACGCGCACGACGCCCGCTCCGGCGCGCATCGCCCCGAGCCCGGTGAGCACGGCCGCACCCGGATACTCGATCGAGCCGGCAACGACGAGGACGCGCCCGAAGTCGCCCTTATGCGCCCCTGCCGGGCGAGGAGGCAGGTTCCGCGCGACCCAGCGCGGTGTAATCGCCCCGGCCGAGGTCGCCATCGCCTCAGGTATGGCGACGGTGGGCCACGGCCACCGCCACGGCCATGTGGCGCTCGTGCGAGATCGACACGGTCACGTCGTCGAGGTCCATCGCCGCCGCCCGGCGCGCGGCGCGGGCGTGCAGGTAGACCTGTGGCGCCCCCGCGGGGTTCGGGAGGATCTCGATCTCGCGCCAGCCGACGCCGCGAACCCCGAGGCCGAGTACCTTGCTGATCGCCTCCTTGGCGGCCCAGCGTCCGGCGATACGCTCCACCTTGCGACCGACGTACCGCTGCTCGCGCTCGGTCAGCACCCGGTGGCGGAAGCGGTCCGGGAAGCGCTCGAGGACGGCGACGATGCGCTCGATGTCGACCAGGTCGATCCCGATCTCGTGTCGGCTCATGCGCGCTCGGGTGCCGTTCCTACTCGACCGTGACGGACTTCGCGAGGTTCCGCGGCTGGTCGACATCGGTGCCGCGCGCCACGGCGACTTCGTAGGCGAGCAGCTGGAGCGGCAGGACGGCGATGACCGGACTGATCGGCTCGGGCGTCTCGGGCACGTACAGCACGTCGTGAGCGTAGCGATCGATCTGGTCGTCGCCCTCGGTCGCGATCGCGATGATCGGCGCGGAGCGGGCTCGCGCTTCGGCCACGTTGCTGACCACCTTCTCGTACACCGGGCCGGCCGTCGCGATCGCTACGAGCGGCGTGTCCGGGTCGAGGAGCGCGATCGGCCCGTGCTTGAGCTCGCCCGCGGCGTAGCCCTCGGCGTGGACGTAGCTGAGCTCCTTGAGCTTGAGGGCGCCCTCCATGGCGATCGGGTAGCCGACGCCGCGACCGATGAAGATGAAGTCGCGCACGCGGCTGTAGCGCTGCGCCAGCTTCTTGATCTCGGGCGCCAGGCGAAGGGTCTCGGCCGCGAGGCGTGGCAGGCTGCGAATGGCCTGGCCGTACGTCCGCATGCGGCTCTCGGTGAGCCGGCCGCGCTGCCGGGCGAGGTGGAGCGCGATCATCTGGAGGACGAGCACCTGGGTCACGAAGGCCTTCGTGCTGGCGACGGCCACCTCCGGGCCGGCCTGCAGGTAGATGACCGCATCGGCCTCGCGGGTGATGGCGCTGCCCACGACGTTGGTGACGACGACGACGGTCGCGCCGCGCTCCTCCGCCAGGCGAATGGGAGCGAGCGTGTCGGCGGTCTCGCCCGACTGGCTGACACCGATGACCAGCGTGCGGTCGTCGATCGGTGGTGGGCTGTACCGCATCTCGGAGCCGACCTGCATCGTCGCCGGAATCCCGACCCAGTCCTGGATGAGGTAGGCGGCCACGTGGGCTGCGTAGCTGGCCGTTCCGCAACCGACGATGTAGACGCGCTCCGCCCTCGCGAGCTGTTCCTCGATGCCGTCGAGCTCGGGCAGGGTCACCCGCCCGTCGGAAGCGATCCGGCCGCGGAGGCACTCCTGGATGGCGTGCGGCTGCTCGTAGATCTCCTTGAGCGTGAAGTGGGCGAAGCCGCCCTTCTCGGCCGCGTCGATGCTCCAGTGGATCTCGGTCACGTCGCGCCGCTGCTCCGAGCCGTCCAGCGAGACGATCCGCGTACCGTCCGGGGTGACGTCCGCAATGTCACCCTCGTGGAGAATGACGACGTTCTTCGTGTGCTCGAGGATCGCCGGCACGTCGCTGGCGATGAAGCCCTCCCCGTCACCGATGCCGACGATGAGCGGGACGTTCATGCGGGCACCGACGATCCGGTCGGGGTGGTCCGTGTGCATGACGCCGATGGCGTACGCGCCGCGCACCTCCCCCAGCGCGAGCCGCACCGCCTCGACGAGGTCGCCGATGTACTTCGTCTCGATGAGGTGGGCCAGCACCTCGGTGTCGGTGTCGGAGATGAACCGATGCCCCTCGGTCGCCAGCCGGGCCTTGATCTCGGCGTAGTTCTCGATGATGCCGTTGTGGATGAGCGCCAGCTTGCCGGTGCAGTCGGTGTGCGGATGCGCATTGGTGTCGTTCGGCGGCCCGTGGGTCGCCCAGCGCGTGTGGCCGATGCCGGGATGGCCCGGCGGGCTGTCGCCGTTGAGGTGATCGGTGAGGTTCGTGAGCTTGCCGGCCTTCTTCTCGATGAAGACGGCGCCGTCATCGGTCCGCACGGCGATTCCGGCCGAGTCGTAGCCGCGGTACTCGAGCCGCCGCAGGCCCTCGATGAGGATCGGCGCGGCGTCACGCGGACCGACGTATCCGACGATCCCGCACATGTGACCTCCCTCGCCGTCCGGCGGTGCTAGTTCAGGCGTGCTTCGGCGAGCGTGGCGAGCTCCCGGGCGATTCGATCGATCTCGTCGGCATCGTCGCCCTCGACCATGATCCGGATCTTCGGCTCGGTGCCCGATGGGCGGACAAGGATGCGTCCGCGGTCCCCCATCTGCTGCGTGGCGCGCTCGACGGCCGCCGTGAACTCGGCGTCCTCCTGCCAGTCGTCGAGCCGGCGGACGGGTGAGTTTATCACCACCTGCGGAAGCCTCGGAATGCGCGCGGCGAGCTCGGAGAGGGGCACCCCGGCGCCCCGAACCGCGCGGACAAGCTCGATGCCGGTCAGCAGGCCGTCGCCGGTCGTCGATCGGTCACGGAAGATGATGTGGCCCGACTGCTCGCCGCCGAGCACCGCATCCTCGCGCTCCATCGCATCGAACACGTGCCGATCCCCGACCGGTGTCCTGACCATCGTGCCTCCCGCCGCTCGCACGGCCCGTTCGAGGCCGCCGTTGCTCATGACGGTCGCCACCAGGACGCTGTTTCGGAGCGTGCCGCTCGCCAATCGCTCCAGCGCGACGATCCCCATCACCGCGTCGCCGTCCACGAGCTGGCCGCGCTCGTCGACCGCGATGAGCCGATCGGCGTCACCGTCGAACGCGAACCCGACCTCCAGGCCGGCCGCGGAGACGGTCTCCGCCAGCCGCTCGGGGTGCGTCGACCCGCAGCCGTCGTTGATGTTCGTGCCGTTGGGAGCGTCGAAGAGCACCGTCACCTGCGCTCCCAGCGAGCGGAACAGGTCCGGCGCGATGTGGCTCGCCGAGCCGTTGGCGCAGTCGATCCCGAGGCGCAGCCCGCTGAACGCGTCGCCGGCCACCTCGCGCAGGTGGCGCGCGTACGCCTCGGGCGCTTCGCGGTCGGCCCGGAAGCGGCCGAGCTCGTCGTTCGGACGCTCGCCGATCGGGCGGCCGTCGTCGATCAGCGCGTCGAGCTCGGCCTCGATCGGATCGTCCGCCTTGCGACCGCCGACGACCACCTTCAGGCCGTTGTCGGGTGCGGGGTTGTGCGATGCGGACACCATGATCCCGCCGGCGTGGCGCGGGTCCAGGCTGGCGTGCACGAGGCATGGCGTCGTCACCACGCCGAGGTCGACCGCATCGGTGCCGGTGGACGCCAGGCCGGCGGCGAGGGCCGCGGACAGCATCTCGCCCGAGCGCCGGGTGTCGCGGCCGAGCAGCACGCTGCGGCCCGCGCCCCCGAGGCGATGGCCAACGGCCCTGCCAAGCGCCAGCGCCAGCTCGGCGTCGATGACCGAGCCGACCGGTCCGCGGATCCCGTCGGTTCCGAATCTCCCCGCCATCTACGGCGGAGTCGGCGCCGGGGTCGGCGGCGGCTCTGGCGCCGTGATCGTGACGGGAACGGCCCCCGGGCTGATGCCTTCGAGCGCGACGCCCTCGGGCAGGCCGCTCACGATCGGCGTGAGCTCGTAGTTCCCGGGATCGAGGTCGGATGCGTCGACCGTCGGCGTGACGTCGCCCGCGGTGAGCGCGGACAGCGCCTCGCCGGCCCCGCTCAGGGTGATTGCGATCTCCTCGAGGCGCGGCACGCACGCGTTGTCCCCGGATCCGGTGCAGAGGACGCCGACCACGAACGTCCGGCTCGAGACCGATGGGCCGATCGTGGCGGTCACCGTGACGGTGGAGAGCTCGTTGTCGGCCAGGCTGACGTCGTCGGGCAGCTGGAGCTCGACCTCGAACGTCTCGTCGGCCGCGAGCGCGTCGATGGTGATCGGCTCCGTCGTCACCGACGTGATCTCCTCGAGCACCTCGGGCAGTCCGACGATCGTGACGTACGCCGGCTCGACCCGGATCGACTCGAGCGCGAATCCTGGCGCCGGAGCGCTGCCCGGCTCGATGTTCGGCCGCACGGCGACGGTCGTCTCGGTCTCGACCGCCCGCACTTCGATCTGGACCGACACGACCTCCGGGTCGACCTCGAGCTGGCCGGTACCGACCGGCTGATCACCGATGTCGACGAGGACCAGCGGCACCGGCTCGTTGACGTTGATGCCCGACGCGGGGATGTCGACGAAGGCGACGGCACGGTCCACCTGGCTGACGACAGAGGCCGGCCCGCGCACCTCGACGGCCTCATCGCTGAGCACCGGCTCGTCGATCTCAAGCCCAGCCGGAATCGTGCCGAGCTCCACCTCGACGGGAACCGACCGAACCTCCACTCGATCCACCACGACGCGCACCGTCTCCGGCACCGTCGACAGGTCCTCGAGCCCGTCCTTGAGGGCCCGGACTTCGAGCGGGAGCTCCTGCGGCTCCGGGGCGCGCTCGAGGTCGTACGCACCGATGTCGACCGCGACGACGAAGTCCTCGGCGGTGACGCCGCCCGCCTGCTCGTTCGCAACGCGGTACTGGACCTCGACGACGCCCGGCTCGGCGCTGAGCACGAAGACATCGCGCGCCGCGTTGATCTGCTCGACGCGGACCTGAACCGATGAGTCGGTGAACGAGCCGGAGAAGACGAGGCCGGTATACAGCACCGTGGCGAGGAGCAGGGCCGAGAGCTTGAGATGCCAGTTGCGCAGGATGAGGCCCATTGATCAGCGCCTCAGCGCGCCGCGGTCCGAGGCTGCCGGCACGACGCGCGCGTCGGGATCGATCGGCCCGGCGGCCGCCTCCTCCTCCTCATCGATCGCCCCTCCGAGGTGCCAGCGTCCGTCGTTCGAGCGGCGCAGAAAGGGCACGGCGCGTCGCGGGGCCTGGGGGCGGATGAGATTGAAGATGCGGCGGCGAAGCTGGTCCTCCGTCAGGTTCCGCTCGATGCGGCCGCGGATGACCAGGCTGATCGAGCCGGTCTCCTCGCTCACGACCACCACGACCGCATCGGTCTGCTCGCTGATGCCGATGGCGGCCCGGTGGCGGGTTCCGTAGCGCTCGGAGTCCAGCGCCGTCTGGCTCATCGGCAGGAGGACGCCGGCCGCGGTGATCTCCTCGCCGCTGATGACGACCGCGCCGTCGTGGAGGGCCGTACCGCGATAGAAGATCGTGGCCAGCAGCTCGGCGCGCAGGTCGGCGTGGACCGGGACGCCGGTCTCGGTCGCGAGATCCTGGAGGCCGGTCTCTCGCTCGAGCGCGATGAGCGCCCCGTGCCGCGATCCCGCCAGGATCCGGGCGCCGCGGCTGATCTCGCGCGCCACCCGCTCCGCCTGCGCCACCTCGCTGCTCACGAAGAAGCGGTTGACGCTGCCGATGCGGCCGATCTGCTCGAGCGCGCGCCGCAGCTCGGGCTGGAAGACGACGACGACCGCGAACAGGCCGACGACCGCAAGCGTCTCCAGGATTTGAGTGAGCAGCTGGAGATTCAGCAGCCGTGCCGCCAGGTAGAACAGGTAGAGGAGCGAGAGGCCGATGACGATCCGCACCGCGCGCGTGCCGCGGATGAGGATGAACAGCCAATAGATGACGACCGCGACCAGCAGGATGTCGATGATCGACGTCCAGCTGCCCTGCAGATAGGTACCGAAGAAGTCGCGGATCGCGTCGATCACGTTTGGCGGCGTGCCTGCATTGGTGCGGCGATTGCGCTCACGATGATACCAAGCGCCCCGGCTGGAGGGCCGGGGCGCGTCGGTTGCGAGGAGGTGGCGGCGGGGCTCAGCGCTTCGTGTACTGCGGCGCCTTGCGAGCTCGCTTCAGACCGTACTTCTTGCGCTCCTTCGCCCGCGGGTCACGCGTGAGGAGCCCGGCCTCCCGGAGCGCGGCGCGCGCGTCCGGATGCGCGGTCAGCAGCGCGCGTGCGATGCCGTGGCGGATGGCGCCGGCCTGGCCGGAGACGCCGCCCCCCGCGACGAGGACGCTGGCCGAGTAGCGGCCCTCCGTCTCGGTCACGCGGAAGGGCAGCAGCAGCGTTCCCTCGGGCACCGACCCGCCGAAGTACTCGCCGGACGGCTTGCCGTTGACGACCACGCTGCCGTCACCGGGCAGCAGGCGGACGCGGGCGACGGCGGTCTTGCGCCGACCCGTGCCGTAGACGTAGTTCGTGCTCACGTGTTCGTCCTTCCTCGCCTCACAGCTCGACGGCTGCCGGCTGCTGGGCCTGGTGCGGGTGCTCCGCTCCCTTGTAGACCTTGAGCTTCTTGAACATCGCGCGACCTAGGCGGTTCTGCGGCAGCATGCCCTTCACCGCTCGCTCGATCACGAGCTCGGGCTTGCGCTGGAGGAGCGCGCCGAGGCTCTCCTCCTTGAGGCCGCCCGGGTAGTTCGAGTGCCGGAAGTAGCTCTTCTGGCGCAGCTTGTCGCCGGTGACGCGAATCTTCGCGGCGTTGAGGACCACGACGTGGTCCCCGGTGTCGAGGTGCGGCGAGTAGATCGGCTTGTGCTTGCCCTCCAGCAGGGTGGCGATCCGCGTCGCCAGCCGGCCGAGTGTCTGGTCGGTGGCATCGACCACCCACCAGCTGCGCTCGATCTCGCTCGCCTTGACGGCGTAGGTCTTCACGTTCCCTGCTCTCCGGTCATGCCTGATGCTCGCGCCACGTTGGGCGCCCTGGTCGTTCGTCGTTCGGTTGTCGATGTGGCTGATGGGTAGATGACACGCTCGAGGGTGAGCCCGCGCGCCGGTGCCGCTCGTCCGTCGAGCGCCCGTCCCGGGCGATCGAGGAGCTCGGTGACCGCCTCCGGCGCGAGCCGTCCGCGGCCAACCTCCAGGAGGATGGCCACGATCCCGCGGACCATGCGCCGCAGGAAGGCGTTCGCCGTGACGCGAACCTCGACGAGCTCGCCGCGCCGCGTGACGCGCACCTCGGCGAGATTGCGGACGGTAGAGCCGTGGGCGTCGCTGCCCAGGGCACCGAAGTCGCGCTCCCCGACCATGCGCTCCGCCGCGGCGCGCATCGCGCCGACGTCGAGACGATCGTCGATCTCGACGGTCCGATGCCGCTCGAGCGGGCGTATCGTGCCCCCGGTCAGGATCCGGTAGCGGTAAACACGCCAGAGCGCGTCGCGCCGCGGATCGAACCCGGACGGTACCCACCGAAGCGCCCGCACCGCCAGGTCCGGCGGCAGGACGGCGTTGAGCCGTCGCCGCACCTCCGGCAGCCCGCCGCCCCACGGGAGCGCCCGTGGAACGGCAGAATGCCGCGACCTGGCCGGTGGCATGCACCCCGGCATCGGTTCGTCCGGCGAGACGGACGCGAGTCCGCTCGCCGATCAGCCTGTTAAGGGCCTCCTCCAGCTCTCCTTGCACGGTCCGAGCATTCGGCTGGACCTGGGAGCCGGCGAAGGCCGTCCCGTCGTACTCGATGGTCGCCCTCAGCACACGCTGCGCCTTGGCGCTCATCGGTCCGTGTCGGTGTTCTGTTAGACGAGCTCGATCTGGACCATCGAGGCGGCGTCCCCCGACCGCTGCCCCAGCTTGATGATGCGGGTGAAGCCGCTCGCCCGATCCGCGTACTTCGTCGCAATCTCGCCCATCAGCTTCTCGACGATGATCGGCTCGTGCGGCATCTTGCTGACGAGCTGACGGCGAGCGTGGAGGTCGCCGCGCTTGGCGAGGGTGATCATGCCGTCGACCACGCCGCGAACCTCCTTGGCCTTGGCCTCGGTGGTCTTCACCTTCTCGTACCGGATCACCGCCACGGCCAGGTTCCCGAGCATCGAGACGCGGTGTGCGTGGGTGCGGCTGAGCTTGCGCCCGGCGATCCTGTGTGGCATCGGACTAGGCCTCGCGGTCGAGCTCGGCCGCGGCCGCCTCGTCGAGCTCTGCCGAGGCGGGCAGATCCGACTCGTCGGTGCTCATCGAGGTCGCCTCGGCGCTGATGAAGCCTCGCAGGGCGAGACGCTCCTTGAGCTCGTCGAGGCTCTTCTGGCCGAAGTTGCGCATGCGCAGGAACTCGTCGTCGCTGAGCGAGAGGACCTGGCCGATCTTCGTGATGCTGTTGCGCTTGAGGCTGTTGTAGGCGCGCATCGGGAGGTCGAGCTCCTCGATCGGCGCATCCAGGAGGTTGGCACTCGACGCGACCGGGGCCTCGTCTCCCCCGGCGGCGGGACGGCCGATCTCGGCGAACCTGCCGAACTCGCGGACGAGGATGTCCGCCGCCTGGCTCAGTGCCGCCTGTGCGGTCGTCGTGCCGTCGGTCTCGATGTCGAGCGAGAGGCGGTCGTAGTTCGTCATCTGCCCGACGCGGGTCTTCTCGACCGTGTAGTTCACGCGTCGCACGGGGCTGAAGAGCGCGTCGACCGGGACGACGCCGATCGGCATCTCCTCGGTGTGCTCGGCGGGCCGGTAGCCCATGCCCGTCTCGATGGTGAGGTCCATCTCGATCGAGCCGGAGTCGGAGTCGAGCGTGAGCAGGACGAGGTCCGGGTTCACGATCTCCACGTCGGCCGACTCGGCGATGTCGGCCGCGGTGACCGGGCCGGCACCGCGCTTGACCAGCTTCAGGGTGATGGGATGGCGCGCGAACGAGCGAAGGCGGAGCTTCTTGACGTTCAGGACGATCTGCGTGACGTCCTCCTTGACGTTCTCGATCGTGCTGAACTCGTGGAAGACGCCGGTGACCTGGATGCTCGTGACGGCGGCGCCCTCGAGCGAGCTGAGGAGGACGCGACGCAGCGCGTTGCCGAGCGTCACCCCGTAGCCCTCCTGGAGCGGGGTCACCTCGAAGCGACTGTGGTTGCCTTCCGCTTCCACCTCGTCGATCCGGGGCGAGGGTGCGGGCTGCGGCTGCTGTGGGGTCTCGAGTTCGATCATGGGATGAAGATGTGACTCCTAGCGCGAGTAGTACTCGACGACGAGCTGCTCGTTGAACTCGAGCGGCATCTGCTCGCGCGCCGGTTCGGCGAGGACCGTGCCCGACAGCTTGGCCGGGTCGACGCTCACCCATTCGGGGATCTGGGCCGCCTTCATCGTCTCGGCGGCCACCTTGAAGATCTCGCGTCCGCGGCGGCTCTCACGCACCTCGATGCGCTCGCCGACCCTGGTCGCGTAGCTGGGGATGTTCGTCGGCCGTCCGTTCACGGCGAAGTGGCCGTGGGTGACGAGCTGCCGCGCCTGGGCGCGGCTCGAGGCGAAGCCCATGCGGAAGACGACGTTGTCGAGCCGCATCTCGAGCATGCGGAGCAGCGACTCGCCGGTCATCCCCTTGCTGGCCGACGCCTTCTCGAAGTAGTTGCGGAACTGGCGCTCGAGGACGGAGTAGCTCTTGCGGACCTTCTGCTTCTCGCGCAGCTGGAGCCCGAACTCGCTCACCTTGCGCCGGCGCATCGTGTTCATGCCCGGCGGGGTGCTGCGCCGCTCGAAGGCGCACTTGCGCGAGTAGCAGCGGCTCCCCTTCAGGAAGAGCTTGAGGCCCTCGCGACGGCAGATGCGGCAGACGGCATCGTTGTATCGGGCCATCTCAGACCCTCCGCCGCTTCGGCGGGCGGCAGCCGTTGTGCGGGATCGGGGTGACGTCGGTGATGGCGGTCACCTCGAGGCCGGCCGACTGGAGGGAGCGGATCGCCTGCTCGCGACCGCCACCGGGGCCCTTCACGAAGACCTCGATCTGGCGCATGCCGTGCTCCATCGCGCGACGCGCGGCGAGCTCGGCGGTCTGTGCGGCAGCGTACGGCGTGCTCTTGCGCGAGCCCTTGAAACCGACCAGCCCGGCGCTGCCCCAGCTGACGACGTTCCCGGTCGGATCGGTGATCGTCACGATCGTGTTGTTGAACGTCGACTGGATGTGCGCGTGCCCGGACGGCACGTTCTTCCGCTCGCGCTTCTTGCTGCGCTGCTTACGCTCTGCCATGAAACTCCCTGGTTACTTCTTGCGGCGGACGCCGACCGTCTTCTTCGACCCACGGCGCTGCCGCGCGTTCGTCTTCGTTCGCTGCCCGCGGACGGGCAGGTTGCGCCGATGGCGGAGGCCCCGGTAGGAGCCGATCTCCATCAGACGCTTCACGTTCAGGCTGACCTCGCGACGGAGGTCGCCTTCGACCTTGTACTGGCGGTCGACGATCTCTCGGAGGCGGTTGACCTCGTCATCGGTGAGATCTCGGACGCGCGTGTTGGGGGCCACGTTCGCAGCACCCAGGACGCGCGACGCCGAGGTCGGGCCGATGCCGTGGATATAGGTGAGGCTGATGATCACCCGCTTCTCGCGGGGGATGTCGACGCCGGCGATTCGAGCCATCTTCGCGCTACCCCTGCCGCTGCTTGTGCTTGGGGATGACGCAGATGACCATCACCACGCCCGAGCGCTTGATGACCTTGCAGCGCTCGCAGCGCGGCTTCACGGAGGCAGAAACCTTCATCTCATCCTGTACGTGATGCGACCCCGGGTGAGGTCGTAGGGGCTCAGCTCGACGCGGACGGTGTCACCTGGCAGGATGCGAATGAAGTTCTGGCGCAGCTTGCCGGAGATGTGTGCGAGCACTTCGTGCCCGTTCTCCAGGCGCACCTTGAACATCGCGTTCGGCAAGGGCAGGATCACTTCACCCTCGACCTCGATTGCATCCTTCTTCGCCAAGCGGCACGCACCCTCGTTTCAGCTTCAAATCAGGTGGGGAAGTGGGGTTGACACACGGAAAGGCCGCCGCTCAGGGCGACCCGCGAACGGCGAGTATACATCAGAATCGGCCCCTCGCACAAGGCGCCTCAGGCTCGATCGGTGAGGAGCCGGGCACCGTCGTCGGTGACCGCGATCGTGTTCTCGAAGTGCGCCGCAAGCGACCCATCGGCGGTCCGTACGGTCCACCCGTCGTCGGCGACGACGACGTCATCGGCGCCAAGCGTGAACATCGGCTCGATGGCAAAGCACATGCCCACCTCGATCGCCATGCCGGTGCCGGGACGGCCGTAGTTGGGCACCTGCGGGTCCTCGTGCATGGCGCGACCGATGCCGTGCCCGACGAACGGCCGCACGATCCCGTAGCCGCGCGCGTGGGCCACCGACTCGATCGCGTGCCCGACGTCGCCCAGGCGGTTGCCCGCTCGCGCGGCCGCGATGCCGGCGTCCATCCCCCGCCGCGTGGCATCGACGAGCTCGAGCACCTCGCGCGGGACGCGGCCGACGGTCCAGGTACGGGCACAGTCGGCGTGCCATCCGTCGACGATGCATCCGATGTCGATGCTCACGACATCGCCGTCGGCGAGGCGCCGCCGCGGCGACGGGATGCCGTGGACGACCTCGTCGTTGACGCTGGCGCAGATGACGCCGGGGAACGGCGGATTGCTGCCGTAGCCGAGGAACGAGGGCACCGCGCCCGCGTCGGCGATCATTCGAGCCGCGATGGCGTCCAGGTCGCCGGTGGTGACGCCGGGCCGGATCTCGCCCCGCAACACCTCGAGGATGTCGGCGAGGATCGCACCGGCCGCCCCCATCCTGTCGATCTCGCCCGGGCGCTTGATCGTCACGGCTCCAGCGCGCATGGCCATCAGGCGTCCACCGCCTCGGCCTCGGGCCGCAGGCGATCGAGGATGTCGGACGCCACCGCCTCGATCGGCTGCAGGCCATCGATCCGATCGACGACGCCGAGGCGTTCGTAGTGGTCGATCACCTCGTTCATCGGCGGGACCTGGCGCTCGAGGCGCGCGCGGACGACGTCGGGCCTGTCGTCGTCGCGCTGGACGAGCACGTCGCCCTCCCGGTCGCAGCGACCGGGGACCCGCGGTGGATCGCTGACCTCGTGATAGGTCGTGCCGCAGGTCGGGCAGATCCAGCGTCCGGCGACGCGGCTGACCAGTTCCTCGGTCGGCACGTCGATGAGGATGACGCGGCGAACGCGCTCCCCCTGCGCCGCGAGTGACTCGTCGAGCGCCCGGGCCTGGGCCACGGTACGCGGGAAGCCGTCGAGGATCGCGCCGCGCGCCGAGGCCGGACGGCCGAGCTCGGTCATGAACATCCCGATGGTGACGCCATCCGGCACGAGCTCGCCGCGCTCGATGTAGCGTTGGGCCTCGTCGCCCAGCGGGGAGCCCGACCTCGATGGCGGCGCGGAAGAGGTTGCCCGACGCGAGATGCGTGATGCCGAGCTCACGCGAGAGGATCTCGGCCTGGGTGCCCTTGCCGGTGGCGACCGCCCCGACGAGCAGCACGATCAGGCGCTCGCCACGCGCCGCAGAGCCCTTGGGCGGCGCATCGGTCATCTGATGAAGCCCTCGTAGTGGCGCATCATCATCTGCGCCTCGAGCTGCTTCATCGTCTCGACCACGACGCTGACCATGATCAGGATGCTCGTGCCGCCGAGCTGGAGGTTCTCCGTGCCCGGGATGAAGATCGTGACGATGAACGGCAGCACGGCGATCCCCCCGAGGAAGAGCGCGCCACCGAGCGTGATCCGGTTCGTCACGCGCCCGAGGAACTCCTCGGTCGGCTTGCCGGGACGGATGCCGGGGATGAAGCCGCCGTTCTTGCGCAGGTAGTCGGCCGTTTGGTCGGGCCGGAACTGGAAGGCGGTATAGAAGTACGTGAAGAAGACGACCAGCCCGAAGTAGAGCGTCCCGTAGAGCGGGATGTTGTTCTGGCCGTTGAGGTTCGTGCTGATCCAGGTCGCCACGTCGCGCACCCAGTCGATCTCGCTGGCGGTGAAGTAGGCGGCGATCTGGGCCGGGAAGAGCAGGATGCTGACGGCGAAGATGATCGGGATGACGCCGGCCATCGTCACCTTCAGCGGCAGGTACTGGGTCTGGGCCTGGAGCATCCGCCGGCCCCGGACACGGCTCGCGTACTGGACCGGGATCCGCCGCTGGCCCTCGTTGATGAAGACGACCGCGGCGATGACGACGATCGCGACGATGATGAACGGGATCAGCCGCGTCAGGGCATCCGGCCCGGTGGCGATTCCGCTCACCTGCTGCGGCACGCTGCCGACGATGCCGGCGAAGATGATGAGGCTGATGCCGTTGCCGATCCCGCGCTCGCTGATGAGCTCGCCGAGCCACATGAGCAGGATCGTGCCGGCCGTGAAGCTGAGCAGCAGGCTGACCGTCTCGATGCTGAACAGGTCGGTCGCGGGGATGACGCCGTTCGCGCTGAGCAGGACGCTGATGCCGTATCCCTGGGCCAGCGCGAGGGGCACGGTCAGCATGCGGGTGTACTGGTTGATGCGGTTGCGGCCGTACTCACCCTCGCGGCTCAGCTCGTCGAGCGCGGGAATCACACCGCGCATCAGCTGCATGATGATGCTGGCGTTGATGTAGGGGTTCACGCCCAGACCGATGATCGACGCGGCCGCCAGGCCGCCTCCCGAGAAGATGTTCAGGATCCCGAGCAGCGGGTTGTCCGTGAACAGGTTGGTCAGCGCATCCGTGTTCACGTTCGGGATCGGGACGTTCGTCAGCGCTCGAAAAACCAGCAGGATTCCGAGCGTGAAGAGCAGCTTGCGCCGGATGTCCGGCGCTCGGAAGGCGGTGACGACCGTATCGATCAAGCCGTGGGCTCGCTTTCGCTCGCCTCGGCGGCGGGCTCGTCCTCCTCGGTCTTCGAAGCGGCCGCCGGCGCCTCCTCGGCAGCGTCGTCGCCGTCGTCGTCAGCGGCGGCCTTGGCCTTCGTCCGGGCCGATGCGACCGGTGCGGCATCGCCGCCCGCGGCCACGCGCTCGGCGCGCTCGATCCCGGCGCGGCGGCGCTCGGCGCGCTTGCCCTCCGGGCGAGCCGGCTTCTCGTCGATCGGCGCGTTGTCCGGCCACGAGAGCAGCTGGACCGTCGAGCCGGCGGCACCGAGCTTGTCGAGCGCGCTCTTGCTGAACGCGTGCGCGTGGATCGTGATCCCGGCCGGCGCGTCGCCGGCGCCGAGGATCTTCACCGGATGCCTGGTGTCCGCGATGAGACCGTCATGGGCGAGGACGTCGGGCGTCACGAGCGTGCCCTTCTCGACCTCGCCGAGACGGGCGAGGTTGATCGGCGCGTACTCCACACGCCCGCGGTTGCGGAAGCCATGGAGCTTCGGCGTGCGGATGTGGAGCGGTGTCTGGCCGCCCTCGAACCAGGCAGGCAGGTTGCCACCGGCGCGTGACTTCTGGCCCTTCGTCCCCCGGCCTGCGGTCTTGCCGCGACCGGAGCCGTGGCCGCGACCGACGCGGCGCGCCGGCTTGCGCGACCCGGGGGCCGGGTGCAGATCGTGGAGCTTCACTTCGTGGTACCTCCGTCGGGCGCGCTGACCTCGATGAGGAACGCGACGCGGCGGAGCATCCCTCGCATCTCGGGCGTGTCGGCGACCTCGACGCTCTGGTGCAGCCGTCGCAGGCCGAGCGCGCGGATCGTGCCGCGCGCGGCGGCCTTGTGGCCGATCGTCGACTTGACCCAGGTGACCTTGAGCTTGGGCTTAGCGGCCACGGCCACCTCCACCGAAGTTCATCGGCTCGCGGCGCTCGGGGATCTCGTGCGGCGTTCGTGCCAGCTCCGCGCCGCGCTTGCCGAGGAGCTGCTCCGCGGTCCGACCACGCAGGGCGGCGATGTCGTCGGCCGAGCGCAGCGCGCCGAGAGCCACGATCGTTGCGCGCACGACGTTGATCGGGTTGGTCGAGCCCTGTGCCTTGCTCAGCAGGTCGCGGATCCCGGCGGCCTCCACGACCGAGCGCACCGAGCCGCCGGCAATGACGCCGGTCCCGGCGCTGGCCGGCTTCAGCATGACCTTCGCGGCGCCGAAGTGGCGGTGCACCTCGTGCGGGATCGTCGAGCCGACGAGGGGCACCTTGATGAGGTGCTTCTTCGCGTCCTCGACGCCCTTGCGGATGGCCTCCGGCACCTCGCCGGCCTTGCCGATCCCGGCGCCGACCGTGCCGTTGCCGTCACCCACGACGACGACCGCGCTGAAGCTGAAGCGACGACCGCCCTGGACGACCTTCGAGACGCGGTTGATCTGGACGACCTTCTCGTCCAGGTTGAGCTTTGACGCGTCAATGCGTGCCATGGTCTTGGTTCCTCTCGCTCTACAGGTTGAGGCCGCCCTCGCGGGCGCCCTCGGCGAGCGAGCGGACCCGCCCGTGGTACTGGTAGCCGCCCCGGTCGAGCACGACCGAGCTCACGCCGGCGGCCTTCGCGCGCTCGGCGAGCGTGCGGCCGACGGATCGCGCGGTCTCGACCTTCGTCGCCCCGCCCAGGCCGCTCTCGCGGCTGGATGCAGCGGCCAGCGTGCGGCCGGTCGTGTCGTCGATGACCTGGGCATAGATGAATTTCGCGCTGCGGAAGACCGACAGGCGCGGCCGCTCCGTGCTGCCGCTGATGCGGAGCCGGAGTCGTTCGTGGCGCTTGCGCCGGAGCGCGTCGCGCGATGGCGTCGTCATCGGTCTCTCCTAAGCCCCGCCGACCTTGCCGGCCTTGCCGGCCTTGCGGAGGATCTGCTCACCCTGGTACTTGATGCCCTTGCCCTTGTACGGCTCCGGCTTGCGCTGCGAGCGGATGTAGGCCGCGGTCTGGCCGACGAGCTCCTTGTCGGGCCCGAAGACGCCGAGGCGCGTCGGGGTCTCGACGCGGAACTCGATGCCCGCCGGCGGGTCGACCTCGACCGGGTGCGAGTAGCCGAGCGCCAGCACGAGCTTCGTCCCCTGCAGCTGCGCGCGGTAGCCGACGCCGCTGATCTCGAGGTTCTTCGTGAAGCCGCTGGTGACGCCGGTGACCATGTTGTTGACGAGGGTGCGGGTCAGCCCGTGGAGCGCACGGTGGCGCGGCTCGTCGGTGGGTCGCACGACCCGCAACGTGCCGTCCTCGCGCTCGAGGCTCATCTCCGGATGGAGCGTGCGCTCGAGCGTGCCGAGCGGCCCCTTCACGGTGACCTTCGTGCCGTCCTGGATGACCTCCACTCCGTCGGGGAGCGGAATCGGCATGCGTCCGATTCGTGACATCGCGTTCGCTCCTTACCAGACGTAGCAGAGGACCTCGCCGCCGAGGTTCTGCTTCCGGGCATCGCTGCCCGTCATGACCCCGTGGGAGGTGGAGAGGACGACCAGGCCGAGGCCCCCGAGCACGCGGGGAATCTCGGTCTTGCGCGCGTACACGCGCAGGCCGGGCTTGCTGATTCGCTTCAGGCCGGTGACCACCGGCGTGCGGCCCTCGACGTACTTCAGGCGCAGGACGAGGCGATCCTGGACCGGATCGGGCTGGGTCTCGAAGCCCTCGATGAAGCCCTCCTCGGTCAGGATGCGCGCGAGCTCGCGCTTCATCCGGGACGACGGGAGGCTCAGCTCCTTGTGCCGCGCCGCGCTGGCGTTTCGGATGCGCGTCAGCATGTCGGCGATCGGATCGGTCACGTTCATATCGTTCTTCGTTCGTCTCCTCGGCGGTGGTTCGCTCCCGCTCCTTCGCGGGTGGCGCCTGCCGCTGATGACGGCCGTCGTCGTTCGGCGACCATCGGTGCTACGTGAGCTGCTACCAGCTCGACTTGGTCACGCCCGGCAGCTGGCCCAGCAGGGCGCGCTCCCGGAAGCAGATGCGGCACATCGCGAAGCGCCGCATGTACCCCCGCGGCCGGCCGCAGACCTGGCAGCGGTTCTTGTCGCGCACCGGGAAGCGCGCGGGGCGCTTCGCCTTTGCAATCATCGACTTCTTCGCCATTGCGTCCTGAGTTCCTTCCTCTGAGCCAGCCGCGCCGTCAGGCGGCCTGGAACGGCATGCCGAGGAGCTCGAGGAGCTTGCGCCCCTCCTCATCGGTCTTCGCCGTCGTCACGATGCTGATCTCGAGACCGCGCAGGCGGTCGATCTTGTCGTAGTCGATCTCCGGGTACACGAGCTGCTCGCGCAGCCCGAGGCTGAAGTTGCCGCGGCCGTCGAACGAGCGGGTCGGAATGCCGCGGAAGTCGCGGATGCGCGGCAGCGCGAGCGCCAGCGTGCGCTCGAGGAAGTCGTACATCCGCTGTCCGCGCAGCGTCACCTTCGCCCCGATCGGCATGCCGGTGCGCAGCCGGAATTGGGCGATGCTCCGCTTCGCGCGGGTCACGATCGGCTTCTGCCCGGTGATCGTCGTCAGGTCGCCGACCGCGGCGTCGAGCGCCTTGGCATTGGCGATCGCCTCCCCGAGACCGATGTTGACCACGATCTTGTCGAGCTTCGGGATCTGCATCTCGTTGGCGTAGCCGAACTCGCGTCGCAGTGCCGGCACGACGTCGTCGTGGTAGCGCTGGCGCAGGCCGTGGTACTCCGGCGGGCGGAAGCCGTTCTTCGCGGTCCGCGCGGGAGCCGCGGCCTCCGGCCCGGTCGTCTCGGACGCACCGGGTGCATCGGTCGCCTCGGTCGCATTGGTCGCCTTGGCGGCCGGCTTCGCGGCCGCGGTCGAGCGGCGCCGGGTCGGCTTCGTCTCGTCCGCGCTCACTTCGTCGTCACCTCGATCTGCTCGCCGCAGTTCTTGCAGAGGCGCGTGCTGCGCGCCCGCTCACCCTCCAGGCGCCCGTGGGCGACCCGCGTGGGCTGGTTGCAGCGCGGACAGACGACCTGCACGTTGCTGATGTGGATCGGCACCGGGATGTCGAGGATGCCTGCCGTCTGGGTGCGAGACCGGGCGCGCTGGTGGCGACGCGCCATGTTGATGCCCGGGACGACGACCCCGAAGCCGCGCTTCGTCCTCTCCACTCGCTCGACGGTGCCGCGCTTGCCGCGGTCCTTGCCGGCGAGGACGAGGACGGTGTCTCCCTTGCGCACGTCCATCTACAGCACCTCCGGCGCGAGCGACACGATCTTCATGTAGTTGCGCTCGCGCAGCTCACGCGCGACGGGCCCGAAGATGCGGGTGCCGCGCGGGCTGCCCTGCGCGTTGAGGAGGACGGCCGCGTTCTCGTCGAAGCGGATGTGGCTGCCGTCGGGGCGGCCGTACTCCTTCGTGGTGCGGACCACGACGGCGCGCACGACGTCGCCCTTCTTGACGCCCGAGTTGGGCAGCGCCTGCTTGACGCTGGCCACGATGACGTCACCGACCTCGGCCGTATCGCTCGTCGAGCGGCCGATGACCGAGATGCACGACAGCACTCGCGCGCCGGAGTTGTCGGCCACGCGCAAGCGGCTGTACTTCTGAATCACGCCTGCTCCGTCCCGTCGATGAGCTCTTCGTGCGAGCCGCGCGCGACGACCTCGACGACTGTCCAGCGCTTCTCGCGCGACAGCGGGCGGCTCTCCTCGATGCGCACGGTGTCCCCGACCCTGGCGCTGTTCTCCGCGTCGTGCGCCTTGAACTTGCTGCTCAGCCGGACGACCCGCTTGTAGATCGGGTGCCGGCGCAGCCGCTCGACGCTCACGACGACCGTCATATCCATCTTGTCGGACACGACGCGCCCGACCTTCGTTCTTCGCTTGCCCTGCATCAGCTGGCCTTCTCGGCGTCCGCGGCGGCCCGCTCGGCCGCGTGCTGACGCTCGGTCATCACGGTCAGGATGCGGGCGATCCGCTTGCGGGTCGCCGGCAGCCTGCTGTAGTTGCTTTCCTGTCGCGTGGCGAGGTCGAAGCGGACCTTCCACAGCTCCTGCTTCGCGTCACGCAGCGCGCCCTCGAGGTCCTTGTCCGAGAGGGCTCGCACCTCACTGATGTCCATGCTCGAGGCCCTCCTTGACGACGAACCGCGTGTTGATCGGCAGCTTGTGGCTGGCGAGGCGCATCGCCTCGCGCGCGATCGGCTCGGAGACCCCCGACATCTCGAACATCACCCGTCCTGGCTTGACGACCGCGACCCAGTGGTCGGGTGCGCCCTTGCCGGAGCCCATGCGGACCTCGGCCGGCTTCTTGGTGACCGGCTTGTCCGGGAAGACCCGGATCCAGACGCGGCCACCGCGCTTGATGTGGTGGGTGATGGCGCGACGCGCAGCCTCGATCTGGCGGCTCGTGAGCCAGCAGACCTCCTCGGCCATGAGCCCGTAGTCTCCGAAGCTCACCGACGTCCCGCCCTTCGCCATCCCGGCGCGGCGTCCGCGCTGGACCTTGCGGTGCTTGACCCGCTTTGGCATCAGCATCGGTCAGGACTCCTCGGACCCGGCGTCAGCGGCGTCCGGCGCCGGCTCGCCCTTGTCGGCCGCCTTGGCATCGGCCTTGGTGGCCGCCTTGGCATCGGCCTTGGTGGCCGCCTTGGCATCGGCCTTGGTGGCCGCTTTCGTGGCGGCCTTCTTCGCCGGCGCCTTGCGCGTACGGGTGGTCTTGGCCTCGGCACTCGCCGGCTTGGTCGCCGCCTTCGTCGTCCGCTTGGCCGGAGCGGCGGGCTCCATGGCGGCCTCGGGCTCGGCGGCGGCCTCCGGCTCGGCGGCGGCCTGCGGCTCGGGCGCTGTCGTCTCCACTGCAGCCTCGGGCGCGGCCTCGGGCGCGGCAGCGGCCTCGACCGGCTCGGCCGGAGGCGCCTCCGCGGGCGGCTCGTCGGCGACGGCCGCCGAAGCAGTCTCCGCGACGGCCGCGGGTGCCTCCTCCACGGGGGGCGCAGCTGCCTCGACCGGAGCCTGGGGCTGCTCGATTGGCGTCTCGATCGCCGTCACCGGCTCATCGAGCACCGGTCCGGCGGTCGGGGCCACCTCGGCCACGACGGGAGCACCGTCGGTCGCCGCGCGGGATCGGGTGCGGGCCGGGGTCGCGGTACGACGCGGTGCGCGGGGCTCGGTGCGCGCGCTGCCCGGTCGGTCGCCGAGCTGCTCGCCGCGGTAGACCCACGCCTTCACGCCGATGCGCCCGTAGGTGGTGTGCGCGTGCACGACGCCGTAGCTGATGTCGGCGCGCAGCGTGCCGAGCGGAATGCGGCCTTCCTTGTCCCACTCGGTGCGGCTCATCTCGGAGCCCCCGAGGCGACCGGAGACCTGGATCTTCACGCCCTTGGCGCCGGCCTTGATCGTTCGCTGGATCGACTGCTTGATGGCCTTGCGGAACGCGATGCGTCGCTCCAGCTGGCCGGCGACGTTCTGCGCGAGCAGCATGCCGTCGAGCTCGGGCTGGAGGACCTCCTTGATCTCGAGCTTGACCTTCTTGTCGGTCAGCTTGCCGATGTTCGTGCGCAGCGCCTCGACGTTCGCGCCACCCTTGCCGATGACGATTCCCGGCTTGGCCGTGTGCACCGTGACGGTGACGTGGTTGATGCCGCGCTCGATCTCGAGCTGGCTGACGCTCGCGTTCGACAGCTGCCTGGCGACCAGCTCCCGGATCCGCATGTCCTCCTGGAGCAGCGTGGCGTAGTCGCGGTCCGCGTACCACTTCGCCAGCCAGGGCTTGATGACGCCGATCCGGAAGCCGTAGGGATGGACCTTATGTCCCAACTTGCGACTCCTCTCGGTCAGCCACGGCGACGGTGATGTGGCTGGTTCGCTTCAGGATCTGGAAGTACCGGCCCTGGGCGCGCGGACGACCGCGCTTGAGGGTCGGGCCCTCGTCGGCGACCGCGCTCACCACGCGCAGCTCATCGGCCGACAGGTTGTAGTTGTTCTCGGCATTGGCCGTGGCGCTCTTCAGCACCTTGGCCACGTCCTTGGCGGCGGCGTTCGGCAGGAAGCGCAGGATGGCCGCAGCCTCCTCGACCGGCTTGCCGGCGATGAGGTCGGTGATCAGCCGCACCTTGCGGGGGCTGACCCGGACGTACTTGGCGGTTGCGGTGACTCGCATCGATGCCTACTTCAGCGTGGTCGAGCGCTCGGTGGCTCGACCGGTGTGGCCGCGATACGTGCGGGTCGGCGCGAACTCGCCGAGGCGGTGGCCGACCATGTTCTCGGTGATGAACACCGGGACGTGGCGACGCCCGTCGTGGATCGCGATCGTGTGCCCGATCATCTGCGGGAAGATCACGCTCGGCCGCGACCAGGTCTTCAGCACCTTGCGCTCGCTGCGCTTGTTCATGTCGTCGATGCGGCCGAGCAGGCGCGCGTCGACGAATGGTCCCTTCTTGACGGAACGACTCATCTCGATCGGCTCCTAACCCCGCCCGTACCGACGGCGGACGATCAGCTTGTTGCTCTGGTTCTTTTTCACGCGGGTGCGCAGGCCCATCGCCGGCTTGCCCCACTTGGTCTTCGGCGGCATGCCGGTTGGCTGCTTGCCCTCGCCTCCGCCGTGCGGATGGTCGCGCGGGTTCATCGCCGATCCGCGCACGGTCGGGCGCTTGCCCATGTGGCGGGCGCGTCCCGCCTTGCCGAGCTTCTGGTTCTCGTGGTCGAGGTTGCTCACCTGGCCGACCGTGGCCATGCACTCGATCCGCACGCGGCGGACCTCGCCCGACGGCAGCCGCAGCGTCGCGTGCGCGCCCTCCTTGGCCAGCAGCTGGGCACTCGAGCCGGCACTCCGCACGATCTGGCCACCGCGACCGGCGACGAGCTCGACGTTGTGCACCTGGGTGCCGAGCGGGATCCGCGAAAGCGGCAGCGCATTGCCCGTGCGCGCCTCGACGTCCGGGCCGGAGGCGACGGTGTCGCCGACGCCCAGGCCATGCGGCAGGAGCATGTAGCGCTTGTCGCCATCGGCGTAATGGAGGAGACCGATGCGCGCCGAGCGGTTCGGGTCGTACTCGACGGTCGCGATCCGCGCGGGCACGCCGTACTTCTCGCGCTTCCAGTCGATGACGCGGTAGAGCCGCTTGTGCCCGGAGCCCTGGTGGCGCACGGTGAGCTTGCCCTGGGCGTTGCGCCCGGCATTGCGGACCAGGCGCTCGGTGAGCGCCTTGTGCGGCTGATCGGTGGTGATCTCCTCGAAGGTCGAGCGCGTCGTCTCGCGCATGCCCGGCGAGGTGGGTCGGTAGCTGCGAAGTGGCATCGTCAGACGGCCTCGAACAGTTCGATCTTGTCGCCCGGCGCGACGGTCACGATGGCCTTCTTCCAGCCGGGCACCATCCCGAGCGTCCGGCGGCCGCGGCGCTTCTGCTTCGGGCGCACCGAGACGACCCGCACGCTGAGCACGGTCACCTTGAACTCAGCCTCGACGGCCGCCTTGATGAGGAACTTGTTCGCATCGCGGGCGACGGCGAACGTGTAGTTGTTGCGCTCCGTCTCGAGCGTGCTCTTCTCGCTGATCACCGGGCGCAGGAGGACGTCGTGGAGGCTGATCGCGCTCACGCGTACACCTCCTGGGCGCGGTCGAGGGCCTCGCGAGTGAAGACGATCGTATCGGCCTCCAGCAGGTCGACCACGTTGAGGCTGTCGGCCATGATCACGCGCACCTCTCGCAGGTTGCGGGCGGAGCGCTCGACCGTCTGGTCGCGCGCCGGTAGGACGAGGAGCACCTTGCCCTCCGCCTTCCATGCCTCGAGCCGCTCGAGCATCGAGCGCGTCTTGATCTCGTCGAGCTCGAAGCCGGTCACGACGCGCAGGGCGCCGTCGGCCTGCTTCGCGCTCAGTGCGCCGCGCAGGGCGGAGCGGCGCATCTTCGCCGGCATCCGCTGCTCGTAGCTGCGGGGATGCGGCCCGAAGACCACGCCGCCGCCGGCCCACTGCGGAGCGTTGCGCGTGCCCGCACGAGCGCGGCCGGTGCCCTTCTGGCGCCACGGCTTGCGGCCACCGCCGCGGACCTCGCCGCGGGTCAGCGTGTCGGCGCTGCCGATCCGCCGGCCGGCCTGCTGGCGCACGACGGCCTGGTGGATGAGCGCCTCGTTGACCGGCGCGCCGAAGAGCGACTCGGCCAAGTCGACCGAGCCGGCGTCGCCACCGGTCGCGTTGAGGATCGTCGTCTTCGCCATCGCCTACTTCGCCTTCCGGACCAGCAGGAGGCCATTGCGCGCCCCCGGCACCGCACCCCGCACGAGGATGAGGTTGCGTTCGGCGTCGACCCTGACGACCGTCAGCTTCTTGACGGTCACCTGCTCGTTGCCCATGTGGCCCGGCATGCGACTCCCCTTCCAGACCCGACCCGGATAGGTGCCGGCGCCGATGGAGCCGGGGGCGCGATGATGGTCCGAGCCGTGCGACTTCGGCCCGCGCCTGAAGTGATGGCGCGCGATGACGCCGGTGAAGCCATGGCCCTTGCTGACCCCGGTGACGTCGACAAGCTCGCCGGCCTCGAAGAGGTCGACGCCGAGCTGCTGGCCCACCTCGTAGGCATCGGTCGCGTCAACGCGGAACTCGCGCACGTCCTTCGGTTGCTGCTGATCCTTGGGGAGGTGCTTGAAGAGGCCCGCGACCGGCTTCGTCACGCGGCGAGCGCGGCCGCTGCCGAGCTGCACGGCGGCGTAGCCGTCCTTCTCGACGGTGCGGAGCCGCGTCACGGTGTTCGGGGCAGCCTCGATCACGCTCACCGGGACGACGCTGCCGTCGTCCGCGAAGAGCCTGGTCATGCCCAGCTTGCGACCGATGATTCCTTCCATCACATCTTGATCTCGATGTCGACGCCCGCCGCCAGCGACAGCCGCATCAGCGCATCGACCGTCTTCGTCGAGGGGTCGATGATGTCGATCAGGCGCTTGTGGGTGCGGATCTCGAACTGCTCCCGGCCGTCCTTGTGGACGAACGGGCCACGGATGACCGTGTACTTCTCGATCCGCGTCGGCAGCGGCACCGGGCCGGCGACGTCGGCCCCAGTGCGCTGCGCGGTCTCCACGATCTGCTCGGCCGACTGGTCGAGCAGCTTGTGGTCGTACGCCTTGAGTCGGATACGGATGCGCTGCTTGGCCATGGCGGCTAGCCGGTGACCTCGGTGATCACGCCCGCGCCGACGGTGTGGCCGCCCTCGCGGATGGCGAAGCGCTGGCCCTGCTCGATGGCGATCGGGGTGATCAGCTCGACGTCGATGTTGACGTTGTCACCGGGCATGATCATCTCCACGCCGGCGGGCAGCACGATCGCGCCGGTCACGTCGGTCGTCCGCAGGTAGAACTGCGGCCGATAGCCGGCGTAGAACGGCGTGTGGCGGCCACCCTCCTCCTTGGAGAGGACGTAGACCTCGGCCTTGAACTTCGTGCCGGGCTTGACGCTGCCCTTCTTGGCGAGCACCTGCCCGCGCTCGAGCTCGTCGCGCTCGATGCCGCGCAGGAGCAGGCCCACGTTGTCGCCGGCCTGGCCCTGGTCGAGCGTCTTCTTGAACATCTCGACGCCGGTCACGACCAGGTCGCGGACCTTCTCGTGGATGCCGACCAGCTCGACGGTCTCGCCGGTGTTGACGATGCCGCGCTCGATGCGGCCGGTGGCCACGGTGCCGCGGCCCTTGATGCCGAAGACGTCCTCGATCGGCATGAGGAAGGGCTTCTCGGTCTCGCGAGCCGGGGTCGGGATGTACGAGTCGACCGCCTCCATCAGCTCCTTGATCGAGGCGTAGTCGGCGTTCTCCGGGTCGTCGCTCGACGACTCGAGCGCCTTGAGCGCCGAGCCGCGGATGACGGGGATGTCGTCGCCGGGGAACTCGTACTTGGTGAGGAGCTCGCGCACCTCCATCTCGACGAGGTCGATGAGCATCTCGTCGTCGACCTGGTCGACCTTGTTCAGGTACACGACCAGCGACGGAACCTCGACCTGGCGGGCGAGGAGGATGTGCTCGCGCGTCTGCGGCATCGGGCCGTCGGCGGCGGAGACCACCAGGATCGCGCCGTCCATCTGGGCGGCGCCGGTGATCATGTTCTTGATGTAGTCAGCGTGGCCGGGGCAGTCGACGTGCGCGTAGTGGCGGTTCGCCGTCTGGTACTCGACGTGGCTGATGGCGATCGTGATGCCGCGCTGGCGCTCCTCGGGGGCGTTGTCGATCGAGTCGAAGGCGCGGAAGTCCGCGCCGCCCGACAGCGCCAGGAACTTCGTGATGGCGGCGGTCAGCGTGGTCTTGCCGTGGTCGACATGACCGATCGTGCCGACGTTCACGTGCGGCTTGCTGCGGTCGAACTTCTGCTTGGCCATGGTTGGTCCTTCGTCGCTCCTTATCGGTCCGAATTAGCTCTGGGACTTGGCAATCAGCTCGGTGGCGAGGCTGGAGGGAACTTCCGCGTAGCGGCCGAACTCCATCGAGTAGGTGGCTCGGCCCTGGGTCATGCTGCGCAGCTCGGTGGCGTAGCCGAACATCTCGGCCAGCGGGACGTGCGCCTGGATCATGCGGCTGCTGCCGCGCTCGTCGATCCCGTCGATCGTGCCGCGCTTGCTGTTGAGATTGCCGATGACATCGCCCATGTAGTCCTCGGGCGCCGTGACCTCGACCTTCATGATCGGCTCGAGGATGGCCGGATCGGCCTTCCGCACACCCTCCTTGGCGGCCATGCTGCCGGCGATCTTCATTGCCATCTCGGACGAGTCGACCTCGTGGTACGACCCGTCGATGAGCGTGGCCTTGAGGTCGATGACCGGGAACCCCGCGACCACGCCCCCGGCCAGCGCCTCGACGACGCCCGCCTCGATGGCGCGCCAGAACTCGCGCGGCACGGCACCGCCGACGATCTTCGACTCCCACTCGAATCCGGCGCCACGCTCGAGCGGCTCGAGCGTCAGGACGGCATGGCCGTACTGGCCCTTGCCGCCGGTCTGGCGCACGAAGCGGCCCTCGGCCTTCGCAACCGGCTTGCGGATCGCCTCGCGGTAGCTGACCTGCGGGCGGCCGACGTTGGCCTGCACCTTGAACTCGCGCAGCATCCGGTCGACGAGCACCTCGAGATGGAGCTCGCCCATGCCCGCGATGCGGGTCTGGCTCGACTCCTGGTCGGTGTGCACGCGGAACGTCGGGTCCTCCGCGGCCAGGCGCTGGAGGGCGATCGCCATCTTGTCCTGGTCCGCCTTCGTCTTCGGCTCGACCGCGAGCTCGATGACCGGCTCGGGGAAGGTGATCGACTCGAGGACGATCGGCTTGTCCTCGGCGGCGAGCGTGTCGCCGGTGGTCGTGTTCTTCAGCCCGACCGCAGCGGCGATGTCGCCGGCGCTGACCTGGTCGATCTCCTCGCGGTGGTTGGCGTGCATCTGGAGGATGCGTCCGACGCGCTCCTTGACGCCCTTGCTGCTGTTGTAGACGTACGAGCCGGTCTTCAGCGTCCCGGAGTAGACCCGGAAGAAGGCGAGGTTGCCGACGAACGGGTCGGCCGCGATCTTGAACGCGAGCGCGGTGAAGGGATCGCTCGGGTCGGTCTTCCGCGCGATCTCCTCCCCCGTCTTCGGGTCCTTGCCGGTGACCGGCGGGACGTCGAGCGGGCTGGGCAGGTAGTCGACGACCGCGTCGAGCATCGGCTGCACGCCCTTGTTCTTGAGAGCGGAGCCGGTCAGCACGGGCACGATCTTGTAGGCCAGCGTCCCGGCGCGCAGGGCGCGGCGCAGCTCGTCGGCGCCGATGTCCTCGCCCTCGAGGAACTTGTGGGCGATGTCGTCGTCTACATCGGCCAGCGCCTCGATCATCTTCTCGCGCCACTCGTCGGCCAGCGGCTGGACCTCGGCCGGAATGTCGCCGACCTCGATCTGGTCGCCGAGGTCGTTGCCGTACGTGATCGCCTTCATGTTGATGAGGTCGACGACGCCGCGGAACGAGTCCTCCGCGCCGATCGGCACCTGAAGCGGCACCGCGTTCACGCCGAGCCGATCCTTGATCATGTCGACCACGCGCCAGAAGTCGGCGCCCGTACGGTCGAGCTTGTTGACGAAGCAGAAGCGCGGGACGTGGTACTTGTCGGCCTGGCGCCAGACCGTCTCGGACTGCGGCTCGACGCCGGCAACGCCGTCGAAGACGACGACCGCGCCATCGAGCACGCGCAGGCTGCGCTCGACCTCCACCGTAAAGTCCACGTGCCCGGGCGTGTCGATCAGGTTGATGCGATGGTCGCCCCAGAAGCAGGTCGTGGCCGCTGCGGTGATCGTGATCCCCCGCTCCTGCTCCTGCTCCATCCAGTCCATCGTCGCGGCGCCCTCGTGGACCTCGCCGAGCTTGTAGATCTTCTTCGTGTAGAAGAGGATCCGCTCGGTCACGGTCGTCTTGCCGGCGTCGATGTGGGCGATGATCCCGATGTTCCGGGTGCGCTCGAGCGGCACGGACGTGCCGGCGCGGTCGGATCGGGTGGCGGTGCTGGCGGTCATCGGGCTACCACTTGAAGTGGCTGAAGGCGCGGTTCGCCTCCGCCATGCGGTGCGTGTCCTCGCGGCGCTTGACGGCGGCGCCGATGCCGTTGCTGGCATCGAGCAGCTCGGCGGCGAGCTTGTCGCTCATGCTCCGCCCGTTGCGCTTCCGCGCAGACTCGATCAGCCAGCGCATGCCGAGGCTGACGCGCCGATCGGCGCGGACCTCGACCGGGATCTGGTAGGTGGAGCCGCCGACGCGCTTCGGCTTGACCTCGATGAGCGGCATCGCGTTGCGCAGCGCCTGCTCGAGCACCTCGACACCGGCCCGCCCGGCCTGCGTCTCGCAGCGCGCCAGCGCACCCTCGAGGATGCGATGCGCGAGGTGGCGCTTGCCACCGTGCATGAGCTTGTTCGTGAACTGGTCGAGCGTCAGCGCCGTGCCGGTCAGCTGCTCGGCGTACTTGGTCTTCCGCGCGATCGTCGGACGTCTGGGCATCGGTCTGTCAGCCCTTCGCCGGCGCCTTCGCGCCGTACTTGCTGCGGCCCTGGCGGCGATCGCGAACGCCGGCCGCGTCCAACGTGCCGCGCACGATGTGGTACTTCACCGCCGGCAGGTCACGGACCTTGCCGCCGCGGACGAGCACCATCGAGTGCTCCTGCAAGTTGTGCCCGATGCCCGGGATGTAGGCGGTGACCTCCATGCCGTTCGTCAGCCGCACACGCGCGACCTTCCGAAGTGCCGAGTTCGGCTTCTTCGGGGTGCGCGTCATCACCTGGAGGCAGACGCCCCGCCGCTGCGGAGCTCCACGACCAGCGCTGGTGGTCTGCTTGAGGGTGTTCAGCGTCCGGCGCAGGGCCGGGGCCTTCACCTTCTTGATGGCCGGCTTGCGACCCTTGCGGACCAGCTGGCTGATGGTTGGCAACGAGAACCTCGCGTGGGAGAGCGCGTGACTGAATGAACGGATGGACTCGCGTCGCCCCGATGGCGCCCACGGCGATCCCCATGAACCACCACGGGAAGCCGATATGAGGGCTGCCCAATGCGCTTGCACAGGGGCACACACGAAGGCGTCCCGCAGACGGGACACCGAACGCGGAGTATACGGAGTTCCGCCTGCACGGTCAACCGAGACCGATGTGTCCCCGGACGCCGATTCGGCGTACTCTAGGTGAGGCGATGAACCTGCCGATTGCGCTCACCCTGGCGTACCTGGCGATCAACCTTGCGATGATGCTCTGGCTGGAACGCGAGCGGTCCAGCGGCAGCCGGCCATCGCGCGGCGTGTCCGCCCTGTCGATCGCACTTCGGTTCGGCCCGCCGCTGCTCGGGGTGATCTATCTCGAGCTGATCGCAGGCGATTGGCTGTTCCTCGTCTTCGTCGTCGCCTTCTTCGCCGCGAGCTTCTGGCTGATGGACGGGCTGCTGACCGTCACGACGCCGTTCCAGGGTCCGGAGCCGATGCGCAACGGCTGGGACGACAGGGGCGCTCGTGCGCCATCGGGCACCGACCGGGAGCCCTCCTGAGCGAGACTCGCGCCGTTACGGCCGATCGCGACCGGCTGACCGTGCTGTATGACGCCGATTGCGGCGTCTGCCGGCTGACCGTCAGGACGCTGCGGACGCTGGACTGGCGCCGGCGCCTCGCGTTCATGCCGCTCCAGCGGTTCACCGGATCGGCTCCGGGCGACCCGACCCGTCGACGGCTGCTGTGGGCGCTGCACGTCCGCGACGATCGCGGCCGCTGGTTTCGCGCCGGCGACGCGATGCTGCGCATCGCCTCGGAGCTTCCGATCCTCGTGCCGCTGTCGATCATCGGCCGGCTCCCCGGGATGCGTGGACCGGTCGAGGTCGCCTATCGCCTCGTCGCCGACAACCGGCACGCGATCAGTCGGGTGTTGGATACCGTCGGCGGCGCGAAGCGTCCACATGCACGCTCGGTGACCGTTGAGCCGCGCGAACCGCCGTCGACGCATCTGACCTGACGGGAGATGTGAATTCGGCAGACTCAGCGCAGCACGAAGGGCGGCCGTGAGGCCGCCCTTCGCATCGGTCTTGGGAGAGCCCCGGCCTACTTCTTGGCCGCGGCCTCCTCGGCGAGGCGCACTTGCTCCTCCTCGGTGAGCTCGTCGAAGGTGGCCTCCTCGACGACGGCCTCCATCTCCGGGTTGTCGCCGGCGCCCATGAGGTCGGCGACCGTGTCGCCCTCGGCCTCCGCGGCCGCCTCGGCCTCATCGGTCTCGACGTCGCCGTCATGGTCGGCGTCGGGATCACCCGAGAGGAAGGCGCGCGCGGCGGCCTCCTCGCGGATCTGCTCCTCCTCCGCCGGCGTGAGCTGGCCCGCCCGCTCGGCCTGGAGGCGTCGTGCCTCGGCACCGGTCCCGGCAGGGATCAGCTTGCCGATGATGACGTTCTCCTTGAGGCCGATGAGATGGTCCTTGGCGCCATTGATCGCCGCCTCGGTCAGCACCCGGGTCGTCTCCTGGAACGATGCGGCGGCCAGGAAGGACGAGGTGTTCAGCGAGGCCTTCGTCACGCCCAGCAGCACCGTCTGCGCGGTCGCCGGCTCGCCGCCCTCGGCGAGGATCCGGTTGTTCGTCTCCTCGAACTCGAAGCGGTCGATGAGCTCCGACGGGAGCAGCTCGGTGTCTCCGGCGTTGTCGACGGTCACCTTGCGCAGCATCTGGCGCACGATGATCTCGACGTGCTTGTCGGAGATCGTCACGCCCTGGGACCGGTACACCTTCTGGACCTCGGCGACCAGGAAGCGCTGGACGGTGTCCACGCCCTTGATCTCGAGTAGCTCCTTCGGGTTGAGCGAGCCCTCGGTCAGCGAGTCGCCGGCGGCGACGGTGTCGCCATCGGCCACGCGCAGGCGCGCAGAGTGCGGCACCGGGTACTCGCGCACGTCGACCTCCTCGATGTGGAGGGTGAGCGTGCTCCCCTTCTTCGTGACGCGGCCGGCCGACGGCGCCTTGATCTCGACGAGATCCTCGCCCTCGCCGGCACGGGCCAGCAGCTGGCCCTCGGTGACCTCGTCGCCGTTGGCAACGAGCACCTCGTGCTGCGGGGTGAGCTTGAAGGCGGTGTCGTAGGCCTCGCGGTGGGTGACGCGGACCGCGATCGGCTGGTCGCCCGAGGCCGGCGGCACTTCGACCGCGCCGTCGATCTCGGTCATGATCGCCTGGCCCTTGGGGATGCGCGCCTCGAAGAGCTCTTCGACACGCGGCAGGCCCTGCGTGATGTCCTCGCCGGCGACGCCGCCGGTGTGGAACGTCCGCATCGTCAGCTGCGTGCCCGGCTCGCCGATCGACTGGGCCGCGATGATCCCGACCGCCTGACCGATGTCGACGAGGTTGCCGGTCGCCAGGTTTCGGCCGTAGCACATGCGGCACACGCCGTGGCGGGCGGCGCAGGTGAGCGGTGAGCGGACGCTGACGCGATCGATGCCGGCGGCCTCGATCTTCTCGAGCGCCAGTTCGTCGATCTCGGCGTTGCGGGCCACGATGACCTCGCCACCCTTCTCGTCGGAGACGTCGAGCGCCGCCATCCGGCCGATGAGCCGCTCGATGAACGGCTCGGGAATGAGGTCGGACTCCTCCTGCGTGATCCAGGTGCCGAGATCGGTGCCGCAGTCGTCCTCGCGGGTGATGACGTCCTGCGCGACGTCCACCAGGCGCCGGGTGAGGTACCCGGAGTCGGCGGTGCGGAGCGCGGTGTCGGCGAGGCCCTTGCGGGCGCCGTGGCTCGAGATGAAGTACTCGAGCACGCTCATCCCCTCGCGGAGGTTCGAGCGGATCGGCAGGTCGATGATCCGGCCCGAGGGGTCGGCCATCAGCCCGCGCATGCCGGCCAGCTGGTGGACCTGGGTCACCGACCCGCGGGCGCCCGAGTTCGTGATCAGCATGATCGAGCCGTTCTCGTCGAGGCCCTTCAGCATCTGCTGGGTGACGTCGTCCGTCGTCTCGCGCCAGACCTCGACGGTCTGGGTGTAGCGCTCGTCCTCGGTGATGAAGCCGCGGCGGAACTCGCGGTCGATGTCGGCCACGCGCACCTCCGCCTTCTTCAGCAGCTCGGCCTTCTGCTTCGGGACCGCCAGGTCCTCGACGCCGATCGTGATGCCGGCCTCGGTCGCGTAATGGAAGCCGATGGACTTGATGCCGTCGACGAGCGTGGCCGTGGCCTCGGGGCCGAGGTCGCGGTAGCAGCGCGCGATGATCTCCTTGAGGCCCTTGCGGTCCATGACGCGGTCGACGAAGCGCAGGGGCGGCGGCAGGATCGAGTTGAAGATGACCCGGCCCGCCGTGGTGGTCACGAGGCCCCGGACGCTCTTCCCATCCTTGGGCTCACCCTCCCAGGTCTCGGTCTCGAGGCGCACCACGTCCTGGACGTGGATGCTGCCCGAAGCGACCGCCAGCACGACCTCCGCGTCATCCGAGTACACCTGCCACGGCTTCCAGTCCCGGGCCGCGGTGCCGGCGGTGCGGTCCTTCTCCTTGCCGACGGTCAGGTAGAAGCAGCCCAGCACCATGTCGTGGGTCGGGCTGACCACCGGCGATCCATCGGCCGCCGAGAGCAGGTTGCGGGTCGAGAGCATCAGCTCCTTGGCTTCCTTCTGGGCGGCGGTCGAGAGCGGCACGTGCACCGCCATCTGGTCGCCGTCGAAGTCCGCGTTGAACGCGAAGCAGACGAGCGGATGGATCTGGATCGCCGATCCTTCGACGAGCACCGGCATGAACGCCTGGATGCCCAGCCGATGGAGGGTCGGAGCGCGGTTCAGGAGCACGGGGTGGTCCTTGATGACCTCCTCGAGGACGTCCCAGACCTCGGGCCGCACGCGCTCGACGATGCGCTTCGCGCTCTTGATGTTGTGGGCGAAGCCCTTCTCGACGAGCTGGCGCATGACGAACGGCTTGAACAGCTCGAGCGCCATCTTCTTCGGCAGGCCGCACTGGTGCAGCTTCAGCTCGGGGCCGACCACGATGACCGAGCGGCCCGAGTAGTCGACGCGCTTGCCGAGCAGGTTCTGGCGGAACCGGCCCTGCTTGCCCTTCAGCATGTCGGAGAGGCTCTTGAGCCGATGGTTGCCGGTACCCGCGATCGCACGGCCGCGGCGGCCGTTGTCGATCAGCGCGTCGCACGCCTCCTGCAGCATCCGCTTCTCGTTGCGGATGATGATCTCCGGGGCCTCGAGATCGAGGAGCCGGCTGAGGCGGTTGTTGCGGTTGATCACGCGCCGATACAGGTCGTTGAGGTCCGACGTGGCGAACCGGCCACCGTCGAGCTGGACCATCGGTCGCAGGTCGGGCGGGATGACCGGCAACGTCGAGAGGATCATCCACTCCGGGCGTGCGCCGGACTTGCGGAAGGCCTCGATCAGGCGCAGCCGCTTGATCGCCTTCTTGCGTCGCTGGCCGGACGTCTGGCGCATCTCGACGTGCAGGTGCTGGCTGAGCTCATCGAGGTTGATCTGCTCGATGATCTTCTTGACCGCCTCGGCACCCATGCCGGCGTCGAACATGCGGCCGTACTGCTCGGTGAGCGAGCGGTACTCGCCCTCGGTCAGGATCTTCAGGACGCTGATGTCGCTCAGGCGGCCGCGCTCGGTGCGGGCCCACAGCTTGGCGTCATCGGTCTCGCGGGCGACCTGCTCGCGCTCGCTGGCGGTCGCCTCCTCGATGCCGGAGGTGAGGTCGGCGATGGCGGCCTGGTGCTTCTCCGCGGCGGCGGCGAGCGCTTCCTTGGCGTCCTTGTCGACCGCGCCGACCTCGCCCTTGACGACCTCGCGCAGCTTCGCGAGCGCCTCCTTGCTCGTCTCCTCGGCACGGCCGATGACCTCGCCGGTGGCGGCGAACACGACGTCGGCGGCAAGGGTCTTCCCTCCGCCCTTGATCGTCGCCTCGACCTCCTGGGCGGCCTTCGTCAGCTCCTCGGTGCGCGAGGACTGCTGGTCGGCGATGCGCTTCGTCTCCGAGTCGTGGGCGGCGTCGACCTCGGTCCGCTTGTCGGCGACCGCCGCCTCGAGCTCGGCTCGCTTCTCGTCGACCACGGCCTGGGCACGGGCGACCCGCGCCGCAGCCTCCTCGTCGATGCCCTGGATCGCCTTGTCACGCTGCGCCTCGTCGACGCGGGTGACGACGTAGAGGGCGAAGTAGAGGATGCGCTCGAGGTTGCGCGGGCTGATGTCGAGCAGGATCCCGAGCCGGCTCGGCGTGCCCTTGAAGTACCAGATGTGGCTGACCGGCGAGGCCAGCTTGATGTGGCCCATCCGCTCGCGGCGGACCTTGGAGCGCGTGACCTCGACGCCGCACTTGTCGCAGATGATGCCCTTGTAGCGGATGCGCTTGTACTTGCCGCAGTAGCACTCCCAGTCCTTGGTGGGACCGAAGATGCGCTCGTCGAAGAGACCGTCCTTCTCCGGCTTGAGCGTGCGGTAGTTGATCGTCTCCGGCTTCGTGACCTCGCCCGACGACCAGCCCTTGATCTGATCGGGCGACGCCAGGCTGATTCGGATCGCGTCGAAATTGTTGACTTCAAGCATGAGCGGCTTGGGACTCCTGCGACGGCTCGGCACCGTCGCTGCGCTCGTCGCCGAGGTGGACCAGACCCCGGCTCAGGATTGACCGATGGGTGATGCGGGCCCGACGCGTCCTGGCGCGCCGGGCCGCGAGGCTATTCCTCAAAGCCCTGGAGATTGATTCCGCCGAGGTCCGGCAGCGGGTAGCTCCCGGTGTCCTCGATGAAGCGGATCTCCTCTTCGTTCTCGTTGAGGATCTCGACCGACAGCCCGAGCGCCTGGAGCTCCTTGATGAGCACCTTGAACGACTCCGGCACGCCGGGCGACTGGATCTCCTCGCCCTTGACGATGGCCTCGTACGTCTGCACGCGACCGACGACGTCGTCGGACTTCACAGTGAGGAGCTCCTGGAGGATGTTCGCCGCGCCGTAGGCCTCGAGCGCCCAGACCTCCATCTCGCCGAAGCGCTGGCCACCGAACTGTGCCTTGCCGCCCAGCGGCTGCTGGGTGATGAGGCTGTAGGGGCCGGTGCTGCGGGCGTGGATCTTGTCCTCCACCAGGTGGTGGAGCTTGAGCATGTAGATGTAGCCGACCGTCACGCGGTGGTCGAACTCGTGGCCGGTGCGACCGTCGTAGAGCACGGTCTTGCCGTCCGGGTCGTGGCCGGCGCGCTTCAGCGCGGCGGTGATGTGAGCCTCGGTGGCGCCGTCGAAGACCGGCGTGGCGGCCTTCAGGCCGAGCGTCTTCATCGCCCAGCCCAGGTGCGTCTCCAGGATCTGGCCGATGTTCATCCGGCTCGGCACGCCGAGCGGATTGAGCACGATGTCGACCGGGGTGCCGTCCGGCATGAACGGCATGTCCTCGACCGGCAGGATCTTGGCGATCACGCCCTTGTTGCCGTGGCGTCCGGCCATCTTGTCGCCGACCGCGATCTTCCGCTTCTGGGCCACGCTGACGCGGACCAGGCGGTTGACACCGGGGAGCAGCTCGTCGCCGTCGTCGCGGCTGAACTGCCGCACGTCGACCACGATGCCGCGGGTGCCCGACGGCAGGCGCAGGCTGGAGTCGCGCACCTCACGCGCCTTCTCGCCGAAGATGGCGCGCAGGAGGCGCTCTTCGGCAGTCAGCTCGGTCTCGCCCTTCGGCGTGATCTTGCCGACCAGGATGTCGCCGGGGCGGACCTCGGCGCCCTCGTAGATGATCCCGTCCTCGTTGAGGTTGCGCAGGCTCTCCTCGCCGACGTTCGGGATGTCGCGCGTGATCTCCTCGGGGCCGAGCTTCGTGTCGCGGGCCTCGATCTCGAACTTCTCGATGTGGATGCTCGTGAACAGATCGTCCTTGACGAGCCGCTCGCTGATGACGATCGCGTCCTCGTAGTTGCCGCCCTCCCAGGGGAGGAAGGCGACGAGGATGTTCTGGCCCAGGGCCATCTCGCCGGCATCGGTGCTCGAGCCGTCGGCCAGGACCTGGCCCTCCACCACCCGGTCGCCGACGTCGACGACGGGGCGCTGGTTGATGCAGGTGCCCTGGTTCGAGCGCAGGAACTTCTTGAGCTTGTACTCGTCGCGCTCGTCGCCCTCGTCGCGCTCGACGACGAGGTGATCGGCGGTGACGCTGACCACGGTGCCGCCGTTGCGCGCAACGAGCACGCCCTGCGAGTCGAAGGCGGCGCGGAACTCGACGCCCGTGCCGACCACCGGCGCCTCCGGCTGGAGGAGCGGGACCGACTGGCGCATCATGTTCGAGCCCATCAGGGCGCGGTTCGCGTCGTCGTGCTCGAGGAACGGGATCATCGCGGTCGCGACGCTCACGATCTGCTTCGGGCTGACGTCCATGTAGTCGATGACGTCGACGGTCTCCTCGAGGAACTTGTCCTTGTAACGGACGAGCACCCGGTCCTCGGCGAAGCGGTTGTTCTCATCGAGCGCGGCGTTGGCCTGCGCGATGTGGAACTTCTCCTCCTCGGAGGCATCGAGGTACACGATCTCCTCGGTGACGATCGGGCGGATCCGGACCTGGGCGACCTTGCCGTCCTTGATCTGCCCGAGGACCTTCTCGTCGATCGTCGTGCCGGCCTTGGCGACGGCCTTGCCGCCATCGGTCAGGACAAGGTCCTCGGCGAGGACCTGGCCGAGCACGTCGCCCTTGTTGTCCTTGGCGCCGACGAAGCGACGGACCTTGCGGTACGGCGTCTCGATGAAGCCGTGGCGGTTGATCTTGCCGTACGTCGCCAGCGAGCCGATGAGGCCGATGTTCGGGCCCTCGGGCGTCTCGATCGGGCACATCCGGCCGTAGTGGGACGGGTGCACGTCGCGGACGTCGAAGCCGGCGCGCTCGCGGCTGAGGCCACCCGGCCCCAGCGCCGACAGGCGTCGCTTGTTCGTCAGCTCGGCCAGCGGGTTGGTCTGGTCCATGAACTGGCTCAGCTGGCTGCCGCCGAAGAACTCCTTCATCGCCGCCACGACCGGGCGGATGTTGATGAGCGTGTTCGGCGTGGCCTGGTCCGAATCGGTGATCGTCATCCGCTCCTTGACCACGCGCTCCATGCGCAGGAGGCCGATGCGGAACTGGTTCTGGATGAGCTCGCCGTTGGCGCGGATGCGCCGGTTGCCGAGATGGTCGATGTCGTCGGGGTCGCCGCGGCCGTTGTTCAGCTCGATGAGCTTGCCGACGATCGCGGTGATGTCCTCGCGGCTGATGACCCGGCTCTCGCGCGGGTTCGCGCTCTCCTCGGCGGGCAGGGGGATCTTCAGCTTGTCGGCGACCTCGCCGAGCGCCTTGTTCAGCTTGTAGCGGCCGACGCGACCGAGGTCGTAGCGGCGGAAGTTGAAGAAGAGGCTGGTGACGAGCGCGCGGGCGTTCTCGACGGTCGGCGGGTCGCCGGGGCGCAGCTTCTTGTAGACCTCGACCAGCGCCTCGTCCTGGGTGCCGGCGGGATCCTTGTCGAGCGTGAGCTGGACATAGGGGTGCTCGGGATGGTCATCGGCGGGGCCGAGGATGCGCTGGATCTCATCGGTCTCGAGGCCGACGGCGCGCAGCAGCGTGGTCACCGGGATCTTGCGCTTGCGGTCGACCTTGACGCTGAGCAGGTCCTTGTTGCTCGTCTCGAACTCGAGCCAGGCGCCGCGGTTCGGGATGACCTTGGCAGCGTGCAGCATGCGGCCGGTCGCGGGATCCTCCGCGGCCGTGTAGTACACGCCCGGTGAGCGCACGAGCTGGCTCACGACGACGCGCTCGGCGCCGTTGATGATGAAGGTGCCCTGATCGGTCATCCACGGGAAGTCGCCCATGAAGACCGTCTGGTGCTTGACCTCGCCGGTCTCGATGATCTTGAGGTCGACTTCGACCTTCAGCGGCTTCGCGAAGGTCCGATCCTGGACGCGGCACTGCTCCTCCGAGTGGGTCGGCTCCTCGAAGTAGTAGTCTCGGAAGTGCAGCTCCAGGTTCTTCCCGGTGAAGTCGGTGATCGGCGTGATCTCGTCGAGCAGCTCACGCAGTCCGGTGGTGACGAACCACTCGAACGACTCGGTCTGGGTCTGGATCAGGTTCGGGAGAGGCAGAACCTCGGGAATGTGGGAGAAATTCTCACGGCGCGGAGCCAGCTCAAACCGGCTGGCAGACTCGGCCAAGGCCATTCAGTGCTCCTGGGGAAAAAAGGCAGGGTGGGACGCGGACACGCGAAGAGGCAGTATATCACCTCAAACCGCTTCGTCAAGCGAAGCGGTCGCGGGGTAGTGGCTCAGTTTGAGCGCGGGTCAGAGTGACGTCATCGCGACCTGCCCCAGGATGCCGAGACCGATGACGAGTCCGATACCGACCATCCAGAACGGCAAGAGCCAACCCGGCGGTCGTAGCCAGCCAGTAGCGTCCTCAGGGATTGCTCGCCGCAGCGTCCAGATCAGTACGGCCCCGGCGGCCCCGATCGCGACTGGGAACAAGAGTGGCTCGATGAGCACGGTGGTGAGCGTACCTAATCAAGCAGCGCCGCAATTTCCTCCCAGCCCAACGACCGCGAGGAACGGAACGGTGATGTCCGCCGGCGGTGGTTCGGGATAGACGTCCACGATGGCGAGCATCTAGCTGAGACCTCGGCGCCGGAGGGCCCCAACGAGCCAGCTGGCAACCTTGCCGCCACGAGCCAGCGCGGCAACGTCGTTCTTGACGCCCCATGCGGCGATCACCTGCTTGGCCTCGGGCAGCTCGAGGATCTCGTCCAGGCCGAAGTCGTCGGCGCCCTCGAGGATCGGCCGTAAACCATCCGCCAGCTGGTCGATCGCCTTGTCCGATGCCCCCTGGTACGGCTCGTTCGTCACTGGATCAGTCTAGGCCAGCGTCTGCGACATCCGGCGCGCGCCGTAGGACGGTCCCAACAGGGTGGAGACGCGGGTCTAGGCCCGGTGCCGCACCCAATCCATGACGAACAGGACCGCGAGCAGGCCGACGAGGACGAGGAACGGAACCGTCATGTCCCCGATCGGTGGCTCGGGGTGGATGCTGACTTTGGCGAGCATGTGGCCCACTCCTTCACCCAACGGTCTATCGAGGCCTCAAGGGTAGCGGGAGCGGATGCGCGGGAGCAATCAGCCCCGCGCTCAAGTGGTGCCGCACGTTGGGACTGCGGATTTCGGGAACGGCTTGATTGGGAAGTAGGCCGAACTGGCCCGCGCGGCACCATGTCTGCAAAGGCAGCGGCGAGCCGGTGCGGTTGAGACGACCGCAGACGGCGGCAGGAACGGAACGCGGAGGTGAATCCAATGCCAACCACGCAGGGCACTCGGGCGGACATCATCGAGGCGGCCTGGAAGAACGAGGCATTCAGGCGGGAGGTGATCACCGGCGAGCACGAGCAGGTCGTGGTCATGGCGATCCCGGCCGGCGGCGAGATCGGCGAGGAGGTCCACCCTGACACCGATCAGCTGCTGATCTTCGTCGACGGCAACGGCGAGGCTCAGCTGGACGGCGAGTCGTCCGAGGTCACACCGAACGATCTCGTCTTCGTCCACGCCGGCACACGCCACAACTTCCTGAACACCGGGGACTCGGCGCTCCGGCTGATCACCGTCTACTCGCCGCCCGAGCACGAGCCTGGCACGGTCCACGAGACGAAGGCAGAGGCAGACGCGGCCGAGGCGGGCGAGGGCTGAGGCCCGTCCGCGGGAACCACGAAGCCGGCCCCAACGGGGACCGGCTTCGGGTCGCGGGTGATTGAGGGCTACTTGACCTCGACGGTGGCGCCGGCCTCGGCCAGCTTCTCCTTGACCGCCTCGGCGTCCTCCTTGTTGACGCCCTCGCGCACCGCCTTCGGAGCGGCGTCGACGAGGTCCTTCGCCTCCTTGAGGCCAAGGCCGGTCAGCTCGCGCACGGCCTTGATGACGAGGATCTTGTTCGCGCCGACGTCGGTGAGGATCGCGTCGAACTCGGTCTGCTCCTCGGTCGCGGCAGCGGCGCCGTCACCGCCAGCGGCCGGGGCGCCGGCTGCGGCGACGGCCACGGGAGCCGCGGCGGTCACGCCGTAGCGCTCCTCGAAGGCCTTCACGAGCTCGCTGAGCTCGAGGACGGTCATCGTGTCGATCGCCTCGAGGATCTGGTCCTTGTCCAGGGTCTTGGTCGCCATCGGTATCGGTCTCCTGTCAGTTGTGGTGTCGGCGACCGTCAGGCCGCGCTCTCGGTCTCTCGCTTCTTGTCGGCCACGGCGTTCAGCACGTTCGCGAACGCGCGGAGGTTGCCGGCCAGCACGTTGGCCATGCCGCTCAGCGGCGCGGCCATGCCACCGGCGATCTTGCCCAGCAGCACGTCGCGGGACGGCAGCGTGGCCAGTCGCGTCAGCTGCGACGCGTCGATCGCCGCGTCGCCAAGCATCCCGCCGCGCACGCTCACGACGCGCGAGTACGGACGCAGGGCCTCGGCCAACGCCTTGGCCATCGTCGCCTCGTCGCCGATGATCGATGCCAGGGCTGTCGGCCCGGTCAGCATCGGCTTGAGCTCGGGGCGCTCGGCCTCGTCGGCGGCGATCTTCAGCAGCCGGTTCTTGGCGATGGTCAGCTGGACGTTGTTGTCGCGCAGCGTCCGGCGCACCGTCTGCATCTCCGAGACCTTCAGGCCCCGGTAGTCGACGACGGCCATGGCGGAGCTGGAGCGAATCAGGTGCGCCTGCTCGGTAACGGCCTGGCGCTTCTCATCGGTGGGCATCGGTCTCTTCGGCTTCCTCCATGGCATGCGAAACGACGGTCCCGTGATGCGCGCGCGACACGAGGACCGCCGTCGAAGGCAAGTCGATGTTCGTGCCTGCGCGTGCCGCCAGCTCCTGCTGGCAATTGGTCCGGGAGTCACACCCGGGACGCATCGCGGTCTTCGGCGGTGTTCAGTTGCGAGTGCGCATCCTACCCGATACGCCGATTGGTGTCCGGAGCCCGCCTAGGCGTTCGCCGCGGCGAGCGCAGAACCGATGTCGACGCGCACGCCCGGCCCCATCGTCGGTGCCAGGGTCAGGGTGCGCATGTAGGTGCCCTTGGCACCCGACGGCTTGGCGCGGTTGATCGCGTCGACGAGCGTCGCCACGTTGGCGGCGAGCTGCTCCGGGGTGAACGAGGCTCGACCGACCGGCACGTGGACGATCCCCGCGCGGTCGACCTTGAACTCGATCCGGCCAGACTTGATCTCCCCCACCGCTCGCTCGATGTCGAACGTGACGGTCCCCGACTTCGGGTTCGGCATCAGGCCGCGAGGCCCGAGCTTCTTTCCGAGCCGTCCGACCGTGCCCATCATGTCGGGCGCGGCGATCGCGACGTCGAAGTCGAACCAGCCGTCGTCGATCCGCTTGACGAGGTCGTCCCCACCCACCTCGTCCGCTCCGGCGCGCAGCGCCTCCTGGGCCTTCTCGCCCTGGGCGAAGACGATGACGCGGGTGGCCTTCCCCGTGCCGTGCGGCAGGACGACCGTCCCGCGCACGAGCTGGTCGGCATGGCGCGGGTCGACCCCCAGGCGCAGGTGCGCCTCGACGGTGCCGTCGAACTTCGAGATCGACAGCTGCGGCAGCAGCTCGGCGGCCTCGGCGATCTCGTAGCGGCGATCGGCCTCGATGAGCTTGGATGCCTCGACGTACTTGCGTCCGTGCTTGCTCACGACTGTGCCACCTCGATGCCCATCGAGCGCGCGGTGCCCTCGATGATCTTCATCGCGTGCTCGACGCTGTTCGCGTTGAGGTCGGCCATCTTCATCGTCGCGATCTCGCGCAGCTGCTCCCGGGTCACGCGGCCGACCTTCTCGCGGTTCGGCTGGGCGCTGCCGAGCTCGACGCCGGCGGCGCGCTTCAGGAGCGCGGCGGCCAGCGGGGCCTTCGTCACGAACGTGAACGATCGGTCCTCGTAGACGGTGATCTCGGCCGGGACGACGTAGCCGCGCTGGTCGGCGGTCCGCTCGTTGAAGGCCTTGATGAATTCCATGATGTTGATGCCGTGCTGGCCCAGCGCCGGTCCGACCGGCGGGGCGGCCGTCGCGGCGCCCGCGGGCGCCTGGACCTTCAGCATCGCCCGGATCTTCTTCGCCATTCGTTCTCCTCGAGGTCCAAGCGGGGCCGATGCGCCCCTCCCTCTCTGCGGTTGCGGCGGCGCCCGGCGCCGCCATCGGTCAGGTCGGTCGTAGCGTATATACGTATATACGCTGAACGCCTACAACTTTTCGATCTGCAGGAAGTCGAGCTCGACCGGCGTCTCGCGGCCGAAGATGCTGACGAGCACCTTGACCTTGTTGCGCTCGGGGTTGACCTCGTCGACGGTGCCGATGAACTCGGCGAACGGGCCGTCCTTGACGCGCACGCTCTGGCCCTTCGCGTACTGGACCTTGAACTTCGGCGTCTCGACCCCCATCTGCTTGAGGATCTTCTTGACCTCGGTCTCGTCGAGCGGCGAGGGCCGGTTGCCCATGCCGACGAAGCTCGTGACGCCCGGCGTGTTGCGGACGACGTACCACGACTCGTCGCTCATCGCCATCTCGACCAGCACGTAGCCGGGGAACACCTTGCGGTTCACCGTCTGACGCTGGCCGTTGCGAATCTCGATCTCCTCCTCCATCGGGACGAGGACCTGGAAGATCTGGTCCTCCACGCCCATCGACTCGATGCGGTGCTCGAGATTGGCCTTCACCTTGTTCTCGTAGCCGGAGTACGTGTGGATGACATACCAGAGCTTCGTCGAGCCCTCGGCGAGATCGGCCGTGCGCGGCGCCTCGCGCGAAAGGCGCGCGGCCTGGCGGGCCTCGTTCAGCGCATCGGGCGAGGTCTCTGTCGTGTCGGTGGTGTTGGTCGTGTCTTCGTTCATGGAAGCACCGTGTCGAGCAATGTGTTGAAGAACCGATCCAGCACCGCGATGTAGATGCCGACGGCAACGGAGACCGCGATGACGAGCAGGGTCAGCCGGATCACGGTCTCCCGCGTCGGCCAGGTGACCTTCTTGAGCTCGGCCCAGCTCTCGTTGAAGTAGCGGCGCATACCGGTCAGCACGGTCGGTTCGTTCTTCCTGCTCTACCTGATTGGGATGGAGGGTCCTGAGGGCGTCCGGTGGTGGCAGGGGCGACAGGACTCGAACCTGCAACCGCTGGTTTTGGAGACCAGTGCTCTACCAATTGAGCTACACCCCTCCGGACGTCAACAGGCTACTTGGTCTCCCGGTGCAGCTGATGCTGCCGGCAGCGCGGGCAGAACTTGTTCAGCTCCAGGCGCCCCGGGTCGTTGCGCTTGTTCTTCCGTGTGCTGTACGTGCGCTCCTTGCAAACGGTGCACGCCAATGCGATCACGGGTCGGTTCTCGGCCTTGGCCACGGCTGGATCGTCTTCCTCGTTATCCCCGGTGGCGGCCACGCTGAAATAGGGCCTGGGAACCGGGGGAACGCGCAGGATTGTACTCCAGCTCAGGACCGATCGTCAACGAACGTGCCGGCATCGCCATGCGCGACCGACCAGTTTTGCCCTGGAGGGTAACGAACGGAGAACCTGGCCGGATCCGAGCGCTGGCGTTGTCCGTCGGTTACCGGCTGCGGCAACAGACGGCAATCACGACGGTCGCCGATGTCCGTTAGGTATCGGTGCTGGCAACTCTCGGCGCGTTGCGCGACGTGCCGGTCAGCGAGTCGGCGGGCGTGACCCTCTCCGCGGTCCGGCTCCGTCGCCGCAGCACGATCCGCGTGAACGGCAGCCTGACGTCGCTGAAGACCTCGATGCTGACGAGGAACCCCAGGAAGATCAGCACGACCCCGAGCAGCTCACCGATGAAGAACGACCAGGTCACCCCGAAGCGGTTGAGGCCGCTCGTCCAGCCGGGGATGAAGCCGCCGAGCGCGATCAGCAGCGTCGCCGGCACCCGCGAGTTCAGGGTCCCCGCCCGGAACGCGCGCCACGCCGCCGGGATCGAGGCCACGAAGTTCACGACCACGGCCACGGCGCGGCCGATGGCGCCGATCACCGGGATATCGGTGGTGACGCGCATGACCCGGACCTTGGGCATGAAGATGTAGGCGGAGTACACCGCCCCGAAGACGAGCGCGAAGGCGCCGACGATGTTGAACGGCGGGGTGAGGATGCGCAGGTCGGCCGGCATCGCGGTGCCGACCGGGATGCCGATCTCGTCCACCGCGTAGCCGGGCGGGGCCACCGGCACCGTCAGCGTCAGCCAGGTGACGATCACCGATGCCACGACGAGGATGGCCGCGGACGTGTGGCCGATCCATCGGCGCCGGAAGCGGGTGACGAGGGCCACCGCCAGGGCGGAAGCCAGCGACGCCGCCACCACCGCGACGACGGTCTCCGGCGAGGCAGCCGTTCCCTCCCGCGCGTACTTCACCGCGGTCAGGTAGCTGAAGAGCCCGGCCAGCGCGAACGACGCGGCGACGAAGTACCCGAAGCGGGTGCGGTTGAGGAGATAGATCGTCCCGAGACCGAGGTAGGCGGCGACGCCGAAGGCTCCGAACAGGTACCACGCGCGGTAGAGCGGCTCGTTCCAGCCGAAGGCGCTGCCGAGGAACTCGGTGCCGGCGCCGATCCCGTACCACAGCAGGCCGAGGGTCCACACCAGCTGGTACGGCTGCCGCCGTTCGAGCCACTGGTCGAAGACGAACGCGGCGAAGACGAAGGAGAGGAGCGAGCTCAGCAGCGGGAGGACGACGTTCGGGTCCACGGTCGAGCGATGGCTCCTTCGAAGCAGTCTCGTGCGCCGGGCGCCGATGGTGCTGGAGCCCACGTCCGGGTTCGAACCGGAGACCTCTTCCTTACCAAGGAAGTGCTCTGCCTGCTGAGCTACGTGGGCCCGCGTCCGCGGCGCCGCCCGCGGTCAACGGGTGGCTGCAGTGTTGCAGGATCGGCTGATCCTGGGCAACCATCGGTCAATCTCTGTAAATCTCGGATGAGATTCGAGGTCAGACCCGACCGATGCGACTCTTCGAATGGGAAGCCCCTCCACCGGGAGGATGGTGGGCAGGGAGGGAATCGAACCCCCACAGTCGAAAGACGGCTGATCTACAGTCAGCGGAGCTCACCACCTGCTCAACCTACCCACGAATTCGGCCGGCGCGTGGTGTGTCGCCGGCCGAGCCGGAGTATATCGAAAGGCCCCAGCGGCCTCAACCAGGTGGCTCACCCGAGGGGCTCGTTGACGTGGCGAAGTGAACACCTGACCCACCCTCGGTGTCTGTTCGCCTGATGGCAGAGTTGAGAGCGTGATTACCGAAATGGACGAGGTCGTCCGCCAGGCGCGAGACGGCCGTGCGGACGCGTTCGAGTCGCTCGTCGAGCACTACGGAGCCGGCATCTATCGGCTGGCCGCCGCCATCGTCGGACCCGATGAGGCTCGCGACGTGGCGCAGGAGTCGTTCGTGGCTGCCTGGCGCGACCTGCCGAAGCTGCGCCAGCTGGACCGATTCGAGGTCTGGCTGCGTCGGATCGTCATCAATCGGTCGCGAAACGCATTGCGATCGCGCGGACGGCGGCCCACCCGTCCGCTGGAGGGCATGGCGGTCGCCCAGACCGCCTCCCCGGTCCCGGACTTCCGCGACGCCATTCACGCACGAGATGCGCTGGACGGCGCGTTCGAGGGACTGAGCGCCGACCACCGCGCGGCGGTGGTCCTTCACTACGGGGCGGAGCTCTCCATCCGCGAGACGGCCGACGCCATGGGCGTGGCCGTCGGCACCGCCAAGTCACGACTGAACGCAGCACTTGGCCGCATGAGAGCGGCCATGGAGGGCGACCGATGAACGAGAACGACGTACAGGACCGGGAGGTTCTTGACTACGTGCGCAACCGCATGGCGGCCGACATGCCGCCGGAATTCACCAGGGATGTCATGAGCGACGTACATCGAACCACCCAGCGGCGACGCGGCTTCGCGTGGCCAATCTTCACCGGCCTCGCGACCGTTGCCGCGGCCGTGGCCGTGGTCGTCATCGGCCTCGCGCTCATCAACCAGCCAGACGGAATCGGCTCCGAGTCGTCGCCGTCGCCGAGCGCCTCGCCCGCCACCACGCCGAGCCCGACGCCGGAGGCATCGTCGTCCGAAGAGGCGACTCCGTCCCCGAGCGCCCAGCCGACCATCGGCGAGGGCGAGTTCGGACCGATCCACTCGATGGCACCCGATGATGCCTTCGCGAACGGTCAGACCTGCGAGGTCACCGACGCAATCGTGAACGCCGAGCCGTCCGACCTAACGTGGCGGATCAGTTTTCCGGAAGGCTGGCGCACGAACGAATCGAGCACCGAGCTGCGCTCGTCGTGCACGCTCTTTGCTTCGGAGCCCTTCGAGGCGCCAGATGACCGGGCCATCCCGGAATCCGTCGCGATCACCACCGACATCCCGGCGGGCGGCGACTTCGATGCCGGAAGCGCTTCGGTCACGACGGAGTACACGGTCGACGGTGTGGCAGCCGTGCGTTACGAGGTCGAGCCCGGCGGATTCGTCATCGAGCCGACCGTCGTGTGGATCATCGCGATCGGCGGCAACCTGCCCGCCGAGGGCAACGACCAGCCATATCTCGCCATCTCGACGTCATCGGCCGACCCGGACGAACTGGCCGAGTGGACCGATGTGCTCGACCGGATGGTGGCGACGCTCGACATCGGCGAATAGGTCATGCCGTCAAGCCTGGAGCCGAGGGTGGGAGTCGAACCCACAACCTGAGCTTTACAAAAGCCCTGCTCTGCCATTGAGCTACCTCGGCGCCGACCGATTGTAGCCAGCCTGGCGTCAGGCGCCCGGCGGCCGGTACCGGATGTCTCGCGCCCTGGCCATCGCGTCGAGCGCCTCCTCGACGGTGAGGAGGACGGTCGTCTCCAGGTTCGTCACCGCGCCTCCCCCGCCGATGGCGATCGCGACCGCGGCCATCGAGACGTTGTCGGGGGCCTCCCACAGGGTCCAGCCATCGCTCGCACCGAAGCTGTACCAGAAGCCATGGAGCGTCCCGCCGACCGACTCGATGTACGTTCGGGCGGCCTCCCGCCGATCCTCGGGGTGCTCGGCGAGCCGCGCCCACGTCTCGGGCGTGTAGCTGAATCGCGACAGATACAGCGACATGTTCATCGATCCTCAATGCGATGCAGACAGCGGTGCCAGTAAATCAGATTCGCTGGCGGACAACCTCGAACAGGAGCAGAGCGCCGGCGGTCGAGGCATTGAGGCTGGCGACGCGGCCGGCCATGGGGAAGGAGACGAGCAGGTCGCATCGGCGCTTCGTCTGGCCCGACAATCCCGAGCCCTCGCTGCCGACGACGACCGCCAGCGGCCCCGTCAGGTCCGAAGCCCATGCGGATGCCGGCGCCTCCTGCTCGGCCGCCACCAGCCGCAGGCCGGCGGCCTTCAGCTCATGGATCGCCTCGCCGATCGTCGGCAGCCGCGCCAGCAGCAGGTGCTCGCTGGCGCCGGCGCTGGCCTTCACCGCCGCCGCGCTGAGCGGGGCGGCGCCGCGCTCGGGGAAGACGACGCCGTCGACGCCGGCGGCCTCGGCGGCGCGCAGCAGGGTGCCGAAGTTCGTCGGGTCCTGGAGGTGCTCGAGAACGAGGACGAACGGGTCGTGCGCGGCCGCCGCTGCGTGGCCGACGATCTCCGGTAGGTCCGCCCATCGGCGCTCCCCCACCTCGAGCAGCACGCCCTGGTGCCCGTCGAACCCGGCCAGGCGGCTTAGCCGGTCGGCCGGGACGCGGTCGATCGGGAGGTGGATGCGCCGGGCGGCATCGGTGATGGCGCGCAGCTCCGGCGACGGCTTCGCGCTCGCCGCGATCAGGAGCCGATGCGCCTCACGCCCGGCGTCGAGCGCCTCGAGCACCGGCCGGCGTCCGCCGATCCAGTCGCTCACGCGGGCTCGACGCTCGCCACCGCCCAGGCCGCGACGCCCTCGCTACCGGTGAAGCCGAGCCCGTCCGAGGTGGTGCCCTTGACGGACACGACCTCGGGCCTGACGCCCAGCAGCTTCGCGACGCGCGCGACGAGCTCGTCGCGGCTGTCCGCGATCTTCGGCTGCGCCACGGCGATCACCAGGTCCACCGATGCCGGCCGCCAGCCTGCCTCGTTCAGCCGCGCGACCGCGCGCGCCAGGAGGTCGGCCGAATCCGCGCCGGTCCACGCCGCGTCGTCCGACGGGAAGAGCGACCCGACGTCGCCGAGCGCGGCAGCGCCGAGCAGGGCGTCGATGAGCGCGTGGAGCGCGGCGTCCCCGTCCGAGTGGCCCTCGGGGCCGCGCGTCTCGTCCGGGAAGGCGACCCCGCCGAGCAACATGGGCCGGCCGTCCACGAGCCGATGGGCGTCGAAGCCGATCCCCCAGCGCGCCCCCGAGGCCCCGGGTGCCACGCCGGTCGCGGCCGCGGCGAGCTGCGCGCGCATCGACACCAGGTCGGTCGGGTCGGTGAGCTTGCGGTTGGCGGGGTCGCCCGGGACCACGTGGACCGGCACCCCGGCCGCGGCGAGGGCGCCGGCGTCGTCGGTGATCGGGCGGCCCCAGGCGTGGGCCTCCTCGATGGCGGCGCGGAGCGCCCCGAGGCGCGCCGCCTGCGGCGTCTGGGCGGCGACGACCTCCTCGCGCTCGACGGGTGCGACGACCCGCTCGCCGCGCACCCGCTTCAGCGAGTCGATCACCGGAACCACCGGCACGACCGCACCGTTCACCGAGCGCGCGGCGTCGACGACGGCCGCGACCAGATCGGTGGTCACGGCCGGGCGGGCGGCGTCGTGGACGAGGACGAGCGTGTCGTCGGCGTGGCCGGCGCCGGTGAGGGCCCACAGCCCGGCGATCACCGAGTCGGGGCGCGAGTCGCCGCCGGGCACGACGAGGCAGCGGCCGTCACCGGGCGGCAGTACATCGGTGAAGCGGTCGACCGCCTCGGTGGGCACGGTGATCGCGATGCTGGCGAGATCCGCATCGGCCAGGAGCACGTCGAGGCTCCAGCGCCAGGCCGGCCGGCCCCAGAGGTCCTCCCACAGCTTGTCGCTGCCCATCCGCGTCGAGCGGCCGGCCGCGACGAGGATGGCCGCGTACGTGGCGTCCATCGGTCCGGCCGGCGAGGTCACTCGGCGTCTTGGCGCGGTTGGGCGAAGATCATCCGCCCCGCAACCGTCTGGAGCACGCGCGTGACGCTGATCGGCACTTCGCTGTCCATGAAGCGCACGCCACCCTCGACCACGATCATCGTGCCGTCGTCGAGGTAGCCGACACCCTGGCCGGGCTCCTTGCCCTCCTGGATGATGCGCACGTTCATCTCCTCACCCGGGTGGACGACCGCCTTCACCGCGTTGGCCAGCTCGTTGATGTTCAGCACGCGGATGCCCTGGAGATCGGCGACGCGGTTGAGGTTGTAGTCGTTGGTGAGGATGGCCGCCTCGTGGTCACGCGCAAAGGCCATGAGCTTCGCGTCGACTTCGCCGACCTCGGGATAGGTCTCCTCGCTCATCTCGACCGGTGAGACCGCGTCCTTCTGCAGCGCCGAGAGCATCTCGAGGCCTCGCCGCCCGCGGTTGCGGCGCATCGCGTCGGGCGAGTCGGCGATGCGCTGCAGCTCGTCGAGGATGAAGCGCGGGACGATGAGCGTGCCGAGGATGAAGCCGGTCCGCGCGATGTCCGCGATCCGGCCGTCGATGATCGCGCTCGTGTCGACCACCACCCGATTCGAGGACGCCCGCCCGCGGATGCCGGGCACGATCCCGGCGATGGCCGGCAGCAGGACGTCGCGCTTCGACGCGGTGATCAGCAGCATCATCGCCGCCAGGAAGATCGCGACCACCGGCGGCAGCAGGGAGCCGGCAGCTCCGCCGAGCTGTGCCAGTGGTACGCCGATCAGGAGGCCCATGATCAGCCCGACGATGACCGCGCCCACGCCGAGCGCGAACTCTCCCGCGCCGACCTCGCTCAGCTTCTCCGCCGCGCTGCGCGCCGGATAGATCGTCACGTACGGGATGGCGAGGTAGCCGAACAGGAACATCGCCACGACGAACGCGGTCAGGAACGCCGGGCCGTTGGCTGGCTCGATGAACTCGCCGGCATTGCGCAGCAGCGCCAACCCAAGCGCGAATCCGAGCAGGGTGCCAAGCAGGGCACCACCAAGCTGAATGATGCGAGACGTCATGTGAACCGATGATTCCGATGGATGAACCGCGGGACCCGCCGGATGAACGAACGATGAGGTGGCGGTTCCCCAGACGAGCGGCACGGTAGCACGGGTCCCGAAGGGTGTCCACGCTTCGTACGGGGAGGTACCGGTACCCTACTCAGCCCTCCAGGGCCAGCCGCAGCGCCTCGCCGATGTCGCGCGCCACGACGAGCCCCGTTGCACGCCCCTCTCCCGACGAGCGCTCGGGACCGGTGATGAGGCGCGCGAAGCCGAGGCGCGTGGCCTCCAGCAGACGGCGTTCGGCACGCGCCGCCGCCCGGAGGCGCCCGGAGAGGGCGACCTCGCCGGCGACGGCGGTCGCGGGCTTCACGGGCCGCTCGCGCATGCTCGAGGCGAGCGCCACCGCGACGGCCAGGTCCGCCGCCGGCTCGTCGATGCGCAGGCCGCCGGCGACGTTGACGTATACGTCGTGGCCGGTCAGGTTGAGGCCCGCGTGGCGGGCGAGGACCGCGATGAGCATCAGCACGCGGTTCACGTCGATCCCGGTGGTGGCGCGCCGAGGCGACCCGTAGCCGGCCGGCGCGCACAGCGCCTGGATCTCGACGGCGAGCGGACGCGTTCCCTCGAGCGCGATCGTGATGGCGGCGCCGGGGCTCGGCACCTCGTCGGACTCGAGGAAGAAGCGGCTCGGGTCCTCGACCTCGGCCAGCCCGTCGCCGCGCATCTCGAGCACGCCGACCTCATCGGTCGAGCCATATCGATTCTTCGCGGCGCGCAGGAGCCGGGTCGCGCCGAGTCGCTCGCCCTCGAGGTAGATGACCGCGTCGACGAGGTGCTCGAGCGTGCGCGGGCCCGCGACCGTTCCCTCCTTGGTGACATGGCCGACGAGCGCGACGCACGTGCCACCGGTCTTCGCCGTCTCGGCCAGGCGGGCGGCGACCTCGCGGACCTGGCCCACGCTGCCGGCCGGCCCGGCCAGCTCTGCGCTGGTGAGGGTCTGCACGCTGTCGACGACCGCGAGCGCCGGCGTCGCCGCATCGATCGCCGCGAGGGCGGTCTCGAGCTCGGTCGTGGCCGACAGGTGCAGGTTGTCGACGACGGCACCGATGCGCTCCGCGCGTCCGCGGATCTGCGCCGCGGACTCCTCGCCGGTGACGTAGAGGACCGGGAGCCCGCGCGCGGCGAGGAGCGCCGCGACCTGGAGGAGGAGCGTCGACTTTCCGATCCCCGGGTCGCCGCCGAAGAGGGCGATCGAGCCGGGCACGAAGCCGCCGCCGAGGACGCGGTCGACCTCGCCGTTCCCGGTCGCCAGGCGCGCCGCCTCCGCGCTCTCGACCGCGGCGATCGGCGTGAGCGACGACATGCCGGCCATGGCGCGCGCGGCGGATGGCGCGCGGGCGGCGGAGCGCGGCTGCGCGGCGGTCTCGACGAGCGTGTTCCAGGCGCCACATGACGGGCACTGGCCCGCCCACTTGGGCGAGGCCGCGCCGCATTGCTGGCAGAGGTACTGGGTCTTCAGCGCTGGCACGGGAGCCTCGCCCCGAATCGTGGCACCCGCGTGCTTACCGTCGGCTTACTGCGCGACTGATGCGGCGCTCAGCGACCGGCCTTGGCGGTCTGACGCTTGGCCGGCGCGGAGCGCTCGATGCTCAGCGTCCCGTCATCGGCGAGGTCGACGACGACCGTGTCGCCGGCCTGGAAGGTGCCCTGTAGCATCCGCTCGGCGAGAGCGTCCTCGATCTGGTTCTGGATCTCTCGCCGCAACGGTCGTGCGCCGTACGCCTGGTCGTAACCCTTCGTGATGAGCGCGTCCTTGGCGGAATCGGTGACGACGAGCTCCATCTGCTGCCCGGCCATCTGCTCCTTCACGCGGACGAGCATGAGGTCGACGATGCTGCGGATCTCCTCGAGCGAGAGCTGCCGGAAGACGATCGTGGCGTCGATGCGGTTGAGGAACTCGGGACGGAAGGTGTTCTTCAGCTCGGCGAGCACCTTCTCCTTCATCCGCTCGTAATCGGCCATCGCCTGCGAGTCGGCGGCGGCGGTCCGGAAGCCGATGCTCGAGTCCTTCGTGAGCTGCTGCGCGCCGACGTTGCTGGTCATGATGATGATCGTGTTGCGGAAGTCCACGCGGCGGCCCTTCGCATCGGTCAGGTGCCCGTCCTCGAGGATCTGGAGCAGGATGTTGAAGACCTCGGGATGTGCCTTCTCGATCTCGTCGAGCAGCACGACGGAGTAGCTCTTGCGTCGAACTGCCTCGGTCAGCTGGCCGCCTTCGTCGAAGCCGACGTAGCCGGGCGGTGCGCCGACCAGGCGCGACACGTTGTGGCGCTCCATGAACTCGCTCATGTCGATCTTGATGAGCGCGTCCTCGCTGCCGAACATGAACTCGGCCAGCGCCCTGGCGAGCTCGGTCTTGCCGACTCCGGTCGGCCCGCTGAAGATGAATGAGCCGATCGGCCGGCGCGGGTCCTTGATCCCGGCGCGCGCGCGACGCACGGCGCGGCTGATCGTCTGGATCCCCTCCTCCTGGCCGATGTAGCGCTTGTGGAGCGCGTCCTCCATGTGCAGCAGGCGCTCGGTCTCCTCGACGCTGAGGCGCACGACCGGGATGCCGGTCCACATGCTCACGACCTGGGCGATGTCCTCGTCGGTGACGACCGGGACGTCTTTGGACTGGTCCTCGTGCCACTTCGTGCGGAGCTCCTCGATCGCCTCCTTGCCCTTGGCCTCCTCGTCGCGGAGCCGCGCCGCGGCCTCGTAGTCCTGGCCGGCGATGGCCTCGTCCTTCTGGCGCGTGACCTCCTCGAGCGCCAGCTGCGCCTCCTTGATCTCCGCCGGGGCCGATGCGGACCGCAGCCGCACCCGCGATCCCGCCTCGTCGACGAGGTCGATGGCCTTGTCGGGCAGGGCGCGATCGGCGACGTAGCGGACCGAGAGGCTCACCGCGGCATGGAGCGCCTCGTCGCTGATCTTGACGTGGTGGTGCTCCTCGTAGCGCTCGCGGATGCCGAAGAGGATGTCGATCGCCTCGTCGACGGTCGGCTCGTCGACCATGACCGGCTGGAAGCGGCGCTCGAGGGCGGCGTCCTTCTCGATGTACTTGCGGTACTCGTCGAGCGTCGTCGCGCCGATGCACTGGAGCTCGCCGCGGCTCAGCGGCGGCTTGAGGATGTTCGCCGCGTCGATCGCCCCCTCGGCCGCACCCGCTCCGACGAGCGTGTGCAGCTCGTCGATGAACAGCACGCTGTCGTGCGAGCTGCGCAGCTCCTCGATGATCTTCTTGAGGCGCTCCTCGAACTCGCCGCGGTACTTCGTGCCGGCCACGAGCGAGCCGATGTCGAGGGTCAGGACGCGCTTGTCGGTGAGCGTCTCGGGGACGTCGCCCGACACGATGCGCTGCGCGAGCGCCTCGGCGATGGCGGTCTTGCCGACGCCGGGCTCGCCGATCAGCGCGGGGTTGTTCTTCGTCTTGCGCCCGAGGATCTGGATGACGCGCTCGATCTCCTTCTCGCGGCCGATGACGGGGTCGAGTGTGCCGGCGCGGGCGGCATCGGTCAGGTTGATGCCGAGCTGGTCGAGGGTCGGGGTCTTGGACGGGCGCTTCGTCTCCTGCGCCGGAGCCGTGCTCGAGCTCTGGCTGAGGACGTGGATGACCTGGTGGCGCACCTTGTCGAGGTTGACGCCGAGGCTCTCGAGCACGCCGGCGGCGATCCCCTCGCCCTCACGCACGAGACCCAGCAGCAGGTGCTCGGTGCCGATGTAGTTGTGGCCCAGGCGACGCGCCTCGTCGATGGCCAGCTCGATGACGCGCTTCGCGCGTGGCGTGAGCCCGACGTCACCGACGACCGGTCGGTCTCCGCGACCGATGATGAACTCGACGGCGGTGCGGACCTTGGACAGCTCGACGTTCATGTTCTCGAGGACGCGCGCGGCGACGCCCTCGCCCTCGCGGACGAGGCCGAGGAGCAGATGCTCCGTGCCGATGTAGTTGTGGTTGAAGCGCTGTGCCTCGTCCTGGGCGAGGGTCAGCACCTTGCGCGCTCGATCGGTGAACTTGTCGAATCGGTCCATGGCTAGCGGCCTTCCGCTGGGATTGGTCTTGATTCGCAGTGTACGGCACCTGCGCGGGGCGTTTCGCGCGCCCGCGCTCCGTGTCCTGCGTAACTCATACGGTTGACGAAACGGATTCGCTCATCGTTCCGCCCTGTGGCGTCCGGCGCCACAGGACCGATGGCGAGGTGGATCAGCCAAGAGTCGGATCCCGCCCCATCGCGCCGTGTTGCCGAAGTGAGGCGTATCAGCCGCTCAATCGCGGAATGTATCCGTCCCGAGGCAGCCTGGACCACACTGCGGTCGCCATGCATCCATCAGGATGCACAACGTACGGTGAGCGGCCGATAGGGCTCTCACCAGGTGCACGGCGCCGACGGAGGAAGTCCTAGGGCTTCGCCTCGTCCTCGGACTCGATCGCGTCGACAGCCTCCGCGGCCTCCTCGGCGGGAGCCTCCGCGGCCTCCGCGGCGGGAGCCTCCGCGGCGGGAGCCTCCGCGGCGGGAGCCTCGGGAGTGTCAGCAGCAGGCTCTTCGACAGCAGCCTCGGCCTCGGCGGCCGGCGCCTCGGTCGCAGCCTCAGGGGCCTCAGCAGCGGGCTCATCGGCCGCTACCACGGCTGCCGCAGGCTCGTCGGCCGCGGGCTCGTCGGCCACTGCCTCGGCTGCCGCGGGCTCAGCGGCGGGAGCCTCTTCGGAGGTCTCGACCTCCGCATCGGCCTCGGGGGCCTCCGAGCGGAACTGGTCGAGGACGCCCGAGCTCGCGAATGCGGCTGCCATCGAGCTGTCGATGCCGCCCTCCGGCTCCGCGGTGGCGTCCTCCGGCCGGTAGTCGAACCGATCACGACGCTGCGGGCGATCTCGGCGTGGACGCTCCTCTCGCGGAGCGGGAGCCGGACGGTCCTCGGCCTGCTTCAGGCTGAGGCCGAGCCGATGCCGCTCGGAGTCGAGGCTGATGATGCGGAGCTTGACCTGCTGGCCCTCCTGCACCACGTCGCCGGGGTGGGCGACGCGCTGGTGCGAGAGCTCGCTGATGTGGATCAGCCCCTCGAGGCCCTCCTCGACGCGGACGAAGGCGCCGAAGTTGACGAGCTTGGTGACGGTGCCCTCGATGACGTCGCCGATCTTGTACTTCGCCACCGACTCCTGCCACGGATCGGGCTGGAGGCGACGGATCGAGAGGCTGATCCGGCCACGCTCGTGGTTGATGTCGATGACCTCGGCCTCGACCTCGTCGCCGATCTGGTACGCGGTCTCCGGGTTGTTGACCTTGTTCCAGGACAGCTCGCTCTTGTGGACCAGGCCGTCGATGCCACCGAGGTCGACGAAGACGCCGAACGGTGCGATCGAGCGCACGACGCCCGTGACGCGCTGCCCGGTCTCGAGGCTGCTGAACAGCTCGTCGCGCTTCTCGCGGCGCTCCTCGTAGAGGGCGACCTTCTCCGACAGGATCAGGCGGTTCGCCTTGCGGTTGACCTCGAGGATCTTCAGGCGGAGGGTGCGGCCGACGAACGGCTGGAGCTTCTCCGCGATCTCCTGCGCGGCATCGCGTGGCTGCTCGTCGCGCGGGCGGCGCGGGAAGTCGACGATCTGGCTGATCGGCACGAAGCCGCGCACGCCGAGGTCGACGATGAGGCCGCCCTTGTTGTGGTCGATGACCCGCGCCTCGACGATCTCGCCGGCATCGAAGCGCTCCTGCATCGCGCGCCACTTGCGCTCGAGGCCGGCACGCCGGAGCGAGAGGACCGCGTGGCCCTCGGGCGACTCGGGCTGGAGGACGTACACGAGGACCTCGTGGCCGACCTCGAGCTCGGGGCGGGCCTCGTCGCCGTCGCGCGGGCCGCGACGGTTCATCAGCTCGCGGTTGCTGACGACACCCTCGCTCTTGCCACCGAAGTCGACGAGGATCTCGTCGGGGTCGATGCGAACCACCGTGCCCTCGACCACGTCGCCGTGCTTGAGGCTCTTGACCTCGTTGTCAGGGCTCTCCATGAGCTCGGCCATCGTCGTCGGCTCGGGCGCTGGAGTCGGAGCCTCCTCCGCGGGAACCGCCGGCACCTCATCGGTGCTCGCGCCTTCATCGGTCAGAGCGGCTGCGTCGATGACCGCGACCTCGTCGACGGCCGCGACCTCGTCCCCGATGGCGATCGGCTCGGCCGCATCGATCACCGGCGCGGATTCCTCGATCGGCTCCGGCTGGGTTGCCTCCGGCTCGGTGGCGGGGGGCGCTGGAGCGGCGGGCTCTGGAGCGGCGGCGGCCTCGTCCTCTGTCGCCTCGGGCTGGACGGCCTCCGGCTGCGTGGACTCGGTCTGCTCGGTGGTCGCCTCGTCGTCGACGGGCTCCGCGGGTGCGGGCTGCTCGGCGACGGTCACGGCTGCGGCCGGCTCAGGATCTTCGGTCGCGCTCGAGGCCGTGGGCTTGGTGTCTTCGATCAAATGTCAATACGCTCCTGTCGGTGAAGTCCGTGACAACAGATGACGCCCTCGCGGGAGGGCGTCGTCCACCGATCGTTGCTGCCAGGTGCGGCCTGCTGTCTCAAGACGGACGACTCGCTGCTCCTTTGCGCACTAACCGATGGGAACAACGCGCTCACGCGCGCATATGGGGTTGTCTGCCACACGGCCGGGTGAGCATACCATACCGTCCAATGAGGACCCACCCGCGTGCCTGAGCTGCCCGACCTCACGGTCGTCGCCGAGGAGCTCGAGCGTCGCGTGACCGGGCGCGAGGTCGTCGAAGCCACCGCTCCGACGCCGATCCTCGTGCGGGCCACGCCCGACGAGCTCGCCGCCCTCCGCGGCACCTCGCTCGGGCGCGCCCGTCGCAGGGGAAAGTTCCTGCTCCTGCCGTTCGAGCGCGAAGGGTCTGTCGAGCGACTCCTGGCCGCCAATGCGATGCTCGCGGGCCGCTTCTGGCTCACTCCGACCGCCAAGACGGTCAGGGCCCGCACCGGCCTCCGCCTGCGGTTGGACGACAGGACCGACCTGCGATACGTGGACCGCGAGATGCTCGGGAAGCTGTATCTCGTCGCGCCCGACGCGATCGACGAGATCCCCGGCTGGGCGGAGATGGGGCCTGATGCTGACGACCCGGAGCTCACCCTCGACGCCTTCCGCCAGCGCATCCGCCGCCACCCAGGCGAGCTGAAGCCACTCCTGCGCAACCCGCGGTTCGTGGCCGGGATCGGCAACGCGTACAGCGACGAGATCCTCTGGGAAGCCAAGCTCGCGCCGTTCCGCAAGCGAAGCACCCTGGCCGATGCGGACGTCGAGCGCCTCTACACCGCGATGCGCTCCGTGCTGGCCGACGCCGTCGAGCGCCTCCGCGTCCTCGTCCCGCCCGAGATCGAGACCCAGCACCGCGAGTTCCTCAAGGTCCATCTGCGCGGGGGAGAGCCGTGCCCGCGTTGTGGGCGCGAGCTGCGCCAGATCGGCGGTCGTGAGGCGACGACCTTCTGCCGGACCTGCCAGCCGGCGTTCTAGCCCACGCGGTTCTCAGGGGATGACGAGCACCTGACCCACGACGATCTCGTCCGGGTCGTCGATGCCGTTGGCCTCCTGAAGCGCCCCCACCGACGTCCCGAACTGCTGCGCGATCGCGGCCAACGTGTCGCCCTCCGCCACCGTGTACGTCTGCGGCGGTGGCGGGGTGACGACCGGCGTCGGCACGGGGGTCGGAGCCGGCGTCGCCGGACACGGGCGTCGGCGCGGGGGTCGGAGACGGCGACGGCGACGCCGTCGGGCTTGCGGTCGGCGTCACGCGCGGCGTCGGACTCGGGCTCGGGGAGGCGCTGGGTGTGAGCGTCGCCGCCGACCCCGACCCGGGTCCGGTGAGCAGCGGGGCGGCGATGGCGGCGCCGGCCAGGCCGAGGGCGACAACCCCACCGCCGACGAGGACCCACGGCGTCGCGCGCGCCGTCCGGGCCCGGCCCGCCATGCCGCGCCACGCGGGCTCGGGGGCGAGCAGAAGACGGGTGGTGACGAATCCGTCCCCGATGCGCGCCCGGCCGGGCGTCGCCGCGCCGGTGCGGGATGCGAATGCCAGGTAGCGCTCACAGCGGGCATGCGCATCGGTCAGGCAGAGCTGCGCCTGCATCGTTCGCTCGAGCGGAGACGGCGGGTCCTCGGCGAAGCAGCGATGCGCGGCATCGACCCCGTCGATCGTCACCCCACGTTCGCCGGCGAGCCCGAGGAGCGGGCAGACGCGATCCACGGTCCCGAGCATAACAAGGCCCCCACCGTCAAGGACGGCGGGGGCGACGCGATTGAAATGAAATATCCCGGCGACGACCTATTTTCCCAGGAGGTTGCCCCCCGAGTATCTTCGGCGCTGGAGAGCTTAACTTCCGTGTTCGGGATGGGAACGGGTGGAACCTCTCCGCTAGCGTCACCGGGATAGATCTTCAATTGTCGACCCACGCCTCGCGATGAGGCGCTGTCGAAGGGTGGAAGCGATCGAATCGTCGGGGTTGGCGGGCATCGGTATGCCGCCTTCCGAGCGCGATCCAGCAACGTGCTAGTCGCGTGAACTAGGTCAAGCCCTCGACCATTAGTGCCAGCTTCGCTCAACGCATTGCTGCGCGTACACGTGCGGCCTATCAAACAGCTAGTCTCGCTGCGGTCTTACCTGGTTAACCCAGTGGGGAACCTCATCTTGAGGCGAGCTTCGCACTTAGATGCTTTCAGTGCTTATCCCAACCGAACATACCTACCCAGCAATGCCATTGGCATGACAACTGGTACAACATTGGTTCGTCCACTCCGGTCCTCTCGTACTAGGAGCAGCTCCTCTCAAGTTCCCTACGCCCACGGCGGATAGAGACCGAACTGTCTCACGACGTTCTGAACCCAGCTCGCGTACCGCTTTAATTGGCGAACAGCCAAACCCTTGGGACGTACTTCCGCCCCAGGATGCGACGAGCCGACATCGAGGTGCCAAACAGGGCCGTCGATATGAACTCTTGGGCCCTATAAGCCTGTTATCCCCGGGGTAGCTTTTATCCGTTGAGTGATACCCCTTCCACTCGGAGGTACCAGATCACTAAGCCCGACTTTCGTCTCTGCTCGACTTGTAGGTCTCGCAGTCAAGCACCCTTATGCCTTTGCACTCTTCGGCTGGTTTCCATTCAGCCTGAGGGTACCTTTGGGCGCCTCCGTTACACTTTAGGAGGCGACCGCCCCAGTCAAACTGCCCACCTGACACTGTCCAGCGCCCGGATCACGGGTCGCGGTTAGAGCCGAAATCCAAAAAGGGTGGTATTTCAACGGTGACTCCACCGAGGCTGGCGCCCCAGCTTCAACGTCTCCCACCTATCCTACACATCCTGAACCTCAGTCCAATATCAAGCTGCAGTAAAGCTCCACGGGGTCTTTTTGCCCTGCCGCGGGTAACCTGCATCTTCACAGGTATTTCAATTTCGCCGGATCCCTCGTTGAGACAGCGCCCAGATCGTTACGCCATTCGTGCGGGTCGGAACTTACCCGACAAGGAATTTCGCTACCTTAGTACCGTTATAGTTACGGCAGCCGTTTACCGGGGCTTCAATTCAGAGCTTGCACCCCTCCTCTTAACCTTCCGGCACTGGGCAGGCGTCAGCCCCTATACGTCAGCTTTCGCTTTAGCAGAGACCTGTGTTTTTGCTAAACAGTCGCCTGGGCCGTTTCACTGCGGCCTCGATCAGCCTCTCACGCAAGGTGAGTACTGCGAGGCACCCCTTCTCCCGAAGTTACGGGGTCAATTTGCCGAGTTCCTTAACGAGGGTTCTTCCGATCGCCTTGGTATGCTCTACCCGTCTACCTGCGTCGGTTTGCGGTACGGTCGCCTTTGATCTCGCTAGACGCTTTTCTTGCAGGATCGGCTCAGTCGAATCAGCTTTCGCCTTTCATTCGCTTCTCGGAGTTGAATGAGAGGACGGATTTGCCTGTCCTCTCCCCCTACCAGCTTAGACGCACATAGCCAAAGTGCGCTCAACCTACCGTTCCCGGTCACGCCCTTGCTCCCACGGTCGCTTCTCACCGGCTGCCTCGACAGGTAAACCTGCCTCAGCGCACCGGCGTCCACGACCGCGACACCTTGCGGTGCAAACGATCTCTGGCGGTATCGGAATATCAACCGATTGTCCATCGCCTACGGCTTTCGCCCTCGGCTTAGGCCCGACTAACCCTGAGCGGATTAACCTTCCTCAGGAAACCTTAGACATACGGCGTGCGCGTTTCTCACGCGCATTTCGCTACTCATGCCGGCATTCGCACTTCCGTCCACTCCAGCCGTCCTCACGGTCGACCTTCACTGCTGACGGAACGCTCCCCTACCACCGCCGCGCGCCCGAAGGCGGCGACGATCCGAAGCTTCGGTATCAGACTTGAGCCCCGTTGGATCTTCGGCGCGGAATCACTTGACCAGTGAGCTATTACGCACTCTTTAAATGATGGCTGCTTCTGAGCCAACATCCTGGTTGTCTGAGCAACTCCACATCCTTCCCCACTTAGTCTGAATTTTGGGACCTTAGCTGTCGGTCTGGACTGTTTTCCTTTTGACCACGAAGCTTAGCCCTCGCAGTCTGACTCCCGGGGTATGTAATCGTGAGATTCGGAGTTTGATTGGGTTTGGTAAGCGGGAAGCCCCCTAGCCCATTCAGTGCTCTACCCTCACGACTGAACCCCCGAGGCTAGCCCTAAAGCTATTTCGGGGAGAACCAGCTATCTCCGAGTTCGATTGGCATTTCACCTCTACCCACAGGTCATCCCCTAGCTTTTCAACGCTAGTGGGTTCGGTCCTCCACGGGACATTACTCCCGCTTCAACCTGCCCATGGGTAGCTCACTCGGTTTCGGGTCTACCCGCTGCGACTATGACGCCCTGTTCAGACTCGCTTTCGCTACGGCTGCGTCCTTCACGGACTTAACCTTGCCACAGACCGGGTAACTCGCCGGCTCATTCTTCAAAAGGCACGCCATCAGGCTACCCATCGGCCGAAGCCGAACGGGCAACACCCTTTGACTGCTTGTAAGCACGCGGTTTCAGGTACTATTTCACTCCCCTCCCGGGGTGCTTTTCACCTTTCCCTCACGGTACTGGTTCGCTATCGGTCGCCAAGAGTATTTAGCCTTAGACGGTGGTCCGCCCGGGTTCCCACATGAAGAGACCTTCCACGTGGTACTCAGGGACACGTCCAGGAGTCGGATCGCTTTCGCGTACGGGGCTCTCACCCTCTCTGGCGGGCCTTTCCAGGCCGCTTCAGCTAACGAACCGATTTGTAACTCCTTGCGGGACTCGCAGTCCCCGCCGGACGGCCCTACAACACCGCGACTGCAACGGCTGCGACCTATCACGCAGCCACGGTTTGGGCTTCTCCGCGTTCGCTCGCCACTACTAACGGAATGTTCTCTGTTCCTCGAGGTACTTAGATGTTTCAGTTCCCTCGGTGTCCTCAACGCGATCTATGAATTCAATCGCGCGTCCCTGGGCATTACCCCAGGGGGGTTTCCCCATTCGGAGATCTCCGGATCAACGCTTGCTCGCAACTCCCCGAAGCATTTCGCTGCCTGCCACGTCCTTCGTCGGCTCTTGGCGCCAAGGCATCCACCGCATGCTCTTAGTAGCTTGACCTACAGCGTTCACGCGGCTAGCACGGTGCTGGCCTGTGCCACGACTGCGGTCGCGTCGGATTCATCCTCGACGAAATCGATGCTTCCACTCTTCGATTGATAAGGTCGTGCGCCCGCTCGCGCGGGACGCGCGCCGTTTTGCGCTCGTTTCTCTGGCTACCGGCCGGCATCGGCCGATCGGTCGACGCCAGGAGCTCGAGCCCCTGCGGCGTCAGCGTGGTCCGCTGACCGATGGGCGCGACGTGTGTCACGCCCAATGGTCAGAAGACACGGGGTCAGGAGACCGGTTCACTATGGGACTGTCACAACGATCGCGAGGAGATGGCGGTCTCCCCGCGAGAGGAGCGCTACTGTATCACCCGCCACGTGGG
>CAWGIY010000002.1:0-649653 GCA_963822845.1 uncultured Chloroflexia bacterium | reverse complement strand
GCCGGTGCAGGGTAGCAGCGGGCCTAGGGAGGGTCAATCGAGGGTTCAGCGGCAGGATCCGGTGCGACACCGCCAGGAACCGATCCGCGACGGCGTAGACCAGGTCGGCAAATGCCTCCTGGTCGCCGCCCTGTGCACGTGTCACGAGATCGGTGTCCATGTCCCTTCCAACGATTGCGGCGTCGGTTCAGACCGCTACATCCGGTACGGGCGAAATCGGGCCGGCTTTTTCCATGAGGTTCGGAACGGGCGCCTCAGGCGTGTGGGGCAGGGGTATCCTGCCGTCCAATTCCAGCCGCCCCACCCGGTGTGGCCACCGAGCACGAGAACACACCACGGACGTGACCCGACTTCTCCGATCCGCGCCCAACGCGATGGTCGTGCTGCTCCTCGCACTGGCGGTCGCTGGCTGCGGCAGTGATGCGCCCGTCCCCGCCGGGTCCGCAACGGCCACCCCGTCCGCGGCTGGCTCCGGCACGGCGATGACCGACCTATCGGTCATCGGATGCGCGGCGGACGATCCCGCAGACGAGGGCGAGCTGACGGGTGCCTGGGCCGGCAACGACAGCGGCGTGTACTACATCCGCCAGGTGGGCGAGTGCGTGTGGTGGTTCGGGACCGAGGTGAGGGAGATCGAACCGGGTGCAACGGGCCAGCGCGGGTTCGCGAACGTCGCCAGCGGACGCATCGTGGGCACCCAGGTCGACCTCGAATGGGTCGACGTTCCTCTTGGCGACACCGTCAACGGCGGCGGCCTCACGTTCATCTACGACGAGGCCACAGACCAGCTCACCCTCACCGAGCAGCGCGGCGGGAGGCAACCGTTCGGTGGCACGGTGCTCAGTCGCATCGTCCCGCCCCCAAGTCCCGCCGCGAGCCCGAGTCCGTCGGGAAGCCCATAGGCGGTCGTTCGACGCGGGCGGCCATGGTGGCCGCCCGCGCATCGGTTCCGCGTCTCGATCGGTCAGGGGACTTCGAAGGTCGCTGATTCGACGATGGCCCGCAGCTCCTCGACGGACTCGTCCGGGGTATCGGGCAGAGATCGCCCAAGCATCATCACGATCGAACCCTCCACGTCCAGGAACCAGAACTCATTCGTCTGGCCCGGGCCTCCGTAGACCAGCGAGGGTCCGGCGGGCATGCCCTCCACCTGGTACATGCCAGCCTCTCCGCCGTCGCACTCGTCATCGTTGGCGTCCTCGGGTACGTTGAGGCTGATCGCCTTGCCGGCGTATCCAGCGATCGTCACGTCCACCGGTTCCGATGCATCCAGTGTCGGCTGCGCAGCGAGGGCGGCCACGATGTCGTCAACCGTCCTCGCCGGGGTCTCCGGCATCGTCGATTCCCACCGGCAGGGGTCGCCGTACACGTACAAGCCCGTTCCGGGCGGCAATGAGCCCGGCCACACGACGGCATCGTCCACTTCGTGGGTCCCCTTCTGGAGGTACTGGTAATCGTCGTGGAACTGCCACCCGTCGGCCGAAATCGTGACCGTGATCGTAGCCCCGCCTTGGGGACCTTCCGCTTCCAGTTGCGGATCCCAGATCAGGATCGGGCCTTCGGGCAGGAAGGCTTCGGCCGAGGGCGACGGAGTCGACTCAGCAGTCGGTTCGGGCGTCGGCTCCGAGGTTGCGGTCGCGGACGGGTCAGCGCCCAGGCCGCCGGAGGGCGAGCCAAAGAGCTGAGCGCCGACGAAGACGGCGACGACTACGGCTGCGGCGCCGAGGCCGATGGTGACGATCTTGTTCATCTCGGGAAGCCTCCAAGGGCCGATGACGACCCGTTGTCGTTTCTGTTCGATTTCGGCACGGACCACGTCGTAGACCTGGTCATGCAGCTGCTCCTCGCCTTCGAGGAGGAACTCGCGGATCAGGCGGTCGGGATCTCGGGGTGTGGTCATGCCGGTCGCTCCTGCGAATGCGGGGTTGCCCGGGCGTCAGCCTCGATGCTGGCCCGGAGAGCCCGCGTGGCGTGGTGCAAGCGGGACTTCGCAGTCCCGACGGGAACTCCAGTTCGTGCCGCCACCTCGGAGATCGACAGCCCGAGGTAGTGGTGGAAGACGAGGACGGCGCGCTGTCGGACGGTGAGCCTCCGGAAGGCCCGCTCGAGCAGATCGCGGTCGTCCACGGTCATGTAGTCGTCGGGGCCGTACGCGCCCGCGACGGGAAGGATCCTCGGGCCCTCGGACCACCGCTTGCGACGCCTGGCCTCGGCGTAGCACGCGTTGGTGAGGATGCGGTGGAGCCACGGTTCGAAGCGGGACGGGTCGCGCAGGGCTCGGAGCTCGGTCCAGGCCGTGATCAAGGCGGTCTGGACCGCGTCCTCGGCCAGGTCGATCTCGCGGAGGATCCGCACCGCGATCGCCAGGCATCGGTCGCCCACCATGCGCGCCAGGGAGTCGAACGCTTCCGCGTCGCCCTGCTGCGCCAGGCGGACCAGCTCCTCCTGCACCCATCCCTCCGTACCGTTGGCTGTCGGCCCGACGTGGACCGATCACCTAGAAGAGCGTTCGCGGGAGCCTAGCTGTTCAATCTGGCCCTGGACGGCGACCCTCAGCCGGGCGGCCAGCCCATCGATCGCCACCGAGCAGGTGGAGGTGGAGGTGGAACACCGTCTGGCCAGCGTCCGGCCCGACGTTGGTGACCACCCGGTAGCCGCTCTCGAGGCCGGCCTCGGCGGCGAGGGTCCGGACCGCGCCGAAGAGGCGCGCCAGCAGCTCGCCGTCGGCATCGGTCAGGTGCTGCGCGTCGGGGACGTGGCGGCGCGGGATGACGAGGACGTGCGTCGGTGCGCGCGGGTTGATGTCGCGGAAGGCGATGACCGCGTCGTCCTCGTACACGCGGTCGGACGGGATCTCGCCAGCGACGATCTTGCAGAAGAGGCAGTCGGGGTCGCGATCGGTCATGGCCGTCCGAGCCTAGGCGAAGTCACCGGTGCGCGACAAGATCACCGCCGCGGCCGCGACCGCGACGGTCTCCGATCGCAGGATCCGCGGGCCCAGGCCCGCCACGCGGGCGCCTGCCTCGACCGCTGCCTGCACCTCGGCCGGCGTGAAGCCTCCCTCCGGACCGATGACGACGTGCTCGCGGCGGCTCCAGCTGCGACAGCCGCTGACCGTCGTGGCGCTCGAAGAGCAGGACCGATCCTGACGCCAGCACATCGGCCAGCGGCACCGGCGCGACGACCTCCGGCACGATCCCGCGCTCCGACTGCTCGGCGGCCTCCCGCGCGATCGTGCGCAGCCGCTTGAGCCGGCGTTCCGGAAGGTCCCGGACGATGCAGCGCTCGGTGACGACGAGCTGGAACGCGGCGACGCCCACCTCGGTCGCGTGCTGGACGACCTGCTCGAGTGCGTCGCCCTTGAGCAGCGCCTGGACGACCGTCAGCCGATGGCTGGGCTCACCGGGAGCGGTTCGTCGTTCCTCGACGACGCAGTCCCCGGCTTCCAGCCGGCAGATCGCCTCGCTGCCGTCGCCGGGCAGGAGGACGAGCCGATCCCCGTCGCGGAGCCGCAGGACGGCGCGCACCTGGCGCTCGATCGCGGCCGGCAGCGCGAACCGGTCGCCGGCCATCTCCGCGGGATCCACGAAGAAGCGGTGCAGCGTCATACGGGAGCCTCGAGCCGAAGGGCGACCCACTCGCCGTCGTCACGCTTCTCGACGACGGCGAGACCGACCGCACCGAACGCATCGACCACCTCGTTTCCACGCCCGGCGATGATGCCACCCGCCACCAGCGCGCCGCCGGGCGCGAGATGCGCCGCCAGTCTCGGCGCCAACCCCACGAGCACGGCCGCGACGAGGTTGGCGAGCACGAGCGGGAAGCGTTCCCCGGCCACCTCCGGCAGTGAGCCGTGGCGCACCTCCAGCCGCGACCCGAGGCCGTTGCGCTCCGCATTCGCGCGAGCCGCGTCGACCGCCAACGGATCGGTGTCGCATCCCACCGCCGATTCGGCGCCGAGGCGCAGCGCCGCCAGCGCCAGCACCCCAGAGCCGGAGCCCACGTCGAGGACCCGCGGCGGCATCGGCGAAACCTCCTGGAGGAGCTCGAGGCAGGCGCGCGTCGTCGGATGCAGGCCGGTGCCGAAGGCCATCCCAGGGTCGAGGGTGATGACGGCGTCGCCGGGCGCGGCCTCATGCGACACCCAGGACGGCACGATCACCACCCGACCGATGCGCTGCGGGACGTAGTGGCGCTTCCAGGCATCGGTCCAGTCCGCGTCGTCGACGGCCCTGACCTGGAGCGGCCCGACCGGGCGAAGCCCAAAGGCCTGGAGGTGCCAGAGCGCGCGCTCGGTGGCGTCGACCGCGGCGTCGGCATCCGGGCCATCGGCGACGTGCGCGGTCACGACGAACGGCGCGGTCGGGTCCTCGCGGGCGACGAGCTCGTCGGCGGGATCGCGAATCAGCCTCGTCGGCTGGACCGCGGTGCCGGCGGCCACGCGGCCGAGGATCTCGCTGACGGCCTCGACCGCCTCGACATCGGCCTCGACGCTGAGCTCCAGCCAGCGCATCGGTTCGGCGGTCAGCCGAACAGCCGATCGCGCAGCCAGTCGAAGACCGATGGACCACCCTTGGGCAGGACCGCCGCTTCGCTCACCTCGTCGAGCTGCCGGAGGAGCTCCCGCTCGCGCTTCGAGAGCTTCGAGGGGACGACGACGTTGACCACGACGTGGAGGTCGCCCCGTCCCGCGCCGCGCAGCCGCGGCACGCCCATGCCGCGCAGCCGGATCTCGTGGCCGGACTGGACGCCGGCGGGGATCGCGACCTCCTCGCTGCCGTCGACCGTCGGCACGGTCATGCTGGCGCCCAGGGCGGCCTGCGGGAAGGTGATCGGCAGCTCGTGGTACAGCTCGGTGCCGCGGCGAACGAGCTCAGGGTGCTCGCGGACCCGGATCGCCACGTACAGGTCGCCGTTCGGGCCGCCGCGCGGACCCGCCTCGCCCTGCCCTTCGATCGCGATGCGCTGCCCGTCGTCGATGCCTGCCGGAATCGTGACCTCCAGGGAGCGGTCCTCGCGCACCCGGCCGTCGCCTCCACACACGGTGCACGGGCTGGCGATGATGCGGCCCGCGCCGCGGCAGCGGGCGCAGGCCACGATGTTGACCATCTGGCCCAGGATCGTCTGGGCCACGCGACGCTGCTCACCGGTGCCGTTGCAGTCGGGGCACGTCTGCGGCTCCGTCCCCGGCTCACCGCCCGATCCCTCGCACCGGGTGCAGCCGACGAGGGTCGGGAAGCTGATCTCCTTCGTCACGCCGAAGACGGCCTCGGAGAACTCGATCGTGAGGTCGTAGCGGAGATCGGCGCCCGGCACGACCCGCTGACGCCGCCGCGCCCCGGCGGGGGCGCCGCCGAAGAACGCGTCGAAGATGTCGCCGAACGGGCCGAAACCGCCACCGAAGCCCTCGAAGCCGCCCGAGGCCGCACCCTCGACGCCGGCGTGCCCGAACATGTCGTACGCGGTGCGCCGCTGGCGGTCCGAGAGGACGCGGTACGCCTCGTTGAGCTCCTTGAAGCGCTCCTCGGCCCCGTCGCCGTTGTCGATGTCGGGGTGGTGGCGCTGGGCGAGGCGGCGGAAGGCGCGCTTGATCTCCGCCTCGTCGGCGTCCTTCGGCACACCCAGGATGTCGTAGTAGTCGCGCTTGACCGCCATCAGGTGGCGGATTCTACCAACTGGCACTCAGCGGGGCCGAGTGCCAGCCTGTGGATGCCGGAGATGGACCCGCCTGCCGAGGTCTCGATCGGCGAAGTTCCGGGGCGCTGGCGACCGCCGCCGGGTTCCTGACAGTTTTCGTCAGGAAGCTCCCCTACCATCGGCAGCGATGACGACGCTCCAGATCAGCGCCGACCACGCGCGACGATTTCTCGTGACCCGCCACCTCCTGGCGCCACCGCGATCCCTGCCGGCGAAGCCGGAATCGGTCCTGGCCGCGGTGGAGCGGATGGGGCTGCTCCAGTTCGACCCGCTCGAGGTGCCCGGCGCGCGGAACCACGACCTCGTCCTCCATGCGCGGGTGGCCGGATACCGCCGAGAGTGGTGCGAGCAGTGGCTGTACGGGCCGGATCGGCGCCTCATCGAGCTCTACAACAAGAGCCTGAACCTCGTGCCGATGCACGAGCTGCCCCATTACCGGATCAGCTGGCAGCGCAGCGCGGCGGCCTACGACGACGACATCCTGACGAAGCAGTCCGAAGTGGCCCAGGCCATCCTGCGCCGGCTCAAGACCGATGCGCCCCTCTCCACCGCCGCGTTCAGCGAGCACGGCCACGCCGTCGACTGGTGGTGGGCGCCGACCCGCGCCAGCCGCGCGGTGATGGAGGCACTCTTCGTCACCGGCCGCATCGGGATCAGCCGCCGCGACGGCAATCGCCGCTACTACGACCTCATCGAACGGCTCGTGCCGGCGAAGCTGCTGAAGCTCAGGGAGCCGGAGGAGGAGGCGATGACCCGTCGGCTCCTGAGCCGATACCGCGCCACCGGGATGACGATGCCGGCCGCGGGCACCCAGTCGGAGGTGATGTACAGCGCCGGCCCGACGGCCGACCGCGTGCGCCGGACGGCGAAGCTCGTCGACGACGGCGTCCTGCTGCCGGTCGACGTCGAGGGGCTGAAGGCGACGCGCTACATCCTCGCCGCCGAAGAGCCGATCCTCGACGCCGCCGCCGACCCCGCGTCGCTGACGCCGGGCGTGAGCTTCCTCGGACCGCTCGACCCCCTGATCTGGGACCGCAAGGGCATCCTCCGCGGCCTCTTCGAATTCGACTACCTGTGGGAGGTCTACGTCCCCGAGGCGAAGCGCAGGTGGGGCTACTACGTGCTGCCGGTGCTGTTCGGCGACCGGTTCGTCGGCCGCATCGAGCCCAGGTTCGATCGCAAGGCGAAGTCGCTCGCCATCATCGGCATCTGGTTCGAGCCGTGGTTCGAGCCGATGGAGTCGCCGGGCTTCGTCGCCGCCTTCGCCGAGGCGATCGAGGCCTATCGGTCATTCGTCGGCGCCGAACGGATCACCTGGCCGCGCACCCGCGCGGGCCGGGCCATCGCTCGAGCGCTGGCCACCCTGCCGTCGGCGGCCTAGCTTCACGGCCAATCTGGTTGGCCTACGGACCGATGAAGCCGGCTTCCTCGGTCGCCAGGCTTACTTGGCTGGCCGCTTGACCGAGGAAGGGCTCAATTCATCGGCCCATCGGTCGATGGGCCAACCTCATTGGCATGAGCGAGCGGTAAGCCAGCCGTGAGGTTCCGTGCCGGCATCAGGCGCCCGAGGAGCGCGTGATCAGCCAGATGTGCCCGAACGGGTCGCGCACCTTGGCGGACTGGACGGCCATCGCGGGATCCGTCGGGGTGCGGATGCTCGTCGCGCCAGCGGCGACGGCGCGGTCGTGGAGCGCGACGACGTCATCGGTCTCGAGGTCCAGGTAGACCGGCGTGCCGCCCACCTTGGCCGGACCGACGATCGACTCGTAATGCGGATGCTCGTCGGCGACGAACACCGACGACGGACCGATGCGCAGCTCGGCATGCGCGATCCGGCCCGCGCCGCCGGTCATCCGCGCGACCTCCTCCGCCTCGAAGACCTCGCGATACCAGTCGATGGCGTCCGAGGCGCCGTCGACGATCAGGTACGGGATGACCGACGCCGTCTCAGCCATCCGCGAAGTCCACGATCAGGGGCGCGTGGTCCGAGGGGATGCCCGGGTACGTCGATGGCTTGCGGGCGTCGCGGTCGCGCTCGGCAGCGGTGGCGCGGGCGGCGAGCGGCGGCGAGAGGTAGATGTGGTCGATCCGCATCCCGAAGTTCTTGTGGAAGTGCCCGGCGCGGTAGTCCCACCAGGAAAAGAAGCCGGGCTCGGGGTGGAACTGGCGCACGACGTCGACCATCCCCCACTCGCGCAGCTTCGCGACCGCCGCGCGCTCGCGCGGCGAGACGTGCGTGCCGCCGTGGACCGCCAGCGGATCCCACACGTCCTCGTCCGTCGGTGCCACGTTGAAGTCGCCGCAGATCGCGAGCTCCGTCGACGGATCGCTGTCGTTCAGCCAGGCCGACAGCCGCGCCAGCCACTCGAGCTTCTCGAGGTAGAACTCCGAGTCGACCACTCGGCCGTTGGGGACGTAGATCGTGACCACGCGCACCGGTCCGCACGTGGCGGCCAGGAAGCGGCCGCCGTCATCGGTCCAGCCGTCCGGGGTCGGCATGCCGGCCGTGACGTCGCCGATCCCGATGCGCGACGCGATGGCGACGCCGTTCCATCGGCCCGGCCCGTGGTGGACGAGCTCGTAGCCGAGGGCGTGGAAGTCCATCGTCGGGGCCTGCTCGTCGGTGAGCTTCGTCTCCTGCAGGCAGAGCACGTCGGGCTGGTGGCGCTCTGTCCACGCCAGCACCCGCTCGAGGCGGGTCTTCAGTGAGTTGACGTTCCAGGTCGCGAGGCGCATCGGTCCGAGCATAGGCCAAGCAGCCACGAGTCGATCTACTTCCGGCCAGGCGGACCGTGCCACGTCAAGTCAGGGTCAACCTGGTGACTCTTGGATTGCGTCTGAGCGCGGGGTTAGTATTCGAGCGTACGAACCGCCGGCCGGGGGTCTGCGGAAGCTGCCAAACGAATCGAGGGCGCCGAGCAATGGGCTACAACCTCAGGAACCGCAGCTTCGTCAAGCTGCTGGATTTCAGCCCGCGGGAGATCCGCTACCTCTTGGACCTGTCCCGCGACCTCAAGCGCGCGAAGTACGGCGGGTACGAGCGCCAGCACATGAGCGGCAAGAACATCGCCGTGATCTTCGAGAAGACCTCCACCCGGACGCGGGTCTCGTTCGAGGTCGCCGCGTACGACCAGGGGGCGCACGTCACCTACCTCGGCCCGGAGGGGTCGCAGATCGGCCACAAGGAGTCGATGAAGGACACGGCGCGCGTCCTTGGCCGCATCTACGACGGGATCGAGTACCGCGGGTTCGGCCAGGAGATCGTCGAGGAGCTGGCCCAGTTCGCCGGGGTCCCGGTCTGGAACGGCCTGACCGACGAGTTTCATCCGACCCAGATCCTCGCCGACTTCCTGACGATGACGGAGTTCAGCGACAAGCCGCTGCACGACATCTCGTACTGCTACCTCGGAGACGCCCGCAACAACATGGGCGACTCCCTTCTCGTCGGCGGGGCGAAGATGGGCATGGACGTCCGGCTGTGCGGACCGAAGGACCTGTGGCCGGACGATGAGCTCGTTGCCACGTGCCGCGCGATCGCCGAGGAAACCGGCGCCCGGATCACCCTCACCGACGACACCGCCGAAGGCGTAAAGGGCGTCGACTACCTGTACACCGACGTCTGGGTCTCGATGGGCGAGGACAAATCGGTCTGGGACGAGCGCGTCAAGCTCCTGAAGCCGTACCAGGTAAACGCCGACCTCGTGAAGCTCACGGGCAACCCGGCCGTGAAGTTCATGCACTGCCTCCCGGCCTTCCACGACCGCCACACGAAGGTCGGCGAGGAGATGTACGAACGGTTCGGTCTCGACGGCATGGAGGTCACGAATGACGTGTTCGAGTCCGAGCGAGCCATCGTCTGGGACCAGGCCGAAAACCGGATGCACACGATCAAAGCCGTGATGGTCGCCACCGTCGGCAGCTGAAGCAGGCGAACGGAGGATCGTGATGAAGGTCGTCGTGGCCCTCGGGGGCAACGCACTACTGAAACGCGGCGAGCCGATGACGGCCGATGCCCAGCGAGCGAACGTCCGGGTCGCGGCCGAGAGCCTCGCGCGCATCGCCAGCGACCACCAGCTCGTCATCTCCCATGGCAACGGGCCACAGGTCGGGCTGCTGGCGCTCGAGGCGGCCGCCTACGAGGAGGTGGAGGCGTATCCCTTCGACATCCTTGGCGCGGAGACGCAGGGGATGATCGGTTACCTCGTCGAGCAGGAGCTCGGCAACTTCCTGCCGTTCGAGGTGCCGCTGGCGACGATCCTGACGATGGTCGAGGTCGACCCCGACGACCCGGCGTTCGCGAACCCCACCAAGTTCGTGGGCCCGATCTACGAGAAGGAGCAGGCCGAGGCGTTCGCCGCCGAGAAGGGCTGGACCGTCAAGGCGGACGGCGATCACTGGCGCCGCGTCGTCCCCTCTCCAAAGCCGAAGCAGATCTTCGAGATCCGCCCGATGCGATGGCTCATCGAGCGCGGCGTCGTCGTCATCTGCGCCGGCGGCGGCGGCATCCCGACGATGTACGCGCCCGGCGAGGACCGGCGCCTGGTGGGCGTCGAGGCGGTGATCGACAAGGACTTCGCCACGAGCCTGCTGTCGCGGGAGCTGGACGCCGACCTGTTCGTGATGGCCACCGACGTCGACGGCGTGTACGTCGACTGGGGAACGCCCGACCAGCGGCGGCTCGACCGCGTGACCCCGGACGAGCTGCGGGCGATCACGTTCCCCGCCGGCTCGATGGGACCGAAGGTCGACGCCGCGACCGAGTTCGTGGACGCCACCGGGAAGCGCGCGGTGATCGGCTCGCTCGAGCAGCTCGACGCGATGGTGGCAGGAACCGCCGGCACGAACGTCGTGTCGGGCCAGTGAAGGAGTGAAGGAACGATGAGTGGCTTCGGTGTCCACTCCGAGGTTGGCAAGCTGCGCCAGGTCATCGTGCACCGGCCGGAGCTGAGCCTGAAGCGCCTCACCCCGGGGACCCACGACGAGCTCCTGTTCGACGACGTGCTCTGGGTCGAGCGGGCGCAATGGGAGCACGACCAGTTCGTGGCCCGCATGCGAGAGCGCGACGTCGAGGTCTTTTACGTCCAGGATCTTCTTGGGGAGGCGCTCGCCGCGAGCGACGACGCGCGCACGCGAATCATCGAGCGCGTTGCGAACGAGTACACCGTCGGCATCGGCCTCGTCGAGGACGTCGGCGCGATCCTCTCGTCGATGGCGCCGGATGTCCTGGCACGCCACCTCATCGGCGGCCTGACCCTGGAAGAGTCCGGCCTCGACCTCGGTGCGACGAAGGGGACCTCGCTGATCGCCGCCGCCGTCGACGACCCGTCGACCTTCGTCCTGCCGCCCCTGCCGAACTCGCTGTTCACGCGCGACTCGTCGTGCTGGATCTATGGCGGGGTCTCGATCAACCCGATGTACTGGCCGGCGCGTCGGCGCGAGGCCTACAACATGGCCGTCATCTACCGCGCCCACCCGATGTTCGCCGATGGCGGCTTCGACTACTGGTACCCGCCGCTGGGCGACGACGAGCGCTTCAACACCGAGGACTTCGGGCTCGCTTCCCTCGAGGGCGGCGACGTGGAGATCATCGGCAACGGCGCCGTGGCCATCGGCCTCAGCGAGCGCACCCAGGCGCGGATGATCGAGCAGATCGCCCGGGCGCTGTTCGAGAAGGGTGCCGCTGACCGGGTCATCGCGGCCGTGATGACGAAGGACCGGGCGCACATGCATCTCGACACCGTCTTCACGATGCTCGACCGCGACAAGGCGACCGCCTACCCCCAGGTGGTGGGGGGCATTCGCGCCATCAGCCTCCGCCCCGGCTCGAAGCCCGGGACCCTCGACGTGCGGGAGGACAAGGACTTCGTCTCCGCAGTGGCCGATGCGCTCGGCATCGCGAAGCTCCACATCGTGGAGACCGGCGGCGATCGGTACCAGCAGGAACGAGAGCAGTGGGACGACGGCAACAATGTCGTCGCGCTCGAGCCGGGGGTGGTGGTCGCGTACGAGCGCAACACGTTCACGATCTCGAAGATGCGCGAGGCCGGCGTCGAGGTCGTCGAGATCGCCGGCTTCGAGCTCGGCAAGGGCCGCGGTGGTGGGCACTGCATGACCTGCCCCGTGTCCCGCGATCCGATCTGAGGTGATCCATGGACGCTGAGGAATCCCTGAGCTGGGTGACCGCGGTGGTTGCCGTCGTTCTGATCGTGCTTCTCGTGCTCTTCGCCCGGGGCCCGGAGGACCAGGATCGATCCGGCGCGACACTCCCGGCTGCGGCGGTCCTGACCACCGCATGACGCCACGGCGATGAACGACCAGGTCCCGGCCGGCGACGACGAGTCCTCCCGGATCCGCGAGCCGTCGCTCCTCGACGCACTCATTCCGGTCGTCACGCTGGTCGGCCTGATCGGCCTGACGATCTGGCTGTTCGGGACCGATGCGACCGGCGGCCCCCTCCAGGTCGCACTGCTCACCAGCGCGATGGTGGCCGGCTTCGTCGCGCTCAAGAACGGCCACACCGTCGTGCGTGTGCGCGAGGCGGTGGTGGGAGGCATCTCGTCCGCCCTGTCGGCCGTCTTCATCCTCCTCGCGGTCGGGTCGCTGATCGGCGCGTGGAACATGGCGGGCACGATCCCTACCGTCGTGTACTACGGCATCGGGCTGCTGAGCGCCACGTGGTTCTACGCCGCGACGGCGATCGTGTGCGGGCTGGTCGGGCTGGCCATCGGCAGCTCGTGGACGACCGCCGCCACCCTGGGCGTTGCCTTCGTGGCGCTGGCGCCGATCCTGGGTGCGGACCCGGTGATCGCGGCAGGAGCGGTGATCTCGGGCGCGTACTTCGGCGACAAGATGACGCCGATCTCGGAGACGACCGTCCTCGTGCCGTCGATGGTCGGCGGCGTGACGACCCAGGAGCACATCGGCGCGATGCTCTGGACGTCGGGGCCGGCCATCGTCCTCTCGATCCTGGGCTTCGCCCTCATCGGCCTGATGGCACCACCTCCAGCCACCGCGTTCGACCCGAGCGACGCGCAGGCGATCCTGGGCGCGGAGTTCAACATCTCGCTCGTGAATCTGATCCCGATGGTCCTGCTCGTCGTGCTGTCCATCCGCCGCACGCCTCCGTTCCTCGCCATCTTCGGCAGCGCCATCTTCGCGGCCGTGCTCGGAGTCTTCACCCAGCCCGAGGCGGTGGCAGCCTTCGTCGGCGAGACGGCGGGATCCGTCCAGACCGCGCTCATCGCGATCTACTCCTCGCTGGCAACCGGCTTCGTGTCGCAGAGCGGCAACGAGACGATCGATTCCCTGTTCTCGCGTGGCGGGATGGCATCGATGCTCAACACGATCTGGCTCGTGCTCGGCGCCCTCTCGTTCGCCGCGGTGATGGAGGACGCGGGGTTCCTCGAGCGGCTGATCCGTCCGGTCCTCGCGGCCGCGCGCTCCACCGGCCGGCTGATCGCCGCCGTGATCGGGACCGCAATCGGGCTGAACATCATCGCGGGTGACCAGTACGTCGCCATCGTCATGCCGAGCCGGGTCTACCGCGCCGAGTTCGCGAAGCGCGGCATCGCGCCGCGCATGCTGTCGCGCACGGTCGAGGATGCCGGGACGGTCACCTCGCCGCTCGTCCCCTGGAACAGCTGCGGGGCGTACATGGCTGGGGTCCTCGGCGTCGCCACCGTCGCCTACCTGCCGTTTGCCTTCTTCAACCTGCTGAGCCCGTTGATCTCGCTCATCTACGGCTTCACCGGCTTCCGCATCGAGCACGTCTCACCGCCCGACCAGGCGTCGTCGCCGGTCGTGGAACCCTCGCCGCACCCCGTCGAAGGAGGATCGCCATGACCGCGCAGCCCGTATCGGCCACGCCGCCCGAACCCCCGGGCCCGAGCAAGGATTCCGGCCGGCGCGGGTTCTCACTGCCTTCCGCCTACACGATCCTCTTCGCTCTCATCGTCCTGACGGCGCTCGCCACGTGGATCATTCCGGCGGGCGCGTACGAACTCGACGAGGACGGAGAGCCGATCCCCGGGACGTACGCGCAGGTCGAGCCGAACCCGCAGCGCATCGTCGTCGACTCGCTGCTTGCCCCGATCAACGGCCTCTACGGCATCGAGGACGAGGCCGGGACGATCAGCGTCTACAACTCCGGCGAGCTGTTCGGCGCCATCGACGTCGCGCTCTTCGTCCTCGTGATCGGCGGGTTCCTCGGCATCACGATGAAGACGGGCGCGATCCAGGGCGCGATCTCGCAGATCGTGTCCGGCCTTCGAGGTCGGGAGCGGCTCCTCATCCCGATCCTCATGGTCGTCTTCGCGATCGGCGGGACGACGTTCGGCATGGCCGAGGAGAGCCTCGCGTTCTACGTCCTCATCGTCACGGTCATGATCGCCGCCGGGTATGACTCCCTCGTCGGCGCCTCGATCCTCCTGCTCGGCTGCGGCATCGGGGTCCTGGGCTCGACGATCAACCCCTTCGCCACCGGGATCGCGTCGGGCTTTGCCGGGACCTCGCTGGCCGAGGGGCTCCTCGGGCGAATCGTCATTCTCGTCATCGGCACGGCGATCGGGATCTGGTTCGTCATGCGCTATGCCGCGAAGGTCAAGGCCGATCCCAGCGCCTCCCTCGTGTACTCGGCGAAGGCTGAGAACGAGGCCCGGTTTCTCGCGGGCAGCGATCCCGCAGCCGAGTCGGCCGATCTGACCGGCCGCCAGAAGGTCGTCCTCGGCCTCTTCTTCGCCGCGTTCGCGGTGATGATCTACGGCGTCATCCCGTGGGAGGACCTCGGCATCGGTCTGCCGACCCTGTGGTGGTGGTTCCCCGAGATGACGGCCTCGTTCATCCTCTTCGCGATCCTCATCGGGATCGTCGGAAGGATGGGCGAGGGCGAGCTGACGTCGACGTTCGTGGACGGCGCGCGCGACCTGCTCGGCGTCGCGCTGATCATCGGGATCGCCCGCGGCATCACGGTGATCATGAACAACGGGCTCATCACCGACACGGTCCTCAACTGGGCCGAGGTGGCGGTGAGTGACCTCGGCGGGGTCCTGTTCATCAACCTGATGTACGTCCTGTTCCTGCCGCTGTCGTTCCTCATCCCGTCGTCGTCCGGGCTCGCGACCGTGGCGATGCCGATCATGGCGCCGCTCGCCAGCTTTGCCGAGGTGCCGGCCGAGCTCGTCGTGACCGCCTACCAGTCGGCGAACGGGCTGCTCAACCTCGTCACCCCGACCTCCGCGGTGGTCATGGGTGGCCTCGCGATCGCGCGCGTTGGATACGGCACGTGGCTGCGGTTCGTGTGGCCGGTCCTGCTGCTGCTGGCCGTGCTGTCGGTGCTGGTACTGTCCGTGGGCGTGGCGTTCCAATGATCCGACTTCCCCACCTGCATCCGAGGAGTAGGCAATGACGACCCAGCCGACCACGCCGGAGACCGCCTGGCACACGCTGTCGGTGGCCGATGCACTCGCCGCCCAGAGCGTCGACGAGTCGGTCGGCCTGAGCACGGCAGAGGTCGAGGCACGACGCGCGAAGTTCGGGGCCAACAAGTTCGCCGAGGCGAAGAAGGAGTCGGGCTGGAGCAAGTTCGTGCGCCAGTACCGCGACCCGATGCAGCTCGTGCTGCTCGGCGCGGCCCTGGTCAGCCTCATCGTCATCGGCGATCGAGGCACGGCGCTGCTGCTCTTCGGCCTGACCCTCCTCAATGCAGTGATGTCCCTCAACCAGGAGGGCAAGGCCGAGGCGAGCGTGGCGGCGCTCCAGAAGATGATGATCGTCCAGACCCGCGTTCGACGAGGCGGATCGCTGGAACAGATCCCCGCGGAGGAGCTCGTCCCGGGCGACATCGTCGCGGTCGAGGCCGGCGATCGGATCCCGGCCGACGGCCGGATCATCAAGGCGGCCACGCTGGAGATCGACGAGTCGGCCCTGACCGGCGAGAGCGCTCCGGTGCCGAAGGAGGTCGATCCCGTCGCCAGCCCGGATACCCCCCTGGGCGATCGCGTCGACATGGCGTTCATGAACACGAGCGCCACCCGCGGATCCGGCGAGCTCGTGGTGACGGCCACGGGCATGGACACCGAGGTCGGGCACATCTCCGGGATGCTGCAGGCGACCGAGGACGAGAAGACGCCGCTCACCCGGCAGCTCGACGCGCTGACGAACCAGATCATCATCATCGCCGGGCTTGCCCTCGTCGCCTCGATCGCGCTCGGGTACTTCATCTACGGGCAGCCGTTCGACGTGCTGTTCATCTCGGCCGTGGCCTTTGCCGTGGCCGCCGTGCCGACCGGGCTGCCGGCCGTCGTCACGACGCTGCTCTCGATCGGGACGAAGACGCTGGCCCAGGCGGGCGCCATCGTGAAGCGGCTGCGGTCGGTCGAGACGCTCGGGTCGACCTCGGCCATCAACTCGGACAAGACCGGCACGCTGACGCTCAACCAGATGACTGCGGTCGAGCTCACGATCCCCGGCCGCCGCTTCACGATCAACGGCGAGGGATATGCCACGACCGGGCAGATCACGACGGTCGACGGCGAGCCGACGGGCGACATCTCGGCGTACCTGCTGCCGATGGCCCTCTGCGCCGACGCCGAGGTCCGCGACGGGGCGCTTGTCGGCGATCCGACCGAGGGCGCGCTGGTGGTCCTGGCCGCCAAGGGCGGGATCGATCCGCAGGAGACACGCCAGGCGATCCCACGCGTCGCCGTCCTTCCATTCGACGCGGCCTACAAGTTCATGGCCACGTTCCACCGCGTGAAGGACGAGTCCGGTCGGGAGGTCATCCGGGCCTTCGTGAAGGGAGCACCGGACCAGCTGTTGGCTCGTGCCAGGGATGGCCTGGCGGCCGATGGACGGCTGATCCCGGCGGCCGACATTACCGAGCGCTTCAACGCCGAGAACGAGCGGCTCGCGAAGAACGGCCTGCGGGTGATGTGCGCTGCGCGCCGCGACTTCGATCCGGCGACCTTCGACGCGAACGCCGACCTGCTGCCACTCGTCTCCGACCTCACGCTGCTGGCCCTGGCGGGCATCGTCGACCCTCCGCGACCGGAGGCCCGCACGGCGATTGCCGAGGCGCACGCCGCGGGCATCCAGGTCAGGATGATCACCGGCGACCACGCGGTCACCGCCGCGGCGATCGCCAATGACCTGGGAATCCGAGGCCAGGCGATCACCGGGGCAGAGTGGGGCGACTTCAGCGACGACGAAGCGCTGCGTCGGATCGACGACATCGGCGTCATCGCCCGCGTGACCCCCGAGCACAAGGTCCGCCTCGTCGACATCCTGAAGCGCAAGGGCCGGATCGTCGCGATGACCGGGGACGGCGTGAACGACGCGCCGGCGCTCAAGAAGGCCGACATCGGCGTCGCCATGGGCATCACGGGCACGGAGGTCTCGAAGGAGGCCGCCGTCATGATCCTGACCGACGACAACTTCGCGACGATCGTCAAGGCGGTCGAGAAGGGCCGCGCCCTCTACGACAACCTCGTGAAGTACATCCGCTATCAGATGGGCGTCCTCTTCGGGATGATCTGGACGTTCCTCGGTTCCGGCCTGTTCAACGTGCTGATGGGCCTGCCCTTCGTGCCGCAGCAGACGCTGTTCGTGAACTTCACCACCCAGGTCCTGCAGTCGGTCGGCCTGGGCATGGGTGAGCCGACCAAGGGGCTGATGGAGCGCCCACCGCGCAAGTCCGACGAGCAGGTGATGCCGCTGCCGCTCGGCATCAGGCTCGCCATCTATGGCGCGATCCAGGCTGCCTCGACCCTCATCGTCATTCAGTGGATCCACATCAACACCGGCAACGACGACCTGGCGCGCACGATGGGCCTGGCGACCTTCTCGTTCGCCAACCTGTTCTATGGCCTTGCCTGCAACGACCTGACCGAGTCGGTCTTCAGCAGAAGCCTGTTGGCGAACACGACCCTCGTGCGACTGAGCGGGGTCTCGCTGCTGGCCATCATCCTGGCCAACCAGCTGGACCTGCTCAACCGCGTGCTCCAGACGGTACCGCTGTCGATCGAGCAGTGGGTCGTCTGCGCAGCCGCCGGCTCGGTGATCCTGTGGGTGATGGAGATCGTCAAGATCTTCAGCCGGCGCCGACCCGCGCCCGAGCCGGTTGTCACCGAGGAGCCGGTGGCCGCGACGGCGTAGGGGCAACGGTCGGGTCTGGGCGGCGCGTGCGGGCGGACGGCATCCGATACGGCGGCCAGAGCGCAACCGCGCCGCTGCGCGACGTCCTCGTCAAGCGGCCCGGACCCGCCTTCGGCGCGGCGTTCGATGACCCGGCCATCGGCTTCCACCACCCGGTCGACCTCGCCGCCGCGCAGCGCGAGCACGATGCCTTCACCGGGCTGCTGACCGCCCTGGGCGTGCGGGTTCACGCACTGGCCGATGAGCCCGATCACGCCGACCTCGTCTACACCTACGACCCGCTGCTCATCACCGATGCCGGCGCCATCGCGCTCCGGCCCGGCAAGCCGACGCGACGGCCGGAACCGGCGGTGATGGAGGCCTGGACCGCGTCGGCCGGCATCCCGACCATCGGACAGGTCGAGGCACCCGGCACGATCGAGGGCGGCGACGCGGTCTGGCTGCGGCCCGATGTGCTGTGCATCGGTCGCACGCTGCGCACGAACGACGCGGGTGCGCAGCAGCTCGCCGAGCTGGTCGGCGGTGACGCGCGGATCTTCGACCTTCCCTACTGGCGTGGCCCGGACGAGCTCGTGCACCTGATGTCGGTCATCTCCCCGGTGGCCGACGACCTCGCCGTGGTCTATGCGCCGCTGCTCCCGGCCGGCCTGTGGGAGCTGCTCGGCGCGCTCGGCATCCGGACGGTGGAGGTGCCGGAGCACGAATACGCGACGATGGCGTGCAACGTGCTCGCCGTACGACCGCGCGTCGTGATCATGGCGGAGGGAAATCCCGTGACCGCAGCCGCACTCGCCGCCGCTGGCTGCGAGGTCCGGACCTACCCGGCCGCCGAGACCGGACTGAACGGTGGCGGCGGCCCAACGTGCATGACCCGCGCCGTCTGGCGCGAGGTCTCCGAAGGAGGTTGAGATGCTCACCGGATTCCGGGAGTTCATCCTGCGCGGCAACGTCATCGACCTGGCGGTGGCGGTCGTCCTCGGCATCGCGTTCGCGGCGGTCATCGCCTCGTTCGTCGGCGACATCCTCACACCGCTGCTCGGGCTGCTCGGCCTTCCCGACTTCAGCGAGGCCTCGTTCACCGTGGGTGACGCCGAGGTGCGGTACGGCGCCTTCCTCAACGCGCTCATCTCATTCCTTGTCGTGGGGTTGGCGATCTACCTCTTCGTGGTACGGCCGGCGAAGGCGCTCGAGGAGCGCCGGCAGCGTGGCCAGGAGGAGTCGCCGACCACGAAGACCTGCCCGGAATGCGCGTCGGAGATCCCGGCCGCCGCCCGACGCTGCCCGATGTGCACGCAGGTCGTGCACACGGCCTGACCGCGCCGGCCGTCGGTCGCAGCGAACGGTGGGAATTCAGGCGCTTCGCCGGCCCCAGATGCGAAGAGGCCGGGCCACAGCCGCCCGGCCTCCTGGTTCGTAGACGCGTGGGCGACCGGAGGTGCTACACCTCCTTGTACTCGCCCTCGATCGTCTCTTCCTCGGCCTCGCCCTCGCCGGCCGCGGCGCCGTCGCCGCCCTCCGGACCGCCGGAGCCATCGGTGCCGTTGCCGTCGCCGCCCTCGGTGGCCTGGTACGCCTTCGTGCCGACGCGCTGCAGCACCTCTGCCAGCTGACCCTTGGTCGAGTCGACGGCGCCCTGGTCTTCGCCCTTCAGCGCCTCGCGGACCGCCTCGATGCGAGCGGTGACCTCCGCCTTGTCCTCGTCCGACAGCTTGTCGTCGAGGTCCTTGAGCAGCCGCTCTCCCTGGTAGACGAGGGCGTCGGCCTCGTTGCGTGACTCGGTGGCCGCGCGACGGGCCCGGTCCTCCTCCGCGTGCTCGGCGGCCTCGCGGACCATCTTGTCGACATCCTCCTTGGCGAGCATCGACGACGCGGTGATCGCCACCTTCTGCTCCTTGTTCGTGGCCTTGTCCTTGGCGGTCACGTTGAGGATGCCGTTGGCGTCGATGTCGAAGGTGACCTCGATCTGCGGCACGCCGCGCGGAGCCGGCGGGATGCCGTCGAGGCGGAACGTCGCCAGCTTCTTGTTGTCGGCGGCCATCTCGCGCTCGCCCTGGAGCACGACGATGTCGACCGACGGCTGGTTGTCCGACGCGGTCGAGAAGATCTGAGTGTGCGACGTCGGGATCGTCGTGTTGCGGTTGATCATCTTCGTCGCCACGCCGCCCATCGTCTCGATCCCGAGCGACAGCGGGGTGACGTCGAGGAGGAGGACGTCCTTGACCTCGCCGCCGAGGACGCCGGCCTGGATCGCCGCGCCGACCGCCACCACCTCGTCGGGGTTGACGCCCTTGTGCGGCTCCTTGCCGTTGAACATCTTCTTGACGGCCTCGACCACGGACGGCATGCGCGTCATGCCGCCCACGAGGATGACCTCGTCGATGTCGCCCGGCTGCATGGACGCATCGGCCAGCGCCTTCTTCACCGGGTCGGTGGTCTTGTTGATGAGGTCCGCGACGAGGTCCTCGAGCTTGGCCCGCGTCAGGTTCGTGACGAGGTGCTTCGGCCCGGACGCATCGGCGCTGACGAAGGGCAGGTTGATCTCGGTCGAGGTCGTGCTGGACAGCTCGATCTTCGCCTTCTCCGCCGCCTCCTTGAGGCGCTGGAGCGCGATCCGGTCCTTGCTCAGGTCGATCCCCTGGTCCTTCTTGAACTCCTCGATCAGCCAGTCGATGACGCGCTGGTCGAAGTCGTCGCCGCCGAGGTGGGTGTCGCCGTTCGTCGAGCGGACCTCGAAGACGCCCTCGCTCAGCTCGAGGATGCTGATGTCGAAGGTGCCGCCACCGAGGTCATAGACGGCGATCTTCTCGTCCTTCTGCTTGTCGAGCCCGTAGGCGAGGGCCGATGCGGTCGGCTCGTTGACGATGCGCTTGACGTCGAGCCCGGCGATGCGCCCGGCATCCTTCGTCGCCTGGCGCTGCGTGTCGTCGAAGTAGGCCGGGACGGTGATGACCGCCTCGGTGATCTTCTCGCCGAGGTACGCCTCGGCGTCGCCCTTCAGCTTCTGGAGGATCATCGCGCTGATCTCGGGCGGGCTGAAGGTCTTGCCATTGGCGAGCTTGACGACGATGCCGTCCGACTTCGGGTCCTTGATCACGTCGTATGGAACGAGGCCGGTGCTGCGCTGGACCTCCGGGTCGTCGTTGCGCCGCCCCATGAAGCGCTTGATGCTGAAGATCGTGTTCTCGGGGTTGGTGATGGCCTGCCGCTTCGCAACCTGGCCGACCAGCCGCTCCCCGCTCTTGGCGAAGGCGACGACCGATGGGGTGATGCGGCCGCCTTCCGCGTTGGTGATGACCTGCGGTTCGCCGCCTTCCATGACGGCGACGGCCGAGTTGGTCGTGCCCAGGTCGATGCCGATGATCTTGCCCATGGGTTCGTCAGTGCTCCTTCGGGTTGTTGGCAACGCGGACGAGGCTCGGGCGGATGACTCGGTCGTGCAGCCGGTAGCCACGCTGCACCTCGCCAATGACGTCGTTGTCGGGATGGTCCGCGGTCTCCTCGTGGGCGACCGCCTCGTGGAGGTTCGGATCGAACGGCTGGCCGACGGCCTCGATCGGGGTGACGCCCTCGGACTCGAGGACCGATCGCAGCTTGCGCTCGACAAGCTTCACGCCCTCGATCCAGGCGTCGTGCGCGTCGGGCGGGACGCTCTCGAGGGCTCGATCGAAGTCGTCGAGGACGCCGAGCAGCTTGTCGATCAGCAGCGCGTTGCTGTACTGACCGACCGTCGCCCGCTCCTCATCGGTCCGTCGCTTGAAGTTCGAGAAGTCGGCCGCCGAGCGCTGCCAGTTGTAGAGGTGCTCCTCGCTCTTGGCATGAGCCTCGGCAAGCTCGCGCTCGAGCTGCTCGATGCGCTCCGCCAGCTCGATCCGGCTCGGCGTCTTGATCGCCTCGGCTCGCTCCTGGCCGCGCGTCTTCGTGGGCGGCTTGGGGCCGCCGTTCGTCGGGTGATCGGTCATTGCGTCTCGCCGTACTCGCTGCTGATCAGCTCGTTCATGAGGGTGGACAGGTACCGGACCGTCGGGATGGCACGCGGGTAGCGCATGCGGGTCGGACCCAGCACGCCCAGCAGACCGAGTGCCTGATCCGGGGTCCCGTAGGGAGCGAAGACGAGGCTGACCTCGTGCATCGCGTCGTTCAGGTTCTCGCGGCCGATGATCACGTGGACCCCGCCGCTCCTCGTGAGGACGGGGACCAGCTGCTGGAGGAAGTCTGAACGCTGCAGGACCTCGAGGATCGGCCGCAGCTTCGAGCCCTCCGCGAACTCGGGCTGCTCGAGCACGTGACCGATGCCGTCGGTGAAGACCTCTTCCACCACGACGGAGTCCGCGTCCTCGAGCATCGTCGCGACGACCGCTCCGATGCGGGCCGCCAGCGGCCCGAGCCTCGCCGCCCGCCGTCGCGCCTGCGGGCCGGTCAGGCCCGCCAGCTCCGCGTTCAGCGCGGCCGCGGCGGCGTCGAGCGCCACCTGGTCGAGCTGCTCTTCCGGCAACTGGCGCTCGAGTGTGGTGCGATCGAGCCGGCGCTGGTGGACGTTGCCGTCCGAGAGGACGAGGACGAGGAGTCGCGTGCCGTCCGCCAGCGCGACGAGCTGCGCGTGCCCAAAGCGGGCGCGGCGCGACCGGGCCGGGGTCACGACCGCTGCGGCCCGAGTGCTCCCTGCCAGGATGCTCGCCGCCAGGCGCAGCCACTCGTTGCTCGTCAGCGGCACCTGGCTGAACTGGTGACGGATCATGAGCTGGTCGGTGGAGTCGAGCTCCGCCTCGCGCATGAGTGACTCGACGTAGAGCCGGTAGCCCAGATCCGAGGGCACGCGCCCGGCGCTCGTGTGCGGGTGCGTGAGCAGGCCGAGGGCCTCGAGCTCGGCCATCGCGCTGCGCACGGTGGCCGGCGAGACGGCGAGCCCGTAGCGCGTGACGAGCGCCTTCGAGCCCACCGGGACCGCGCTGAGGACGTAGTCCTCGACCACGGCGCGCAGCACCGATCGCTGCCGCTCGGTCAGCTTGATCGCCGGCCGGTGAGCGGCACGCTCGCGCGCGGTCCGTTCCTCCGCCATCGTGGATTCCTGCAGTGAGGTTCTTGACTTGGCACTCTCACGCTGAGAGTGCTAATGGGTGCTGGCGGGCATGGTACGCCTCGTCGCCGCAGGGTGTCAACGCGCGGGACGTTGGCCGCGCACCGCTAGGATGGCGCGATGCGGCTGCTGGGCTGGGCCCTGAACGTGGCCCTTCGCGGGTCGATCGTCGCCATGCTGCTCGAAGCTCGCAGGCTTCCCGATGATCCTCGCTACCGGGGCAAGGCGATCGGGACGCGTGGCCTCGTCATGCTGCCTGCGTCGCTTCTGTTCCCCGCCGCGCAGGCACTGCCCGGCCGTCGCTCGCGGCCCTATCCCGTCGGGCCAGACAATCTGTACCTCTCGCTCTTCGCCCTCGACCTGGCCGGCAACCACTTCAACCTGTACGACAGCCATCGGCACTTCGACGCCATTCCGCACGCGCACGGCACCGGCGCAGTGACCGTGGCAGCCGCCGAGCTGCTCGACCTGCCGCTGCTTTCGGCGGTTGGCGTTGCCCAGATCGGGCACGTCCTGCTGGAAGCGCAGGAGTATTACTCCGACGTGTGGTTCGGCCTCCGCAACGTGCGGGGCACGTGGGACACGGTCAACGACCTGCTCGCCGGCGCTGCCGGCTCACTGGTCTACGCCGCGATCGCGGGACGGCTATGGCGCGGCAGGGTCCAATGAGCCGAGCACCGCGCGGCCGCGCGCAGAGAGCCGGTAGCCGGGGCGGAGGCTCTCGGTCAGCCCGAGCTCCTTGAGCTTGCGCACGTCGAGCTTGAACGGGTCCCGCTCGCGGCCGAAGGACGCGGCCAGGTCGGCCGCGCGCCTACCCGGCTGGTCACCGATGGCGCGCAGCACCGCCTCGGTCCACGGGCCGTGCCGACTGGCGCGGTCGAGCCGCTCCAGGCGACGGAGGAGCTCGGCGACCTCTGCATCGTCGGGCGTCGACTCGCGCAGCGCCACCCGCGGATCGGGGCCGGCGAGGTGGAGGTCGATGCGGTAGATCGTGCCGGTGCGGCGGTCGACCAGTCCGAGCAGCTCGTCGAGGTCCGCGAGTCCCGCCGAGCGCGCGTCGTCATCGGTCAGGGACTCTCGCGAAACCGGCTCGACCGCGTCGAATGCGACGACACCGGCCGGCGTCCGCTGCCGTCCGCCGGCGCGCACGCGCGGCCGATCCCACGTGCGGTAGGCACGGGTCACCGTTCCGTCGGCAATCCCCTGCAGCGTCGACGGGCGGAACAGCATCAGCCCGGCAGGAAGGCGAGGCAGGCTTCCGAGGCGAGCAGCCGGCCCATCGGCGTCAGCCGGAGCCGATCCGGCCCGACCTCGATCAGGATGTCGCGCTCCGCCAGGCCGTCGGCGAACCGATCGACCGGATCCGCCCCGAACTCGGCCGCGAAGGTACCGCGCCCGACCCCGTCGATCCGCCGCAGGCCGAGGGCCATCGCCTCGAAGGCGCGCGCGCCCTCGTCGAGGTGGTCGACACCCGCCACCGGCCCGTGGCCGCCCTCCACGGCCGCGAGGTACGCGTCGAGGTTGCGGGTGTTCCACGACCGCTCGTCCGCACCGTCGTACGAGTGTGCCCCCGCACCGATGCCGGTGTACGGACGCCGCGCCCAGTAGGCCGCGTTGTGCCGCGACTCCCGCCCGGGGAGCGCCCACGAGCTCAGCTCGTAGTGCCGGTAGCCGGCCCGCCCGAGCACGTCCTCGGCCACGCGGTACTGCCCGGCGGCCAGCCCATCGTCCTGGAGCGGCGCCATCCGCTCGCGCCAGCGCAGCGCGCCGGGCCGGGGCGGCGCGGCCCACTCGTCGGGTGCGAGCGCGAGCTGGAGGGCGTAGCAGCTGATGTGATCGGGCCTCAGCGCGATCGCCGCGTCCAGGCCGTCGCGCCAGTCCGCCAGCGACTGGCCGGGGATGCCGTAGATGAGATCGATGCTGACATTGTCGAACCCGGCGGCCCGGGCTGCGGCGAACGCCTCGTGTGCCTCGCCGGCGGTGTGGCCGCGTGCCAGCGCCCGCAGCTCCTCCTCGCGCAGCGACTGGACGCCGAGGCTGATCCGGGTCACCCCCGCGGCGCGCAGGCCGGCCCAATCGGGAGCCTCGCGCCGGCTCGGGTTCGCCTCGAGCGTAACCTCCTCCAGCGCCAGACGCGCCCATCGGTCCTGCGCGGCCGAGATGATGAGGCCGACCTCGTCGGGGCTCAGGAGCGACGGCGTGCCGCCACCGAAGTAGATCGTGCGCAGCTCGCCCGGCGCTGGTCGGAGGGCGATCTCGTCACGCAGCGCCGCGGCGTAGCGCGGCAGGTCGTGCGCTCGCCCGCCCACGGTCACGAAGTCGCAGTACGCGCAGACCAGCCGGCAGAACGGCACATGGACATAGAGGTGGTGCGGCGTCGCTACCGTCATGCCGAAGGCTCGCTCCGGGCTTCCAGCTCCACCGGCAGCATCGGCCACTCGTGGCCGAGCGCGTCGCCGAGACGGCGTCGGGTCGATGGGCTCATCGGCTCCGGCAGCGCATCGCGCGCGAAGAATGACCACTCGGCGACCTCGTTCGAGTCGGCCCGCACGGGAGGGTCGGCCGGGATGCGCGCCACGAACACGAAGTGAATGAATTCGCCGGCGCGATGATCCGGCTGGTAGTACACGCCGGTCATGCGCTCGACCTCGATCGGCAGTCCAAGCTCCTCGCGAACCTCGCGGTGGAGCGTCTCGAGCAGGGACTCTCCGGCCTCGGCATTGCCGCCCGGCATGACCCAATCGTGCGGCGGGTACGCTCGCCGGACCAACAGGACGCGTCCATCGGGCGACACCAGGGCCGCCGCACAGCCCATCGCCTTGCGCACGAAGTCCACGAGCGCAGTCTACGGACACCCACGCGCGCGGTGCGGGCCGGCGCCGGCAGTCCGCGTGGGACGGTGGCGAACGCGGGGTCGGTCGATTCCCGTGGGGCGGGAGTATCGGCGAATCAGTAGCCGGAATCCCGTGGGGCGGGAGGCTCAGACGCCGAGGCGGCCGAACTCGGTCCGCCAGGCCTCCCGTGGTGCGGGAATTCGGCCAATCAGTGGCCGGTACGCCCGTGGGGCGGAAACGCGGCTGGCGCGCCGACACGCCGCCGGGCGGGCGGAGCCGCCGCCCCAGTCCATCGGTCCTAGATCGGTCGCTGCCGCAGGCGCCCTCCGGCGAACCCGAACAGCGCCATCGTCACCGCGAAGTGCCCGACGATCGCCGGGATGACCGAGCCGGTCTCGACGGTCACGACGCCGGCCGCCCAACCGAGAAGCACCGATCCGGCGAGGAAGTACCAGTCGCGGTCGCGCCACAGGCGCCGGTGGGCGAGGCCGTAGAGGAGCGCCTGGATGGCGATCGCCAGTCCGGTGTCGACGCCGGCGAAGAGGAGCAGGCCGAGCACGATCGAACGGAACTGGATCTCCTCGCTGATGGCGTTGGCCGCGGCACCGAGGACGCGCGACGGCAGCAGCTCGATCGGCAGCGGCAGGATGCTTCCGTAGCGCAGGAACGCGAGCGCGACCGCGTTGAGCAGCGCAACGGTCACGAAGGCGAGCATGATCGGCAGCATCTCCTCGGTCTGGCCACCGGTGAGGAAGAGCTGCTCGCGTCCCGAGGGCAGGATGATGGCGATGCCGATCGCGAAGCCGATGACGAGGATGTAGTAGCTGACCGGCCCCATCCATGGCGTGCGGTAGCGGAAGTAGTCGCTGCGCGTGATCCGCTCGGCGTCGAAGCGGAGGAGGACGAGGAAGAGGGTCAGCCCGAGGCAGATCGCGAGGCGCAGCGAGTCGAAGAAGTCCACCTACGACTGACCCTCGTTCATCCGAAGCACTGCCAGGAAGGCCTCCTGCGGAATCTCGACCGAGCCGATCCGCTTCATCCGCTGCTTTCCTTCTTTCTGCTTCTCCAGCAGCTTGCGCTTGCGCGTCACGTCGCCGCCGTAGCACTTGGCCAGCACGTTCTTGCGCATCGCTCGGATCGTCTCGCGGCTGATGATATGCGAGCCGATGGCCGCCTGGACCGGCACCTCGAACATCTGGCGCGGGATCAACTCCTTGAGCTTGTCGACGAGTGCCTTGCCCTGCCGGTAGGCGTTGGACCGATGCACGATCAGGCTGAGCGCGTCGACCGGCTCGCCTCCGACGAGGACGTCGAGCTTCACGAGGTCGCCGGGACGGTAGCCGATGTAGCTGTAGTCGAGGCTGGCGTACCCGCTCGATCGGCTCTTCAGCAGGTCGTAGAAGTCGATGATCAGCTCGCCGAGGGGCATCTCGAAGTGGAGGTTGACCCGCGTCGGGTCGAGGTACTCCATGTTCTGGAACTCGCCGCGACGCATGGTCGCAAGCTCCATGAGCGGACCGATGTACTCGGTCGGGGTGATGACCTGTGCCGCGACCCAGGGCTCACCGATCGCCTCGATGTCGCCGGCATTCGGCATCTGCGCGGGGTTGTCGACCACGAGCTCGTCGGCTCGGTGCAGCACCTTGACCCGGTACTCGACGCTCGGCGCCGAGGCGATGAGGTCGAGGCCGAACTCGCGCTCGAGGCGCTCCTGCGTGATCTCCATGTGCAGCAGGCCGAGGAACCCGCAGCGGAACCCGAATCCGAGCGCCGCTGACGATTCCGGCTCGTAGACGAACCCGGCGTCGTTGAGGTGGAGCTTGTCGAGTGCGTCCCGGAGCTCGGGGTAGTCGTCGCCGCGCAGCGGGTAGATGCCGGCGAAGACGAGCGGCAGCGGCTCCTTGTAGCCCGGCAGCGGCGTATCGGCCCCATCAGGATCGGCGGTCGTGAGGGTGTCCCCGACTTGTGCCTCTCGGATGCTCTTCAGTCCGCTGGCGACGTAGCCGACCTCGCCGGCGACGAGCCGCTCGGTGGGTACCGGCTGGGGGCGGAAGTAGCCGAGCTCGAGGATCTCCGACTCTGCGCCGGTGGCCATGAAGCGGATGCGCTGGTGGTCGCGGAGGATGCCCGACGCCAGGCGGACGTAGGCCACGACGCCCTTGTACGCGTCGTAGTGGCTGTCGAAGACGAGTGCGCGCAGCGGCGCGGCGGTGTCGGCGGCCGGCGGGGGGACGCGGTGGACGATCGCCTCGAGCACCTCGCTCACCCCGGTGCCGTCCTTGGCACTGGCCAGGAGGACGTCCTCGCGTGGGATGGCAAGCGTCTCTTCGAGCTCCACCATCACCATCTCGGGGTCGGCCGAGGGCAGGTCGATCTTGTTGATGACCGGGATGATCGTGAGGTTCTGCGCCATCGCCAGGTGCACGTTGGCGAGGGTCTGGGCCTCGATCCCCTGGCTGGCGTCGATGACGAGGATCGCGCCCTCGCAGGCCTGGAGCGACCGGCTCACCTCGTACGTGAAGTCGACGTGTCCGGGCGTGTCGATGAGGTTGAGTGCGTACGCCTGGCCATCGGCGGCGTCGTAGTGGAGGCGGACGGCCCGAGCCTTGATCGTGATCCCCTTCTCGCGCTCGAGCTCCATCGAGTCGAGCACCTGGGACGTCATCTGGCGCTTGTCGATCGTGTGGGTGGCTTCGAGCAGGCGGTCGGCGAGGGTCGACTTCCCGTGGTCGATGTGCGCGACGATGCTGAAGTTGCGGATGCGCTCCGGGGGGATCACCCGCGGGAGTCTAGCGAAGAACCGATGCGGCCTACGGCCGACTCAGGGTGGCCCGTCTCCGGCGCCGCCGCCATCGCCGTCACCGGCGGTCTCGCCCTCGCCCTCGCCTTCGTCGCGCGACGCGGTGGGTCCGACGGCGGTGATGCCGTTCACGGTTCGGTACGAGCTGAAGTACGCGTTCTGGTGGAGCAGGTTGCCGTCCGCGTCGTACACGAAGCGCGTCCGGCTCACGTCGTGGCCGTCGTGCGGGAACTCGACGCGCTTGGATGTGCCCGGCGCCATGCTCGGGTCGACGACCGTCGTCTCGGTGGCGGTTCGGTGGTTGCTCGTCGCCGGATCGGTGATGACCACAGAGCGCCCGGTCGGGACCGACCAGATCTGGAAGGTCACGAAGCCGTTGCCGCCGAAGCCGCGGATCACGAGCGGATACTCGGTGTCGTTGCGGAAGGTCATGTCCTGGACGAAGTTGTCGTCCATGTACACCGTCGCGTCGAGGCCGTCGGGGTAGCGATCGATGTAGTAGTAGTGGTTGGCCCGGATGCCCATCTCGAGGCCCATTCGCAGCGCGGCGTTGAAGATCGTCGTCGACGTCGAGCAGATCCCACCGCCGATGGCGCCGCCGGCGACGCTCCGACCACCGATGATCACGCCGCCGTACTGATACCCACGCTCAGTGGTGACCGGGCCGATGCTGTCCCAGAAGCTGAACCACTCGCCCGGCGCCATGTTGCGCCCGTCGATGTCGAACGCACCGATGTTGATGTTGTTGCCGAAGCCGTTGCCCTCGCCCGGGACGTAGTACGTGGTCCAGCTCGAGACCATCTGCATCTGCGGGAGGATCGCCTCCGCCTCGGCGGTCGTCAGCGCGGGCTCGGTGACGTTCACCACGAGCGGAAGCGAGCCGACGCTCGCGCCACCGGCCCGACGGGCGAGCGCGTCGAGAACGCCATCCGACGAGTCCGCGACGTTGAGCCGGCGACCGTCCTGGCCGGCGATGACGCCGCCCAGTCCGCCGCCGGAGGCAACCGCGATGCGCGCGTTCACCGGCGTTTGGTTGATGTTCTTGGCGAGCGCCTGGACGGCGGCCGTCACGGCGGCGGCATCGATGCGCGCCGCATAGGCCTCGGCACCCTCGGGCCCGAACGAGATCGCCGCGGCAAGCGTCGGCGGCCTGATGACGAGCGACTCGGCATCGTCCGCGCCGGGGATCGTCACCTTGAGCCTCGAAGCAATCGCACTGGCCGCGGCCGCCGACGCCTCGGCGGTGGCGGTGTCGACGACGGGTCGAAGTGTCGTGGCCGTGAGCTCGACGCGGACGTCGGCCGGATCGGCGTTGTCGACGGCGGCCCCGAGGGCGGCCGCGACATCGGCCCCGGCGATGCCCTGGCCCTCCGCGCTCTCGCGCACCGTGAAGGTCGCGCCGTCGCGAAGGACGGCGGCCTCGCGCGGGGAGTGGCTGACGTCCGCGGCGACGTCGCCGGCGATGCTCGCGAGCGCGTCGGCGTCGTAGGCGTGCACGACGACCGGGAGCGTGGTGGCGTGGAACAGGGTGCGGAGCCGGTCGACGGCGTCGGCGAACGCGTTGCCGCTGCGGCCGACGCCGAGAGCCGCGTCGAGCATCGCATCGGTCTCGTAGCCTCGCCCGAGGTCGGCGTACGGGACGGCGATCTCGGTCTCGCCGACGCTCATGACCGCCGCGCCGGCGTCCAGCGCGGGGAGCTCGTCGCCCAGCCGCTCGGCGGCCCCCGACCGATCGAGTCCGGTGAGCTCCACGCCGGCGACGTTCACGCCGTTGAGGACGTTCGATCCGGCGGAGACCGCGACCCCCACCGACGCGCCGACGAGGACGAGGAGGCCGATGGCGAGCGTCATGCCGAACCCAAACAGCATCGAACGGCGGGCCGGTCGCGTGGCCATCGGGCGAATCAGGCGGCGGGAGAGCGTAGCGGTGGTCATGGGCGTTCGGGGTCGTAGACGGTCGAGCACGCTCCGGCGTTGCACCGTCTGGCGTCCGCACCCCTTCGGCGTGAGGTGCCGGGCGTCTCCCCTGGCTCGGTTGTCTCCCGCTGCGGACCGCTGCATGGCGGACGGGCAGTGCGCCTCATCGGTCGCGCGGATTGTCGCCGCTGTGCCGCCGTCTGTCGAGTGGCCCATCCGGCGACCCGCTGCTATACTCCCGGCTCCGTCGGCGCGCCACCGTGCGTGAGCGTGGGCGGAACGAAGAGAGTCATTGAGGATCCCACGTGGCAAGAACGGCCCGCACCTGGAAGGGCGCCCGCACGCCCTCCGCCCTGAAGCGCTCGCGCCAGTCGCTCCGTCGCCGCACCGTCAACCGCCGCACGCGCAGCGAGACGAAGACGCTCGTGCAGCAGGCCTCCGACATCGCCCTCGGCCGATTCGAGGGTGACGGCGTGACTGCCGTCGCAGCGGCGATCAGCGCCCTCGACAAGGCTGCCGAGAAGGGCATCATCCACCCGAACAACGCGGCGCGACGCAAGAGCCGCTTGATGGCCAAGGTCAACGCGGCGCATCTGCTCGACGAAGTCGAGGGAGCGGCGACCGCGCCGAAGAAGCGAACGGCCGCGAGCAAGACCGCGCAGCGAAAGAAGGTCGCCGCCGCCAAGGCGTCGAAGGCCGCGGCCGGCAAGGCGGCGGATCGACCTCGCACCGCCGCCGGCAAGGCGAAGGTCGCCGTCACCCGCGCCAGCCGCGAGTCGGCCGCAGCGCGTCGCCGGGCCAAGGATGTCGACGAGGACGAGACCTAGCGTCTCGTGCCGCGCGCCGGCGACCAGAACACGAGCACCTCGAGATCCTCGGCGATCTCGGTGAAGCGGTGCTCGACGCCGGCGGCAACGAAGGCCACCGATCCCGGCTCGACCGGGACTCGCTCGCCCGCAACGGTCAGCCCAGCCCGCCCCGCGGCCACGTAGTAGACCTCGTCCTCGGCGTGCGGCTGCTGGTCGTCCACCGACCCCGCCGGCCAGCGCGCAACGGTCAGGCTCAAGGAGCCGGACGGGCTTCGAAACAGCTCGGCGAAGTCGTGCCGATCGGCCGCCAGGCGCGCGACCGCATCGACCAGCGAGAACGCGTCAGCCACGAGTCGCGCTGAACGCGCCAGCACCGGCGTACTCGGCCGCGTCGCCGAGCTCCTCCTCGATGCGCAGGAGCCGGTTGTACTTGGCGATTCGCTCGGACCGGCTGATCGAGCCGGTCTTGATCTGCCCGGCGTTGAGCGCGACGGCCAGGTCGGCGATCGTCGTGTCCTCGGTCTCCCCGGATCGGTGGCTGATGATCGCCGTCCATCCGGCCCGCTGGGCCATCTCGACCGCCTCGACCGTCTCGGTCAGGGTGCCGATCTGGTTGAGCTTGACGAGGATGCTGTTCGCCGCGCGCTCGCGGATCGCCCGCTCCAGGCGCCGCGTGTTCGTGACCAGCAGGTCGTCGCCGACGAGCTGGATCCGGTCGCCGAGGCGCTCGGTGAGGGCGACCCAGCCCTCCCAGTCGTCCTCGGCCAGTCCGTCCTCGATGCTCACGATCGGGTAGCGATCGGCCCAGTCGGCCCAGAAGTCGGTGAGCTCGCCGCCGGTCAGCGCGCGGTTCTCGCGGGCCAGCGTGTAGCGGCCGTCGCCGTACAGCTCGGTCGTGGCGGGGTCGAGCGCGATGGCGACCTGCTCGCCGGGCGCGTAGCCGGCCCGCTCGATGGCGGTGAGGACCGCGGCGATGGCGTCCTCGTTGCTGCCGAGACTTGGTGCATAGCCGCCCTCGTCGCCGACGGTGGTCGCGAAGCCCTCGTCGTGGAGCAGCGTCCCGAGCGCGTGGAACGTCTCGGCCGCCCAGCGCAGCCCCTCGCGGAAGCTCGGCGCCCCGAGCGGCACGATCATGAACTCCTGGAAGTCGGTCGAGTCGATCGCGTGCTTGCCGCCGTTGAGGATGTTCACCAGCGGCACTGGCAGGCGCCGGGCGCCGGTACCGCCGAGATACCGGTACAGCGGCAGTCCCAGCGACTCTGCCGAGGCGTGGGCGACCGCGAGGCTCACGCCGAGGAGCGCGTTGGCCCCGAGCTTCGACTTGTTGTCGGTGCCGTCGAGGCTGATGAGCAGGCGGTCGAGGCCGACCTGGTCGAGCGCGTCGATGCCGAGCAGCTCAGGACGCAGCGTCTCGTTCACGTGACGCACGGCGGTCAGCACGCCCTTGCCGCCGTAGCGAGCGCCGTCGCCGTCACGAAGCTCGACCGCCTCGTGGGCACCGGTCGAGGCGCCCGAGGGCACGAGGGCCGTGCCGACGGCGCCGTCGTCGAGGAACACGTCGACCTCGACCGTCGGATTCCCGCGCGAGTCGAGGATCTCGCGGCCGATGACGTCCTCGATGAGCGTGGTCACGCGTCCTCCTTCTCCAGGGCGATCTCGGCGTCGGCGGGCAGCAGCGCAGCGACCCCCGGCAGGGTCTTGCCCTCGATGAACTCGAGCGACGCGCCGCCCCCGGTGCTGACATGCGTCATCCGGTCGGCGAGGCCGAGGCGCTCCACCGCCGCCACCGAGTCGCCCCCGCCGACGATCGTGACCACCCCGGCTCGCGATCGCCTGGCGAGGAGCTTCGCGATCGCGTTCGTGCCGTCCGCCATCTGGGGCATCTCGAAGACGCCCATCGGTCCGTTCCAGAAGATCGTCTTCGCCTTCGACAGGTGATCGGAATATGCCTTGATCGTCGCCGGGCCGATGTCGACCACGATCTGGTCCTTCGGCACGTCGGCGATCGGCACGACGCGCGTCTTGGCCCGATGGTGGACCTGCGGCGCCACGACCGCGTCGACCGGGAGCATGAGGCGCACCCGCTTGCGGCGCGCTTCTTCGAAGATCTTCGCGGCATTGTCGAGCTGCTCGGCCTCGACCAGGCTCTTGCCCAGGTTGTAGCCCTTGGCAGCCAGGAACGTGTTCGCCATGCCGCCCCCGAGGAGGACCGCCTGGCAGCGGGCCAGCAGGGCGGTCAGCACCTCGAGTTTCCCCGACACCTTGGCCCCGCCGATGATCGCGTGGAACGGTCGCGTCGGCTTGCGCAGCAGCCTCGTGAGCGCGTCGACCTCGCGTTCCATGAGCAGCCCGGCGACGGCCGGCAGGTAGTGGGTGATGCCCTCGGTCGAGGCGTGGGCGCGATGCGCGGCACCGAATGCGTCGTTGACGTAGAGGTCCGCGAGGCCGGCCAGTGCCTTGGCGAACTCCGGGTCGTTGGCCTCCTCGGTTGCGTGGAACCGCAGGTTCTCGAGCAGCAGCAGGTCGCCGGGGCGTAGCTTGTCGACGGCGACCTGCACGCCTGGCCCGAGGGCGTCGCCGGTCATCCGCACCGGCCGCCCGAGCAGCTGGCTCAGCCGCTCGGCGACCGGGCGCAGGCGAAGCGGATCGACGACCTTGCCCTTCGGCCGGCCAAGGTGGCTGGCGAGGATGACCGATGCGCCGCGCTCGAGGAGGTTGACGATCGTCGGAAGGCTTGCCCGAATTCGGTTGTCATCGGTGACGCGCCCGTCCTCGAGCGGCACGTTGAGATCGGCACGGACGAAGACCCGACGTCCGTTGACGTCGACGTCTCGGATGGTCTTGACGTCCATCGATGCTCGGGCCTCAGAGCCGCTCGGCCATGAAGGCGGTGAGGTCGGCGACCCGGCACGAGTAGCCCCACTCGTTGTCGTACCAGGCGATGATCTTGAGGAGATTGTCGCCGGTCACCATCGTGGAGGGCCCGTCGACGATGCTCGAGCGCTCGTCACCCTTGAAGTCCATGCTGACCAGCTCCTCGTCGACCACGCCGAGCAGCCCCTTCATCGGTCCGTCTGCCGCCGCACGGAGCGCGTCGTTGGCCGTCTCGGCGGTCACCGGGCGCTCGGTGATGGCGACGAAGTCGATGACGCTCACGGTCGGCGTCGGCACGCGCAGCGAGAAGCCGTCGAACCTGCCCTTCAGCTCGGGGATGACGAGTGCGAGCGCCTTCGCCGCGCCGGTGGTGGTGGGGATGATGTTCTGCCCGGCGCTGCGCGCCCGGCGCAGGTCCTTGTGATAGACGTCGAGCACGTTCTGGTCGTTCGTGTAGCTGTGGATCGTCGTCATCAGGCCGCGCTCGATGCCGAAGCTGTCGAAGATCACCTTGGCCGGCAGCGCGAGCCCGTTCGTCGTGCAGCTGGCGTTGCTGACGATGTGGTGCTGCTCCGTGTCGTATCGGTCCTCGTTGACGCCGAGGACGAGGGTGATGTCCTCGTTCTTGGCCGGGGCGCTGATGATCACCTTCTTCGCGCCGGCGTCCCGATGGGCCTTCGCCTTCTCGGCGTCGGTGAAGATGCCGGTCGACTCGATGACGATGTCGACGTCGAGGTCGGCCCACGGAAGCGCCGCGGGGTCGCGCTCGCTGAACGAACGAATGCTTCGACCGTCCACGACGATCTCGTGATCCCCGGCGCGGACCTCCCCGGCGTACTGCCCGTAGGTCGAGTCGTATTTGAAGAGGTGCGCGTTCGTCTCGTCGTCGGCGAGGTCGTTGACCGCGACCACCTCGAGCTCCTCGGGATGTCGCTCGAGCATGGCCTTGAGCGTCTGGCGGCCGATGCGCCCGAAGCCGTTGATACCGATACGGGTGGTCACGAGAGCGGAGCTCCTTGCTGCGTTGGGACCGACCCCGGCGCGTACGCCGGGTCGTCGATGCGGTCGTTGACGATCGGCAGCGAGCCGATCAGCGAGACGTCCCCGCCAAGGGCGGCAGGCATGATCCGTACCTTGTCGAGCAGGATCGGGAATGCGCGACGCTCCATCTCGACCCCGACGACGTCGAAGAGGCGGGGGTGGTTGGCGGCAATGCTGCCGCCGATGACGATGACCTCGGGATCGAGCAGGTTGACCAGCGAGGCGACGAGGGCGCCGACGGCGACCCACGCCCGCTCGAGCAGCGCTGCCGCCCGCGCATCGCCCGCCTCGGCAGCCTTCGCGACCAGCTGCGCGTCGACCTCGGCGGCATCCCGCGCGAGACGGGCAAGCGGCGAGTCGGGGTGCTCGGCCACGAGCGCGCGGCCCTCGCGGGCGAGGGCGGTGCCGGAGCCGATGGCCTCGACGTGCCCGACTCCGCCACATCCGCAGCGCGGGCCATCGAGCTCGACGACGACGTGGCCGACCTCGCCGGCCGTGCCGTTCGAGCCGCGGATCGGGCGGCCGTCGACGATGAGGCCGCCGCCGATGCCGGTCGAGACGGTGATGTAGATCGCGTTGTCAGCGCCGCGAGCGGCGCCGTAGCGCCACTCGCCCATGATCGCGACGTTCGTGTCGCGCTCGAGGAAGGTCGGCATCCCGAGTCCCGCGGCGATCCGGGGTCCGAGGGGAATGTTGGTCCAGCCAACGAGGTTCGGCGCGGCGCGCACGATCCCGCGCCAGGGGTCCAGTGGCCCGGGTGACGAGATGCCGGCGCCGATCGGGGCCGGCAGGCCGTCGGCGGCTGCCTCGTCCCGGACCGCGGCGGCGACCTCGATGATCCGGTTCAGGACGGCCTCCACACCCTCCTCGTCGGCGGTCGGCACTGCGCGGCGGCAGTGGACCGTGCGATCGGAGGTGACGAGGGCCGCGCGGATCTGGGTGCCGCCGAGGTCGATCGCGAGGATCGGCCGTTCGGCGCTGCGCTCCACGACCGGATTCTACCGGCCGGGCGTGCCCGCGACCCCGGGGCACGAAACGGGCGCGCCACTCGGCGCGCCCGTCGTGAGAACGAGTTCGGGGCTGTCAGCCGCCGATCTTGAACATCTTCGTACCGCAGACCGGACAGACGCCCTGCGTCGCCGGCTTGCCGTTCTTCATGGTGATCTTCTGCGCGTCATTCATCTCGCGCTTTGCCTTGCACTTGACGCAGTAGGCCTCGGTCGCCATTGGTGATCATTGCCTCCTAGTGGCCGGCATCGTCGCCGGACGTTCCTTGTGACCACCCCGCCTGACGGCCGACCAGGTTCCCTCGTGCGGCGAGCGTGTCACCGCCACCGGTGTCGACCTGCCACAGCAGGTGGATGCCGGCCAGCCCGGCATCGATGCAACGTGCCTCCGCGGCCTCCTTTGCCGCGCCTTCGAGGAACGTGCCGTCCGTCCGCTGCGCGTACGCCGCGCAGACAGTGCCGGACCGCAGTCCCGCAAGATGAGCCAGCACGAACAGTGCCGACGACTCCATCTCGAGATTCGCCACACGCTGGTGGCGAAGCTCCTCTGCGAGCTCAGGATAGCGAACGGGGAGCGTGCGCATCTGCCGTCCCTGCGGAGCGTAGAAGCCGCTCGCCGTCGCCGTCAGCCCCACGTGGTGTCGGATCTCGAGCTGTCGACAGGCCGCTTCGAGGGCCCACACCACGTCGCGATGGGCCACTGCCGGGAATCCGGGGTGCACGTAGTAGTCGGTCGTGTTCTCCAGCCGGACGGCTCCGGTCGAGATGATCAGATCGCCGAGGGCGATCTCCGGCTGCAGCGCGCCGGACGATCCGATGCGAATGAACGTGGCCGCGTCGGTGATCTCCATGACCTCGGCCAGCACGATCTCGACGTTGTCGGTGCCCATGCCCGTGGACATGCAGCTGAGCCGCATGCCCTCGTGGGTCCCCGTCGCGGTTGTGATCTCACGGTTCGAGCGCTCGACCTCGATCGCGTCCCATCGCGAGGCGACCTTGGCCACCCGGCCAGGGTCGCCGACGAGCAGGACGTACTCGGCCAGCTCTCCCCGTTCGAGACCAATGTGGTACTGACGCCCCCCGGTGCGAGGAGCGTCGGCCTGGCTGAGGCCAGTCAACGCGGCGGCGCCTCCCTTCGTGCGTGCGCTCGGTCGATGAACGCGCGGGAGTATACGCCGCGCTCACGCTCACGGGCCGCCCTCGTGCGACACGCGCACGAGCGTGAGGTGCGGCTCAGGCCCCCCAAGGTCGTCCGCGTCGTCCGGGCTGGCGGTCTCATCGTCCCTGGATCCCCGCCTCCGACCGAGCGCTGCGCCACCCGCGAGCGTGGCCGCGGCGGCCAGCAGGAGGCCGGCCACGATCGGTCGGCGCGGGTCGATCCGGGCGCTGCCGCCCGTCGAGTCGGGCGCCGGCCCGGGTGCACCCGCGGCCCTGCCGACGGCAGCGAGCGTCGCATCGCCGGCGATGCTGGGCGCGGAACGCAGTCCACCGCACGGAACCAGCAGCCGGACCGGATCGCCGAGCGCGACGCCCGTGACGGAGACGGCGCCACGAGGCCCGTGGCGGTCGTCGTCATCGTTGTCGTCATCCCCCGCGCACCGCTCGTGGAGCGCGACGCGTGAGCCGTCCACGGTCAGGACGCGGCGCGAGCCGGAGCCCGACAGCTGCCCGACGACCGACACCCAGGCAGGAACGTCGCCTCGGAGCGTCGCGCGCGGCGGGGCGGGCTGAGCGTCGACCGCCGTCGTCTGGCCCGGACCGGAGCCGAGCCTCACCGCCGGCACGCCGGTGGCGCGGTCGATGCCCGCGACCTGCAGGCCGCCGAGGTCGAGGGCGAGCGGCGGGCGTCGTTCGTGCGTCAGCCGAGAGACGACGGCACGCGACGACTCGTGGACGGCGACGAGGCGCGAACCGTCCCACAGCAGGCCAGCGAGGCCGAGCTCCGTCCAGCGACCGACGACGAGCGTGGCAGCGATCCGCAGGTGCGCGAGATCCGCGTCGTTGACGTCGCCGAGCGAGCCCACCGGGCCCGAGGACCCGCCTGCCGACCCGGCCCCGCCGGTTCCGTCGCCGCCCGATCCCTCGCCCCCGTCGCCGGCCGCGGGCGCCGTCACCCGCACCTCGGCCGACGAGCGCGGCCAGATGCGATAGCCCTCGTCAGGCTGGGCCAGGCTCGTCTCCTGCCCGAGGACTCCGCGCACCTCGACCCACGTTCCGGCGGAGAGCGAGTCGCGATCGGCTTGGAGCGCTGCCGAGAGACTGACCCGGAGCGCGCCGCTCCCATCGTCGATCTCGAACGAGACGGTCCCGCTCGAGGCGCGCCGCGCGGATGCCACGAGCGCGCCGCTCGCCACGACCAACCTTGCCTCGTCGGCCTCGCGGACGCCCCCGGTGCGCACCCGACGAGCTGCCGGCTCGGCGCCGTTGCCCAGCAACACGATCGGTTCGGTGACGCGGAGGGACTCCATCCCGCTCAGCGTCGAGCGCCTGCCGCTGGCCTCCACGCGCGCGCCGAGCTCGAGGCGACCGGCCTCCGCGCCGATGCGGACCAGGATCGCACCGGTCGCGTCCTGGATGACCGCCGTGCCCTCGTCCACGAGACCGCTCGGGAGGGTCACGATGCCGCGGATCGTGAGGCTCGTCTCCCGTTCCGCCCGACGAGCCTCGGCGATGGACGTCACGCCGCCAGCGCCCCCTCCCGGCGGCGGCGGCCCGGCGGGCGGCGTGAGGCTGATGACGTCGGCGACGTCGCGAAGCAGCACGCGGTAGCCATCGGTGCCAGATCCCGTCGAGTCGCGCTGGCCGGCGACGCCGGCGAAGGCTACGTTCATTCCAGGTAGCCACGCCGATGTGTCGATGCCGGTCGCCGTGCCGATGACGACGCGCGTCGCGCCGCTGCCGTCGTCGACGTCGAAGGCCAGGCCCGAGCTGAGGGTCGTCGGACTGCCGACGATCGCGCCGCTCGTCGCGACCAGGCGACCCTCGGTATTCTCGCCGACCGCGCCGGTCATCGTCGCGGTCGGCTCGGGCTCAGCCGCGGAGCCGAGGCTCGCCGCCGAGCCGGCCCGGAGGGTGCGCTGGGAGAAGCGGTCGTCGAGCTCGCCGGTGATCCGCAGGCGCGCGCCGCGTGCAAACGTGCCCTCGGTCATGAGCACGGCGATCCCGCCGGTGCCATCGGCGACGAAGCCGCCTCCGTCGTGGAACCCGGAGCCGGTGAGCGCGACGGCGTCGATCGTGACGATGCTGCCGTCGGGCGCGGCACGAGCCTCCGCAATCGTGACCGCTGTCGAGGTCTGCGTCGGGAGTGGCGTTGGCGATGGGGGCAGCGTCGGGCCAGGCGTCGGGTCAGGGGTGGCGGGCGGTTCCGGCGTCATCGATGGCTGGGCGGTGGGCGTCGCGGCCGGATCCGGGGTCGGTGGCGAGCCGAGGTTCTGTGGCTCGGGTGCGAGGCGCTCGACGAAGTCGACGGCGTTGTCCCCCGTATCCAGGCTCGAGCCCGCGACGCCGCCCGGCAGCCGCTCGATGCTCGCGCCAACGGCCGGCGCGACGGCGGGCGTCCCCTCAATCCACGCGTTGCCTGCATTGCCCCAGCCGGCGGCGTCGATCGCCGTGGTCGCGCCGAGGATGCGGACCGCGACGCTCCCGCCCGTGGCGGCCATGCCCGACGTGTACGTGGCATCGGCGATCGAGGCGTAGATGCCGGAGGCATTTGCGATCAACACGTGACCGCCGGGCGGCACGTACGCGGCACCGAGCGCCCACGCGACGCGTCGCGTGACCGTCGCCCCGGTGGAGGTCACGTAGATGACCTCGAGGCCCTCGAGCGGCAATGACACGGTCGTCGGGTTGTGCAGCTCGATGAGCTCGTCCGAGGCCGACGCGCCACCGGTGACGACCTCGCTGATCACGAGATGGTCGGGCGGTGTCAGGTCGACAGCCCGCACCGTCTCGAGGGTCGCCATCGGTGCGACGAGCGCGGCGACGATCGCCAGCAGGAGCAGGACATGCAGCGCCACCCATCGTCGGCTGCGCTGGGAGGGAACGGGGCTGGCGACGGTCACGGCACACCTCTCGGCTGGAGGCGTGCGGGCCGAGACAGGATGCCCGACCCAGGGTTATCGGGCGCTTACCGGTCGCTTACCGCGCGCTGACAGTACAATCGGCGGCCGATGTCCACCCAACCCGATGACCGCGCCACCACGCGCGCCGAAGCCCGCCGCCGCGCGCGGCTGGCCGCCCGCGGCGAGCTGCCCGACAGCGAGGTGGAGGCGACCGAGGACGCCGCCACCGAGCCGAGAGGGAGCTTCCTCGGCCGCCTCTTTCCGCCCGCGCCGCCGCTTCCGAACAAGCCGCCCCCGCTCGCCGGCTTCGACGAGGAAGGACCGCTGCGCCCGGTCCGAGTCCGCGCCTTCCTCCTCCGCCGCAACCTGGCGGCGTGGGTGGTGACCGGGCTCGTGGCGGCCGCCGGCTACTACGCCTCGGTTCGACTCGGTCCGACCGATCCGTTGTCGCTGGCCGGCACGTTCGCGATGTTCGGCGCCCTCATCGCAGCGGGCTGGTTCGGCTGGCAGCGACCGCCGCTGTACGGCACCGCGGCGGCGATCTTGAGCTTCGTCCTCGTCGCCCTCGCCGTCGTCGTCACCTCGGCGATGCTGGGCATCACACCGGACGCCTTCGGGCCGCCCGAGCAGGTGGCGACCAGCCTCGCCCTCCAGGGCATCTACCAGGCCGGGCTCGGCTTCCTGGGCGGCTGGTACGGCGGGTACCTGCGACGACGTCAGACCCAACTGAGCAGCGATCGCGCGCGGACGACCCGCCGCCGCTGACGGAGCGCCGGCGCCGGCCTCCTCCGTCGCCGGGCCGACAGACAAGCGGCACGGGACTTGCTAGGGTAGGGGCGTAAGACATCGAGAGAGTACGGGCCGTCAGCGGACGCCCAGGTGTGACCCGTCGCCGACGGAAGCTCGGGCCTGACGCGACACTCAGTGGTTTCACCCGTTCGCGATGACTCGCTCTCGAGTCTTCTCGGGGCCGCCGCGTTCCAGGACCCTCCGTACTGGAGCCGGCGGCCCCTCTTCATGCCTCGAAGACCGCGTCAGCCGCCACCGACGTCATGCGCGGCGACCGCCTCGTCAGCCAACCGATGCGCGTCGGCGGCATCCCGCGCCAGGCCCAGTACCTCCCCGGTCGATCGCATCTCGGGCCCGAGCTCGGCGGTGACGCCGGGCAGGCGCCACAGCGATCCCACCGGCGCCTTCACCGCGACGAGCGTTCCGTCCGGAGCCAGTCCGGGGCGCAGGCCGACATCGGCCAGCGACGCTCCGAGGGCGCAGCGCACCGCCGCCGCGACGACGTCGAACCCGGTCGCCTTGGCCACGACCGGGACCGTCCGGCTCGCGCGCGGATTGGCCTCGATGACGACCACCCGCTCCCCTGCCGCGATCATCTGGACGTTGAGGATGCCGCGCACCCCGAGCCCGAGGGCGATTCGCCCGGCCGCCTCCGCCGCACGCTCCTGGACCGCGCGCGGCAGCCGCTGCGGCGGCAGCACCGCGACGCTGTCCCCGGAGTGGACGCCGGGCGGGTCGATCTGCTCGAGGATCCCCGGCACGCACCACGCCGCCCCGTCGCTGATCGCATCGACGTCGAGCTCGACGCCGGCGACCAGCTCGTCGACGCGGAGGGGCCAGCCGACATCGGTCTCGAGATACGCCTGCAGCTCGGCCTCCGAGCGGAGCACCGCGATCCCCCGACCACCGATGACCCACGACGGCCGGACGATCACCGGCAGGCCACCGAGCACGTCGATCGCGTCGCGCAGCTCGTCGGCCGATGCCGCCAGGCGGCCGCGCGGACCGTCGAGCCCCAGCTCCTCGAGGAGCCCGGCGAATCGCTCGCGGTCCTCGGTGATCTCGATCGCCTCGGCGGTGAGCCCCGCGATCGGCACGTCGGCATACGCGAGGTCCTTGGCGAGGTCGATCGCCGTCTGGCCGCCGAACGTCAGGACGACCGCCGGCGGAGTCCCCGTCAGCGCTCGCTCGTGATCGATGACGTCGAGGACCGACTCGGTGTCGAGCGGCTCGAAGTACAACCGCGTGCAGGCGTCGTAGTCGGTCGAGACCGTCTCGGGGTTGTTGTTGATGACGACCGCGTCGAGGCCCATCTCGCGGATGGCCCACGCGGCGCGCACCGAGCAGTAGTCGAACTCGATCCCCTGGCCGATGCGGATCGGTCCCGACCCGACGACGATCACGCTGCGCCGCTCGGCCGGCGGCCGCACCTCGGGATCGGCGTAGGAGCTGTAGAAGTACGGCGTCTCGGCCGGGAACTCGCCGGCACAGGTGTCGACCCGACGGTAGGACGGACCGATACCGGCGCGCACGCGAGCGCGCCGAACCGCCACGGCCGGCACCCCGGACAGCGTCGCGATCTCGGCATCGCCGAAGCCGGCCCGCTTCGCCTCGTCCAGCGGCGACCCGACGACCCGCCGTTCGGCGTCAACGACCTCGGCGAGCCGGTCGGTGAACCACGGCGCGATGCCGGTGGCGGCCGCGATGGCGGCCGCATCGGTCCAGCCGTGGCGAAGGAGCGCGACCATCCGCCACAGGCGCGTGTCTGACGGCGCGAGGAACGCGGCCACGTCTTCGGGCGGTCGGTCGGCGAGGCCCCACGCCGGGTCCTCCCACAGCCAGCCGCGGCCGCGCGGCTCGAGTGATCGGACCGCCTTCAGCATCGCCGGACCGAACTCGCGATCGATGGCCATCGCTTCGCCGGTGGCCTTCATCTGCACCCCGAGGCTGCGATCGGCCGACGGGAACTTGTCGAACGGCCAGCGCGGCAGCTTGACGACGACATAGTCGACCGCGGGCTCGAAGGCCGCGCTGTTGCCGCCGGTTGCGGGGTTCGGCATCTCGTGCAGCCGGTGGCCGAGCGCGATGAGCGCGGCGATCCGCGCGATCGGGTAGCCCGTCGCCTTGCTCGCCAGCGCCGACGAGCGCGACACGCGCGGGTTGACCTCGATGACGCGGTAGTCCGCGCCATCGGGCGCCACCGCCAGCTGGACGTTGCAGCCGCCCTCGAGCTTCAGTGCGCGGACGATGTTCAGCGCGCAGCGGCGCAGACGCTGGACCACCGGGTCGGGCAGAGTCTGGATCGGCGCGACGACGATCGAGTCGCCGGTGTGCACGCCCATGGGGTCGAGGTTCTCCATGCCGCAGATCGCGATCGTCGTGTCCGAGGCGTCTCGCAGGACCTCGAACTCGATCTCGTACCAGCCGAGCAACGAGCGCTCGACGAGGACCTGGCCGATGGGGCTGGCGCGCAGCCCCGCCTCGATGCGCTGCCGCGCCTCCGCGGGCGTCGACGCGAACCCGCCGCCACCGCCGCCCAACGTGAACGCCGGGCGCACCACGACCGGAGCGCCGAGCATTCGCGCGAAGTCGAGGCCATCCTCGACCGACTCCACGACCGCCGACTCCGGCACCGGCTCGCCGATCCCGGTCACGAGCGAGCGGAATCCGCCGCGATCCTCCGCCGCGCGCACTGCGTCGAGCGGCGTCCCGAGGACGCGCACGCCGCAGCGGTCCAGCACGCCGGCATCGTCCAGCGCGACGGCCAGGTTCAGCCCTGTCTGGCCGCCGAGCGTCGGCAGCAGGGCGTCGGGCCGGTGCTCCTCGATGACCCGCGTGACCCGCTCGAGCGTGAGCGGAGCCAGGATCACGGTGCCGCCGACGTCCGGATCGGTCATGACCGTGGCCGGATTGGAGTTGACGAGCACGGTCTCGACGCCTGCCTCGCGCAGGGCCAGGCAGGCCTGCACGCCGGCGTAGTCGAACTCGGCCGCCTGACCGATGAGGATCGGTCCGGAGCCGATGACGAGCACCTTCCGCGGTTGGCTCATGCGAGGGCCGCCGCGAGCGCGAGGTCGAAGACGCGGGTCGCGTCGATCGGACCCGGTGCGCCCTCCGGATGGAACTGGACCGATGCGATCCGGCCGCTGGCGTGCGCCAGCCCTTCGACGGTGCCGTCATTGAGGTCGCGATGGCTCACCGCGTAGCCGGCGGCGGCCAGGGCTGGTCCGTCGACGACCTCGACCTCGTGGTTGTGGGCACCGATATCGACGCGGCCGGCCGCCGCGTCGAGCACCGCGTGATTTCCCCCGTGGTGCCCGACAGCCAGCCGCCGCGTCTCCGCGCCGGCCGCGAGCCCGAGCAGCTGGTGTCCGAGGCAAATGCCGAGGACCGGCGTCCCGCCACCCGCGGCGATCGCCGCCAGCTCGCGGACGGCGTCGATCTGGGGCGCCATCCGTGCCGGGTCGCCGGGGCCGGGAGAGAGGACGACCAGGTCAGGCCCGTGCGCGGCGACGTCGGCCGCGGTCGCATCCGGCGGAAGGCCGATCACCTCGACCCCGCGGCCGGCGAGCGCAGCGAGGAGCGAGCGCTTGACGCCGTAGTCGACGAGCACCGCCCGCGCGCAGCGCTCCCCGTCGGGCGCGATCCGGAAGGGTTCGGAGGTGGCGACCGCGGTGACGTGGTCGACCGACTCCCAGGTCGGGCTGCGGCCCGCGCGCTCGACGGCGGCGGCCTCCCCGACCTCGGCCGGCACGATCGTCGCGCGGCGCGCGGCTCCGTTGCGGAGGACGAGCGTCAGCGCGCGGGTGTCGATCCCCGAGATGGCCGGGATCCCGCCCTCCGCCAGCAGCTCGTCGAGCGAGGCGCCCGGCCCGGGTGGGGGTTCCACCAGCCGGGTCACCACGAGGCCGCGCGCGTGGACTCGCCCGGACTCGAGCTCGGAGCGCGCGATCCGGTAGCTGCCGGCCATCGGATGGGTCAGCACGACCATCTGGCCCGCGTAGGACGGATCGGTCAGGATCTCGCCCCAGCCGGTGGCGGCGGTGGTGAACACGAGGTCGCCGTCGGCGGGGAGGCGGCTTCCGTGCAGTAACCCGGTGATGGCGAGGCCGCCCTCGAGCGCCAGGAGGCCAGGAGAAGCGCCGGAGACCGCGTCAGGCGCGGCGAGCTGGGCGGCATGTGGCGCGGCGCTGGGCATCGGTCTCCTTTCCGGCATCACGGTGCCGGCCTTAAAGGACGGGCCGAGTCTAGCCGATCCCGCCCGGTGCAGTCGGGCTAGAATCGGCGCCGATGAGCTCCACCGCGACCACCCTGCGACGCCCGGTCACCCTCGCTGACCTCCTGCCGCTGGAGCGCCTCGCGCCCCTCGTCCGGGACGCCGCGCTGATCGTCGCCGGCGCGGCGCTCACCGCGCTCTCAGCACAGGTGGCGTTCACCGTCCCGTGGACCCCCGTGCCGTACACACTGCAGACCGGGGCCGTCCTGCTCGTCGGGACCGCGCTCGGGACGATCCGCGGCGCGCTCTCGATGCTGCTCTACATCCTCGTCGGCGCAATCGGGCTGGGGGTCTTCGCCGAGGCATCGGGTGGCGCGAGCCACCTCATCGGCGCTACCGGCGGCTACCTCGTCGGGTTCGTCGTGGCCGCGGCCGTCGTCGGCCGGCTCGCGGAGGCGGGCTGGGATCGCACGTTCCCGCGCGCCGCCGGGCTGATGCTGATCGGGACGCTGGTCGTATACGCCATCGGCGTCCCGGTGCTCGCCGTCGTCGCCGAGCTCCCGCCGGCCGTCGCCATCGAGGTCGGGGCGCTCGTGTTCCTGCCGTCGGATCTCGCCAAGGTCGCCGTCGCGGCCCTGCTCCTTCCGCTCGCGTGGCGTGTGGCGGGCGAGCGCCGCTGACCTCGATCAGCCCATCGAGTCCCCGGTCGCGTCCGTCGCCGGAGTGATCCGCCGCCGCAGCCCGGGAACGAGCCGCGTCGCAGCGAGCGTGACGAGGCCGATGACCAGCGCGATCGGCAGGATGACGATCACGATCCAGGTCAGCGCATCGAAGATCCCCTGGGCGAACCCGACGAGGGTGGCGACCGCGGTCTTCGCCTGCGCGCCGGGATCCCAGCCGGCCTGGACCGCCGCGACCGGCTCGCTGCGCGGGATGATCGTGACCGTCAGCGTGGACAGCGCGGCCTGGCCCTCGACGGCCTGAAGCTGAGCCTCGAGCTGTTCGATCTGACCACGGACGTCATCGAGACGACTCTGGACCGTGAGGATGTCCTCGATCCGCTCCGCGCGCTCGAGGAGGGCGCGGTACGAGGCCTCCGACGCCTCGAGGTTCCGAATGCGCGCCTCGAGGTCAACGATCTGGCCGGTCACGTCCGCCTCGCGGGTCGCCATCGAGACGACCTCCACGTCGGCCAGCTCCTGGAGGCGCGTGAGCAGCTCGTCGAAGCGTTCGGCCGGGACCCGCAGCGTGATCGAGGCGCTCTCGTCGAGCGTCCCCGCCTGAGATCCTCCGACGTAGCCGCCCAGATCGACGGCCATCGCGCGAACGTGGGCCAGGACGACCGCCACGTTGTCGACTTCGAGCCCGACCTCGCCGGTCTTGATGATGCGCTGCTCGATCGGCGCGGAGTTCCCGCCGGGCTCCGACGACCCGTCACCGCCGGAACCGACGGTCGGCTCCTCCTCGTCGCCATCCGCGGCCGATGCGTCGGGCTGTTCGATCGCCTCTCCCACCGGCGCGCCCGCCTGAGACGAGCACCCGGCGACGGCGATCGTGAGCAGGATCATCATGACAACCAACTGCCTGGACATCCGCCCTTCCTCCCATTCGGTGTGCCGTCCGGACGCATCCGCGCGGTCGAACGTTCCCTCACGCGGGATACGGGCAGCGGCTAGCATCGGTTCATGGACGAGCGAACCGCAGCTCTCCTCGCCGACGAAGGCGCGCGCGCCTCCATGGCCGCCGGGGAGTTCGACCGCGACTTCCTCCGAGCCCACCTGACCGATGAGCGCCGCAAGGCGGCGCTGCTGGGGGAGATCCGCGAGGCGATCTTCGGCGCGCAGGACGGCCTGATCAGCACCGTCGCCGTCGTCAACTTCGTCGCCGGTGCGTCCCAGGACAGCTACTACGTCGTCGTGGCCGGGCTCGCCACCGCACTCGGCGGCATCTTCAGCATGGCGGCGGGCGAGTACATCAGCAGCAAGAGCCAACGCGAGATCTTCGACGCGCAGATCGTCGACGAGCGCGAGGAGGTCCACGAGCGGCCCGGCGAGGCCGAGGCGGAGCTGGCCTACATGTTCGCCGAGGACGGCCTGCCGCCCGAGCGGGCCCGCGAGGTGGCGCGGATCATGGCCGAGCACCCCGATGCGCTGCTGAAGACGATGGTCGAGAAGGAGCTGAGCCTCGCCATCGAGGAGCCGTACGGCTCGCCGATGCAGGGAGCGCTCGTCATGGGGGCCGCATTCGGCCTCGGCTGCATCGCACCGATCCTGCCGCACCTGTTCCTCCAGGACACCGCCGCGGTCGTGGCGTCCGTTTCGCTCACGCTGGCCGTGCTGTTCGCGATCGGGGTGGTGAAGAGCCGGTGGACGCATCGGTCCTGGTGGTCGTCCGGGGTCGAGATCCTCGTCATCGGGGCCATCGCCGGCGTGGCGGGCTACTTCTTCGGCAGCGTCCTGCCGGTCCTGCTCGGCGCCCCGGAGGTAGCCGCCTAGATCCCCTCGAAGATCATCCCGAGCAGCAGGACCACGGCGGCGGCCACGAAGGCCCAGGCCCCGATCACGTCGCCTGGCTGCCCGGCAATCGCCGGCAGTGCGCCGACGAAGGTGCCGAGGAGGCCGATGAGCACGAGCGCCAGCGCGACGATGATCGTCGGCATGCGTGGCGCGAAGTTCATTCGATTGCCCATGGCTCAGATCCCCGGCAGCAGCGAGCCGGCGATGAGGAGCGCGTCGCCGGCGAAGAGGGAGAACCAGCCGACCTCGGTGGTGACCTCGAGGCTCGTGCCGAGCGTGTCCTGCACGACGTCGAGCGCGGCGTTGACGAAATCGAGCGGGAAGACGGTCGCGGAGAGGCCCACGAGGATGAGGGCGACGGCGATGACGACGGTGATCATCCGGGGCGGGTTCGGATTCAGCACGGGCCGGAGTATAGGCGGCGGTCAGCCCTCGACGGTCAGCGTGCCGACCATGCCGTACGACTCGTGGGCGGGCAGGTGGCAGATGTAGGCGAGCCTGCCCGGCTCGTCGAAGGTGACCGTCGTCCGTCTCGTCTCGAGCGCGGGGATCGTCACCTCGGTCGGCACGTCGCCGTGAGAGGCGTGGGTGCCGGTCCGGTGCGCGTCATGGAACGCCTCGTCGCCGATCAGCCACTCGTGGTCGATCGGGTCCTCGTTGACGAGGACGAAGGTGACCGGCACGCCGGCCGGCACGCTCACCTCCGACAGGTCGAAGGCCGAATGGTGGATCGTGATCGTGACCGTCACCGCGCTTCGGGCGCACCCGGCAGTCACCGTCGCCGCGACGAGCAGCGCGGCGACCGCCAGGCGAGACCGCTGGCTCATGCGCCGGCCCACGGCGGCGGACCGTGCGAGCGCGTCGCGCGGTCGACCATGATCGGCAGCCCGATGACGAGCACCGCCGCGAGGCCGAGGAAGAGAGCGATCGGCGCGCGTGGCGGCGACATCGGTCCAAAGGGCGCAAAGCCCGCATCCACAGGCGAGGGCTTCCCGGCGCCGGAGGCGTCGATGGCCAGGTCGAAGTTCAGCTCGTCGGCGGTCGCGTCGACGACGACCTTCGTGAGCCACGCCTCTTCGGGGACCCACTCCATCCCGGCGTCGGAACGCAGGTCGGCGAGGAGGCTGTCGGAGGCGGCGGCGCTGTGGTCGAGGATCAGGCCCGCCGACTCGCCGAAGGCGGCACCCGCCTTGGGCAGCAGCGCCGGAAGCGCGTCGGTGAGCAGGTAGACATCGGCCTGCACGGTCTCGGCCGCGGACTTGCCGAGGCCCAGGATGCGCAGCGGCACCCACGGGTTGTCGGTCGGGATGGTGAGGTGGACCGGTGTGCCGTCGCCGATCGCCTGGCCACGCTCCGCGGCCGCATCGGCGTCGAAGGCGGCGGCCATGAAGATCGGCGAACGCTCGGCGTAGAAGTCGAGCACCTCGGGCGCGTCGGGCGGAAGGCGGAAGCCGTGGTTCTTGGCCCACAGGCCGACCTCGTCGCCGCCACCGCGCAGGATCGTGATGTCGAGCGCGTCGACGGTCGTCTCGAGCAGCACCTCGGCCTCGCCGGCGGAGAGTCGAGCCGAGTCCGACGCGGCGGTGTCGAGGAAGAAGTCAGCGGGTTGGGTTTCGAGAATCAGGCGCTGGAGCGTCCAGTCGCCGCCGCGCTCGACCTTCGTCGGGATGTCGGGCAGGGGCGTGATCGAGCCGAAGGCCCCGCCGCCACCGGCGAATTCGAAGCTGGTGACGTAGTGCTCGACGCCGTCGTGGTAGCCGGCGAAGGTCGTGGTGCGAAGCAGGTTGACGGCCCCGTTCGGACCGATGAGGCCGCCGCAGGCCAGCGTGGGCGCGGCGGTGATGAGCAGGGCGGCAGTTGCCGCGAGAAGAGAGAGCCAGGGACGTCGCATCGAGCCGTCCTCCTTGTGAGAGCGGGGGCGTTCGGATCGATGCTGCGCAGCGTCGTTCGCACATGGACGCCCTCCGCGCCGGGATCGGTTCCTCCGTCGCGTTGCGCGGGGCGGTTTCCCGCGGCACGGGCGTATCGGCGAATCAGTGGCCGGAATCCCATGGTGCGGGAGGCATGGACAACGACAAGCGACCTCTGGCTGGCCATGCGTCCCGCCACGCGCAAGATCGGCCATTCAGTGGCCGTTACGCCCGCCTCACGGGAATCGCGGTTACCTCCCGGCTGAATCCAGCCGCGCCGCGACCCTCTTCGGCGCGACCGCACGGTAGCTCTCGACAATCCACGCCTGGAGGAGGTCCATCGGCGCGTCGTCCGGCGCGGTGACGGTCAACCAGCCGCCGCGGCCGAGGCCGTAGCCCGGATCCGCGGTCCAGCCCATCGCGCTGGCCTCCTCGTGCGACTCGCGGAGCTTCACGGTGAAGCTGCGGGCACGCTCGGAGGCGTCGTCGCCGAAGAAGACGAACACCTTCTTGCCAACCTTGGCCACCGACTCGCCCCACGGGTGGTCCTCCCAGGCCTCCGGCAGCCCGAGCGCGAACTCGAGGAGCTCGGCCTTCAACGAGTCCGTCATCCCGCGGCGACCGCCAGCCAGCCGATGCCGAGCAACGCGCTGACGATGTAGAGCACGAAGCGCAGCGGCCACAGCAGGCATCCTCCGGCGATCGCCTCGGGATCGACGAGCATGCGCGGCGCGACGACGAGCGACGCGTAGAAGAAGGCCAGCGCGGCGACGAGCATGCCGACGATGAAGAGCCCGAAGCCGGTCTCGTCGACCGTCAGCGAGGTGATGAGGCTGCCGACGTCGAGCTCGGCGAGGATGTCCGCCGCGAACCCGTTGAAGACGCCCGCGCAGACGGCGATGAACGGAATGACCAACGCCCGACGCAGCCCGGCGTTGATCACCGGCAGCCGGTCGCCGAAGACCATCGCCGCGGTGATGATGAGGAACGAGGTCCCGACGACGAACCCGTCGATCCCGAGGCCGAGGTAGGCCGACGCCGAGCCCGCGACGAAGGCCACCGCCCCGACGAGCGGTCCGTAGAACGCCAGCCGCCCATCGGTGCCGAGCGGCTCGGTGCTGGGAATCGAGCCGGTTGGCCGCGTGGCCACGGCCACGATCGCGCCGAGGATGGCGAGGAGCTGGAAGAGGCCGGCCACCGGATCCGGCTCGTCCCCGAGCGTCAGCACCGGTCCCAGGACGCTGAGGGCGACGAGCGGCACGCCGAAGGCGTTCCAGGCGGCGAGGAGCAGGTCCTCGGTGCGGAGGCCGGTCGGTCTCATCGGCCGGATCGTAGCGCGGGACTCCTCAGCGGAACATCCGCTGCTGCTTGGCCAGCGGCAGCTTCTCCGGCGGGCCGTCGAGCGCCTCGTCCACGGAACGCAGCCGCACGGCGACGACGTTGAGCACCGCCCCCTCGACCTGGAGCCGCCCGTCGATGACGAGCAGCGGATGGCGGTGCAGCAGCGCCCGGTGCGCCTGGTACACGTTCGGTCGCAGGGTCACGTTCATCATCCCGGTCTCGTCCTCGAGTGCGATGAACACGAAGCCCTTCGCCGTCATCGGGTGCTGGACGCTGACCGCCAGGCCCGCCAGCCGGATGACGGACCGATCGCGCCGCCGGGCCGCATCGGCAATCGAGATCACCCCGCGCGCCGTCAGGCGCTCGCGGAACAGCTCGACGGCGTGAAGGTTCGGCGCCACGCCGGTGTCGCGGTAGTCGGCGGCGACCCGCTCGGCCGCCGTCATCGGCGGCAGGGAGGCGCCCAGCGCGCGCTGGGCGTCATCGGTCAGGCCCAACGCGGGGTGCTCGGGATCCGCATCGGCCAGGGTCGTGCGCAGCTGCCAGAGCAGCTCGCGGCGGGGCGCATCGGTCCAGTCGAAGGCACCGATGCTGATCAGGCGCTCGACCACCTGCTCGCCGAGCCGCGTGCGGGCCACGAAGTCGCGAACCGACCGATACGGACCGATGGCTCGCTCGCGCTCGAGTGTGGTGCGCGCTCGCTCGTCGATCCCCTTCACCTGGCGCAGCCCGAGCCGGATGTCGTGTGTTCCGTCGGTGTCTGGGCGCGTGTCGTGCTCCCAGGCCGACTCGTTGACGTCGATCGGCAGCACGCGAATGCCGTGGCGCTTGGCGTCGTTGATGACGACCGCCGGGCTGTAGAAGCCCATCGGCTGGTTGTTCAGCACGCCGACGGTGTAGTGCGCGGGGTAGTAGCGCTTCAGCCAGGCGGTGTCGTAGGCGATCTTCGCGAAGGCCGCGGCGTGGGCGCGGGCGAAGCCGAACTCGGCGAAGGCACTGCACTTCTGGAACAGCTCCTCGGCCTGCTCTTCGGTCAGGCCGGTGTTCATGGCGCCACCGATGAAGCGCGGGCGCTCGGCCTGCATCTTCGCGTGGGACCGATGAGAGCCCATCGCCTTGCGGAAGATGTCGGCCTCGACGGCGGTGTAGCCGCACACCTCGATCGCGACCTGCATGACCTGCTCCTGGTAGAGGATCACGCCGAGGGTGTCCTCGAGGATGGGCTGCAGGGCCGGATGCGCGTAGGTGACCGGCTCCTCGCCCGCTCTCCTTCGCAGGTACGGGTGCACGGCGTTGCCCTGCACCGGGCCGGGGCGGATGATCGCGACCTGCACGACGAGGTCCTCGAAGCGCTCGGGCCGAGCCTTGGGAAGGGCCTGCATCTGGGCGCGGCTCTCGATCTGGAACATCCCGACCGTGTCGGCGGCCTGGATGTCGCGGTACACCTCGGGGTCGTCGTGCGGGAGGCTGTCGAGGTCGATGCGTCGCCCCGTGTCGCGCTCGATCCGGTCGAGGGCGTCGGAGACGACGCCGAGGGTGCGCAGGCTGAGGATGTCGATCTTCACGAGGCCGAGCTGCTCGACGTCCTCCTTGTCGTACTGGGTGACGACGCGGCCGGGCATGGCGGCGCGCTCGATCGGCACGAGGTCGATGAGCGGGGTTCTCGTGACGAGCATGCCGCCGACGTGGATGCCGAGGTGGCGCGGGAAGCCGTCGATCTCGGCGCACAGCTGGAGGAGCCACTGCCATCGGTTCTTGGGGGAGTGGGTGGCGGCGGCGGTTGCGGCGTTCTGCCAAACGCTACTGGGGTTGTCGTTAGCAGACCGACCGGAGTCGGACAGCGCTCCGTCGGGAGCCTGAACCTGGGTGAATCTCTGCCTTGGGTCGCTCTGACCGGCGCGAGGCTCGGCTAACGGCAACGTGGTTGTCGTTTGACCATTCGCCAGCTCCAACGGAACCTCCGGCACAACCCGCACGCGGCGGCGCGGCTCGACCGGCATCCCCGACTCCGGATCCACTCGCACCAGCGACGGGCGACCGCTCGACGGCCCCGGCGAGCCGTTGTCGCGCGGCTCAGGCACGCGCAACTCTCCGCCGGCCAGCTCGCCGGACCGGGCGTAGCGCTTCGTCGATTCCGACTCGTGACGCACCGACGTGACCGATGCGTCGAGCACCCGCGGCTTGCGCGGCGGCGACCAGTGGCCCTGGCCGACCGGCTGCGGATCGAGGATCGGCCGCGGCCGGTGGTTCCACGACGAGTCCGACGCCTTGTGCACGAGGCCGGGATCGGCGCGGCCGTCGCGCCCCGGCGGGATCGCGGCAGCGGCCATGTCGATCCCGAGCTCGTCGAACAGCCACGCGAACGAGCCGTCGAGCGCCAGGTCGCGTGCCACGTCGCCGGCCTCGCGCGTGTCGAGCGCCTTGGCCAGCGCGTCGATCCCCTCGAGCGGAAAGCCGAGCGCCTTGGCCACCTCGCGCACGGCGCTCCGGGCCCGATACGTGACGATCGTGCAGACCATGGCGGCGTGATCGGCACCGTACTTGTCGTAGAGGTACTGGATCACCTCCTCGCGCCGGTTGACGTCGAAGTCGATGTCGATGTCCGGCAGCGCGCGCGCCTCGTTGATGAAGCGCTCGAAGAGCAGCTTGTGCGCGATCGGGTCGACCTTGGTGATGCCCAGGCAGTAGGCAACGATCGAGTCGCCGGCGCTCCCCCGCCCCTGGCCGATGATCTTGCCGCGCCGCGCGAACTCCATCAGGTCCCACACGATGAGGAAGAACTCGGCGAGGTTCGTGCGCTCGATGACGTCGAGCTCGTGCGCCAGCTGCTTCAGCGCGCGCGTGGTAACCGGCCGGTAACGGAGCAGTAAGCCGTCGTGTGCAAGCTGGTAGAGATATGAGAACGCGGTCTCCCCCTCGGGCACGCTGAAGCCCGGAAACCGATAGCGCTCGAAGCCGAGCTCCAGCCGGCACGCCTCACCGATGGCGGCGCTGCGCGCCAGGCCGTCGGCCCAGGCACCGCGGCTGCGCTCGTCCGGCAGCCCGGCACCGATGCTCGCCAGCTCGGCGCCGGTCTTGAGCCGGTACTCGGCGTTGGGCAGCAGCAGCTCGCGCGCCTCGCTGAGCGTTGCGCCATGACGGATGCAGACGAGCACGTCCTGGAGCCGATGCCCGTCGGGATCGGCGTAGTGGACCTCGTTGGTGACCGCCGTCGGCAGGCCGACCTCCTCGGCCAGCTCGGCGAGCTGGGCGACGAGCCAGTCGTCGTCGGGTTGCAGGTGATGCGACAGCTCGACGGCGAAGTCGTCGGTGGCGAAGTGGCTCGCCCAGCGGCGCGTCGCCTCGAGCGCCGCGTCGTGGTCGCCGGCCAGCAGCTGCCGCGGCACCTCGCCGTTGCGGCAGCCGGAGAGGCCGAAGAGGTGGCCGCGCGCCTCGTCGAGGATGGCGGTGACCTGGCCGCGCTCGAAGACCGGGAACTGCTTCTCGCCCGCCAGGTGGCCACGGCTCGCGAGGCGGCTGAGAGAGCGGTGTAGCCATCGACGTCGCGCGCCAGCAGGACGAGGTGGTCGCCCGGCATCGGTCCGGCGTGGAACTCGCCGGGCCAGCCCCGGCTCGCGCGCTCCCCCCGGAGCGGGTCGTTCAGCTTGCGCCCGCGGTGGGCGAGGCGCAGCTCGTCGTCGGTGCGCGGGACGGTGATCTCGAGGCCGATGATCGGCCGCACCGGTGACAGGCCCGCCGCGCGCGCGGCATCGGTCTCGGTCTCCTGCGCCGCCTTCCAGGCACGGACCGCGGCATACAGCCCGGCGTGATCGGTGATGGCCAGCGACGGCATGCCGAGCTGCGCGGCGCGAGCGATCAGCTCCTCGGGGTGCGACGCGCCGTCGAGGAAGCTGAAGTTCGTGTGCGCGTGGAGCTCGCAGTAGTCGTCCGGCGTGCCCATCGAACGACCGATGATAGAACGTTTGTTCTATTCAGAAAGGCGGGGGCCGCGAGCCAGCCAGTCGGCGCGTGACAGACGGTAGAACACATGGGAGACGAGATGCGGGTAGGCGACCGGGTCGACGCGTGGATGCTCGAAATCGCCGGCGGGGTCGCGCACGAGGCCGATCCGCTCCATGACGCGGCGCGAGCGGATGTTCTGCGGGACGGTGAACGACACGATCTCGTCCAGGCCGACATCGGTGAAGCCAAAGCGGAGCGCCTCGCGGGCGGCCTCGGTGGCATAGCCGTTCCCCCAGTGGGCGCTCGCCAGGCGCCAGCCGACCTCGACCATGCCATCGGCGACGTAGTCGGCCGGCCAGAGGCCGACGTAGCCGACGAAGGGAGCGACGTCGGGAACCTCGACCGCCCACAGCCCCCAGCCGACCTCGTCCCAGTGCCGCTCGATCCGCTCGGCAAATGCGTCGGATACCTCGGACGACATCAGCCCCTGCATGTGCTCCATGACGGCCGGATCCGCGTTCATGGCCGCGAACGGGGCGAGGTCCGCATCGGTCCAGCGACGAAGGAGGAGCCGATCCGTGCGAATCACGCCGTGGCGGCGGGGCGCAGGCGGGGTCGCTGAAGGGCCAGGAACGCGGCGGGAATGATCGTCAGCCCGAGGCCGACGAACCCGAGGACGGTGTACGAGGCGGCGGCCACGACCAGCCCGGACGAGAGGCTGGCGAACGCGGCGGTGCCCCACGTCAGGGTGTCGGCGATGCCCTGGATCCGCGTCCGCTCCGCCAGCTGCAGGCCGTGGCTCAGCATCGACGAGGCGGCGACGAAGCACAGGTTCCAGCCGTAGCCGAGCAGGAAGAGCGCGAACGTGAGGGCGAAGCCCCCATCGGCCGGCGCCAGCGCGGCGAGGAGCGCGGCGGCGGCGAGGCCGACGAGGCCGGCGGCGATGACGGGCGGCGCGCCGAAACGATCGGTCAGGCGCCCGGTGATCGGCGAGAGGCCGAACATGCCGAACGTGTGCGCCGACAGGACGAAGCCGACCGTCGCGAGGCCGTGGCCATGATCGGTCAGGTGGATCGGGGTCATCGTCATGATCAGCACCATCACGACCTGCGCGGCGACCAGCGAGACGAGCGCGACCGCGACCGACGGCCTGGCCACGATCGCGCGCAGGGCGGGAGCCTCCGCCGGGACGTCCGTCTGGCTCGGCAGGGCCGATGGATCGGCGAGCGCGTACGGCTCGGGGCGCAGCAGGATTGCCGAAACGATCCACGCCAGGCCGATGAAGACGACCGTCAGCAGGTACGGCCCGGCCAGCTCCGGGAACCCGAGCGCGACGGCGAGCTCCCCGGCGGGAGCCGTGAGGTTCGGCCCGATGACCGCGCCGACCGTCGTCCCCCACACCACCAGGCCAAGCGCCGATGCGCGCCGATCCGGCGTGGCCATGTCGGCGGCGATGTAGCGCCCGAGGTTGCCGGCGGCGTTGGCGAAGCCAGTGAAGGCGCTGCCGAGCAGGAGCAGCGGAATCGAGGCGGCGAGGACGGAGCCGAACACCACGAGCCCGCCGAGCACCCCGACCGCCAGCCCCAGCAGCAGGCCGAGGCGGCGGCCCTTGCGCAGCATGACCATCGCGATGAGGCTGGCGGCGATCGGCGGTCCCGATCGTGGTCGTCGTCGTCGGCAGGCCGCCGAGCGCGGCGCCGCCGGACAGCTCCGCCGCGACGAGCGTGCCGACCGTGACCGCGGCGATGTACCCGGTGCTCCCGAGCGCGGCGACGGTGAACAGCACCCACCGCATCCGCCGCCGCAGCCGCGGCAGGTCCTCGGCGGGGATGGCGGCCGCGGTGACCATCGCGCGGGCGACCGCCGGTGGCTGGGTCATGCCAGCGCCTCGAGCGTCGGCAGGTGGTCGTCGCTGCCGTCCGGCGCGATCGGAATGACGGCCACGTGGTCGGCGCCGGCGGCAAGCAGCGCGTCCAGCCGCGCGCGGGCGTCGACGATGGAACCGGTGGCGACCATCGCCGAGACGAGCCGGTCGCTGCCCGGCGCCTCCCAATCGTCGGCGGTGAAGCCCTGGAGCTCCCACGAGGCCTGGTACGTCGGCGTGCGCAGGTAGGGCTTGAGGTAGGCGCGCGCGGCATCGGCCCCGTCAAGCGCGACCGGCAGGGTCACCGCCAGGATCGGGCGGGCGCCGTCGGCCGCGGCGTCGAGTCGCGCCCGCATCCAGGCGACGCGCTCGGGGGTGACGAGGTACGGAAAGGCGCCGTCGGCATCGGTGGCGGCGAGGTCGGTCATCCGCTCACGAAGCGCGGCGACGAGGACCGGCGGCTCGAGCCCGTCGTCGGGCGGGCCGCGGTAGATCGCGGCGTGGTAGGCGGTGAGGTATTCGCGCATCCTCGTCAAGCGGACGCTCGAAGGCATGGCCTCGCAGCTTGGCGGCGAGGTGCGGGTGGCTGACGCCGAGACCGAGGACGAACCGGCCGCCGGTCGCCTCGGCCAGCGTCTTCGCGCCCATCCGCGTGGCCTGCGCGTCGCGGCCCCAGATGTTGACGATGCTCGTCCCGAGGACGAGCCGCGAGGTCGCGCCGGCGAGGAGGGCCAGGAGCGTGAACGGCTCGCGCCCGACCGTCTCGGGCACCCACAGGCTGCCGTAGCCGAGCGCCTCGATGCGAGCCGCGTACGCGCGGGCCTCGGGGATCGAGAGGGTGTCGAGATGGCCCCAGGCGCCGATGCGTCCGAGGTCGACGGAGGTCACGGACCGATGCTACCCGCTGATGCCGAGCCGAACCGGTAGCGCAGGAAGAGCTCGTCGCCGTGGCGCAGGATGCTGACCAGCCGACCGCGATCCGGCTCGGTGGCGTATGGCGATCCACCCGGGACCGGCGCGATCATCGGCAGCGCATCGGTTCCGAGCAGGTGCGCGCCGACCGTCCAGTACAGCTCGTCGATGAGGCCGGCGGCCAGGAAGGCAGCGTTCAGGTGCGGGCCGCCCTCGAGCAGGAACGTGCGAATCCCACGCGCCTCGAGGCTCGACAGGATCCAGCGTGGGGCCGGCCTCGCGTCGGAGGCCCGGACGAGCTCGGTGCCATCGGGGACGACCTCGATGGGATTGTCGCGGCCGACGATGAGGATGCGGCGCTCGTCGCGGCTGAACCAGCCCGCGTCGAGCGGCACCGGCTCGCTCCCGGCGATCACCACGCCGACCGGGTTGGGCGGCCGCCCATCCGCCGCGCGTCGCGCCGCCAGCTCGTCGCCGACGCGGAGCCACAGGCCGGCGGCGCGCAGGGTGCCGGCGCCGCTGCCGATGGCGTCGTAGGCGGCGCGGTAGTGCCGCATGAGCAGCCGATCGGCGCGTCCGGCGAGGCCCTCGGCCGTCCCTTCCAGCTGCGCGCGCCCGTCGATGCTGGTCACCATGTTCACCCCGACCAGCGGCCGGCCAGGCGGGTGCGGCAGGCCGAAGTCGGCCATCGCGTCGTCGAGGGTGAGGCCCGCGGCTGGGTCGGGCCAGAGCCGGTCGACGATTGGGGAGGACTGCGCGTTCACCGGTCGATGCTACCGGCCGCGCACGACGGATGTGATGCGATGCTCCGCCGGACAAGTGACCGCTGGTTCAGCCGACGTCGATCGGCTCGTAGGGCTCCGCCGCGGTCAGCCGGTCGGCGTCCCAGGCGATCTGAACCCGGGACGAGGTGAGCCCGGTGACCGCATCGGCGGGGACGACGCGGGTCGTGCCGTCCGCGTATGGGATGACCGCGACGCCGTGGAAGATGCCCTCGGACTCGGTGCCGAGCATGGCCGCGACGCGGCCGAGATCCTCGCCGGCCGGCCCGACCACCAGGGTCTCGGCCTGGACGTAGTTCCAGGCCACGGGGTCGTCTGGACCGGGAAGGTCGAGTTCGGAGGCCGCGGGCTGGTCGGCGGCTGTGCCGTCGCTCATCGGTATCCCTCCCGCACGAGGATTGCCAGCGTTGGCGCACGGCAGCACGTGCTCGGGACGAGTATAGGCGCGGGTTCAGTCGAAGACGCGCTCGAGGTGCCAGGTGCCGCGGATCTCGTCGAGGAAGATCGTGCACAGCAGGCCGGAGCGGGTGACGACCTTGTAGCAGGCGCGGGCGACCGGGTCCCGCCACCAGCCGTCGTCGACCCGCCAGCGATTGCAGATGCCGACCTCGCCGTGATCGGTCCCGTCCAGGCGCAGGCGCACCGGATGGCCGTCGGCATCGGTGTCGACCTGCACGAGCGGGTGGTCGAGGTAGCGTCGGGTCACTCGTTGAGCTCCACCAGCCGCGACCGATGCTCCGGCAGCGCCGCGGTCGGCCGCTCGGCCGTCGCACGCCACAGGCGGCCGGAACCGAACCGATGCCGGATCCGCTCCAGCGACCAGCGCAGCTCCTCCCAGCGTCCGGCGCGCGCCTCGAAGGCCGGCAGCTGCCGGCTGGCAGGATCGGCCAGGCGGTCGAAGCGGAGATGAACCGATGCGACCCGTGGCTCCTCCGCGTGTTCCTGCCATTCACCACCCGAAGTGGTGCTACGCGAGTCAACATGCCGATCAAACGCGCCGTGAGACGCCGAGACATAGATTTGCGCGGATTCCGAGACAGTTGCACGAGAGTCGACCCGGGTACCACCAGCCTGGTTGGTGAATGAGGTGAACCGCATCCGGGCCGCGGCTTCGACGCGAGAGAGGAGCAGCCGCGCGATCCAGTCCGGCTCGAGGACCGGCTGCGGGAAGGGCTGGGCGACGCGCATGTCGGGCGCGTCCTCGAAGCGCAGCTCCAGGACGGCTCGGCCGGGGGCCAGGTGGCGGTCGCGAAGCCGATCGCACAGCTCGCCGGCCAGGCGGCGCAGGGTGAGTCCCGCGGCGCCGACCCCGTCGATCGGCGTCTCGAAGGCGGCGCTGGCCTCGACCCGCTCGGGACGCCGGCGCGGCACGATCGGCCGGGGGTCGTGCCCGCGCGCCAGGGCCTGGAGCCGTTCGCCGATCGCGCCGAACTGGGCGCCGACCGACGAGCGCGGCAGGTCGGCGAGCTGGGCCATCGTCGTCAGGCCGAAGAGCGCGAGGCGTTGGCGCGTGGCCGGATCGGCCGGCAGGAGGGTCAGCGGCAGGTCGCGCAGCTCCGCGCGCTCGAGCGTGCGGAACGCGGCCGGCGCGCCGTCGCGCTCGAACCGTGCCAGCCGCGCGGCGAGCGTCGCCAGCCAGCGGTTGTCGCCGACCCCGCAACGGACGGCGAGCGGCGCCACGCCCCGTGCCAGCATCACGGCCCGTGCCGCGGCTCTCCGTTCCGGCCCCCACAACGCCTCGAGGCCCGTGATGTCGACGAGCGCCACGCCGACGTCGACCGCCTCGACCCGCGGCGAGAGGTCGTCGAGCGCGTCGAGCATGCGCTCGAAGGGCTGCTCGTCGGCATCGGCCTCGCGCAGCTCGGGCCAGACGAGGGCGAGCAGCCGGGTCATCCGTCTGTCGGCTCAGCGCGGCGGCCCGGAGCGGATGCGGTCGCGGACCGGATCGAGCTCCGGCGAGCGCTCGCTCTCGTCCCAGCCATAGCGCCAGGGGTTGAGGCTCTCGATCCACCAGGTGGCGCCCAGCCGCTCCGACTCGGCAGGGTCGTCGGTGCCAGGGGTCTCGCCGCCATCGAGGATCTCGAATGGCATGCCGTCCACCGCGTGCTCAACGTGACGCTCGCGCAGCTCGGCCACGAGCGCGGCGAACTGCTCCGGCCAGTTCTCGGTCCCCTCCGCGCCGAGCGGATACATCCCGTCCCAGCGCGCCGCACGGCGGATCGGTCCCCGGTTGGGCAGGTACCCGGCCACGATGATCGGGATCCGCGGCTGCTGGACGGGTCGCGGCAGGAAGCGCACCGGCCCGATTCGGTAGTGGGTGCCGCTGAAGCTGAACTCCTCGCCGCTCCAGAGGCCCGCAATGATGGCGAGTGCCTCGTCGAGCTTCTCGGCGCGCACCTTCCGGTCGGGGTCCTCGCCGAACGCGCCGAACTCGACCTCAACTGGCTCCCCGATCCCGACGCCGAGCAGCACTCGCCCGTTCGAGAGGTGGTCGAGCGAGACGGCCTGGCGCGCCACCACCCACGGGCGTCGCCTTGGGAGCGGCGTGACCATCGGCCCCAGGATGATCCGCTCGGTCCCCGCGGCGATGGCGGCCAGCAGGATCCACGGATCCTGGACCGGCAGCGGCGTGGCGCTGAAGCGGATGTGGTCCCACAGGAAGAAGCCGTCCCATCCCGCGGCCTCGGCATCCCGGGCGAGCTCCACCATGGTCCGGGGCTCGGCCCAGGTGCCGAAGTTGGGGATGCTGATGCCGTACCTCATGGGTCCGTCTCCTCCTCAGTGACCGATGGATCGCGAGCCTGGCCAACGATCGCATCACGCGCTCACCACCCGCAACGCCGACCGCTCGGCGGCCTCGTCGAGGACGCGCGGCTCCGCGGCCGCGGCCAGCAGCGGATCGATGCGCCGCCCCTCGGCGAACCACAGGTCGAGCTCGGCGGAGCCGCCGGCCAGCGCCCAGCGATGCCGCTCGACGGTGGCCCGGACCCGCTGCCCGACGAGGTCGCGCCCGACCGCCAGCCACGCGGACCGATGCAGCGCCACCCGCACGCCGGCCACCGCCCCGGCGACGACGCGACCGGCCGGCGCGACGACCAGCGCGGAGGTCACCGCGGAACGCGCCAGCAACGACCCGAGCCGATCCAGCGCCCGCCGCTCCGGCACGCCCCGCTCCCCGAGGTCGAGGACGAGCGCGTCGATGAGCCCCGAGCGGCCGAGCCAGGCCGCGAGCTCGATCGCCTCGGCGGGATCGCGCGGGCGCGCCACGAGGAGCCAGTCGAGGCAGACCTCACCGCACGCGGCGACGGCCGGGTCGAAGGTGCCGTCGAGGTCGAGCCAGGCCGCCAGCCCACCCGCCGCCTGCGTCGCCGCCACCGCGCCCAGCGCCAGCGTCGTCCCCCCGCCGCCGATCGGCGCGTCGAGCAGCGCGAGCGCGCCGCGCGGCCAGCCGCCGGTGCCGAGCACCGCATCGAGCGCCGCGTGGCCGCTCGGGACGGCCGGCCGGGAGATCTCCAGCGGCTCCGGCTCGCTGCCGCGACGCAGGCCGAGGCCCCGAGCGCGGAGGCTTTCGAGCGCGTTCGCCAGGGACGGCGAAGCGGCGACATCGGTCCGTGGCATTGGACCCATGATAGAACGAATGTTCTAATCCGGGAAGAGGGTATACTCGCGCCGGCCCGTGGGGATGTAGCTCAGCTGGGAGAGCACCGCGTTCGCATCGCGGGGGTCAGGGGTTCGAGTCCCCTCATCTCCACCACCCCCTCACCGGCTAGCCGTCGCAGCGGGTCTCCGTGTCCGATCCCGCGCCCGTGGCCGGCAGCCGATCCGTCACATCGGTCAGGTCGTACGGATGACTCCGGTTGCGATGGATGTAGCTGCGATCGGGCAACAGCGGCAGGCCGGCGTCGAAGTACAGGTCGAACACGAGCCGGAACTGGTTCACCGACGACATTCCCTCGTACAGGCACGTGTCGTCGACGCCGGGGAGGTGGTACGCGGTGAAGATCGCGAACTTCAGGTCCAGCTCGGCGTCGCTGGCGCCCTCCCAGTCGATGTCGCCTTCCACCTCCCGCATGCCCGGCGTGTTCGGGCCGTGGTCGGGGGTGAGGATGATGATCGGCTGCTCTTCCTCCGGAACGTCGAGGAGCCCGGCGATCAGCGCCTGGATCTCGCGATCCACGAAGGCGTACTGGGTCCGGTAGCGCTCGGCCGGCGGGCGGGCGTCGTCCTCTTCGGCGGTGACGTAGTTCCCGTCGCCGTCGACGACCCACGGCGTGTGGGGCAGGTAGAGGTGCATGAAGACGAACTTCGGGCCGGGAAGCTCGGCCAGCTCGGGGAACGTCTCCAGGCCCCAGATCGCCGCGTCGTAGACGCTGCGACGGACGGTGAGGTCGTCCTCCACCCCCATCAGGCTGACCAGCGGCGGCAGGATCGTCGATTGCGTCAGGACGCCGAGGAAGTCCGATGTCTGCTCGAAGGCCGGGCTGACGTCGGCCAGTGGGCTGCTGGACGTGAGGTGGTACTGCGAGCCGAGGAGGACGTACGAGTAGCCGCGGTCCTTCAGGAAGCGGATCGCCTCGGCGTTCCGGACCATGTGGACCAGCGGCCGGTGGCTCGGGTCGTCCGGGCCACGCTCGGCGGCCACCTCGTCCAGGTAGGTCATGTTCATCGATGAGGCGAGCGACAGCGGCGTCCGGCCGTAGTTCGACCGGGTCTCGCGGAGCACCTCGAATCCCGCACCCTCCAGCCAGTCCATGAAGCCCTCGTCGGGCACCTCCAGGTACTGGTTCAGCGCCCGGGGCGCGCCGTAGGCGTCGAGGATGAAGTAGTAGATGTCACGCGGCCGGGCTCCGGGCTCGGCACCGGGATTGGGCGACGGAGAGGTCCCGCCGTTCGGTTGCTGGTCGCCGACGGGGGCCGTCGTCTCGCGGAGCAGGTGGCCGCCGATCCCGACCAGGGTGATGGCCACGAGGATCGCCGAGCCGGCATTGAGCACGATCGTGACGCCGCGCAGATCGGTGCGGCTGAGGACCACGGCCGCGACAAGTCCCGCGCCGAGCAGCAGCCACGCAACGAGCATCGGGGTGCCCGTCAGTCCGAATGAGGCTGCCGTGGCCGACCCGAGCCCGAAGAAGAGGATGACCACCGCCGCGATCGACACGAGCAGCGCGGCCCGCCGAGCGGGGACGCGGACGGCCACGAGGATGAGGAAGAGGGCCAGCGCGGTCCCGACCGACACCGCGAGCGGCACCAGCGCCTCGACCGGCTCGACCTCGCCGAGGTTGATCGACACGAGGTAGAGGATCGGGTACGCGGCGATGAGCAGGTGGTGCACCGGCCACGAGAACCACGCCTGTGGCTTCATCTCACCCTCCCCTCCGCGCTCGTGCTGACCGTGCGTTCGATGATCGCCGAACGGTACGCCGATCCATGGCGCCGCGCCCTCTGTGGCCTGCGTGGCCGGGCCGGCAGTCCCATCGTCGAGGTACGCGGCGATCCGCGGCGGCTAGAATGCCCCCTTCGCGACGGCTTGAGCGTCAGCCCCATCGCGAAGGTTAGCTGCGGTCCGTCCGAGAGGACCCGCTTGCGCATCGCAGTTGGGAGGAAGACTTTAGTGACCAGATCCATCTGGACCATCTTCGGCATGCTCGTGCTCGTCCTCGCCGTGGCCGGCTGCGGCGACCAGGCGCCGAGCCCGACCGAGCCGGGTGCCGATGAGACACCCGCGGAGACCGGCGCGGCCGAAGAGACACCGGCCGAGGCAACCGACGAACCGTCGGCGGAGGGCGGCCGGCTCGCCACCGTCCAGGAGCGCGGGCAGCTCATCTGCGGCGTGAACGGTGCGCTGCCCGGATTCAGCTTCCTCGACGAGAACGGCGAGAACACCGGGTTCGACGCCGACTTCTGCCGCGCCCTCGCGGCCGCCGTGCTCGGCGACCCGGAGGCCGTGGAGTTCCGCGCCATCAACGCCGACCAGCGCGGCCCTGCCCTCCAGACCGGCGAGGTCGACGTCCTCATCCGCAACACGACGTGGACCGTCAGCCGCGACACGACGTGGGGCCTCTTCGGACCGACGACGTTCTACGACGGCCAGGCGATCATGGTGAACTCGACCCAGACCGATGCGACGGCGATCGACGAGCTCGAGGGCGCGACGGTCTGCGTCCAGTCGGGCACGACCACCGAGCTCAACCTCGCCGACCGGCTGGGGGACACGATCGAGCCGCTCGTCTTCCCGGAGATCGAGGCGACGTACGCCGCCTACGAGGAGGGCCGCTGTGACGCCGTGACCAGTGACCGATCGCAGCTGGTCGCACAGCGGACCGCGTTCGCGAACCCGGACGACCACCTCATCCTCGAGGAGGTCATGAGCAAGGAGCCGCTGGGCCCGGTCGCCCCGCTCGGCGACGACCAGTGGTTCAACGTCGTGAAGTGGGTCGTCTTCGCCACCATCGAGGCGGAGGAGCTCGGGATCACCCAGGACAACGTCGTGGAGATGGCCGAGACCAGCGAGGACCCGGTCGTCCAGCGCCTGCTTGGCGTCCAGCCGGAGGGCGCCGATCCCTTCGAGTCGGGCCTCGGTCTCGAGGACGACTGGGTCGTCACGATGATCGGCGCCGTCGGCAACTACGGCGAGATCTACGAGCGCAACCTCGGACCGGGCACGCCGTTCGAGCTCGAGCGCGGGCTCAACAGCCTGTGGACCGAGGGCGGCCTCCTCTACGCACCTCCGTTCCGATAGGACCTGAGCGCTCGGGGCCGGCTCCGGCCGGCCCCGGCACTCCCGACCAGCCCCGATGACGGCGGCGCCACGCCCGTCCAGCGCGCCCAGCGTGCCGCCGTGGCGGGACGTCCGGGTGCTGCGCCTCGCGGCACAGGCCCTCGCGGTGCTCGTCGTCGTCGCCGTCGCGGCATTCATGGTCGCGAACTTCATGGCCGCGACGGCCGAACGCGGGCTCGGGTTCGGCTTCAGCTTCCTGACCCGCAGCGCCGGGTTCGACATCAGCGAATCCCCGATCCCCTTCGCCCCGAGCGACACGTACGCCCGCGCGTTCCTGGTCGGGCTGCTGAACACGCTCATCGTCAGCGTGCTGGGCATCATCCTGTCCACGATCCTCGGCGTCATCGTCGGCGTGTCGCGACTGTCGCCGAACTGGCTCGTCCGGCGCATCGCGTCGTGGTACGTCGAGATCATCCGCAACACGCCGCTCCTCGTTCAGCTCTTCATCCTCTACTTCGCGGTCTTCCTGGCGCTGCCGGCGGTCGCGGAGGCGGTCACCCTCCCAGGCTCGATCTACATCAGCCAGCGCGGCGTCTTCCTGCCCGCGCCGCAGGTCACGTCGGGGGTCCTTGCCTGGCTGGCCTTCGTCGCGGTCGGGGTCGTGGTGCTGATCGTCGTCCGCCGCTCCGCGCGCGCCCGCGAGGACGCCGGGCGGCCGATTCGCGGGCTGCGCGCGCTCGGCTGGCTTGCGCTGCTGGCGATCGCCGCGCTGGGATGGATCGCCACCGCCCCGGTCGCGTTCGACATCCCCGTGCGCGAGCGCTTCAACTTCACCGGCGGCATGGGCCTCTCGCCGGAGTTCGCCGCCTTGCTGGTCGGGCTGGTGCTCTACACCGCGGCCTTCATCGGTGAAGTCGTGCGGGGCGGCATCCAGGCGGTGCGAAAGGGCCAGGTCGAGGCGGCTCGCGCCCTCGGCCTCAGCGAAGGCGAGACGCTGCGGCTCATCATCTTTCCGCAGGCGCTGCGGATCATCGTCCCGCCCCTCACCAGCCAGTACCTGAACCTGACGAAGAACTCGAGCCTGGCGATCGCGATCGGCTATCCCGACCTGTTCAAGGTCGGCCAGACGATGGCCAACCAGACCGGTCAGCCCGTGCCGGTCATCGTCCTGGTCATGAGCACGTACCTGGCGATCAGCCTCTTCACCAGCTTCCTCATGAACCTCTACAACCGCCGTGTCCAGGTGCTCGAGCGATGACCGCCGAGACGCTGCCGCCGCCACGCGACACGATCGGGCCGGCGGCCTGGCTGCGCGCGAACCTCTTCAGCGGGCCGATCAGCTCGCTCGTCACCGTCGTCATCGCCGCCGCGCTCGTGTGGCTCGCCTTCTCACTCGGCCAGTGGGCCGTGACCGAGGCACGCTGGAGCGTGATCACGAACAGCCTGCGCATCTTCCTCATCGGCCAGTACCCAGCCGACCAGGCGTGGCGCATCGTGCTCGAGCTTGCGATCGTGTCCGTGCTGAGCGGCCTCTCCGCGGCGGTCTTTGGCCGTGCCATGCGCGCGCTCGCGGTCACGCTGTCGGCAGCGCAGCTCATGCTCGCCGCGCTCATGCTCGTTTCCCCGCTCGGCCCGGTCGCCGCGGGTGCGCTCGCGCTCAACACGGCGCTGATCTGGGTCGCCTACGCGATCGGCCTGCGCCGCGTCGTCTCGCGCCGCGTGTTGATGTGGGCGTGGGTGATCTCGCTGCCGGTCGCCTACGCGCTCATCGGCGGCTTCGGCCTGACGGCACTGCCATCGGTCAGCTCCAACGTGTGGGGCGGGCTGCTGCTGACGGTCGTGCTGGCGGTGGCGGGGATCATCCTCTCGTTCCCGCTGGGCGTGCTGCTGGCGCTCGGCCGTCGCAGCAAGCTGCCCGTGGTCCGGATCCTGAGCACCGGCTACATCGAGCTCATCCGCGGCGTGCCGCTCGTCACGATCCTGTTCATGGCCGACATCATCCTGCCCCTCTTCCTGCCCGGGGAGTGGCGCCTCGACCGCGTGGCGCGGGCGATCGGCGGCATCACCCTCTTCTCGGCGGCGTACGTCGCGGAGAACGTGCGCGGCGGGCTGCAGGCCATCCCGACCGGCCAGGTCGAGGCTGCCCAGGCGCTCGGCCTCAGCGGCATCGCCACCAACCGCTTCATCGTCCTGCCGCAGGCGCTCCGCGCGGTCATCCCGGCCAACGTCGGGCTGTTCATCAGCCTGCTCAAGGACACGACGCTCGTGACGATCATCGGTCTGCTGGAGCTGCTCGGCATCAGCCGTGCGGTGCTGGCGCAGCCGGATTCCTTCGGTGCCCAGATGGAGGTCTACGTGTTCATCGCCGCCGTCTTCTTCGTCCTCTGCTACGCCATGAGCCAGGCGAGCTACCGGCTCGAGCGCCAGCTCGGCGTGGGGGTGCGCTGATGGCCGACGAGCGCAGGATCGATACGGACCCCGACGACATCATCGTCTGCCGCGACGTTCACAAGTGGTTCGACCAGCTCCACGTGCTGCGCGGCATCGACCTCACGGTGAAGACCGGCGAGGTGGTCGTGATCTTCGGCGCGTCGGGCTCGGGCAAGTCGACGTTCATTCGGACGATCAACCGCCTCGAGGAGCACCAGCGCGGCGAGATCATCGTCGACGGCATCGAGCTCTCCGACGACATCCGCAACATCGCCGCCATCCGCCGCGAGATCGGCATGGTCTTCCAGTCGTTCAACCTGTTCCCGCACCTCACCGCGCTCGAGAACATCACCCTGGCGCCCATGCGAGTGCGGAGGTATTCGCGCGCGGAAGCTGAGGCGGTCGGCATGAAGCTCCTCGAGCGAGTCGGCATCCCAGAGCAGGCGCACAAGTACCCCGCGCAGCTCTCAGGGGGACAGCAGCAGCGCGTCGCGATCGCACGCGCCCTCGCCATGAGCCCGAAGATCATGCTCTTCGACGAGCCGACGTCGGCCCTCGATCCGGAGATGATCAGCGAGGTGCTCGATGTCATGCAGTCGCTCGCCCGCGACGCCGGCATGACGATGATCTGCGTCACCCACGAGATGGGCTTCGCCCGGGCGGTCGCCGATCGGATGGTCTTCTTCGACGAGGGCGTGATCGTCGAGCAGGGTCCGCCGCAGCAGATCTTCGGGGCACCGCAGCACGATCGGACGAAGCGCTTCCTGTCGCAGATCCTGCACTGAGCCCCTTCCGGCGGATCGAATCGCTGAACATCGATCGCACGTTCATCGCCGCGCTGGCGGCGATCGCGGTACGCTTCGTGCGAAGCGCTGACGCCGCGAAGCCCCGCTAGCGAGCCACGACGTGTTCGACTTCCTCGGCGACCCGGGTACCTGGGCGGTCGCTCTGCTCACCCTGACGGTGCTGGAGATCGTCCTCGGCATCGACAACATCGTGTTCATCAGCATCCTCGTCGGGAAGCTGCCGCGTGAGCAGCAGGACCGGGCGCGGATCATCGGCCTGAGCCTCGCGATGTTCATGCGCATCGCGCTGCTGTTCACGATCCAGTGGGTCATCGGTCTCACCGCACCGCTGTTCAACATCCTCGGGATGGACATCAGCGGGCGCGATCTCATCCTCATCGGCGGTGGGCTCTTCCTGCTCGGCAAGGCGACGTTCGAGATCCACGACCGGCTCGAGGGCGCTGAGCACGCGCCGGGCGCGGTCGCGGCGGGGACGGCCGCGTTCTCGAGCGTGATCGCGCAGATCCTGTTGCTCGACATCGTCTTCAGCCTCGACTCGGTGATCACCGCCGTTGGCATGGCCGAGGACCTGTGGGTGATGGTCACCGCAGTGGTCATCGCCGTCGGCGTGATGCTCATCAGCTCCGGGGCGATCAGCAACTTCGTGAACCGCCACCCGACCGTGAAGATCCTGGCGCTGAGCTTCCTCCTGCTCATCGGCATGTCGTTGGTGGCCGAGGGCCTCGACTTCCACATCCCGAAGGGCTACATCTACTTCGCGATGGCCTTCAGCGTCTTCGTCGAGCTCATCAACCTGCGCATCCGCGGGCGGCATGACACGAAGCCGGTCCACCTGCGCGACCCCTACCACCTGACCGATGAGGACCGATCCGGACCGACGCCTCCGCTCGGCGGCGAGCAGGCACCCGCCACCGATGCCTGACCGATGAAGCGGGTCGAGCATTCGGCGCGGATCGAGGCGCCACCCACGCCCTCTTCGCCTACCTCGCCGACCTGGACAACCTCGACGAGTGGATGGCCGGCATCGTCAGCGCCGAGGTCACCTCTGACGGTGAGCTCGGTGCCGGCACGACGGCGCGCGTCGTCCGCGCGCTCGGCAGCCAGCAGGTTGAGGCTCCGCTCACCGTCGCGGAGTACGACCCGCCGCGGCATCTGGTGATCACCAGCGAGGTCTCCGGCGTGAACGTTGCCGCCTCGCTCGACCTGTCGCCGGCTGCCGAAGACGCCACCGATCTGCGCTTCGCGATGGAGATCCGCGGCTCGATGCTGACCCGCTTCATGGAGCCGATGATCGCCGGCGCCGCCGGCGGCGAGATCGATGCCACCCTCGAGCGTCTCCGGGCGCGGTTCGCCCCCGCCTAGACCGATGCGCGCCTTCGTCACCGGGGGCAATGGCTTCATCGGGCGCCACCTCGTGCGCCGGCTGCACGCCTCCGGGACCGATGTCCGGGCGATCGCCCGCTCCGATGGCTCGGCATCCGCGCTCCGCGACGCGGGCTGCGAGGTCGTCGTCGGCGACGTCCTGGACGCGCCACTCCTGGCCGATGCGCTCCGCGGCTGCGACGCCGCCTACCACCTCGCCGGGGACTATCGCGTCGGCATCCGTGCCGCCGAGCGCCCGGCGATGGAGGCGGCCAACGTCACGGCCACCGAGCGGCTGCTCGATGCGGCGATCGCGGCCGGCGTCGGGCGGATCGTCCACGTCTCGACGGTCAATGCCTTCGGCGACACCGGCTACCGGGTCGTCGACGAGACGTACGAGCGGCCGCAGCCGTATCGGTACGTCAGCTTCTACGACGAGACGAAGCACCGGGCGCACCGGCTCGTTCACGAGCGCATTGCCGCCGGGGCGCCGGTCCTGATCGCCATGCCGGGCGGCGTCTACGGTCCCGGCGACCATTCCTCGCTCGGCGGGGTGCTGGGCGAGGCCGCCGATGGGCGGCTGCGAGCGCTCACCTTCGGCGACCTCGGGCTGAACATGGCGCACGTGGAGGACATCGCGGCCGGCATCGCGCTCGTCGGCGGTCGCGGGCGCGCCGGCCAGGCGTACGTCCTCGGCGGCGAGATCACGACGCTGGCCGAGCTCGTGCGCCGCGTCTCGGCCATCGGCGGCCATCGGCCTCCGCGCCTGTCGACACCGACCTGGATGCTGCGCGCGGCCTCGCCGCTCGCGCGGCGCATCGGTCCAGACCTCGGCGAGCTCGTCAGCGCCAGCGACGGCGTCACCTACTGGGCCACCGACACGAAGGCGCGCCGCGAGCTGGGCTACGCGCCCCGCGACCTGGAGTCCGGGCTGTCCGAGGTCTTCGCCCGGTCGTAGATGCCGACGTGCCAGAGGCCGATGCGGTCACTGCCGGCCGGCGCGAACCCGGCGGCGGCAAGACGGTGCTCGATGCGTCGCAGGTCGTGGACGTAGCCACGGCAGCCACCCTGCGAGGCGGTCCCAGACGAACTCGGCGAACCACAGCGGCCGGTTGAGGAGGCCGCGCCAGCCCCGCGACTCCGGCACCGCGATCGCGATCCGTTCTCGCGCCAGGTCGATCGCTCGCCCGACGAGGCCGTCCACGTCGCCGTAGCAGCAGATCACGCGATCGAGGACCACCCAGTCGTGCGGCTGGGCCTGGATCTCGGCCCCGTTGCCGACCTCGAAGGCGCTGACGTCGGAGAAGCCCGCCACCTCCGCCCGCTGACGCGCGAGGTCGACGCTCGCCGGCGACAGGTCCACGCCGGTGAGGCGCGCCGCCCCCATCTCGAGCAGCGCCACGCCCAGCGCAGCCGTGCCGCATCCGAGATCGAGGACGCTCGGCCGCCGCAGGGCGGTGTCGCGCATGAGGTCGAGGATGACGCCGGACACGTCGACGAGATCGGGGAAGCCCTCCTCCGGCGTCCAGCCCTCGTAGCGCGCGTCGAACTGGCGCGCAATGCGGGGATCGGCGCCCGGCGGGCAGCAGCCGCGTGCTCGGGTCGGGAGCCCACCCGACGAGGATAGGGCTCCCGCGCACGACCGTCAGGCCGTCGGTCCTCCGTTCTGGTGTGCCTATTCGGGTTCGACGTTGCCGGTGCTGCCGTCGACGGTTACGCGCATGCCCGTCCGCAAGCGGGCTGTGGCATCGCCGCAGCCGACGACGGCGGGGATCCCGTACTCACGGGCGATGATCGAGGCGTGCGCCGCCGCGCTCCCGACGTCGGTCACGACGGCGGCGGCCCGCGTGAAGAGCGGCGTCCACGCCGGCGCCGTGAGCGGCGCGACGAGCACCTCGCCGGGTAGGAGCTGGTCGAAGTCGCCCGGTCCGCGGATGACGCGTACCGAGCCGCTCGCCCGGCCGGGCGACGCGGGCACGCCGGTCACCAACGCGGTGTCGGACGGGCGCGCCCCGATGAGCCGCGGGAAGCTGTCCCACACCCGCTCGAGCATCGGGTTGACGCGTCCGACCAGCGGCGGCGGGACGAGGCGAGCCTGCTCGTCCCGCGTCGCACGCCGGTCCGGCACGTCGACGGGCTCCGGCAGAGCGACTCGCCGGCGAGCGCCGCGAGGGCTTCATCCCGGGTGAGGAAGAAGACGTCGTCGACCTCGCCGATCGCCCCGGACGCCACCAGCGCCTCGCCGATGCGGAGCACCGCCCGCCGCAGCACCGGCCAGGCGATCGTCAGCTCGCTGACCTGCTCCTCGCGGATCGGGACGACGTGCTGGGCGTCGGCCAGGAGACGCCTGAAGGCGCGCAAGCGACGCGGTGAGCGGGCCAGCGCCCCGGCCGCGGCCGCCTCGGCCGCCTCCCTCGCCGCGACCACCCGGTCGTGGTTCGGCGGCGGGGCCGTCACCCGCGCGGGCGGGAGCGGCGGGTGCCACCAGTCGAGCGACGCGATCGCAGGGCCGGGCGGCATCCGGCGCCGACTCGAACCCGGCCAGCAGCGGCAGGTGGCTGCCGCCGAGCGTGCCGGCCAGGTGGCGGCGATAGAACTGGGCGAGGTTCATCTCGAGCTTGTAGGCGGCGCCGCTCAGCGCGGCGATCGAGCCGAAGTACTCACCGGCGAGCGCCGCCAGCTCGTCGATCAGCACCGGCAGGTCAGCCACCGCCAGGCCCTCGACGCGGCGTTCGGCATCCGCCACCGCGGCGCGGTAGCGCGGCTGCATGTCGTCGCGCCACATCCGCTCGGTGATCGGGACACTGTGCCGCACCGTGGGCGGGATCACGCCGGCGAGGTGCCTCGGGGTGCGCACCAGCGTCGCGAGCATGCCCGGCAGGCTGCGGAGCAACGCGCCGCCGGAGATGAAGTTGATCGAGTAGAAGTACCAGCCGTTGACCACGACGTGATACGGCCGCGGTGCGATCTGGCCGATCTGTTCCCGGAACCAGGCGTGCATCCGTTCTTCCATCGCCGACAGCAGCCACGACTCGAACAGCGGCGTCACCGGCTCGGCAATCCACTCCCCGAAACGGAGCATCCGGGTGTACGCACCAGGCGCCGGCGCGATCCAGGACACGTCCGGCGGCAACGCGGTCATCGGCCTGGCCTGAAGGATCCAGAGCGACCCGTCGTCATCGATGGCCCACTCGATGTCCTGCGGCGTTCCGCGCGTGTCCGCGATCCGGCGCGCCTCGCGCGCGACCATCCGCGCCTGGTCGGCGTCGATGGCGCGCTCCGGCTGCCGGCGCGCCTTCGCGCTGCCATCTCGCACCGTCCACTCGTCGCCGGCGGCCGTGCCCAGACACGAGCCGATCGCCCGATCCCGCGGACCGCGGTCACGACGCACGTCTGACGATCGCCGCCGATCGGATCGGCCGTGAGCGCCACGCCCGCCGCGGCGGGCGCGACCATGCGCTGGACGATCACGGCCATGCGGCCGTTGCCGGCAGCGCCGTAGCTCGACCGCGCGCTCCGCGTGGGCGCTCGCCAGGCACCGCTCGGCTGCCGCCGCCAGGTCGTCGACCGACACGTCCAGCACCGACTCGTACATGCCGGCGTAGGAGCGCTCGACGCCGTCCTCGGAGATGCCGCTCGACCGCACCGCAAACGGCCCCGTGCCGAGGTCCCATGTCCCTGCGCCGAGCAGCCGAGCGGCGTTCGTCCGCGGTCATCGCGCCGGCCTCTGCCGTCACGACCACCCCGTCAGGCACGCCGACGCCCGCCGCCAACAGCTCGCCGAGGCTCGCCGCCTTGCCGCCGACCTCGGCGACATCCGCCATGCGCACGTCGCGCAGGCGCCGTACCGCCGCCGCGCTCACTTCGCCGCCTCGCGGGTCGCCGCGGCGATCGCGGCGCGGAGGATCCAGTCGATGTCGTCGGCCGACCTGCTCGGCCGAGGCTCCGAGGTGGTCGCGCCAGGTGCGCAGTGAGGACTGACGAGATGAGGATGACCAGGATCCGCGTGATCCGATCCAGGTCGGCGCTTCGCCAGTGGCGGTTCGATCGACGTCGCCGATGGCGCGCATGCGCTCGAACCGCGACGGCATCGTCGCATGCCGAACCTCGTCGGCAATCGGGCTGGCAAAGGCCGCGCGGCTCACGTCGTCGAGTGCGTCGAGGCGCTCGAACACTGCGATGACGGCGCTCCGGACGTCGCGCACCGTGGAAGGATCCGGCACTCCGTCCAGGCCCGCACGCCGGGCGGCATGGGGATACATCTCTGCGAGGAGCTCGGCCTTCGTTCCGAAGTGCCGATACACCGTCGGGACCGAGACCCCGGCCTCGCGGGCTACTGCCGGGACCGAGAGGCTTCGCCAAGCCGGTTGTCATGACCCGGAGGCCGGCGTCGAGGATCCGACCGCGTGTCTCCTCGGCCTGCTCGGCCCGGAGTTCGCTTTGGTACGTCGCGAGTCGGCATATTGGCGATACGAGTCATATTGTCAATGTATGACCCGTGTCAAGCATCCTCCCGGGCCGAGAGCAAGGGGCGTGGCACAATCGAGCCATGCGTGTCTCAGCTCGCGCCGACTACGCCCTTCGGGCCTGCGCGGAGCTGGCCGTCGCCGGCGACGACGCGGCTGAAGCGCGATGCCATCGCCACTCGCCAGGACATCCCGGTGGAGTTCCTGGAGAGCGTGCTCCTGGCGCTCAAGCACGCCGGCATCGTCCAGAGCCAGCGCGGCGCATCCGGTGGCTTCCGGCTCGCGCGTCCGGCGGCCGACATCAGCCTCGCGGACGTCATCCGCGCGGTCGACGGTCCGATGGCCGACGTCCGCGGCGGCCGGCCGGAGGAAGCGACCTATCCCGGGGCCGGCGGCGCGGCTCCAGGACATCTGGATCGCCCTGCGTGCCAGCCTGCGGGAGATCCTCGAGGGCACGACCCTCGAGGCGCTCGTGGAGGATCGGCTGCCGCCCGAGGTTCGGCGCCTCGTCTCCAGCCCGGACGCGTGGGTCTCGCTGGGCCGCGTCCGTCGAAGCCACCGGTCCTCCGGCGAGGACGCCGCCCCTCCCTCGCCGGCTCGCCGAAGGGCGGCTAGGTCGGCTCGGCGAGCCCTCGCCGAGCACGAATGCGGCGCTCGAGCGTGCCGAACACGAGCTGGTCGACGACGATCCCGATCACCAGGATCACGAGCATCGTCGCGAGCAGGCCCTGGGCATCGGAGAGGTCCCGTTGGAACTGGAGCTGCGCGCCGAGTGACGGCTGCTGGGCGATGATCACGAGGAGCTCGCCCGCCATCAGGCTGCGCCACGCGAAGGCCCACGCCTGCTTCATCCCACCGACGAAGGACGGCAGCGACGGCCGGCATGACGACGAACCGATAGCGATCGATCCCGCGCGCCCCCAGGACCGTCCCGGCGCGCAGCAGGAGGCGCGGGATGTGGTCGACGCCGCTGATCAGGCCATTCGCGACGGACGGGGCGGCGCCGAGCACGACGACGAACATGATCGCCGCCTCGGACAGCCCGAACAGGAGGATCGCGAACGGGAACCAGGCGATCGACGGCATGGTCTGCAGCCCGGTGATCAGCGACGCGACGGCGGTCCGCAGCACGCTTCCAGCGGACGATGGCCAGGCCGATCAGCGTCCCGATCGCGAGGGCGAGGGCGTAGCCGACGACCGCGCGGCGCAGGGTCGTCGAGATGGCCGACGGCAGCGACCCGCCGAGGTCCTGGCCCAGCCGGCCGAAGACCTCCGCCGGCCCCGGGAGGACTGCCATGGTCCACCAGCTCGAGGAGCACCACGACCTGCCACGCACCGATGACGAGGAGCGACGGCCGCGAGCTGCGGCCAGGCGCCGCTCCAGAACCGTCGCGCCAACGACGGGTGCGGGGCGATCGGGAAGCTCGAGCGCGTCGAGCCCGGCGATCTCCCGTCCGGCTCGGCTGCGCAGGACGTCAATCGTCCGCATGGCGACGCGACCTCCTCGCGGAGGCGCCCGGTGATCTGCTCGGTGAGCCGCGCGACCTCGGACTCGCCGGCGTGGCGCGGGCGCGGGAGGTCGACGTCGAACTCCTCGGCAACGCGTGCCGGGCCGGCTGGTCAGCACGACACCCGATCGCCGAGGCGCACGGCCTCTCGCACGTCGTGGGTGACGAAGACGACCGTGAAGCGCGATTCCTCCCACATCCGCTCGAGCTCGTCGTGGAGGATGTCGCGCGTCATCGCGTCGAGCGCGCCGAAGGGCTCGTCCATGAGCAGGACGTCGGCGTCCTGCGCCAGGGCCCGGGCGAGCGCCGACGCGCTGGCGCATGCCGCCGGACAGCTCGTGCGGGCCGCTTGTCGGCGAAGCCGTCGAGCCGGACCAGTCGAGAGCAGCTCCTCGGACGCGCTCCGGCCGCTCCCGGCGACGCGCACGCCGGCGAGGCGCAGTGCCAGCTCGACGTTCTGGCGCGCGGTCAGCCACGGGAAGAGCGCCGCATCCTGGAAGAGCAGGCTCACGCGGCCGTGCACCGTCGATCGCCCCGGCCTGGACGGGCTGTCGAGGCCGGCGAGCAGGTTCAGCAGCGTGCTCTTCCCGCATCCCGACGCCCCGACCAGGCACACGAACTCGCCTCGCCCCACGTCGAGATCGGATGTCGCTGGAGGGCGAGGACGTGGTTGCCGCGCGGGCCGTAGACGCGTGTTGACGCCGCGCACCGAGATCGCTGGCGCCTCGGCCGCCGCCCCGCGCGTCGGGGTCGATGGCGCGTGGCGCGGCCGCAGGCGCTGCGGTCACGGCGCCGGGATCTCCTCGGCTGCCAGCCTCCGCCAGCACCTCGTTGAGGAGCGCCAGGTCGTAGATGCCCTCGAGGTCGTCGGAATCGAGGAGTCCGAGCTCGTCGGCATGCTGGTCGCCGACGTCGCTGCGAGGGACGGCGATCGGGTCGACCGTGAACTCGAGGTTCTCCCACGCCGTCTCGAGGATCCCTCGGGGAGGCTAGCTGCCGGTGAGCTCCTCGATCGCGCGTGGCCACCGTCGCCTGGGCTCGCAGCCGGGTCGTCGTTCGACGAACGTTGACGGCGCTGACGTGGCCGACGAGCAGGTCCCTGACGACGTCCGGGTGCGCCTCGAGGAACTCCGTGCGCGACGATGAGGTGCGTCGTCACGAACTCGCCGTCCGGCCAGAGATCGGCCTCGTCGACGAGCACGTGACCGCCGCCCTCCTCGACCATGCGGGTCGGCCCACGGCTCGGGGAGCCACGCCGCCGTCGATCTCGCCGGCGATGAACGCCTCGAGCGCCTGGCGCGTTCGCCTGTGGCATGACCGACACGTCGCCGCCGCCCTCGAGGTCCGTCTCGTAGCCCTGGTCGGCGAGCCACGCGCGCAGCGCGACGTCCTGCGTGTTGCCGAGCTGCGGCGTCGCCAGCGTCGTGCCGGCCAGGTCCTCCGGCGATGTGATCTCCTCGCTGACGACGAGGGCGGCTCCACCCGAGGTGGTCCCGGCGACGATGCGCAGCGCCTCGCCGTTCGACTGCGTGAATCGCGTTGATCGCCGGGTTCGGACCGATGTAGCTGGCGTCGAGCGCGCCGCTGAAGATCGCCTCGACGACGTCGGGGCCGGCGTTGAACGCCTGCGGCGCTGCAGCGTCACGTCTGGCCCGAGCGCCTCGGCCAGGAGCCCATCCTCGATCCCGACGATGGCCGGCGCATGGGTGACGTTCGGGAAGTAGCCGAGGCGGAGCTTGACCTCGTCCTCGGCTCCCGCACCTTCCGCCGCCGAGCATCCGCCGACGAAGCGAGCGCAACCGCGACCAGGAGCGGCACCAGGCGTCTCTGCATGCATCGACCTTTCTTGGGTTAGTTAACTCATATAGTCAACAATACCGAGAAAGGGGTTGTCAAGCCGGTCGCCTGCCTCTCAGGTCGGCGTGCCTGGCGGCGTTGGCCTGGATCGCGTCGTTGAGGTATGCCGCGAGCCCGGGGGCGATCGCCTCGTACGTGGCCGTGAAGCGCGGGTCGTCGACGTACATCTGCCCGAGCCCGACGTGGATCTCGTAGCCGCAGTCGTAGAACCAGCGGCTGATGTGCTGCCGATGCTCCTCCGCGGCGTCCATCGCCGCCTCCGAGTCCGGAGCGGCGCCGGAGCGCATCGCCTCGACCAGCCGCCCGCCGTAGGCCTCGGCCTCGGCCTTCAGCTGCGAGCCAGTCCGCCTTCGTGTAGCGCGACACGCGTCGCTGTGACTCGCGGAACGCATCGGTCTTGCCCCAGCGCTCCTCCGCCTCGGCGGCGTACTCGTCGGGGTCGTGGTCGCCGAAGACCTCCAGGCGCTCCTCCGGCGTGAGCGAGATTCCCATCGTGTGTGCCTCCATCGCTTTCTCGACCGATGCCGACATCCGCTCCAGCCGGCCGATCCGGTCGCGCAGCATCGCGTGCTGCCGGCGGAGGTGGCCGAGCGCGTCGGCGTCGCCATCGGTCATGACCTTCCTGATGTCGTCGAGGCCGAACCCGAGCTCGCGGTAGAAGAGGATGCGCTGCAGCCGCTCGAGATCGGCGTCCGCGTAGCGGCGGTAGCCGTTCTCCGACCGGCCGCTGGGACGCAGCAGGCCGATCTCGTCGTAGTGGTGCAGCGTCCGGACCGTCACGCCGCTCATGCGGGCGACGGCGCCGACCGTGTGGCTCATCGGTTCGTCCATGCGCGGAGGCTAGAGCCTAACGTTACGTGAGGGTCAAGCAGCAGGCATTGACGCCGCGGCGCCGGTCGGCATGATGGTCGGGCTCGTTCCACCGAGGAGCCGACCTGCATGATCCCCGAGGGGCCGTTCCTGTTCGCGATTGGGGGCCTGAACCTCAGCCTGGCCGGGCTGGCGGGCCTCGTCGCGACGCTGCGGCGCAACAGCGCCGGCGACTTCAGCTCCCTGGATCGGTTCCGGCTGCGCGAGATCGTGGAGTTCAGCTTTGCGAATGCGCTGTTCGCGCTCGCGTCTGGTGCCGATGTCGGGCACGCTCGGCTCCACAGAGGCCGCAGTGCGCGTCCTCAGCGGTGCCGTCATCGTCTACCAGGCGGCCTTCGTGATGGTCCTCGTGCGGCGCCAGCGGCGCCGGGGGCTTCCGATCGAGCTCGGGTGGGGCATCTTCATCAGTGCCGTCAATCTGGTCATCCGTGGCCGCTGCGGTGGCGGGCCTGATCTGGGGAACGGTCGGCGCCTACGAGTGGGTGCTCCTGCTGCTTCTCGTGCGCCCGATGATCGCCTTCGTCACCGTCCTGACGTCATTCGAGAGGCCGGCGGACACCCTGGCCGATTGAGGCGGACAGAACGCCTGTGCTATCCTCGAAATCGATGCGTTGACGCGGGAGCAGTACGCGCGGTGCCCTGGAACGGCCTCGTTCACGAGCGAGCCGGGAGGGTGGAAGCCGGCGAACGAGGAGCGCGGAACTCGCCCGCAGAGCAGCCCCGAACCGGGCCGGGTGGCGACCGATAGAGCGCCGACGAGTGGACCGACCACGGAACGTTCGCGTGGGGTTGTAGCTCAGCTGGGAGAGCACCTGCATGGCATGCAGGGGGTCGGGGGTTCGAGTCCCCCCAGCTCCACCAATCCCCTGCCGATGCGGTCAAGCTCAGGTGGTACCGCGAAGCACCCCTTCGTCCTGACAGACGGAGGGGTTCGTTGTTCTCCAGGAGACGCAGATGATCGCGACCGGCACAGGCGAGGCGAGGACCGCCCGAGACGGGCGGCGCTGGACCCTGCGTCCGGCTCGGCCGACCGACGGAAGAGGGCCTGGCGCGCCTCTTCTCCGACGTGCGAAGGGAAGGCCGCTGGCTGATCACCGCGCCGGGCGCCGTGAGCGAGCCGTCGGAGAGCTTCTGGATCAGCGAGATGATCCGCGCCGCCGAGCACCTCGTGCTGGTGGCGGAGGCCGACGGCGAGGTCGTCGGCAACGTGCTCGTCAGCGTCGACCGCGGAGTCGCGACCGAGCACATCGGTGTGCTTTCGATCACGATCGCCGACGGCTGGCGCGACGTCGGCATCGGTTCTGAGCTGGTGGACACCGCCCAGCGACTGGGCGTCCGACCGCGGCCTGCGCAAGCTGTCGCTGGGTGTCTTCCCCGACAATGACCGCGCGATCGCGGTGTACGAGAAGCGCGGCTTCGTCCGTGAGGGCCTGCGCCGGATGCAGTACCGATCCGGCGATACGTTCCGCGACGAGGTGCTCATGGCCTGGTTCCCGCAGGACTCCCCGGAGGCGCTTGACCGATGACGACCGAGACCTCGACCCGCACCCGCCCGGATCGCTTCGACCCCGGCTCGTTCGAGCAGAAATGGCGCGACCGCTGGGAGGCCGACGAGCTGTACGTCGCCCGCGACGACGACCCGCGCCCGAAGCGCTACATCCTGACGATGTACCCGTACCCGTCGGGCGACCTGCACATCGGCCACTGGTATGCCGCGACCGGTCCGGACATCGTCGCGCGGATGCATCGCATGCGCGGCTACAACGTGATGTTCCCGATGGGCTTCGACAGCTTCGGGCTGCCGGCCGAGAACGCGGCGATCGACCGCGGCCTGGATCCCGCGGAGTGGACGAACGCGAACATCGAGCGCATGCGGACCCAGTTCCGAACGATGGGCGCGATGTTCGACTGGTCGCGCGAGCTCGCCACCAGCGACCCCGACTACTACCGCTGGACCCAGTGGATCTTCCTGAAGTTCTACGAGGCAGGACTGGCGTATCGGGCGATGGGCGCGGTCGACTGGTGCCCGAAGGACCAGGTCGTGCTGGCCCGCGAGCAGGTGCTCGGCACGGAGCGGCGCTGCTGGCGCTGCAACACGCCGGTCGTCAAGCGCGACCTCGAGCAGTGGTGGTTCCGGATCACGAACTACTCCGACGAGCTGCTCGACTACAGCGGGCATCGACTACCCCGAGCCGATCCGCCTGGTCCAGACGAACTGGATCGGCCGATCCGAGGGCGCCGAGATCGACTTCGCGGTCGAGGCCGATGACGTCGAGCCGATCCGCGTCTTCACCACCCGGCCGGACACCGTGTTCGGCGCCACCTTCATGGTGCTGGCGCCCGAGCACCCGCTCGTCGCGGTCCTGACGACGGACGATCGCAGGGCCGAGGTCGAGGCCTACGTCGCCAGCGCGCGGCGCGAGACCGAGATCGAGCGCATGAGCACCGAGCGCGAGAAGACCGGCGTCTTCATCGGTGCGTATGCGATCAACCCGATGACGAACGAGCGCATCGAGATCTGGATCGCCGACTACGTGCTGCCCGGCTACGGGACCGGCGCGATCATGGCCGTCCCCGCCCACGACGAGCGCGACTTCGAGTTCGCGCAGCAAGTTCGACCTGCCGATCCGGTACGTGGTCGTGCCGGCGGGCGGATCGGTCCCCGACGGTGAGGCGTTCATGGCCCACACCGACGACGAGGTGCTCGTCGACTCCGGCGACGTTCACCGGCATGCCGGCGTCCGAGGCGATCGGCGCCATCACGAAGGCGCTCGAGGAGCGCGGGCAGGGGCGGTTCGCCGTCACCTACCGCCAGCGCGACTGGCTGGTCAGCCGCCAGCGCTACTGGGGCGCGCCGATCCCGATCGTGTACTGCGACGAGCACGGCGCGCAGCCGATCCCCGAGGACCAGCTGCCGGTGACCCTGCCCGAGGACGTCGACTTCGCGCCGACCGGCGTCTCGCCGCTGCAGAACCACGCCGAGTGGCTGGCCGCTTCGTGCCCGGTGTGCGACGGCCCGGCGCGGCGCGAGACCGACACGCTCGACACGTTCATCGACTCCGCCTGGTATTTCCTGCGCTACTGCTCCCCCACCAATACCGATGTGGCCTGGGATCACGAGCAGGTGCGCGCCTGGATGCCGATGCACCTCTACACCGGCGGTGCCGAGCACGGCGTGCTGCACCTGCTGTACTACCGCTTCTTCGTGAAGGCGCTGCGCGACCTCGGCCACCTCTCGTTCGACGAGCCGACCCTGAAGCTGCGCAACCAGGGGCAGATCCTGGGGATCGACCATCACCGCATGAGCAAGTCGCGCGGCAACGTCCAGGCCCCCGACGAGCTCGTCGCGCGCTACGGGGCCGATACGGTCCGCGCCTTCCTGATGTTCATCGGCCCATGGGACCAGGGCGGGCCGTGGAACCCGACCGGCATCGACGGCATCCAGCGCTGGCTCGGGCGTGTCTGGGGAGCCTCGTTGCCCTCGGCGGCGGGTAGCCGGCCGGCGGCGGACGAAGTGCTGGGGACGGCCGAGGAGCTGACCCGGGCGCTGCGCCGCGCGGCCCACGCGACGATCGACGCGGTCGGCGAGGACATCGACGAGCTCCATTTCAACACCGCGATCAGCAAGCTCATGGAGCTGACGAACGCGATCGTCCGCGCCCGCGAGTCCGGCCTTGCCGGCTCGGATGCGTATACCGAGGCGGTCGACACCCTGCTGCTGCTGCTTGCGCCGATCGCGCCGCACGTCGCCGAGGAGCTGTGGGAGCGGCGCGGCCACCCGTACTCGATCCACGACCAGCCGTGGCCGGAGGCCGATCCCGAGCTCGTCGCGGCCGAGACGATCGAGCTGCCGGTGCAGGTCGACGGCAAGCTACGCGACCGGCTCGTCATCACGCCCGACACCCCGGCCGACGAGATCGAGCGCATGGCGCTCGCTTCGGAGCATGTCCAGCGTTACCTGGCGGGACGCGCGCCGGCGCGCGTCGTCCAGATCCCCGGGCGCCTGGTGAACGTGGTGACGCCGCGCGGCTAGCTCGGGGGACGTCCGGGCCAATCAGGTTGGCCTACGGACCGACGATGCCTCGCTCCTCGGCCGTGTGGCTCATGCGGTTGGCAGTACGACCGAGGAAGGCCCTTACTCGCCGGTCCGGCGAGTCCGTAGGCCCGTGCGGTTGGCATCGCCGAACCCGCCGAGCGCGATAAGGTGCCGATAACCCCGCGGTAAGCGGCGCCGGCGTAGGCTCCCCTCCTGCTTCCGGAGTCCGGCGCCGAGTGCCCGGGTGCCGGACTTCGGACGCAGACCTTTACCAAGCGATGCTCGCCTCCGCGTTGGAGGCGAGCTATGTCCCGATCCGATCGCATCCTGGTCGCCGCGGGCGGCGCCGCCGTCGTGCTGGCCGCCGTCGCCGTCGTCATCCTCCTCGCGCCGGCCGCCGCCCCCGCGTCCGCGCCGACAACCGAGCCTGGCGTCGGCCTGCTCGTGGGGACGCCATCGGCCGCGCCACCAGCGGCATCGGATCAGCCGCCGCCCTCGGGCGCGACGATCTTCGTCGACGTCGAGGGCGCGGTCGCCGAGCCTGGGATCCGGGAGCTGCCCGCCGGATCACGGGTCGCCGATGCGATCGCGGCCGCCGGCGGCTACGCATCTGACGCCGACCTCGACGCGGCGGCAACGGCCATCAACCTCGCTCAGCCGCTCAGCGACGGGGAGCAGGTGCGGGTGCCGCGAATCGGCGAGACGGAGCCGGGACCGGAGGCATCGGCGCCACCCGTGGCAGGCGCCGGGGGTTCCGGGGGCGGGACCACTACCGGGCTGGTCGACCTGAACACCGCCACGCCGGAGCAGCTCGAGGCGTTGCCCGGCATCGGCGCCGTTACCGTCCAGAAGATCGTCGCCGCGCGCCAGGAGCAACCGTTCGCGTCGCTCCAGGACGCCGTGGACCGCGGCGTGATCCACCGCGGCCAGCTCGAGGACATCCAGGGAGTGGCGACGGCGGGCTGAGCCGTGGGCGCCGCCACCCTCGTCCTGCCGGCCGTCTTGGGCGGCGTGGCGGCCGGCATCCTGGCCGCCGACTCGGCCAGCCTTCCGGTGCTTCCGCTGCTGGGCGGTGGCGGCGCGCTCGTCGCGATTGGGCTGGCGGCGGGATGGCGGTCGGCATGCCTCGTCGGCGTCGCGCTCGCGGCGTTCGGGCTCGGTGCGTGGCGAGGTGAGGCGTCCGCGCCCCACGCCGCGTCGTCGGTCGCGACCCTGGTGGACGGACGGGATCACGAGGTGCTCGGCACCGTCGTCGACGACCCTCGACCCCGCGAGGACCGCCTGCAACTCGTGCTCGGCGACCTTGCGATTGCCCGAGACGGCGTCGCGCATCGACTCGGCGACCGGCTGCTCGTGTGGCTGCCGCGGGGCGTCGATGCCGGCGCCGGCGATCGGCTCCTCGTGCTCTCGCGCGTGGAGCTGGCGGAGGACTTCGACGGCTTCGCGTACCGCGAGTACCTGGAACGCCAGGGCGTCGGGGCCATCGCGCGCGCCCGCTCGGCCGAGGTCGTCGCCGAGGCCTCCGGACCGGCCGGCGTGCTTGCCGGGCTGCGCGGGACGCTGCTCGGCGGGCTGAACGACCTCGTCCCCGAACCGGAGGCGGCGCTTGGCGCCGGGATCCTGCTCGGTGTCCGCAGCGCGATCGCGCCGGAGATCAACGACGCGTTTGCGACCGCGGGCCTGACCCACGTCGTCGCCATCTCGGGCTGGAACATCGCGATCGTCGCTGCGCTGGTGACGGCTGCCGTTCAGCCGCTGTCGAGGCGCCCCGGCGGCCGGTGGACCACGGCCGCGGTCGCCGCCGCCACCGTCGGCGGGTACGTCCTCCTGACCGGAGCCAGCCCGTCGGTCGTGCGGGCAGCGCTCATGGCCGCCGCGATGCTCGTCGCCCGCCTGGGTGGATCGCGCGCGCACGCCGCCTCGGCCCTGGCGTTGGCCGCCCTCGTGATGCTGCTGGCCGCGCCACCGGTGCTGTGGGACGTCGGCTTCCAGCTCTCGCTGCTGGCGACGGCCGGCCTCGTCTGGTTCGGCGCACCGATCGAGCGCCGCCTGCGCCGATGGCCCGGCTGGATCCGCGAGCCGGTCGCGCTGACGCTCGCAGCGCAGGTGACGACGCTGCCGGTCATCCTCGTGAACTTCGAGCGTCTCTCACTCGTCGCACCGATCGCGAACGTGCTGGTCGTGCCGTTCGTGCCCGTCGCGATGCTGTTCAGCGCGATCGCCTCGATCGCCGGGGTGTTCGACCCGTGGCTCCCGGCGCCAGTCATCGGTGACGTGCTGACGTGGCTCGCCGGGGGAGCCGCCTGGCTCGTCCTGCGGGTGATCGTCTGGCTCGGGACGACGGTCGCATCGGTACCGCACGCGGCGGTCGACGTGACCGTCCCGCCGGCGATGGCGATCGCCTGGCTGCCGATGCTGGCCCTGGCGAACTGGGCGATCCGCGAGCCCGATGCCGCGTCCCGCGGCGTCGGTCGCCCGACGGGAAGCAGCCGAGCAGGATCGGCGCGATCGTGCGGCGGGTCGCGCGCCCGCTCCCGATCGGCGCCACCCTCGTGGCCGTCCTGCTCGCGATCACGATCGCGTCGCGCCCGGACGGGCTCCTGCACGTGACCGTGCTCGACATCGGCCAGGGGGACGCGATCCTGGTCGAGGCGCCGGACGGCACGACCACGCTCGTCGACGGCGGGCCGGACCCCGAGCTCACCCTGCGACGGATGGGCGCGAACCTGCCGTTCTTCGCCCGCCGCATCGACCTGCTCGTGGTCAGCCACCCGCACCAGGACCACGTCGCCGGGCTCGTCGACGTGCTGGACCGCCACCGGCGTCGGCGCGCTGCTGCACGCCGGCATCCCGTTCGAGAATCCGGCCAACGACCGCCTCCTGACCGATGCGGCCCGCGCCGGCATTCCGACCATCCTGGCACGCGCGGGCCAGCGCCTCGACCTCGGGGCGGGCACCTCCGCCACCGTCCTCTATCCCACGCAATCCGACGCCGATGCGCCGCTTCCCGAGGGCGACATCAACAACGGCTCGGTGGTGCTGCTGCTCGAGATGGGCGGTTTCTCGGCGCTGCTGACCGGGGACGCCGAGGCGCCGGTCGAGACCGCGCTCGTCTCGCGCGGCGTGGTCGGACCCGGTCGACGTCCTCAAGGTCGGCCACCACGGCTCGAACTCGTCCACGACGCCCGGGTTCGTCGACGCGGTCCGCCCATCGGTCGCGATCATCTCGTCCGGCGAGGGCAACGAGTACGGCCATCCGGCGCCGGAGACGCTGGCCACGCTCGCGGCGCGTCCGGGGATCGCCGTCTTCCGCACCGACCTCGACGGCGACGTCGAGGTCGTCACCGACGGCGTCACGCTCCGCGTGCGCACCGAGCCGGCTGGACAGCGCCCGTCGTGGTGCATGGGCGGGCGGGCGCCGGTAGCATCGGTCCGTGGCCATCCCCGACCGAGACACCGCCCGTCAGCTGCTGGCCGGCGCCGGGCTGCCCGACGGCATCGTCGTCCATTCCGAGGGCGTGGCTCGCGTCGCCGTGGCGGCCGCCGGGCTGGTGGCCGAGGCCTCGATCCCGGTGGACGGCGCGCTGGTCGAGGCGGCCGCGCTGCTCCACGACATCGACAAGGTCGAGATCCGCCGCACCGGCGGCGAGCACGGGCTGGTCGGGGCGCTGCGGCTCGAGGCGCTTGGCTACCCCGAGCTCGCGATGCCGGTCGCCTCCCACCCACTGCACGCGCTCCTCGACGACGATCGCCACCCGATCGGCTGGCCGTCGGTCCTCGTGGCCGTCGCCGACCGGCACGTGGGGCAGGAGTTCATGACCGTCGACGAGCGCCTGGACGACATGAAGGTGCGGCATCCCGAGCACGCCGAGTCGATCGAGACGGCGCGGCGGCCCGCCCATGCGCTCACCGAACAGCTGGCCGAGGCCACCGAGCTGGCGGTCGACGACCTCGTCGCTCGCCTGCGCGCGGCGTGGGAGGCGGGCGCGTGAGCGTCTCGCTGCTCCTCGTCCACGGCGACGACGGCTTCGGCCTCGACGCCGCGATCCGCGACTTCGCGCGCTGCGATCGACGCGACCGACGTCGTCGAGGTCAACGGCGGTTCGGCGCCCGACGGCGCGATCGACCGCGCCCGGCTCGAGGCCGGCACGATGAGCCTCTTCGGGTCGCACCTGGCGGTGCTTCGTCAGCCGCTCAAGGCCGCCGGTCGCTCGACGGCGATGGCCGACAAGCTGCTGGCGCTCGTGACCGATCTGCCCGACGGATCGGCGCTGGCGCTGCTCGAGGAGCGTCCGTCGCGCGACATCACGAAGCCGCCGGCCCTGCTGAAACGCCTGGCGGAAGCGGTGAAGGCGCGCGGCGGCCGCGTCGAGGAGCACGCCGCCCCGCGCCGCGGCGAGCTGCGCGGCTGGATCACCACGCACGCGGCGCGCATCGGTGTGAGGATCGAGACTCGGGCGGCGCACGTGCTGGCCGAGCGCATCGGCGGCGGGATCTGGGAGACCGACGTCGAGCGCGGCGAGATGACCCGGATCGCCGACTCGGAGCTGCGCAAGCTCGCCACGTACGCCGGTGAGCGGTCGATCACCGCCGATGACGTCGAGGCGCTCACGGCGGACACGCGGCCCGCATCGGTCTTCGCGATCACCAATGCCGTCGACCGGCGCGAGCCCGCGCGGCCGCGGCGGCGGCGCTCCAGCGCGCCCTCGACGAGGGGCAGCCCGGGTTGCGGATCCTCGCCTCACTGGCCGGGCGGGTGAGCGACCTGATCGTCGCCCGCGACCTCGCCGCGCGGAAGACGCCGCCGGCCGAGATCGCGAAGCGCGTGGCGCGGGGCAATGCCCGCGTGGCCGAGCGGCTGGTGGATGCGGCGAGGCGCTACCGCGGCGAGGAGCTCGAGGCGATGCTCATCGGCCTGTGGGAAGCCGACTTGGCGATCAAGTCGAACGCGATGGAGGAGCAGCCCGCACTCGCCGCATGGCTTGGCGAGCACGTGTTGGCGCGACGCGCCTAGGCGGCGGGCGCCTGGCCTGCCTGGCCGGTCTGGAGGACGCGATCGGACTCGATCGCGAAGGTGCAGCGCGCGCCGTCGAGGCCGAGGATGCCGATCAGCTGCTGGTCGACGTACAGCTGGCGGCAGGGCACGCACAGCGCGCCGGGGATGGCGAAGAAGAGGCGCTCATCGGCTGCGGGATCGCGGAAGACGGTGTCGAACACGGACGTCAGCAGCGCCCCGCTGCAGAAGCGGCAGGTCTCGATCGGTCGCGAACGTCGCGCCTGAGCAGTCATGGCACCGAGCATGCGAAGGCCGGGCACCGCTCTCAATGGGACCGATGGGCCACCCCTGCGGGACTGACCCCGTACTTCCGGTCATGAGAACTTCTTCACCAAGATCTGCCGATCCTCTTATCCGCCTCCCGGACCATGCGACGCATGGAAGGGATTCTTCGGATGGAAGTGCTCATCATCGGCCTCACGGTCGCGACGATCTTCGTGCTCGTCCTCGTCCTGCTCGCGCGCCACGACGCGAGGTCGTAGCGCTAGACGACGCGGACGACCTGGGCGGCCTTGCCCCATAGCCGCTCGAGGCCGTAGTACTCGCGCTCCTCGGGCGCGAAGACATGGACGATGACGCTCCCGTAGTCGAGCAGCACCCAGCGCGACGACTCGCGTCCCTCGGTGCCCATCGGGCGAGTCCCCTCCTTGCGCAGCTCGTCGACGATGGCGCCGGCCAGCGCCTGGACCTGGCGATCGGAGCGGCCCGACGCGATGACGAAGAAGTCGGCCATCGTGGTCAGCTCGGCGGTCCGCAGCAGGACGATGTCGTTGCCCTTCTTGTCGGACGCGATCTCGACGATCCGGTGCGCGAGCTCGGCGGCATCGGACGGGATCTCCACGCGGTCGGGATCGGTCAGGACGGGCCACTCCTTCGCTCGCGGCGGTAGAGCCCGCGATCGACGATCAGCTCCTCGACGCCGCGCGGCACAAGGTAGCGGATGGCGTGCCCGGCCGCCACTCGGTCGCGAATCGCGGTGCTGCTGACGTCGAGCGACGGCCCGCCGAGCAGGTGGATGCGGCCGGCACGCTCACCGAACCGCTCCTCCAGCGCTGACCGATCCGGCAGCGCCACGCCCGGCCTCGGCCCCACCACCCACTCGATCCGCTCGAGGAGCTCGTCCGGCTGGCGCCACGCGTCGATCTGCGCCAGGGTGTCCGCGGCCATGAGCAGGAACAGATCGGCATCGTCGCCGTATAGGTGTCGCAGCTCGACGACGCTGTCGATCGTGTACGACGGCCCGGAGCGCTCCATCTCGATGAGCGTCAGCTCGAACGCCTCGTCGCCGGCGATCGCCAGGCGCGTCATCAGCAGCCGATCGGCCGCGCTCGCCATCCCCTCGCCGGGCTTGTGCGGCGGCTGCGCGGCCGGCATGAACAGCACCCGGTCGAGACCGATGGCGTCCGCCGCCATCGTCGCCAGCCACAGGTGCCCGACGTGCGGCGGGTCGAAGGTGCCGCCCAGGATGCCGATCCGCCTGGGGCTCTCAGCAACCTGATCCGGCGCACGCTCGGAGCGAGGCGCGGCGAAGAGGTCGATCGTCACTCGTCCTCGCCCCATTCCAGCTCGGCCCGACCGATGTGCACGGTCGTCCCGGGCCCGGCCCCGCGCTTGCGGAGCTCGTCGTCGACCCCGAGCCGCTCGAGCAGGCGCCAGAAGCGGTCGCGCGACTCGTCGTTCTCGAAGTCGGTGCGCGCGGCCGCCGTCTCGACGCGCTTGCCCTTGACCCTGAGACCGTCACCCTCTGCAACGACCTGCCAGCCCTCGGCCAGCGGGTCGAAGCGATGGATCACCCGCTCGTCGTCCGGCGGCTCGGCGCCGGCGCGTGCCTCGGCTTCGTCGAGCGCGGTCGCCAGGCGTGCGCGGAGCTCAGCCAGCCCGGTGCCGTCGTGCGCGCTGACGCCGATCGCGCCGGCCAGCTGGCCGCGGATGTCGGGCCAGCGATCGTGCGCCTCGGGCAGATCGAGCTTGGTGACGACGAGCGGCATCGGTCGCTCCATGAGCGCCGGGTCGTGCAGGCGCAGCTCCTCGGCGACGGCCTCCCACTCGGGCACCGGCTCGCGCGCCGCGCCATCGACGACACCGACGAGGACGCGCGTGCGCTCGACATGGCGCAGGAACTGGTGGCCGAGGCCCTTGCCCTCGTGGGCGCCCTCGATGAGGCCGGGCACGTCGGCGATGACGGCCAGCCGCTCGCCGTCGGGGTCGAGCGCGATCACCCCGAGGTTCGGGCTGACCGTGGTGAACGGGTAGGCGCCGACCTCCGGGCGGGCCTCGGTGAGCGCCGCCAGCAGCGTCGACTTGCCGGCATTCGGCGCGCCCACCAGGCCGATGTCCGCGATGAGCTTCAGCTCCAGCTCGACCCAGCGCTCCTCGCCGGGCGTGCCCTTCTCGGCGTGGCGCGGCGCTCGGTTCGTCGCCGTCGCGAAGCGCGCATTGCCTTTCCCGCCACGCCCGCCGCGTGCGACGACCAGCCGGGCGTCGCTCTCGAGCAGCTCGCCGATTCGCTCGCCCTCGGGATGGGACCTGACCACGGTGCCGGGCGGGACGCGCACGACGACGTCGGCAGCGCTGCGGCCGTGGGCCTTGCGCCCGGTGCCGCGGCCGCCGGGCGCCGCGCGGAAGTGGCGCTTGCGCTGGAAGTCGCCGAGGGTCGTCTGGCCGGGCTCGACGACCAGGATCACGTTCCCGCCATGGCCGCCATCTCCGCCGTCCGGACCGCCACGTGGGACGTGCGCCTCGCGTCGGAAGGTGCTGGCGCCGTCGCCGCCTGCACCGCCGGCGACGAGGATGCGCGCGCGGTCAGCGAAGCCCGGCATCAGGAGCGGAGCATACGGCGCGGGTCGTCATCGGCGCCGGAGTAGCTACGGATAGACGTCGGCGCCGGGAGAGAGCTACAGATAACGCAGGGGGTTGTCGATCACGCCGTTGACGATCACCTCGAAGTGAACGTGCGGCCCGGTGCACATGCCCGTGCAGCCGACGCCGCCGATCCCCTGCCCGGCGGACACCAGCTGGCCGGCGGAAACCCAGATCGAGCCGAGGTGGTTGTAGACCGTGATCATCCCGTTGCCGTGGTCGATCGAGACCACGTATCCACCCCCGTTGTTGCGCCATCCGGCGGAGGTGACGACGCCGGCCTGGGCGGCCGACACCTGCGCCCCGTACGACGCCGCGATGTCGAGCGCGAGGTGCCCCGCGTGGTAGTACTGGCTGATCGAGCCCGCCGGCACCGGCCACACGAGGGCGGATGGGGCGGCCGACGGGGCGCGGACGGTGGTCGTGGTGCCACCGATGGACGTCGACGCGGACCCGACGCTGCCCGGCGCCGGGAGGGGCGTGGCGTCGGGATCGACCGCGACGGGCTGTGGCAGCGGGCCGCTCGACGTCGGGAGGTCGGAACGGGCGCCGCGGTCGAGGATGGCGGCCTTCTCGTTGGCCGCCTCGCGGGTGTCGAACTGGCTCGTCGCGCCGTTCTGGCTCGGCGGGGCGACGCCGTAGACGGTGGTGACGAAGGGAGCCGATCCGGTGAAATGGTTGCCATCTGCTGCTGTCTCGGCGGTCCCCGAGAGTCCGGCGAAGCCGGCGGCGGCCACGAGACTGGCGACGGACAGGTGAGCGATCACCCGTGTCGGCAGACTCCATTTCGTAACGCGGCGAAGGCGCCGGCGCGGATCAGGCAATAGCGAACTGAGCTCCGCCTACACGGGTTGAAGGGTCAACGCTGCTGCACGAGTCTCCTGTCGGTCCGACCGGGAGGTCAGCGGTCCCGCCGGTGGCCGATGGCCGGATCTCATGCTGCGGCGCATGGTAGCAGCGTGAAATGGGACCGGCAACCGGATTCCGCGCCAGGGCGTGACGGTACCTGCGGGTCCTCCGGTTTGGTGCGGTGCGCAGCGCTTCAGGGCCCTTCGTTGGAGAGCTGAAGCGGCGCCGACCCCCAGCCGGCCAGGGATGCACGCTCGACCGATAGCGAGATCCATGCCACGGCGCGCCCGCCGGCCGGATCGAGCGGCAGATTCACCGAGACGACGACCGACTCGCCGGGCTCGAGCGCCGGGATCTCGGCGTCGAGCGCCTCGAGACTCTCGGGCGCCGCGGCAAGGTACGGCGCATCGGTCTGCTCCCATCCGGCGACGAGCATCGAGCCCGCGGACCATGCCTCGGTCCCCGTATTCGTGAGCCGCAGCTCGACCGGGCCGTCGGGCACCGGCGGCGGCCAGAAGGGCGGGCCGTCACCGGGGACCGGCTGTGGCGCGGCGCCGACCGGCGCGTCCGCGAGGCCGATGCGCCCGGCCAGCGGCCGTGCGCCGAAGAACTCGACCAGCCCGTCGAAGAGGCCGTCGGCCACGGCCTCCTGGCCCGCCGCTGACGCGAGCAGGTCGTGCTCCGCGCGAAGGGTGATCGAGCCGACCTCGGCGAGGGCGGATGGCATGAGGAGGCCGCGCTGCGGCTTGCAGAACTCGTCGCCCTCGCGCTCGCACGTGTCGCCGGCCGCCCACGTGCGGCTGATCGCGTAGTAGGCGACCGCCTCGGTGCCACGGTCCTGGCGCGTGTAGGTCGTCAGCGGGTCGATGGCGGCCACCGCCCCGCGCTGGATCGCATCGGCCAGGCTGGCGCTGCCGGTGGGTCCCCACGGCGTCTCGTCGTCGTAGAAGGTCTGGCCGAAGGCGATCTCGATCACCTGGCCGGCCTCGGTCGGCGAGTTGATGTGGATGCTGACGAACGCGTCGGCGGCAGCCAGGTTGGCCATGTCGATGCGGGCCTGGAGCTCGTCGCGGGTGCGGATGCGCCCGCTCTCCTCGAAGCCGGCATCGCCGTCGCCGTCGACGTCGCGCCACGGTGGCCCCTCGCAGCCGAAGTCCGGATCGAGGTCGCCGGCCAGCGCCACGTCGCCGTCGCGGATCATCAGGACGCCGATCCCGTCGGCCTCGAGCCGATCGCGGAGGCGCTGCGCGATCAGCAGGGTCATCGTCTTCTCGGCCAGCTCCTCGCCGCGCTGCGATGGGTCGGGGACGCCCCAGTCGAGGCACCCACCGTGGCCGGCATCGATGGCGACGACGATCGCCCCCGGGTTCTGGGCGTACACCTCGCTGTCCGACCCGGGCGCGGGCTCCACCGTACCGGTGACGGGAGTGCCGGACGGAGCGGCCGTCGCCGAGGGCCGCTGACTCGCCGACGGCGATGGGGAGACGGAGGCGCTGCCCGCGTCGCAGGCAGCAATCAGCACGAGCGCGATGCCGACGGCGGTGAGTCGGCGCATCGCGCGCATCGGCTCAGGCATGCCGGATGTCGGTCGCCGCGAGATCGGGGCTACGGCCGCTCGGATGCCTCGACGCTCTTCGAGAGCGAGACGAGGAACTCGGCGTTGTTCTTCGTCTTGCCCAGCCGCTGCATGAGCAGCTCGATGCCCTCGTTCGGGCCGACCGCGGAGAGCATCCGGCGCATCGTCCAGACCATCCGGAGCTCGTTCTCGTCGAGCAGAAGCTCCTCGCGCCGCGTCCCGGATCGCAGGACGTCGATGGCCGGGAAGATCCGCTTCTCCGACAGCTTGCGATCGAGGGCAAGCTCCATGTTGCCGGTGCCCTTGAACTCCTCGTAGATGACGTCGTCCATCCGCGAGCCGGTGTCGACCAGGCAGGTGGCGATGATCGTCAGCGAGCCGCCGTGCTCGATGTTCCGCGCGGCCCCGAAGAACCGCTTGGGCGGGTAGAGCGCGACGGGATCGACGCCGCCGGAGAGGGTCTTGCCGGATGCCGGGAGGGCGAGGTTGTAGGCACGCGCCAACCGGGTGATCGAGTCGAGCAGGATGACGACGTCGCGGCCGGTCTCGACCTGGCGCTTGGCGATCTCGAGGCACATCTCCGCGACGCGGGTGTGGTTCTCGGTCGGCTCGTCGAAGGTGCTGGAGTAGATCTCGCCCTTCACCGAGCGCTCCATGTCGGTGACCTCCTCGGGCCGCTCACCGATGAGGGCGACCATGAGCAGGGCGTCGGGCGAGTTGTCGGTGATCCCGGCTGCGATGTGCTTGAGGACGGTCGTCTTGCCGGCCTTGGCCGGCGAGAGGATCAGGCCGCGCTGGCCCTTGCCGACCGGGCTGATGAGGTTGATGAGGCGCTGGGTCAGGTTCTTCTGGTCGGTCTCCAGGTCGAACATCTCGTCGGGGAAGACCGGAACGAGCGAGTCGAAGTACGGCCGGCGCTTGGCGATCTCGGGCTCCACGCCGTTCACCGTGTCGACGCGCAGCAGCCCCCAGTACTTCTCCTGGTCCTTCGGCTGGCGGGTCTGGCCGGTGACGCGATCGCCGGTGCGCAGGCCGAAGCGACGGACCTGCGACGAGCTGACGTAGATGTCCTGCGGCGAGGGCATCACGCCATTGACGCGCATGAAGCCGAAGCCCTCGTCGACGATCTCGAGGATCCCCTCGGCGACGCCCGGCTGCCCGTTGCGGTCGCGCGGCTGGGTGGGCGCCAGGGGCACGACGTCGAGCAGCTTGAGCACGAGGTCCGAGTGTTCCAGCTCCTCGGAGCCCTCGATGTCATGCTCGGCCGCCAGCTCGCGGAGCTCGTCGACCGACTTCGCCTGGAGGTCGGCGAGGTTCAGGCCGTCCTCGTCCGCATCGGTCGGGAAGGGACCGGTGAAGATGGACGAGTACTGCCCCGACGCGTAGTCGTTGCGCCGGCGCTGGCTGAACCCGCGCTGGTTCCCGCCCTGACGGCGAGGGGCATTGTCGGCGCGGCGTCGCGATCGGCGACGCTGCTGCTGGGGCCGTGCGTCGTCGTTCATGGCCGCCTCGCCTGCCAGCGGTGGTTCATTGGGGGATCTGACCTCGATGTGCTTGGGTGCACCGTCCTGCTCGGCCGGGAGCCGGCGTCAGGATCGGTCGTTGAAGGGGACGACCTCCGGGCGGACACGACCGACGGTCGGGCAGTGACGTTCGGGATCGCGTGCGGTCATGGGATCAGACCTTGCGGGTCCCGGCACGGGTGGTGATGTTGGGCCCGCCGTATCCGCTCATCTCACCGATGAGCCGCGTCCGGATCTGACGCAGGACGGGTCTCCAGTCCAGGGCATCATACCCGAGTTCGGCAAGCGCGTCCGCCATCGACGTCGCGGCCGCGACGCGGTCCAGGTGCGTGACGGCGGACTCCTCGCTCCACCAGCGCTGGCCGTGACGCTCCTCGAGCACCTCGACCAGCATCGCCCCCAGCAGTGCCGTCTCGAGCCTGCGGACCGATCCGAACGGCTGGCCGATGTCGGCCAGGTAGGCGGCCTCGGTCACGTTCGCGCCGATGTGGTGCCCGACGATGCCGCTGTAGTAGGCGCGCTGGAGCGCGGCATCGGCCGCCGGATAGAGGCGCAGCTCGTAGGTGAGCTCGGCCTGCGCGCGCCGCAGGTGCATGAGGCGCACGAACGTGGCGAAGTCGACGAAGGCGGCCACCTCTTCGGCGGCCATCTCGATCTCGCCGGTGAGCCAGTCGGGGTCGCCGATGAGCGTTGCGTAGGCGGCACCGACGATCGTCGCGCCGATCGCGTCGCTGGGCTCGCCGCGCAGCTGCGCAGCGACCGCGCGCCAGCCGTCGATGTCGGCGAGCTCGAACGGGACGCGCCGTGCGGCGGCCAGGGCGCGGCGCACCTCGCGCGGGCCGAACCAGCTCGACCACGAGCTGCCGCGCTCGATGTACCACAGGTCGGCCTCGCCGGCGTCGCCCTGCTCGATCCCGATCAGCGCCAGGTAACGCCGGAGCGCGGCGTAGTACGGGGTCTCGACGTTGAAGGAGAAGCGCTCGAGGCTTGCGAGCATGGCGGCCGGGGCGGTCCCCTCCTTCGCCGCCCGTGCCACCGGGTCCCCGGCCGCGCGCCAGGCGTCGAGGCGCCTGACATACAGCGGGTTCAGCGCGTCGAGCGCCTCGGTGTAGAGGGCGTAGGCCTCTTCGCGCGCCATCCGGCCGTCGAGGCGTGCCACGCGCTCCGGAAGCGCGTCCAGGCGGATCCGCTCGCCGCGCCAGACGACGATCGTGCGCGCTCTGGCGTCGGCGATGCCTCGGTCGAGGTCCGCGGCCGCCGATGTGCGCCGGCGACCCGAGGCGCGCGACGTCACGTTGTCGTCTCGACCGGCTCGGTCGTGGCGCGACGTCGTGGGGCCGGCGCTGGCTTTGCGTCGTCGGGGATGCCGGCGGCGGCGCCGACGAAGTCGCGGAAGAGCGGATGGGGCCGGTTCGGGCGGCTCTTCAGCTCCGGATGCGCCTGGGTGGCGACGAACCACGGGTGGTCGCGCAGCTCGACGTACTCGACCAGCCTTCCGTCGGGCGAGACGCCGCTGAATCGCATGCCGGCGGCGTCGAGGCGCTCGCGGTAGGCGTTGTTGACCTCGAACCGGTGGCGGTGGCGCTCATAGGCGATCTCGGTGCCATAGGCATCGCGCACTTTCGAGCCGTCCTCGAGGCGGGCGGGGTAGAGGCCGAGGCGCATCGTGCCGCCCTTGTCGGTGACGTCGGCCTGGTCGGGCATGAGGTCGATGACCGGGTGCTCGGTGAAGACGTTGAACTCGCTCGAGTTCGCATCCTCCGTGTCGAGTGCCTCCCGCGCGAACTCGATCACCGCGCACTGCAGGCCGAGGCAGAGGCCGAGGAATGGGATCCTGTTGCGGCGCGCCCAGCGGATGGCGCGGATCTTTCCCTCGACGCCGCGGTAGCCGAAACCGCCGGGCACGATGATGCCGGCGACGCCGGACAACTCGTCGGCGACCTGCGCCGGCTCGATGCGCTCGAGGTGCTCGGAGCGGATCCAGCGCACGGCGACGTCGACGTTGTGGTGCAGGGCAGCGTGCTTGAGCGCCTCACCGACGCTGATGTAGGCGTCGGGCAGCTCGGTGTACTTGCCGACGATCGCGATCTCGACCGGCGCGCGCGGCGCGCGGATCCGGTTCACGAGCTCCTGCCAGTCGGCAAGGTCCGGCTCGCCGCCGGGCAGCTCGAGCTCGCGGGTGATCAGCTTGCCGAGGCCGGCACGCTCGAGCTGGATCGGCACCTCGTAGATGCTCCGGGCCGTGCGCAGCGGGATGACGGCGTGGACGTCGACATCGGTGAAGAGGCTGACCTTGTCGAGGATCTCCTCGTTGATCGCCTCGTCGCTGCGCAGGATGATGATGTCGGGCTGGATGCCGATGCCGCGCAGCGTGCTCACCGAGTGCTGCGTGGGCTTCGTCTTCAGCTCGCCGGTGGCGCCGATCGACGGCAGCCAGGTGACGTGAACGTAGAGCACGTTGCGACGTCCGACGTCCTTGCGCATCTGGCGGATGGCCTCGAGGAACGGCAGGGACTCGATGTCGCCGACCGTCCCGCCGACCTCGACGATGACGACGCCATGCGCCGCGAGTCCACTGGCGGCCACGCTCCCGGTGCCCTCGCGCGCGACGCGCGCGATCCGCTCCTTGATCTCGTTGGTGATGTGCGGGATGACCTGCACGGTGCCGCCGAGGTAGTCCCCGCGCCGTTCCTTGGCGATGACGCTCTGATAGATGCGCCCGGTGGTGACGTTCGAGGCCTGCGAGAGGTTCTCGTCGATGAAGCGCTCGTAATGGCCGAGATCGAGGTCGGTCTCGGCGCCGTCATCGGTGACGAAGACCTCGCCGTGCTGGTACGGCGACATCGTTCCCGGATCGATGTTGATGTACGGGTCGAGCTTGAGGATGCTGACGGGCACGCCGCGGGCCTTGAGGATGCGACCGATGCTGGCCGCAGTGATGCCCTTGCCGAGCGAGCTGGTGACGCCACCCGTCACGAAGACGTACTTGGGCATCGGGTAGGTCCTCCGCGTGCGGCTGGGCGTGGCGGAAGCGCGACACGCGAGCAGGGACGCCGTGGATCTGCTCGGGACGAAATCATACTCCAGATCCTGACCTGCCGTACGTGCGTTGCGGCGCGGATCCGAGCCCTATCCTTCGTCCATGACCGTTCGTCGCGACCCCGCAACGCACGTGCTCGTCGCCTTCTTCCGCGACGGACGCCTGACCTCGTTGCCCAGCAGGTCGGGCTATCGTCTCGCGGCATTGGCGGTCCTGGCCGAGCGCTTCGAGCGCGACCACCTCTACGATGAGCGCGAGGTGAACGCGATCCTGGCTGGCGACGCGCCCGATCCGGCGACCCTGCGCCGCCTGCTCGTCGACCACGGCTACCTTGGGCGGAGGAACGGGGCGTACTGGCGCGAGCGATCGAGCCCGCCCGCCACAACCTGAGGCCGTACGCGAAGTGCCGGGCATCGCCACGATCGTGGCCGCCGTTCGCCTCATTCATCTCGCTCCCGCCATCGCGGTCATCATCCTGTCCGGCGCGCTGGGCGCGATCCTCCTGTCGCAGGCCGGCCGGCCGATCGACGCCTCCTGGCTCGCCACCGTGGCCGCCGTGGCGGGGTCGCAGGTCTTCGTCGGCGCCACGAACGACCTCGTCGATCGCAACCGGGACACCGCCGCGGTGCGTCTCGACAAGCCGCTCGCCGCCGGGGAGCTGTCGCCCGGAGCCGCGGTCTGGGTCGCCTCGTTCGGCCTGGCCGTGCTGCTCGCGGTGTCGCTGCGCCTTGGCGGGACCTTCCTGCTGCTCGGGCTTGCGGCCACCGGGTCGGCGTTCGCCTACAACCTGTGGCTGTCGCGCACGCCGCTCTCGGTCGTCCCCTATCTCGTGAGCTTCGGGATCTTGCCCATTTGGATCGCCGTCGGCGTCGGTGTCGATCCGGCGCGCGTGGCAGCGGCGCCCCTCCTGGTCGCGCCGTTCGCGGCGGCCGCCCACCTCGCCAACGCGGTCCGCGACTTCGGTGCCGATGCCGCGCTCGACTCACGCAACCTCGCCCAGCTTCTCGGCCGCGAGCGCGCGTTGCGAGTGGCGTGGGCGCTCGCGCTGGGAGTCGGGGCGATCGTCGGGGCATGGCTGGTGGTCGCCGGGCCGGTGGCCCTGCCCGCCGTGGCGCTCGGCATCATCGGCCTGCTGGCGGTCGCCCAGGGTGTGCGCGGGCCCGATGCGCTGTGGGGCGGGATGCTGGTGGCGGCGGTGTGCTGGACGGCGGCCTGGGCGCTGGCCACGGCCTGACCCCTGCCGCGAACCGTCGAGTTTCATACGCTTCGGCGCCGGAAACCAGAGAACCGGCGCTTCGGCGCCGGTTCAGCGAGGTCCGGATCGGGTCCGGTGGCAACCGGACCAGAACTAGATGGTGTCGTCGAGCTCCATCATGTCCTCATCGGTCTCTTCGGTGAGCTTCAGCCAGACGAAGAGGCCGGCCAGGATGGTGAGCGGGATGACGATCATCGCGGCGACGACGGCGGCGATGCCGATGAGCAAGACCTTGATCGCCTTCATGCAGAGTCCCCTTCTTAGGGTGCGCCGGTGGGCTTCGACGCGTGAGTGCTGTCGCTGATCGGGTGCAGCCTCGATCATAGCCAAGATGTCGTCCCGCGTGAATTCGGCGAGCTGGTGAGCCACGCGTGAGCCGGCGACGCCGAAGAGCCGGAGCACGAAGGACCCGTCCTGCTCGAAGAGGAACAGGTCGTGCGGCTTCTGCGAGTCCACGTAGCTGCCGATCACGCGCATGGCATGCTCGTAGTAGTTCGTGATGTCGGCGTGCGGGACGTTCTCGGGCGAGTTTCCGCGGTCCGCGACCCTTACGTCCATGAGCTCGGCGACCTGGTCGTCGGTGAGCTCGTAGGTGCGCTTCACCGCCGTTCCGAAGCTGTCCGAGTCGGCGCCGCCGGCCTGGAGGCCGAGGCCCTGGAGCACGAACCCGCTCTCGAGCTCGAGGAGGAGGAGCTCCTTCAGCGCCTCGCGATCGGCGAAGGCACCGATGCTCCGTAGGACCTCTTCCCACTGCTGGCGCGGACTGCCTTCGTAGATGCGCACGGTCGGGCGAGCATACCCCCGCCGGCCGTCAGGTCAAGACCGCGGCGATGGTACCCGCGGTGCGCGCATTGGCGACGATCAGACCGATGTTGACACGCAGCGTCCTCCCTCCCGACGCCCGCGCGAGGGATCCCAGCAGGTGCGGCGTGAGGGCCCCGGCGCGGATCCCCAGGCGCCTGGCGTCATCCATCGCCGCTTCGCTCCAGGCCTCCACCTCGTCGGGTTCGATGGCCAGGTCGGCGGGCGGTGGCTGGACGATGAGGATGCCGCCGGCGCCCGCAATGGACCGATGCGCCGCGATCGCGGCCGCCGCCGCGGCCGGGTCGTCGACGCGGTGCGGCAGGCGGAGGCCGGAGGTGGTGCTGTAGAAGGCCGGCAGCTCATCGGTGCCGTAGCCGATGACCGGCACGCGGCGCGTCTCGAGCAGCTCGAGCGTGGCGGGCAGGTCGAGGATCGACTTCGCGCCGGAGCAGACGACCGCGACCGGCGTGGCCGCCAGCTCGTCGATGTCGCTCGACACGTCGAAGCTCGCCGCCGCTCCGCGGTGGACGCCGCCGATGCCGCCGGTCGCGAACGTCGCGATCCCCGCGAGGTGGGCCGCCCGCATCGTGGCGCTCACCGTCGTCGAGGCGAGGGCCCGGCTGGCAACGAGCGGCCCCAGATCGCGCGAGGCCCCCTTGACGATCCTCCGTTCCGGGTCCGCGAGGCGCTCGAGCAGCGCGCGATCCGCGCCGACGACGATGCGTCCATCCTCTACGGCAACGGTCGCCGGGACGGCACCCGCTTCTCGCACCGCCGCCTCGGCCGCCAGCGCCGTCTCCAGGTTGTGGGGCACCGGGAGCCCCTGGGCGATGAGGCTCGACTCGAGGGCCACGACGCCCCGGCCGTTGGTGATCGCGTCGCGGACCTCGCCCGAGACCGCGAGGAAGCCCGGCGTCATGCGTTCGACTCCGCGGGCACGCGGGTCTGCGCGCCGGGCACGCGCGTGACCTCCGCGGCCAAGCGGGCGGCACCGGCGAGCGCGCCATCGAGCGTGGCCGTCGAGGGCGGCCATGGATGCTCGCGAAGCTCGGCGATGAGGGCGGACGCGAACGCATCGCCGGCGCCCGTCGTGTCGGCGGCCGGGACGCGGTCGATCCTGACGCGTCGGGCCCCCAGCTCGGGATTCGGGTACGCCGCTTCCACGCCGTCCGGCCCGGTGACCACGACGATGGCGGCAGCGTCGAGGGCAAGCGTTGCGGCATCGGCGCCGACCGCGCGGGCCTCGTCGGCGTTCATGACCACGAGGTCCGGGCGCAGGGCGACCGCTCGGCGCCACCAGTCGATCGCGGCGCCGTCCGGCAGGGAGCAGCCCACGACGGCGATCCGACCGCCGCGATCGTTGAGCTGCAGCGCGCCGTCCTCGAGCAGCACATACCCCGACACGATCGTCCACGCGGCTGTCGCGTCGAAGCTCAACGGCAGCAGCGGGATGCGGCGGCTGAACATCGTGCGCTCGCCGTCGGCGGCGACGAGGATGACGACGACGCCGCTGCCACCCGTTCCCGCCGCCTCGAGCAGCACGCCCTCGGCCGCGAGCGCATGGCGCACGATTCGACCGGCAACATCCTCACCGATCGCACACGCGAGCCGGACCGGCACACCGCGGCGGGCCAGCCGGACGGCGATGTTCGCGCCCTGTCCGCCCGGCGCCGCACCGACGGCGGCCGGAACGTCACCGCCAGGACGCGGCTCATCCTCTGGCGCGACGGCCACGTCGAGGACGGCGTCGCCGATGACGAGGACCTCCGACGCGTCGCGCATCGGTCCTAGAGCGGCTGGCGCGAGGCGAAGCCCTCGCGCGTCGTGTGCCAGTAGCCGAGGTCGCCGTCCGACAGCTTCCAGCACAGCCAGGCCCGCTCGCCGTCGCGCACGGTGGGGAAGTCGATCAGTCCCTCGTCGAGGTCGCGGACGACGATCCCGAGCGATTCGAGATGCTCGAGCAGCGCGCGCATGACGTCGGTGGACGGCTCCGGCCGTCGACGTTCGACCGCCAGCTGGAGCAGCGCCGAGCGCACGAAGGGAACGAGGGCCCGTGCTTCCTCGACGGTATAGGTCACCTCGGCATCCATTCGGAGGCCGATGGTAGTGCTAGGATCGACCGCGCGACGGGCCTGCTCCGCGACGCGACGGCGCCCGTCGAACGCCGGAGGTGACGCTGAGGCGCCATGGCCGACGAGGATCGCCGCACCACGAACGGCATCAACGACGAGGCGCCGCCAGGCGCCGATCCGTACACCGCCTACGACGACTTCACCCTCCCGGCCTACGTCGGGCTGCCGAGCTTCCAGAAGCTCCCGTGGGTGACCGATGCCGACGCCCTGGCGCGCGAGCGACCGGACGTCGCGATCGTCGGCGCCCCGTACGACGACTCGGTCAGCCACCGGCCGGGCGCGCGGTTCGGGCCGCGAGCGATCCGCCAGGCGAGCTACCACGCCGGCGCGATCAACTCGCTCCAGCTCGACATCGAGCCATATGACTGGCTCAACGTCGTCGATGCCGGCGACGCGCCGGTCACCCCGATGGACATCGATCGCGCGCACGCCGTCATCGAGCGCAAGGTGTGGGAGGTCGCGCGGACCGGCGCGGTGCCGATCGTCCTCGGCGGCGATCACTCGATCACGTTCCCCTCGGCCTCGGCGGTCGCGCGCGCGGTTGCGCCGAAGCGGCTCGGCATCGTCCACTTCGACGCGCACGCGGACGCCGCCAACGCGACGTGGGGCAACCTGCGGTCCCACGGCACGCCGATGCGGCGCCTGATCGAGTCCGGCGCGGTCGCCGGACGCAACTTCGTCCAGGTCGGGCTGCGCGGCTACTGGCCGGGGCCCGAGACGCTGGAGTGGATGCGTGAGCAGGGCCTGCGCTGGCACCTCATGACCGAGATCGAGGAGCGCGGCGCCGAGGCGGTCGTCGCCGACGCGATCGCCGAGGCGCTCGACGGGCCGGAGGTCATCTACCTGTCGGTCGACATCGACGTCATCGACCCCGGGATGGCGCCCGGCACCGGCACACCCGAGCCCGGCGGCATGCTGACCCGCGAGCTGCTGCGCGCGGTACGCCAGGTGGTCGGCAGCGTCGAGCTCGCGGCGATGGACGTCGTCGAGGTCGCGCCGCCGTACGACCACGCCGAGGTGACCGCGGCGGCGGCCCACCGGTGCGTCCTGGAGGCGATCAGCGCCCTGGCCGCGCGGCGGCGCGCCGGCGGCGGCGAGCGGATCGCGCACCTCGGCGCAGTGAGCGAGTCCTCGGGCGGCGGCTGAGCCTCAGCGGCCGCGCCGGAACGAGGTCGAGGCGACCTCGTTCCCGTTGCGGGTGGCGATCAGCGTGTACTCGCCGTTCGGCAGTCCGCCGACGGGAAACGTCGAGTAGTAGTAGCCGTCACCGCCGCCCTGGAGCGTGAACGGACCCCCCGCGATCGTTCCACCCGGTCCGCTCATCGTCACGGCGATCGCGTCGCCCGCAATCGCATCGGTGAAGCGAACGAGGGCGGTGAGGCTGCCGGCTCTGGCGGGAAGTGTGCCGAGCCGGCCGATGCAGTTGGATCCAGCGACCACGCGACAGGCCAGCACCTCTGCCCGGAAGTTGCCGGCGGCGGTCGCCGCGGTCGGCTCCGGTGTTGGTTCCGGCGTCGCGGTCGGCCCCAGGACCGGTGCGTGGGTGGCGGTCGCGATCGGCGTCGGTGGCGGGGTGGCGGTCACCGCTCCGCCGGGCTGGCCGGCCGTCGCCGTCGAGTCGGTGGGGTCTCCGGCCGTCCTGGTCGGGTCGTCGCCGTCCCGCGGCAGGAAGATGAAGACGGCAGCGATGATGAGGATCAGCGCGGCCGGAATGCGCAGCTGTTCGAACGTCGGCTGGGTCATCGGCTCGTCGGGATCGTGCATGACGCGCGCCAGATCGGTCGCTACGAGACCTCGAAGGTGACCGTGTCCGCGAGCTCTCCGTTGCGCGTGACGCGGACCTCGTACATGCCCGGCGCGAGGCCGTCGAACGGGAACCAGGTGTAGCCGTTGCAGGACGAGGTGCAGCCGATGTCGGCGAGGGGAATCGCCCCGTCCGTCTCCGAACCATCCGGCGCCACCAACGTGGCGCCGACGACGTCGTCGCTGGTGCCATTCTCGAAGCCGACCCAGATGTCCACCGATCCCGAGTTGCTCGCGCCATTCGAGTCGCAGCCGTTGGCGCCGGCACTGCCACGAATGCAGGGCTGTGCCTGGGCGGTGAAGCCGTCGGGGAAGGAGACCGGCTCGCCGCTCGCGGCCGGAGAGCCGCTCGTGGCAGGCGTCTCGCCGGCGTCGACGCTCGCCGAAGGCGTCGGCTCGACGGTCGTGACCGCTGTCGGCGTCGGCGTCGCGTCACCCGCGCCGATCCCCGGCCCGGCGCTGAAGATGCCGGCCAGCACGGCGCCGCCGAGCAGCGCGAGGACGCCGAGGGCAAGGAAGCCGAGGATGGCCACGGCGCCCAGACCGGCACGGCGCTCGCGCGGCTCCTGCCAGTCGTCATACGCGTAGGCGTACGGCTCCTGGTCGTAGGCCGCGTCGTCGAAGTTGTCGACATGCTCGGGCTGGTAGGCATCGCCGACCGGCACGTCCGAAGGCGGCGGCGCCCACTCGTCGCCCGGCGGCGGAGCCCCAACCGGCGTCGGCGCCGAGGCGGGTCGGGCCCAGTCGTCACGGTCCACGGTGACGTCCCCCGCAGCGATCCCGGCGGCCGCGGCGGCCGTTGCGCCCTCGTCGAGGTAGTCCTGGCGCGTCGGCGGCCCGGCGTCGGGGCGTCGAGCCTGGGTGTCGATCGGGTCGGGCTCGTAGCGCTCGTATCCACCGGTCTGGTCGTCCACCGTCCCCCCGCGTCGGTATGGGTCCCCGCCGGACTGTCGCGCGCGGATGCGGTCCTGGAGCTCGTCACGGTCCATGCCGCGCGGGCGGGCGCGGGCGTCCGGCGGAATCGCCGAGCCGCACTGCGTGCAGAAGCCGGCGGGCGGCGTCGAACGATGGCAGGTCGGGCAGCGGATCTCGCCCGGCTTGGGGGTCGCCATATCCCGCGCATTGTGCCCCGCATGGCCGGTGCGTGCACGCGCCGCGAGTCCGCTACCCTCACCCGCCGATGCAACGAATCAACGTCATCGGGAGCAGCAACGCGGGCAAGACGACGCTGGCACGGGAGCTCGCCGGGCGGCTCGGCTTCACCGCACGTCGAGCTCGACGCGCTGTTCTGGGGACCTGGCTGGACGCCGGTGCCGGCCGATGAATTCCGCCGACGCGTCACCGATGCGCTGGCGGGGCCCACGTGGGTTGCCGATGGCGGATACCAGGTTGCGCGGGACATCACCTGGGGTCGAGCCGACACGATCGTCTGGCTCGACTATCCCCTTCGGGTCATCCTGCGCCGCTGGGCCGGGCGCACGGTCCGTCGCATCCGGACGCAGGAGGAGTTCTGGCCCGGCACCGGGAACCGGGAGAGCCTCGGCAACCAGCTCCGGCCGGGCGGTCTGCTGTGGTGGATCCTCCGCCACCACCGCGGCAAGCGGAGGCGGACGCTGGACCGGCTGTCCAGCCGGCCCGACCTCGCCGTCGTCCGGCTGCGCACCCCCGGCGAGGCCGATGCCTGGCTCACCTCGATCTAGGCGCCGGGCCGCTTCCACTCGCTGCCGTCGGCGAAGCGCTCGCGCTTCCAGATCGGCAGCCGCTCCTTGATCGCCTCGATCACGAATCGATTGGCCTCGTACGCCTCCGCCCGGTGACGCGCGGCGGTGACGATCGCAACGGCCGCTTCCCCGATCGGCACGATCCCGGACCGATGGACGACGGCGCACGCCACGCCGAACCGCCGCTCGGCCTCCTCGCGGATCTCGTCAAGGACCGATGCGGCCATCTCCGTGTACGCCTCGTACTCGAGCTCGACGACGGTCCGCTCGTCGTCGGCGACGTCCCGCGCGCGACCGACGAACGTGACGATCGCCCCGATCCCCGGGCTCGCCACCGCACGCTCGAGGGCGGCGACGTCGATCGGTGCATCGGTCAGCGACGACGAGCCGCCGCTCACCGGCGGCAGGAAGGCGACGACGTCGCCATCGGAAACCGGCTCGTCCCAGGGCACGTACGCGCCGTTGCGCGCCGCGCGAACGTACGGCCGCTGCGGGTGCAGGTCGGGATGCTGCGCCGCCAGCGCGTCCCATGCGTCGTCGACGGTGGCGCCGGCATCGAGCTCGAGCTCGCACCGGTCGACCGACAGCTCGCGCAACGAGGCGAAGGTGCGTGCCGTGATCCGCATCCGTGCTAGACCGGCACGCCGGTCAGATAGGCGATGCTGGCGCCGGCGATCGAGCCGGCCATGACCAGCGCCAGGCCGATGTAGAGCAACCCCGTCGACGCCTGCAGCGACGCCGCCGACGAGGCCGCGATGGCGAGGCCGGCGGCCACCAGCGGCAGCAGGATCCCGACGCCGAGGCGAAGCCAGGTGAGCATGCCCAGCCCGCCGGCGAGGGCCTCCGGACCGGTGGCGACCGCGACGACGAACGCGATCCCCTGGAGCACGAGACACCCCACGAGGAGCCACATCATGCGGCGCAGTGGCGCCGGCGACAGCTTCGGCGTGACGAGGTACCAGTGGCCCAGCAGCATGCCGGCGTTCACCGCGCCGAGCGCAAGCGCCGCGAGCACGAGCTGTCCGGCGAACAGAGCGGCGTTGTCCGTCCCACCGGCCGCGGCAAGCACGACGAGCGCGGCGAGGCCGATGAGCCCCGAGCCGATGGCGAGCCCGCTCCGTGGCCAGCCGGCTAGCGAGGCGACGAGGTAGGCGCCGGCGCCGGCGGCGAATGCCAGCGTCAGCGGCCGGCGCAGCTCGGCCGTGGTGGAGGCCGCCGCGCCGGCGGGCAGAGCGAGGTCGCTGGCAACGAGCACCGCGGCGAAGGCGACGAGCAGCCACGCCATGAACAGCCGGTAGCCGCGGGTCGTGCCGCCCAGCCGCTCGGTGACGCCCACGACGAGCAGCGTGCCGGCCGAGAGGGCGGCCCAGAAGATCCAGTTGACGAAGAGGATGGCCTCGATGCGCATCGGCCCTGGCTATGCCGCGCCCTGGCGTGGCGCCAGGCTGCCGGTGAGGCCGAGCTCGACCCAGCCCTCGGTGACCCGCACCGGGAACGTCTCGACCGGCTCGGTTGCGGGCGGGACGACCGCCTCGCCGCTGCGGACGTCGAAGCACCCGCCGTGCCACGCGCAAACGAGCACGCCGTCGCGCGGGTCGAAGCCAGCCTCGCTGAGTGGGAAGTCCTTGTGCGAGCAGTTGTTCTGCACCGCGAAGAAGGCGCCGGCGTGGCGGACGAGGACGACCGGCGTGCCGTCGATCTCGACCGGGATCAGCTCGCCGTCGCGCAGCTCATCGGCGCGCAGGATGCGCGCGTAGCGCGGGGAGGAGACGGTCACGGTGCCGGTGGACGCGCGAACGCGAGCAGCCGGGGCTCGGTCATGTCCTCGATGCTCCAGCGCAGGCCCTCGCGCCCGAGGCCCGAGTCCTTGACGCCGCCGTAGGGCATCGCGTCGGTGCGCCAGGTCGGCACGTCGTTGACGATGATCCCGCCCACCTCGAGCTCGTCGTGCGCGAGGAGAGTGTGATCGAGCGACCCGGTGAAGACGCCGCATTGGAGCCCGAAGCGGCTGTCGTTGATCGCGGCGAGCGCATCGGCGAAGGAGTCGACCGGGAAGAGGTTGACGACCGGCGCGAAGGCCTCCTCGGAGCAGATCATCGCGTCGCGCGGCACGTCGACGAGCACCGTCGGCGGGTACCAGCGGCCGTCGGGCTCGCCGGAGACGATGGCGCGGGCGCCGTCGCGGATCGCATCGGTCACCCATCCATGGGTGCGCTCGACCGCCTTCTCGTCCACCATCGGTCCGAGCTCGGTGTCGGGGTCGAGCGGATCGCCGACCTTCACGCGCTCGACGCGCTCGACGAAGCGGCGCGCGAACTCGTCGTAGACCGCGCGCACGACGTAGATGCGCTGGACGCTGATGCACACCTGCCCGGCGTAGGCGAACGAGCCGTACGCGAGGCGCTCGACGGCCCAGTCGAGGTCGGCGGTCTCGTCGACGATCGCACCGGCGTTGCCGCCGAGCTCCAGGACGACCTTCTTCTTGCCCGCTTCGGCCTTCATCTTCCAGCCCACGCTCGGTGAGCCCGTGAACGAGAGGAGCTTGAACCGATCGTCCGAGACCATCCGGTCGCCGGTCGGTCGGTCCATCGGCAGGATGCTGACCGCGCCCGCGGGCAGATCGGTCTCGTCGAGGTAGCCGGCGATGCGCAGCATCACCAGCGGGTCCTTCGACGGCGGCTTGAGCACGATGCTGCAGCCGGCCGCGATCGCCGGCGCCACCTTGTGCGCGGCAAGGTTGAGCGGGAAGTTGAACGGGCTGATGCCGGCCACCGGACCGATCGGATAGCGCCGCACGATCCCGTGCCGGCCGCGGTTCGCCGGAGCCCAGTCGAGCGGCAGCCACTCCCCGTTGATGCGCAGCGCCTCCTCGGCCGCGGTGCGGAACGTCAGCGCGCCGCGGGCGACTTCGCCGGCGGCGTCGCGGATCGGCTTTCCCGACTCGCGGGTGAGGAGCGTGGCGAGATCGTCTGCGTCGCGCTCGATGCAGGCAGCCACGTGGGCCAGCGCGTCGCGCCGCTCGTAGCTCGCGAGGCGCCTCGTCTGCTCGAAGGCTTCGACCGCGGCGGTCGTCGCCCGCTCGAGCTCGTCGGCGCCGGCCTGGAACGTCGTGGCCACGATCTCGTCGGTGGCGGGGTTGCGCACCACGAGCGGCGTGCCGGCCTCGACGAACTCGCCGGCGAGAAAGATCGGGACGCTCGGCGCCCGAATCTCGGTCGTCATGGCCCGATTCTACGGCGCGACGAACGACGTACACACTCGAGGCATCTCGCCCGATGGCGCGACGGCGGCGCGGGGCGATCCTGCTGGCATGGCCGTCGCATCCATCCTGCCGCTCTCCCCCGACGCCGCGCGCCGCGCGACCGGCCTGGTCATGCTCACCGCCACGGCCCTGTTCTTCGGCGGAGCGATGGTCGCCGGCAAGGTCGCGGTGGCCGAGGTGCCGCCGTTCACCGTCGCGGCGGCGCGCTTCGCGATCGCGGCAGTCCTGCTCTTCGCGCTGCGCCTGGCCTGGCCGTCGCTCAATCGCGGCTCGGCGCCGATGCGCATCCGCGACCTGCCGATCGTCGCCGGGCTGGCCCTCACCGCGAGCGCCGGCTACAACATCCTCTTTCTCAACGGCCTGCGCCTGGCGCCGGCCACGGACGCCTCGATGATCATTCCCGGCCTCGCGCCGATCGTCAGCACGGTGCTCGCCGCGATCGTCCTTCATGACCGGCCGACGCGGACGGCCGTGGTCGGGCTCGCAGTCGCCACGCTCGGCGTCCTGCTGGTCGTCGACCCGTCCGGCCCGATCGACGGCGGCCGGCTCCTCGGAGACACGCTCTTCGTCGGCTGCGCGATCCTGTTCGGCTCGTACTTCCTCATCAGCCGCGTCGCCGGCGGCCGCTTCAGTCCGATCAGCGTCAGCCTCTACGGCGCCACCGGCGCAGCTCTCATCCTCCTGCCGCTGGCGGTGATGGAGGGCGGCCCCGCCACGCTGCTCGAGGCCGGCTGGCAGACGTGGCTGGCGATCGGCCAGCTCTCGGTCCTCGCCACGGTCGCCGCGTTCGTGCTGCTCAACGAGGGATTGCGCCGGCTCGGCGTGTCGCGATCGGCCGCCTTCGCGCTGATGATCCCGGTCTTCGGGATGCTCCAGGCGATGCTCGTGCTCGGAGAGCGGGTCGCGGGCACGGCGGTCATCGGTGCCGCGGTCGTCCTCGCCGGCATCTGGCTCGTCCAGGGCGGAGCGCTGCCGTCGATTCCGCGTCGCACGACGCCACAAACGACGCGACCACGGACGGCCACCCAGCCTGCCTGAACCGGGCTCGGCCCGGCGCGCGGAAACTTGCTACGATGAGGGCGCATGAACCCGCTGTACGTCGTGCTCGAGCTCGGGGCGACCACGTTCTTCATCATCGCCGCGGCCTTCGCGCTGCGTCGCGGTCGGCTGCCGTTCTTCGAGCTGATCAGCGCGGCCGTCTTCGGGATCCTGCTCGAGGAGGGCGACCAGCTCATCTTCGAGACCTACGAGTACGCGGCGGACTGGATCCTCGCCATCGACCGCGCGCCGGTCGTCATCGGCCTGACCTGGGCGCTCATCATTGCCGGCGCCATGCGCATCACCGATGCGCTCGGCGTGCGACGCCGGTACGCCCCCTTCGTCGACAGCGTGCTGGCGCTGATGCTGGACCTCGCGTTCGATGCGATCGCCATTCGCATGGGCCTCTGGACGTGGCGAGAGGTCGGCCTCGCCGACGGCTGGTTCGGCGTCCCGGCGGGCAACTTCTACTCGTGGCTGTTCGTCACGCTCGCGTTCAGCCTCCTCACGCGCCACCTGCGTGACGCCGCGCGCGAGCGGCCGGCGCTCGAATGGCTCCAGCTCCTCATACCAATCCCGGCGTTCGTGATCCTCGTCGCATGCATCGTCCCGTTCGCCCTGGTCCTGCCGTTCGTCGACCCCTCCCCCGGCGGCGGACTCGTCCTCTTCGGCCTGACACTCGCCGCCTTCCTGGCAGTCGGGTGGCTCGGCGTCTTCGGGCCGGACCGTGGGCACCCCAACGGCGCGTCCGTGGCGATCGTCGACCTGCGCATTGCCTTCGTCATCCGCTTCGCGATCCACGGCTTCTTCCTCATCGCGCTCCTCTGGCTCGGGCTCGCGCAGAGCGAGCCGATCCTGCTCGTGATCTCGCTCGTCATGATCGCGGCCGAGGTGCCGCTGGCGCTCCTCACCGAGCGCCGTCACGCGACCGCGGTGCCGCATCGGCCACCGATCCGGGAGCCCGTTCCCGAGGCCTGAGCTGGTCCACGCTACCATCCGCTGCGTGTCGGATCGGGTCGCGGGCTCCCGCCTGCAGCGCGTCGTCGGCGCCGTCGATCCGGCGCTGGGGCTGCTCGCCGCCATCGGCTTCGTCAGCCAGGTCGGGATCAGCGTCATGCTGCCGCTCCTGCCGCTGTACGCCACCGAGCTCGGGGCGCCGCCGATCGTGCTCGGGCTGTTGACGAGCGCCTTCGCGGTCACGAATGCCTTCGGCCAGCTCGGGGCCGGATTCCTCTCGGAGCGGTGGGGCGCGCGCAGGCTGATGACCGCCGGGCTCGCGCTGTACGGAACGATGAACGCGCTGATCGCCACCGCGGCGACTGCGGCGTGGCTTCTCACGTGGCGCACGAGCGCCGGCCTCGGTGGCGGGGCGATGATCGTGTCCGAGCGCATCTACCTCGCGCAGTCGATCGAGCCGGCACGTCGGGCGTTCGCCAACGGCATCATCTCGGCCGCGCAATCGGCCGGGACGGTCGCCGGTCCGGCGTTCGGCGGCTTCGCTGCTGCGATCGGCGGGCTGCGCGCGCCGTTCGTGATCGTCGCGGTGACGAGCGGCGTTGCCCTGGTCGGCACGCTGTTCCTCCCCTCTCGCGGGCGCGCAGCCTCACAGGCCGAGACCGACGACGCGCCCGCCGAGCCCCTCCACGTCGGCCCGCTGGCGGCGCTCCTCTTTGCCAACCTCGCGCTGCTCGCCTCCTATGGCGGATTCATCACGACCTACGCACCGCTGGCCACGACGCGCCTCGGCTGGTCGATCCTGGAGGTGGGGATCGCGTTCTCGTTCTTCGGCGCCGGCAGCATCCTGCTCGGCCCCGCGCTCGCCCACCTCGCCGATCGAGTCGGCCGACGCCCGGTTGCGACGCTGGCGCCGATCGCCCTCACAGGGTTCGGGCTGGGGCTCGTCATCGGCCTGCCGATGGCCGCCGTCTACGGGCTGGCCGTGCTCGCCGGTGGCGGCCTCACCGCGTTCAGCGCCTCGTGGTACGCGCTGCTGGCCGACACCGCGTCGGAGCGGCGCCTCGGCCGGACGTTCGGCATCATCAACGCGCTCTCGACCCTCGGGATCGTGGCCGGCTCACTGATCGCGGCGGAGCTGTGGGCGCGCGTCGATATCGTCGCCGGCATGATGGTCGGCGTGATCGCCCCGCTCATCGCGGGTGCGGCGATGCTCGCCTACCGTCCACGGCCGCTACCCTCCGCCACATGAGCGACCTCACCGGGTACCTCGACCTCGACGCCTGCGTCGAGCACCTTCGCGGGCTCATCCGCATCCCGTCGGTCAACCCGCCAGACGGCGGGCCCGAGGTTGCCGCCGGGCTCGACCCTCGTGGCGGCGAGGCCGCGGCTGCGCGCTACTGCCACGACATCCTCGACGGCGCCGGGATCGCCTCCGAAGTGATCGAGCTGACCCCCGGGCGCGGCTCGTGCGTGGCGCGTCTCGCCGCCGGCGGGCCGTCGACCGAGCCCCCGCTCATCCTGCTCGGCCACATCGACGTCGTCCCCGTCGACGCGGAGGCATGGAGCCGAGACCCATTCGGCGGCGACCTCGTCGACGGGGTGGTCTGGGGCCGCGGTGCGGTCGACATGAAGAACATGATCGCGATGGAGCTGGCCGTCATGCTGGCGCTGCGCCGATCGGGGGTCGAGCTGAAGCGCGACGTCATCTTCGCGGCAGTGGCCGACGAGGAAGCCGGCGGCGAGCATGGCGCGCGCGGGCTCGTCGAGCAGCGGCCCGAGCTCTTCCATGACGCCGCCGGCAGACCGGCGGCGGCGGCGCTCAACGAGGTCGGCGGCTACTCGATGACCCTCGGCGAGCGCCGCTTCTACACGATCCAGGTCGCCGAGAAGGGAATCGCGTGGACGCGCCTGCGGACGACCGGCATCCCCGGGCACGGCTCGATGCCTCATGACGCCAACGCCGCGATCCGCCTGGCGCGGGCCACGGCGGCCATCGCCGCCGAGCAGGACGAGCGGCCGGCGCGGTTGATCGGCGTGGTCGGCGACTTCCTGCGCGCGCTCGGCCTGAGTACGGTCGCAGACCTCGCCGCATCCGATCCGGCAGGCGCCCGCGCGGCCCTCGAGGACGGCGTGTCGGACCCGGTCCTGCGCCGCTCGATCGACGCGATGCTGCGCGACACCGTCACCCCCACCGTCCTGCGCTCCGGAAAGAAGGTCAACGTCATCCCCGGCTTCGGCGAGGGGGAGATCGACGTGCGCACCCTCCCCGGCACCGACCAGGCCGCGCTGCTGTCGCGGCTCCAGGCGGTGGTCGGCGACGACGCGACCATCGAGTCCGTCGTTGCCCTGCCCGCGGTCGAGTGGCCGGCGGACGCGGAGATCGTCCGGCTCATGGAGGCGTCGCTGCACGCGGCTGATCCCGATGCCACCCCGGTGCCGATGATGATCACGCCCGGCACCGATGCGAAGGCCCTCGCCCAGCTCGGCATCCCGTGCTACGGCTTCGCTCCGCTGCGCCTCGAACCCGAGACGCCGTTCCTCGGCCTCTTCCACGGCCACGACGAGCGCGTCCCGGTGTCGGCGCTCGCGTTCGGGCTCCCCGTGCTGGCGGAGGTCGTTGCGCGCTTCGCGACGCGATAGAGGGGCGTGCGATTCGGCCATTCGTGCACGCTCGGCTATACTCGCGCGCAACTCCCCGCACGTAGCCGATACAAAGTACGCGTATGACCACGCAGACGCGCGACGCCGCTGACGCTCCTCGACGGCGGACCGTCGCTCTCGTCTTCCCCGGGCAGGGCTCCCAGTACGTGGGGATGGGTGCCGATCTCGTGAAGCGATCCCCCGCAGCGGCGGCCGCCTATGAACGTGCCGACGAGGCGCTCGGCATTCCGCTGTCCAGGCTGATCCTGGAGGGACCGGCCGAGGAGCTCGACCTGACCGTCAACGCCCAGCCGGCCCTCCTTGCGACGAGCTATGCCTTCCTCGAGGCAATGCGCGAGGAGGCGGCGGAGGCCGGCATCGAGATCGTGCCGCAGTCGCTGGCCGGCCACTCGGCCGGGCAGTACGCGGCGGCGGTCGCGGCCAACGCCATCGACTACGCCGACGCGCTCCGCCTCGTCCGCGAGCGCGGGCGGATCATGCAGGAGCGCGGGATCGACGGTGGCATGGGCGCGGTCATCGGCCTCTCCGACGAGCAGGTCGAGGAGATCCTCGACGCAGCGAGCGAGCACGGCGAGATCGCCGTCGCCAACCAGAACGCGCCCGGGCAGGTCGTGCTGTCGGGCGTCGTCCCGGCGCTCGTGTTCGCCCTCGAGATGAGCAGGACCGTCGGCGCCCGCAAGGCCGTGCGCCTCACCGTCAGCGTCGCCAGCCACTCGCCGCTCATGCGCCGCGCGCGCGACGAGTTCGGTCGCATCCTGGCGCGGGTTCCGTTCCGCGACCCGCAGGTCCCGATGCTCGGCAACGTGCACGCCACGGTCATCAGCACCGCGGACGGGCTGCGCAGCGAGCTGACCGAGCACCTCGTGCACGGCGTTCAGTGGACCGCGAGCGTGCGACGGATGGCCGCAAGCGGCGTCACCGATTTCGTCGAGGTCGGCCCGGGCCGCGTCCTGTCGGGGCTCATTCGCCGCATCAACCCCGAGGTCGTGACCCATGCGGTCGACCTGCCCGATCCACGCGCGTGGCTGAACGCCTTCCGAGAGTCGCCGGCGTGACAGACCGCCGCGCGGTCGTGACCGGCCTGGGCGTGGTCTCGCCGGTCGGGATCGGCTCTGATGCCACGTGGGACAGCCTCGTCTCCGGTCGCTCGGGCATCGATCGCATCACGCACTTCGACACGACGCCGTTCGAGATCGACGTGGCCGGCGAGGTGAAGGGCTTCGAGGCGACCGACTACATGGACGCCAAGGATGCCCGGCGCCACGATCGCAGCACCCACTTCGCGGTCGCCGCGACCGACGAGGCGCTGCGAGACGCTGGCCTGCTCGGCGAGGATGGGCACGTCACCCGCGACGTCGACGCGGACCGCTTCGGCATGGTCTTCGGCACCGGGATCGGCGGTATCGGCCTCCTGCTCGACGGACACAAGACGCTGCTCGAGCGCGGCCCTCGTCGGGTGAGCCCTTTCATGCTGCCGCACATGCTTCCCGACTCCCCGTCCGGGCAGGTCGCCATCGAGTTCGGCATCCGCGGGCCGAACACGGCGGTCGTGAGCGCCTGCGCGACCGGCGGGCACGCTGTCGGGGAGGCGATGGAAGTGATCGTGCGCGGTGAGGCGGACATCATGCTGGGAGCCGGCACCGAGGCGCCGCTGTTGCCGCTCGCCTTCGCCGGTTTCGGGCAGATGCGGGCGCTGGGCACACCGATCGACCCCGACACCGGCGAGTACAACCCGGCCATCGCATCTCGCCCGTTCGACGCCACGCGTAATGGCTTCGTCGTGTCGGAGGGCTCCGCGGTGCTCGTCCTGGAGGAGCTGGGGCACGCGCTCGCGCGCGGCGCACGGCCGATCGCCGAGGTGATCGGCTACGGGTCGGCCGCGGATGCGTACGACATGGCGGCGCCGGCCGAGCGCGGCGAGGGCAACCAGCGCGCGATGCGGGCGGCGCTCAAGCGGGCCGACATCGGTCCTGACGAGGTGGACTACATCAACGCGCACGGGACGAGCACGCCACTGAATGACCGATACGAGACGATGGCCATCCGCGACGTCTTCGGCGAGCATGCCGACCGCCTCGCGGTATCGAGCACCAAGTCGATGACCGGCCACGCGATGGGGGCGGCCGGCGCGATCGAGGCCTTCGTGTGCGTGAAGGTGATCGCCACCGGCTGCATCCCGCCGACGATCAACTACCGTCATCCGGACCCGGAGCTGACGCTGGACTACGTTCCCAACGAGGCGCGTGCCTCCGACGCGCGCGTGACCCTCTCGAACTCGATGGGCCTCGGCGGACACAACAGCACGGTCATCTTCCGCCGCTGGGATGAGTAGCGCGGTGAGCGGCGCCGAGTATATACGTATATACTCCAGTCCGAGCACGCCGTGACCCGTCCCCCACCGCCTCGCGACCCGGCCCGCCGCGCGGTCGTCACCGGGCTCGGCGCGATCACGCCCATCGGCAACGACGTCGCGACGTTCTGGCGCAACCTCACCGAAGGAGTCTCCGGCGTTGCGCCGATCACCCAGTTCGACGCGAGCGACTTCGACGTGCGCATCGCCGCCGAGGTCAAGGGCTTCGATCCGCGCGACTGGATGGACTTCAAGCAGGCCAGACGGATGAGCCGCTTCAGCCAGCTGGCGGTCGCCGCCGCGCGCCAGGCGATCGATGACGCCGGACTGGCGATCGGGAAGCACAACCGCGACGACGTTGCGGTGGTCGTCAACACCGGCGGCGGCGGCCTGGACGAGGTGACGCATGGCGAGGTCACGTTGATGACGAAGGGCCCAGACCGCGTCAGCCCGTTCACAGTGCCGATGATGTCGCCGTCGATGGCGGCCTGCCAGATCAGCATCCAGAACGGGATCACCGGCCCGGTCATCACCTCGGTCGCTGCCTGCGCGGCCGGCGTGCAGGCCTTCGTCGAAGCGCAGCGGCTCATCGAGCACGGCGACGTCGACGTCGTCGTCACCGGCGGCACCGAGGCCGCCATCCTGCCGGTCGCCTTCGCCGCGCTCGGCAACATGGGCGCGCTTTCGAAGCGCAATGACGATCCGGCCGGGGCCTCACGGCCCTTCGACGGCGACCGCGACGGCTTCGTCTTCGGCGAGGCGGCCGTGGTCGCCGTGGTCGAGGCGATCGAGCACGCCGAGGCCCGCGGGGCGCCCATCATCGCCGAGCTCGCCGGAGGCGCGCTCACCGCGGATGCGTTCCACATCTCAGCGCCGGAGCCCTCGGGCCATGGCGCCACGCTGGCAATGCAGCGAGCGGTGCGCGATGCGCATCTCGAGCCGGCGCAGGTGCAGGCGATCGTGGCTCACGGGACTTCGACGCCGCTCAACGACGCGACCGAGACACGCGCGATCCGCGCGGCCTTCGGGGATCACGCCGACCGCCTGGCGGTGACGAGCAACAAGAGCATGGTCGGTCACACGCTCGGCGCGGCCGGTGCGATCTCGTCGCTCGCCGCGGTGCTCGCCATCCGTGACGGCGTCCTGCCACCGACGATCAACCACGAGACTCCGGACCCCGACTGCGACCTGGACTACGTGCCGAACGTCGCGCGCCGCGCCGATCTCGACGTCGTCCTCGTCAACGGCTTCGGGTTCGGCGGCCAGAACGCGGTCGCCGTCTTCACGCGCCCCACCTGACCGGCGTCCGGCCGAGGTACCGACCGGGACCGGACCTTCGGCACGCTCACCGATCCCGAGATCGGGCTCTACGCTGCCGAGCATGACCGAGGTGATGGGCCTGCGGTTGGCCTACCGTGGTTTCGTGACGGGGCTCGCTGGGGCCTACGTCTGGGCGGCGATCGCGATGCTGCTCGCCGCCGCGATCTCCGGTGACCCGCTGCGCCCGCTCCGCCCGCTGGCAATGGCCGTCTCGCCATTCGCCGACAGCCCCGAGCTTGCCTTCGTGCTCGGGCTCGCGACGGTGCAGCTGGGTGGCGCACTCGTCGGCATGTGCTTCGCCTACTTCTTCGCCCGCTTCTTCACCGTCCGCGCCACCCTGGCGGCGGCGGCCCCGGTGGTCGCGCTGCTGGCGTGGGCACTCATCGCCACGGGCCTGGCGCGCGGGCTCGGGGTGCAGGTGGTCGCGCTCGAGATCGCCCCGATTCTCGCAACGATCGGGTACGGCGTCCTCCTCGGTCTCGGCGTTCCGGTGCGAGGCGAGGTCACCTACCCGTCCGGGTCGCCCTCGACGTAGAGCTCCGGTTCGAAGGCCGAGCCTCGACCCGGAAGGCCCGCGACCCAGTCCCGCAACGCGCTCTCGGCCGTGCTGAACGCGATGTCGTCCCAAGGGATCTCGTCCGGCCCGAATGCGCGGACCTCGCTTGTCTCGGCCGCGGGCTCGGGCCGTCCGCCGACCACGGTGGCTTCGAACGCGATCGTCACGATCCCCGCATGCGGACGGGAGTACACGCCGATCAGCCGCCCGACCTCGACTCGCAGCTCGGTCTCCTCCTCGGTCTCGCGGCGGGCGCCTTCCTGGGCTGACTCGCCGAGCTCCAGGAACCCGCTCGGGTTGCCCCAGCGACCCAGCGCCGGCTCGATGGCGCGGCGTGCGAGATACACACGCCCGCCGTCGATCGGCAGCGTTCCGACCACGACCCGCGGATTGCGCCACGTGACGTGGCCCTCGGCGCAGACGAGCCGCGGACGGTGGTCCGCCTCCAGGACGCGATGCTCGACCGGGCGGCCGCAGGCCGGGCAGAAGCGGGGCTCCTCGCCCAGGGTCAGCGGGTAGACGTCAGCGGGGTCCGTGGACGGCATCGGTCTCATGGTAGCCCGTATATACGTTGAAGCCGTTCGGCCTCGGTAGAATCAAGGAACCGATGGCCGACCTCCCGACGATCCGTCTCTACAACTCGCTGACCCGACGCGCCGAGCCGCTCGAGCCGCTCCAGCCCGGGTTGGTGACCGTCTACACGTGCGGCAGCACCGTCTACAAGTACGCGCACATCGGCAACCTGCGCACCTACCTCTTCGGCGACCTCCTGCACCGGACGCTCGAGTACCTCGGCTACGAGGTGCGCTACGTCAAGAACGTCACCGACGTCGGCCACATGCGTGACGACCAGCTCGACGCGATCGAGGGCGAGGACAAGATCGAGCGCGCCGCGGAGACCGAGGGCAAGGCGCCGGCGGACATCGCCGACTTCTATACCCGAGCCTGGCTCGAGGACGAGGCGCTCATCAACATCCTGCCGGTCGACGTCATGCCGAAGGCGACCGACCACATCGCCGAGATGCTCGACCTGACGGAGCGGCTCGTGGCCAACGGCCTGGCCTACGAGGTCGACGGCACGATCTACTTCGACGTCAGCGAGTTCCCGGCGTATGGCCGGCTCTCGGGGCAGAAGGTGGAGGAGACGCACGCCGGCCACCGCGTGGAGGTCGAGTCGGACAAGCGCGACCCGGCCGACTTCGCCCTCTGGAAGCGCGCCGGTGAGCGACGGCTGATGAAGTGGCCGTCACCGTGGGGCGACGGATTCCCGGGATGGCACATCGAGTGCTCGGCGATGGCACTGAAGCACCTTGGCGAGCGGTTCGACGTCCACACCGGGGGGATCGACCTGAAGTTCCCGCACCACGAGGACGAGATCGCGCAATCCGAGGGCGCCCTCGGACATCGGGTCGTCAGCATCTGGATGCACGGCGAGTTCCTGACGATGGACGACGCCAAAATGGCGAAGAGCGCGGGCAACATCATCCGAGTGGCGGAGCTGGCGGAGAAGGGATACGAGCCGCTCGCCTTTCGCTACCTGGCTCTGACGGCGCACTATCGCTCCAAGCTCGACTTCACCGATGACGCGATGCACGCCGCGACCTCCGGACTGGCCCGCCTTCGCCGGGCAGCCGCAGGTCCCGACGAGCCGGTGGACCTCTCGACCGAGCCGATGAGCGCCTATCGCCGGCGGTTCACCGATGCGGTCGCCGACGACCTCGGCACCCCACGCGGGCTGGCGATTGCCCACGAGGTCGCGGCCGACACGTCGCTGACCGATGCGCAGCGCCGCGCGCTGCTGCTCGACATCGACCGCGTGCTCGGGCTCTCGCTGAACCTGCCGGCCGAGCCAGAGGCGCCGCTACCCGAGGGCGCGACCGAGCTGCTCGAGCGCCGCGCCGCGGCGCGTGATGCCCGCGACTTTGCGGCTTCCGATGCGCTGCGCGAGGAGCTGGCCGCCATCGGCGTCGAGGTGCGCGACACGACCGAAGGCCAGGAGGCGCGCGTGGCGGGGAAGCCCGACCACCAACGGCCGGTCAGGCCAGGGTGACGGTGACCGTCAGAGCAATGGCCATCCCGACGCCGGCCGCCGCGGCGGTGATGATCGCGCCCTTCGTCCGAAGGGGCAGGTCCGAGATCCAGCTCCTGACCTCGGCCAGGTCCATCGACGGCACGGGCCAGGAGAGGCCGCTCGGCCGGACGTCCGACATCAGCTCGTCGAGCATGTTGCTGCGCCTCGGAACCGCCATCGGCACCGGGTAGAGCCGGTTCGGCGCCGGCCCGGACGGGCGGGGCAGGATGACGTCCCGCGGTGGTGACGACAGCGTCGCCGGCGTCACGATGCCCGGTTGCGCTCCGCAGTTGAAGCAGCGCACGCCGTTCAGCGAGCCGGGCGAGATCGCCATCGGCCCACCGCACTTGTGGCAGAAGCGGCTGGCCCGCCGCCGTGCCTGATGCGCGGTCGGCGATGGCCGCACCGCGTCGCGCTGCTTGGCCTTCACGCGTGACCCCCGGGCAGAAGAGGATGAATCCCTGGGTTCTTCCATGTCTTTAGTACACCCGACGTCAATCCATTGAGTGCACCAGACATCAGTCCACTACTTCAGACCATGACGGAGTGTACTCCGTTGACGTTGCGCCTCGGCACCAGTGGAAGGATCGGGTACTGGCACGGCCATGACGATCGGGCTATCATGCCGCGACTTATCGGCGCTCTGGCATCATCCCGGTCATCGCCAGCCACCACACAGCACCACGGGGGTCTCTCACTCGTGCCCAATCCGCACACCTCAGCCTACGCGCGCCCGCGCCAGGTCGCCTTCCTCGCGCTGACGGCCGCGCTCCTCCTTTCGCTGCTCGCGGTCGTCCGGCCGACGATCGCCGCCCCCGCCGATGTGGGGTTCATCGACCATTCCTACGGGGCGGGCATCAACGCTCCGACGGAGGACAAGCCGCAGTCGAAGGTCTGGTTCGCCGACGGCTCCTGGTGGGGCGGTCTGTTCGTCGATGGTGACGACGAGTACCGGATCCACAAGTACAACGCCACGAACAACACCTGGGCCGCGACGAGCACCGTCGTGGATGAGCGGAACAGCAGCCACGGCGACTACCTGTGGGATGGCTCGTCGCTGTACGTCGCGTCTGTGAACGGCGACAACGACGCCGACCCAATCCTCGTCTACAAGTTCACGTACGACGCCGGGAGCGACACCTACACGATCGATCCCGACTTCCGTTCGGACATCGACGGCGACACTGACATCGACGATGGCCTCGTCGTCGGCCAAGGGCCGGCGGAGACGGTGACGATCGCGAAGGACTCGACAGGCCAGCTGTGGGTGAGCTTCGACAACCCGGTCGATGCCTCGAACCGCGAGATCCTCGTCAACCGATCGACGACGAACGAGCACACCTGGGACGCCGCCGCCTTCCAGGTCGGCGACAACGTTGGGCCCGACGACATCAGCGGGATCATCGCGTTCGGCGGCGACACTGTCGGCGTGCTCATGAGCGAGCACCGCACCGGGGACCTCGATTCGGCGTTCCACTTCGTCGAGCACGCTGACTCGGCCGTCGACACGGACTGGACGGCCGCTGGCTCGATTCTCGGGTCTGCGGAGTTCGTCGAGGACCACATCAACCTGAAGCTCACGGCGACCGACAGCGGGCAGATCCTTGCCGCGCTGAAGACGAACGATGGGCCGAACCACGTCCAGCTCTACCGTCGCGCTGAAAACGGCACGTGGAGCGAGCACACCGTGGTCGGTGCGGGCCAGTCCGTGACACGCCCGCAGGTCGTCGTCGACGAGACGAACGACCAGGTGTACGTGCTGTACACGGCGCCGGAGCTCGGCAGCGCCGGCGACCAGGCGATCTACTACAAGTCGGCCCCGCTCGACACGCTGAGCTTCACGGCCACCGGCCTGGGCACGGCGCTGATGGCAGACGCCGGCCAGGACATCACGAACGTCTCGACCGCGAAGCACGGTGTGACATCCACGAGCGGCCTGCTGGCCATCGCCAGCAGCGACATCAACGACTCGTACTACCACGGCTTCCTCGCGCTGAGCGGCCCCGGTGGCAGTCCGTTCCTGGACGTGCCCACCACGCACCGCTTCTTCGAGGACATCGTGTGGATCCACGACGAGGGCATCACGACCGGCTGCAACCAGGGCGGAACCCTCTTCTGCCCCGAGGACAACGTCGACCGTGACCAGATGGCGACGTTCCTCGTGCGGACGCTGGGTCTGACCGGTGGCGGCAGCACCAACGCCTTCACCGACGACAACGGCAACCCGCACGAGCGGAACATCAACATCCTCGCCTTCAACGGGCTCACGACGGGATGCGGCGGTGGCGGCACGAAGTACTGCCCCGATGATCCGGTCCGCCGTGATCAGATGGCGACGTTCCTCGTTCGAGCGTATGAGCTCACCGGCGGTGGCAGCGTCAACGCATTCACCGACGACAACGGCAACGCGCACGAGCGGAACATCAACATCCTGGCCTTCAACGACCTCACCACCGGCTGCAACCCGGCCGGGACGAGGTACTGCCCGGCTCGGATCGTGAGCCGTGGCCAGATGGCGGCCTTCCTCCACCGGGCGGAGACCCAGTAGAGGCGGACCCACAAGCGACCATCGCCAACGATGCACCCGGACGGGCCCGACACGCTGTCGGGCCCGTCCTCTTGTCGCGCGCTACGCGCGGCGGACGACCGTGGTGCCGGCCAGCCGATCGTGAAGGCCACGGCCCGTGCGGCTGAGCACAGTCGTCACGACCAGCACGGCGAACCAGGCGAATGACACGACGATGATGGCGAGGAACAACAGCGGCAGGCTCACGGTCAGCGCCGATGCAAGGCCAAGCGGTGCTCCCAGCAGCGCCCAGCGAAGCACGGCCCGTCTCGTGCTGATCCCCGCCATGGGCGACGCCCCACGGACGGCGATCCGGAAGAGGCGCTGCCCGGGCGTCCGGCCATCACGCGACCATGGGACGACGAAGTACACCCCGCTCAGCGCCGCGAGCAGGACGGCGTTGAGAACGACGCGCCAGCCACGGACCTCCGACACCGGGCTCGCGGCCGCATCCAGGTCCAGCACGACGGTGGGACCAAGGGCTGCAGTGGTGAGGGCGAGGAGCGCAAAGCCCGCGACGAGGAGCACGATGCCATCGAGCAGGAACGCGACCAGGCGGCGCGCGAACGATGCGGGCACGCTCGGCGTCGCCTCGTGGGGTTCCAGCATGCGGGCAGCGTAGAATGCGGAGCAGGTTCGCGACCGTCATTCTCGCCGAGTCGCCCGCCGGACCGCGGTAGCAAGCGATGTTCGTTGATGGCCGCAGCGTCGGCAACGGAGAGGTGCTCGAGGCCGACGTCGCAATCGTCGGCGCCGGGGCCGCGGGCATCACGCTCGCCATGGCGCTCGATGACGCCGGGATGCGCGTCCTGCTGATCGAGAGCGGCGACCTGGAGGTCGAGACCGACACGCAGCTCCTCTATCGGGGCGAGAACGTCGGCCTGCCGTACTTCGACCTCGTGTCGGCCCGGCTTCGGTACTTCGGTGGGTCGACGAACCACTGGAGCGGGACGTGCCGGCCGTTCGACGCATTCGATCTGTCCGCGCGGTCATGGATCCCGGGAAGCGGCTGGCCGATCGGCCTGTCCGATATTGATCCGTATTACTCGGGAGCCGGCGAGCTCTGCGGACTTCCGTCGGAGGAGTGGGATACCGATGTGTGGGTCGAGCGCAGCGCGTATCCGCCGCTGCCGCTGGATTCGGCCCGCGTCGAGACACGGATCGCGCAGAACGTCCGCGCCACGCGACGGCGGTTCTCGCGCAACTTCCGTGACGAGCTCGAGGCGTCGGACGCGCGCGTCGTCGTGAACAGCAACCTTGTCGAGATCGAGGTCGACGACGCGGCCGATGCCGTCTCGGGTCTGCGCTTGAGCACCCTCTCGGGTGTCGAATTCCGCGCGAGCGCTCGACACTACGTGCTCGCCGCGGGCGGCATCGAGAACCCACGACTCCTCCTCGCGTCGACTGGTCGCTTCCCCGCGGGTGTCGGCAACGGCGAGGATCTGGTCGGTCGATTCTTCCTCGAGCATCCTCGCTTCGTCGGCGCGACCTTCGTCCCGTTCGATCCCGAGATCGACCTGCGGTTCTACCTGACACATGACGCCGGCGACTCGCGCATCACCGGCTACCTGGCGCTGCCCGAAGCGGTGCGCGAGGTGGAGGAGCTCGCCGACATCCAGTTCCGTCTGGAGCCCCGCTTCCCCGCCTGGTACAACCGCGCCGTCGGCGCGGAGGATCTCGCCGCCTTGCGCCGGCTCGGCGGACGCGCGGAGGAGGAGGCCGACTTCTTCGAGGACGCGAACCGGGTCGCCGACGACCTGACGAGCTGGCGTCGGTTCCTGGCCTTTGGCGGACCGATTCCCGTCCCGGTCCCCGAAGTGGCCGCTGCCGCGATCGGCGACGCGGAAGGGCGCGCCGCACTGATCCCCGAGGTGTTCGGCGACATCGCCACGCTCCTGTTCGGCGAGTCGGTCGGGCGCATTCCCGTCGAGGCGGTCGACGTCGTCACGCGCATCGACCCGACGCCGAACCCGGACTCGCGCGTCCGCCTGGGTCGAGATCGCGACGCGCTCGGTATGCCGATGGTGGAGCTCGATTGGCAGCTGTCGGACGCCGACCGGGCCAGCGTCGTGCGCGCGACGGAGCTGCTCGGCGCGGAGCTGGGCCGGGCGGACCTCGGGCGCCTGCGCCTGATGATCGACGAGGAGGCCGCCGAGTGGCCACCGGACCTCGCAGGCGGCTGGCACCACATGGGAACGACCCGCATGCACGAGGATCCGCGCCAGGGCGTGGTCGACGGCGACTGCCGCGTGCATGGCATCCGCAACCTCTACGTCGCGGGCAGCTCGGTGTTCACGACCGCGGGATCGGCGACGCCGACGCTGACGATCGTGGCCCTCGCGCTGCGCCTGGCCGACCACCTGCTGGAAGCCGCGGCCTGATGACCGAGGTCGATCTCACCCGACGTCGCCTCCTCATCGCGGCAGCCGGCGTCGCCGCTGCGGTGGTCGCCGGACCGAGCGGCCTGTTGACGCTCATCGAGCGCCTGGCGGGAGCGGACCCGCGGCGCTCCTGCGCGGGCTCATCACCGACCGCGAAGGCGCGGCCCGCCTCGGTCGTTCCTATCTTGCCGCTCACCCGAACGAGGCACGGAGGACCTCGTCCATCACCTGGTGGGCGCGACCGAGCCGACCTCCGCGAGCGATGCTTCACGCGAGGTGGCCACACGGATCCGAGACGACTACGCGGCTGGGAGCACGGTCGTCGTGGATGGCTGGGTGCTCAGCCGCGCGGAGGCTCGCCTCTATGCGCTCGTGGCGCTGGGCTGATCGTCAGACCTACCGGCTGTAGAGCCAGTCGCTCCACGCGAAGTTCTTGCCCGGCGAAATCGGCGCGCCCGCCCGATATCCGGTGCCGTACCGGTAGTCGATGACCCAGAAGACCCACTGATCGTTGCCCGCGGGGCGCCAGTCGGCCGTATCGAACAGGAAGCGCACGGCACGCAGGAGCGCGGCGTCGCCCCAGTTGTAGGCGTCGTAGCCGAAGCGGTGGAGGATCTCCGCCTGGAGGACGGCACCCTCGAGGGCGCCCCATGGATAGTCCGTGCCTGCCGGAGGCCACTGGAATTCGCCGCCGCGGCGCATCTCTTCGGGAAGTGCCCCACCGATGGCCTGGCCGCCCATCCGCGCGCCGCTGGGCAGCACGGCCACCGGCGCCGAAGGATTGGGCTGCCACGAGAGATCGCCGAACGAGAAGCCGGAATACGCGCTTCGGTTCCCGACCCAACCGTGGAAGACCTGCGCGGTGCGCGCCAGCTCGGCCGTATCCCCGAGGTAGGCGGCGATCGCCGCGCGGCTTGCGCCGGCGTGCGTCCCCCAGTTGTTCGCGCGCTCTCGTGCGTGCTCCGGAGCGAACGATCCTCGATCGACTTGGTGAGCAGCGATTGCAGCCACGGACGGAACGTCCCCGAGTCGAACGACGGGTCGGCCTGCGCGAGGCCGATGAAGTCGGCCGCCAGCGCGTAGGCGGCGGCCTCCCGCGCAAGCGCCAGCGCGCTGCCCGCCCTCGGTACCGACCGCGGCCTTGAGGTTCGCGATGACGTCCGTGCGGTACTTCGCGTCTCCGGTTCGAGCGAACACGAGCGCCTTGGCCAGCACCCGGACGTTGTTCTCCTGGTCCATGTTCGAGAGGTTGGGCGTCCCCGCATTCGCGTCCGCCACCGCCTTGAGCTGGCTCCACGCTGCGCCACTTGTCGGCAGCGAGCCGAGGCGACTCCGCGAGATGAGGATGAAGTCACCGCTAGCTCGTGGGTCGGCAGCGGCGAACGTGCCACCAGATCCCGAGACCGGGCCGGCGCCCCCTGAGAGGGACCGGGACCGACCGGGACCGTCGATGGCGTCAGGTCGACGGGAGGGGCGGGCGTCGGCATCGGCACCGGCACGAGCGCCGAGTGCTGAACGAAGTCGAGCGACGCATCCTCGTCGGCCGGCGTCGGCACGGGCGCAGGGGCGTCGACCGTCCGTCCAGTGGGGGCGTCTGCGGACGAATTCGCCCAGACCGACGCGACGGTGACTCCGGCACCGATGACGCTGATGACGGTCACCATCGAGATGACCATTGAGCGGAGCCGTCGCCGGCGGGTGGTCGGCGGGCGAGTTTCGGCTTGGGGCACTGTCTCGGTCCTACTTCCTGGCGCAGCCTCCGGCTCGGCAGGGAGACATCGAGCTTGTCCGATGAGGATACAGGACCCGCACTCAGCCCGCCCGGCCGGAGCGGCTTGCCTCTGGACGTGGTCCCGTGCGAGCGAAGCGCCCGGCAAGCTCGTTCGCGCTGCGCGTGAGGTCGAAGTCCTCGACGACACGCTGGCGGCCCGCACGCCCCAGGCGCGCGGCCATGGCCGGGTCGTCATGGAGGGTACGGAGCGCGGATGCCAGCGCGGCCGGGTCGCCGGGGGGAACGAGGATGCCGGTGGCGCCGTTCTCGACGAGCTCCGCGACCCCCGAGATGTCGGTCGCCACGACCGGGCGCTCCATCGCCATCGCCTCCATCAGCGCGACCGGGATGCCTTCCATCTTCCCGCTCGGCAGGACCACGCTCGGCTGCGCGACGGCGTCGGCCGCGCCGAGGATCTCCACGACCCGGTGGCGCGGCTGCTGCCCGAGGAGAACGACACGATCTCCGAGCCCAGCGGCACGAATGCGCTGCTCCAGGTCGCCCCTCGTCTCGCCGTCGCCGACCAACAGGCAGCGCACGTCGATGCCGTCCGCGATGAGGCGGCGGCACGCCTCGATGAGGTGGCGCTGGCCCTTCTGCGGCTGCAGGCTGGCGACGCAGACGATCGTCCACGGCCCGTCGGGTCGATCGCTCGGCGGTTCGAACAGGTGCGGATCGGTCCCGCAGTGGATGACGACGACGCGATCGCGCGCCACGGCCCCGTACAGCCGCTCGAGCAGGCGACGATTGAACTCGGAGATCGTCACGACGAACGCCGCGCTGGCGATCTTCTCGCGCAGCATCGTCCGATCGACGTAGATGTCGTGGGCGTGTCCGGTGAAGCTGTAGGGGATCCCGGTCAGCCGGCTCGCGACGTAGGCGGCCAACGTCGGGTGCGTCGCCCAGTGCGCGTGGATGTGCTCCACCTCCGACGCGCTCATGCGCCGGGCGAACGTTGCGGCCAGCGGGACGACGGCCAGGGCTCGGACCAGGAATCGCGGAGAGCGCACGTTGCCGCGGATGGCATCCCACCACGCGGTGAGATAGGCGCGAGGTCGGCGGCGGAGCCAATGCCACTGCGCCGATAGGACCGCCAACGACGCAAGCCTGACCGAGAACGCCTGCGCCGCGAGACGGGCGGCCTCTCGATGATGCACCGGCTCCGACTCGCGCACCAGCGCGAACACGTCCACGTCGATCCCGAGCTCCTCGATCGCGAGGATCTCGTACAGGACGAAGGTCTCCGACAGCTTCGGGAAGCGCGACGTGATGTAGGCGACTCGACGTCGCGTTTGCGGCCGATCGGTCACGCGCGTCGCCTCGCGGCCGCGAGCTCGCGATAGAGCTGATCGTAGGCCCCGGCGCACGCGTCCCACGTGTACCGCGCTTCCACGAACGCGCGGGCCGCCTGCCCGATCGCGTCCTGATGCTCCGGAGATGCGAGCAGGCTCGTGATCGCCGCGGCCAGCCGCTCCGGGCCGTCTGCCACCACCGCCTCCCGCCCATTGACGACCGGCAGCCCCTCGACCGCCATCGAGGTGCCGACGACCGGCCTGCCGGCCGCCATCGCCTCGAGCACCTTGTTCTTGATCCCGCTCCCGCTCACCATCGGGACCACGACGGCGGCGGCGCGAACGAGATACGGGCGGACATCGTCGACCTCACCGGTGACGCCGACCCCGTCGAGCTCGGCCAGCTGCCGCACGGCCGGGCCCGGGTCGCGCCCGACGATGGTCAGGCGCACGGACGGGCGCGTGCGTCGGACGAGGGGCAGCACCTCATGACAGAAGTGCCGCATCGCCGCCACGTTCGGGGGAAAGGACATCGCGCCGACGAAGACGAGGGTATCGGGTTCCGCGGCCACGGTCGGCTGCGGTCGGAAGTAGTCCGCGTCGACACCGTTCGGGACGACCTCGACCCGCCGCCGTGGGTCGAGCTGGCGCAACCGATCGGCGTCAGCCTCCGCGACCGCCGTCACGACCCGGTATCGGCGCATCGCGTGCCGCTCGATCACCGCCGCAACCGCGGCGCGGACGCGCGTCCTCGGCGTCGCCGGACGGCTGCGCTCCGCGCCCAGCGTCTCCGAGTCGATCAGCTCGAGCAGCCGCGGGCCGGAGAGGCGCTTGCCGAAGCCGGCCATCGGCAGCTGTCGCACGTGAATCACGTCGAACCGCTCCTGCCGGGTCACGCCTCGCAGGGTCCGAGCAAACTCGTTGGCCGCGGGCAGGTCCAGGGATGGCAGCATCGGCAGTCGCCCAGCCAGATGCGCTTCAACCGACCCCGCGAGTGCATCGACGGGCCGGGGGCGAGGGACGAGGTGGATCGCGTCGAAGACGTCGGCAAGACGACGCTGGTCTTCCTCGGCAGGTCTTGAAGGCTCCGGCGCGACCAGCGTGCGCCGATGGTGCCCGAGACGCCGCTGGACCTCGTACCCGATCAGGGCATTGCCCTGCAGCAGGTTCGCCGGTGGAAACCGATCGATGACCAGGACGTTCAGGCGCACGCCAGGACCGCATCGACGTTGTCCGACACCCACCTGCGACGGCGGGTCGTGTCCGGCTGCCGAGCGAAGTTCTCGGAGACGATGCGCAGCCAGTACAGCAGCAACGGCACTCGGATGAGTCCTGGGCCGCCATCGCCTGATACAGCCACGCGGTCGATGGCGGCCTGCTCCTCCGGCTGCCAGGCAGGGTCCGGACCGAGCGCGCGACAGATCTCGGCGCCGATCTCGCTACCACGGAGGAGCTTCCGGCTGTAGAGGATGAAGTGCAGCAGATCGTGCGCAGGAAGCGCGGCGGGTGCTGCGCTGTCCCAGTCGACGAGACCCGTGATCCGCCGCGCGTGGACGTCGACCAACAGGTTCTCGCTCCAGAAGTCGCCGTGGATAAAGGCAACGGTCACCTCATCGGCGACCAGCGCGGCGTGCAGCTCTCGGCTGATCGCCTCGATGATCGGCTCGGTCGCTGATGATCCTGCCACCAGGCGTCGGACGAGCGCGAGCGGCTCGTCGATCCACCCGCTCATCCGCTCCGGAGCCACTGGCGCCCGCACGGAGGTGAGCGCGTGAAGCCTCACCGCCAGGGACGTTGCCTCCCCGATGACCCAGCGGCGGGCTTCGGGGTCACGAAGCGACGGCGTGCTCGACACGCCGGGGAGCGCCCGCTCGAGCAGGTACGCCCATGCTCCGTGCCTCCCGTTGGCGATCGGCTCCGGCATCAGCCCGAGCAAGCCGGCATCGGTGACGAGGCGCCTCAGCTGGCCGAGGCGCTCGGCCTCACGATCGAGCTGGGCCGCGGCCGGCCCGACGTCGGTCAGCTTCAGGATCGCCGCCGGTCCCTGGGCGTCCCGGAGCGTCACGATCCGCGTTCCGCTGCGCGCGCGACGAATCGAGTCGACGGTCCATACGCCGGCGCTCCCGGTGATCTGCAGCGCGATGGCCGCGATCGACCTGGAGTCGGCGAAGTCGGTCCCGGCCCGCAAGAGCCTGCGAAGCGGGCGCACCGCCCCCCTCAGACGGCGGTCGATCATCGCCCCTCTGCTCGGGTGTCCGTTACCGGCCGGCCCGAGCGGGACGGCCGCGGGGTCATGGTAGCCCGAAGGCCGCCATGTGCCTCGCACCGCGACGCCTCAGGGTGCGCTGAGGACGAGCTCGGGGTCGCCCGAGGATGCCTCGCTGGAGCGGTAGCGAGCGACGTCGTTGCTGGCGTTGATGAGCGCGAAGCTGTAGGTGCCGTTGCCGGTCACGACGCTGCTGACGTCGAGCTCGACCCAGGTGTTGGCCGCCACCGCTCCGAGCGTGTCGATCGGCCCGCCGCTGGGTGCCGGCTTGTTCGACCAGGTCAGGCCGGCCTCGGTCCAGGTGTTGGTTGGCACGAGGTAGAGGTTGCCGCCTGCGACGCTGGCCTCGGTCACGAACAGCCGCAGAGTGGCGCCGTCGACGGCCCCCGCGCCGCTGACCGTGAACTTGAGGTACGTGTGCAGCTGCTTCGAGCCCGTGCGCACGCGCAGGTCGGACGCGTTGCCCTTCACCGTGGTGGGCGCGCTGGAGTCGGCGTACGTGTCGTCGCTGGGGGCGATGGTGGTGCCACCTCCGCCGGCCGGGTTGACGGTGATCGTGCGGGTGGTGGCGTTGGACCCGCCGGCGTTGCTCACCGTCAGGCGGGCAGTGTGGCTGCCGGCGCTGCTGTAGGTGTGGCTCGGGTGCTGGGCATTGGAGTCGACGGTGCCGTCATCGGTGAAGTCCCAGGCCCAGGAGGTGGGTGCGCCGGAGCTCGTGTCGGTGAATCCGACGGCCAGCGGGGCCGTGCCGCTGCTCGGACTGGCGGTGAAGCTGGCCGTTGGCGCCGACGGGCCGCCGCCGCCGCCGAGCGCGTCGAAGTGGTGCCAGTAGCGTTTGGTGGACTGGTTCGACGCGAGGACGACGAGCCCGCTCGCGCTCGAGACGTTCTGCTTGGTCGAGGTTGCATTGTTGATGTCGTCATGTGACGCATCCTGCATCACGACGGTGCCGAGCCCGCTCGGGAACGCGACCGAGTCGATCGGGCTGGTCTTCGTGTAGACCCGGCCGCCGCCCTCATCGGACGCGAACGCGTGGATCCGCCCGTTCTGCGTGTCGAGCATCACGATCGGCCGCGTGAGCATGGCCGAGCGCGTCCAGATCGTGCGGACTTGCCAAGTTCCGGCCGCAGAGCGCACCAGGAGGACGATCGATGGGCTCGTTGAGCCGGTGAGGCTCGTCTTCACGACGGCGAAGACGCGGCCGCTGCCATCGGTATGGAGCGACTTCAGGTTCATATGGTCGTCCCCGTTGCCGCTGCCCGGGAAGACCGCGGAGAACGATCCCCAGGTGGTGTCGGCCGCTCCGTCCTGGTGCGAGGCGAAGTAGAACGTGTCGTCGTCCTGGTTGCTCCAGAAGACGCCGATCTTGTTTCCGCCGAAGGCGATCACCGAAGAGATGTCGTCATTGGAGACCTGCGTGCCGGAGACCGGGAGCACGAACGGCGTCCCCCAGGACACGTCGCCACTCAGCGTCCGGTTCACGAAGACCGTGCGGCTGCCGCTGCTTCCCTGGACCCACGTCGCCCACAACCTGCCCGCCGAGTCCTTGTCGATCACGAGAGACTCGGAACGAACGTTGTTGATCAGCTGCGGGAACCCGCCGTCGAGCGAGTACGTGTCGGTCGACGCGTTGTAGCTGAACCGATACAGGTGCGACGGGAACCCGCTGCTCGGTGACTCGCTGAACACGTGGCTCGCGACATACAGACGGGTTCCGTCCCACAGCGTGTCCGCTCGACTGTTCGCGCGCGCATCGAGCGCCACGTTCGTCGACGTCCACGTGCCGGCCGCGCTCAGGCGAAAGATCTCGTAACGCGCGCTCGCCGTGTCCCAGAGGCTGCCCCACCAGACGCCATCGGCAAACCAGGTCTTGCTCTCGGGCTTTTCACCGGTTGGCTCGGCGCCCGCACCGGCGTACGACGGGCCTTCGAGGCCGATGTCTCCCGGGGCGGCCACTGCCGGCCCGATGGCGAGAATCGACCACACGAGCCCGAGTGCCAGGCTGAGGTGCAAGGTCCGGATGCGCAACAACAGGAATCCCCCCGGTACCAATGATGAGGACGAATGAGCTGCGCTCATAGTACTCCGGCTCTGCGCGACGGTCGATGGTCCTCCCCTGGAATCGGCAGCATTTCCGCATTTCCTCGGTGCGGCGGCGCAACGGTTTGTGCTGCGTTTGGTAGGTTTTGTGCAGATAAGCCAGAGATAAGCCGCCGGTAAGGGATTGTAAACTTTGGTCCCGGCCCCTACATTACGGAGGTCATCTCACCCCGGATATCCGGGGTCCCATCCAGTACTTCCGGGTCTAATAAGTGTCCCCTCTCCGCCCCGGGTCAAGCCCAGACCCAGGGGGAGCTGACCACTCTTCGTGCCCAGAAGGGAAAGCGGGGGTTGCTGCCCAATGCAAGTCGGAGTATTCGGTCTCGGCTACGTCGGATTGGTGACCTCCGCGTGCCTCGCGGAACGCGGTCATCACGTCATCGGCGTCGAGGTCAACGAGGCTCGCCTCGATGCGTTGAAGGACGGAAAGGTCCCGTTCTTCGAGCCGGGACTGCACGAAATGGTCGCGCGTCAGCGTGCGACCGATCACCTCACGTTCTCGGCTTCCGGGCGTGAAGCCGCGGCGAGTGCCGACGTCGTCATCGTGGCGGTCGGCACCCACGACGGCAACGGGGGCTGGCAGACCGAGACGATGCTCGCGTGCCTGAGCGAGGTCGTCCCACACATGGCGGACGATGCCGTGCTCGCCGTGCGTTCGACGCTGCCGCCCGATTTCATCCGCCAGCTTCCGCGACTCCTGCGCTCGATCCGAGAACAGGCTGGTCGCGAGCCGATTGCCGCCGTCGTGAACCCGGAGTTCACACGCGAAGGCGCCGCCATCCGCGACTACCTCGAGGCCGAGCGAGTCATCTTCGGTGTCATCGACGACCCCGACGGCCGCGGCGTCGAGCGCATGAACGCGCTGTACGAGTGGAGCACCGCGCCGGTGCTGACGATGTCTGCGATCGACGCCGCCTTCACCAAGCTCGGCTCCAACCTCTTCCTCGCCACGAAGATCAGCTTCGCGAACGAGCTCGCCGCGCTCTGCGACGCGTATGGCGCGCAGGTCGACCAGGTCGTCGCCGGAATGGCGTTCGACTCGCGCATCGGTGGCAGATTCCTGCGCGCGGGAGTCGGGTTCGGTGGGTCATGCCTGCCGAACCAGGTGACGATGACCGTGAAGTCGGCCACGTTGGCCGGCGTGCCGTCGCCGCTCCTCTCTGCGGTGGACGAGATCAACCATCGGCAGCGCACCGACTTCGTCGCGAACGTGCGCGAGATGATCGGCGGGTCCCTCGAGGGCAAGCGCGTGGCGCTGCTGGGCCTGACGTTCAAGCCGCTGACAGACGACCTGCGCGACGCTCCGGCGCTCGACATCGCCCGCCACCTGCTGGCCGGGGGAGCCACAGTCATGGCCTACGACCCGATGGAGTCGGCACGTGTTCGATCCGCCGACCTGGTGCCAGGCCTCGAGATCGCATCGAGCACCCTCGAAGCGGTCGAGGGTGCGGACGCGATCGGGCTCGTTACCGAGTGGGCCGAATTCCTCAACCTCGACTGGAGCGTGGTCCGGGCAGCCGTGCGGAACCCAGTCCTGGTGGACGGGCGCGGCGCCCTGATCCCGGATCAGATGACCGCCCTCGGATTCGACTACTCCGCCTTCGGGCGAGGCCTTCGAGTCGGCACGCCGGCGACAGCCGAGGCCGAGCCGATCGGCCAGGCATCGGCCGAGCGCAGTCCGACCGCAACCGTCATCGAGGCGTACGCGCCGCTCCAGGTCGAGTAGGAGTCGCCTCGTGATGCGGACGGTGCTGTCCAATCTGATTCTGGGTATCTCGGCGATCGTCGTCGGCGTCGCGATCGGGTTCTACGCCGGCATGAGCGGGGCCCTGACGGTCACCGCCGGAATGCTCGGCGTCATCGGCCTGATGCTCGCCGGCCTGGTGACCGCCTTCTACGGCGGGAGGCTGTCGGGCCGATCGGAGCGGCCGGCCGGCGCGTCTCATCGGTCGTGGGACGCGTTCCGCCGCGAGCTGGACCGAGCGCGGCGCTTCGAGCATTCGTTCGTCCTGATGCGCTTCCCCGGCGTCGACGTCGCGAGCGCCGACGGATCGACACCGGCGCCCGGCAGCCTCGGAGCACTGCCCCTGATGGTCCGCAGCATCGACCACGTTCTGCCAATCGATGGCAGCGTCTATGTCGTCCTGCCGGAGACGGGCCTGGAATCGGCGCAGCAGCTCATCGGTCGGCTGCGGATCGCCATTCCGGGCGATCCCGCTCTCGACCGGGTCGAGGCCGTCGAGTTCCCGAGCGGCGGAGTCACGACGGGCGCACTCGTCGCAAACCTCCGGCCGATCGGAGAGCTCGGCACCGATCGAGCTCCGGTTCGCCTCGTGCCACCACCCGTGACCGACGAGGGAGAAGCGTCCTCCGAGAGGACCGGCTGAGCCGATGCCGCACGTCCTCTCGTTCCGGCGCCGCTACGCGATCGGCAAGCGGGCATTCGACCTCGCCGCCTGCGTCGCACTCCTGCCGCTGATCGCGGTAGCCCTGGCGATCTGCGCGGTGGCGATCCGCATCGACTCGCCAGGCCCGATCCTCTTCGCTCAGAAGCGCACCGGCCGCCATGGCCGCAGGTTCAGGATGTACAAGTTCCGGACCATGGTGACGAACGCCGAAGAGCTGAAGGCGAGCCTCCAGCACCTGAGCATCGTTCCGGCGCCGGACTTCAAGATCATCGATGATCCGCGCGTGACCCGCGTGGGTCGATTCCTCCGGAAGACCAGCCTCGATGAGCTGCCGCAGGTTCTCAACGTGATCCGTGGGGAGATGTCACTCGTCGGCCCCCGACCGACCTCGTTCGCGGCCAGCACCTACGAGCTGTGGCACACCGAGCGCCTCGAGGTCATGCCCGGCCTCACCGGCCTGTGGCAGGTCACCGGTCGGAACGAGGCCACCTTCGATGAGCGGCTTCGACTCGACATCGCGTACATCGACCGGATGTCGTTCCGGATGGACATCTGGATTCTCGCGCGAACCGTGATGGCCGTCGCGCGCCGCTCAGGCGCCTGAGGATCAGGCCGGCTCTACGGACCGCAACCCGGCTTGCCAGCGGACCTGCTCGGCGAGCCCGTGCGCCGGCTCGACGAGCGGGCGGTAGCCAAAGCCTTCGCGCGCTCGAGAGGTGTCTGCCCACGTGCGACGCTGGTCGCCGGGTCGTGCCGGCTCGTGGCGGATCGTGGGTCGCGCTTCCAGCTCCTCGGCGATGATCCCGATGGCCTCGAGCAGCCCCAGCTCCTGGCCGCCGCCGATGTTGTAGACCTCTCCGACGCGCGCTCCATCGATCGCCGCGACGGTGCCCGCGACGGCGTCGGTGACATAGGTGTTCGAGCGTGACTGCAGCCCGTCGCCGTACACCGTGATCGGCTCGCCATCCATGAGAGCCTCGATGAAGATGTGGTACGCCATGTCGGGACGCTGGCGCGGCCCGTAGATCGAGAAATAGCGGAGGATCGTCGCGGGGAAGCCGTGCACGGCGACCTGGGCAAGGAGCAGCTTCTCGGCCGCGAGCTTCGTGACCCCGTACGGAGATGTCGGCCTCGTCGGGGCGTCCTCGTCACCAACGGCATCGGTGCCATACACCGAAGACGTCGAGATGTGGACGAACTGCCGCACGTGGCGGGATGCGTCGACCAGGCGCTGGAGCCCCGTCAGGTTGCAGCTGACGTAGCTGTCGAAGTCGGTCCAGCTCCGCATGAGCCCAGCCATCGCCGCCTGGTTGACCACGACGTCCACGCCCTCGAGCGCGGCGTCCAGCGGGTCGACGCGCAGGTCGAGCTCGTGGAATCGAAAGCCCGGCGAACGCAGCAGCTCCGCGAGGTTGCGCTCCTTCACCGACCGCGGGTAGTAATCGGTGAAGCAGTCGAGCGCGACGACCTCATGGCCGTCGAGCAGGAGCCGCTCCGCGAGGTGCGATCCGACGAATCCGGCAGCGCCCGTCACGAGTATTCGCATCAGTCCTCACCCTCCACCAGCCGTGACCGGACCCTCACTTCATCGAGATACAGCTCGAGGCCCGGTTGCGGCGACAGCTCGGCGCATACGCGGTCGACTGCCTCGACCTCCGCCGTCCAGCCGAGGCCGGCATCTTCGAGCAGAACCTCATCATCGACCGCGTCGCGGACCTCGACGCCATATGTCCGCGCCGCGAGGTCGAGCCCGAGCACCACACGGTACCAGCGGCCCGGCTCGAGAACGAGCTCGCTTCGCACGCGGGTATCGCCGTCCGCGTACACCACTTCACCCTCGCGCAGGCGGATCGAGGCGGCCTCTCCGCCGCGCCCTCGCAGCTGGAGGAGCTTCATGTCACCTGTCGACGGCTCGTTGAACAGCACGTCTGCGCCCGCCCGCAGCACGTCACCCTCGCCACCGGCGAACTGCGTACACGCCCTCGCGTCGGCCGTCGTTGCCGTCAGACGCGCTGAGCTGTCGGATCCGGTGAGGCTCACGACCGTGAACTCCGGCAGCGGATCGCCGTCGACCTCCCATCCCGGGGGAACGTCGCCCACCGCGAGCCCGTTGAACGTGTAGTTGACGAGCATGTCCCTGTCGTCCGGGCCCGGGGACGGCTGTGCCGTGACGGGAGCGACGCCCAGTGACCCGAAGCCCCACCGATCGACCGTCGGATCGGTTGCGGCGACCACCAACCCGCTGCCCACGTCGATGCTCTGCTTCGTCGTCGTGGGCGACCCGAGCTCAGGCAGTGCCTCGGTCGCCGGGATCAGCGGCTGTCCGAGACCGCCACTGAACTCGAGGCGATCGAGCGAGGCGGTCTTCTGGTAGATCGTGCCTCCGCCTGACGGCGCCGCCATGACGACATGAAGCACCCGAGCCTCTCCATCGATGACCAGGCTCGGCCCTCCGTGCTGCTCCTCGACGCGGCCGACAAGATACGTGATCGGGTCCACTTCCGGCCCAAGCTCGGCCACGACCACCTGCGGGGCGAGGCGCTGCCGGTCGGCTGCGCGATCGGCGCTGGTCCGGAGCCCGACGAACAGGCGTTCGGCACCCGGCGAGCGGTCGACGGCGATCCCGATCTCGTCCGGGCCGAAATGGAGCCCGGGGATCGCGACCGGGGGCGCGGCAGACCACCCATCCGTCCCGAGCGCAGGGTCGAGCCAGGCAACCTGCAGGGCATCGTCCGTGGTCAGCGTCCACACGAGGCCGATGCGCTCCCCCACGGCGGCGATCGCGACCGCGTCGACGGGGCCGGTCGCGACGTCGAGCGCGATTGGGCCCTGCCACGAGAGGTCGGAGTCGAGGGAATGGTCCAGGATCAGCCGGTCGCCGTCGCGATAGGCGACCCAGAGCCGACCGTCGCCGGCGCGCGCCAGCGTCGCTCCCGTCACCCCTGCGGCGGTCACCGGCACCGGGAAGTTCGCGTTCCTCCGGTACTCGCCCGAGGCCGGGTTATAGCTGAACCGATTCACCCGAAGCGCATGGCGCACGTCGGCCTGCTCCCCCGCGCTCGCGACCAGCAGGTGCTCGCCGTCCCATTGCGCGTCGACCTTCGCGTACGCCCGGTCGTCCACCACGACCCCGGTATCGGTCCAGGTGAGCGACGCCGCGTCGAGCCGGAAGATCCGCTGATCCGCGCTGCTGCTCGTGAGGAACACGCCCCACCAGCTGCCGTCGTTGAACCAGAGCCGGCTCTGCGCTCCCGTGCCCGCGGGATCGGGCGAGCCTCCCACCCCGAACGCGAACGACTCCGGCGCCCCAGGCGACTCGTCGACCGGGCCGCCGAGGGAGCCGGGCGAGAAGGATGGAAGGTCGGCGGACGGGTTCACCGTCGGGCCACTCGTCTCGTTGGACGCGAGCGCCAGGGCGATGCCGATGCTCGCCACGAGCATGACGGTCACCAGCAGGATGGCCAGACGTCTCATGATGTGCCGATCTCCCCGTGTCGAGCGGCGTCGGTCCCGGACCGGCGTGCCCATGTCGATCGGCCGGTAGGATGTGCCCGGTGCAGAACGCGGTCATCGGCATGATACTTGGCGCGACGCTCGTCGGCCTGACCGTCGTCGGGCTTCGGCTCGGCCACGGTGGGTGGCGCGGCACGGTGCTGAAGCTTGCGCTTGGCGCGCTGATCGGCGGCGTCGCCGCCGCGGTGGCGGTCGCGATCAGGGCCGACCTGGTGCCTGACAGCATCGAGGTGACGATCAGCGCTCTCCTCTTCGCAGGCGTCGGCGGCATCGCGGCGTTCTTCATCCTTCGGCATCGCGCGGAATGAGCGAGCTGACCATCAAGCCCGCGAGCGCGGGCATCGCAGACCCATCGACTCCCACTCCGCACCGGATCCTCGCGAGGGCGTTCGCGGACCTCGATCGCGCGGGAATCGGCTGGTGCCTGCTGCGCGGCGAAGCAGACCTCGACCGGCCCGACCAGGAGGTCGATCTTCTGGTGGACGCGGCCGATGGAGGCCGACTGGCATCGGTCCTCGGAGCGCTCGGGTTCGTCGAGCAGCCGGCGTGGGGCCGCGGGACCCATCGGCCATTCGTTTCCTACGACGCGATCGATGACGCATGGGCCAAGCTCGACGTCGTGACGCAGCTCGACTTTGGGCTTCGATCCGAGATCCAGACCGGCGTTGCCGCCGCCTGCCTCGCGCGCCGACAGCGGGCCGGCAACGTCGCGATGCTGGCCGAGGACGATCGGTTCTGGGCCCTCATCCTCCACTGCATCCTGGACCGCCGCGGCGTGCCCGAGCGCCATGCCGGCCCACTCCGACGGATGGCTGCCGGAGATCAGACCAGCGGACCGCTCGCCGCCTGGTTCACGGCGCACGCCCCGCCGGGTTGGGACGGGGCGCGCGTGCTCTCCCTGGCGCGCACGGGTGACTGGCGTCCGCTCGCGAAGCTCGGGAGCGAGCTCCGGACCGCGGCCGGCGCTCGGGGCGGCGCCGGCGCTCGGCGGATCGGGCGATCGGCGCTCCGCAGGCTGACGAAGGTGCGCACCGCCGTGCTGCAGCCTGGGCTCTCCGTGGCATTGCTGGGTGCCGACGGAGTGGGCAAGTCGACCATGGCCTCTGAGCTCGCGCGAACGTTCTACTTTCCGGTGCGATCGGTCTACATGGGCCTCTACGGGGCAGGTCCGGGCGGGCGTGCCCCGCGAGGGCTCGCCGGACGTGTCGCGAGGCAGTGGATGGGCTACGCGCGGGCCACCTACCACCGGCGGCGTGGACGACTGGTCGTCTATGACCGCTTCGGGTACGACGTCCTGCTGCGAAACCCTCGCCGCGCCGGCATCCGCTCGAGGGTGCGCCGCTGGGTCCTCGTGCACGCGATCCCATCGCCTGACGTGGCATTGCTGCTGGATGCGCCGGCCGAGGTCCTCGTCGACCGAAAGGACGAGCACGAGCTCGACGAGCTTCGGTCGCTGCGACACGCGTATCTGGCCCTGGCCCAGCGGATCGACCTGCCGGTCGTCAGGGCCGATCGAGCGCCGGACGAGGTCCGGCGCGATCTCATGGCGCTGATCTGGCAGCGCTACGTGGACCGATCGCTGAGGCGAGCGGCTCGGCGCCGATGACGTCCCCGCGTGAGGAAGCGGGCATGACGATCGCCTCCGACGACTCGGACGAGACGTCACGCCAGCTCCGCGGTTCGACGCTCCTGACCGGCGGCCGCGGCATCTCGCTGCTGGTCAATTTCGTCGTCCAGGTCCTCATCGTTCGCTACCTGTCCGAGGAGGGATTCGGCGCCTTTGCCTATGCCCTCTCGATCGTCGCCGTCGGTGAGAGCATCGTGACGCTCGGCCTCGACCGGGCGATCACCCGGTTCGTGCCGATCTACGAGGAGCGTGGCCAGTACGACCGCCTCTTCGGGACGATCGTCCTTGCCTTCGGCACCGTGATCGGACTCGGGATCGCGTTCGTCGTCGCGCTCGTCGGGCTCCAGGGCCTGCTGGCAGGAGCGCTCCTCGAGGACCCGGAGGCCGTCACCGTCCTCGTCATCCTGGCCGCGCTCGCACCGATCCAGGCCTACGACGGCCTGCTCATCGGGATGTTCGCGGTGTTCGGGGACGCCTGGGCGGTGTTCGTCCGCAAGCACCTGCTGGGCCCGCTGCTGAAGCTCGCCGCGGTTGGACTGCTCATCGCGTCGGGCAGCGGCGTCGAGTTCCTGGCAGCCGGGTACGTCGCCGCCGGGTTGATCCTCGTGATCGTGTACAGCGTCATCCTGTGGAGGCTGCTCGTCAGACGCGGCCTCATCGATCACCTGCGGTCCAGCGGCATCGTCGTTCCCGCTCGCGAAGTCTTCGGGTTCGCCCTCCCCCTGCTGAGCTCGGACCTCGTCTTCGTCGTCCTCGCGGCCTCGGACGTCATCCTGCTGGAGTACTTCCAGGGGACGACGGAGGTGGCCGCGTTCCGGGTGGTCCACCAGCCGGCACTCCTCAACCAGGTCGTGTTCACGAGCTTCGCCCTGCTGTTCACGCCGCTCGCCTCCCGGTTCTTCGCGAGAGGCGACCACGATGGGATCAACCGGCTGTACTGGCGAACCGCGACCTGGATGGCAGTCTTCTCCTTCCCGATTTTCGCCCTGACCTTCTCGCTGGCTGAGCCTCTCACCGTCTTCCTGTACGAGGAGCGATATCGCGAGTCGGCCACCTACCTGGCGCTGCTCTCCTTCGGGTACTACTTCAACGTGGCCCTCGGGTTCAACGGGCTCACGCTCAAGGTCGTCGGCAGGCTGCGGTACATCGTCTCGCTGAACCTCGCGGCGGCCCTCACCAACGTCGTCCTCAACCTCGTGTTGATCCCGCGGTTCGGCGCACTCGGAGCCGCCATCGGCACGACCGCGACGCTGGTGGTCCATAACATCCTCAAGCAGGCCGGGCTTCGCCTCTCGACCGGGATCAGCGTCTTCGACCGCGCCTCCCTACGCGTCTACGTCGTGATCGTCACGGCGGTCGTCCTCCTCGCGATCGTCGCCGCCTTCGCCGATCTGCCGCTGGCCGTCCACATCGGCTTCGTGGCCGTCGCGACGGCCGCCGTGATCCTTCTCAACCGCGATCAGCTGCGCATCGGTGACACGTTCCCCGCCCTGCTGCGATCCGGCATCGGCAGACGACTCTTCGGCGCAGGCGGCGGTACGACATGACCGGCGCCGCGGGCGAGACTGGCGCGGGAACGAATTTGAAGGGGGAAGCATCCGGCGCGGCGTGGACCTATCTCCTCGACAGCCTGGAGGTCGGCCGCCTGCTGTGCCTTGGCGTTCCGAGCCCCGCATCTCGACGAACGCTCGAGCGGGTCGCGGGCGAGCTCGTTGTCGCCGATCGCATGTCGGACATCCCACCGGGTCGGTTCGAGGTCATCTGCATCGTGGGACGGCCACGCTCCGCCGTGGCCGCCGACGTCCTCGCCGATCTCGCTCGGCGGCTCGAAGCGGGCGGCGTGCTGTACGTCGAAGGTCGAACCCATCGTCGGCTCGAACGAGCCTCCGCCCGCGCTGGCCTCGTGCCGCGCTCCGTGTTCCGGATGACACCCGCGACCGGTGAGGTTGAGAGCGCGGTGCCCGTCGATGACGCGGCGATCGCTCGATGGTTCCGGCGGCACCGGATCACGGCGCGTCGCGGGCGGGGCCGGCTCTCCCGCCTCTTCCACCGCATCGTGCCGACGCCCGACGCGACGCGCATCGGCCTCTTCGCGACTCGAGAGATCTCGCCGGGAGCCGAGCGGGTGCAGGCGTACATCCGCGCCGCTGCCGAGGCTGGAGGGCTCGACCTGAGCGCGCATCGCGTGGGGCTGTCGGCTCGGGGCCGATACGGCTCGCGCAAGGTCATTGCCTACCTGTTCGCGCCCGATCAGACGAAGCCGGATCTCGTGGTGAAGATGACGCGCGATCCGTCGCACAACGAGCGCCTGCTCAACGAGGAACGAGCCCTCATCCAGGTGGCCGAGCGGAAGCTCGCCGATGTCGGAACGGCGCCGCTGGTGCTCTTCTCGGCGGATCACGGTTCCCTGCGGATCGTGGCGGAGTCGGCGATCGAAGGGCCGCCACTGAGCGAGGCAAGGAGCCCGAGAGGAACGGCCGACGCGTTTCGTTGGCTCATCGAGCTCTCTGCCCGGAGCGTCGACCGCGGGCCGGCCGCCACCACACGACGCGCCGCGTCGATCGGCCGCATCGTGAGCGAGGTCGATCGCGTCTATCGACTGCCCTCGTCCACGCGCGAGCGGCTCGAGGGCGCCGCTCGTCGCGTCATCGACGCCGCCAACGCCTTGCCGAACGTCTTCATGCACGGCGATGCCGCCGCGTGGAACGTGCTGCTGCGACCTGACGGTCGGGTGGCCTTCCTCGACTGGGAGGCGGCCGACGCCGATGGCATGCCGCTCTGGGACCTGTTCCACTTCGCGCGCTCGCACGTGATCGCCGGCGCCGGGTTCGGCCGGCTGGCTCGACGGCCGCGCGCGCTGCTGAGGACGATCGCGGGCGATGAGCTGACCCGTTCCGCGGTCGCAGCCTACACCGGCCGCCTCGGGATCGATCCTGGTCTCGTCGGACCGCTCATGACCCTGTGCTGGGCACACCGTGCGCTGCGGGAGGTCACGCGCCTGGAGGCCGCGGACCGTGAGGCGAGCCACTACCTCGGCCTCATGGAGGCCTCGCTCGATCCTGACGGCGGCTGACCGACGGACCTGGTGCGCGAACGCACCGCCGTCGACGCGCTGCACGTCCGACCGCTATGCTATGGCCCGTCGTTGGTTGCGGCCCGGTGACTTCCGAGCGGTGCGCATCAGGGCCGATCCGCGACGAGCTGCCAAGCTGCCATGGCCGCGCGGAGCCGCGCGTCGAATCGCCTCGGGCCCGCCGACGGCGTGCGAGCGCCCGCGCCCGGATCGGCACAGATGGAGGGACCGATGAGCGAAGCGTCGTCTGACCGCACGGGCAACACGAACCCCGCGCCCGGGACCGGAAGGCGCATGGTCGTCGTGGGGCTCGATTGCGCGACGCCCGAGCTGGTCTTCGACCTCTGGCGCGACGATCTGCCCAACCTGCGCCGCCTCATGGACGAGGGCGCGTGGGGACGGATGAACAGCACGATCCCCGCGATCACGGTCCCGGCGTGGGCGTCGATGACGACCGGGCGAGATCCCGGCGAGCTCGGCTTCTACGGATTCCGCAACCGAGCGGATCACTCGTACGATCGGATGACGATCGCGAACGCCACGGCGGTCACCCACCCCCGCATCTGGGACGCGTTGAGCCAGCGTGGATCGCGGGTCGGCGTGCTCGGCGTCCCGCAGACGTTCCCGGTGCGCCCGGTCAACGGCCAGATGGTGAGCTGCTTCCTGACCCCGAGCGCGAAGAGCGAGTACACCTACCCGCACGAACTTCGGGATGACATCTCGTCCTGGCTGGTCGACGAGTTCCTCGTCGACGTCCCGAACTTCCGATCGGAAGACAAGGACCGCATCCTCAGCGACATCTACCGGCTCGCCGACCAGCACTTCGACGTCGCCGAGCGCCTGCTGGAGCGCGAGCGGCACGACTTCTTCATGATGGTCGACATGGGCGTGGACCGAATTCACCACGCGTTCTGGAAGTACATGGCGGCCGACCATCCGAAGCACGAGCCGAATCACCGCTTCGGGAACGCAATCCACGACTACTACGTGCACGTCGACGATCGAGTCGGACGCCTGGTCGATCGCGTCGACGACGACACGATCGTCGTCGTCGTCTCGGACCACGGAGCGCGGACGATGGCCGGCGGTATCTGTATCAACGAGTGGCTGATCGACCATGGCTACCTCGTCCTCCACGAGCGTCCGAGCGACGTCACCGCACTGGAGGACTGCGAGGTCGACTGGGAGCGGACGAAGGCCTGGTCGTCCGGCGGGTACTACGCGCGACTGTTCATGAACGTCCGCGGCCGCGAGCCGCACGGGATCATCGATCCGGCGGACTACGAGGCCGAGCGCGACGAGCTCGTCAAACGGCTCGCCGAGATCACCGACCCGGATGGCGCGCCGATCGGCACCGTGGCGTATCGGCCCGAGGATCTCTACCGAGAGGTGCGGAACGTGGCGCCCGACCTGATCATCTACTTCGGGCATCTGAAGTGGCGCTCGGTTGGAAGCGTCGGGTTCGACAGCATCTGGACCTTCGAGAACGACACGGGTCCCGATGAGGCGAATCACGCGCAGGAAGGCATCTTCATCTATCGCGACGGCCGGCACGAGCGGCGCGGTCGCGACCTGGGCACGGTCGACATCTACGACATCGCACCGACGCTCTACGAGGCGCTCGGGCTGACCGTGCCAGACGGCCTCCGTGGACGGGCGATCGCATGGTGACCGGGCACCCGACCGACGCCGGATTCACCGTGTGGCTGACCGGCCTCTCCGGCTCGGGCAAGTCGACGATCGCCCGGGCACTTGCCACGCGGATCGCCGGGCGAGGGCACCGCGTCGAGATCCTCGACGGTGACGAGGTCAGGACCAACCTGTCCGCGGGGCTGTCGTTCAGCAAGGAGGATCGTGACGCCAACGTCCGTCGCATCGGCTGGGTCTGCGAGCTGCTGTCCCGAAACGGCGTCGTCGCGATCGCCGCGGCGATCAGCCCGTACCGCGCGGCCCGTGACGAGGTTCGTGCGCGGATCGGGCGGTTCGCGGAGATCCACGTCGACGCATCGCTCGATGCCCTCGAGGCGCGCGACTCGAAGGGCCTCTACCGGCGTGCGCGCGAGGGCGCGCTGACGGGCCTCACGGGCGTGGACGATCCCTACGAGCCACCGGAGCGCGCCGAGCTGACGATCCGGACCGACGGCCCCGAGAAGGCCGAGGCATCCGTGGATCGCATCGTGGCAAGGCTCGAGGAGCTCGGCTACCTCGCGCCCGCCCCCGCGACCCAGGCTTCCGGCGATGCCGCGTATTCCGATGACGAGGAGTCGGAGGTCACCGACCGGCTCCGCGACCTCGGCTACCTGTAGGGACGGGCCCGCCGACGTGACGTTCACCGAAGCCCCCCGGTCATCGCGCGGACCATCCCCGCGGGTGCTGGTCGTCGCGCTCGACGGCGTGCCGTTCACCTACGTCCAGCGCCTCTTCGAGGCGGGCGAGCTGCCGAACCTCCGCGCGATTGCCGAGCGCGGGCCGATGGCACAGATGGACACGTCCGTGCCGAACGTCTCGTCGGTGGCGTGGGCGTCGTTCATGACCGGGATGAATCCGGGCAAGCACAACATCTACGGATTCCTCGATCGCCATCCGGGAACCAAGAAGACGTACATCCCCACGGCTCGCGACGTTCGCGCCCCCACCATCCTCGACCGCCTCAGCCAGGCGGGGCGGCGCGTCTTCTCCATGAACGTCCCCGTCACGTACCCGCCTCGGGCGGTGAACGGACTCGTCATCGGCTGCTTCCTCAGCCCGAACCTCGAGAAGGCATCTCCCTCGCCCGAGGTGTACGAAGTCCTCCGCGGTATCGGCTACCAGATCGATGCCGACCCGTGGCGGGCTCGGCGCGACAAGGCCGACTTCCTCCCCCACCTCGTCGAGGTCTTCGACGCGCGCATGGAGGCGACGCGGCACTTCTGGCGCCAGGAGCGCTGGGACTTCTTCATGACCCACATCATGGAGACCGACCGCCTGCATCACTTCTTCTGGGAAGAGATGGAGACCGAGGATCCTCGCTTCGCGCCCGCGTTCCTCGACTTCTACCGGCGCGTCGATCGGGCGCTCGGCGAGATCACCTCGTGGCTCGACGACGACACGACGCTGGTCGTCCTCTCCGACCACGGCTTCTGCAGCATCCGCCGAGAGGTCCACGTCAACACGTGGCTGGCCCAGGCGGGCTACCTGTCCTACACGAGCGATGCCCCCAAGGGGCTGGAGGACGTGTCGCCGTCGAGCGTCGCGTTCAGCTTCGATCCGGGGCGGATCTACCTCAACGTCAGGGGCCGCGAGGCTGACGGCTGGATCGAGCCGGGGCCGGACTACGACCGCATTCGCGACGAGCTGGCGGCCGCGCTCGCCGACATGACCGATCCGGAAACCGGCGCGCGGATGGTGGCACGGGTGCTCCGCCGGGAGGACCTCTACACCGGTGACGCCTACGCGGCCGCCCCCGACCTCGTCCTGGAGATGGTCGACGGGTACGACGCGAAAGGTCCGTTCGGCAAGCCCGAGCTCACGTTCAAGGGGGAGGCCCTGGTCGGCATGCACACGACGCCCGACGCGCTGCTCAGCATCAGCGGCCTGGCGCTCGATGCGAAGCGACCGCACATCATCGATGTGGCGCCGACGATCCTGTCGCAGCTCGGCGTGCCCGTGCCGGACGACATGGACGGCGTCTCGCTCGTCGACGTGGTTCCCGTCGGTGGCTGACGTCACGCCGGCGAGGCCGAACATCGTCCTCGTCGTCCTCGACAGCGTTCGCGCCGCGAACTGCTCGGCCTACGGCCATGGGCGTTCGACCACACCGCATCTCGAGCGCCTCGCGGCGGAGGGCGCGTTGTTCGAGCAGGCGACCTCGGTCGGCAGCTGGACGCTCCCGGTCCACGCGTCGCTGTTCACCGGCCTCTACCCGAGCCGGCACGGCGTGACGATCTCCGCGGAGGCCCTCTCGGCCGACGTCCCCACGCTGGCCGAGCGGCTCTCGAGCGCCGGCTATCGCACCGCGTGCTTCTCGAACAACGCGTACATCAGCAGCGCGAGCGGCATGACGCGCGGCTTCGAGCACGTCGACGACATCTGGCGCGTCACCAATCCCCGCGGCGTGAGCCTCCCGCGCCTGTCGCAGCGCATCAAGGCGCTCGAGCGTCGCGGGCCGCTGCTTCGGCCGATCGTCGGCCTGCTGCGACGCGCCAAGCGCCTGCGCGCGACGTGGAAGGCCTGGAGGAGCCGGCGGGACAGTGGCGCCGAATACACGAACGGTCGCATCCGTGACTGGCTGGCCAACTCGCCCGACGACCGCCCCTTCTTCATCTTCGTCAACTACATGGAGGCCCACGAGCCGTATCTGCCGCCCTACCCGTTCAATCGCCGGTTCGTCGCGGGGCGTTTCAACCCGTGGCGCGTGGTGCAGTCGGCGGGACGGCGCGAGGAGATCCTCAGCCAGGACAGTCGCCGGCGGGCCGAGGACCTCGAGATCCTCGAGGGCCTGTACGACGGGACGGTCGCCTACGCGGACGAGCGCGTCAGAGAGCTCACCGAGGTCCTGGACGCGGCGGCCGCCCCCGACTCCACCCTGGTGGCGGTGACCTCCGACCACGGCGACGCGTTCGGCGAGCACGGGCACCTGGGCCACCGACTCACCCTGTACGAGGAGCTCCTGCGGGTGCCGCTGGTGATCCGCTTTCCCCGAATGTTCCAGCCGGGGAGCCGCGTGCCGACCCCGGTCTCCATCGGTGACCTCTTCCCGACGATCCTCGACGCCGCGGGCCTGGACGGCGGCGCGGACTCCGACTTCCGAAGCCTGGGCAGTCGCATCGAAGCACGGCCGATCATCGCGGAGAACACCGGGCCGAAGAGCATCGGCGGCCTCCTCTCGCGTACGTACCGCGACGGCGACATGAAGCTCCTCTGGCGTGCCGACGGCAGGCACGAGCTCTACGACCTACTCGCTGATCCGGGCGAACGACGAAGCCTCGCGACCGATGATCCAGCCACGGCGCGGGCGTTCGAGGACCGCCTCGAGAGCTGGCGTCGCACCATGGAAGATCGTCGCCTCTCGACCGCGGATGCCGATTACGACGAGGAGACGCTCGAGCGGCTCCGAGGGCTCGGCTATGTCGGCTAGCGGTTCGAGGCTCCCCCGCCACGGGAACCACGATCGCCAGTCGTGGCCTATGCTGTCCGCCGCACCTTCGCGGGGGGATCGTCCCATCGCCGGTCGCGTCGCTGATCCGATCGAGGTCGTGTCGTGGAACTAGGTGGCTACTTCTCTGTCGCCAGGAGATGGTGGACGACGCTGCTCATCGCGACGGCGGTGGCGGGGCTGGCGGGGTACGCCATCGCGTCGAGCGTCCCTCCGACCTACGAGGGCACGGCGCGGCTGCTGGTCGGACCGGTCGTCGGCGACGTCGACGTCATGCGAGCGGCCGGCGCGATCTCGTACACCTATGCCGAGCTTGCGGCGAACGAACCCGCGTTGGACGAGGTCCGGCAGCAGCTCGGGCTCCCCGCCGACACGCCGATCGTGGCGCGCGCGATTCCGAACGAGACGACGCGAATCCTCCAGATCCGCGCCGAGTACGGGGACCCCGAGGTGGCGGCCTCCATCGCCAACCTCCTCGCAGAGAACCTGATCGCGATCGAGAGCGAGGGCGTGGTGCTGCCGGAGGGCCTCCTGACCCTCATCGTGCCGGCGGCGCCGAATCCGGTGCCGATCGCCCCCCAGGTCTCGCTGATCGCGATCGTCGCCGCGGCGACCGGCCTCCTGGCAGCGATCGTTCTCGTGCTCCTCGTCGAGTACTTCGGCAACACCATCAACTCCCGCGCTGAGCTGGCCTCGGCCGCCGACGTTCCAATCCTGGGCAGCGCGAGCCTCGGCCGCCGGTTCCGTCCCTCCAGGCGCCAACCGACCATCGTCGACGCGCAGCCTGAGTCGAAGGCTGCGACGGCCGTCCGCTTCATTGCCACCAAGATCGCCTACGCGCGTCCCGATGGCCCGACATCGAGCGGGCTCATCGTCGGGATGGCCAAGCGAGATGGCACTGCCGACCTGGCGCTCGGTGTCGCGACGGCGCTTGCGCGCGCCGGCAGGAAGGTCGTCGTCGTGGATGCAAACGACGAGAGCGACGAGCTGTCGGCCCTGGTTGGCGCGGAGGGCTCCGGGCTATCGGAGCTCCTCACCCACCCCGACATGGACCCGATGGACGTTGCCCTCTCCCGCCCGCGCTGGCCGACGGTCGTCGCCCGCGGCCAACTCACGCCGAGCACCCTCGTGGACCCGGACGCCGCGCGCACCCTGATCGGCAAGCTCAACGAGCAATTCGAGATCGTCATCGTCGTCTCGGCACCCATTCACCTGTCGGGCAACGCGCTCGTGTGGGCGAAGGCCGTCAGTCTCGTGGTCCTCGCCGTCGAGCGGGACCGCGCCAAGCGCGACGACCTCGTCTATGCCATGGAGAATCTGGCGGGGGTCAATGCTTCGGTCCTCGGCACGGTCCTGCTCGACCACGCGCCGCGCCCGAAGCGTGAGTCGAAGGCAGCCGCGTCGCCGCGGCGAGCCTCGGAGCCGTACGCCGTCGCCGCATCGCGCGCAGCGACCCCCGACCCGCGCCGGACGAACCAGCGCGGGGGTTGATCCCGTTGGGATTGCGAACTCGAGTCTTCTGGGCATCGGCGGCAGTCGTCGGCTATACGTATGTCGGCTTCCCGCTGCTCGTGCTCGCGCGGAGTCGCCTGCGACCCGCGCCGTATCGGTCCGGCGACATCACTCCGACCGTCACCCTGCTGATCGCCGCGCATAACGAGGCGCGCGCCATCGGCGCCAAGCTCGACAACGCGCTCGCCCTCGACTACCCGGCGGATCGTCTCGAGATCGTCGTGGCCTCAGACGGGTCCGATGATGACACCGAGGCGGTCGTTGCGACGTTCGCGGAGCGTGGCGTGCGGCTCCTGGCCCTGCAGCGGGTGGGCAAGGCCGCCGCCCTGGACGCCGCGGCCGACGTCGCGACGGGTGAGATCCTCGTTTTCTCGGACGCGAACAGCCTGTACGCGGCCGATGCGATCCGCAGGCTGGTCCGACCATTCGCCGAGCCGTCGGTCGGCGGGGTTGCGGGGAACCAGCGCTATCGGCCGCAGTCGGCGTCCGACGCGACGACGGCAGGCGAGCAGGTGTATTGGGACTTCGACCGCATCCTGAAGGAAGCCGAGAGCCGCGCCGGGAGCACGATCTCGGCGACGGGCGCGATCTACGCGGTCCGGCGGTCCCTGTTCCGCGGCGTACCGGTCGGGGTCACCGACGACTTCGCGGTGTCGACCTCGGTGATCGAGCAGGGGCATCGGCTCGTCTTCGCCGCGGATGCCGTGGCGTGGGAGCCGGTGGCACCGTCTGGCGGCGCGGAGTGGGGGCGGAAGGTGCGGATCATGACCCGCGGGTTCCGCGGCGTCCTCGAGCGGCGCGCGCTGCTCGATCCGACGCGCTACGGCTTCTACTCGGTCCAGCTGGTCTCGCACAAGGTACTGCGACGCCTGATGGGGATCCCGCTGCTCGCGTTGGCGCTCGTCGCTCCCGCGCTCTGGCGGCGTGGCCGGATCTACCAGCTCGCGACGGTCGGCCAGGTGGCGTTCTACGCGCTCGGCGTGACAGGTCTGGCCCTCGGGAGGCGCGGGCCGGGCCGGCACCGGCTGCTGGCGGCTCCGAGCTTCTTCATCATGGTCAACGCGGCGGCCATGACGGCACTGTGGAACGTCCTTCGCGGGCGGCGGATCGACCGTTGGGATCCTGCCCGGAGCGACGCCGTCACGCAGATGCAGACGCAGGCGCCTCCCGCGTAGCCGCCACCGGACTCTCGGATGGGAGGTCCTCCTCGAGCCCTCGGCCGGCCGCGATGAGGGTCGTCGCGGCACCCAGCGCCATCATGAGCCAGAGGTAGCGCTCGAAGGCCAGGTGGAGAAAGATCCCGGTGGTGAGATAGGCGACGATCGCCAGCATGAAGCCAGCGGCCAGGTGCGCGAGCCGCGGGCGCGACGCGAGCATCCGCGCGCGGGTCCGGGCCAGGTCCCGGATCGTGACCCAGATCGCGCCGAAGAAGCAGATCGCGCCGAGGATCCCGACGTCGGATGCAATGCCGAAGTACAGGTTGTGCGCCTCGCGGTCCTCGGAGCGGACTCGCAGGCCGAACTCCTCGGCGTATGTGATGTAGTACGCGGGGAACTGACCGGGTCCGACGCCGACCAGCGGGTGGTCGACGAATACCAGGGCCGCGGCAATGGTCTCGGTGATGCGGCTCCGAACCGACCCGTCCGCCTCGACGCCCTCCTCGGCGATGCCGGGCAGCCGTTCGAGCGTTGCCAGGCGTGAGCCGTACTGCGGGAGCAGGACGAAGAGGAGCACGAGCGCGATCCCCATGAAGACGAGGTTGCGCCAGCGCAGGTAGCGGAGGAGCAGCATCGTCGCGATCACCAGCGCGAACCCGACCGCGGCGCCGCGCGACAGGGTGAGGGCAACGCCGATGGAAATGAGGATCCCGGCCGCCACGGCCAGCGCAGTGCTGCGATGTGAGTAGCGTGCCCACACGACCGCGAACGCCAGCGGGAGCAGCAGGACCATGACCTGCGCGTACCGGTTGGCCCGGCCAAGGGGTCCGGCGGTCCTCGACTCCCCCTCGCCGGTCAGGATGTCCTCGCCGAGCCCGCCCGTCTGCGCGAACCCGAGGTAGTCGTTCCCGAAGCTCTGGGTCACCTCCTGGTGGATCGACAGCGCCCCGAGCACCGCGCCGACTCCGAGAAGCACCCACACGATCGCGATGAGCATGCGCTCGGTGCGGACCGCATTGACGACGAGGAGATAGAGGAGCAGGCCCTCGGTGACGAAGATCCCCACCGCCTCCGCGGACGACGCGCTGTCACGCGAGAAGAGCGACGAGACCAGCGAGACGCCGAGGTACCCGAGCGCCCAGGGCATCGCGGGCGGGATCAGCAGGGGCTGCCGGCGAATGAGCAGGAAGTAGGCGATCGGGATGAGGAGCAGTCCCGTGCTCCCGGCGGCCAGGGCGAACGGCACGTCGTGGACACGGACGGCCACGACCGCAGCGTTGCTGTACACGATTGCCACGACCAGCAGCGTTGCGGCATCCGGCTTCAGGCACAGCATCACGAGCCCGATGAACCCGACGGCCACGGCCAGGAGGCCCGGCGGAATCTCCATCACCGCTGCCGCCGGGACCAACACGAGAAGCAGGAGCACGGCCGAGGTGAACAGCAGGTTCGTCGGACGCGCAGCGGGCGTGACCCGTGCCTGGTTCAACAATGTCGTCGCTGACCCCCGCGGAGCGTGATGTACTGCGCGGCGAAGGTGACGCGCATGGGCTGTTGCCTGGATGCCGAACGGTACACTATTGTCGCGGCGGCCTCGGAAATGCCTACGTGCCCGGGCGACCTCTGAGGCGCAGGTCCCAGCTTCACCAATTCGGAGGGCACATGGTCAGCGGAGTCCGCCAGGGCAAAGACGCGGCTTCAATCGAGCGGCTGAGCACCACAACCCTTCCGAACTTCCTCGTGATCGGCGCGATGAAGGCCGGCACCACGACGCTGCATGCCTGGCTCGCCCAGCATCCCGACATCGGGATGTCGACGATCAAGGAGACCAACTACTTCGTCTCCAGTCGGACCGATCACGATCCGGCCTGGTACGCGCGTCATTTCGACGGCCGCGCTCGGTTTCGCGCCGAGTCGTCGACGAGCTATACGAAGTTTCCGCAGCGCCCCGGCGTGCCCGAACGCATCCACACGCTGATTCCGGACGCCAGGCTCGTCTATGTGCTTCGGGATCCGATCGATCGCACCGTTTCCCACTACCTGCACGCGGTCCAACGGGGCCGCGAGCGCCGCTCACTCGGCGAGGCGCTGGCCGTCCTCGACGACAACCTCTACGTCGATCCAAGTCGCTACCACCTGCAGCTGGAGCAGTACTGGCCCCTGTACCCTCCGTCTCGCATCCTCGTCATGACCGCCGAAGAGCTCCATCGAGACCCCCAGGCGACGCTCGAGCGGGTGACGACGTTCCTCGGCGCTCGACCGTTTCGCTTCGACACCGAGCGGCTCGAGAACGTCTCGGACCGGCGCGGACAGGACACGGCCGTCGGTCGGGTCATCGAGTCCTACCGTGCCAAGCGCGTCGGGCGCTACCTGCCACGGACAGCGGTGCGGTTGGCGAAGCGCATGAACGCCAGGCTCTCGCGCCGCATCGATCGGCCCGTCCTGGATGCCACGACGCGAGCGCGGCTCGGCGACTACCTCGCAGCGGACGTCAGCCGGCTCCGCGAGGCAACGGGACAGTCGTTCGGCGACTGGTCGCTCTAGACGCGGGACCGCGGCTCAGCGGCCGTAGAGCCAGTCCGTCCAGCCGAAGTTCTTCCCGGGTCGCAGGACGGCGCCGCTCCAGAAGTTCGTCCCATAGCGCGCGTCGACCAGGGGAAGCTGCCAAACGTTGTCGCCGGATGGCGCACAACCGGTGGAGTGCAGCCATACCTGCGCGCGCAGAAGGGCTTGACTCCCCCAGCTGTAGGCCGCGTAGCCGTGTCGATGGAGGATCTCGGCGGTCAGGAGCGCTCCATCAAGGGCGCCATGGGGATAGTTCCCGCACGGTGGTGGCCACGTGAAGTCGCCGGTGCGACGCTGCTCTTCGGGAAGCACGCCGTCCACGCTGTGGCCATTGATCGTCGCGCCCTTCGGATTGATTCCGACCGGTTGACTCGGATTCGACTGCCACCACAGATCCGCGTACTTGAACCCAGCGTACGCCTGGCGCTCGCCGACCCAGCCGCGGAAGACGGCCGCCACCCGGCCCAGCTCCGCCTGGTCTCCGAGGTAGGCCGCCGCGGCTGCACGACTCGCGCCGTTGTGCGTGCCCCAGTTGTTCGGGCGGCGCTCGTGGACGGTCGAGATCGAACTGCCGTCGGCCAGCGTGCGATCGAGAAGGCCCCTCAGCCAGGTTCGGAACGTGGCATCCAGGCCGGGATCCGCGGCCGAGAGACCGATGAGGTCTGCGGCGATCACGTACGCGGCCAGCTCACGCCCGACGGCCAGCGTCTCCGCACCGGCTTCGGTGCCCATGACGCTCCGGATCGCCGCGATCACGTCCGTGCGGTACGACGGTGTTCCCGTGCGCGCGTAGACGAGGGCCTTCGCGAGGATCTGGACGTTGTTCTCCTGGTTCATGTCCGCCAGGTTCGGCCTGCCGGCGCTCGCGTCTGCCGCCCGCTTCACGGCCTCCCAGGTTCCGCCGCTCGTTGGCAGGGCGCGAAGCTCCGCGGGCGAGATCACGATCCCCGAGCCGGCGGTCGGCGGCTGGACGACCGGCGGCTGGGGTGTGGGCTGCGGCGTCGGGGCCGCCGTGGAGGGCGGGGCCGTGGGTGCAGGAGACGGAGTCGGCTCGTTCGAGCCTGGAGGGTCGGTCGGCGCGGGGGTGGCCGACGGCGTGGGGGTCGGCCCGGAGCCGCCTCCCGGGCCGTCCGCGTCGACGATTGCCTCGGCCGGGACGAAGTGTCCCGCCCACATGCCATCGGCGATGTCGTAGTACGAGCGACCCCGGATGACCGCGATCGCATCGGCCATGGCCCAGGAGTGACTCGCGAGCCGGCCGGTCACCGATGAAGTGACACGGCCCTGGGCATCGACCTGGATGCCGGTCACGCGTCCCGGGGCGAATCTCACGGCCCGAGGCCGTTCGAAGCGCGTCGCCTCAGCCGGCTGGGGCGCGGTCTTGAACGACCACGACGCCGAGCTCAGCGCGACACCGGCAGGGGTGCGAATCTCGGTGGACAGGCTGGCCCGATAGCGCTCGCCGGCGCGCAGCGCGTCGATCGGGATGAGCGCAGCGCGGTATCGAGAGGCGTTGTAGAAGACGTTCGAGGGCACCACGCGGCCGCGAGCGTCATGCAGGACGAAGGTCTCGTCGCTGATCCCCACGACGGGGCGATCGAAGCGGACGGCGACCGTGGCGAGGATCGACACGCGGGTGTCGGGCCCGGCCTTCCGACCGACGATCGTGGGTCGTGTCGGGCTCGCCTCGACGTTGCTGTTGGGAAGCAAGAGCGCCGGCACGAGCGCCACCATGACGATGGTGGCGAGGATGTCGAGCCAGCGTGGCCTGGGATGCGCGGTGTCGCTTCCGGCCGGATGCGACCGTGTTGGAGACGAGCGTCGAGGATTCGCTCGAACTGAAATGGGAAGCGACTTCGTGCGCAATCGACCTGCCCTCCACTGTGGGGGCGGCCGGGAAGCCCTGGCCCGGGCTCAGCGACCGCCGTCGCCGCCGCTGGTGGCCCCAGCGACCGCGCGAGGCTAGTCGGCACACGGTTGCGCAGTCATTCCCCCGAAGGTCCCGCGGGCGCATTCGGAAGCGGGCGGCGCGGCCCGAATCGTGTCACCGAACCGCACCAGACCCATCCTCCGCGCACCCCGACCGGTACCCGTCCGCCACGGACCATCGACTGCCGTCCGCGTCGTGCCGATGGCCGGCTTGCGCCGCCGGACACGGTGAGAGCCCCGGCATGGCCGGGGCTCTCGTGTCACAGGGTGAGACCGATACGGGCTAGCGGCGGACGGCGACCGCCCGGTACCCGACCAGCCCGATGGAAGCCACGAAGATCACCGCCAGGAACGCGATGGACAACGAGGGCCGGCCACTGATCGAGGTGTCCGGCAGGCCGGGATCCGGCGTCGGGTTCCCACCCGCGACCGAGCCCCGCGGGGTGTTCGCCGGCTCCTCTCCGCCGTCAGGCGGCGGATTGACGGGCTCGTCGCACATCGCGAACTGGGCCCGCGCGTTGTAGATCTTGTGCCGTGCCTCTCCCGACTCGGCGCGCTCGATCGTGACTTCGACGAAGTTGTTGAACGCGGTGTTGTCGTCCGGGTCGAAGGTGACCGTGTACGGGACGCTCGCCACCGCCTCGGGGGCCAGCTCCATACCGAGAAGTCCGTCGACGACGGCGCGACCGAGCGCCGTGTCATCCGGGGCGAACACCGAATCGAGTGCCCAGGTGACGCGGATGGGCTGGGGGTGATGGTTGAAGACATCGATGGTCCCCGTCACGGTCGCGGAGCCATCCTGGTTCAGCGTCGCGCAGGTTGCCGTCTTGGCGACCTCGATGCTTGCGCTTGATCCGCTGTCGGGGTCCGCCTTCTCCCCGGTGCAGAAGCCAAGGGCACTGATCGGCTCGCCGCCGAAGATCTCGTAATTGTCCGGTGCGACGCTGCCGAGCGTCTCGGGAGCATCGAGCGCGATGTTGCGCGTCTCGGCCCCGGCCGTGACGACTAGCGCCGAGATGGCCTGGCCGCTCGCGAAGAACGCGAGGTCGGCATCGCCCGACACGGCGACGCCCATCGGGTCTCCGCCATCCGGAGCGAAGGCTGCTCCGTCCCACGTGAAGGCCACGAGCAGGCTCGTCCCACCCGGGCATCCCTCGGCCGCGCCAGCCTCGTCTCCCAGCACGGGCGTGGCGAGAACCAGGAGCAGTCCGAGGGCGGCCATGAGGCCCGAGACGCCGCGACGTCGATGAGAGGTACCTGATGTGATCGCCATGTTGATGATTCCCCTTCAGGGCCGGGCGGTGCCCGCCAGCTTGCTTCGGTCGCGCGCTCGTTGGTCGGCCACGCTGCGGTCGAAGTATACGTGGACGGTACCAGTACCTTCGAGGGGGTCGATCCGGCAATCGGTGCGGACTGGTGAGGTTGGCTCGGGTTGGCGCCATGACCGGCGTTGACGCAACGCACCACCGGTACTAGGACCTTTGCCGGTCTCCGAACAAGATGGGCAGGTCCGCCACGAGCTTCGAGCGCGCCCACATCGGCCCAAGACCCGCATCCCGCGCGGCGGCGTGCGACTCGAGGTCGGTGTGCGGCCCGAACAGGATGAGGCGGCCCCCGTCCAGCTGCGCGAGCAGGTCGGTCCAGCTCGGCTGGCGAGCCGACCAGTCGACGAGGATGAGGTCGAGGTCGGCGGGCAGGTCGGTTGGTTCATCTGCGCGCAGCAGGGTCGCGCCCGCAGCCGAAGCCGCCGCCTCGATCTTGCTGAAGAGCAGGAGGTCGCTCAGCACCGCGGCGACCCTCACCCCTCGGCGCCGTCCTCCACGCGCTGTGGCACGGCCTCGATCACCGGGTGCTGGCCGTTGCCGTTGGTGTGGCCGTGGACTGCCTGGTCCAGGACGAACCGCGCGATCCGCATCGGGTAGATGCCGACGACGACCGGCGCGTGGACCTCGACCGAGAGCTCGACACCGACCTCGTCACGCTGCCACAGATCCTGGAGCTTCAGCGCCTCGCGCTCGGGCAGGCCGATGTAGGCCGAGGTGCCGTTGCGCGCGATGTGGCTCATCGCATCGGCTTCGAGGCCGAACCTGCGTCGGATGTCGGCGACCGAGAGGTATGGGCGTGATGTCAGGTAGCGGCGGAGACTCGAGGTGCTCGGCCGTTTCGTGGCGGACATGGGCTGTTGGGGCCGAGTCTACCGCCCACGGCAGCATCGCGCAGGACGGCGGTCGGTTCGCTCGTTATCCCTCGCGCGGTGCGTGTGCCCACCCGCGGGCACGCTCCACCGCGCGCCTGATGACATCCTTCGGCGGGACCGGCCCGTCGCCGCCGTAGTCCCGCGGCGCCAGGCCGAGCGGCCCCTGCCCATCCGGGTCGATGTCCTCGCCGTCGATTCGGATCGATGGCGACCCGTGCATGTCGAGCATGGCGGCGTCCTCGGCCGATGCGACGGCCACCATCTGGATCGGGGTCTCGAAGGCGTCCTCGGTGAGGACCTCGACGAGGTTCTGTCGGGCCGGCATGGCCGCCGGGTCGCCGTCGGCATAGAGCAGCTCCACCCGCATCGGTCAGCTCGTCGCGAAGAAGGCGATCAGCGCGACGACGGCCAGCGCGCCGAGCGCGGCGCCGCCGTAGATGCGCCGCCGCTCCTCGCCGGTCATTCCCTCGCGCGAGGTCGACCCACGCGGGGCCCGACCCCGCCACGCCAGGTAGCGCTCCGTGTTCGTGTCGCGCGCCTCGCGCGCCCGGTACGCCTGCCAGGCGGGCCACGCGACGGCGTAGGCCGCAACGGCAGCAACGATGGCGACGACCAGCCAGACGAGCGGCGGCAACGTGTCAGGCCACGAGAGCGGCGGCCGCCGCGTCCACGATCCAGCGCACGGCCCGGCCGGTGATCCGCGCGGCGGGCAGGTCGGGGTCGCCGGATCGGACGCGCGCCAGCGCATCGGCCTTGTCCGCACCGGTAACGACGAAGAGCGTCTCGTGTGCGACGTTCAGGACCGGGAGTGTCAACGTCATGCGCCACGAGTCCTGCGCAGGCACCCAGGTGGCGACCGCCCAGCGCGCCGTCTCGTCGAGCGCGGTCGTACCGGGAAAGAGGCTCGCGGTGTGGCCATCCGGGCCCATCCCCAGCCAGACGAGATCGAACGTGGGCGGAGCGTCGCCGCGGGCTTCGAAGGCGAGCCGCAGCTCGGTCTCGTAGGCCAGGGCCGCGGCGTCGGGGTCCGGCGCTTCGGCATGCATGCGGTGGACCCGATCCGGGCGCACCCCCGGCAGCTGGCTGATGAGCATCCCATAGGCCACGCCGAAGTTCGACTCCGGGTGGTCGGGTGGGACCGCCCGCTCGTCGCCCCAGAAGAACTCGACCGCGGACCAGTCGAGCGCGTCGCGCCGCGCCGGCTCGAGCAGGAGCGGGTAGACCCGTTTCGGCGTGCTGCCGCCGGAGAGCGCGACGCGCGCGATCCCTCGGTCCGCGATCGCATCGGCGACGATCGAGACGAACCGGTTCGCGGCCTCGCGGGCGACCTCGTCGGGGGAGCCGCGAACGTCGAGGTCGATCACCCCACGGCCTCTCGGGCCGACGCGAGCAGGATGGCGGCGGCACGCATCGCGTCCTCGTAGACCGGGTCGACGACCTCGTCGGTGAGCTGGGCGCTCAGCAGCTCGGCCTCGCGGGGCGAGTCCATCGCCACACGCCGAAGCAGGGCGGTCATGCCGTCGGCGTTCGTGGCGACCACCGCGTCCTCGCCGTCGCGATCGATGATGAACTCGGACGCACCCGTCTCGCCGAGCGAGCGGAGCCGGACGCTGGTGAGGTCGCCCGGGCGCACCGTCGACGTTGCCTCGGGCCGCAGGGCGAGCTCCACCATCTCATGGCGTCCCTCGAGCCGGAGCCTGAAGGCGCCATCCTCCAGCGGCTCGAGGGTGCGGTGCCGCCGCCAGCCGAGGCGCGTGGCGATCCAGCCCGCGTACAGCACCGCCTGCGCCATCGGCGACGCGATGCCCGGGCCGGATTCGTTCGCGTCCGCATCGGTCCCACCAGCGCCCTCGGGGGCGACGGCGTAGCTGATGAGCAGCCGGCTCAGGTTGGGCAGGTAGCGCCGGAAGCGCGGCGCGTCGAAGAACTGCGCGGTCAGCTCCTGCCACCAGGCCAGGCGCTCCCAGCTCAGGTCGCCGACGCCGCTGGCGTGGCGGAGGCTTCCCAGCCGGCGCAGCCCGCCGAGCAGGTCGCCGAAGTCGGCCGAGTCGAACAGGACGCGGTCCCCCATCTCCACCAGCTGCTCGAAGACCGCCCCGTCGAACGGCGGGTTGCCCGGCCACCAGATGTGCGTGGGCAGGTCGTGGATGAGAAGCGGAGCGACGACTCCCGACAGGTGCTCGGCCGCCTCGCCGCGCACGGTCAGGATGACCTCCTCGTGGCAGACGCGGTCGCCGTCGCCGGTCGCGTCGTGACAGTGGGTGCTGACCCGTGCGTCGAGCGGCCGCTCTCCGGCGCCCGGCTGGGCGACGAGCACGATCGCTCGCGACGGGTGGCGGTTGCCGAGGTCGAGCAGGGTGCCGACGATTCGTTCGGCGGCCGCGTCGTCGACGACGGTCACGATCAGGTTGAGGACCGATGCGCGGGCGAGCGGCAGCCCCGTCTCGATGACGATCTGATCGCCGTCCTGGTCGAGCCGCCCTGGTGGGTCCCACAACGTGGCGAGGTGCGCGGCGATCGCCCGGACGCTCGTGTCGCGCGCCTCCCAGACCGGCGTCGCCAGGCTTTCGTGCTCGCCGAAGCGCTGAAGCCGCCGATGGACGGCCTGCTCTTCGTGGACGAGGTGGGACGGGCGGCCGGTCATGGCTTGCGCCACGCCCGACCCTCACGCTCGAGCAGCTCGTCGGCCGCCGGAGGGCCCCACGTCCCGGCACCGTAGAAGTGGAGCGGGCCGCCCTCGCCCGATTCCCAGGCCTTGAGGATCGGGTCGAGAATCTCCCAGGCGCGCTCGACCTCGTCGTCGCGCGTGAAGAGGCTGTTGTCACCGATCATCGCGTCGACCAGCAGCGTTTCGTACGCGTCCGGGGAGTCGACCGCGAACGAGGAGCCGTAGCGGAAGTCCATGTTGACGGTCCGGATCTGGAGCCCCTGGCCAGGCACCTTGGCGCCGAAGCGCAGGAGGATGCCCTCGTCGGGCTGGACGCGGATGGCGAGCACGTTCGGGTCGACCTGGCTGACGCCCGCCCGCGAGAACAGCGCCAGCGGAGCGCGCCGGAACTGGACGGCGATCTCCGTGACCCGGCTCGGCAGTGCCTTCCCGGTGCGGATGTAGAACGGGACACCAGCCCAGCGCCAGGAGTCGATCGCCAGCTTCAGCGCCACGAACGTCTCCGTGTCGGAGTCCGGTGGCACCTCGGGCGCGTCGCGGTACGAGGTGACGCGCTCACCCTCGACCCAGCCGGAGACATACTGGCCGCGGATGACGTGGGCGGCGACGTCCGACTGGGCCATCGGCTTGACCGCGCGCAGCACCTTGAGCTTCTCGTCGCGCAGGTCCTCGGGCGAGAACTCGACCGGCGGCTCCATCGCGAACATCGACATCAGCTGGAAGCCGTGGTTCTGGACCACGTCGCGCAGGGCGCCGGTACCCTCGTAGAACTCGCCGCGGCCCTCGACGCCGACGGTCTCGGCCACCGTGATCTGAACCGAATCGATGTAGCGGCGGTTCCAGATCGGCTCGAACAGCCCGTTGCCGAAGCGGAAGACGGAGAGGTTCTGGACGGTCTCCTTGCCGAGGTAGTGGTCGATCCGATAGACCTGGTCCTCGGCGAAGACCTCCGCGAACTCGCGGTTCAGCGTCCGTGCCGACTCGAGGTCGTACCCGAACGGCTTCTCGACGATGACGCGCGTCCAGCCCCGGTTCGGTCCGGTCCGGCGTCGCTCGCCGCTCGTCGCCAGGCCGGCGCGATCGAGGTGGTTGATGATTTCGGGGTAGAGGCTCGGCGGCACGGCCAGGTAGAAGAGCCGGTTGCCGGCGGTGCCACGGTCGCGGTCGATGCGGTCGAGTCGCTTGGCCAGTTCGGCGTACGCGGCGGGGTCGTTGAAGTCGCCTCGTTGGTACTCGATCGTATCGGCGATCGAGTCCCAGATGGCCGGCTTCACCGGCCTGTTGCGGCTGTACTTGTTGATGCCGGCCAGCAGGTGGTCGCGGAACTGCGCATCGGTCCAGTCCCGCCGCGCGAACCCGACACCGGTGAACTCCGGCGGCAGGTTACCGCCGAGGAACGTGTTGTAGAGGGCGGGGGCGAGCTTGCGCTCGGTCAGGTCCCCGGTCGCGCCGCAGATGATCATCGTGCACGGCTCGGCCATTCGCTCGTGGCGCAGCCCCTCCCGCAGCGGGTTGGCCTGGGTGGCCGCGCTGGCCGCATCACGGGGCAGCGGAACGTCCGAGGGTGGGGCCTCGACGGTGGGGGTCGTCATCGGGGCGTCACTCGCGGCCCTTGATCGCGTGGCCGCCGAACTCGTTGCGCAGGGCGGCGAGGACGCGATCGGTGTAGGAGTCCGGCTCGCGGCGGCTCCGGAAGCGCTCGATCAGGCTGAGCGTGATGATCGGCGCCGGCACGTCATGGTCGATCGCCTCGGCGACCGTCCAGCGGCCCTCGCCGGAGTCGCTGACATGGCCCTTGATCGCCTCGAGGTCGTTGCCCTCGCGCTCGAAGGCGTTGCCGGCAAGCTCGAGCAGCCAGGACCGGATGACCGACCCGTGGTTCCACATCCGCGCGATCGCCGCAAGGTCGAGGTCGTAGTCGCTGGCGTGCAGGATGTCGAAGCCCTCGCCGTAGGCCTGCATGATCCCGTACTCGATGCCGTTGTGGACCATCTTGGTGTAGTGGCCCGCGCCGGCGGCCCCGCAGTACAGGTAGCCGCCCTCGGGCGCCAGGGTCTTCACCACCGGCTCGAACCGATCGAAGACCTCTCGCTTGCCGCCGAGCATGGCGCAGAAGCCGACCTCGAGGCCCCAGATCCCGCCCGAGACCCCCATGTCGAGCCACTCGAGGCCCTTCGCTTCCAGCTCCTTCGCGTGGCGGCGCGAGTCATGGAAGCGGCTGTTGCCGGCATCGATGACCACGTCGCCCGGCTCGAGGATGGCCGCGAGGTGCTCGATCACCGCGTGGGTCGCGTCGCCGGAAGGGACGCTGATGACGACGTGGCGCGGGGCGGTCATCAGCTCGACGACCCGGTCAAGCGGATCGGCGACGGTGACGCGCCCCGCGTTCTCGGGCTCGGCGGCGACCTCCGCCGTCACCGACTCGGTCCGGTTCCAGGCGACCACGTCGTGGCCACCGCGCGCCGCGCGTCGCGCCATCCCGGCGCCCATCCTCCCGAGTCCGCAGATGGCGACCTGCATCCTGCTCCCTTCTGTCTGCCTAGACCGATAGCGGCGCGCCGACCATCGCCTCCAGCCGGGCGAGCCCGGCATCGGCGTCGGCGAAGTGGAGGCGGATCGCCCGTCGCCCGCGCTTCTGCAGCGATGCGAGATCGCCGAGCGCCTGCGCGGCGATGAGCGTGCCGAAGGACTCCTCCCAGCCCGGGATCGGCAGGTCCTTCGATGGCTCGGCGGTGAGCTGGAGGAAGACCCCGGTGTCCGGCCCGCCCTTGTGCAGCTGCCCGGTGGAGTGGAGGAAGCGCGGGCCGAAGCCGAGCGTCGTGGCGGCACCGGTGGCTTCACCGATGCGGGCGCGGATCGCCTGCAGCCGCGCCTCGATGTCCCGGTCCTGCGGCAGGTAGGCGAGGATCGCGACGTAGTCGACTCCCGGCCGGGCGAGGCCCAGCAGCTGCGCGACCGCCCCGTCGACGCTCACCGGCGCGTCGCCGATCGCACCCGGGTCGGCGCTGACCGCGATCCCGGGCTCGCTGACGAGCGGCATCGGCTGCGGCAGCGCTCCGCGCTCGCGGAACGCCTCCAGCAGCGCGGTCGTGGCGTCCTTCGACTCGGTGACGTTGGGCTGGTCGAACGGGTCGATGCCGAGCACGATCCCCGCCGCCGCGGTCGCCACCTCCCAGCGCACGAACTCCGCGCCGACCTCGAGGGGATCCGACGACCTCGAGGCGCTCGACGGGGTGGCCGAGGGCTCCGAGCGCGTCGGTGAGCCGGTCGAGCTCGGGCTCGTGCTCGCCGGCCAGCTGGATCCGCACGAAGCAGCGGTCGCCGGCGTAGTCGTCGGCATCACGGGGCGGCTCGCCGACGATCGGCACGATCCCCGTTCCGGCCTTGCCGGTCGACTCGGCGACGAGCTGCTCCGCCCAATCGCCGAACGACGCGAGCCGCTCGCCGATGAGGATGGTGAGCTTGTCCCGCCCGGCCAGGGCGGCCTCGCCCAGGTACGCGCCGAGGCGCAGCCCGGGATTCGCGGCGGCATCGGCCAGCCGGCAGTCCTCGGCCATCCGCGCTGCCCGATCCAGGAGCGCTCCCACGTCGACGCCATGCAGCGCAGCCGGGACGAGCCCGAAGACGCTGAGGGCCGAGTAGCGGCCGCCGACGTCGGGCGGCGCCGTGACGATGGCACGGAACTCCTGGGCGCGTGCCAGGTCGGCGAGCGGCGTGTCGGGATCGGTGATGGCGATGAAGTCGAGCGCCGGCGCGATCTCGCCCATCGCGGCCTGGAATGCATTCGGCTCCGTGGTCGAGCCCGACTTCGAGCTGACGAGGAACAGCGTGCGCTGCTCCGAGGCCCACGACCGAAATCCACGCACCGCGTCGGGGTGGGTCGAGTCGAGGATGCGCAGCTCGAGGCCGTCGGGCGAGGCGGCCCCGGAGCCGTCTGCGCCGCCGGCCCAGCCGAAGACCCGGCTGAAGAGCTCGGGTGCCAGGCTGGAACCGCCCATGCCGAGCACGGCCGCCCGCCGGTAGCCGTCCTCGCGGACGTCGCGGGCGAGGTGCTCGAGCTCCGCGACGCGCGCGCCCATCGCCTCCGGCAGGTCGAGCCAGCCGAGCCAGCGCGCGACCTCCTCGGGCGCCTTGCCCGAAGCCGCCCACAGCGAGCCGTCCCTGGCCCACAGACGCTCGGCAACGCGGTCGGCGTCAAACGCCTCCAGCCGCGAACGGATCGCGGCCCCGAGGTCGTTCATGCCGGGGCGAGCTCCTCGCGCTTCGACTCGATCGTCTCGATCAGCTCGTCGAAGCTCTTCGCGAAGCTGGCGACGCCCTCGGCGATGAGCTCGTCGGTGACGCGCCGCATCGTGATGCCGTTGGCCTCGACCTCGCGAATCGCCTGGTGAGCGGCGTCCAGGTCCTCGTCGAGCGTTCGCCTCAGCTCGCCGTGGTCGAGGAAGGCCTCGATCGTCTCGAGCGGCATCGTGTCGACCGTCTCGGGACCGATCAGCTCCTCGACGTACAGGACGTCGCGATAGTCGGGGTTCTTCGTGCTCGTGCTGGCCCACAGGCAGCGCTGCACGCGCGCGCCGGCCGCGCGCAGATCGGCGAACTCGTCGCCGCCGAAGATCTCGCCGAAGGCCTCGTAGGCGAGCTTGGCGTTGGCGATCGCGGCCTTCCCGCGGGCGGCAAGCGCCGGCGCGGTCCCGAGGTCGGTGAGCTCCTTGTCGACCTTCGTGTCGACGCGGCTCACGAAGAACGAGGCGACGCTCGCCACGCGCGTCACGTCCTCGCCGCGCTCGTGGCGACGCCGGAGCCCGGCGATGTACGCCCGGGCCACCCGCTTGTAGATCTCGACGCTGAACATCAGCGTGACGTTGATGTTGATGCCCTCGGCGATCGCGTTCTCGATGGCCGGGATGCCGGCCTCGGTGGCCGGGATCTTGATGAACACGTTCGGCCGATCGAGGCGGCCCCACAGCTCCCGGGCCCGGGCCAGGGTGGCGTCGGCGTCCTCGGCCAGGTCGGGCTCGACCTCGATGCTTGCGAAGCCATCGGCCCCGTCCGCGTCGTCGTAGACCCGGCGCAGGATGTCGGAGGCATCGCCGACGTCGGCCACCGCGATCTCCTCGTAGATCTGGCGCGCCCCGTCGCCGGCGTCGATCTCGCGCCGGATGAGCTCGTCGTATTGCCCGGTGGCAACGGCCTTGGCGAAGATCGTCGGGTTGCTGGTCAACCCGCGGATGCCGTCCGCGACCATCTGCTCGAGCTTGCCACTCGTGATCAGCTCGCGGTCGATGAAGTCGATCCACGGGCTCTGGTCCTGCTCGGCATGGAGCCGATGGAGCGCGTTCGACCCGCTCCGGATCACCTGCTCTGCTTCGCGGTCCTGATCGCTGGTCGCGGCTTCCCGCCGGTCCTGCTCCGCGCCGGTCATGTGCGATGCCTCCTTGCTCACTCCTGCCGTCCGGAGCCGACCTCGGCCTTCGGGCGGCTTCGAGCGCCCGCTCGGCCGGCCAGCTCGCGCGCCGCGTCGGCGATGTGGGTCGCGTCGATCCCGGCGGCCGCCAGCAGCTCGGCCGGCGTCCCCGAGCCGGGCATCTCGCGCACCGCCAGCTTGACCACCACCGGGTGCGGCTGCTCGGCGGCGAGCGCATCGAGCACCGCGTCGCCGATCCCGCCCTCAGGCCAGTGGTCCTCCACGGTCACGATCGCTCCGGTCTCGCGCCCCGCGGCGCGCACCGTCTCGGCGTCGATCGGCTTGACGCTGTACAGGTCGACCACCCGCGCGTTGATCCCCTCGCCGGCCAGCTGGTCCGCGGCCGCGATCGCCTCGTGCAGGGTGATGCCGGCACCGATGAGGGTGACCGTGTCGTCATCGGTCCGGCGGACCACGCGGCTGCCGCCGATGTGGAAGTCGTCGCCCGGCGCGTAGAGCACCGGTGTCTTCTCGCGCGTCGTGCGCATGAACACGATTCCCTCGCGGTCGGCCATCTGCGGCACGAGGGCGGCCGCCGCGTTGGCGTCGCTCGGATAGAGCACCGTGGAGCCGTGCACCGCCCGGAGGGCGGCGAGGTCCTCGAGCGCCATCTGCGACGGCCCGTCCTCGCCGATGCTGACTCCGGCGTGCGAACCGGCCAGCGCGATGTTCGCGCGGCTGACGGCGGCCATGCGCACGAAGTCGTAAGCGCGGGACAGGAACGCCGCAAAGGTCGCCGCGAACGGCTTCCAGCCGCGGACCTGGAGCCCGACGGCGGTCGCGATCATCTGCTGCTCGGCGATGTACGACTGGATGAATCGCTCCGGCAGCTCGGTCGCGAACTCCTCGGTGTAGGTGCTGTTGCCCACCTCGCCATCGACCGCCACGACCTCGCCGCGAGCCCTGCCGAGCGCCACGAGCGCATCGCCGAAGGCCTTGCGCGTTGCCTCCTTCGTGCCCGGCTCGTACGACGGCAGGGTCAGTGCGGTGGTCGGGAAGCGATGGGGCTCACCGGTGATCTCGGGCCTGGCCACCTCGACGGTGATGTCCCGGATGCCCCCGAGCTCAGCGATCGCCGCGTCGGGGTCGGCAAGCGGCTTCCCGTGCATGCCGGGCTGGTTGGCGACGGCCTTCACGCCGTGGCCCTTCTCGGTGCGGGCGATGATGACCGTCGGCCGGCCGGTGGTCCCGATGGCGCGCTCGAAGGCACGGTCGATGGCCTCGATGTCGTGCCCGTCGATCACGATCGCCTTCCAGCCGAACGCCTTCGCCCGGCGGCGATAGGCATCGGTGTCCCACTCGTGCATCGTCGGACCGGTCTGCCCGAGGCGGTTGACGTCGATGATGGCGGTGAGGTTGTCGAGGCCGTGGAAGCCGGCGTGCTCGAACGCCTCCCACATCGAGCCCTCGGCCATCTCGGAGTCGCCGCACAGGCACCAGACGCGGTACGGCAGCCGATCCAGTCGCTTGCCGGCCAGGGCCACGCCGACGCTGATCGGCAGCCCCTGGCCGAGGCTTCCCGTCGCCACGTCGACCCACGGAAGCACCGGGGTCGGATGGCCCTCGATCCGGCTGCCGAAGCGACGGAACGTGAGCATCTCGTCGTCGCCGATGGCGCCGGCCGCCTTGTACATCGCGTACAGCAGCGGTGACGCGTGGCCCTTGCTGAAGATCAGGTGATCGTTGCGCGGGTCGTCGGCGTTGCCGAAGTCGTAGTGCAGGTACTTCGACATGAGCACGGCCATGAGGTCCGCCGCGGACATCGACGACGTCGGATGACCGCTTCCCGCCGCGCTCGAGGACCGGACCGAGTCGACGCGCAGCTGCTGCCCGAGCTCACGCCATGCGTCGTGCTGTGAGGTCATGTGCTTCGTGCTCCGCAAGTTGTCTGCCGATCGGCCCACCCATGATAGGCCGCACGGACCGATGCAGCCCTCGAGCGGACCTCCCTTGGCGTTCCGCATCCGTGCGGCGGAACGCACGTAAAGACGAAGCAGGGGCGGTTCTGGCGCGGATTTGCGCCGGAGGGCACGAATCGGTGCTTCATCGATCCCACGCGGCCCCAGAACGGCCCGAACCTCGCAGTTGCGTGCGCTGGGCCGCAAGTCCGAGCAACCACGGCGCGCTTTCGCCGTACGCAACTCGAGCGAACGGTTGTCCGGGCACAGGGGCCGCCTCTGGTCAACCGCTCTCCTTGTTCGCGTTAGCCGGTTTCCCGGCCTCGCTTCGACAGGGATTGAGCGAGGAAATGCTCTCGGACACGCGCCTCCATCGGCTTACGCTACTGGGACGAGCGGTTGTCGAGAACCAAGCTCGCGAGACAACACGAACGGGCGGCTCCCACCGGAGCCGCCCGCATCGGTCTCGCGAAGAGAGCGTGGGCTAGCCGCGCATCATCCTGAAGCAGTCGGAGCAGTAGACCGGACGCGCGCCGGTCGGGCGGAACGGGACCTGGGTCTCGTTGCCGCAGCGGGCGCAGACCGCGTCATGCATCTCGCGCGGACCCTGCGAGCCGCCGCCGTAGCCCCCGCCGTTGCCGTAGCTGCTGGCGCCGCCGCCGGAGGCCCGGCGCTGGGCGCGGCACGAGGAGCAGCGCTTCGGAGCGGACGAGAAGCCCTTCTCCGCGAAGAACTCCTGCTCCGATGCGGAGAACACGAAGTCGATGCCGCAATCGGAACAGGTGATCACCTGATCGGTGTAGGTCACTGAATGACCCCTCCCAAGAGCGTGAGTTGGAACCACGTCGATCTCCGCATCGCGCGACGCCGTGCCCGGGTTCTTGCCGCTGCCCCGGGCCGACGGTTGGACGTGGTGAGGGGAGAGGAAGCGATGAGCTCTGGCGCCGCTCGTTTGCGGCTTCGACGCGCGGAGTATCGCCAAAGCGCCACGTGACCGCAAGTACATTTCGACGAGTACGATCGGTGCATGCGCGTCCTCCTCCTCATCATCGGATTCGTCCTCATGCTGGGCGGGCTGGTGTGGATCGCCCAGGGACTGAACCTGCCATTCGCGCCGCGCAGCTTCATGACCGCCGATCGGTCGTGGATCGTGCTCGGCGCCATCGCGGTGCTCGTTGGCGGCATCGTCGTCTGGCGTGGCGCCGGGAAGCGGACCTGAGGCGGGTGGGTCAGCCTCCGGCCGGAGTTCGAAGCCGGCGGTTGTAGCGCCACTTCGAGCCCTTCCGCACGGCCGCGCGAGCGCCGGCCCGCGCGATCGTGAGCGCGCCGTCCTGCTCGAGGACACGCAGGACGAGATGCGGCTGCTGCCCCACGTCATCGTCGGATACGTTCCGGAACATCGCGCTCGCGCCACAGGTCCGCTCGAGCATGGCGCGCTTCACCGGACCCGGCGAGGTTGCCCGCAGGACCTCGCCGGGCACGTCGGCGTCGAGGAGCTGTGCCGCGAGGTCCAGCACCATGTGGAGCGCGGTCCGCGCGCCGACCGACTCGGCCCGCGAGACGAGCGCATCCCAGTCAAGCGCCGCGCCCCTTGTCCGGACGAGCTCGGCGACGTCGCAGATGAAGCGAAGCCGAAGCGGCGCCCGCGTGCGGTGGATGGCCAGGTGCAGGAGCGTGTCGGCGTCGGACAGGACGATGCGGCTCGCGCCGGCGATGGTCGCCGGCTGGGCACGCTGCCAGAAGCCGTCGATGTCGGATCGGAACTGTCGCGGGTCCCACAGGTCCCAGTGGAGCTCCAGGCACTCGAGCTGCCCGGAGAACGGGCGGAAGTACTGCAGGTCGTGGAAGCGATGATCCATCTCCTCGAACCGCGGAACGGACCGCGTGCGATAGCCGAGGGCATCGAGCACGGCGCGCGACGGGTCGAGATCGCGCCGTCGGACGAGGATGTCGAGGTCGTCGAAGGTGCGGAGCCCATCGGTGCCGTAGACGGTGAGCACGAGCGCCAGGCCCTTGACCACCATCGCATCGATGCCGGCCGCCTCCATCCCGGACAGCACCCGGTCGACCTCCTCCGTCCGCTGACTGGTGCGGATCTGGGTCGCGAAGTACACCCGCTCGGCGCGCTCGGCGACGTCGATCGGGACCCGGGCGCGACGTTCCGCGTCGGCACGAAGGAACGCCCACGCGAGCGGGAGCACCTCGTGGAGATGCGCCAGGCCCCAGAACCGTTCCCAGTCGATCGGGCCAGCGAGCATCCGGCGCACGCGCCCGTCGTGGTCCTCGCGATCGAGGCGGGCGACCAGGCAGAGGAGCTGCTCCTCGGCTGCCAACCGGTCGGGGTGGGCGCGGGGCATCAGTACGTCGACAGGCTGCCGTCGCGCTGCGCGACGCGGACGGCGAGGTGGCAGGCGACGACGCCGATCGGCAGGTACACCGCGGTCAGCACGCACAGCAGGAGGAATGGCTCCGCCAGCGTGTCGAGCCCCTCCCCCTGGAGGAGCGCGCGACGGGTCACCTCCAGCGCCGGCGTCAGGGGAAGCAGCTGGGCCAGCGACTGCAGGGCCGGCGGGACGGCGGATGCCGGGTAGAAGACCCCGGCCAGCAGCACCGATGCGGCGCTCACGATCCAGTTGATCGGGCTCCCGTGCTTGAAGACGATCACGACGGCGGCCGCGATCAGGCCGATGGCATTGAAGCTCACGATCGCGATGAGGAGCGTGACGATGACGAGCGGCAGGTTCGTCGCGTCCGCGCTCGCCCCGAGCAGGACCGCCCCGACGATGTAGGTCACCACGGCGAAGGTCGCCATCACATGGCTCCAGATCGCCGACGACAGCAGCGTGACCGGGAGCCGCGTCGGGCTGATCAGCATGAGCTCCAGCGTCCCCATCAGCTGACCGTCCCGGATCTTCGTGCTCACCGCGGTGAGGCCCACGGAGAGGTAGGTCGTGGACGCGATGCCGATGATGACAAAGGCGAAGTAGTCACCGCCGTACTGCTCGATCTGCGGGGCGACGACAGGTCCGAAGAAGTCGCTGACGAAGAAGAAGAGCACGGTGTTGACGAGCGCCCCGAGGATCTCGAACGCGAACCCGAGGCGGTAGCTCACGGCCAGGCGGTAGTCGCGGACGACGAAGGCCCACGAGGTGGCAAGCGCGCCGGTCACGACGTCGGTGCTCCGACGGCATCGTCGGTGCCCTCGTCCGCGTGCGCGGCGAGGTAGATCTGCTCGAGGGTGGCGTCGCTGGTCGAGCAGCCGATCACCTGCGCGCCGCTCGCGATCACCGTCGACAGCACCTCGTTGAGCTCGCGAATGTCGGTCATGCCGACACCGATCTTCTGCGCGGTGCCGTTCTGCGTGACCTGGACCGACCGCACGATGGTCATGTGGCGCAGCGCCTCGACGAGGCCGTCGGGCACGCTTCGGACACGGATCTCGGCGCCGTCGGTCGGGGCCACGCGGGCGCGCAGGTCGTTGATGGTCCCGACGGCGACCAGTCGCCCGCCCCGGATGAGCGCGAGGCGATGGCAGACCTCCTCGGCCTCGATCGTCGAGTGCGTCGCCAGGACGACCGTGCAGCCGCGCTCGGCGACGACGTGGTCGACGACGAATCGCCGCACGACGTTCGCGGAGATCGGATCGAGCGACCGCGTCGGCTCGTCCATGAAGAGAATGTCCGGGTCCGTCAGGAGCCCGCGGATGATCGAGAGCTTCTGTCGCATGCCCGACGAGTACCCGCTGAACGGCCGATCGAGGTGCTCCTCCAGCCCGAGCCGGCCGGCATGCTCGGAGATCCGCGGACGCGCGTCGGTCGGGCGGACCTGCATGAGGGAGGCGAAGAACTCAAGGTTCTGGCGGCCGGTCAGGCGCAGGTAGAACGACCGCTCGTCACCGGCGATGACACCGATGCGCCGACGGACCGCGCGCGGCTCTCGCTCGACGTCGTGCCCACCGACGGTCGCCGCGCCCGACGTCGGCAGCAGCGTCGTCGACAGCATGCGGATGAGCGTCGTCTTGCCGGCACCGTTCTGCCCGAGCAGCCCGAACAGCTCCCCCGCACCGATCGAGAGCGAGATGCTGTCGACGGCGACGATCTCGGGGCGTCGCCACGCATACGAGAAGAGGTCCCGGTAGCCCTGGAGCGGCCGGAAGCGCTTCGTGAGCTCGCGAGTCTCGATTGCCGGCGTCATGCGCTCGCCCCGCGTGCGAGTGCCTGGCGGGCCGCCGCCACGGCGGCGAAGGCCCGGAGCGGGGCGCGGGAAAGGGCGACCGCCGGACGGATCAGCGCCCGCAGCGGCCGTGGAACCCGTGGCGCGAAGTGCGCCGCCCGCTCGGTCGAGCGGCCGGCCACGCGCGAGCTGACGGCCAGTGCCCGCCCCAGGCTGCCGCCGCAGCCAACGGACGTCGTCCGCCCGCGAGCGTCGCGAACGGCGCGCACGATCCCGTACACATCGTCGCCCAGGATCCTGGGATCGCTGCGGCGCTCGGCATCACCCTTCAGGATGAGCGCCTCAGGAGCCGCGCGCGGATGCGCGACGAGCCGATGCACGACCATCCGAGGCCCGAGATCCGCGAGGACGATGTCGCCGACCTGTGGGTGGCGCGCACCGAAGTCCACGAGCGCCCAACCATCCGGGCGGATGACCGGAGCCATGCTCGATCCACTGACTCGGACCCAGCGTGGCTCGCCATCGACGCGTAGCTGCTCGAAGACGGCGCGTCGCGCGATCCCGATCTCCAGGTCAAGCATCGGCATCGTGCGCGTCCAGCCAGCCGATGATCTCGTCGGCGGTCTCCATCGGTTGCCCGGCGATGACCGACGCGGCCGGCAGGCCGGAGACGCGGCGGCCGATGATCGCCAACGACCCGTCGAAGTCGACGCTGGCCGCCCACGTGCCGCGGAGCACCCGCATCGCCGCCAGGCCTCCGCCGACCTCGCGCAGCTGGAGGCCCCGACGCGTGGCGGGCCGTGGCTCGAGGAGGAGGATCCATCCCAGCGGTCGAGGTACAGTCCCGGCGCGTCCAACGGCATCTCGCTCGAGCGACCAGGCGATGCCCCCGCCGAGCTCACGCCGTGGAAGCCGCGCAATCGGTTCGAGGCCGTCCACGAGCTCGGGCGTCCCGGGGCGCACGTGGACGCGCCTCGGATAGGGGTGGATCTCGCCCGTCCGTGGATCGAGCACCGCGAGCTCGTCGGACAGCAGCTCGAGGCCGCGCGCGGCGAGAGCCAGCGCCAACGTCGTCTTACCGGAACCGCTGTCACCGACGAGGATGAGGCTCCGCCCACGATGGCCGAGCGCCGCTGCATGGATGCCGTACAGCCCGCGTCGATGGAGCCCGGAGACGATGGCCATGACGAGCTGCTCGAGCAGGTCGAGCGCGGCGCCGGTGCTCGTTGCCCAGGCGCGGATGGACCGGTCGGCGGCCACGACCTCGAACATGCCCGACCGGACGGTCGAGGCACGAAGCTCGATGCCGGCATCCGTCTCGCCGCCGGCGGCCACCCGGAATGGCCCATAGCTCCCGTCGATCAGATCGAGCGCGGACGGCAGCACGGAGCGGACGCCCACGCGGACGCCAAGCGCCTCGTACCGTGCGCCGGGCTCTTCGGCGCTCGGCGCCGAGGGGCCGGCGAGCTGCGGCTCGACCTTCACGCCAGGAGGCCCAGCGTTCCGAACGAACGGACGATCTCCGCGACGTCGCGCTGAGCGCGCTCGACGGTCACCTCGAAGTGGTCGGCCATCTCGGTTGCGATGTCGTCGGTGGCGCGCGTCCCGTCGAGCCGCTGCCAGATCCACGCGGCGGTGCCGTTGACGACGTGCACCTGCTGGCGGTCCCGGTCCTGCAGCACGGTCTCGCGACCGATCTGCTGAATGACGATGTCGGCCCGGCGATGCGGACGGTCCATGGGGGGGCAGCCTCCTAGTCCGTGAGTGGTACGAATGGACCATCACCCGTAGAGCCGCGCCTGTCGAGGCATGCGTCATCACCGATGACGGTCAGGGGCGGTTCGGATGGGTCCGGGTGTTGCTCAGCCGCAACGGGCCGAAGGCCGAAAAAGGACCACGGTGGAAGGTGCCACATCGGCTCCGTCCACCGTGGAGATAAGCTCAGCCCCGAGATGGGGCGTTGGTTGGCTTAGTCGTTGTGGGGCCACTCCCCGTTGTAGCCGCCGATCCCTGTGGCGGCCGCCTCGACGACCTCGTCGATGTCGAACGTCGCGAGGACAGCAGGCGCTTCGTACTCCATCGGTAATCACCTCCTCCCCGGTCATAGTCTGTCGTCCCTTCGGACGCCGCGACTCGGACTCATGCGGCGCCGGAATAGGACTCGACCAGTACTCTTGGCGCATCTTGGCTGCCCGTCGGCTGCCCTGTCTAGACTTCCCGGGACGGAAGTGGTGCGAGGTCGCACCGTCTCAGCGGACCTCTGCGCCCGCCTCGCGCAGCTCGCCGAGCGCTCGGGCGCCGTCCTGTGGGTCGAGATTGACCGCGGCCACCGCGCGCTCGAGCACCACGACCTCGAAGCCGAGACGCAGGGCGTCCAGCGCGGTCGCCTTCACGCAATAGTCGGTCGCCAGGCCGCACGCCACGACGCGCTTGATGGTTCGATCGCGGAGGATTGACTCGAGCTCGGTCGCCGTCTCCTGGCCTGAAACCGGGTCGCGCATCGTGAAGCCCGAGTAGCCATCCTCGCCGTGCTCTCCCTTGCGCACGCGAGGCGACCCTTCCGGCACGTGAAACGCGGGATGCAGCTCCGCGCCCCACGATCCCGCGACGCAGTGAACCGGCCAGATCCCACCGTCCTTCGCGAAGTGCGGCGTCGACGGAGGGTGCCAGTCATGGGTGGTCACGACCAACGATCCGGCCGCGAGCGCCTCCACGACGGCGGCATTGACCGCTTCCACGACGAGCTCCGACCCGGCAACGGAGAGTGAGCCGGCGGGATCGGCGAAGTCGTTCTGAAGATCGACGACGACAAGCGCCGTCCGTCGGTCGAACCGAGCGCCGGCGTTCACGGGTTCGCGCGCGTCAGGTCGGGAAGATCCGGCGGAGGCGCCGGTAGGCGCGCGTTGCCGACCCGCCGCCGAGCGGAGGCGCGTAGGGCGACTCCGGCGCCTGCCCGACGGATCCGCTGTCCTGTGCCGACGGCCAGCGCGGCGGCTCCACGTCCCCGACGGAGGCCGGCGGCCACTGGTCGTCGTCGGGTGGAACCGAACGGTCGCCGGGCGCCCGGCCGGCAATTGGCCCGAACGCTCCGAGGGCCTCGTCGAGCTCGCGCGAGCCCGGCAGGCCCGTCTCCGGCTCGGGCGGGGTGTCGACCGCTGGGACCTGTCCGCCACTGCCGGCCAACTCCATCTCGTCGGCGCCGCTCTCCTTCACATCCGGCACGGACCAGCCCGGCTCGTCGCCCGAGGATGGTTCTGCGTGCTCCTCCGGAGCCGTGTCGTCGCCGGGCGCTCCGTCGCCTGTGGGCGGCAGCTCGGCCGACTCGGATGGGCCCGCCGGAGGGGCATCGGTCGCGCTCGCCGCGGCCTCGCTCAGGTCGGCGTTCGTCTCGTCGCCCGCCGCGGTCACGGCCGGCCATACGTCGTCGACCTCGGCCTCGAACCAGTCGGGCTGCTCGATGACCGTCGTGTAGCGCTCGGCATCGAAGTCGGGCGGTTCGGTCTCCGCCGGCGCGCCGGCCTCGGCGCGTGGCTCGGCGAGCTGATCCGCATCGGGTTCCGGCTCGACGGGTGCAAGCGCTTCGGGTTCCGACTCGGCTGCATCGGCTTCCGGCTCGAGTGCAGCATGGTCTGGCTCCTCCTCGTCGGGAGTCGGCGTCAGCGCCTCGAACTCGGGCCATGGCTCGGGCTCGACGGCCGGCAGCGTGGCGATCAGTGCATCCTCGTCGGCGTTCTCGGCCGCGGCATCTTCCCGCTCGATCGCCTCCGACTGGGCCTGCTCGGACTCGGCATGCATCGGCTCGGGCCCGATCATCGACCGGAGCGGCCTGCGGATCGACCCGGTCGGTCCACTCCGGGACGACCTCGGGAACCTCGGCCACCGGCTCGGCCTCGTCCGCGATGGCCTCCGGCTCGTCGGCGACCAGCATCGGCTCGGCGGGAAGCCCCTCGCGTGGGAGGATGCGATCCGCCTCGACGGCGGCGGCTGCCTCGACCTCGGCCTCCGACCGAAAGGCAGCCAGTGCATCGGCGTCGGACCCGCGAGGCAGGTCGGCGAGGCTGGGGTCCTCTGCGCGGGCCAGCGCCTGGGCGAAGCTCTCGGTGGCGCGGCGCGCGCCGCGACGGCGGCGGCGATGGGCGTCCTCGTCGTCGTGCTCGACGGCGACGTCGGGCCGCGCGCCCGAAGCGCCCGCCGGCTCGCCGGCCGGCAGCGACTGGGTCGGCCACTGGGCCGGCGGATGGCGGGCCCATCGGCAGGCGGAGGTCGATGCGTGCCTCGAGCATGTCGACACGCGATCGGAGCGAGGCGACCTCGCCGCGCGACTCGCCGAGGGCCAGCAGCGCCTGCCCGTAGCGCTCGGTCAGGCTGCGAAACTCGGTCAGGAGCTCGCGGAATGGCGACATCTCGCGCTCGGGGCCGTTCGACCGCGCCGTGACCGGGTCGTCGGCGGGAGCGACCGGCGCCGGTGCGGGGCGCGGCTGCAGAAAGACGCGCATCCCCGTCTCCCCCTCGGGCTCCCCCGAGAGGACGCCGCGCGCAAGCAGCTCCCAGACGCGCTCCGTGGGCACGCCCAGGACCGATGCGGCCTCGGTGACCGAATATCCCATCATCGGCCGCTAGGGTAGCGCGTCATTCAAGGGATCCATCCGGCTATCATCGGCCGGCGTGACGACCACCTCCCTGGCCGTGCCCACCATCGCCGGACATGACTTCAACCTGCCGGCCGACCTGGCGGGCCTCGGCGACCTCGCCTACAACCTGTGGTGGACCTGGAGCCCGCGGGCGCAGGCCCTCTTCAGCCGCATCGATCCGAGCGCATGGGCGCGCCACCGCAACTCGATCGCGGTGCTGCGCTATTCCGACCCCGCGCGCTGGGCGGAGCTGACCGCCGACGAGGACTTCATGGTCGACGCCAGCCGCGTGCTGGACGAGTTCAACCGCTACATGCGCAACGGCGAGGATTCGTGGTACCGATCCAGCGCCGAGCGCGCGCTCCCCGGGCCGATCGCCTACTTCTGCGCCGAGTTCGGCATCCACGAGTCGATGCAGATCTATTCGGGCGGCCTCGGCGTCCTGGCCGGCGACCACTGCAAGTCCGCGTCTGATGCCGCATTGCCGTTCATCGGCATCGGTCTGCTCTACCGGCGCGGGTACTTCCGCCAGCAGATCGACGCCGATGGCCACCAGGAGCACGCCCAGCCCGACCTCGACCCGTCGCAGCTGCCCCTTCGCCGGGCGCGCGGGCTCAACGGCGCTCCGCTCGACGTCACCGTCGAGGTGGCGGATCGGTCGGTGCACGCCGCGGTGTGGGTCGCGCAGGTCGGACGCGTGCCGATCCTGCTGCTCGACACGGACGTGCCGGCAAACGATAAGGCGGACCGGCCGATCACCCACATCCTCTACGTGCGCGGCCGCGAGATGCGCCTGTGCCAGGAGCTCGTGCTCGGGATCGGCGGCGTCCGCGCGCTGCGGGCGCTCGGGATCGATCCGGTGGTCTGGCATCTCAACGAGGGCCACTCGGCGTTCCTGCTGATCGAGCGCGCGCGCGAGCTGCTCGCAACCGATCCGGGCCTCGCCGCCGGCGAGGCGCTGCGCCGCGTCGGCCACGACGCCGTCTTCACCATTCACACGCCGGTGCCGGCCGGGAACGAGGTCTTCGCCCGCCAGTTGGTCGCGCCGGCGCTCCAGTCATGGCTGACGGCGGCCCGCATGGAACCGTCCGAGCTGCTCGAGCGCGGACGCGGCCCGACCGACGAGCCCGACGCGCCGTTCGACATGACCGCCTTCGTCCTGCGCCACGCGAGCAACGCGAACGCGGTGTCGCAGCTGCACGGCGAGACGGCCACGCAGACATGGCACGAGCTGGCCGGCCACCGCATCGACGCCATCACCAACGGCGTCCACGTCCCGACCTGGCTCGGCCGCCCCGTGCGGCGCGCCATCCGCCGCGCCATCGGCACGCCGCTCGACACCGACCTCAACGGGCCGGAGGCGCTCGCCGAGCTGGACGAGCTCGACAACGACGAGCTGTGGAGCGCACATCAGCAGCAGAAGCGCGAGATGGTCGGCTTCCTCGAGGGGCGCCTGGCCCGCCAGCTCGCGCGCCACGGCGAGTCACCGACGACGCTGCGCGAGGTTCGCAGCGTCCTCGATCCGGACGCCCTCGTCATCGGCTTCGCGCGGCGCTTCGCGACCTACAAGCGCGCCGATCTCCTCTTCCGCGACGAAGAGCGGCTGAGCGCCATCCTCTCGTCGACGGAGCGTCCGGTGCAGATCGTGATGGCCGGCAAGGCCCATCCCGCCGACCGCCCCGGGCAGCAGGTCATCCAGCGCATCTTCGAGCTGTCGCGCTCGGACCGCCTGCGCGGCCGCGTCTTCGTGATCGAGGACTACGACGTCCGCATCGCACGCTTCCTCGTCGGCGGCGTCGACCTGTGGCTCAACAACCCGCGCCGTCCGCTCGAGGCGTCTGGGACGTCGGGCATGAAGGCGGCCATCAACGGCGTGCCGTCGATCTCGATCCTCGACGGCTGGTGGGACGAGGGCTTCACCGGCGAGAACGGCTGGGCCATCGGTGACCGCGAGCCCGACGGCGACGACGAGGCGCAGGATGCCGCCGACGCCAGCGAGATCTATCGGCTCCTGGAGGAGGAGATCGTGCCGCGCTTCTTCGAGCGGACCGATGGCCTGCCGGCCGGGTGGCTGAGCGTGATGCGGGCCTCGATCGCATCGGCGCTGTGGCAGTTCAGCACGGCTCGCATGCTCACCGAGTACGTCGACCGCCTCTATCTGCCCGCGGTTCGGACACCCGTCGAGGCCTGACCGCCCTCAGGGCAGGTAGTTGCGCGGGTTCTCCCACCAGCCGTCGTCGTTCACGGCGAAGTGGACATGGCAACCGGTCGAAAGGCCCGTCGTGCCCTCGTAGCCGATGAGCGAGCTGCTCGTCACGATCGTGCCGGGGCTCACGACCACCTTCGGCTGCATGTGCCAGTACCAGGTCTGGATGCCGCTGCCGTGGTCGATGACGACCCCGAAGCCCGAGTCCCACGGCATGAGCGGCTGGCCCGAGGCGACGACGACGCCAGCACCGGCGGCGTAGATCGGCGTGCCACAGCCCCCCGCGAAGTCGATGCCGGCGTGGAAGTGCGGGTAGTAGGTGCCCTTGTAGTTGTACGGCGGCTCGAGCTGGTAGGTGGTCGGGCCCCACTCCTGCGTGACCTGGAACGAGCGCTCCGGCCAGCGGAAGCCGTAGGCCGAGGGCCGATTGGCCCCCGCCGCGGCCTGGCGGCGGGCCTCTTCGGCGGCGCGGCGCCGGGCCTCTTCGATCGCGGCCTGCTGGGACGCCGCCTGCCGCTGGAGCTGCGCGGCCAGGCTCGCCGCGGCCTGCGCGGCGCGCTCGTTGTCGGCGATCTTGCGCTTGACGTTCCCTGCGGCCTCGAATGAGGCGTTGAGCGCCGCCTCCTGCTCCGCGCGCTTGACCTCGGCCGCCGCGCGGAGGGCGGCGAGGTCCTTCTCGAGCGCGGTGAGCTCGGAGCGGCGGGCCTTGAGCCGTTTCTCCTCCTGCTTGGCCAGGGCACGCGCCTCGGCCACGACGCGACGGCCCTCCGCGAGCGTCTCGCGTCGCGTCTCGAGCTCCTCGCGGATGGAACGGACCTCATCGGCCAGGATCGCATCCTGGTCCGAGACGGTGATCAGGTAGCCGAACTGACGGGTGACCTCATCGAGCGAGTCCGCCGAGAGGAGGATCTCGAGCATCGAGGTCTGTGAGCGCTCGTAGGCGGATCGAAGGTGCTCCTCGAGCAGTGCCTCGCGCTCCTCGAGCTGCACGGTGCGCTGCTCGAGCGCAGCGGCGACGCGCTCGAGCTGGCGGTTGAGCTTCCGGATCTGGCGCTTGAGCTCGGCAAGGTGCCGCTCGATCTCATCGACCTGGTCCCTGACCTGCCCCAGCAGCTCCCGAACGCGATCGTATTCGGCGGTGACGGCAGCCAGCTCGGCACGGGCGAGGTCGAGCGCGTTCCCGAGGTCCGCCGATCGACGCTGGAGTGATGCGAGCTCGGAGCGCTGTCTGTCGAGGGTAGCCGACAGCGCCTGCTGCGCTGACCTCGCATCGGCGAGTTGCGCGCGGGTGCGTTCGAGCTGTGCCTGTGGATCCGCGGCAAGGGCCGAGCCGCTTGGCTGAGTTGTGACGACGTTCCATCCGACCGCCGCCAGGGCTACGAAGGCGACGATGAGATGAGATCGCCGCCTCATCGAGCGGTGATCCGTATGTGCAATTTGCCCTTATGCCCCGTAGCGAAAGAGTGCGGGGCCGATGGTGGCCGACTCCTGATGGCGTCGGAACCGGCCCAAGGTACTACAGCCGTCTAGTACCCAGGTCAGGACCGAGGGTCAGTCGTCGCGCTTGCTCAGGCGGCCGGCGATCACGCCGAGCACGGCCGCGAGACCGACGGGCACCCATCGGATCTTCCGCTGGACCGATGCCGGCGCGGGTGCCGGAAGGGGATTGGCCGGCACCGGGAGGAGGCGCGGATCGGCCCGATCGAGATGGCCGACGTCATCGTCGATGGTGCGGGCGCGGGCGAATTCGGCCCCGAGCAGGACGATGACGCTGCCGAAATACAGGAAGACGATGAGCGTGATGCCCGCCGACAGCGGCCCGAAGGCCGTGTCGTAGTTGGCGATGCTCGTCGCATACCAGGTGAACCCGAAGCGCAGCGCCGTCCACAGCACGGTCGCCACGATCGCGCCGGGGAGCACCTCGCCCCAGCTCACCTTCCGGTTCGGAGCGACGCGGTAGATGACCCAGAACGCCACGAAGATCAGGAGGATCGGCGCCCCGAACCCCACGAGCCAGACGGCCGTCTCGCGGCCGGGCAGGTCCGCGGCGAGATCGCTTGCGGTCGACTGGAGGATGCCGGTGACGATGCCGATCGCGAACGATGCCAGCGCCAGCAGGCCGGTCAGGCCGATGAGCAGCAGGCCGACGAGCTGGTGCTGCAGGAATGGCCGGCGTGGCACGTTCTCGAACGCGAGGCTGATGCCGTTGGCGAGCGCCGAGAAGATGCCGAGGGCGCCGAACAGGAGGAATCCGAAGCTGACGATCGTGATCGTGCCGCGAGCCTCGATCGTGGCGTCGATCACGCCTCCGACCGTCTCCGCGTCGAGCGGCGTCGCGGCCACGACCTGCTCGATGACGAATTCGCGCGCCGCTCCCTCGCCCAGGATGTGGGAGAGGACGACGACGCCCAGCACCAGGAGCTGGAATAGCGAAAGGACGCCGAAGTACGCCATGCTGCCCGCGTACGTCAACGCGTCGTGCTCCAGGAACCCGAAGATCGCACGGCGCGTGATCCGTGGCAGGCGACGTCGGAGGGTCCAGGCGTCGAGACGGCTGATCAGGCGCTTCACGCGGACCATCATCGGTCCCCCGGCCAACGCACGCGGCGTGCCGCTTGAGCGAAGCGTCTACTCTCTAGACCGATGGCACGCGCCGAGTCCGAGACCCTGTCCCTCGACGGGCACGAGGTCACCATCTCCAACCCCGGCAAGGTCTTCTTCGCCGATGCCGGCATCACCAAGCTCGACCTCGTCCGCTACTACCTCGCCGTGGCCGACGGCGCCCTCGTCGGTGTCCGCGACCGACCGATGGCCCTCAAGCGCTTCGTCGACGGCGCCGATGGGGAGGCATTCTTCCAGAAGCGCGCCCCGAAGTCCGTTCCGCCATTCGTGCGGACCGTCGAGCTGTCATTCCCGTCGGGCCGCACGGCCGACGAGGTGGTCGTCGACAACGCGGCCGCGCTGGCCTGGGTCGTGAACCTCGGCTGCATCGACCTCAATCCGCACCCGGTCCGCTCGGGCGACCTCGACCACCCCGACGAGCTGCGCGTCGACCTCGACCCCGGCCCGGGCGTGGCATGGGCCGACGTCCGGTCGGTGGCCCTGGTCGTGCGCGAGGTGCTCGGTGAGCTGGGCTACACGGCATGGCCGAAGACGTCGGGATCGCGAGGCATCCACGTCTACGTGCGGCTGGAGCCGCGCTGGGGGTTCTCCGACGTCCGCCGCTCCGCACTGGCCCTGGCGCGCGAGGTCGAGCGCCGCGCTCCCGCGCTGGCGACGTCGAAGTGGTGGAAGGAGGAGCGCCACGGCGTCTTCCTCGACTACAACCAGAATGCCAAGGACCGCACCGTCGCCTCGGTCTACTCGGTGCGGCCGCGTCCCTCGGCAACGGTCTCGGCGCCGCTGACCTGGGACGAGGTGCCCGACGCCGAGCTCGAGGACCTGACGCTGCGAACCGTCCCGTCCCGCCACGAGCGGCTCGGCGACGTCGGCGCCGGAATCGACGCCGTGGCGCACTCCCTGGAGCCCCTGCTGGAGCTCGTTGCCCGTCACGAGGCCGAGGGCGAGGGCGACGCCCCGTGGCCGCCGAACTACGCCAAGCAGCCCGGCGAGCCGCCGCGCGTCCAGCCCTCGCGCCGCCGCATGCCGGATCCCGCGGAGCTGACCCCGACGGATCCCACCGCCCCGCGCGGCCGCGTCGGGTCCGTGGCGCGCGCGCTCCCCTCGGCGCCGGCACGCAATCCGGACGGAACCGTTCCCCCAACCGGTCGTCGCCGCTCGACGCAGCCCCTGCTCGTCATCTCCCAGGCCGCTGACAAGGCAGATGCCCTCGCCGGCCTCGATCGCTGGCGCGCTCGCCACCCCGAGGCCGCCACGCACGTCCGAGACCCCGAGGACGTGCTGGTGGACGGGATGCGCGGGCGGTACAAGGTCTGGTGGCGGATCCGCGTCAACCTCCGCAACGTGCCGGTTGACCTTCGCCCGGCGGCGGAGCCGCCGGATCCGGACTACGACCCCTGGACGGAGGGCGGCAGCTAGCCATCCATCCCGGCCGGGGCGGGTGAGGACCGGTCTCGCACCACCGGCCGGCGAGGCGCGAGCGCGATTCCCGTGGGGCGGGCGTATCGGCGAAGCAGTGGCCGGAATCCCGTGGGGCGGGAGGCTCAGACGCCGAGGCGGCCGAACTCGGTCGCCAGGCCTCCCGTGTGGCGGGAATTCGGCCAATCAGTGGCCGTTACGCCCCTGGGGCGGGATTGCGGCCTCCGCCAGGGTGCTTCAGGAAGGCGAACGTTCGCACCCTGGTCGTCAGCCGGCGCCAAGGGGAGTCCTGCTGCTCGTCAGCGCTCCGCGCTGACGGCGGCCTCGACCCAGGTGCCGATCTCGCGCGTCAGGGTCGCGAGGGGCAACGAGCCGTGGCCGAGCACCTCGTCGTGGAACGCGCGCAGGTCGAATCGGTCCCCCATCTGCTGCGAGACCGCGGCGCGGGCGCGCTCGATCTCTCGCTGGCCGAGCTTGTACGAGAGGGCCTGGGCCGGCCAGACGGTGTAGCGGTCGACCTCGATCTCGGCGTCCACCATCGGCAACGAGCCGCGGTCGTGCATGAAGTCGATCGCCCGCTGGCGAGTCCAGCCCATCGCGTGCATGCCGGAATCGACGACGAGGCGCGCGGCGCGGAACGACTGGGCGTCGAGCATCCCCAGCCGCTCGCGGTCGTCGGCATAGAGGCCCATCTCATCGGCCAGGCGCTCGGTGTACAGGCCCCAGCCCTCGACGTAGGCGCCCCCGGCGAGCCGGGCGCCGAGCGTGCGGAAGGCGGGCAGGCCCTGCAGCTCCATCTCGATCCCGATCTGGAAGTGATGACCGGGCGTCGCCTCGTGGAAGGTGATCGACGCGATCTTGTGGAGCTGGCGCTCGGCCGGGTGATACGTGTTGATGTAGTACTGCGCCTGCCGGCTGCCGTCGAGCGTCGGCGGCATGTAGAACGCGGGCGGCGACTCGGCCTCCCGGTAGGCCTCGACGGCCTTCACGTAGCAGTTCGCGCTCGGCAGGCGGCCGAAGTACTTCGGCGCCTCGGCATAGGCGCGATCGGTCTGTTGCTGGGCCAGTCGCACGATGACGTCCGGATCGTCCGTGTGGTTGGACGGGTCGGCGAGCAGCGCTTCGCGCAGCGCGTGCCGGTCGGCGTGCCCCAGTCGCCGCGCGATCTCGTCCTTCTCGGCCTCGATCGTCTCGAGGTCGGCGAGCCCGAAGGCGTGCACCTCCTCGGCGGTCGCATCGAGCGACGTCTGGGTGCGGATCGCGAGCCGGTAGGCCTCCTCGCCGCCCGGGGTGGTGCTCAGTCCGGGCTCGGGACGGGCGTGATGCTCGTAGCCCTGCACGAGGTAGTCGCGCAGCCGCCGCAGGGCCGGATAGATGTGCTCCTCGACCGATGCGGCGAGGCGATCGCGTTCGCCATCGGTGACCTGCGCCATCGACGTCGCCGGATGGTCCGCCGGCGCCATGGCCAGCAGCCGGTCGATCTGCTCGATGGCCCGGCGCACGGGCGTGATCGCCGCCGTCCGTCCATCCGCCACACCCTCCTCGAGAGTGCCGATGTTCTGCTCGATCAGCTCGGAAAAGCTGGCGTAGCGCGCGAGCAGCTTCTCGACGCGCTCGGGCGTATCGGCCGGCTGGTACTGGGCCATCTCGGCCGGCCACACCTGGGGGCCAGACATGTGGTCGAGCGCGAGCTGGTACTGCTTCTGGTCAAGCGCGGCGAGCTGGTTCTCGGACACGAGGATGATCAGGTCGCGGGTGATGACCTGCTCCGGCTCGAGCCCCTCGACCGGGATCTCGCGCGCCTCGGCCAGCGCGGCACGGTAGCCAGCCTCTTCCGCCGCCCGGCCGTCGGGGCCGAGATCGGGCCAGCGGTCGTTGAACCGCTCGTCGCCGAGCACGGTGGCCCACATCGGGTCACGGTCGAGGATGCCTTCCCAGAATCGGTCGGCGAGATCGTTGACAGCAGCATTCGGATCGAGAGCGACGGACATGGATGGGCACACTCCTGAAAGCGCGTGGGGCAAGCTGGAGCCAGTCTAGCGCCGCCAGCTCAGGTCCCGAACAGGTCGGCCAACAGGGCCGGCGGCGTCTCCTCGAGCTGGTCGTAGCGGCAGTCGGCGGGCAACCGATCCGGCCGCCAGCGCCGGAAGGTCGCCGCATGGCGGAACCGATCGCCCTGGAGATGGTCGAACGCCACCTCGCACACGAGCTCGGCGCGGACCGGCTCCCACGACAGGTCCTTGCCGCGGTTCCAGCGCGAGGTCGCGCCCGGCATGCGCCGTCCCTGCTCGGCCGCCGCGGCCTCGGCCAGCGCCCACTCGCGCCACGGATGATCGTCCATGGCTGCCCCGCGGTACGGCTCCAGGAACTCGACGAGCTCGGCTCGCTTGGCCATTGTGAATGACGAGGTCACGCCGACGTGCTGGAGCTGACCCTCGGCATTCCAGAGGCCCAGCAGCAGGGAGCCGATGAGCGTCCCCGGCCCGTTCTTGTGCCAGCGAAAGCCCGCCACGACGCAGTCGGCGGTGCGGACGTGCTTGATCTTCGCCATCGTCCGCTTGCCGGGCTCGTAGACCGAGTCCGCGCGCTTGGCGATCACCCCGTCCAGCCCGGCTCCCTCGAAGACGTCGAACCAGCGGCGGGCCATGGCCGGGTCGGTGGTCGACGGCGTGAGGTGGACCGATGCCGGCGGGTCCGCGGCCAGACGCTCCAGGCGCGCACGGCGCTCGGTGAAGGGGCGATCGCGGAGATCGTCGTCGCCATCGGCCAGGCAGTCGAACGCGACGAACGAGGCCGGCGAGGCCTCGGCCAGCATCCGAACTCGCGACTCGGCCGGGTGGATCCGGATGAGCAGAGAATCGAAGTCGAGGCCGCCGTCCGGGCGCGCGATGACGACCTCGCCGTCGACGACGAACCGCGCATCGGCGCCCGGCGAGGGCCAGCAGCGGCTCGTCGAGCTCGGGGAAGTATCGGTTCAGCGGCTTGCGGTCGCGCGACTGGAGGTAGACGCTCGGCCCGTCGCGGAAGGCGATGGCCCGGAAGCCGTCCCACTTCGGCTCGTAGGTCCACCCGTCACCGGTCGGGATCTCCGGCGTCGGCTTGGCAAGCATCGGCTCCAGCGGCGGGTCGAAGGGAAGGGACATGAGCCGATGATATTGGGTAACGCGGCGCCGAGGGTGCTGCGACACTCCTTGGCACGCAAGCGATACGCACGGCGCACGGATCTTGCGATACTCGGCGACCGTGGCGATCACGATTCAGTTCCTCGGTGCCGCCGGCTGCGTCACCGGCTCGCAGTTCCTCGTCACCGTCGGCGACCGGCGCGTGCTCGTCGATTGCGGCATGTTCCAGGGCTCGCCCGAGGAGACCGCGCGCAACCGGATCCCGTTCGCCTTCGAGCCGGCCACCCTCGACGCCGTCCTGCTGACTCACGCCCATCTCGACCATTGCGGCCGCCTCCCTGCGCTGACCCGAGCGGGCTTCGACGGACCGATCCACGCCACGAGCGCCACCGTGGACCTGTCCGAGATCGTCCTGCGCGACTCGGCCAAGCTCCAGACCGAGTTCGCCAACCGCTGGAATCGCCATCACGCGAAGAAGGCCGAGCGGGCCGCCGCCGAGACGGAGACCGAAGCCGCCGCGGCGGAGACTGACGACGAGACCTTTCCCGAGCGGCTGCGCAACGCTCCGCCCGAAGGCCGCACCGAGACCCGCGAGCCGCTGTACGACGAGCACGACGTCGACCGTGCCATCTCCCAGGCGCGCGGATGCGACTACGGCGACGAGGTGGCCGTCGCCGACGGCGTCACCGCCGTCTTCCACGACGCCGGGCACATCCTCGGCTCGGCGATCATCGAGCTGCGCCTGACCGATGGCGACGCTCGCCGCACGCTGGTCTTCTCAGGCGACCTCGGCCGCACCGATACGCCGATCGTCCGCGACCCGACGCCGCTCACCCACGCCGACTACGTCGTGGTCGAGTCGACGTACGGCAACCGCGAGCACGGCCCGCACGAGGCGGCCATCGAAGAGCTGGTGACCGCCATCGGCGAGGTCGCCGCCGACGAGGGCGTGCTGCTCATGCCGGCGTTCGCCATCGGTCGCACGCAGGAGGTGATCTGGGTGCTCGACGACCTCGTGAGGTCCGGGCGCATCCCGCGGGTGCCGCTCTACCTCGACTCACCGATGGCGTCGAAGGCGACGCTGGTCTACCACGACCACCCGGAGACCTACGACGAGGAGACCGCGCAGCTCCTGCGCTCGGGCGACTCGCCGCTCAAGTATCCCGGCCAGCAGTTCACCGATTCGGTCGAGGAGTCGAAGGCGATCCGGCACGCCAACCGTCCGATCATGGTCGTCGCCAGCTCCGGCATGCTCACCGGCGGCCGGATCATGCATCACCTCAAGGACTTCCTTCCCGATCCGAAATGCACGCTGCTGTTCATCGGCTACCAGGGAGAGGGCACGCTTGGCCGACACCTCCAGGAGGGCGGCAGGACGGCGCGGATCGACGGACAGGAGTTCCCGGTCCGCTGCCGCGTCCGATCGGTGAGCGGCTTCAGCGCCCACGCCGACCAGCACGAGCTCGAGGCCTGGCTCGCGCACTTCGGCCGTGCCGGGGACGGGGCCGACGGGCGGCCGAAGTCGGCCTTCATCGTCCACGGAGACCCCGATGCCGCCGAGGCCTTCGCGGGACGCATCCGTGCCGGGCTGGGCATGGACGCCCACGTCGCGAAGCACCACGAGACCGTGACGCTGGCCTGAGCCCGTAGCATGGCCCGATGGGATCGGGCGAGCGCCCGCCGGTCATCGGCTTCCTGACCGACTTCGGGCTCGACGGCGCGGCGGCTGTGTGTCGCGGGGTCATGCTCTCGATCTGCCCCGACGCCCAGATCGTCGACATCTGCCACACGGTCCGGAAGTACGCCGTCGGCGACGGCGCCTTCGTGCTCCGAGCCACGCTCCCCTACCTCCCGGTCGGCGTTCACGTCGGGGTCGTGGATCCGGGCGTCGGGACCGCGCGACGGCCGATCGCGGTCCGCGTCGCGCGCGGCGACGTCCTCGTCGGCCCGGACAACGGCCTCCTGCCGCCGGCGGCCGACGCGCTCGGCGGTGCGGTCGAGGCCCGCGAGCTCACGAACCGCGACCTATGGCTGCCCGCGGTCAGCTCCACCTTCCACGGCCGCGACCTCTTCGCGCCGGTGGCCGCGCACCTTGCCGCAGACGACGCGTCGTTCGACGACGTCGGCACGGAGATCCCCGTCCATGGCATCGTCCGGCTCCAGGCTCCTCGACCCCGGGCGAGCGATGGACTCCTCGAGACCGAGGTGACCTACGTCGACAGCTTCGGGAACCTGCGCCTGGCGGCCGGTCCCGACGACCTGGCCGCCGCGTTCGGTCGGCTCGAAGATCGCCGGCTCATTGCGCGGGTCGGTGGCGCCGAGCTCGGTGAGGTGGCGTTCGTCCCGAGCTTCGGGCACGTCGCCGAGAACGAGACCGTGCTCTACGTCGATTCGAGCGGCGACTTGGCGCTGGCCGTCAACCAGGGTGACCTGGCGTCGCGCACCGGCGCCGTGACCGGGATCCCGGTCTGGCTCCAGCGGCCCTGACCGCGGTCCTTCTCCCACCGGATACACTCTCGCTCAAATCGACAGCACGTAGACGGAGCCGCTCCCCGATGTCCACCATGACCCGAGCCACCCTGGCCATCGCCGGGATCGCGCTCGTCGCGATCTTGCTCATCTTCTTCGTCTTCCGGCCCGAGGACGAAGCTGCGACGGCCTCGCCCAGCGCATCCGCGTCGGCATCGGCGACGGCCAGTGCGAGCGTGGCGGCGAGCGCCTCCCCCTCGCCGACCGAGGGGACCGCGACCGGGTGCGCGCCGGAGGATCTCGCCACGAAGACGCCCGGCACGTTGACCGTGGGCACGGACAACCCGGCCTTCCCGCCGTACTTCAGCGAACCGGCCGAGGGCGAAGAGGCCACCGACCCGTGGGAGTTCGGCGACCCGACGAACGGACGAGGGTTCGAGAGCGCGATCGCCTACGCCCTGGCCGAGCAGCTCGGCTTCGGCGCGGACGCGGTGACCTGGATCCCGGTGCCGTTCAACAACTCGATCGCCCCAGGCCCGAAGGACTTCGACGTGTACCTCGCGCAGGTCTCCTTCACCGAGGAGCGCACCCAGGCCGTCGACCTCAGCGAGGGCTACTTCTTCAGCAACCAGGCCCTGGTGACCACGTCGGACTCCCCGCTCGCCAGCGCCACGACGCTGAGTGAGGTCGCCGAGTATCGCCTCGGCGCCGCCGGCAACACCACGAGCCTGACCTACATCGACGAGCGGATTCAGCCGACGCAGGAGACGCGCGTCTACGAGGACAACACCGGCGTGAAGTCGGCACTCGAGGCCGACCAGATCGACGGCGCAGTCTTCGACCTCGCCACCGCGTTCTACATCGTGAACGTCGAGATGGAGGATGGCGTCGTCGTCGGGCAGTTCCCGTCCGACCCGGCCGACCAGGAGCACTTCAGCTTCGTCCTCGACCTGGACAGCCCGCTCACCGACTGCGTTGACGAGGCGATCCTGACGATGGGCGAGAACGGCGAGCTCGACTCGATCGCCGAGGAGTGGCTGGCCGACTTCCTCGACGCACCGCAGATCACCGAATAGGCTCGCGCCGGCCTTGACCGGGCCGCTCAACCAGCTCTCCGAGGAGCCGCCGCCACCGCCGAGTGGCCGGCGGCGACCCCGGCTGCGCACGCGCGGCGGCGCGCTGCTGGTCGCCGCCATCTCGACGGTCGTGTTCTTCACGGTCCTCGCCGTGATCGTCGTCAACGCGCCGGGCTGGGAGCGCGTCCAGAGCGCGTTCCTCGACTGGGAGAACTTCGCCGAGTCGGCGCCCGGCATCATCGGCAAGTTCTGGATCAACATCCAGGTCTTCCTCATCGCCGAGGTCCTGATCCTCGGATTCGGCCTCGTCCTCGCGGTCATGCGCAGCCTGCCCGGCCCGGTGCTCTTCCCGCTGCGGTTGCTGGCGACGGTCTACGTCGACCTCTTCCGGGCGCTCCCGGGCATCCTCGTCATCTTCGTGCTCGGCTTCGGCATCCCCGGGCTGCGACTGCCCGGCGTGCCGAACGACCCGTTGTTCTGGGGGATCGTCGCCCTCACGCTGCTGTACTCGGCATACGTGTCGGAGGTCTATCGCGCCGGGATCGAATCGGTCCACCCCAGCCAGGCGGCCGCCGCCCGCTCGCTGGGGCTCACCCACGCCCAGGCGCTGCGGCACGTCGTCCTGCCGCAGGCCGTGCGCCGGGTGATCCCGCCGCTGCTCAACGACTTCATCGGGCTCCAGAAGGACACGGTCCTCGTGTCCTTCATCGGTGTCGTCGAGATCTTCCGCCAGACCGTCATCCGGCAGCAGGCAACCTTCAACTTCACGCCGTTCTTCGTCACCGCACTCGTCTTCCTGGCGGTGACGATTCCACTCGCGCGCTTTACCGATTGGCTCGTCTCGCGCGAGCGTGACCGTCGCTACGCCGCCTCCGTCGCGGCCCGAGGGACTGCGGCCCGCCGCGGCCGCCTGCTGGGATTCGGCCGATGACCGCGACCGCGCACGCAATCGCGCTCAGGGCCGAGGGACTGCGCAAGTCGTTCGGCGAGCTCGAGGTCCTGCGCGGGATCGACCTCGTCGTGGCGGAGCACGAGGTCGTGTGCGTCATCGGTGCATCCGGCTCCGGAAAGTCGACGCTCCTGCGCTGCATCAACCTCCTCGAGCCCATCGACGCCGGGCGCATCGTCGTCGCCGGCGAGGAGATCACCGCCGAGGGTGTCGACGTCGACCGCATTCGGCGCCACATCGGCATCGTGTTCCAGAACTTCAACCTGTTCCCGCACATGTCGGTGCTCGACAACGTGTCCCTCGCACCGCGCCGGGTCCTGCGCCGCCAGCGCGCCGAGGCGGAGGAGCGCGCCGATGCGCTGCTCGCGCGATTCGGGCTCGTCGACAAGCGCGACGACTTTCCCGACCGCCTCTCGGGTGGGCAGCAGCAGCGCGTCGCGATCGTCCGGGCCCTGGCCATGGACCCCGACGTCCTGCTCCTCGACGAGGTCACCAGCGCGCTCGATCCCGAGCTCATCGGCGAGGTGCTCAACGTCGTCCGCGAGCTTGCCCGCGACGGGATGACGATGCTGTTCGCGACCCACGAGATGGGCTTCGCCCGGGACATCGCCGACCGGGTCGTGTTCCTGGACGAGGGACTCGTCCTCGAGGAGGGTCCTCCCGAGCGGATCTTCCGAGACCCGACCGAGCCGCGAACGCGCGCATTCCTGCAGCGAATCATCGAGGCCGGCCGCCTCTGACGCGTACACTTCAGAACCGATGTGGAAACGGCGTGGATAACCTGCCGATGACCTTCGGAATCCGTGGACAAACCCCCTTGGCGGGGAGCGCAGCGACCCGCTATTCTCATTCCTGTCCCGGAGGAGTCCGTGACCCAGAGATTGCATCAAAGGGTTTCGTGGTTCCTTCGGGACGTTTCTGTGTGCGGCGAACGCGCACCCGGGTGAGACCACGATGACGGACCAGGCATCCGCCCCCTCCCCGGAGAGCCGTCCGCCCTGGCCGATGATCATCGGCGTCGCCGTGCTTGGCGTGTTCGCGCTGATCCTCCTCGCGCTGGTGCTGACCCGCGGCACCGGCGACGGAACCGCGTCCGAATCCCCGACGCCGTCGCCCACCGCCGGCCCGTCGACATCGGGGTCCGCGGCAGCGTCAGCCAGCCCCAGTGCGGCCGCCACCGCCTCCGAGGACGCGTCCGCGCAGCCCGACCTGACCGTGGACACCGTCGTGGCGACGACCGTCGAGGACCTCACCGTGCGCGAGGCGCCCGGTCTCGATGGCGAGCGGCTCGGCACCCTCGAGGGTGGGGCGCTCTCGTTGCTTGCCGGCGGACCGACCGATGCCGACGGCTTCCGTTGGTACCTCGTCTCCGGCCTTGGGCTGCCACCGAACAGCGGCTGCGCGGGGCCGGCCGAGACCGAGCCGTACAACTGCCCGATCTGGTTCGGCTGGGTCGCCGCTGCCAGCGAGGCCGGAGAGCCATGGCTGGTCGAGCACGATCTCGCGTGCCCTGAGGAGCCGTACAGCGCCGAGAGCATCAGCGTCGGCCGAACCGGCCTCGAACGCCTGGCGTGCTTCGGCGCCGAGGCGTTCACCTTCCGCGGCTACTGGCCCGAGGTCCCCGACGACGCGGGGCTGGGAGGAGCGTGCGCGCCGCAGGATCTGCCGAGTGGGTGGCTCCTGTGCCAGAACATCAACTACAACAACATCGTCGTCGACGAGGGCGAGGACATGTTCGGCATCGGCACTCGGGTCTCGATCGACCCCGATTCGGGCGTCACGATGCCCGAGCGCGGCACCTGGGTCGAGGTCCGCGTCCACCTCGACGACCCCGCATGCCCAGTCGTGCGACGAAGACGCACGCACGGCGGGCGACTCCGTGACGCCGGCCGAGCAGCTCGTGATCAACTGCCGCGCCGAGGCCGTGCTCGAGGCCGCCCAGACGGTCGACGGCCCCTGAGCTCTCAGGAGCGGCGCAGCAGGAAGCCGCGGTAGCTGGGCCGGAACCCGACCGCGGCCAGCGCCGACGCCAGGTCCGACGAGGCGACCGGCTCGCGGTCGACCCGCTCGATGCGCAGCTCGCGCATCGGACCGCCGGGCGCGACGAGAGCCGGAAGCGCGGCAACCGCGCGATCGCGGAGCTCCGGGTCGGCGGCGGCCGGGAGGCTGACGAGGCTCCGCCCGCCACGCTCGAGATAGAGCACCGCCAGGCCGTCGACGATGACAACGTACGCGCCTGCCGCGCGCTGGAGTGGCAGCCGTTCGTCGTCGGCGCCACGTGGCCAGGCCAGCGCCGCGCCGTACGGCTGGGCGGGATCCGTCGCAGCCAGCACTCGCACGGTCGGCTCGTCGTCGCGAATCGCGCGCAGGCGATCGACCGCCCCGGGCAGCGCGAACTGCGCCGCGCCGAGCCCGGCCACGAAGTAGCCGCGCCGCGCCCGGCCCGACTCCTCCATCGCCCGCAGGACCGGATAGACCGATGCATACCCGCCGGTGGTGCCCTCGGCCACCACGGCTTCGCGCGTCACGACCCCGTGGCGATCGAGCAGCGTGGTGGCCAGCGCGTGGCCACGCTCGGTGGGCGACCGCTCCTCACCGACGAGATCGGCCACCAGCGACCAGCGTCCGGCGGCGCGCGGCGGGCCGAGGGCCATCAGCCGTCCGGGACGCGGCCGGGCCTTCGACCGCGAGCGAGGCAGTGACAACGCTCGCAGCGGGGCGAACGTGTCGTTCGTGACCTCGCCGGCCCACACGAGGTCCCACAGCGCGTCGAGCAGCTCCTCGTCGTTGCGCGCGTCGGTGTCCGCGGCGCGCAGCTGCGGGTAGAACGACGCGCCGCGGCGCTGGAGATGCTGGCGGATCGCGTCGTGGATCGACCCTGACGGGCGCACGTCGACGGAGCCCGCCGATGCGAGCAGGTCGACCCGGTCCCGCCGGAAGAGCGCCACCCGGCCGTCGTCGCGGCCGAGCGAGCCGCGCCCGATCCAGACCACCTCGCCCGCCGCACCGAGCTCGTCGAGCAGCCGCGGAATGTAGCCGGCCACGCGCGCCGGGAGAACGTCACGTTCGAGCACCGAGGCCGGAAGGGGGACACCCTCGAGCTGCGCGACGGCCTCGATGAGTCGCCCGAGGCCGCCGGCGGTCGAGCCGACCCCCTGCCAGGCCGGGAGGAAGCGGGCGAGCACCTCGGGCTCGACCGGCTCGACCTCGCGCCGCAGGCGCGCCAACGAGCGGCGGCGCAGCTGGCGCAGGACGTCGGGGTCGGTGAACTCGTGGGCCGCGCCACCGGGGCGGAAGGCGCCTTCGAGCAGCTCGCCGGCCGCGGCCATGGCCCGCAGCCGCTCCTCGACGACGGTCGCGGCAAGGCCCCAGCGCGTCGCCGGGGCATCGGCGGTGAACGGAGCGTGGGTCCGGGCCCAGCGCGCCAGGAGCAGGTCGAGCGGCCGATCCACCGGCGCGAGGAATGTCTCGGCCACGCCCGCCGGTGGGCTGGCGCCGACCGCGTCTCGATAGCGCGCGGCGTCCTCGACCGCGATCCAGCGCTCCTCGCCGCCGACACGGACCCGCACGGCACGCCGAGTCGCCTCCAGCTCGGAGAGCGCGGCCGCTGAGTCAACGCCACTGGCGCGCGCGGCCACCTCATCGGTCCGAAGGTCGCCAAGGCGGCGCAGGAGGTCGGCGACGCCGTCGAGCGTGCGGGCCTGGCGGTTCGGCGCCAGCGCCTGGAGCTCGAGCTCGAGATCGGCCACGGCCTCGGGGTCGATGAGCTCGCGCAGCTCTTCCGACCCGAGGAGCTCGGCCAGCAACTCGCGGTCGAGGGCGAGGGCCTGGGCGCGGCGCTCGGCGAGCGGCGCATCGCCCTCGTACATGAAGGAGCCGACGTAGTCGAAGAGGAGCGAGGAGGCGAAGGGCGAGGCAGACCGCGACTCGACGCTCACGATCCGGATCCGGCGCGCACGGACGTCGGCAAGGAGCTCCCGCAGTGCGGGCATGTCGAAGACGTCGCGCAAGACCTCGCGATACGTCTCGAGGATGATCGGGAACGAGCCGTACTGGCTGGCCACGGCGAGCAGGTCGGCCGAGCGCTGGCGCTGCATCCACAGCGGCGTGCGCTGGCCGGGACGCCGGCGCGGCAGGAGGAGGGCGCGGGCCGCGTTCTCGCGGAAGCGCGCGGCGAACAGCGCCGAGGAGCCGAGGTCGGCCATCAGTCGGTCCTCGATCTCATCGGGCTCGAACAGCAGCGCGCCCTCGATCGTCGAGCCGTCGGACTCGACGCCCTCGGGGAGCCGCACCGCGATCCCGTCGTCCGACCAGATCGACTGCACCTCGAGCCCGTGCTGCTCCCGCAGGCGCGCCTCGATGGCCATCGACCACGGCGCGTGGACCCGCCCGCCGAACGGCGTGAGCAGCACGACCCGCCAGTCGCCGAGCTCGTCGCGGAACCGCTCGACGACGATCGTGCGATCCGTGGGCAGCACCCCGGTCACCTGCACCTGTTCGCCGAGGTAGGCCACCAGGTTCTTCGCCGCCAGCTCATCCATGGCGTGGTCGTCGCGGAGGCGCGCCACGGCGTCCGCGGGCTTCATCGGCTCCAGCTCCCGGAGGAACGAACCGATCGCCCGCCCGAGCTCGATCGGGCGACCGATGGCGTCGCCATGCCAGAACGGCATCTTGCCCGGCTCGCCCGGCGCCGGGGTCACGATCACGCGGTCGGGCCGGATCTCCTCGATCCGCCAGGTCGAGGCGCCGAGCAGGAACGTCTCCCCCACCCGCGACTCGTAGACCATCTCCTCGTCGAGCTCACCGACCCGGCGGCCGCCGCGGCCGTCGTCGCCGGGCAGGAAGACGCCGAAGAGGCCGCGGTCCGGGATCGTGCCGCCCGAGGTGATCGCCACGACCCGGGCGTCGTTGCGCGAGACGACCTCATCGGTCTGGCGGTCCCAGACCACGCGTGGCTTGAGGTCGGCGAACTCGTCGGATGGATAGCGGCCGGACAGCATGTCGAGCACGCCCTCCAGCTGCTCGCGCGAGAGGTCGCGGAAGGACTCCGCCCGGGTCACGAGCCGGTGCAGGTCGCCGACCGTCCAGCGGTCGAACGCGCAGATCGCGACGAGCTGCTGCGCGAGGACGTCGAGCGGATGCCGCGGGATGCGGGTCTCCTCGATCGCCGCGGCCCGCATCCGCTCGACGACGACCGCCGCCTCGACGAGGTCACCGCGGTACTTCGGGAAGATCTTGCCGACACTCGGCTCCCCGACCTGGTGGCCGGCGCGGCCGATGCGCTGCATCCCCGATGCGACCGACGGCGGCGCCTCGATCTGGATCACGAGGTCGATCGCGCCCATGTCGATCCCGAGCTCGAGGCTCGACGTCGCCACCAGCGCCGGCAGGCGGCCCTGCTTCAGGTCCTCTTCGATCTGCAGCCGTTGCTCGCGGGCGACGCTGCCGTGATGGGCGCGCACGAGCTCTTCTCCGGCGAGCTCGTTCAGGCGCGCCGCAAGCCGCTCGGCCAGCCGGCGGCTGTTCACGAAGATGAGCGTGGACCGATGCGCCCGGATGAGCTCGAGCACGCGTGGATGGATCGACGGCCAGATCGAGTGGCGCGCCTCGGGTCCGGCCGCCGGCCCGCCGGGTGCCTCGTCGACCTCCATCGCATCGCCCATGCGGGCCATGTCCTCGACCGGCACGACGATCTCGAGGTCGAGCTCCTTGCGTGCCCCCGCGTCGACGATCTCCACCTCGCGGCCAGTCCCGCCGAGGAACGCGGCGATCGCGGAGAGGGGGCGCTGCGTCGCCGAGAGGCCGATGCGCTGCGGGTCGGCATCGGCGAGGTGGCTCAGACGCTCGAGCGAGAGGGCGAGGTGCGAGCCGCGCTTCGTGGCCGCGATGGCATGGACCTCGTCGATGATCACGTGCTCGACCCCGCGCAGGATCTCGCGGGCCTGGCTCGTCAGCAGCAGGTAGAGGCTCTCGGGCGTGGTGACGAGGATGTCGGGCGGGTGGCGGACGAGCGCGCGACGCGCGTCGGCGGGCGTGTCGCCGGTCCGGCTCGCCACGCTGATCTCCGGCACGGGCTCTCCGAGCCTCTCCGCCGTGCGCCGGATGCCGGCGAGCGGCGTGCGCAGGTTGCGCTCGACGTCGTAGGTCAGCGCCTTGAGCGGGCTGACGTAGAGGACGCGGACGGTGGGCTCCGCCCGCGCCGGCTCGGTCATGAGCCGGTCGAGACACCACAGGAAGGCGGCGAGGGTCTTGCCGCTGCCGGTCGGCGCGTGAATGAGCGCGTGCTTCCCGCCGCTGATCGCGTCCCATCCGAGCTCCTGGGCGCGCGTCGGCGCGGCGAATGCCTCCCGGAACCAGGTGCGGGTCGGCTCGCTGAAGGGCGCGAGGGGATCGGCGTGGGTGGCGGTCGTCATGCCTGCGAGGAGTCTATCGGTCCCTCAGCCTGTCACCGATTCCCGCCACCGCCTGTCAGGTTTACGGGTCAGCTGCGGCGGCTCGCCTGGGCGATTGCGACGATCGCGCCCGCCACGATCCCGACGGCGGCGCCGGCCAGCAGTGCCTGCGGCAGGCCGAGCACGACCTTTCCGCCCGGCTCGACGGCGACCCGCGGAGAAAGCGCGATCCCGATGATGCCGCCGCCTCCGGCACGAACCTCGCGCGCGAGCGTCACCCCGATGCCGCCCTGCTCGACGCTCACCGCGCCGAGCGTCAGCAGGCTCCCTGCGCCGCCCTGGCTGATGGTCACGTCGCCGGCCGCGACGAGCGTGCCGCCGCCACCCTGGTGGATGCGCAGGTCACCGCCGGCGACGAAGGCCCGGCCGCCGCCCTGGGTGACCGACACGTCGCCGTCCGCGATCACCAGGCCGACTCCCGCCATCCCGATCTCGACATCCTTGCCGCGCACGACGCCGACCGCGCTGCGCTCGATCTGGACCGGCTGGCTCTCCGCGCGCACCTCCTTCGTCGCCGATGTGGTCACGTCCTCGATCATCGTCTGCTCCTCTCGGTGCCGCGTGTGGACACACAGCGTCGCCCATCCTGACCGGCTGCGCCAGTGCCGAGATCTCCGGCTCCGGAGCTCGAAACGGCGGCCGGCATCCTGCCGGCCGCCGTCAGTCCCCGAAGGGTCAGCCGCTGGTGGGCTCGGTCCGCGGCGTCGATGCCGGCGGATCGGCCCGCTGTGCGGTCGGAGCCGGCGCCGAATGCGACGCCGCACCCTCTTGGCTCTGGGTCTGTGCGTACTCCGCGATCTTCGCGCCAGCCTCGCGCCCACTGGCGTACCAGCCCGCCGTGATCTGGGCGGCGGTCTGCTGTCCGCCGAGGCCGAACGCCAGGCCGGCTGCCAGGACCACCATCGCGACGAGACCGATGAACAGCGTGTCCACCACTGTCTCGGCGATGCCCAACTGGTCGACCGCGGCCATGACCGCGAAGACGACGATGGCGTAGTACGCCACGCTCGCGAGCAGCCCGGGGTTCGTGAAGCCCATCTGCGACGTCGAGCCACGCACCAGGCCGCTGACGAACTTGGCGATCAGCGTGCCGATGACCACGATCACGATCGCGACGACCAGGTTCGGCAGCCACAGCATGATGGCATTGACGATCTGGCTGATCTGGGCAAGCCCGAGGATGGATGCCGCCGCCTGGATCGCCAGGAGCCGGATGAACCACTTGACGATCTCGGCGACGATCGCGCTCGCCGTCCAGCTCGAGCCCGAGCGCTGGATGAAGCCGCTGATGCCGGTGGACTGCGCGGCGCGCTCGAAGCCGATCGCCTTCAGCCCGCGCTCGACGAGGCTCGCCAGGAGGCCGGAGATGATCCAGCCGAGGATGAGGATGAGAAGTGCGCCGACCAGCGCGGGCAGGAAGCCCAGGAAGTTCTGAAGGGCTTGCGTGACGGACAGCATCACGGCGTCCCCCCAGGTTTCGACGGTTTCCATCGGTCCGATTCCCCACTTTGCGAATGGAATTGACCGGTGCGCCATGCAGAGCGCGTGCCTCGGTGGGGTGAGCGTCGACGGTGATGTGGCTCCATCGCGCGGACGTACTGGCAGTGGCCGCCCCAAAGCGCGGCCGTTACGTTGCCTGAGGAGTACACCCTTGCGATCCTGGAAAACGACGACACTGCTGCTGATGGGCGTTGTCGCCCTGGCGGCATGCACCGCAGACTCCGGCGAGTCGGACGCGCCGACCAGTCCCGCCGAGACGATGGCGCCGATGTCGATGAGCCCGGGCGAGTCGATGGGCGAGACGGGTGGTGACACCGACGCCATGAGCGCCGCCGCCACCCTTCGGACCGATTTGAACTACCTGCTCGGAGAGCACCTGATCCTGGCGGCGAAGGCCACCGGCGCCGCGCTGGACGACCGAACCGATCAGTTCGAGGCCTACGGCGGGCTGCTGAACACGAACGGCACCGACCTCGGCGCCGCCATCGGATCGATCTACGGCACCGAGGCCGAAGACGAGTGGAACCGCATCTGGAGCGCCCACAACGGCTTTTTCGTCGACTACACCACCGGTGTGGCGACCGATGACACCGCGCTCGCCGACGGCGCGGTCGAGGACCTGACCACGATCTACGTGCCAGAGTTCAGCGCCTTCCTGGCCGGCGCCACCGGGCTCCCCGAGGATGCCATCGCCGAGCTCGTGACCGATCACGTTCTCCAGACCAAGGCCGTGGTCGATGCCCAGGCCGCGGGCGACTGGGAGGCCGCATACCAGGCCATCCGCACCGCGTACGCGCACATGTCGATGATCGGCGACGCGCTGGCGCCGGCAATCGCGGAGGGGAACGACATCGAGGGCGACCCGGCCACGGCGGCGGTCGACTTCCGAACGGCGCTCAATCAGCTCCTCCAGGAGCACCTCTTCCTGGCCAGCTTCGCCACCGATGCCGCGCTCGGCGCCCGTGAGGACGAGTTCGGTGGCGCAGGCGCCGCGCTCAACACGAACGGCACCGACCTCGGTGCGGCGATCGGCGGCCTCTTCGGCCAAGAGGCCGAGGACGAGTGGAACCGCATCTGGAGCGCCCACAACGGGTTCTTCGTCGACTACACCACCGGTGTGGCTACCGACGACATGGCCATGCAGGACCAGGCGGTCACCGACCTGACGGAGACCTACGTGCCCGAGTTCAGCGCCTTCCTGGCCGGAGCCACCGGGCTGCCGGAGGACGCGCTGGCCGGCCTGATCACCGAGCACGTGCTCACCACCAAGGCAGTCGTCGATGCCCAGGGTTCCGGCGACGCGGCAGCGGCCGCGGATGCCGACCGGACAGCGGCGATGCACATGCGGATGCTCGGCGACCCGCTGGCGCAGGCCATCGTGGCCGCCCAGCCGGAGAGCTTCCACTAAGCCCGTCCCTGTCGGGGCGGCCCGGTGCCCGGGTCGCCCCGTTTCCGTGCTACTGAGGATTAACCGATGCGCATCACTCCCCTGATCCTCGTGCTCCTGCTGGCGCTGGCCGCGTGCTCCTCGCCATCGGAGTCGGGCGAGGACGTCTCCGAGGCCGATGCGATCGATGTGAGCGTCGCCGACTTCATGATCGATCCTTCCGAGCTCGAGGTCACCGGGCCAACGGTCACGATCGCGGTGACCAACGACGGTCCGACGCCCCACAACCTCACCGTCCGCGACGGGACCGGGGCGGTGGTCATGGCCACCGAGGACCTCAGCCCCGGCGACGCCGAGACGATCAGCGCCGACCTGGAGCCCGGTGAGTACGTGATCTTCTGCGCGCTGGCCGGCCACGAGAGCCTCGGCATGCGCGGCAGCCTGGTCGTGACCGCGCCCTGACGCCGGGTCGGGCCGGTCAGGCCGGAACGGCGTTCTCCCACAGCACGAGCTCGTTGCCTTCGGCGTCGACGACGAGCGCCCAGGAGCCGATGCCCGGCGCGGTCCGGATCTCGGACGTGACCGATCCGCCGAGCCGCAGGATCAGACCAAGGGCGGCGCTGAGGCTGGGGACGGAGCGTGACGTCGGGACATTCGCGGGGACAGTGTTGACATGCGTCGTGCTGAACATCGGTGACCTCGGGCGGTTCTCAGCGTGGTTGCACCCAATCAGACCCCCGCTGGGCCCCGAGTTCATCGGTCTGATGCCGCGAGGATGCTCGGCCGATTGACCGACAACGGAGCGCAAGCGCCAGCTCGGAACGTCGTCGGAGTACGCTTGACCGATGAACCAGGAACGACCTCGAACCCAGGAATTCACCATCGACGGCGACGAAGTCGTCCACAAGGTCAAGGAGCTGATCCACGAGGGCAACGTCCGCCGCATCATCATCAAGAACGACGACGGCCGGACGATGCTCGAGGTGCCGTTGACGATCGGGCTGATCGGTGCCGCCCTGATGCCGGTGCTCGCCGCGATCGGTGCGGCCGCCGCCCTGGCGACCCGCTGCACGATCGTCGTGGAGCGCGAGGATGAGCCGCCGAGTGACGCCGACGGGCCTCCCACGCAGGCCTGAGCGGGCCGCGTCCTAACCGAGGAGGCGTGCTCCCCTGACGCCGACCTCGTTCACGGCGTTCACGATGCCGAGGCGGGCACCGCGTAGGCCGTGCGCCACACCCGCCACAGCGCCTCGGGGTCGCTGAGCGGGTCACCGTGGACACAGAAGAAGTCGGCCGGTCCGCCCTCGCGGATCACGCCCGCCTCCTCCTCGCCGAGCAGCTCGCCGCCGCGCCACGTCGCCGCGGCCAGCGCGTCGACCGGCTCGAGCCCGGCGGCGACGAGGCTCGTCACCTCCCAGGCCAGCTGGTTCGCTCGCAGCGATCCACCGCCGAAGTCGCTGCCGGTGGCGATCCGCACGCCCGCGTCACGCGCGGCCCGCACCGAAGCCTCGCCCTGCTCGAGCCGCGCGGCGATGGCGTTCCGGCTGGCCTCGGTCGCGAAGCGCTCCATCGTCGTCGTGGAGCCGAAGCTCAGCCACGATCGCTGGACGGCCAGCGTCGAGACCAGCGTCGTCCCGCGCGACGCCATCTCGGCGGCGACCGTCGCGTCGAGGTCGAAGCCGTGCTCGATCGAGTCGACGCCGCCGAGCACCGCCTCCCGCGCCCCGCTCAGGCGCCCCGAGTGAGCGGCGACGCGCGCGCCGCGCTCGTGGGCGGCGTCCACGACCCGCCCGACCTCGTTGGCGGTCCACGGCGAGACGTTCACGTCCGGCCCGTCCATGTAGAGCTTCACGAGGTCGGCGCCGTCGTCGAGCTGGCCCATCGCGGCCGCGAGCAGCTGATCGGCCGTCTGGACCTCCACTGCAGAGCGCATCGGGTTCGTGCCGGTCTTGAACAGCCACGACCCCGCCGCGCGCAGGTAGGGACGGTCGCGGCGGTCGGTCCATCGGTCGCGCACGGCCAGGGCCATCGCGCGCTCGCGGCCGTCGTCCGGGCTCACGGCGATCGGTGAGCCGACGTCGCGCATCCAGCGCACGCCCGCGGCGAGGGCGATTCGTGCGTTGTCCTCGGCGACCGCCAACAGCGTCTCGGGCGGGTCGTTGAAGCGCTCGATCCAGTTCGCGCCGCCCGGCCCGGTGACGTGGCTGTGGCAGTCGACCATGCCAGGCACGAACGTCGCGCCGGCGCAGTCGACCACGGTCGCCCTCGACGCGTCCTCCTCGCCGTCCGCGGGCCGGATCCACGCGATGCGCCCGTCCTCGACGAGGATGCTCACGTGGTGCCGAAGCGACGGCTCGCGGCCGTCGGCGAGCGCACCATCGCGGTAGAGCACGCGGCCGGTCACCGGCCGAGGGGTCGGGCTCGGCGTCGGTTCCGCTGTCGGCGTCGGGGTCGGGGTCGGCGTGGGGCTGGGTGAGGCGCTCCCCGAGAGGAGCGGCGTCAGCGAGGGCAGCGGCGACGCGCAGGCAGCCAGGCCGGCGGCCGATGCCGTCGCCCCGAGCTGGAGCAGGCGACGCCGGCTGATCGGGGCCGGGTGCTCGTGCATCGCCGCATTATCGGCCGATGTGCAGCCAATGACGTTGGCCTACCGACCGACGAACCGTCGATCCCGAGCGCTCCTCGGTCGCTTGGCTGCTGGGATTGGCCACATGACCGCGGACGAACATCCCATCGGTCCGTAGGCCAATCACGCTGGCCGTGGAAACATCTACTCCCAGCGGAAGAGGCGCACGGCGATCACGAAGCTGATCACCACCCACACCGCCATGCCGAGCAGCTGCGGACCGAGCGACATCATGTTCGCGCCTTCGTTGACGATCGCCCGCAGCGCCTCGATCACGTAGGTGAGCGGCAGGAACGCGGTGATCGCGGCGAGGAACTCGGGCATCGCGTCGCGCGGGAAGAAGACGCCGGACAGGAACATCATCGGCAGGCTGACGAGGTTGGCCACGGGGGCGGCCTGGTCCTCGTTCTTGGCCCAGCCGGCGATCCCGAAGCCGAGCGCAAGGAAGATCGCCGAACCGATGATGACGACGACGAACAGGGTCATGTAGTCGCCGAACATCTGGAGCCCGAACCAGATCCCGACCCCGAAGAGGATCGCGACCTGCACGAGGCCGATGATCAGGCGCGACAACACCTGGGCCGACAGGAAGTAGCTCGGCGAGGTCGGCGTGGCGAAGAGGCGCCGCAACGCGCCGGTGCGCTTGAGCTGCACGAACCCGAAGGCCACGCCGAAGATGCCGAGCTGCATGATCGTCATGCCCACGATCCCCGGCACGAGGAAGTCGATGTAGCCCAGGTCGCGCGACTCGACCGACTGGAATTCGACCGGCGGCGCGAAGGCCGCGGCGCCACCGTCACCAGCGGGTGCGTACAGCGCCTGGGCGACGGCCTGCTGGAAGAGGCCCTGCGCGACCTGCGCCTGGGCGGGATCGCCGCTGCCGGCGTAGGCGACCAGGCCGGTCTCGACGCCGGGTGGCGGCACGGTCCAGCCGGCCGGGATCACGAGCACGAAGTCCCGGTCTCCCTCGGCCAGCTCGGCCAGCTCGGCCTCGCGCTCGCCCTCGGTGAGGATGAGGTACTCGTACGCTCCGAGGCTCTCGACGAAGTCGGCACTGGCCTCGTTGTCGGCTTCGTCGACGACGCCGAGCTGGATCTCGGTGGCGCCCTCGAAGTTCAGGACCCCGAAGATCAGCATGATGATCAGGGGCAGGAAGAGGCTGAAGAAGACGGCCGCGCGGTTGCGGATGAACATCTTTCCGCTGGCGACGAAGAGGGCCCAGAGCACGCCGAGTCGCATCGGTCAGTCCCCCTCCCGCAGCTCGTGGCCGGTCAGATCGATGAAGACGTCCTCGAGGTTGGCGAGCCGCTCGACGCGCGCCTTCGTGAACCCGCGGCCGACGAGCCCGTCGACGAGCCGCTGCGGCGTGTCGAGCGCGATGATCCGGCCGCGATCCATGATCGCGACGCGGTCGCACAGCTCCTCCGCCTCCTCCATGTAGTGCGTGGTGAGCACCACGGTGTGGCCGCTCTCGCGGATCGAGCGGACGAGGCCCCACATGTGGCGCCGCGCCTGCGGGTCGAGGCCCGTCGTCGGCTCGTCGAGGAAGAGGACGCGCGGGTCGTTGACGAGCGCCGAGGCGATGCTGAAGCGCTGCTTCTGGCCGCCGGACAGGGTCCGCACCTGGCTCTTCGCCTTCTCGGTCAGGTCGACGAGGGCAAGGAGCGCCAGCGGATCCACCTCGCGCTCATAGAGGCGGCCGAAGAGGTCGAGGATCTCGACGAGGGTCAGCTCGTCGAAGAAGGCCGACGACTGGAGCTGGATGCCGATGCGCCGCTTCACCTCGCGCGGGTCGGCCTTCACGTCGATGCCGTCGATGATCGCGCTGCCTTCGTCGATCGGACGCATGCCCTCGATCATCTCGAGGGTCGTCGTCTTGCCCGCCCCGTTCGGCCCGAGGATGCCGAACACCTCGCCCTCACCGACGTCGAAGCTCACGCCGTCGACGGCGGTGAGGCTGCCGTAGGTCTTGCGCAGGTCGGTGACGGTGATGATCGGTGCGCCGATGGTCGGCACCCCTGCCGGGGCGTGCTGGGTCACGGGACGCATCCTATCGGGATCGGGCCGTGTGTTCCGCGACGCCCCGCGCGCCGGCGATGCGCGATGGATCGCCGCAGACTTACCGGGGGCGAGTGGGCCGGGTGATCGGTGCGTCCGTGGCTCGCCGGCCGGCCAGGCTGCGATAGAGGGTGACGGTCTGGCGTGCGATCGAGTCCCAGCTGAACTGCTTCAGCGCGCGCCGCCGGGCCGCGCGGCCCATCACCGCCCTGGCACGCGGATCGGCCATCAGCGCGTTGATGGCCCCGGCGAGGTTGCGCTCGAACCGATCCGGATCGATCGGGCTCATCGGGTCATCCGGCGACAGCTCCACGGGCACGAGGAGGCCGGTCTCGCCGTCGACGACGACCTCGGGAATGCCTCCGACGGCGGACGCGACCACCGGGGTCTCGCAGGCGGCAGCCTCCAGGTTGATGATGCCGAACGGCTCGTAGACCGATGGGCAGCAGAACACCGAGGCGTGCGAGTAGAGCTGGCGCACCTCCTCGCGGCTGACCATCTCGCCGATCCAGGTCACGTTCGGCCGCTCGGCCTGGGCGGCGCGCACGCCGGCAGCCATCTCTCGAGCGATCTCCGGCGTGTCCGGCAGGCCGGCGCACAGCACCACGCCGATCCCGGGGGCGAGGTGATGGATCGCGCGCACGAGGTGGACGATCCCCTTCTGGCGCGTCACGCGCCCGACGAAGAGGACGTACGGCACGGCCGGGTCGATGCCGCGCTGCTCGAGGAAGTTCGTCGCGGGATCCGGGCGGTAGAACTCGGCGTCGATGCCGTTATGAATGACGTGGACACGCTCCTCCGGCACGTCGAAGAGGCGGAGGATGTCGTCGCGCGTGCCTCGGCTGACGGCGATGACCGCCTGGGCCGACTCGATGGCCGTGCGCTCGATCCAGCTGCTCACGTCGTACCCGCCGCCGAGCTGCTCGCGCTTCCACGGTCGCAACGGCTCGAGCGAGTGGACGGTGAGCGCGAGCGGGATGCCGTAGGCCATCCGTACGAGGACTCCGGCGAGGTGCGCATACCAGGTATGGACGTGGACGACGTCGGCGCGGATCGGATCGGTCAGCATGCTGAGGTCGCGCGAGAGCGCCTCGAGCATCGGTCGCAACCGCGGATCGAGTGCCGAGGCGTCGTGCGCAGGGCCGTAGCCGCGCACTCGCCAGCCATCGGCGTCCTCCGAGCGGCTGCCGAAGCTGCGCACGTCGAGATCGATCAACGAACGCAGGTGGCGGGTGAGCTCGTCGACGTGGATCCCGGCCCCGCCATAGACCTCGGGCGGGAACTCGTTCGTCAGGATGAGCGCGCGCACGCGCTCAGACTACCCGCCCGCCGAGTGCGCCTCCAGACTGCGCCGCTGGACGGCGTCCTGCAGGACGCGTTCGATCTCTCCGAGGGAGAACGGCTTGCTCACGACCGGAGCCCACGCGCCGATCTCGGCCTGGCGCGTCGGAGGGGCCGCCGTGCAGACGAGGACCGGCACATCGCGCAGGCGTCGGTCATGGCGAAGCTCCCGCGCCCGGTCGCCGCCGCGGCCATCGGGAAGGTCATCGTCGAGGATCACGAGATCCGGGACGCGTTGGGCGACCGCGCGCTCGAAGTCGGCGAGCTGCGTAAAGCCCCGAAGCGTCCAACCGGCATGGATGGCCACGTCGCGGAGCAGCTCGAGGGTTGACGGGTCGTCCTCCACCGCGAAGAGGACCGGTCGCGCAGCATGGCGGCCGCCCGACGGCCGACGTGCGCCGTCCTGTTTCGCTGTGCTCTCCGTGCGCTGCACGATGAACGACCCCCGGATATGTGAGGAGCAGTCCTGCAATGTGCGTGCCTGCGGGCCGTGCGGAACTGCGGAATCGGTGATGCGGGAGGCTCGATAACCCTGAAGGCATCCATCACAGCCGACTCGTCCACCGAAGCGGTGAGACTCGGTCGATCACGTCCCCGGATACTCCCCTGTAGTATCCTTGAGGCACCCATGAGCACCCCAACCCCGTTCGCCCCCGCCGAGCTCAGCGTGCCAGTCGTGGGCATGACCTGCGCCAGCTGCGTCAATCGCATCGAGCGCTTCCTCTCGCGCGCCGACGGGGTCGCCGAAGCGAATGTCAACCTCGCCACCGAGCGCGCCACGGTTCGGTTCGATCCGGCGCTGATCGACCGCACCGGGATCGTGGCCGCCATCGAGGCCGCGGGATACGACGTCGGCCGCGAGGCCGCCGATGCGGCGACCGATGTCGACACCGCGGAGGTCGAGCGCGCGGCCGAGCGCCGCGAGCTCCTGTTCCAGGCGCTGGCGTCGCTGGCAATCGGCGGTGTGATGATGGCGATCATGTTCTGGCCCGGCGGAACGCCGTGGCCGATGATGGACGTCAACCGCTGGTTCCTCATCCCGGCCACGATCGTCCAGTTCGTGTTCGGCCGCCGGTTCCTCGTCGCCGCCGCGCGCGGCGCCCGCCACGGCGAGGCGAATATGAACACGCTCGTCGCGATCGGGACGCTGGCCGCCTACACCTACTCCGTCTTCGTCACGCTCCTGCCCGAAACCGTGATGGCCGCCGGGCTTGGTCACGAGACGTACTTCGACTCGGCGGCGGTGATCATCGGCCTCGTGCTGCTGGGCCGATGGCTCGAGGCCCGCGCGAAGGGCCAGGCCGCTGGCGCCGTCCGAAGCCTCCTGGAGCTGCGCCCGCCCACCGCGCGCGTCCTGCGCCCAGGCGGCGAGCGCGAGGTGCCGGTGACCCAGGTCGTCCCCGGCGACCTGCTGCGCGTCCGCCCAGGCGAGCGCATCCCGGTCGACGGCGTGCTCGTCGACGGCGCATCGGCCGTGGACGAGTCGATGCTCACCGGCGAGCCGATCCCGGTCGACAAGGCGGCCGGCGACGGCGTCATCGGTGCGACGCTCAACACGAGCGGCTCCTTCGTCATGCGCGCCGAGCGGGTCGGTCCGGACACCACCCTCGCCCAGATCGTCAGCCTCGTGGAGCGCGCCCAGGGCTCGAAGGCGCCGATCCAGCGCCTGGCGGATCGGGTCACCGGCTGGTTCGTGCCAGCCGTCCTCGGCATCGCGGCGCTGACGTTCGTCGTCTGGCTCGCGTTCGGTCCGCAGCCGAGCCTGCCGCTCGCGCTGTCGACGGCGATCGCCGTGCTCATCATCGCCTGCCCGTGCGCGATGGGCCTGGCGACGCCCACGGCGATCATGGTCGGCACCGGCAAGGGCGCCGAGCACGGGATCCTCATCCGCGACGGCGCCGCGCTCGAGGATGCGCAGCGCGTCACGACGGTCGTCCTCGACAAGACCGGCACGATCACTCACGGCCGGCCGGCGGTCACCGCGGTCCATGCCCTGCGCGGCGTGACCGACGACGAGCTCCTGCGCGTCGCCGCATCCGCCGAGCGCGGCAGCGAGCATCCGCTCGCCGCGGCGATCGTGCACGCAGCCACAGAGCGTGGAGTCGAAATCACCGACGTCACCGCCTTCGAGGGGATCGCCGGCCGCGGCGTGCGAGCCACCGTCGACGGCTCGGCCGTCCTCGTCGGCACGCCGGCCTTCCTGGCCGAGGCGGGCATCGACACGACCCGTCTCGAGTCGATCGACCTCGGGACGGCGACCGGCGCGTGGGTCGCGCGCGACGGGAAGGCGATCGGGGTCATCGGCCTCGCCGACACCGTCAAGCCCGGCGCGGCCGAGGCCGTCGAGCGGCTGAAGCGGGCCGGCATCGACGTCTGGATGCTCACCGGCGACCGGCGCGCGACCGCCGAGGCCATCGGTGGGCAGGTCGGCATCGGTCCGGAGCGGATCGTGGCCGAGGTGCTGCCCGCGGACAAGGCCGCCGCCGTTGAGCGCCTTCAGCGTGACGGCGCGACCGTTGCGATGGTCGGCGACGGCATCAACGATGCGCCCGCGCTGGCGCAGGCCGACCTCGGGATCGCGATCGGTACCGGCGCGGACGTGGCGGTCCAGGCCAGCGACGTGACGCTCGTCCGCGACGACCTCGGCGCCGTGCCCGCCGCCGTGCGCCTGTCGCGCGCGACGATGCGCACGATCCGCCAGAACCTCGGCTGGGCGTTCGGCTACAACGTGCTCCTCATCCCCGTCGCCGCCGGCCTCCTCTACCCGCTGGCAGGCGTCCTGCTCACCCCCGCCCTCGCGGCCGGCGCGATGGCGCTCTCGAGCGTCAGCGTCGTCCTCAACTCCCTGCGGCTGCGGGCCTTCCGCGCTGCCTGACAACGACCGAACTGGAGACCGATGCACCGATGACGACCACGGCCGTCGATCCCGTCTGCGGGATGCAGGTCAACCCTGAGATCGCGAGCGCCCAGGGGCTGAGCAGCGAGCACGAGGGGCAGACCTACTTCTTCTGCGGCAAGGGCTGCAAGCTCGACTTCGACGAGGACCCCGCCCGGTACTTCGAGCCCGGCTACCAGCCCCGCATGTAGTCAGCGGGGACGCCCGGTAGACTGGAGCCGATGCCCCTGATCAGCACCCGGGCGCTGACGAAGCGATATCCCGGCGGCGTCACCGCGCTCGACGCGCTCAGCGTCGAGATCGGCGAGGGCGTCATCGGCCTCGTCGGCGCCAACGGCGCGGGGAAGAGCACGCTCATCAAGATCCTCCTCGGGCTGCTCGAGCCGACCGATGGCGAGGCGACCGTCCTCGACCTCGACACCCGGACCGATGGCGCGCGCATCCGCGAGCTCGTGGGCTACATGCCGGAGCACGACTGCCTGCCGCCGGACGTCAGCGCCACCGAGTTCGTGAGCCACATGGCGCGCGTCTCCGGGCTTCCCGCCGGCGCGGCGCGCGAGCGAACCGCGGACGTCCTCCGTCACGTGGGGCTGTACGAGGAGCGCTACCGGCCGATCGGTGGCTATTCGACCGGCATGAAGCAGCGCGTCAAGCTCGCCCAGGCGCTCGTCCACGACCCGCGGCTGCTGTTCCTCGACGAGCCGACCAACGGCCTCGACCCGGCCGGCCGCGACGAGATGCTGGCGCTGATCGAACGCATCGGCCGCGACTTCGGGATCGCCGTCGTCGTCGCCAGCCACCTGCTCGGCGAGATCGAGCGCGTGGCCGGCTGGCTGGTGGCGATCGACGCCGGGCGGCTGCTGCGCACCGCCCCGCTGACCAGCTTCACCGAGCGCACCGGCCAGCTGGTGGTCGAGACCGAGGACGCAGCCGATCCCCTCGCCGAGCGGCTCGTGGCGCGCGGCCTCGAGGCGACCGCGACCGGTCGGATGCTGCTCGTCGAGATCGCCTCGGCCGGTGGCGGGGACTTCGACGTCTACGACGCCGTCCGCGACGACGCGGTCGCGCTCGGGCTGCCGCTCGTGCGGATCGAGCATCGCCGCCACCAGCTCGAGGACCTCTTCCGCGACGAGGGCGCCGCATGACCGCGGGGACCGAGACGACCGGCACGATCTACGACATCGGGTATCGCCGCTACGACGGCCCGCGCCTCGGCCGAGGTGGTGCTGTCGGCGCCGTCGTCGAGGCGGGCGTGCGCGCCGTCTTCGGGCTGGGGCGATCGGGCCGCTCGAAGATCATCCCGTGGGGCGCGGTGATCCTGGCCGTCATGCCGGCCGTGGTCGCGGTCGCGATCCGGGTGCTGGCCGGCGACCTCATCCCCGAGCTCTACAACTACGAGAACTACCTCTGGCAGATCGGCGCGCTCTTCGGGATCTTCCTCGCCGCCCAGGCGCCGGAGCTCGTCATCAGCGACATCCGCCACCGCGTCCTGCCGCTCTACTTCAGCCGGCCGATGAGCCGAATCGACTACGTCGCCGCCAAGCTCGTTGCCCTCGCGCTCGGCCTCCTCTCGCTGACCCTCGTGCCGGTCCTCGTCCTCTTCCTCGGCCGCGTGCTCGCCACCGACGACCTGCTCGCCGCGCTCGGCGATGAGATCGGCTCGCTGCCCGCCATCGTCGGCAGCGGCGTCCTGCACGCGGTCGTGCTCGCCAGCGTCGGGCTCGCCATCTGCTCGCTGGCCTCCCGTCGCGCCTTCGCCGCGGGCGCGGTGCTCGCCGTCTTCCTGATCGGCGGCGTGATCAGCGAGGCGCTCAGCGGCAATGCGCTCGATGCGTTCGACGACTGGGCACCCTTCGTCAACCCGCTGAGCATCATCGACGGCGCCCGCCAGTGGCTCTTCGGCGGCGAGGTGGCCGAGTCGCCGGTCGGCTCCAGCGACGTCCCGCTCCCGGTCTTCGGCGCGGCCGCCGCCCTGCTCGTGCTCGTCTCGTGGCTCGTGCTGGCGCTCCGCTATCGGCGGATCACGGTATGAGCGCGATCCGGCTCGAGGCCGCCTCGCGCTGGTACGGCAACGTCGTGGCGGTCAATGACGTGACGTTCGACGTCGGTGCCGGCATCACCGGCCTGCTCGGGCCGAACGGCGCCGGCAAGACGACGCTGCTGCACATGATGGCCGGCTTCCTGCGCCCGAGCGCGGGCACGGTCCAGCTCGACGAGACGCCGACCTGGCGCCACCCGGAGCTGTATCGGCGCGTCGGCTTCGTTCCCGAGCGGGAGGCGGTGTACAGCTTCCTGACCGGCACCCAGTTCGTGACCGCCGCCGCCCGGCTCCAGGACCTCGACGATCCGGCCGGCGCGGCTGACCGGGCCATCGGCCTCGTCGACCTGCGTGATGCCGCCGGCCGCGCGATCGGCGGCTACTCGAAGGGGATGCGCCAGCGGGTGAAGGTCGCCGCCGCGCTCGTCCACGACCCGGCGGTGCTCATCCTCGACGAGCCGTTCAACGGCATGGACCCGCGCCAGCGGCTGCACATGATGGACCTCCTGCGCGAGATGGCCGCCGAGGGTCGCACGATCCTCTTCAGCAGCCACATCCTCGAGGAGGTCGAGCGGCTCTCCGACCGCGTGCTCGTGGTGGTCGCCGGCCGGCTGGCCGCCTCCGGCGACTTCCGGCGGATTCGCCGCCTGATGACCGATCGCCCGCACAGCTTCACGCTGCGCTCGAGCGACGACCGGCGGCTGGCGCGCGAGCTCCTGGCAACGCCGGAGGTCGACGCCGTCGACATGCACGACGGCATCCTCACCGTCAGCACCCGCGACTACGGCGCGCTGACGCGGAACGTCGGTCCCGCGGCGCAGCGCGCGGGCGTGTCGCTCCTCGAGCTGCGCCCGGCCGACGAGTCGCTCGAGTCGGTCTTCAGCTACCTGGTGCGCCGATGACCGCGGCACTCGTCTCGATCACGCTGCGGGCGCTTCTCAACCGGCGCCGGACGGTGCTCCTGGCGCTGCTCGGGGTGCTCCTGATCGGCATCGTCGGCCTCTTCCTCCTCAGCGACCCGACGCCGGAGCAGGCGCTCGACGTGACGCGCACGCTGCTCAGCGACCTCGCCCTCGGTGTGCTGCTGCCGCTCGTGGCGGTGATCGTCGGGACCGCCGCCATCGGCTCCGAGCTCGACGACGGAACGATCGTCTACCTGCTCGCACGGCCGGTGCCCCGCTGGCGGATCGTGATCGTCAAGCTCCTCGTCGCATGGGTCGTCGTGACGATCCTCGTTGCGCCGGCGACGCTCGTGGCGGGGTTGATCGGGCAGGACGACCCGGCGCTGGCGATCGGCTTCGCGTGTCGGAGCCGTCCTCGGCGCCCTCGAGTACACGGCCATCTTCGTGGCGCTTTCGTTGATCACGTCGCGCGCGCTGATCATCGGCCTGGCGTATGTCGTGGTCTGGGAGGGCGTGGTGGCCGGCCTCTTCGCGGGGACGCGGGTGGTCAGCGTGCGACAGCATGCCCTGGCGGTGGTCGAGGCCATCGGGGGTGGCGACGCCGCCGGGATCGCGGAGGTCGCGCTGGGGGTCGCCATCGCCGCGGTCGTGATCATCACGGTGGGCGCCACCATCCTTGCCGTGCGGCGCCTCGAGACGGTCGAGCTGCGCGGGGAGACGGCGTGACGGACCTGCCGCCCCCGTGGGGCCACCGCTGGGCGGGCCGGCTCGACGAGCTGAGCTTCGACTCCGAGGCGCTCACCGGCAACCCGCTCGGCGACCCGCACGTTCGGCCCGTCTGGGTCTACACGCCGCCCGGGTACGACGCCGACGGCGACCGGCGCTATCCATCGATCTATCTCATCCAGGGCATGACCGGCCAGCTCGACATGTGGCGCAACCGGAGGGCCTTCTCGCCGTCGGTGGTCGAGGCGATCGATGCCTGGTTCGCGCAACCGGGATCGACGCCCGCGATCGTGGCCTTCGTCGACGCCTGGACCAGCTACGGCGGCTCGCAGTTCCTCGACTCGCCCGGCACCGGCCGCTACCACACCTACCTGTGTGACGAGGTCGTGCCGTTCGTCGATGCCCGCTACCGGACCCTGGCCGATGCGGCCCACCGCGGCATCGCCGGAAAGTCGAGCGGCGGATACGGCGCGATGGTCACGCCGATGCTTCGGCCGGACCTGTTCGGCGGGCTGGTCACGCACGCCGGCGATGCGCTCTTCGAGGCCTGCTACCTGCCGGAGTTTCCCCAGGCTGCCCGGGCCCTGCGCGACCACCACGGCGGCTCGTTCGAGGCCTTCTGGGCGGACTTCCGGTCGCGTCCCGGTCGCTCGAGGCCCGCCGACGCGGCGCTCGTCAACGAGTGGGCCATGGCCGCCTGCTACTCGACCGATGCGGACGGCACGGTCCGTCTCCCGTTCGATGTCGCCACCGGCCGCCTGGTGCCCGACGTGTGGGAGCGATGGCTGGCATGGGACCCGGTGCGGATGGCCGCCGGCCACGCCGACGCGCTGCGCGGCCTGCGCGCCATCTGGGTCGACGCGGGCAAGAGCGACGAGTACTTCCTCGACCTCGGCGCGCAGGCGTTCGTGGCCGAGCTCACCGCCCTCGGGATCGGCGAGCCGAAGCTGCGCTTCGAGCTCTTCGACGGCACCCACGGCGGGATCGAGTGGCGCTACCCTCCGGCCATCGGCTGGCTCGCGGAGCGAATCGCGCCGGCGTCCCCGTAGGATTGCCCGCCGCCTGGCCACGGTGCGGGGACGGCGGCTGGCACGCCACTCGCTATCGTCTGGTCCCGTGGCCGCTCGGCGGCCAAGCAATCGGACTTCTACGCGGAGCGACTCCCGAATGACTTTCAGACCTGACGTCGACCTCGATCCGGGACGCGTGCGCGACTCGCGAGGACGCCGCCTGCGCGGCGGCGGGCTGGCCGTCGGCGGCGGGATGGGAGGGCTCCTGTTGATCGCCGCCATCATCCTGCTGCAGGGGGGCGACCTCGGCGACGTCATCGGTGGACTCGGCGCGGCGCCGGCCGAGGGCCCCGTCGGCAGCCAGCTCATCGCCGAGTGCGAGAGCGGCGAGGACGCCAACCAGCGCCAGGATTGCCGGATCGTGGGCGCCGTCCAGAGCCTCGACGTCTACTGGGGTGAGACGTTCGAAGCGTCGGGCGAGCAGCTCCAGCAGCCGGGCGTCGAGATCTTCAGCGGCCAGGTCAATACGCAGTGCGGGGCGGCCTCGAGCGCGGTCGGGCCGTTCTACTGCCCGCTCGACCAGACGATCTACCTCGACCTCGACTTCTTCGGCGACCTGGAGAGCCGCTTCGGCGCCGAGGGCGGTCCATTCGCGGAAATGTACGTCGTTGCCCACGAGTACGGGCACCACATCCAGAACCTGCTCGGCTTCCTCGATCAGGGCCGCGATGCCGGTGCCGAAGGCGGCGCGGTGCGCGTCGAGCTGCAGGCCGACTGCTTCGCGGGGGTGTGGGGGGCAAATGCGGTCGATACCGGATTCCTCGAGCCGCTGACGCGCGCGCAGATCGCCCAGGCGCTCGACGCCGCATCGGTCATCGGTGATGACCGCATCCAGGAGCAGACCCAGGGACAGGTGAACCCCGAGACCTGGACGCACGGCTCCTCCGAGCAGCGCCAGGAGTGGTTCACGAACGGCCTGGAGGCGCGTTCGGCCGACGGCTGCGACACGTTCAACGCCGACATCTGACGCGCGTCGGGGGTTGGCGAACGTACCGATTGGTGTGAGACTGTCGCCCCCGCACGCGGGATCGTGAAGATGAGCACGAACGGACGGCCGCAGCCATCGGGGCCGAACGCGCACGATCTGCCGTTCGGCAGCTCGCCATTCGCGCCGATCGGCGACTACGCGTTCCTCTCCGACTGCGAGACGACCGCCCTTGTCGCCCCCTCCGGCAACGTCGAGTGGCTCTGCCTGCCGCGCCTCGACTCGCCGAGCGTCTTCGGGTCGATCCTCGATCGCGACGCCGGCGGCTTCCGCTTCGGACCGTCCGACATCACCGTCCCGGCCGCGCGCCGCTACCTGCCCGGCACGATGGTCCTGGAGACGAGCTGGGGCTCGCCGACCGGCTGGGTCATCGTTCGGGACGTCCTGCTCATCGGTCCGTGGCGGCATTCCGAGGAGCGATCGCACACCCATCGCCGGCCGCCCACCGACTACGACGCGAGCCACGTCCTGCTGCGCATGGTCCGCTGCGTCAACGGCGAGATGCAGCTGACCCTCGACTGCGAGCCGGTGTTCGACTACGGCCGCGGATACGGCACGTGGAGCCATCCCGAGGACGGCTACCACCAGGGCCGATGCGTGAGCGACCGGTCCGACGTCGAGCTGGTCCTCACGAGCGACATGAACATCGGATTCGAGGGACCTCGCGCGGTCGCGCGCACCCTCATCAAGGAGGGCGAGCAACGCTTCTGCGCCCTGGCCTGGAACCGGGCGGCCGCCCCGCGCAGCGTTGACGACGCGTACAAGCGGCTCGTGTGGACGGCGCATCACTGGCAGCACTGGCTGGCCCGCGGCAGGTTCCCCGACCATCCCTGGCGCTCGCACCTCGAGCGCTCGGCCCTGACGCTGAAGGGGCTTACCTACGCACCGAGCGGCGCGGTCGTTGCGGCGCCGACCACCTCATTGCCCGAGACGCCCGGCGGCGAGCGCAACTGGGACTACCGCTACAGCTGGATCCGCGACTCGACCTTCGCCCTGTGGGGCCTGTACACCCTGGGCTTCGAATGGGAGGCCAGCGACTACCTCCACTTCATCTCCGATGTCGCCGAGCGCGACGACGAGCTCCAGATCATGTACGGCGTCGACGGCGAGCGCGCCCTTCCGGAGCAGATCCTCGAGGAGCTGAGCGGCTACGAGGGGGCACGCCCGGTCCGCATCGGCAACGACGCGTACGGGCAGCGCCAGCACGATATGTGGGGCGCCGTGCTCGACTCGGTGTACCTCCACGTCAAGTCTCGGGACCATCTCGACGAGCGCCTCTGGCCGATCCTCGTCCGCCAGGTCGAGGCGGCCATGGCGAACTGGCGCGAGCCCGACCGCGGCATCTGGGAGGTCCGCGGCGAGCCGAAGCACTTCACGAGCTCGAAGCTGATGTGCTGGGTCGCCGTCGATCGCGGCGCGCGCCTCGCCCGGCTCCGCGACGAGTCCGAGCGCGCCGCGGCGTGGCAGGCGGTGGCCGACGAGATCCACGCCGATATCTGCGCCAACGCCGTCGACAGCCGGGGCGTCTTCACCCAGCACTACGAGACCGATGCGCTCGACGCGTCGGTCCTGCTCATGCCGCTCGTCCGGTTCCTGCCGCCGTCGGACGAGCGCATCCGCCGCACGGTCCTCGCGATCGCCGACGAGCTGACCGACGACGGCCTCGTTCTGCGCTACCGCACCGAGACGACCGACGACGGCCTCTCCGGCAAGGAGGGCACCTTCACGATCTGCTCGTTCTGGCTCGTCTCCGCGCTCGTCGAGATCGGCGAGACCCAGCGGGCGCACCGGCTGTGCGAGAAGCTCCTCTCGTATTCGAGCGCGCTCGGCCTCTACGGCGAGCAGCTCGACCCCGACACCGGTCGCCACCTCGGCAACTTCCCGCAGGCGTTCACCCACCTCGCGCTCATCAACGCGGTCATGCACGTCATCGGGGCCGAGCGGGGCACCGCACCGATGCAGGCCGCGCCGCTTTCGCCGCAGGTGCCGGCCGCCACCACCGCAACCGACGACGCCGGCCACCCGGGCACCTTCGTCCACCAGCCGGCACGCGCCGAGGCGAGCGAGGACGGCCACTAGGCCACCCGCCGTCGGCCACAATGGGGCCATGCCGAGGCCCTTCCGCTTCCTGGCCGATGCGCGCGAGATCGCCACGATCCACGAGCTGACCGAGACGGCGCGTCGCGCCGAGGCGATCGGCGTCGACACGCTGGTCGTGCCCGACCACCTCATCCCGCAGCTGGCCCCGGTGCCGGCGATGGCGGCCATCGCCGCGGTCTCTGCCCGCCTCCGCATCGCCGGTTTCGTGCTCAACAACGACCTGCGCCATCCCGCCGTGCTGGCACAGGAGCTCGCCAGCCTCGACGTCCTCAGCGAGGGACGGCTGGACGTCGCGATGGGCGCCGGCTGGAATCGGGCCGAGTACGAGGCGATCGGCATGGCCTTCGACCCCACGCCGGTGCGCCAGGCACGCCTGGCCGAGGCGGTGACCGTGCTCAAGGGCTGCTTCGCCGACGGCCCGTTCACATTCGCCGGCGAGCACTACACGATCACCGATTACGACGCGCAGCCCAAGCCCGCGCAGCGCCCGCACCCGCCCTTCCTCATCGGCGGCGGCGGCCGCCGGACGCTGACGCTCGCCGCTCGGGAGGCGCAGATCATCGGCCTCGCACCGCGCATCCTGCCCAACCGCGCGCCCGATCCGCGATCGGTCACGCTCGAGGGCACGCGCGAGAAGATCGAATGGGTGCGCGAGGCCGCCGGCGACCGGTTCGGCGAGCTCGAGCTCAACGTCTATCCCTCGATGACCGGCGTCAGCATCACCTCGGAGCCGCTGCGTGAGGCGGGCGACGTGGCGGAGCGGCTGCGCGAGCGAAGCGGGATCGCGGTCTCCGCCGAGGACCTGCTCGACTCGCCGCACATCTTCATCAACACCGTCGACGGCTTCGTCGAAAAGCTGCAACGACATCGCGACGAGCTCGGCATCAGCTCGATCATGGTCGGCGCCCTCGGGGAGCTCGACGCGGTCGTGGAGCGCCTCGCCGGCACCTGACCTGCGGGTCAACCGCTCAGCGACTGACACCGCGCGCGGATCGCACGCCACCGCCCCCTCGTTCGCGTCAAGAGCCGCTCAGCGAAGACCGGCCGCAAACCACGCGCCCCCGAGCACCGCGCGAGGCCGGCGGGCCGACCCGCCGATCCGGCCTGGACCCGACGCGGGCTAGAATCCAAGGCCCTGTGACTGCCCGCATCCTCGTGTACACCGGCAAGGGCGGCGTCGGCAAGACGAGCGTCGCCGCGGCGACGGCCGTCGCCTGCGCCGATCGCGGCTACCGCACGATCATCATCTCGACCGACATCGCCCACTCCCTCGGCGACGCGTTCGCCCGCGAGCTCGGTCCCGAGCCGCTCGAGATCAGCCCGAACCTGTGGGCGCAGGAGTCGGACGTCTTCTTCAATGTCCAGCGCTACTGGGGCCGGATCCAGGAGTACGCCGCATCGGTCCTGCGCTGGCGCGGCCTCGACGACGTGATGGCCGAGGAGATGACCGTCCTGCCGGGCATGGACGAGGTCGGATCGCTGCTGTGGATCGCCGACCACCACGACTCGGGCGCGTACGACGTCGTCGTCGTGGACGCCGCCCCCACCGGCGAGACCCTGCGCCTGCTCAGCCTGCCGGAGGCCGGGCGCTGGTGGATGCAGAAGGTCGAGCCGCTCGGCCGCCGCATCTCGAAGCTCACCGGGCCGATCGTCCAGCGCGTGGTCGGCATGCCGATGCCCGGCGACGACGTCTTCAACGCCGGCGAGGCCCTCTTCGCGCGCCTCGAGGATCTCCACCGGCTCCTGACCGATCCGGACACGACCTCGATCCGGGTCGTCCTCACCCTCGAGCAGGTCGTGATCGCGGAGGCGCAGCGCTCGTTCACGTACTTCCACCTCTACGGCTACCCGACGGACCTCGTCATCGCCAACCGCGTCCTGCCCGACGAGGTCGGCGAGTACTTCCGCGGCTGGTACGAGGCGCAGCAGCGCTACGGTCCGCTCGTCGACAACACGTTCCACCCGATCCCGGTGCGCAAGGCGCCGTTTTTCGACCGCGAGATGGTCGGGATCGAGCTGCTGCGCGAGCTGGCGGCCGCGCTGTACGGCGACGACGACCCGGTGAGCTTCTTCTACCGCGGTCGCCCATACGAGGTCAGCCGCGAGAACGGCAGCTTCCTGCTCTCGGTCGACCTGCCGTTCACCGAGAAGCGCCAGATCAACCTGTCTCGACGCGCCGACGAGCTCGTCATCGACCTCGGCACGTGGCGCCGCACGCTCGTCCTGCCCCGCATCCTCGTCGACGCGCCGACCGAGGGCGCGCGCTTCGAGGACGGCACGCTCAAGGTCCGCTTTGGAGTCCCAGAACGCGAAGGAGCCCGAACATGACCGATCCGACGAGCCCCGAAAACGGCGACCGCACCGCCGACCTCGAGCGTCGCATCGCCGCGCTGGAGCGCCGCACGCCGCGGGCCATGATGGAGCAGAGCCGATCCGGCCTCGAGGAGGCCTTCTGGGCCGTCACGCACTCGGTCTTCCCCGAGGAGGCGCGCCGCCACCTCAAGGCCGCGACGAAGGAGCAGCTGATGGCCGCGCGCGTCTACCTGGACCGATGGATCGCCAACCTCGACGAGCCGGCTGCACCCGGCGGCGAGCCGGCCGAGCCGGCCCGTGCGCCGCACGAGAGGATCGAGGTCGAATAGCGGGCCGGCGTCGCCGCCGGCCCGTATCGGTCAGTAGCTGCCCGGCTCGTCCGGCAGGATCTCCCCGCCCCCGTAGACGTCGCCCACTCGCTCGAGTGCCTCCGGGCGCATGGCGCGGAGAATGGCCCACACGACGATCCCCAGCACCACCCAGACGCCGACGACCGGCGCCGTGAATCGCAACGAGTTCTCGTACGCCGCGAGCTCGACGTCGAGGATCGGGATCGTGACGCCCCCGATGACCGCCAGCACCGCCGGGATCATCGCGATCACGCCCAGGATCGGCACCACGAGGTGCTTGACCGGGTTGAACTCGTTGCGGCGCTCACGCATGAAGTAGCCGATGCAGGCGAGGTTGACGAGGATGTACATGCCGGCGAAGAGCAGCCCGACGGCCGTCCCGAGCCAGATGTAGACGTTGAGCCCGGGGGCTCCGGGGATCGGGTCGTCCGGCAGCGCCAGCCCGATGCCGATGGCGACGATGATCGCCACGATCGTCTGGAGGTGGACGGCGTTCACCGGTGACTTGAACGTGGGATGGATGGCCGCGAACCAGTGCGGGATGAGCGTGGCGCGGCCCATCGCGAACAGCGAACGGGTTGCCGCCGTGGCGCTCGAGTTGGCGTTCGCGACGCAGCTGTTGAGGATGGCGAAGATCACGAGCAGGCCGCCGAAGGTGCCGAGCACCTCGGTCGCCATCCCGCCCCACGGATCGCCGTCGTTGGCGGCGAGGAAGTCGGTCATCCGGTCCGGCCCGAAGAAGACTGTGGCGGCGTACATGTTGAAGACGTAGAAGACGCCGACGAGGACGGCCGAGTAGATCACCGCCTTCGGGATCGTCCGCCGCGGTTCCTCCGTCTCCTCGCCGAGCGGTGCGGCGGCCTCGAAGCCGATGAACGCCAGGAGGCAGAAGATCATCCCCTGGAACGCCGGCAGCAGGCCCGCCTCACCCGGGATGAAGACGCTCAGCGTGTTCTCCTCCGCGTTGACGATGAGGAGCGACGAGATGACCAGGAAGATCCCGATCTCGATGACGCCGAGGGCAACGCCCGTTCGGGTCGAGAGTGCGATGCCTCGATAGTTGAGGAACCAGACGAGCGCCGCGCACGCGAGCGCGAGGACGATCCAGGCCTGCGCGAACTCAACGCCAAGGTAGGTCGACAGGAAGATCGCGCCGTAGAACCCGAAGCCGCCGAGCAGGATCGGCATGATCAGGGGCTCCGCGAAGGCGAAGGCCCAGGCGACCATCCAGCCGAAGAACGAGCCGAGCCCGCGCCCGACGTACGTGTACATCCCGCCGGCCGAGGGCAGATGGCGCGCCAGCTCGCTCATCGAGTAGGCGGTGAACAGCACCGCGATCATCGCGAACACGAGGGCGAGCGGGGTGATCCCGCCCGCGAACGCGGTCGCGGCGCCGATGGAGATGGCGGTCGCGACGGCCGGTGCCATGTGCGTGATCGACTGGAACAGCACTTCGGTCAGGCCGATCGCGTTGCGCGCGAGGGTCGGGGACGCGGGGTCTGGGGACTGCGCGGTAGCTGTCACGTGCCAATCCTCCTCGGGTATGCCCCCCGAACGGGTCCGGTTCCATCACCTTCCCGCCGGGCTGAGGTCCCGGGCCGCCGCGTAATACTAGGATCGAGGTCAAGCCGACCGACACCCCCGATCGCGCGTGCGCGCTCAATTCACATCCGGTGTGCATTCGGACGGTTCGGCCGGCTGAGGCGTCGAGAGGCCGATCTGCTAGGCTCGAAAACGCGCGGGAGTAGCTCAGTTGGCAGAGCGGCAGCCTTCCAAGCTGCATGTCGCGGGTTCGATCCCCGTCTCCCGCTCCACTCATCACCCGAAGGCGGATAGCACCTCGTCGGTGTGCTCGCCGAGTCGCGGCGGTGGCCGACGCAGCGGCGCGAGCTGACCCTCGATTCGCATCGGACCCGGCGCCATCCGGACGCCATCGAGCTCCTCCACCCAAGCCTCGCCCATCGATGCAAGCGCCTCGGGCACGCTGTTGACCGCACCGGCCGGCACGTCGGCATCGGCGAGGGCAGCCACGAGCGACGCGCGCTCCCAGGTGCCGATCGCCTCGCCGAGCCACGCCGCCAGCTCCTCGCGCGCTGCGACTCGCAGCTCGTTCGTCGCGAAGCGACCGTCCACATCGGTCAAGCCGAGCACGCCGAGGAGGCGACCGAACTGCGCGTCGTTCCCAACTGCCACGACCAGGTGCCCGTCACGCCCCGAAAACGCCTGGTAGGGCGCGATGTTCGGATGCGCGTTCCCGTGACGCCCCGGCTCGACGCCGGTCGCCAGGAACCCCCCGAGCACGTTGATGAGCGATGTCACCCCGGCCTCGACGAGATTGACGCTGACCGATGACCCGCGCCGGCCGACGAGCGCCGCGAGCGCACCGACGGCGCACTCCAGCCCCGCGATCAGGTCAAGGAGCGCAACGCCGGCCTTCATCGGCGGCCCATCCGGCTCGCCGGTCACCGACATCAGCCCCGAGACGGCCTGCGCCAGCAGGTCGTAGGCGGGGCGATCGGCATCGGTGCCGGCGAACCCGCCGACCGACGCCACGACGAGGCGCGGATGGCGCTCGCGCAGCGCATCGGTCGCCAGCCCCAGGCGCGCCGCAGTGGCCGGGCGGTAGTTGTGGACGAGCAGATCGGCCCCTGCCAGGAGGCGGTCGCAGGTGGCGCGACCCTCATCGGTCTGCAGGTCGAGGACGACGGAGCGCTTGTTGCGGTTGACAGATGCGAAGTAGGCGCTGCGGCGGTCCTCCGGGTCGCCCCACCATGGCGGCCCCCACGAGCGGGTCTCGTCGCCGGCGGGCGGCTCGACCTTGACGACGTCCGCGCCGAGGTCGGCGAGGAGCATCGAGGCGAACGGCCCCGCCAGCACGCGGCTCAGGTCGATCACCCGGATCCCGTCGAGCGGCAGCGATGTCACGCCCGGAGGGTAGACGGCTGGCTGGCATGCGCGCCGCTAGCATGAGCAGCATGAAGATCGGACTGATGTTGCCGCTCGGCGCGGACGAGACGCGGGGATTCGACGAGCTGCGCGAGATGGCGCTCGCGGCAGAGATGGGCGGCCTCGACTCGGTGTGGGGCGCCGACCACCTCATCTTCCGCGACGACGGCGCGACGACCGGCATCCACGAGTCGTGGACCGTGCTGACCGCCGTCGCCGCGATCACGAAGCGCGTCGAGATCGGGCCGCTCGTGCTGGCGCTGCCGTTCCGCAACCCGGCGTTGACCGCAAAGATGGCGGCCGAGCTCGACGAGGTGAGCGGCGGGCGCCTCATCCTCGGCTTGGGCTGCGGCTGGCATCAGCCGGAGTTCGACGCCTTCGGCTACCCCTTCGACCACCGCGTCGGGCGCTTCGAGGAGGGCCTCGAGATCCTCGCGCCGCTCCTGCGTGGCGAGCGCGTGAGCTTCGAGGGCCGATACCACCGCGCCGAGGACGCGGAGCTGTTGCCACCTCCGATCCGCGCCGGCGGCCCGCCGATCCTCATCGCCGGCAAGCAGCCACGCATGCTCGGCCTCGTCGCGAAGCACGCCGCGCAGTGGAACGGTGCCTGGTACGGCTTCCCGCGAGCAACGCCGACGACCTGCGCACGCGCCTCGCGAACGTGCGCCGCGCGCTCGACGACGCCGGCCGCGACCCCGCGAGCCTGGTCCTCACCGCCGGCATCTCGGTCGTCTTCGATGACGCGAAACCGACGGCCCCGGAGCGCGCCATCCGCGGAACGCCCGACGAGATGGCCGGCGCGCTGGCCGGCTACGCCGAGCTGGGCATCGCGCACCTCATCGCGCACGTCTATCCGCGCAGCGCCGACAGCGTGCGCCGCCTGGCCGCGGCGGCCGCCGTGGCACGCGACCGCCTCGGAGTGCCGGCCGCGGTCTGACCTACGAGGCGACCGAGGTCATCAGCACGTGGCGCACGGGCCGGCGCGCGTGCCGGACGCGCCGGAGGTTCGGCCCGACGACCCGCTGCCGGCAGACCCCGCACACCGACCAGCGACCGTCGCGCTCGAGCCGGATCGCGTGATCCGGGACGAGGACCCGCCAGCGTCTCTGCGGCCGCGTGCGCAACCGCGACCGATGCTCCGCCAGCGCGACAGCCGCCCCGTCGACGCCGAGCGCGGCGGCATGGCCCAGCGCGGACCGATAGCGCGCCGACTCGAGGCGCAGGGCGTCGGCGTCGGCGAGGCCGTGGCGACGGTAGAGCGCGAAGGCGATGGCATAGAAGGCGCGCCCATGGTGGACCGTGCGACGTCCTCGCCGGTGCGCGACCGGGGCGATCCAATGGGCCAGCTCGTGGAGCAGCGTCAGCCGCTGGTCGAGCGGGTCGCTGCCGGCGCGGACCGCGATCGTTCCCTCCGAGCGGCGCGCGACCCCGGTCGACGGCCCGCCGCGCCGATCGCGCCACCGCAGACGCGGCGGAGCGACCTCAGCCTCCGCGCACACGACGGCGACGAGCTCGTGCGCCCAGGCCGGCGCGCTCATCGGCGCTCACGAAGCAGCCGGCCGACCTCGAGCAGCCAAGCGTCGAGGTCCGGATCGGCGTAGCTCGCCTCGTCGTAGGTGAACCCGACCATCTCGGCGCCATGATCGGCGACGTACGCGGCCGGAGACGACGTGCCGTACGGGAATGCGCGCCGGGCGAGCGCCTCGCGCTCGGGATCGGCCGGCGGACGGTCGGTGGAGGCGCGCGCGTCGTGGCGCGCGCGCCATCGGTCCGTCAGCTCCTCGAGGCTTCGCCGCTGCATGCGCTGGAGCCTAGACGATCACGGCGAGGACTCGATGACGCCGGGCTGCGATTCCGGAGCCTCACGTGCGTCCCCAGCTCGCGACACGTCGAGGGATGTTCCGCGATCCATCGAGGACCGATGCGCACGAGCTGCCCGCCCGCGCGTTGCTCCTGCGTCCTGGCTCTTGGCACACCGCGGGAATCGCCCGCGAGCAGACCTTCCGGTGGAAATGCCTCGATCGATCGAGGTGACCCCCGGCGCGGAGTGTCAGGCGGCGGCAGGCTCCGGGGCCGGCGGCTCGGGCGCACCCTCGTACAGCCCCAGCCGGGCCACGCCTCGTTGCATCCATCGCGGGGCCCACCAGTTCAGCGAGCCCATGATCCGCATGAAGGCCGGCACGAGGATGCCGCGCACGATCGTCGCGTCGATGAGGACCGCCAGCGCCATCGCGAAGCCGAGCGACTTGATGACCATCACCGACGAGAGGGCAAAGGCGCCGAAGACGGCGACCATGATCAGGGCCGCGCCGGTGATGATCCCGCCGGTCATGCCGATCCCCTCCGCCACCGCCCGGGTGTTGTCGCCGGTCACGAGGTAGCGCTCCCGGATGCGCGACAGGAGCAGCACCTCGTAGTCCATCGAGAGGCCGAAGAGGATCGCGAACATGAGGATCGGCGTCGAGGCCACGATCGTTCCCGACGGGTCGAAGTCGAGCAGCCAGGACAGGTTGCCCTCCTGGAAGATCCAGATCAGCGCGCCGAAGCTGGCGGTGATCGACAGGAGGCTCATGAGCACGGCCTTGATCGGCAGGAAGACCGATCCGAACGTGAGGAAGAGGACGATCGCGGTCACGCCCACGACGATCGCGATCGCGTACGGGACCGACTCGGTGAAGCTGGCCATGAAGTCGTGCGAGCGCGACGAGAGCCCGCCGGTCAGGACTTCCTCGGCTCCCTCCGGCGCGGGCGTGGCGCGCACGTCGTCGACGACCGCCCGCCCCTCGCTCGAGTCGGGCAGCGCCGTGCTGAACACCTCGAGCCGGTTGACGTCCTCGCGGACCCACTGATCGATCCAGGCGGAGAGCCCGGCCGCCTCGGCCGGTCGCTGCTCCTCGGGAAGCGCGATGAGCTGGCGGTAGACGGTCGCGTCCATCCCGGCCGGCGGATCGAGGACGCTCGAGATCTCGTTGACGTGCTCGACCTCGGCAAGATCGGCCTCGTAGGCCTCGAGCTCGGAGATCCAGGTCGGGTCCAGCGCGCCGTCTGGCGCGATCGGCTCGTCGTAGCGCACGGCGACCTCGATCGGGTCGGCGCCGCCGCCGGGGAACTCGTCCTCGAGCACGTGGAAGCCGGTCACGCTCGCCGTCGGCGGAAGGTCGTCGAGGTTCCCGCCGGTCGAGAGCTGGATGCCGAAGAACGGCAGCCCGGCGACGATCAGCACGATGAGCACCGGCGTCGCGATGGCGACCGGATGGCGCATGACGACGTTTGCCACGCGAGCCCAATAGCCCCGACCCTGGCGGGCATCGGCCGCGTCGGGGTCGTCCTCGATCAGGCGAAGGCTCTTCGGTAGCGGCACGCGCAGGCGATTGACGCGCGGCCCGAGCATGCCGAGCAGCGCCGGCAGGACGGTGAGGCCGAAGACCAGGGTCGACAGCACGGTCACGACGCCGCCGATGCCCATGCTGCGCAGGGCCGCCGACTCGAACACCGTCAGGCTGGCCAGACCGATGGCGACCGCGATCCCGCTGATCGCCACCGCCTTGCCGACGGTCGCCATCGTGTGCTCCACCGCGTCGGCCACCGACCGATGGCGGAGCTCCTCGCGGAACCGGCTGACCGTGAACAGCGAGTAGTCGATCGACAGCGCCAGCCCGATCATCGTCGCCACGTTCGTGACGAAGATGCTCATCTCGGTCACGCCCGCAAGCAGGCCGATGATCGCCATGGCGCTGGGCAGGGCCAGGACGGCGATGATGACCGGCAGTGCGGCGCCGACGAGCGTGCCGAACACGGCGAGCAGGATCAGCATCGCGATCGGCAGGCTGATGACTTCGGCGCGGAAGAGGTCCTCCTCGATGGCCTCGTTGAACTCGTACTGCACGAGGGGAATGCCGGTGACGATCGTGTCGACGCCGGCCGGCGCGTCGACGAGGCCGGCAAGATGCTCCGCGTCGTCGACGGCGTCCTCGACCTCCTCGTCGAGGCGGACGAGCGCGAACGTCTTCGTCCCGTCACGGCTGACGAAGGACGGGTCGCCGACATCGGCGTAGGTGAGGATCTCACCGACGAGCGCCTCGTCGGTGAGCGGCGCCACGGACTCGGCGACGGTCGCCTGGAACTCGGGGGATGCCGCGTCGCCGTCGGGGTCGGCCAGGATGACGATGAGGCTGGTGGCCTGCTCGCCGAACCGATCGGCCACCAGCGCCTCGGCACGTGCGGCCTCGGAGCCTTCGATCTGCCAGCCACCCTGGCTGAGCTGGTCTCCGGCCGTCGCGGCCCAGACGTTCAGGCCGACGACGAGCGCGACCCCGGCGATCGGCAGCCAGCGACGATGGCGGTACGTGGCGCGCCCGAGCGCGGCGAAGATGCCGTTGTGCGCGACCCGGTCGTCGGGCGGCGGCGGGGTCGGCGGGTCGGCCGGGGGCGGTGTCACGGGCGCCTCCGGCATGCCGGGCGGCGGGTCGAGCGGCTCGCGGCTGCCACGGATGGCGAGGAAGACGGCCGCGGCGCCGGCCAGGATGGCTCCGAGGATGATGGGTCGGCGCATCGGTACCGATGAATGCTCGTTCAGGGTTCGTTGCGGAGATTACCCCTTGCGCAACGCGCTCGTCAAGCGCAAAATGAATATAGGTTCATCAACGATCGAGGACGCCGAGTGCCACGTACCAGCGCCGCCCACGTCACCGAGATGCGTCAGCGCATCCTCGACGGCGCCTACCGGGCCATGCTCGCCGGCGGCTACCGCGGCACGACGATGCCGGCGATCGCCGCCGAGGCCGACGTGAGCGTCGGACTGCTGTATCGGTACTTCGACAGCAAGGAGGAGCTGTACCTCGCGATGTGCGAGGGCGTGACGCAGGCACAGCTCGACGAGCTTGCCGCGCACCTCGGGACGATCGCCGACCCGCGCGAGCGCGTGGCGGCCGCGGTCCGTCACTTCGTCGAGAGCCTCGAGGCTGAGGGCTGGGGCGCGATCGTCACCACGGGCTGGGCCGAGGCCGACGTCAGGCCGGCGCTGCGCGACATCCTCCGACGCCGCTGCGACCAGATCCGCTCCTTCTCGGCGATGTTCCTCCGCGAGTCGATGGCGCGCGGCGAGGTGGCCGCAGACGTCGACGTCGAGGAGCTCAGCCTGGCGACGGCGATGCTGATGGACGGGGTCATCGCCCATCACGCCGAGAACGGCGACCGCTTCGACGCGGACCTCGTCCAGCGCTCGGTCAACGCCCTCCTCGATCCGGTGATGCGCCCCTAGGTCTCGGTCCATCGAGTGCCCGACGGGCGCAACGAGGGTCCGGCTATGATCGGCGGCGATGACGCGGCGACGCCCCCACCCGTGACCGTCCTGGCGCCGGCCACGTGGTGGCGTGGGCTCGGCGGCATGACCCGGTCGGGCAGCGCGGTCGAGGGCCTCGCCTGGGCCCTCTACGACTTCGCGAACACGATCTTCAGCTTCGCGATCGTCAGCTTCGCGATGAGCCTGTGGGCGACGAGCTTCCTCGGCGAGACGGAGGGGCAGCGCTGGTTCGGGATCGCGGTCAGCGCCTCGGTGCTCGTCAACGCCATCGTGTCCCCCATCCTCGGCGCGATGAGCGACCGGACCGGCCGCCGCAAGCCGTTCCTGCTGTTCTTCACGATCCTGACGATCGTGCCGACCGCCCTCATCGGCCTCGTCGACGTCGGCCTCGGCCTCCTCGCGTTCGCCCTCGCGAACTTCGCCTACCAGGCCGCGCTCATCTACTACGACGCGCTCCTACCGGAGGTCGCACGTGCCAGCACGCGCGGGAAGCTGTCCGGCATCGGCGTCGGCCTCGGCTACCTGGGGACGATCGTCTCCGGCCTCCTCTTTCGCTTCACGACCGATGCGGACGGCAACAGCACCGCCGCCAGCTTCCTGCTCATCGCGTCGCTCTTCGCGATCTTTGCGGTGCCGCTCTTCCTGATCGTCCGCGAGCGCGGGCCGGCGGGCGAGCCGTTCCGGGCGGTCGACGCGGTGCGCAGCTGGTCGCAGCTCGGCACCAGCATCCGTCACGCGCGCGAGACGCCCGGGCTGCTGCGGTTCCTGGTCGGTCGCTTCTTCTACACCGACCCGGTGAACACCGCGATCGTGGTCATGAGCGCGTTCGCCGTCTTCGCCGTCGGCTTCACGCAGGCCGAGGCACTGAACATCCTCCTGCTCCTGACCGTGGTCGCGGTGATCGCCTCGTTCGGGTGGGGATGGCTGAACGACCGGATCGGCCCGAAACGCACGCTGCTGATCGTGCTCGCGACCTGGGCCGTCGGACTGCTCATGCTGACGGTGACGCTCGAACCGATCCCGTTCCTCGTGGCCGGAGCGCTCCTCGGCGCCGGGCTCGGCGGTGTGGGCGTGACGGATCGTCTCCTGCTCCTGCGGCTCACGCCGCCGGGCCGGATCGGCGAGACCTTCGGCGTCTATGGCCTGGTCGGCAAGCTCAGCGCGGTGATCGGCCCGGTGGTCTACACGAGCATCGTGGCGGGCCTCGAACCGAGCCTCGGCGACGGCGCCTACCAGATCGCGATCGCCAGCCTCCTCGTGCTCCTCTTCGTCGGCGTCGCGTTCGTGATCGGTGTGCCTCCCGGCCAGGCTCCCACCGACGACCTCGAGCTGGCGGCGCCCATCGAGCCGGCGATCGTGGCGCCCGGCGAGGCGATCCGATGACGCTCGTCGTCGCCCACCGCGGCGCCTCTGCGACGGCGCCGGAGAACACGATGGAGGCGTTCCGCCTCGGCATCGAGGCGGGAGCCGACGCGATCGAGCTCGACGTGCACCTCACGGCCGACGGCGAGCTGGCGGTCATCCACGACGATACGCTCGACCGGACGACCGATCGAACCGGCCCGGTCGCCGAACTGACCATGGGCGAGATCCGCGAGGCCGATGCCGGCGCGCGCTTCGCGCGACCCGACGACTCGGGGTTCCCGTACGCCGGAAAAGGGCTGCGGGTGCCCGCGCTGCCCGAGGTGCTCGAGTGGCTGCCCGGCACGAGCGGGCTGGTGATCGAGATCAAGGCCCGCGCCGCCGCCGACGCGGTCGTCGAGGCCGTCGGCGGCCGCCCGGTCCGGACCGATGGCCGCCTGTCGGTGATCAGCTTCGACGAGGTGGCGATCGACCGCGTCCATGAGCTCGATCCGGAGCTGCGGACCGGCTACCTCGTCGCGCCGGGGCAGGCGATCGAGCCGGCGCTCAGCTGGGCGGCGGAGCGCGGGCACACCGGCGTCCACCCGTGGGAGGGCGACCTCGGCGACGACCCGCTGCCGGTCGTGGCGCAGGCCGCCTCGCTGGGACTCGAGGTCGGCTGCTACGTCGTCAACGACCCGGCACGCATGCGGTTCCTGTCCGACACCGGGCTGTGGGGATTCGTGACCGACGTCCCCGCCGTCGCGGTGGAGACGCTGGGCCGGACCTAGATCGGAAGCGAGCCCGTCGCCGCCAGCTCGCCGAGCGCCTCGCGAGCGGCCACCGGGTCGTCGACGCCGAAGGCGACGGTGACCCGGGTGCCCTGCACGCCGGTCGTCATGATCAGCTCGACGTTCACGCCGCGATCGGCCAACCGTCGCGCGGCCGCACCAAGTGCGCCGGGCTTGTCCTCGAGCCCGGCGGACACGACCTCGCAGTCTCGGTAGGTGAGATCGCGGTCCTCGAGCACCGCGCGAGCGCCGGCGTCGTCGTTCGTGATCACGGCAATCGCCCCGTCGCCGTCCCACGTCGTTCCGGACAGGCCGCTGATGTTGATGCCCCGCTCCCCGAGCGCTTCCCCGAGCTCGGCCAGCGTCCCGGGCCGGTTCTCGAGCCTGACGATGAACGCGCGCACGCAACCACCTCCCGTTCAACGCGGCGGCTCGGCCATCGGTCCGCGGAGTGTGGCCGACGAGGTCGGGCAGCCAGGATGAGAGTGTACTGCCGCCTGTCTGCCCATCGGTCCGCTAGCGGCGCTTGAGAACCCCGAGGATGCTGCGCAGGATCGTGTTGACGGTTCCCGACCGCGCGAGGCGCGCTCCCTCCTGCGCGACGTCGCCCCAGTCGACGCCGCGCTCCGGCGCGCGGGTCGGCCGCATCTTGCGCTCGGCCGGCGACTCCGGGTCCTCGACGCCCTCCATCGGCTCCTTCGCTGCCTCGGTGGCCCGCGCCATGCGCGCCGCGAGCAGCTCCTTGGCCGACTCGGGGTCGGAGTCGTTGGCGTAGGTCGGAGCGATCGCCGAGGCCGCCACCGCCGAGTCGACGACGGTCGGGTCGACCTGGGCCATGAGCGACCTCGGCGGCCGCATCATCGTGCGCGCCGTCGGCATCGGCCGGCCCTTGAGGTCGAGGGCGGTGATCAGTGCCTCGCCGGTGCCGAGGGCGGTCAGCTCCTCCTCGACGTCGTAGAGCTCCGTCGTCGGGAAGGTCTCGGCGGTGGCCCTCACGACCTCGAGGTCGTCGGGGGTGAACGCGCGCAGGGCGTGCTGGACGCGGTTGCCGAGCTGGCCCAGCACCTCGGCCGGGACGTCCGACGGCGAGTGGGTGACGAAGAAGACGCCGACGCCCTTCGAGCGGATGAGGCGCGCGACGAGCTCGATCTGCTGCATGAACGTCTTGTTCGCGTCGCGGAACAGCAGGTGCGCCTCGTCGAAGAAGAAGACGAGCTTCGGCTTCTCCGGGTCGCCGATCTCCGGCAGCGTCTCGTAGAGGCTGGCCAGCAGCCACATCATGAACGTGCTGAACAGCGCCGGGCGGTCCTGCATGTCGGCCAGCTCGAGGACGCTGACGATGCCGCGGCCGTCATCGGTCACGCGCAGGAAGTGCTCGACGTCGAACTCCGGCGCGCCGAAGAACGCATCGGCCTCCTGCTGCTCGAGCTCGACGATCTTGCGGATGATCACCCCCGCCGTGGCGGTCGCGATCCCGCCGTACTCGGCCATCTCGGCCTTGCCCTCGTCCGAGTTGAGGTGGTTGAGGAGCGCGCGCAGGTCCTCGAGGTTCACGAGCGGCAGCTGCTTGTCATCGGCGTACTTGAACGCCAGCGCCATGACCGACTGCTGGGTGTCGTTGAGGTCGAGCACCTTGGCCAGCAGGATCGGCCCGAAGGAGCTGACCGATGCGCGCAGCCGCACGCCCTTCCCATCGCGGTCCAGGGTCAGGAACTCGACCGGGAACGAGCGCGGCGCGTAGTCGGCGAAGCCGATGGCGGTGGCGCGGCTCGTGAGCTTGTCGTTGAGCTCGGCGGGTGCGGCGAGGCCGCTGATGTCGCCCTTGATGTCGCTGATGAAGACCGGCACGCCGTGGTCGCTGAGCTGCTCGGCAAGCACCTGGAGCGTCTTCGTCTTGCCCGTGCCGGTAGCGCCGGCCACGAGGCCGTGGCGGTTCACCATCGCCAGCGGCACGCGCACCTGGACCGCGGGGACCGCCTCGTCGCCCCGCATCCCGGCGCCGAAGGTCACGCCCGGCGCATCGAATGCGTAGGTCTCGTTGAGGGTCGTAACGAACTTATCGGTCATGAATCGCGAGTGTACGGTCACGGTTTGTCGCCGGCGACAACCAACGGACAACCAAGCAGTGGTTCGGGTCGAGTGATGCCCGCCCGTTACCGATCTTGGTAAAGGAGAGCCGTTGGACGGCCCCGCATCGGCCGTTGGTTATCAGAGTGGGCAAACGGCGCGCGATGAGCGGCCGCTAGCCGCGGTTCTTGTCGATCCTCGGCAGGCGCGTCTTGCCCTCGACGAGGAAGTGGCGGAACCACTCGTCGATGAGCCGCAGGTTGTCGACGCGGCGGAACGGCGTTCCGGATCGGGTCAGCTCGTGCGTCTCGTCCTGCGTGCGCATGAGGCGCACGGTCCTGCGCAGGGAACGCAGGACGGCGAAGAGCTCCTCGGCCTGCGTGATCGTGCAACGCAGGTCCTTCTCCGCATGCTGGATGAGGAGCGGCGTCGTCACCTCGGTGGCGTACGTCAGCGGGGAGTGGCGGTGGTAGAGGTCCCAGTCCTCCCACGGGTGGACGCCGTAGACGAAGAGGCCGAAGACCGGGCCGCCGATGTCGCCCGACAGCATCTGGCTGATCAGGTCGTTGACCGACCGACAGGTCACCGCGGCCTTGAACCGGTCGGTGTGGCCGACGATCCAGGAGGTGAGGTAGCCGCCGTACGAGCCACCGGTGACCCCCATCCGATCGCCGTCGACGAGGCCATCCTCGATGAGCGAGTCGAGCCCGGCCATGACGTCGCGCATCGGTCCGTCGCCCCAGTCCTTGACGTTCGCGTTCAGGAAGTCGAAGCCGTAGCCCTGCGACCCACGCGGGTTGCAGGCGTAGACGCTGATCCCGTTGGCGGCGAGCAGCTGCCACTCCCACATCAGCGACCAGCCGTAGAGCGTGGCAGGCCCGCCGTGGATCTCGAGCACGACCGGCGCCGGGTTGCGCTTCGTGTTCGCCGGTGCGGAGATGAACCAGCCCTGGATTCGGCGGCCGTCGACCTCGTGCCAGCGCTCGACCGGTGCAACCAGGCTGACGTCGGCCCAGGCGCGCATGAGGTCGCTGATCTCGCGCAGCTCAACCCGATCGGTCCCGCTCAGGCGGCCCGCGGGCACGTCACCGACCGCAATCTCCGGCGCCCGGGTCGCCCTCGTGCGCACGACGGCCGCTCGCGCACCGCCGCGAGGGAGCCCCACGATCGCCGGCCGCGCGAGGTAATGACGGTCCCGCGTCAGGCGCTCGATCCGCCCGCCATCGATCTCGACACGCCACAGCTCGAACGAGCCTTCGACGGGCGCCGAGAAGACGACCCAGCGGCCGTCGGCCATCCAGGCCGGGCGCGCCGGCAGACCGCCCATGAGGTCGCTGTTCATGCCGGCGGCCGCCTCGAGATCGGCGTCCGGGAGCAGGTTCTCGGCCTCGCCGTCCCGAACGCGGAAGCGCCAGACCGATGCCTGCAGCAGGTCGCCGCGCCGCCAGTCACGGGTCCCGATCGCGGCCACCCACCGGCCGTCGGGCGACCAGGACGGCGCGCCCCAGCCCTGCCGGCCGCGGCCCGGCGACAGCTGCCGCACCGTGCCGCCGCGGACGTCGACGAGGTAGATGTCGCTGCGCCAGCCGAGATCGGGGTTCGGGTGCCGGTCGGAGACGAACGCGATCTGCCGCCCTTCCGGCGACCACTGCGGGTCGGCGTCGTGGTGGTTGCCGCGGGTCAGGAGCTCGGCCGCGCCGGTCTGGGCGTCGACGAGCCAGAGGCGGGTGAAGCGCTCGTACACGAAGCCGGCGCCGTTGAACTGGAAGAGGAGCGTGTCGATGAGCCGGGTGTCCGGCGCCGGGCCGTCCTCCGGCTTGCGCTCGGGCTTCTTCTCCGGCACGGTCGCGGCGGCGGTGCTCACAACGGCCAACCGCTTGCCGTCGGGCGACCACTCCAGCCCTTCGACGTCCTTCGGGAGGTCGGTGAGCTGACGCGCCTCGCCACCGTCGGCGAATGGAAGGATCCAGACCTGCGTCCCTCCCTCCTTCGGCGCCTCGGGCTTGCCGGCCTTTGCGCCGCCGCCACCGGCCTGGAGCACGGCGCCGCGATCGGAGAGGAACCCGAGGCGTGACCCGTCCGGCGACCAGCGCGGCGTCGTGTCGTTCTTGCTGCCGACGGTCAGCTGGCGCGCGGGGGCGCTGCCATCGGTCGGCGCGAGCCACAGCGAGCTGCGGTAGCCGTCCTTGCCGGGTGCCACGCTCTTGACGCTGAAGGCCACGAACCGACCGTCCGGCGACAGGTCGAGATCGGTCGGGATGCGCAGGTCGTAGAGGTCTTCGGGGCGCGGCGCACGGGCCATCGGTCGATCGGTCTCCTGCTTCGGGGCTGGATCGTTAGTGTAGACAACGACCGCGGCGGAGCTACCAGTTCGTGGCGGTCGAGGCCTCGATCTCGCCGACCGACGCGAGCCAGCGCTCGGCGTCGATCGCCGCCTTGCAGCCGTCCCCGGCGGCGGTCACGGCCTGGCGGTAGTGATGGTCGTGGACGTCGCCGGCGATGAAGACGCCCTCCACCCTCGAGCCGGTCTCGCCGACCACGTCGAGGTAGCCGTTCGGACCGATGTCGAGCTGCCCGGTGAAGAGCTCGGTGTTCGGCTTGTAGCCGATGGCGACGAACATGCCCTGCACGGCGAGCTCGCTCTCCTCGCCGGTGGCCGTGTCGCGCAGCTGGAGCGCGTTGACGGTCATCTCGCCGCGGACCTCGGTGACCTCCTTGTTGAAGAGGATCTCGATCTTCGGGTCGCGGCCCGCGCGGTCCTGCATGATCTTGCTGCCGCGGAACTCGTCGCGGCGGACGAGCATCGTCACCTTGTCCGCGAAGCGCGTCAGGAAGGTTGCCTCCTCCAGGGCGGTGTCGCCGCCGCCCACCACGGCCACCTCACGACCGCGGAAGAAGAAGCCGTCGCAGGTCGCGCAGGCACTGACGCCGCGCCCGCGGAACTCCTCTTCCGACGCCAGCCCCAGCCAGAGGGCCGACGCGCCGGTCGCGACGATGACGGCATCGGCGCGGTACTCGTCCTCCCCGACCCAGATCCCGAAGGGGCGCGAAGAGAAGTCGACGCGCGTCGCGTCGCGGTCGAGGATGGTGGAGCCGAAGCGCGTGGCCTGGTCGCGGAACTTCTGCATCAGCTCCGGACCCTGAATGCCATCGGGGAAGCCGGGGTAGTTCTCGACATCCGAGGTGATCATCAGCTGGCCCATCGGGACGTTGCCGGCGATGACGAGCGGTTCGAGGTTGGCGCGCGCGGCGTAGATGGCGGCGGTGAGGCCCGCCGGCCCGGAACCGATGATCACCACCGTCCGGCGGCGGGTGTCGGTCTCGTCGTGATCGGGCACGTCGGTGCCCGGCGGTGCGGTCGCGGTCATCGGCGCTCAGTGTACGCCGGAGCCCGCGTTGCGGATTCCGCGTGCGGCATCGAAGATGGGTCTCCCACGACGAGGTGCGTACCCACATGGCCATCGGCATGCGCCGATTTCTGGCTCTCGGCGCAAGGACCGATGCCGCCGAGCTGCTGGACTCAGGTCGCCTCTCGCGGTCGGAGGTCGAGGCCAACCTCGCCGACCTCGCGCGCATGAACCGCCTGCCGGGCGGAATCGCCGCGAGCGTCCGGGGGATCGAGGAGGTGGTGGGGACCGGCAACGCGACGCGGATCCTCGACGTGGGAACCGGAGCCGGCGACATGCCGATCGCCTTTGCCCGCCGCGGATGGCAGGTCATCGCCGCCGATGTCAACCCTGGAGTGCTCGCCGTCACGCGCGACCGGCTGGCGCGGGTCCCGGACATCGAGGTCCTCCAGGCCGACGTGCTCGCGCTGCCGCTCGAAGACGGCGCCGTCGACGTCGCCCACTGCTCGCTGCTCGTCCACCACTTCGCGCCGGAAGCGGCCCTCGTGGCCCTGCGCGAGCTGCGTCGAGTCTCCCGGCACGGCGTGGTCGTCAACGACCTCCGGCGCGGATTTCTGCCCCTGGCCTCGACATGGGTCTCGGTCATGGCGCTCGGTCGCAGCCGGGTCACGCGAGCCGATGGCATGGCCTCCGCTCGACGGGCCTACACGCTGCCCGAGCTCGACGGCCTGCTCGCCGAGGCCGGGCTGACGAGGCGCTGGCGCTCGCCGCGGTGGCTCCCACGCGTCGTCACCGCCACCACGAGATGACCCGCTGCGACGTCCTGATCGCCGGCGCAGGGCCCGCCGGATCGGCGCTGGCGGCGGGACTGGCGCGATCCGGCGCGAGCGTCGTCCTGCTCGAGGCCGCCCATCATCCGCGCCCGAAGGCCTGCGCCGAGTACGCGAGCCCGCACATCGTCGAGGAGCTCGCGCGAATCGGCCTGGCACCCGGCGCGTGGCAGGCGGACGCGATCGCGCTGACCGGGATGCGCATGGTGGCCGGCCGGCGGAGCGCGACGATCACCTATGCCGATCGCCGGGGCCCGCGGCGCTCGTGGGGCCTCGACCGGACCCACTTCGACGCGCGCCTGGCAGCTCACGCGGCGGACAGCGGCGCCGAGCTGGTCGAAGGCACGCGCCTCGTCGGACTCGACGTCTCGGGCGAGCGCGTGACCGGCGCAACGGTGCGATCCGGCGACGGAACGCGCCGCCGCATCACTGCCGGCCTCGTCGTCGGCGCCGACGGCGTCCGCTCCACCGTCGCCCGGTTGACCGGCGTCGAGCGCCCGGTGCGGTTCCCGCGCCGCCTTGGTCTCGTCGCTCACCACGCCGGCGATCCGGAGCTGGCCGAGCACGGGGAGATGCACGTCGGCCGCGGCTACTACGTCGGCCTCGCGCCGCTGCCGGACGGCCGGCTCAACGTCGGCATGGCACTGCCGATGAACGGTCGCACACCGGCGCCCGAGCGCTTCGCCGCCGCGATCGCCGGCCTCCCCGCGGTCGCCGCGCGGCTCGCCGGCCGAGAGCGCCTGACGCCCATCCGCGGGGCGTCTCCGATCGGCCATCGCGTCGCGGACGTGGCCGGGCCGGGCTGGCTGCTGGTCGGCGATGCAGCCGGCTTCGTCGACCCGTTCACCGGGGAGGGGATTCACCGCGCCCTGCGCTCCGCACGAGCGGCCACCGAGGCGATCACCGGCACGGGCGACCCGGCGACGGCGTACCGGCGCGAGCGCCGCGCTGCGTTCGCCGCAAAGTCGACGCTCAGCTGGCTCGTCCAGGGCTTCCTGGCCGTGCCGCCGCTGCTCGAGCACGCGCTTGCCAGGCTCGACGACCGGCCAGGCGCCGCGCTGCGGCTGGGTTCGGCCCTCGGCGACTGCCGCCCCGCGACCGACGCCCTCGCGCCGCACGCGCTGGTCGAGGTCCTGCGCCCGTGAAGAGCCGCATCCACCAGCTCATCCACGCGCCGTACGAGCGGGTGTTCGACCTCGCCGCCGAGGTCGAGCGCTGGCCGGAGATCCTCCCCCATTACCGATACGTTCGCCGCCTGCCCGATGCTGCCGAACGCCACTTCGAGATGGGTGCCCGGCGCGGCCCGATCCCGGTCAGCTGGCGCGCCATCCAGCGGCCGCTCCCGGACGAGCGCCGGATCGAGTTCGTCCACACCGGCGGCGTGACGCGGGGCATGGAGGTCGCGTGGCACTTCGAGGAGCGCGACGGCGCGCTCGACGTGAGCATCGAGCACGAGCTGGAGCTGGAGTGGCCGCTCATCGGCGACTTCGCCGCCGAGCACGTCATCGGCCCTCAGTTCATCGAGGCCATCGCCGGGCGCACGCTGCGCCGGGTGAAGGAGCTCGCGGAGGGGAACGGCCGATGAGCCGGCGGCGCGTCGTCATCACCGGCATCGGCGCCGTCACGCCGATCGGCACCGGCGTCGAGGAGCTGTGGAGCGGCGTCCTCGCCGACCGCTCGGCGGTGCGGACGATCGACCGATTCGACGCCTCGTCGTTCCCATCGCGGATCGCCGCGCAGATCGACGACTTCGACCCGGCCAGCCACCTCGACGCGCGACGCGCGCGGCGGCTGGATCGGTTCAGCGCGCTCAGCGTGACCGCCGCGCGGCTGGCGGTCGAGCACGCCGGCCTGCCGTTCGACGACGGCGTCGCGTCGCGGACCGGGGTCTGGATCGGCTCCGCACTCGGAGGCGTCGCCTATGGCGAGGAGCAGCACGCCGGCTACGTGGCGAGGGGGACACGGGGCGTATCACCCACGCTGGCCCTGGCCGTCTTCGGCGGCGCCGGAGCGAGCAACGTGGCGCTCGACCTCGGGCTGACCGGGCCATCGGTCGGCAACGCCAACTCGTGCGCGTCGGGGGCGATGGCCATCGGCCAGGCCTTCCACGCCATCCGCGACGGCACCGTCGACCTCGCGCTGGCCGGCGGCGCCGAGGCGCCGCTGGCGCCCCTCACGTTCGGCGCCTTCGCGCTCATCCGCGTCCTCTCGGGGCGCAACGACGACCCCGCGAGCGCCTCGCGGCCATTCGACAAGGACCGCGATGGCTTCGTCATGGGCGAGGCGGCGGCCATCCTGGTGCTCGAGGAGCTCGACGCCGCCAGGAGCCGCGGCGCGACGGTGATCGCCGAGGTCCTCGGCTTCGGAGCCAGCAATGACGCCTACCACATGACCGCCCCGCGACCGGACGGCCGAGACGCCGCCCGAGCCATCCGCGACGCCATCGCGGACGCCGGCCTGGCGCCCGAGAAGGTCGGCTACGTCAACGCCCACGGCTCGAGCACGCCGCTGAACGAGCCGGCCGAGGCCCGGGCCATCCGCGCGGCGTTCGGCGTCGACGCCGGCGGGCTGGCCGTCTCGGGCACGAAAGGACTCTACGGCCACGCCCTGGGCGCGTCCGGGGCGGTCGAGGCGGCCATCACTGCCCTCGCGCTCCAGCGCGAGATCCTGCCGGGCACCTGCAACCTGCACACGCTCGACCCGACGATCGACCTCGACGTCCTCGTCGATGCGCGACCGGGGCCCGTCGACGCGGCGGTGACGACCTCGTTCGGGTTCGGCGGCATGAACGCCGTCCTGGCGCTCGGCCGCGCCTAGCGCGCCGGCTCCTCGGTCCGGGCGCGGCTGGCCCAGTCGAGGGCACGCTCGAACGGTCCGGTGCCCTCGGCCTTGTCGACGACCGTGGTCATCGCGTCGTCGGTGATCATCGACGGCAGCTCCCCGGCGGCATGCCCGGTCCAGTAGATGACCGGCAGGTCCGGGTACCGATGCCGCGTCGCCAGGAACAGCCCGGAGCTCAGCTCGCGCTCGAGACGCCAGTCGAGCACGACCGCGGTCGGTTGCGACCGATCCCGGAGCGCGGCGAGGAACGGCAGCGGCGCCCGAAAGACCGATACCTGCGCGCCCCAGCCCTCGCACAGCTCGGCGGCGAGCGTGGCCGACGCCGGCTCGTCCTCGACGATCCAGACCTCCCTTGCCCGATCCGTGGTGCTCTCCACGCGCTCGGTCACGCCGCGCCCCGTGCACGCGCTGTGCCCGTCGGATTGGGTGGACGTACCATGATCACTGATGAGCGTACCCCCACGGCGCACGACGCCGACCGTCCTGGTGGGTGGCGTTCCGGTCGGATCGGACCACCCGGTCGTCGTGCAGTCGATGACGAACACCGACACCGCCGATGCCGACGCCACCGCCATCCAGGTCGCGCAGCTCGCGCATGCCGGTTCCGAGCTGGTCCGGATCACCGTCAACAACGACGCTGCCGCGCAGGCCGTGCCGGTCATTCGCGCCAAGCTCGACGCGCTCGGGGTCGGTGTGCCGCTCATCGGCGACTTCCACTACAACGGGCACCTGCTGCTCACGAAGTACCCCGAGGCGGCCGCCGCGCTGGCGAAGTACCGCATCAATCCGGGCAACGTCGGCACGAAGCGGCGCGACGAGCAGTTCGCCCAGATCATCGAGGTCGCCATCGCCAACGGGGTGCCGGTCCGGATCGGCGTCAACTGGGGCTCGCTCGACCAGCAGCTGCTCACCCAGATGATGGACGCCAACGCCGCCTTGCCCGACCCGAAGGACAGCCGCGAGGTGATGATCGAGGCGATGATCGAGTCGGCCCTGCGCTCCGCCCGCCTCGCCGAGGAGACCGGCCTGCCGCACGAACGGATCATCCTGTCGGCCAAGGTGTCCGGTGTCCCGGACCTCGTCGAGGTCTACGACCGCCTGGCGGCACGGTGCGACTATCCGCTGCACCTCGGCCTGACCGAGGCGGGCATGGGCGCCAAGGGCATCATCGCCTCCACGGCCGGGCTGGCGGTCCTGCTCCAGCGTGGGATCGGCGACACGATCCGTGTCAGCCTGACGCCCGAGCCCGGCGGCGACCGGACGCAGGAGGTGGCGGTCGCGCAGCAGGTGCTCCAGTCCATGGGCATGCGTTCGTTCCTGCCCCAGGTGTCGGCCTGTCCCGGCTGCGGCCGCACGACCTCGACGTTCTTCCAGGAGATGGCCCGGGACATCCAGGGCTATCTCGTCGCACAGATGCCGCGATGGCGCGAGTCGCATCCGGGCGTCGAGGAGCTGCGGGTCGCGGTCATGGGCTGCGTCGTCAACGGGCCCGGCGAGTCGAAGCACGCCGACATCGGGATCAGCCTGCCCGGCACGTTCGAGGAGCCCGTGGCGCCGGTCTTCGTCGACGGCGAGAAGACCGAGACGCTGCGTGGGGACGACATCGTGCCGCGCTTCCTTGCCATCCTCGACGCCTACGTGGAGCGCCGCTACCCCACGCCCGGGAGCGGCGCACCCGCGGCCTCCTGAGGCCACAGGTTCCCAGCCACGTCCCACCCTGAGCGGGACATTCATTCCTTGCGCGGCGGACCCGAGCTCGCTATACTTGCTCACAGTAAGTAGCACATATCGGGAGACCGAAGCGATGACTGCCATGACCCACAGCACCCGAGCCGGCACGGCGCTGGCGGTGGGCCTCACCGTCGCCATCGTCGACCTGGCGCTCATCACCGCCTACATCCACCTCACGCTCGGCGGGACGCTCTTCACGCTCAACGCGATCGGCTACGCCGCGCTGGCGGCGGCGCTGGTGGCCTCCGCCATCCCCCACCCGTTCGTTCGGCGTTTCGCCTGGGTGCCGCGCATCGGCCTGGCCGCCTACACCGCGGTCACGATCGTCGCCTACCTCGTCATCGGCCCCTACTTCAGCCTCGGCTGGGTGGCGAAGGGCATCGAGGTGGCGATCATCGCGCTGCTCGCGGCGGACCTCGTTCGGCTGTACGGCTCGCCGGACGGGCTCGTCCGGGCGGCCCTCAGCTCACTTCGCCCGGGCGCCGGACCGATTCCGGCCGCCTGATCGGCTCGGCCAGTCGGGCAGGCCTCGTGACCGAATGGGAGCGGTTCCTCGGTCGCCAGGCCCGTCCGGCTGGCACTACGACCCGCAGCCGGGGATCGCCGCACTGACGTCCGGCGCCGACGCCAGAATGACCGGCGCCGCCGCCTCGACAGCGCCATCGGGACCGATGACCACGCGGATGACGAGGAACCGACCGGTTCCGTCGGCAGCCTGCACGACCCCGTCAACGACCGCCTCGCCGTCGATGCTGACCCGGTAGTCCCCGGTCACCGGAAAGACCGGCGTCGCCTCCCGCCGGCACGCCGCAGCGAGTGACTCGCCGTTCCCGCTGGATCCCGGCGACTCGAACTCGGAAGCGACCACCACCTCGCGGTCCGACGCGTTCGTCACGTCGATGACGAGCGTCGGTCCCTGCGGCGGCTGGGTGGTCTGTCCCGTGATGCAGCCGGCGAGGATCAGCGAGCTCGCCGCGACGTTGATGCGGCGCATCGATCGCTGTGGCCTCAGCCGCCGGCGGCGAGGAAGGTCCAGGTGGCGATGATGAACGCGAGCAGGATGAAGACGACGAGCGCAAGCGGCAGGAAGGCGACGCTCAGCGGCTGGTTGCGGGGCAGCGGCTCGGCGGGGGCCTCCGCTCGCTCGGCCAGTGCCGCATCGGGCCTCGTGGCGGGGAGGTTCGATTCCATGCTCATTCCTCGTCCATGATCGCAGCCACCTTCGCCTCGAGCGACTCGGCCGTGAACTGGCCGATGTGCCGCGCGACGATTCGCCCGTCGCGGCCGATGAAGTAGGTCTCCGGCGGCCCGAAGATCTTATACGCGGTGGCGACCCGCTCGTCGGGGTCCATCAGCGCCTGCCAGCTTCCGCCGTTGCGTGCCATGAAGGCGCGCGCCGCCTCGGATCGGTCCTGGTAGACGATGCCGAGCACGATCAGGCCCCCGTCGACATGCTCCTCGACCGCCTCACGCAGGAGCGGGAACTCCTCGACGCACGGACCGCACCACGAGGCCCAGAAGTTGACGATGACCGGGCTGCCGCGAAGCTCGGCAAGCCGCACCTCGTTGCCGTCGAGGTCGACGAGGCTGAAGTCCGGCGCCATGCTCCCGATCGTCGTCGGCGATCCCGACCGGCCGCCGACGTAGAAGGCCGCGGCGAGCAGCAGGAGCATCACGAGCGGCAGGGCGGCCGCGAGCACGAGGACGCCCCGCGGCAGGCGCCGCAGCTCCACCCCGCGGCGGCGGCCGGTCATCGGCGGTCAGTGGGCGGCGTGATCGTCGTGCGGGGCATGCGACCCGTGACCGCCGTGCTCCACCTCGCGCCATTCGCGGTTGGCGGCGCGCACCCACCACAGCACGCCGAGCACGAAGATGACGAGGCCCGGAATCGCGAGGAACGGGTTGGCCAGCTGGTCCGCGCTACGGAACGCCAGCCCGGCACCCATGAGCGCGCCGCCCAGCGAGACCACGACCGGCAGGTAGCTCGGCGGCGGCAGGTGCACGCCATCCGGTGGCGTCGAGGCGTCGCCGGCCGGACGGGGCCTGGACGAGATCGCGAAGACGACACCGAGCACGACGAGCATGGCGATGCCGACGATGAGGAAGCCGATGGCGGTATCGGTCATCGGTCCATCTCTAGCCGAGCAGGTAGATCGTGCTGAACACGGCGATCCAGACGACGTCGACGAAGTGCCAATACACGCTGACCGCCTCGACCGCGACGTGGTTGCCGGCGCTGAACTGGCCGCGCAGCGTCCGCGCCAGGATGATCGTGAGGCCGACCGCGCCACCGAACACGTGGGCGCCGTGGAAGCCGGTGAGCGTGTAGAAGACGGTGCCGTACGAGCTGTCGGCGATCGAGAAGCCGAGCTGGCTGTAGTCGTAAAGCTGGCCGGCCAGGAAGAGAACGCCGAGCCCGAGCGTGATGGCCGTCCACAGCCGGAGCTTGCCGGTGTCGCCGCGCCGGATGGCCCACACCCCGAACTGCATCGTAAAGCTCGAGGCGACCAGGATGACGGTCAGGACCGCCGCCAGCGGAACGTCGAGATGGCCACCCTCGGGTGGGTGCCAGTTGCCCGGTCCGGCCATCGCCCGCGCGTTGAAGTACGTCGCAAAGAGGCCGCCGAAGAACATCACCTCGCTGGCGATGAAGAGCAGCATGCCGACGAGCGGGGTCGGGATGCCGGATTCGCCGTGGGGCAGCACGGCGGCGGCCTGCTCCTCGCCGGCCGGCTGTGCGTGCATCGTGCGCGTGGTCATGCCTGCGCCTCGTGCTCTTCGTCGAGATCGGCCTCACGCTCGACCACGTGCCCGTGCCCGTGGGTCAGGAAGAACAGCGGCCGCTCCGAGTGGATCGGCGGCAGCCGGTCGAAGTTGTACGGCGGCGGCGGGCTGGTGGTCGCCCACTCGAGGGTGTTGCCCTCCCACGGGTCGTCTCCGGCCGGCTCGCCGTTGATGAGGCTGGCGATCACGTTGATGAGGAACGGGATGATGCTCACCGCGATCATGAACGCGCCGACCGTCGAGATCGTGTTGAGGATCGTCCAGCCCGCGGCCGGGTCGTAGTCGCTCACGCGCCGCGGCATCCCCGAGAGGCCCAGCTGGTGCATCGGGAAGAAGGCGAGGTTGAAGCCGATGAAGTGGATCCAGAAGTGGACCTTGCCGAGCCGGTCGTTCAGCATCCGGCCGGTCATCTTCGGGAACCAGTAGTAGGCGGCCGCGAAGACGCCGAACACCGCGCCGCCGAAGAAGACGTAGTGCAGGTGCGCCACCACGAAATAGGTGTCCTGGACGTGGAAGTCGATCGGCGGCGAGGCGAGCATGACCCCGCTGATGCCGCCGATGAGGAACATGCTGATGAAGCCGAGCGCGAACAGCATCGGCGTGTTCAGCGTCAGCTTGCCCCGCCACAGGGTGCCGAGCCAGTTGAACATCTTGATCCCCGTCGGGATGGCGATCAGGGCGGTCATGAAGCTGAAGAACGGCAGGAAGACCGACCCGGTCGTGAACATGTGGTGCGCCCACACGGTCCAGCTCAGCAGGCCGATGCCGATCGTGGCGAAGACGAATGCCTTGTAGCCGAAGAGCGGCTTGCGGCTGAAGACCGGCAGCACCTCGCTCACCACGCCCATCGCCGGCAGGATGACGATGTACACCTCGGGATGGCCGAAGAACCAGAAGATGTGCTGCCACAGGATCGGGCTGCCGCCGACGGAGGGGTCGAAGAACGACCCGCCGTAGTTGCGGTCGATGAACAGCGCGATCAGGCCGGCGGTCAGCACCGGCGTGGCAAGCAGGATCAGCACCGCGGTCACGAGCACGGTCCACACGAAGATCGGCATCCGGAACAGCGTCATGCCCGGCGCGCGCATCTTGAACACGGTCGTGATGAAGTTCACCGCGCCGAGGATGGAGGCAGTCCCCACCAGCGCCAGACCGATGATCCACAGGTCGGTCCCCGGCGTCGAGCCGTACTTCGCACTGGTGAGCGGAGAGTAGGCGGTCCAGCCTTCGGCGGCCGCACCGCCGAAGAGGTAGCCGCTGAAGATCAGGCCGCCGCCGAGCGGCAGGAGCCAGAAGCTGAGGGCGTTGATCCGCGGGAAGGCCATGTCAGGCGCGCCGAGCTGGAGCGGCACGATGTAGTTCGCGAAGCCGCTCAGCGCCGGGATGATGAACAGGAACAGCATGATCGTCCCGTGCATCGTGAACGCCTGGTTGAAGGTGTCGGCGTCCACGAGCTGGAGGCCCGGCACGGCCAGCTCGCTGCGCACCAGGAGGGCCAGGATCCCGGCCGCGAAGAAGAAGAGGAAGCTGTTGACGATGTACAGGATCCCGATCTTCTTGTGGTCGACGGTCGTCAGCCATTCGAGCACCCACGAGCGCCGATAGGCGGAGGCGCCGGTCGGGGGTTCGAGCGTCGTGGTCGCCATCGGTTACTCCGAGATGGTCAGGTCACCGATCATCACCTGCGGATGAAGGGTGCAATAGAAGGTGTAGTCACCGGCATCCATTGCCGGGATGACGTAGACGATCGACTCGCCGGGCTGCACGTCGTCACCGTTGAACTCGGTCTCGACGATGCCGACGTCGTGCGGGACGGTGTCGTTGTTCGTGAACTCGATGCAGAAGTCCTCGCCGGCGGGAGCCTCGATCGCATCGGTGTCGAACTGTAGGCTCTCGACGGCGGCGAGCTGGATCGTCGTGCCGCAGTCCCCGCCGCCTCCACCCGGTGGTGGCCCGCCCGCGGCCAGCGCCTCGATGTACGCCTCGTACTCCGCGCGTGGCTTCGCGTCGACGACGAAGACCATGTCGGCGTGATCTGTGCCGCAGAACTCGGCGCACTGGCCCGCGTACGTGCCCTCCTCGGTGATCGTGAAGGTCAGCTCGTTCGGCTCCTGGCCCTCGCCGAAGTCGATGACATCGCGCTTGATGAGGAAGTCGGGGATGTAGATCGCGTGGTTGACGTCGAGCGATGTGAGCACGAGGCGCACCGGCTCATGCACGGGGAGCACGAGGGTCGGCGCCTGTACCGCGCTCCCGGTCTCGGATGCGCCGTTCTCGTACGTGAACGTCCACTGCCACTGGAAGCCGGTCACCTCGACGGTCGTGGCGTTCTCGACGTTCGAGTTTGCCTCCACCTCGCCGAGGGTGAGCATGCTGAAGAAGAAGAGGATGAAGACGATGACCGTCGGGATGATCGTCCAGATGACCTCGACCGTGTTGTTGCCGTGGAGCTGCTCCGGCAGCACCTCGTCGCCGGGCTTGCGCCGGTAGCGGACGACGGCATAGAGGATGAAGCCCTCGACGCCAACGAAGACGATCGCCGCCAGCCCGAGCACGATGAGGTACAGGTTGAACACGTCCTGCCCGGCATCGGTCTTCGGCGCCGGCGGCAGGAGGCAGCCGGCGAGGACGATCAAGAGCGTGAGCGGCGCCAGCCGGCGAGCGATCCGTCGCAGCCGGTTGTCGGGCGCCGAAGAGTGCATCGGCTCGATCTCGAGGGCTCCTCAGGTCAGCAGTTCCGAAGGGGCGTCGGCCTCGCGCGCCAGGCACGCACGCACCGGTGGGCTGACGGGCGACACGAACCGCATTGTAGCGAAGGGCGTCCGAGCGGCGCCATGGAACAGCGCCGGTCGAGCGTCGGCAGGGCCGTGGAGATCGGCGGGCAGCGGGACCGTCAGCCGGAGACGAGCTCCTCCGGGCAGGCCGTCTCCTCGCCGGGGAGCAGCGGCCGCGGCGCGACGGTGAATCGGTTGTCGCCGTCGGAGGTCCACAGCGTGTTCTGGTTGGCGGCGCTGAGGTCCTCGAACCAGGTGGCCGCCGCGTCTCCCTCGACGGCGCCGCAACGCGTGCCGTCGCCGAAGACCGGCACCTCCTCGCCGAAGGCTGCGGGATCGTCGTCGGTCGGCCACTCTCGGACCATGCCGGGCAGCTCGCCGCCCTCGATCGGCTCGCCGGTGACGTCGCGGACGAAGAGGCGGAAGGCGGTCGGGGTGAACGGCTGCCAGCCCTCGGCCTCCCAGGCGTCGTCCGGGACGGAGGTATCGATCGTGAGGAGGGCGTTGCGCAGCTGGTTGAGGACGGCGTGCGCGTCGATCTCGGCAGGGTCGATGCCCTCGAAGTTGCCGCCGAGCTCGGGGTCCAGCAGGCCGAGGCCGTAGACGGTGATCGTGATCTCCTGGCCGTTGACGTAGGCGCGGAAGACCGTATCGGTCGCGTCCGCGACGACGTTCATCGCGCCGCGCAGCTCGAGGTCCCCGGTGAAGAGGTTCGTCTCCTCGACTGCCTCGAGCACGGCCTGGATGCCGTCCTCCGTCATCGTGCGCTCGATGAGCGCGGGCAGCGCCGGCCCGGGGAACTCGAGCGTCTGCATGCCCTGCATGATCACGCGGCCATCGCCGTAGAGCGCGAACGTGGGGACGCGCGTGGCGATCATCTGCGGCATCGCGAAGCCGCCGGCCTCCTCGACGATCAGGATTGGTTCGTCCGCGCCGGTTGGATGCTCGATGCCGCCGGTCTCTCCCCCGCCATCCGACGCGCTCGGCGGCGGCGAAGCGCTGCCGCCTCCATCGGTCTCGGAGGCTCCGGGCGAGCCACCGGGGGTGGCGCACGCCGCGAGGAGGACGAGGAGCACGACGAAGAGGCCCGGGGCAGTTCGATTCATGGCGCCATTGACGCCGGACCTCGCACGTCGGTTCCCACGAATTCGGGCGACAATGAGACCGATGCGCCGCACGGCTCTCCCGCTCGCCCTCCTGCTGCTCGCCGTCGCACCGGCGGCGGTGCTCGCGCACGGTGCCGAGGCGCCGCCGCCGAGCTTCCCCGCCGTCCTGCTGCAGTGGCGCTTCGACCCGCTCGTCCTCCTGCCGCTGGTCGCCACCGCCGCGGCCTATCTGTTGGCGGTCCGGGCGGTGAACCGCGCCCACCCGCGCAACCCGCACCCGCGGGTCCGAACGTGGTGCTTCATGGGCGGCCTGGGCGCGATCGGTGTGGCGCTGGCATCACCGATCGAGGCGTACGAGGGCGTCCTGTTCAGCGTGCACATGGTTCAGCACCTGCTCCTCATGCTCGTCGCCGCGCCGCTGCTGCTTGGCGGCGGACCGATCACGCTCACGCTGCGCGTCAGCACGCCATCGGTCCGGCGGAAGCTCCTGTGGGTGCTGCATAGCCCGGTCGTCAAGGCGATCTCGTTCCCGGTCGTGACCTGGCTCCTCTTCGCGGCCGTGAACTGGGGCTGGCACTTCAGCACGCTCTACGACGAGGCCCTCGAGAACCAGCTGCTGCACTACGTCCAGCACGCGACATTCCTGGCCGCCGCGCTGCTGTTCTGGTGGCCGATCACCGGTGTCGACCCCTCGCCGTGGCGCCTGCCATACCCGGTGCGCCTCTTCTACCTCTTCCTGGCGCTCCCCCAGAACTCGTTCCTCGGCGTCGCCCTGCTGAGCACCGGCACCGTCCTCTACCCGCACTACGTCACGAACGTTCGGAGCTGGGGCCCGAGCCCGCTCGACGACCAGCATCTCGGCGGGATCCTCATGTGGGTCGCCGGGGACATCGCCTTCCTCGTCGCGATGGTCGTCGTCATCGTCGTCTGGATGCGAACCGAGGAGCGGAAGACCGCCCGCCTCGACGAGCGCCTCGCCGCCGAGCGCGCGGCCCGCGGCGAGGAGCCGTGGACGCCGCGGGTGCCGCGCGGTCAGACCGGCAGGTAGAGCAGCGCGTCGACGGCGACGGCGGCGAACAGCAGGGTCAGGTAGCTGATCGAGTAGCGGAAGAGGCTGATGGCGGCCCGGCCGTTGGCGGCGTCCGCCCGAAGGAGCAGCGCCCGCCAGAGGAACGCCACGCCCAGCACGACGGCGGCGGAGAGGTAGATCCAGCCCATCCCCGCGGCCGGGAAGAGCAGGAGGCTGACCGCCACCAGGGCGATCGTGTAGAGCACGATCTGTCGCGCGGTCTCCGCCTCGCCGCGCACGACGGGAAGCATCGGCACCTTCGCCGCGGCGTAGTCACCGCGGTAGCGCAGGGCGAGCGCCCAGAAGTGCGGTGGCGTCCAGTAGAAGACGATCGCGAACAGGACGAGCGCCGGCAGACCGACCTCACCGGTGACCGATGCCCACGCCACGAGCACCGGCACGCACCCGGCCGCCCCGCCGATGACGATGTTCTGCGGCGTGCTCCGCTTCAGCCACAGCGTATATACGAAGACGTAGAACGCGGTCGCGGAGAGCGCGAGCACCGCGCTCAGCAGGTTGACCGTGAGCGCCAGCCAGGCGAAGGCGGCGACGCTCAGCCCGATACCGAAGGCCAGGGCCGCCCGCGGCTCGACGGCGTGGCGCGGCAGCGGCCGGTGGCGCGTGCGGCGCATCAGATCGTCGATGTCGCGGTCGACATACATGTTGATCGCGTTCGCCCCGCCCGCGGCCATCGTCCCGCCCAGGATCACCGCGGCCATCAGCCACGGTGGCGGCAGCCCGCCGGCGGCGAGGACCATCGTCGGGATCGTCGTCACCAGCAGCAGCTCGATGATCCGCGGCTTCGTGAGCGCGATGTAGGCACGCACGGTGTCGAACGGTCCGGGCTCGGCGTGGGCGGCCCGGACGCGCATCTCGGCCGGCCGCAGGCGGCGGGTCGTCAGGAGCAGCCAGACCGATGCGCCCCACAGGGCGGCGCCGACCGCCAGGTGCGGCACGACGAAGAACGCGGACAGCCGCGACGCGACGTTCAAGAGGCCGAGGGCGATCTGCACGATCACCAGCGCGGCGAGGACGAGCGCGAGGCGGCGCGGCATCGGCGCATCGGTCGAGCGGTGGATGGCGACCGCGGTCCAGGCCACGAGGATTGCGACGACCACGCTCAGCCCGCGATGGGCGGCATGGATCGCCTGCGTCTCGGTGGAGATCGCCGGGACGAGCGCGCCGTCCATGAGCGGGAGGTCGGCGAACGCCAGGCCGGCACCCTGGCCGGTCACCCACGACCCGAGCAGCATCTGGGCGAAGATCGCGATCGCCGTGACGGCAACGAGGCGGGTGAGCCCCGGTCGCGCGTGCGCGGCCGGCATCGGCCCGTTGGCAGCGCGCTCGGCGATGAAGATGACGGCCGCGAGCACGGTGAGGGCCATCCCGAGGTGCGCGGTGACGAGCTCGGCGCGGAGGCGTTCGATCACGACCTGGCCGCCAAGCCAGGCCTGGAAGATGACCAGGATGCCGGCCACGACCGCGGCCGCGAGAAGCGGGCGGTCGCGACGGCGGTCGCTGAACACGGTGATGAGCCCGACGGCGGCGACGAGTGGGCCGACGAAGGCGGCCGCGATCAGCCGGTGCGAGTGCTCGATCCAGGCGTGGAGGTCGGCCGGCGGCAGCCAGTCGCCGAAGCACAGGGGCCAGTCGGGGCACCCCAGCCCCGAGTCCGTCGCGCGCACGAGGCCGCCCACGGCGATGAGGACGAAGGTCGCGACGGCAGCCGCTACCGCGAGCTTTGCGAATCGGGTCAACGTCGGAAGTTCCCTCGAGGCCGCTTGCGGCTGGGGCCAATGCCGAGCGGGCGCCGCCATGATAGCCGCGCGAGTACGATCGGCCGATGCAGCGTGGGCGGCTCGTCCAGGTCAACGTCTCGCCCGGCGGCGTCCCGAAGCGGCCGGTCGCAGTCGGCGAGGGTCACGAGGCTCGGCGTCGAGGGCGACCGCCAGGCCAACGTCACCGCTCACGGCGGTCCGCACCGCGCGGTCTCGCTCCTGGGCATCGAGGCGATCCGCCGCGTGGCGTCCGAGGGGCATCCCATCGCACCCGGAACGACCGGGGAGAACCTGACGATCGAGGGGTTCGACGTGTCGGTCCTGCCGCTCGGCACGCGCCTCGCGATCGGCGACGAGCTCGTCGTCGAGCTGTCGGGCGCGGTGACCCCGTGCCAGACGATCCGCAACTCGTTCGCAGGCGAGCGCTATGGGCGGCTCAGCATCGACACCCACCCCGACGACAGCCGCATGTACGCTCGCGTCGTCGTCGAGGGCACCGTCCGACCAGGCGATCCGATCGCCGTCACCCCGCCGATCGATGACACGGCGGAGCGGCACGCCACCGCCACCCGCATCGACCGCGCCGAGCGGGCCTCGAACCTGGCGCTGTGGCGAGCGGCAGCCGCGGCCGGCCACCGGGTGGAGGTCGTCGACGACGGCGCCCTGGCGATCGCCGCCGCACCGGACCTGCCCGGCTCGGCGTTCAATCTCGGCATCGGATTCGCCGACATGCCCCACCTGCTCTCCCGCGCCCGCGACCACTTCGCGGCCCACGGCGTCATCGGCTGGGCCTGGGCGGACACGGCTCCGTGGCCGGGCGCGGCAGTTGACTCGACCGCGGTCTACGCGGCGGCGGCCGTGGAGGCGGTGACGGCCGGCGACCCGCCGGCCGGCGTCGTCGTCCGGCGCCTGGGCCGCGACGAGATCGGCGCGTGGGGTGCGATCGTCGAGGCGGCCGGCGGGATGGACGCCGCAACCAGCCGCGCGTTCGCGGACCTCGAAACGCACCTGGCGAACGAGGCGCACCACCACCGATTCGTCGCCGAGCTCGACGGCCGGGCCGTCGGCACCGGCAGCCTCCACACCCACCACCACGTGGGCTGGCTCCGGGCCGGCGTCGTCCTGCCAGAGGCGCGCGGTCGCGGGATCCAGCGCGCGCTGATCCGCGAGCGTGCGGCGCATGCCGCGGGAGCTCGGCTGCGACCTCATCGGCGCCTCGGCCAACGCCGGCGGCGTCTCGGCACGCAATCTCGAGCGGGTCGGAGCGCACGTCGTTGCGGTGCGCGGCCGGTACCGGATCGAAGCCGAGGCGCCGATCGGCTGATCAGCTGCCTCGAGCCAGACGCACGCGGCGCTCCGCGGCGCGCGCCTGGGGCACGAAGCGCAGCGGCGGCGGGACCAGCGGCAGGGCACGCCGGGACACAGCTGCGATGCGCTCGACGCCGCGTTCGCGCCGATTCGACCAGCGGATCCCGTACTGCCGCCGCAGCGAGTCGGGCAGGGTGGCGAGCGAGATGAGGTGCGCGGCGTCCCAGGCGACCCGCGGCACGACGCGGCTGGGATAGAGCACGGTCCGCGCGACCGTCCGCGCCGCCGGTGTGACCCGCACCCGTTCGCTCTCGATCATGCCGGCCATCCAGGCGCGCAGCTCGGGGACTTCCGAGGGCAGGTCAGCCGGCAGCACGCCGAGCCGCTCGGCCACGACCGCGGCCTCGAGCAGGTATTCGCGCTCCTCCTCCGGTGTCAGCGGCCGAACGAAGCGAGAGAAGATCCGCAGCGCGGTGTCGATGAGCGTGGCATGCACCCACAGCAACGCCTCCGGATCGCCGGCGGTGTACGGGGCGCCGTCCGAGAGGCGCCCGCGGACGGCGGCGTGGATGGCGTTCACGCGGCGGATGGCCGCGTCGGCCCGCGATCGAGTCCCGAAGACGACGTCGAAGCTGCTGGTCAGCGTGCGACGGAGTCGTCCGAAGGGGTCGGTCGCGTACGTCGAGTGCTCGACGACGCCGGCCGCGACCACCGGGTGCGCCGCCTGCATGAGCAGCGCGCACGAGCCGCCGGCGAGGACGATCACCTCGCGATCGACGCGCCACGCGATGCTGCCCGGACCGAACAGCCCGGCGGCCTCGCTGACGGCGGCGCTCATCGGTACGCCGAAGCCGCCATCCCTCGAGGACGGCGCGGCTCGTGGAAGACGAAGCGGAACAGCAGGCCCGCCGCGGCGCCACCCAGGAAGCCTGCGATGTGCGCCGCGTAGGCGACGCCTCCGGCCTCGCCGGTCAGGTCGCCGAAGCCGGCGATGACCTGGAGGACCGCCCACATGCCGATCGCCACGATCGCCGGAACGGGGACCACGCCGCGGAAGAGGAAGACGTTCACGCGGTTGGTCGGGAACATCACGAAGTAGGCGCCGAGCACCCCGGAGATGGCGCCCGAGGCGCCGAGCGTGGGAATCACCGAGTCGACGTTGACGAGGATCTGCGCGACGGTCGCGATCAGCCCGACCAGCAGGTAGAAGACGACGAACAGTCCGTGGCCGATGCGATGCTCGACGTTGTCGCCGAAGACCCACAGGAACAGCATGTTGCCGGCGAGGTGCAGCCAGCCACCGTGCATGAACATGCTCGTGAAGAGCGTCAGCCAGATCGGGCTCGGCCCCGGCTCCTGCGGCACGAGGACGGTCTGCCCGTCGATGGCGATCGGTTCCGGCTGGGTAAGGTCCACCTGGTTGACGATCTCGAACGGCACGGCGCTGAAGCCATAGGTGAACTCGGCGCCCGCCTCCGTGCCCCCGGCACCCTGGAGCAGCAGGAAGACGGCGACGTTGAGACCGATGATCGCCAGGCTGACGAAGGCAGGCCCGTGACCACGCTCGTTCTCGTCGCCGATCGGGAACATCGGCCGAAGGATAGAGCAGGCGTCGCGCCATAATCGGTGCATGGAAATCGACGTCCGCGCCTTCGAGGGCGACCCGCGTGTGTTCTTCGAGGCCGGCGGCCTCGCCTTCAGCGAGCGGCCACGCGACGAGGAGATCGCGACGTGGGCGAAGGCCTTCGAGCCCGATCGCGCCATCGCCGCCTACGACGGTGACCGCGTCGTCGGCACCGCGGGTATCTTCAGCTTCGAGCTGACGATCCCGGGTGGCGCGCTGCCCGCGGCGGGCGTGACGTTCGTCGGCGTGCAGCCGACTCATCGGCGGCGCGGGATCCTGCGCCAGATGATGCGGCTCCAGCTCGACGCCATCCACGAGCGCGGCGAGCCGCTCGCGATCCTGTGGGCGTCGGAGGGCAGCATCTACCAGCGCTTCGGGTACGGACTCGGCACGCTGCGGATGGGCATCAACCTCGAGCGCGAGCGCGGTGCGTTCCGCCGTCCGCACACCCCGGCGGGCACGGTCCGGTTCGTCGAGCTCGATGACGCCAAGCGCCTCATCCCACCCGTCTACGACGCGATCCGTCCCCTCCGACCCGGCTTCTTCGATCGCTCGCCCGCGTTCTGGGAGTCCGAGTTCTTCGCCGACCCCGAGCACTGGCGGCGCGGTGCGAGTGCCGCCTTCCACGTCATCCACGAGGTCGCCGGCGTTGCCGACGGGTACGCCCGCTACCGGATCCGGGACGACTGGGACACGGCGGGATCGAAGTCGGCGGTCGTGGTCGTCGAGCTGATGACGACGAACCCGGCGGCGCACCTCGACCTGTGGCGCTTCCTCATCGACATCGACCTGATGGCGCGCATCGAGACGTGGAACCTGGCCGTCGACGACCCGCTGCTGCTCAACCTTGCCGAGCCGCGACGGCTGCGGGCAGACGTCGGCGATGCGCTGTGGACCCGGATCGTCGACGTCGCGCCGGCACTGGCCGGTCGACGGTACGCGGCCGACGGCCGCGTCGTGTTCGAGGTCGCCGACGAGTTCTGCGAGTGGAACGACGGCGTCTGGGAGCTGTCCGTCGAGAACGGCGTGCCGATCGTCCAGCCGACGAGCGATGCCGCCGAAGTGGCCTGCGACATCACCGACATCGGTGCCGTGTACCTGGGCGCCTTCGGCTTCCGCCAGCTCGCCGATGCCGGCCGCGCGCGCGAGCTTGACCCTGGCGCCATCGCGCGGGCCGACGCGCTCTTCCGCACCGAGCGCCCACCGTGGTGCCCGAAGGTCTTCTGACGTTCGCCCAGGGCCGGTCGACTCCCGTGGGGCGGGCGTAACGGCGCATCAGTTGCCGAAATCGCGTGCGGCGGGCGGCCCGGACGCCGAACCAGCCGATGTCGGGCGCCAGGCGTCACGTGGCGCGGGAATCCGGCCAGTCAGTGGCCGATGTGCCCGCCGGGCGGGCGCGACTCGGCCATATCGGCTCAGCCAGACGATACCGGTGCCTCTGCGGCAGCCTCAATCTCAGTCCGCGAAGGGTTGCGGATCCCGAACCCGTTGATCGCCGCGCCGGCCAGCAGGAGGCCGGCGGACACGATCATCGCGAGGCGGAAGGCATCGGTGCTGGCCTGGGTCGCCGCCGCCGCGATCTCGGGATCGACGTCCTCGGGCACGCTGGTGAGCGGCTGCACCTGCTCGCGCAGGGCGGGGTCGTCGACGTCGACGCCTGGCACGAGGCTCGCCAGCGACGGATAGAAGGTCGCGGTGATGGCGATGAACAGCAGCGCGCTGACGAGCGGCGACCCCGCGCGGCTGACCGCGTTGTTGATCGCCGAGCCGAGCCCCGCGTTGCGCACCGGAATGGAGCTCATGAGTGCCGTCGTCAGCGGCGCCACGAGCAGGGCGATGCCGAGGCCGAAGACGATGAGCGGCAGCAGGACGTCGACGAACGTGGCGACCGGCGGCACGAGCGTCGACGGATCGGCCAGGTCCGCCGTCCAGGCGGTCGAGTCGGGCGGGACGCGGGCGAGCCACAGGAGGCCGGCCGCCATGATCAACGGCCCGACGGTCATGAACACCCGCGGGCCGATGCGGGCCGACAGCCGGCCGGCGGGCGTCGAGATGAACGTGAGGAGGATGGCGATCGGCAGTCCGACCGCGCCCGCCGCGACCGGCGTATAGCCGAGCGTGCCCTGGAAGAAGAGGCCCTCGAAGGTGAACGAGACGTACAGCGCGCCGTAGATCACGAACGTCGAAAGGTTGACGACGGTGAAGTTGCGCGACTTGAAGAGCGACGGTGGGACGAGCGGGCGCGGGCGGGTCAGCATGAGGATCGGCACGGCGACGATCGCCACGAAGCCGATGATGAGCGCCGCCCACGCGATCGGATCCTGCCAGTTCTGCTCCTGGCCGCGGGTTGCGCCGAACGCGAGCCCGCCGACGCCGACCGCGATGACCGCGGCGCCGAGCCAGTCGAAGTCGCCGGTGGCTTCTGTGTCGCGGCTCTCCGGCACCCGCGTCGTCGCCCACAGCGCGAGGAGCACGAGCGGCACGTTGATGAGGAAGGCGAGGCGCCAGGTGAACCCCTGGACGAGCACGCCACCGACCAGCGGACCGATGATCGAGGTCGCCGACGTGCCGGCCGCCCAGAGACCGATGGCGCGGCCGCGCTCTTCGCCTTCGAAGGCTGCGGTGATGATCGCCAGGCTCCCCGGGACGAGGATGGCACCGAAGGCGCCCTGGAGGATCCGGGCCACGATCAGGACCTCCATCGTCGGCGCCAGCCCGCAGGCGACGCTGGCGGCGCCGAAGCCGATGAGGCCGATGCGGAAGACGCGCCGGCGCCCGTAGTAGTCGCTGATCGCGCCGGCCAGGATCAGGAGGGCGGCGAGCACGGCGAAGTAGGCGCTGTTGACGTACGTGAGGCCCTCGAGCCGCGCGACGAAGGTCGCCGGCAGCTCGCGGCCGATCGTCTCGAGCGCCACGTTCACGATCGTCGCGTCGAGGAAGACGATGGCCGATCCCAGGATCGCGGCGATCAGGACGGCCGTGCGCTGGCTCACACTGCGATCGTAGCGGAGGCCCCTGATTGCCGAGCGACCGACGCGGGCGTAGCGTGGGCCGATGAGCAGCGCCGCGCTCGATCGGCTGCTGGCGATCCTGCTCGTCGCACAGCTGGCGAGCGGGCTCCTCACGCTCCGCTCGGGCGTCCCGGCAACGGCGCCGCTGTTCTGGTTCCATGGACTCGTCGGCGGCGCACTGCTGATCGCAGCGGCGGAGAAGCTGCGACGAAGCGTCGGACCGGCGGTCCGCAGACGCCGGTGGGGACGGCTCGCCCTCGGGGCGCTCCTCGCGCTGCTCGTCGCGGCCGCGCTGGCCGGCGGGTTCACCTGGGTCGCCAGTGGCCGGATCCTGTCGATCGGCCCGTGGACGATCCTCACGCTCCACATCTGGGCGGCGCTGGCGCTCATCCCCGTGGCGCTCGTCCACCTGCTGCCCCGCCGATTCCGGCTGCTCCGACCGCCCGCCCGAGCACCACGCATCAGCCGCCGGACGTTCCTCGCAACTGGTGGGCTCGTGCTGCTCGGCGCGGTGGCGTGGGGGGCGGCGAACGTGCTGGACGTGGCGATGGGCGGGACGCGCCGCTTCACCGGTTCGCGCTGGCTGCCGTCAGGCGGCATCCCGCCGCCGACGACCTTCTACGGGGAGGGCACGCCGGCCGTGGACCTCGCATCCTGGCGAGTGCATGTCGGCGGACGGGTCGACCGGCCGATGGAGCTCGACCTCGCGCAGCTCGAGGGACTGGGCGTCGAGGACCGCGACGCGACCCTCGACTGCACGTCGGGCTGGGTGATGACGACGCGATGGCGCGGAACCCCGCTGCGCGCCGTCCTCGACGCTGCCGGCGCCGACGGCTCCGCACCGTTCGTCCGCGTGCGATCGGTCACCGGCTGGGTCGTCAACCTCGAGCGCGGCGAGCTCGACGGCGCCCTCCTCGCCACGCACGTCGCCGGCGAACCGCTTCCGGCCGACAACGGGGCGCCACTGCGCCTCGTCGCCCCGCAGCGGCGTGGGTTGGATTGGATCAAGTGGGTGGCGTCGATAGACGTGACCTGAGCCGCTTGCGCGGTCCCGTATCCTTCGGCGCGTGATGCGGGGGGCGACGATGCCCGAGCCGGCCGCCTCGCCGGAGGCAGCCGACGCAGCGACGAAGGCCGCGCGCGCGGCCACGTTCCGTCGCGAGCTGCGTGGCACCGCAGCGATCATCGTTGCAATCATCGCGATCGTCGCGGCCGGCTGGATCGGCTCGGCCCTCGTCGGCCGCTCGACGGCCACGCTGGGTCCCGGCGTGACCGTCGACTTCGGGCCTGGCTGGGGCAGCTTGGTCATCGGCCCCGTCGACATCTGGTCGAGCCGGCGGCAACTCGGCGAGGTGGAGCTCGTCGTCGCGCCGTTCTGGGACGGGGAGACGGCCGAGGTTGCCCTCGAGCGATACCGCGATGACGTCATCTCCGCCGAGATGACCAGCATCACGTTCGAGACGCCGGCGCCTCGCGATCATCCGACGGGAGCGGCGCTCGAGCAGTCGTGGACCGCGACCGATGCCGATGCCCGCTCGGTGGCCGGCGAGCTGATCGCCGTGGAGAGCGGACAGACGACAGTGATCCTCGACGGCCGCTGGCCGGCCGGCACGTCCGAGGCGACGCTGGGCGAGCTGCGGAACGTGATCGAGTCGCTCGTCATCGTGCCGCTCCTCCCGTGACGCCTCTGACGGCGCTCGCGGGCCTCCGCCACCGGCCGGCGCTCCTCGTCCTGCTGGTCATGGCGATTCCCACGGTCGTCTCCATCGGGGTGCAGCTTGCGTTCATGGCCTCGGCCGATGTCGTGGCGACGATCCTCGCCGTCGTCTTGACGATCGGCTCGGCGGCGTTGGTACTGGCGCTCATCCGGCTCGGCGCGCACGGATGGCTGTCGCCCTCGGTTGCCGTCGCGGCTCTCGTCTGGGGCGGGCTGGCGGCACCGTTCGTCGCGGTCCTCGCCACGATCCCGTGGAGCAACGTTCTTGCAGGATCCATCGGTGACCCGAGCACGCCATGGAGCGGGTCCGTCGTCGCCGGACCGATCGAGGAACCGACGAAGCTCCTGGGCCTCGCGCTGCTGGCGGTGGCATGGCCGGGATCGGTGCGCGGCGCGCGATCCGGGCTGGTCGCCGGGATGCTCGTCGGGCTCGGATTCGAGACCATCGAGCATCTCTCCTACGCCGGTCTCGCCTTTCTCGGCGCCGAGACCGGGTCGGTTGTCGAGGTCACCGGATGGATCCTCGCTGCCCGGGCCCTGGGATCAGGCCTCTTCCTGCATGTGGCGTTCACCGGGCTGGCAGGCGCGGCCCTCGGCTGGCTGCTGGAACGGCCCTCGGCGCGTCGCGCACTGGCGCTGGTCGCGACGCTCGCGGCCGTCGCGGTTCTTCACTCCCTCGCCAACGCCGGACCGATCGTGCCACCTGGCGTCCCGTGGACGGCCGAGGAGATCGGGGCTGTCATCGCGGTGAGCCTCGTGCGCAGCCTGCCGTTCCTGGTCCTGGTGGGGCTGCTGCGCTGGCTGGGGACCGGCGCGCGCGTCAGCCCCGAGCCCGCCCCGGATCCAGCGGCTGGAAGCGCGCCGTGAAGTGGCGCAGCGCCGACGGCTGCTCGACGATCCGCATGCCGGGCAGCTCGCCCGCGCGTTCGGCGACCCAGCGGATGACCTCGATGACGTAGTCGACGTGGGACTGGGTGTAGACCCGGCGCGGGATGGCGAGGCGGACGAGCTCCATCGGAGCCGGCGTCTCGGTCCCATCGGGATGGCGGCCGAACATCACCGTGCCGATCTCGCAGCCGCGGATGCCGCCCTCGCGGTACAGCGCGCAGGCCAGCGCCTGGCCGGGATACTCGAGCGGCGGAATGTGCGGCAGCAGGGCGGCGGCATCGAGATAGACGGCGTGGCCGCCGATCGGCTGAACGCACGGCACGCCGGCCTCGACCAGCGCCTCGCCGAGGTAGGCGGTCGAGCGCACGCGATAGCGCAGGTAGTCGTCCTGCACCACTTCGCGCAGCCCGACGGCCATCGCCTCGAGGTCGCGGCCGGCGAGGCCGCCGTAGGTCGGAAAGCCCTCGGTCAGGATGAGCAGGTTGCGGCACCGCTCGGCCCAGGCGTCATCGTTCAGCGCCAGCCAGCCCCCGATGTTGGCCAGGGCGTCCTTCTTGCCCGACATCGTCATCCCATCGGCCAGCGAGGCCATCTCGCGCACGATGTCGGGGACCGATACGTCCGCGTAGCCGTCCTCGCGCTGCTTGATGAACCACGCGTTCTCGGCGAACCGGCAGGCGTCGAGGAACAGCGGCAGCCCGTAGCGGTCGCAGACCGCGCGCACCGCGCGCAGGTTGCCCAGGCTCACCGGCTGCCCGCCACCCGAGTTGTTCGTGACGGTCACGAAGACGACCGGAACGTTCTCCGCGCCGCGCTCGGCGATGAGGGCCTCCAGCGCATCGGTGTCCATGTTGCCCTTGAACGGATGGATGGCCGATGGTGACCGGCCCTCGGCGATGACGACGTCGACGGCCTCGGCGCCGGTGAACTCCACGTTGGCGCGGGTGGTGTCGAAGTGCGTGTTCGACGGCACGACCTTGCCGGGTCCGGCGATGGCGCTGAAGAGGATCTTCTCGGCGGCCCGTCCCTGGTGCGTCGGAATGACGTGACGGAACGGAAAGAGCTCGGTCACCGCGTCGAGGAAGCGGAACCACGACGGCGACCCGGCATATGACTCGTCGCCCCGCTGGATGCCGGCCCACTGCTCCGCGCTCATCGCTCCGGTGCCCGAATCGGTGAGCAGGTCGATGAGCACGTCGTCGGCGTGGAGGTTGAAGAGGTTGTAGCCCGCTTCGGCCAGGTGGGCCTCGCGCTCGGCCACCGTCGTCATCCGGATCGGCTCGACGCTCTTGATCCGGAACGGCTCGATGATCGTGCGCCAGCGGTCCATCGGCCGATGGTACCGGGCGGGAACCCCGCTCCGGCGTGCATGATGCGCCGATGATCGGGCGTGCCCTCGCGGTATGCGGCTGGCTGGCGTGGCAGGTGCGGCGCCCATTCGGCCGCCGGTCCGGGGGGCGTCGTGCCGCGCCGTACATCCTCGCCGGCCTGTTGGTGCTCCTCGCGGCGCTCCCGATCGCGGTGCCGATGCTCGACCCGCAGCCGCAGGACGTGACCGTCCAGGACGTCATCGACAACCTCGTCACCGCGCCGAGCGGCTGGGTGCGCCTGCGCGGCGAGGTCGTGCCGCTGCCCGAGTCGCCGACCGGCGAGGCTGGCGAATTCGCGCTGCTCGTCGACGCGGCCGACACGCTCCAGGCGATCGTCCTGACCGCCCCCGAGCAGCCTGAGGCGGCCGAGACGACGACGGTCACCGGCCACGTGGTGTCCGCGACCGCGCTCGTCGAGGAGGTGCCATTCGAGGCCACGGTGTTCGGCACGCCGCCGCTGGTCGTCGGCGACCGGATCATCGAGCTCGACGCGGCCGCGAAGCCGGAGCGCGCCACCTGGTGGCCGCTGTCGATCCTGCCCCTGGTGCTCGCGGTCCTGCTGGTCATCGGTGCCCGCGTCGGCTATCCGATCTTCCGCCCGACGACCGAGGTCGACGTCCTCTCGACGCCGCTCAGCCCGGGCGAGCGGCTGCCCGCGGCGTGGGGCGGGCAGCTCGGCTCGAACGAACGCGATCTCGGCGATCCGGGGGCGGTGCTGCTCGTCGTGCGGCCCGGCCCGAAGGGCAACGTCCTCACGGCGCAGCCACTCCCCGACGACGACGGCCCCGCCCCGCAGCCGGTCGCGATCGGCGGCGGCTGGACGAGTGGGCGCGTCGGCTACGTGTACACCGCCACCGAGTCGGTGCCGGCACTCATCGTCCGCGCCGAGATCGTCGACGCGACGTTCCTCTTCGCCCGGACCGGTGAGCGCGACCGTGTTGCCGCGCTGATCGCGGTCGAGCGCGGCTAGGCCGGTTCACGACCGGCGTCAGAGCACCTGGGTGACGATGATCGTGACGGCGTAGGCGAGGAGCAGCAGCCCGCCGACGACGAGGTTGACGTTCACGTTGAGGCCCATCGTCGCCATCAGCGCGTACGGGCTGTCGTAGTGGGCCCGCAGCCCAGCATGGACCCGGAAGACGAGTGGCACCGCGGTGAGCGCGATCAGCGTCGGCCATGGCAGCAGCCCCGCGACGACCCCGGCGACGATGATCCCGAACGCCCCCAGCCCGGCGACGAGGTACGCGCCGCGGATGACCTGCGGTGACAGCCTCGTCGGCAGCGTCCGCTTCCCGGCGCGTGCGTCGCTCAACCGGTCCGGGATCTCGTTCACGAACAGGATGAGCGCGATGAGGATGCCGGGGACGAGCGACAGCAGCAGCGCCTCGGGATCGATCCTCCCGGTCTGCACGACGTAGGCGCCGAGCAGCATGATCGGGCCGAAGCCGATCGCCACCGCCACCTCCCCGAACCCGCGGTACACGAGCTTGAGCGGCGGCGCGGTGTACGCGATCCCGAGTGCGATGCCGGCGATCCCGATCCAGAGCAGCGTCGGCGACTCGGTGACCACCACAAGCAGCAGACCGATGGCGGCGGCGGCCGCGAACAGCGCGCCGGCAAGCACCACCAGCCCGCGGACCGAGACGAGGTCGTAGATCGCGACTCGCGAACCACCTGAGAACTGGGTCGGCGTCGGGTTGGCGTCGTCGGCGCCCGACAGCGTGTCGAAGATGTCGTTGGTGACGTTGATGGCCAGGTGCGCGAACGAGGCCCCGAAGACGGTCAGCAGCGCCGCCCACCACGTGAAGACGCCGTGGCTGGCGGCAACGGCAATGCCGAGCAGCACCGGAACGGCGGTGGCAGAGAGGAACGGCAGGCGGGTCGTGCGCAGCGCCAGCCAGAACGGGCTCAGGCGCGGGCGGATCGTCCGGCCCTTCTCGGCGGAGAGGGCGGTGAGGTAGCGCCGCGACTGCGGCACGGAGCGCTCCGAGTACTCGAAGAACGGCATCTCCGTCTCGTCCCAGCCCCATGCCCTGGTCGGCGCGAAGCGCACGCCGTCGGACACGCGCCCCCACAGCTGGAGATAGCGGCGCTCGTCGTACCCGCCGGTGGTCGGGTGGATGTGGCTGCCGAGGACGCTCACCTCGCGGTCGTCGGGAATCGGCATGCCCACCGGGGGCACGACGCGCGCACCCCCGGCGTCAGGATCGGTCTCCAGGCTCGTGGCGACGCTCGTCGGGAAGCCGTCGTCGTCGACCCAGCTGACGACGACGTGCGGATACGCGGCCAGGCGGCCCAGGTCCTCGGCCGTCGGCGCGTGGGCCGATCCGGTGCCCGATCGCGGCGTCGGATGTGGTGCGGCGACGGCCATCAGGCGGCCTCCTGCGCCGGCGCTCGCGTCTCGGCCGGTGGCGCATCGGTCCGTCCACCCGCCCAGTACAGGCATCGGGTCGGGGTGATCTCGATAACCGATCGCTCGAAGAAGAGAGGCAGCGCCACGCGAACCTTGAGGAAGTCGTCGATGAGCGGCTCCTTGCGTCGCCACAGGTCGAGGATGAGGCGCTCCCAGTCGGAATGCGGGTCGTCCTCGATGAGCCGCGCGGTGCCCTGGATGGTGGCGCGGTCCGGGTTGCCCTTGGTGGCGACCGGGTCGGTGATGGCGAGCGACACGCGCGGGTCGCGCTTGATGTGCTCGAGCTTCTTGCTGAACAGGGTCGACGAGTGCAGGTAGATGCGCCCGTCGTGGTAGAGGGGAATGAGCGGGTGGGTGATCGGCCGTCCGTTGCGTCCCACGACGGTCAGCTCGCCCACGAGCGCCACCTCGAGCAGCTGCTCGACGGGGGCCGGTAGCCATCCCATGGTGGTCTCCATCATTCGGCGATAACGTGTTACCGCAGTATAGCCCATTTCACCGTTTCGCACCCTGCGGCCTGCTGAAGGCGGACTACACTCCGCTCGCGATGAGTGCCGCCGACGACTCGCTCGTCATCCTGGCCCGGCACCCGGGTGGGCCGGTGGAGCAGGTCACGGTTGAGCGGATCGACGAGATCGATGCGCTGATCGCAAAGCCCGGGACGCTGGTTTGGGTCTGCGCGTCCAACCCGAGCGCCGCGCTCATCTCCGACCTCCAGCGCGAGTTCGGGCTCCACCCGCTCGCCGTGGAGGACCTGCGCAAGCGGAACCAGCGCCCGAAGCTCGACAGCTACGAGGGGCAGCACATGCTGGTCGCCTACGAGGCCGTTCCCGAGGAGCCGGCCGCGCTGACGGAGATGCACCTGTTCTTCGCCAAGGAATGGGTGCTGACCGTCCAGTTCGGACCGATGCCGATGGTCGACGCGGCGCTCCGCCGATTCGCGGGCGGCAGCCCCGCCATCGGCGCCGTCGACATGCTCGTCTACTTCGTCCTGGACGCCGCCATCGACAGCTACTTCCCCGAGCTCGACCGGCTCTCCGACCGGATCGACGCGCTCGAGGACCGGGTCCTCGCCGGGGATGCCGACCGACGAGGGCTGGGCGAGCTCCTCGAGCTGAAGCGACGATTGCTCGAGCTGCGACGCGTCCTGGCTCCGACGCGCGACATGGCCAACGCGCTGCTGCGTCGCGACATCGACATCGTCGGCGACAGCGCGGTGCCGTATTACCAGGACCTGTACGATCACCTCGTCCGGGTGCTCGACCAGCTCGACCTCTACCGCGACCTGCTCGCCACCGTCGTCGACGCTCGCATGACCGTCGCGAGCAACACCCTGAGCGCGATCATGAAGCGGCTCACCGCGTTCACGGTGATCCTCATGGTGCCGACCCTCATCGCCGGCATCTACGGCATGAACTTCGAGTACATGCCCGAGCTCTCGTGGCCGCTCGGCTACGCATTCGCGCTCGGCCTCATGGCCTCCGCCGTGCTCGTGGCCGTCACCTGGTTCTGGCGCAACGACTGGTTCTGAGCCGGGCACGGCAGATGCATCGGCTGGCGCATGACCATCCAGCATCCACCGAACGACGAGAGCCCGCCGCCCCTGCCCGATACCGATCCGACGCCGATGCCGGCGCCGACGCCGATCGACACCCCGGCCGATCCGGAGCAGCAGGCCCCCGGAGCCGATCAGCCGCCGCTCGGCGCACCGCGCGACGAGCCGGACCCCGAAGGCATGTGAGCCGCCGACGCGATGGTTGGAACCAGTCGTGCAGGCTCGGGCGTCCTACCTGACCGATGAGACGAACCGTTGCATCCCTCCTGCTCGGCGCGCTGGCCCTTGGACTTGCCGGCTGTGCCATCGACCTCCGCGCGTCACCGACGGCGTCGGCCGAGGCCTCGCGCCCCGCTCCGAGCGCCCCGGAGCTCTCCACCGTGCCGCCCTCGGATGAACCGGTGACCGGCGAAGTGCCGGCCGAGATCATGGCCGAGCTCATTGCCGATGCCGCAGAGCGCACCGGGGAGGCGCCCGAGGCGATCGAGGTCACCCAGGCGATCGCGGTCACCTGGAACGATGGCTCGCTCGGTTGTCCGGAGCCGAACATGAGCTACACGATGGCGCTCGTGGATGGCTACCACGTCATCCTCGTGGCCGGGGGCGACGAGCTCGACTACCGGGTCGGCACACAGGGCGGCTTCCGGCTCTGCGAGAACGGCGGACGTCCCTCGCGCTGAGCCGTCAACCCAGGCCGGCGATCAGACGGACGAGCAACCGCGCCGCCACCAGCCCCGATGCGCCCGATTCGTCGAGCGCGGGCACATACTCGGTGAAGACGGCGCCGACGAGCCGTGGACCGATCCCGCCCAACAGCGCGGACGCCTCGGCGTAGCTCAGCCCGCCGGGCGCGAGCGCGGACACGGCCGGGAACGTCGAAGGATCCAGCCCGTCGCAGTCGAACGACACGAAGACCGATGCGTCGGCCTGCAACTCCCCGAGCACCCACGAGACGCCGCGCTCGCGGAGCTCGGCGGCCGTGACGAGCAGGTTGCCGGCCGCGCGGGCGTCCTCGACGTCGGAGGCGCGGGCCGATCCCACGCCGCGCAGCCCGACCTGCGCGATCCGCGACACGTGCTCCATCTCGGACGCGCGGCGCATCGGCGAGGAGTAGCCCTCGCGGACGCCCTGCACCTCGTCGCGGAAGTCGAGGTGCGCGTCGACCTGGAGGACGGTGAGCGGGCCGCGGCTCGCGAAGGCACGCAGGATCGGGATCGGCACCGAGTCGTCGCCGCCGATGCACACCGGCACCGCACCCCGTTCCAGGATCGCGCTGACCGCGGCCGTCGTCGCGGCCGCGTTGCCCGCTCCGTCGCCGGGATCGCCCGGGACGTCGCCGGCATCGACGATCCGCGGGGGCGCATCCGGCGGGAGCATGGGGCCATCGAGGTCGAAGTCCCAGTTTCCGCGGAAGCCCGCCACACGTCCGGCGCTGTGCCTGATCGCCGCCGGGGCCTCGGCGCAGCCGGCCGCGCTGCCCGCCCGCGGGTAGGGCCACCCGAAGGGAACGCCGAGGATCGCGACGTCGGCGGCGATGCGGTCGGGATCGGTCTCGACCGCGGCGCCAAGGAAGCCGGAGGCCGGAGCGTTCAGTCGCACGCGCCGAAGGCTAGCAGCGGTCAGTCGGACGCTGCGGCTGCGCACTGCCGGCATCGGCCGACGAGCGTCACGTGGCCGACGTCGAGCTCGAAGCCGTCTTCAGCACGGAGCGCCGCCGCGACCGCCTCGCCGCGTCGCTCGTCGATCTCCCAGGTGGAGCCGCACGTCGCGCAGTGCAGGTGGCCGTGCGCGCCGGCCGGCAGGACGTGGAACTCCTCGCGTCCGTCGGCGCCGTGGCCGTGGCGAACCAGCCCGATCTCCTCGAGCAGGTCGAGGGTGCGGTACACCGTCGACGGCGTCGTGCCGGGGTCGCGCAGCCGGCAGCGCTCGATGAGCTCGACGCCGGTGATGTGGCCGTTCGATGCGGCGAGCACCTCGACGACCGTCGCGCGCTGGGAGGTCCACCGCAGGCCGCGGCGCCGCAGCAGGTCGCCGACCGACTCCCATGATGTGCTCTCGTTCATCACGCGTAGTGTATGGTGAACGCGTAATTGCGACGTGTTGCAATAACTGCAAGCGGAGACCGATCGTGACCCAGTTCCTGGCCCTGGCAGGATTCGGCTTCCTGCTCGGCATGCGACACGCGACCGATGCCGACCATGTCATCGCGGTGACGACGATCCTGAACCGCAGCCGGCGATTCGCGCACATGACGCTGATTGGTGTGCTTTGGGGGCTGGGTCACACGATCACGGTGGTCCTGGTCGGCGTCGCGATCATCGTCTTCAACGTCGTGATCCCGCCATCGGTGGGTCTGGCGATGGAGTTCGCCGTTGCGCTGATGCTGATCGCCCTCGGCATCCTCAACCTCACCGGCGGGCTGCGCCAGCTCACTGAGCGCCTCACGCCGCCGGCACCGATGCACGGCCATCCCCACGCACACCTCCACGCCCACGAGGCTGAAGAGGAGCATGGACACCGACATGCCCACCTCCACGGGCACGGGACCGATGCCGCCCTGAGCATCGTCGAGACCTTCGGGTGGTACCAGCTCATTCGCCCGGTCGCGGTGGGTCTGGTTCACGGCCTCGCAGGATCGGCGGCCGTCGCGCTTCTCGTTCTCGCCACGATCGAGGACACCGGGGCGGCGTTGCTGTACCTGGTGATCTTCTGCGCCGGTGTGGCCATCGGGATGGCCGTCCTCACGACAGTCATCGGGATCCCGTTCTGGGTAGCCAGCGCTCGATCGGCCCAGATCAACCGTTGGCTGATGATCGGCTCCGGGCTCCTGTCACTGGCGTTCGGCCTCTACCTCGCCTACCAGATCGGGTTCGTCGACGGCCTGTTCACCGGCGACTTCAACTGGGAGCCCGCGTAGACCCGATTTCCGGGCGACTTGCACCGGGCCTGCGTGACGGCGGGCCCGTGGTCAGAGTGGGTGTCGAGCGACCCGGCGTCAGGGGAAGAGCGGCTCGGCCCGATGCAGGAACGCGGCCATCTGTCCGCGGGTCACGATCTTGTTCGGGCAGAACCTCGTTGCCGTGCATCCGGTCGTGATGCCCGACGCCGCGAGGCGGTTGATGGCCCGCTCGTGAGAGCTGGTCTCGTCATCGGTGAAGAAGTCCTCGGACGTTCCGGGCAGACCCAGGGCCCGATTCAGGAACGTGGCCATCTGGGCCCGCGTCACCGCCTCATTCGGACAGTACTTCCCGCCACCGCAACCGGTGGTGATGCCGGCGGCCGCGAGGCGGTTGATGGCCCGCTCGTGGGAGCTGGTCTCGTCATCGGTGAAGAAGTCCTCGGATGTTCCGGGCAGACCCAGGGCCCGATTCAGGAACGTGGCCATCTGGGCCCGCGTCACCGCCTCATTCGGACAGTACTTCCCGCCACCGCAACCGGTGGTGATGCCGTTTTCGAAGGCCCACACGATGTCATCGACGAACTTCGTGCCCGCGATGTCGTCGAACGGCAGATCGTCGGTCACCCGGACGGCGATGGCCTCGTTGGCCTGCGGCGACCCGGACTTGTGGAGCTCCTCGCCGTTGAACAGGGTGCCGTCGGTGAAGAGCAGCATGCCGGTCTCGCCGGGGTTGGTGCCGTCGACACCGAAGTCGAGGGCCGTCAGCTCCACCGAGGACTCGGCGGGGACCACGCCGGCACCGAAGCCGCCGTCGATGACGGGGAAGAAGCGCTCGCCGAGCGGCGAGAACTCCATGCCCAGGATCTCGTCGGTGACGCCCCCGGTGAAGTAGAGATCGATGGCCAGCAGGTCGGCGGTCAGCGGCGTGAAGACGTCGTCGCGCGGTCAGGCCGATCTGCTGCGCGCAGATCGTCAGCGTCGTGTTCGCGCTGTTGGTCGCATGGTCGGTGAAGAAGCGGGCGGAGTCGTTGTCGCCCTCGATCTCGTCGACGAAGACGACGTTGCGCCCGTCGGAGAGGTCGCCGGCGGCCTCGAAGTTGAAGACGGCGTAGTCCGCCTCACCGTCCTCGTTGGTGTCGATCTGCCACTCGAATGATGCGGGGGCGTTCGCGTGGGTCTGACGCTCCCAGGTGTTCACCGCGAGCAGCAACAGGAAGGACTCCTCATCGAAGCAGGTCGGGCCGGCCTCGAGTGGAATGGTCTGCACGCCCGCGTAGCGTAGATCGATCGTCGGCAGCCCTGCGCCTTGCTCGCCGGTCGGGAGCTGCGGGCTCTCGCCGATCAGCGAGTACCCCTCCACCGCCGTGACGTTCTCGCCGTCATTGGCCAGCGACGTCGTGCCGGACGGCCACCCGAGTGTCTCGCCGGTGATCACGACGGTGTCGTCGGCAACCGTCGTCTCGCCGGACTGCCGCGGCAGCACGTGCCAGGCGACGTGGAGCGCATCGACGGAGCCGTTGTCGAGGTGGATGTAGCCGTCGTACTCGAGCAGGTTGAACGGCTCCGGATTGTTTCCGTTCCCACCAGAGTCGGCCGTCCAGTCCCGCAGGGCCCCGGCATTGATCGTGACCGCGACGTCGAACGTGGCCGTGCCCGGCGTCGCCGTTGCCGCCGGCACCACGACCGACGCCGGCGCGTTGATGGACACCGCGCCGCCTGCGTCGTTCCCGACGCGGAACGACTCGGTGATGTTCAACGTCTGCGGCGTGCCGCCGTAGTTGGCGACGGTGACCTCACGGGTGACCACCGTGTCCTGCGACGCGTCGACGAACCCGAACGACAGCGCGCCGGCAGCGGCATCGGTATCCCAGGCCGCCAGGTCGCCGCCGAGCACGGAGCGATCGACGCGGACCTCGCCCGCACCGATGCGCTGGATCGCCGCCAGCGGCGCGTCGATCGGTGGCTGGGGCGCAGCGTTCCAGATCTCGGTCTCCGCATAGTTCATGAGCAGCGCCTTGATCTCGGCCGGTGATCGATCCTCGAACGCATCGAGCAGGAGCGCCGCGGATCCGGAGACCATTGGCGTCGCGCCGGAGGTCCCGCTGAACGGCGTGGACTCCGTCGCAGTCCCGACCTCGGCCGAGATGGATGCGCCCGGTGCACCGATCTCGGGCTTGATGATGTTCGTCAGCATCGTCGGCCCGCGCGAGGACGAGCTCACCATCGTCTGCTGAAGGTTGAGCCCGGCAGCCGGGTCGAGCTCGACGGCAACCGTGCCTTCCGCGCGAGCGGCCTGCAGTGCCTCGGTGAGCGACTGGCGAATCATGTAGCCGGGGATGTCGTCGCAGGCATCCTCCTGGCAGTCGCCGGGGGCGCCGGAGAACGGCTCGTCCTCGGTGACGAGGCCGATGATGCCGATCTCGCCGCCCGCCAGCGCGACGTTCGCAATCTTCTCGCTGAAGTTGCAGCCGCCTCGCTCGACGAGGACGATGAGCCCGGTGAGCTCACCCGGCTCGAAGGGGTTCTCGCCCTCGGGGTTCGGCGTTTCCGGGTCGTCGTCGTCAAGGCGACAGCCGAGGCGCCTCCCCTCGGTGCTGTCGTCGAAGAAGAGGTCCCCGGTGACCAACGCGGTCAGCTCGGCCGACCAGTCCTGGTGGGTTGCCTCGTACAGGCCGGCCAGCTCCGCCGGCGAGACGACCTCGAGGAGCGCCAGCTCCGCCGACGGAACCGCGGTCTGCGCGACCGACAGCGCGCTCGGCGTCGCGGCCGGAGAGCCGGAGACGTAGGGATGGTCCGAGCCGTTGCCGGCCGCGGCGACAGTCAGCACGCCAAGGTCGGTGGCGTTCTCGACGGCCTGGGAGAGATCGTCGTCGAAGGCCTGGCCGTAGTCGGAGCCGAGGGACAGGTTGATGACGTCGACGCGGTCATCGGTGAGCCCGTCGTCGTTCGGGTCGAGCGCGTAGTCCATGCCGAGCAGCAGCGCGACGCCGCTGCATGAGCTGGCGAGCGCCGAGCACACCTTGACGGCATGCATCTCGACGCCCGGCGCGACACCCGCCACGCCGCCAGCGATGTCGGCGACGTGGGTGCCATGCCCGCCGTCGCAGACGACGAGGCCCGGGACGTCAGGGTGAACGTCCTTGCCACCGCAGTCGATCGGATCGGGGTCCGGATCCAAAGGTCCGAACGGCCAGTCCTCGCCGACGAAGTCGAACCCGCCGACGATGTTCGTGTCGTCGTCGATCGCGTTCCAGTTCGGCTCGTCCTTGTTGTCCGGGTCCGCCGTATTCGAACCGTACGCGTCGTTGTAGGCGGCGGCCGTGCCCGGGCCCCCGAATGCAGCGTGGGTGTAGTCGATGCCGCTGTCGAGGATTGCGACCGTCACGCCCGCGCCGTCGAAGCCCGGAGGCCCCTCGTGGACGGCCGTCGCGCCGATGTACGGCACCGTCTCGGTGAGGGCGTTCGTGTAATCGATGACCGGGGAGATGGAGACGACCGATGGATCATTCGCGAGGGTGGCCAGCTCGGCGGCATCGACCTCGAGCACGACCGTGTTCACGGCGATCTCGGTCGTCGCGATGACCGCGGCGTCGGCCGCGCCGACGAACCGGCTCTGCTGCGCCCTGACCGCGGCCCGTGCCTGCCGCTGGCCGCGGGCCCCGGCGCCGGCGGCGGCGACCTCGCTGACCGACTCCTCGTCGAGGCGGACGACCACCTGTCGGATGCCACGTGCGGACAGCAACGACGCGTCCAACGTCGAAGGCCTGGGCACGTCGGTCGACGTCCCGGGACCGGCGATCCGACGACCCTCGAGGGCCTCGGGAACCGGTCGTTGGCCGGAGAGCTCGGGGTCGGCGGCGAGCGTGGCGGCCGCGCCTCCGAACAGTGACATGACCAAGACCAGGACCAGCGCGAGACCTGGAGCGCGGCGCACGGGTTCCCTCCTACACGTCGCACGACTCCGAGCCCGGAACCTCGGCGTCCCGAGCGTCGTGGAACGCCACATCCTAGGCCGAGTCGTTCGCAGCGTTCAAGGGTTTCGGCGGGGACTTCGGGCGACGACGCGTGGGCCGATCGTCACCGAGCCTCCGCGTAGCCCGCGGTCCGCCCTTGTCGGGCGGCGAGACAATGCACGTGATGTCGATGACGCGAACGGAGACGTCGCTGCGCCCGCCCTCGGCCTGGTGGCTCCTCCTGCTGCTGCTCCCGATGGCCGGCCTGGCGCTGCTGATCGCGCGCCCGGAACTGGACCTCGAATGGCGGCACCAGCCGAGCCACTTCTGGTTGGTGCTGATCGTCGCCGTCCTCAACGTCGTACTCGCGTATCTCACGAACGAGGCGGCCGTGCGGCGCGGCGACGCGCGCCTCGTCCTCATCTCGCTCGCCTTCGGCGTGAGTGCGGGGTTCCTCGGCCTCCACGCCCTCGCCACGCCCGGCGTCCTCCTCTCTGCACCGAACATCGGCTTCGTGGTGGCGACGCCGGTCGGGCTCTCCCTTGCCGCCGGCCTGGCGGCGGCTGCCGCGCTGCCTCTGGCCGGGCCTCGGGGCGCGCTCGTCCTGCGTCAGGCGCGCGGCCTGCGGATCGGGCTGGTCCTGCTCCTGCTTGCCTGGGCCGTCGCGTCGCTGCTGCGGCTGCCGCCGCTCCGCGGGGAGATGGCTCCACTGGAGGTCGTCGAGCCGCTGCGCATCGCGTCGATCGTGGCGGTCGCGCTGTACGCCTTCGCCGCGTGGCACTTCCTGCGGCTCTACTGGTACCGCGGGCGGCCGCTGCTGCTCGCGATCGTCGTGGCCGTCATCCTCCTGGCCGAAGCGATGATCACCGTCGCGTTCAGCCGCGACTGGCACCTGTCCTGGTGGGAGTGGCACCTGCTCATGGCGCTGGGATTCGGCGCCGTCGCGCTCGGTGCTCGCGTCGAGTACCGACGCGAAGGCTCGCTCACGGGCGTCTTCGGAGGCCTCTACCTGTCGAGCACCCTCGACCGGTTGGACCGCTGGCACGCGGACGCGCTCTCGGATCTGGCCACCGCGAGTGCCGAGGGTCGATCCAGCGGCGCGGTTCTGCAGCGGCTGCGCATGGATGGCGCGACGACCGAGGAGCTGGCGCTGCTCGAACGGGCCGGCGACGAGCTCCACCGTGCGGACGAGCTCCTCCGCGCCTACCTGCCGCAGCAGTTCGTCGCGCAGGCGCGGACCGATCCGGGCCAGGCCCGCGTCGGAAGCGGCGAGGAGCGCGAGATCACCGTCCTCTTTGCCGACCTGGCCGGGTATACGTCGTTCAGCGAGCGCCACGCTCCGACCGAGGTCGTCGAGCTGTTGAATTCGGTATGGACTGCATCGGTCCCGATCATCAACGGCGAGGATGGCCTGATCGAGAGCTTCACAGGCGACGGACTGCTCGCGATCTTCAACGCCGTCGGCGACCAACCCGACCACGCGCGCCGGGCGGCCCGCGCCGCGATCGGCATCCGCGCGGCGGTCGACGCGGTCGGCGCCGGGCGCCCGGGGCCGACGCCGCGGTTCCACATCGGGATCAACACGGGACCGGCGTTCGTCGGTACCGTCGGCGCGGCCGGTCGACGCAGCTTCTCGGCCATCGGTGACACGACGAACCTCGGATCGCGCCTCCAGGCCGCGGCCGGGCCTGGCGAGATCGTCGTCGGCGAGGCCACCTGGGCCGGGCTCGGCTCGCTGGCGCAGGGCGAGGCGCTGCCGCCCCTCCGGGTCAAGGGCAAACGCGAGCCGGTCCGAGCGTGGCGCCTCGAAGGCGACCGGCCGGCTTGATCAGCGAACGCCCTCGTGCGCCGGGTAGCTGATTTCCAGCGGCTGCCCTGTCTCGAGCAACGTCTTCAGGCCGGAGAGGATCGGCACCCACCCGTGCTCGACCGACTTGAAGGTCGACGTCTCGCCGTCGAACTCGTCATGGGTCAGGGTCAGGAGCGTGGCCGAGCCGCGGGGCTCGATCGTCCAGGTGCAGCGCGACGGCGATTCATCGGTGCCGGGGAAGAAGAAGGTGTGGACGAGGCGCCGGGGCGCATCGGCCTCGACGATCTCGCACTGGATTGCCTCGGTGCCGTCGGGGTTGCGGTAGACCAGCGGCGAGCCGGGCGTCCAGTCCGACTCGACGGTGTTGTCGTAGTAGTACTGCTTCGTCAGCTCCGAATCGGTGAGCGCGCGCCACACCTCCTCGGGCGTGGCGCGGATGTAGACCTCGTAGACGTGCTTGGGTGACTCGGCCATGGCTCGCTTCTCCACCGTGTGCTTGACGTCCGCCATCGCGTCGACCAGCGGGGCCGCGTAGCGGCTGATCCATCGGTCGGCGATCAGGCGGATCGGAACCGGGTTGAGGAAATGGAGCTTTCGGCGTCCGTCGCGGCGGGTCGTGACGAGGTGCGCGTCCTCGAGGACGTTGAGGTGCTTCATCACGCCGAATCGCGTCATCTGCGGCAGTGCGGCGACCAGCTCGCCCAACGCCAGTCCGTCATGCTCGCGCAGGCGGTCGAGCAGGACGCGCCGATGCGGATCCGCCAGCGCCCTGAATGCCGGCTCCAGCTCCTCCATAGGTGCGCTCGACTATATGTGACCGATTGGTCACGTGTCAAGATTGGCGCTTAAACAGCCAACCGGGCCGAAGAACCGCCCACGGCGCACCTTGCGCGGCAGCACGAGCGCGTTTCGTCATCTGCCCCCCTGGTCGCGCTACAGGCGCCGCAGCTCGTCGGTTTCGGGCTCGTCCAGGGAGCGGGCGCAGGTCGGGCACCAGAGGCGCGCCTCGACCGGCGTCCCGCACAGGGCGTGGCGCATCGGCTCGGCGTGCGCGGAGCCGCGCGAGCCCCAGTCGGCCAGCAGGCGCAGGACGCCGGCCAGCTCGTGACCCTCATCGGTCAGGGCATAGGTGAAGCGGGGCGGGCGATCCGAGTAGGGCGTGGCGCGCACGATGCGCTCACCCTCCAGGCGGCGCAGCCGGTCGGCCAGGATGTTCGGCGCGATTCCCGACACGGCCTCCGAGAGCTCGCCGAACCGCCGCGGGCCCTCCAGCAGTGCCTCGATGAGCAGCAGGCTCCATCGGTCACCGACGCGTTCGAGGGCTGCCGCGAGCGGCGAGGTGGCTGCCACGGGGCGATCGTAGGGCATCGGTCTTGACAGCGGCTGCCGAAGGAGTAACTTGCGCATTGCAAGTCACACCTTACCAGCGGAGAACAAGCAACTCATGGCAACAACCCTGGCTGACGTGGGCCGGGAGATCGGCGAGATCGCGGAGCGCGTCGGGCCGTCGGTGGTCGGAATCGGCAACCGATGGCGCGGCGGCTCGGGCGTGGTGATCGCCGAGAACCGGATCCTGACCAATGCGCACAACCTGCATGGCGATGAGGTGACGGTCACCTTCGCCGATGGACGAACCGCCGATGCGACCGTCGCCGGCGTCGACGGTGACGGCGACCTGGCCGTCCTGGAGGCGGACACGGGCGGCGCCGGCGCGCTGGCGCTCGGCACCGACGCGCCCGGCGTCGGCACGCCGGTCGTGGCGCTCGGCAACCCGAACGGGCACGGCCCGCGCGTCACCTTCGGCTTCGTGAGCGGCACGGGCCGATCATTCCGAGGACCCCGCGGACGTCGCGTGGCCGGGGCGGTCGAGCACACCGCGCCGCTGATGCCGGGTTCCTCCGGCGGTCCGGTGGTCGACCTCGCGGGCAACCTGCTCGGGATCAACACGAACCGGCTCGGCAACGGCTTCTACCTCGCCATCGCCACCGATGCGACCCTGCGCGAGCGGGTCAACGCCCTCGGCCGCGGCGAGTCACCGCAGCGGCGCCGGCTGGGCGTCGGCCTGGCACCGTCGCACGTCGCGAAGCAGCTGCGACGAGCGGTCGGCCTGCCGGAGCGCGAGGGACTGCTGGTCCGCGAGGTCGAGGACGACTCCCCCGCCGCCAAGGCCGGCATCGCCGAGGGCGACCTGCTGGTGGCGATCGGCGGCAAGGAGATCGGCGGTGCCGACGACCTGTTCGAGGCGCTCGCCGGCGAGGGGCCGCTCGAGCTGACGCTCGTCCGCGGCAGCGAGGAGCGGACGGTGACGGTCAGTCCGTGACGACCGCCGTCGATGATGCGGTGCGCCGCGCGCTGGAGCGCGGCCACCGGATCGACATCACGACCACGGGGCGCAAGAGCGGGCGGCCACGGCGAATCGAGCTCGTATTCCACAACGTCGAGGGACGCATCTACATCAGCGGCCGGCCCGGCTGGCCGCGCGGCTGGATCGCCAACCTGCGCGCGGACCCGGCGATGACCTTCCACCTGAAGGGACCGATCGCCCGAGCCGACCTGCCCGCATCCGGCCGCGTGATCCTCGAGCGCGAGGAGCGCGAGCGCGTCTTGGTGCCGATCGCTGCGAGCTGGGGCTACGAGCTCGGGCTGATGGTGGAGTCGGCGCCGCTCGTCGAGATCACCTTCGACTGACGTCGGGCAGGTTGGCGAGCGAGTCGCCGGCCCGGCGCTCGACCCGGCCGCGCGTCGCCGATGACGATCACGCGGCCGGCACCCTCTGCCGACCACCCGAGGCGTGGCCGCCACACCGCCGCGGTTCGGGTGTCGAGCCCGAGCAGCACCGCCTCGCGTTCCGCCGCGTCGATCGAGGGCAGCCAGCCCTCGCCGAACTCCTCGAAGTGCGGGACCACCGCCACTCCGGGCACGATCCCGAGCGCCGGCGCGAACCTCCGGCGAGCGTGCGACATGCCCGAGCGGATGAGGGTCCACTCCCCGAGGGCCATCGCGCCGGCCGACGACCCGGCCAGCGCGGCGCCTCCGTTCCGCCACGCGCCGACGATCGCGTCCCAGGCCGGTGTCCCGGCGAGGAGCTTGACGACCAATCCCGGATCGCCGCCGCACAGGTAGAAGCCGCGCCCGGCCCGAGCCGCTTCGACGGTTGACGGATCGGCCGCATCGCGGCGACCGCGCAGACGAAGCTCGCTGACCTCGAGCCCGAGACCGCGAACCATCGCCGGGCGGTGGCCACAGCGCGATCCGGATCCTGGCGCACCGCCGCCGTCGCGATGACGTACGCGGGCCCGGCCGCGGCCGCATCGGCGAAGAGGCGGTCGTGTGGCTCGTTGCCGGGCAGGAACTCGGCACCACCGACGAGGATGAGCGGTCCGGCCGGCATGCGTACCATGCTCGCATGGCCGGACCTGAGTCGACGACCTTCGACCTCGTCGTCATCGGTGGCGGACCGGCCGGGGTGACCGCGGCGCTGCGCGGCGCCGAGCTTGGCGCGCGCGTCGCGCTCGTCGAGCGGGACCGACCCGGCGGCACCTGCACCGATGACGGCTGCGCGCCGACCCGCGTGCTGGCCAAGGCCGCGCGCCTCGTGCGCGACGCCGAGCAGCTTGCCGACTACGGGCTGAGCGCGCCGCCACCGACGCTCGACCTCGCGGCGCTGATGATGGCCACGCAGCGCACCGTCTACGAGCTGCACGAGAAGAAGCAGCTCGTCGGTCACCTCGAGGGAGCCGGCGTGCACACCGCCCGCGGCCAGGGACCGGCCCGCTTCGTCGATCCGCACCGCCTCGACGCTCGATGGGACGTCCATCCGCGCCGAGCGCGTGATCATCGCCTGCGGCGGACATGCGCGACGGCTCGGCTTCCCGGGCAGCGAGCTGGCGCTGACGCACAGCGACATCTGGGCGCTCACCGAGGTGCCGGCCAGGCTCTGCATCGTGGGCGGTGCCGCGACGGGGCTGCAGCTCGCGTCGATCTTCGCCGCGTTCGGCTCTCACGTCACGGTGCTCGAGATGGCGCCGCGCATCGTGCCGGGCGAGGACGCCGACATCTCGGCCACGCTCGGCGAGGCATTCGCGGCCAACGGGATCGCGATGGCGACCGGGATCGGCGGGGTGGACGAGATCCGCAGGACCGATCGCGGCCTCGCGGTCCGCCACCGGGTCGGCGACGAGCCCCGCGAGATCGAGGCCGACGCGGTCGTGATGGCGGTCGGCTGGCCGGGCAACCTCGAGAGCCTCGGGTTGGAGGCGGCCGGCGTCGAGTCCGCGCGCGGCTACGTGACCGTCGACGACACGCTGCGCACGTCGGTGCCACACATCTGGGCGGCGGGAGACGTGACCGGGCGGATGATGCTCGTCCAGAGCGCCACGTACGAGGGCCGCATCGCCGCGGAGAACGCCCTCGGCTCGTCCGACCGCGCGCTGCACCACGAGATCGTCGCCCACGGCGGCTTCACCGATCCGGAGTACGGCAGCGTCGGCGTCACCGAGGCCGACGCGCCCGACGACGCGGTGATCGGCCGCGTCGCCTACGCCGACCTCGATCGGGCGGTCATCGATCGGCGCACCGAGGGCTTCTGCAAGCTCGTGGTCGATCGGTCCAGTGGCCGCATCGTCGGGGCCCACGTGGTCGGCGAGCAGGCCGTCGAGGTGATCCAGATCGCGGCCGCCGCGATGGCCGCCGAGATGCGCGTCGAGCGCCTCGCCGAGGTCGAGTTCGCCTACCCGACCTTCACCTCGATCGTCGGCCTCGCCGCACGCCAGGTCGTCCACGCGCTACGGCTCGGCCCCGAGGCCGAGGCGTGGGAGGCAATGGGGCGCCCCCGGCAAGCCGAATGGGAGCGTCGCGAGCCGTAGACTGCGGCGCATGGTCGAGCGCGTGCACGTCATCGGCACCGGGCGCGCCGGCGGCGCCATCCGCGGCCGGCTGCTCGAACGGGGGTTGTCGGTCTCGGACGGGCGCGAAGCGGACCCGAACGCCGAGCTCGTGCTGCTGTGCGTACCCGATCACGTGATCGGCGAGGTTGCGGCGGGCGTCGGCATCGGTCCCTGGGTGGCCCATGTCAGCGGGGCGACCCACCTGTCGGCACTGGACCCGCACGAGCAGCGCTTCAGCATGCATCCGTTGCAGACGCTGACCCGCGAGCGCGGGCCGGAGCAGCTCGACGGAGCGTGGGGCGCGATCAGCGCCGAGACCGATGACGCCCTCGCGCAGGCTCGCTGGCTGGCCGAGACGCTCGGCCTCCGGCCGTTCGAGGTGCCCGATGCGGACCGCACGCTGTATCACGCCGCGGCGGTCATCGGCGGCAACTACCTCGTCACGCTGTGGCGGGTGGCGACGCGGCTGCTCGAGCAGGTCGGGGCGCCGCCGGAGGCGATCGTGCCGCTCATGACCCGCACGATCGAGAACGGGTTCGACCTGACCGGGCCGATCGCCCGTGGCGACTGGACGACCGTCGACGCCCACCTGGCCGCGCTCGAGGACCGCGATCCGGACCTCGTGCCGCTGTACCGGGCGCTGGCCGAGGCGACGCGGCCGTGAGGATCGTGCGCACCGTCGCCGAGGTGCGCGAGGCGCTTCGCGAGCCGCGGGGACGCGGCGAGCGCATCGGTCTGGTGCCGACGATGGGCGCCTTCCATGCCGGGCACGTCGCCCTCATGCGCGCGGCGCGCCAGGCCTCCGACGTCGTCGTGGTGAGCCTCTTCGTCAACCCGTCGCAGTTCAACACGGCCGATGACCTCGCGCGCTACCCGCGCGACGAAGCGGCCGATGCGGCCATGGCCGAGGCGGAGGGCGTCGACCTGCTCTTCGCACCGTCCGCCGACGAGATCTACCCAGCCGGATTCGACACCTGGGTCGAGCCGGGTTCGCTGGCGGATGCGCTGGAGGGCGCGGCGCGACCCGGGCACTTCCGCGGCGTGGCGACCGTGTGCGCGAAGCTGTTCGCGATCGTCGCGGCCGACGTTGCCTGGTTCGGGCAGAAGGACGCGCAGCAGGTGGCCGTCATCCGACGAATGGTGGCCGACCTGGACCTGCCGGTGGCGATCGAGGTGCTGTTGACCGTCCGGGATGCGGATGGCCTGGCACTGTCATCTCGCAACGTCTTTCTGACCGATACCGAGCGGGCGGTTGCGCTCGCGCTGCCGCGAGCGCTCCAGGCGGGGACGGCGGCGCATGCCGCCGGAGGCGATCCGGTGGCGGCGGCGCGCTTGGTCCTCGACGCCGAGCGAGGGCTGTCGGTCGACTACGTGGCGGTCGCCGACTTCGGGTCGCCGACGCTCGTCGCGGCGGTGCGCGTCGGGGCGACGCGGCTGATCGACAACGTGGTGCTCACCGATTCCTGACCCCTATCCGGGGCTTACCGTGGGGCGGGAGTAACGGCGAATCAGTGGCCGGAATCCCGTGTCGCGGGAGGGTCAGACGCCGAAGGAGCCGCACTCGGTCGCCAGGCCTCCCGTGGTGCGGGAATTCGGCCAATCAGTGTCCGATACGCCCGCCGGGCGGGAGCGCCACCATGGCGCAGGCTCGGTGACGGGCACCGAACTGGCACGAATCGCGGCGTCGCGTTGACAACCGGAGCGACCGGGTGGACGCTTCGCCGATGACCGAGCTGCGCGCCCGCGAGCCGCTGACGCTTCCGGAGATCCTCGCCATGAAGCGGGCCGGGACGAAGATCGTGATGGTCACCGCCTACGACCATCCCTCGGCACGGCTCGCGTCGGAGGCCGGCGTCGACCTCATCCTCGTCGGCGACTCGGCCGGCAACAACGTGCTCGGCTACGACTCGACCGTCCCGGTGACGATGGACGAGGCCGTCATGCTCACCGCGGCCGTGGCGCGCGCGCGGCCGCGCGCGCTCGTCGTCGGTGACATGCCGTTCGGATCGTTCCAGCCTTCGGACGCCCAGGCGGTGCGCAACGCGGTGCGCTTCGTCAAGGCCGGAGCCGATGCGGTGAAGCTCGAGGGCGCCGGACCGATGGTCTCGCGCGTGCGCGCGCTCGTCGGCGCCGGGATCCCGGTGATGGGCCACCTTGGCCTCACGCCGCAGTCGGCCACGAAGCTCGGCGGGATGAAGGCACAGGGCCGAACCGCGGAGGCCGCGCGGCAGCTGCTTGCGGACGCCCACGAGCTCGAGGCCGCCGGCTGCTTCTCGCTGGTCCTGGAATCGGTGCCGGCGCGGATCGGCGCGCATGTGAGCGAGGCGCTGGCGATTCCCACGATCGGCATCGGTGCAGGCCCGGGAACCGATGGCCAGGTGCTCGTCTGGCACGACCTGCTCGGGGTCAACGAGGGCGTCGCGCCGCGATTCGTGAAGCGCTACGCCGACGTCGCCGGCGAGATCCGTCGCGGGCTCGAGGCATTCGCCGCCGAGGTGCGCTCCGGTGCCTATCCCGCCGACGAGCACGTCTACAAGATCAACGCCGAGGAGCTGCGCGCCTTCGAGGCTGATCTCGACCGCTAGCCGCCGACGCTGCGCTCGATCGCCTCGCCCACCGCATCGACCGCCGCCATGCCGAGCGCGACGAACGCCTCGGGCGCCATCCGCGTGCCGTCGCCGGTGCTCATCGTGAAGACGACGTCACCGTCGAACAGCGTGTGCGACGGGCGGATGCCGATCGCCAGCCCGTCGTGGCCGAGCTCGGCGAGCTTGCGGCACTGGGCGCGGTCGAGGTTCGCATCGGTCCCGATCACGACCAGCGTCGTGTTGCCGACCGGCGGCCGGGGCGCGCCCGAAGCGCGAATCCGCGGCGTGCCGTCGCGGGCGAAGATGTCACCTAGGGCGTTGTTCACGACCAGCGCGCCGATGGTCGAGCCGTCGGGAAGGCGACGTGCCGCGCTGCCGATGCCGCCCGGCTTCGCCTGCTCGGGCCCGGCCATCTTGGCGACCGTCGCGCCGGTGCCGGCACCGATCCGTCCCTCGAGCGGGCCATCGTTGCGTTCGGCAGCAAGCGTGGCGGCGTGACCCGCGCCGGCATCGGGGAAGGCGAGCGGGTCGCCGACGCCGAGGTCGAAGAGGATCGCGGCCGGCACGATCGGCACCGGCCGGACCGCCGTGGCATACCCAACCCCGCGTTCCGCCAGGCGGCGCATGACGCCATCGGCGGCGGCCAGCCCGAAGGCCGATCCGCCGGCGAGGCAGATCGCGTTGATGCGCTCGACGAGCGCGGTCGGGCGGAGCAGATCGGTCTCGCGGGTGCCGGGTGCCGAGCCACGGACATCGACCCCGGCCACGGCTCCGGAATCAGGCGGGAGGACGACGGTGCAGCCGGTCAACCGGGTCTCATCGGTCCAGTGGCCGACCCGCAGGCCGGGGACGTCGCGAAGGGTGAGGGGCTCGGGCATGGGCGCCGATGCTAGCGCGGTAGCGCCGACGCCGGGCGACCGCGGGTATCGCCGGATGTTCAATCAGTTGGTTGAACATGGGTCAGTTCACGCCCACACGCGCCGTCAGCAACCCCACGACTACCTGCTCGACCTCCACTGACTTCGCCATGCGGCGGCGCGGCGACGCGATGCTGCTGGCCGAGGCCAACGAGCCGCTCGACAAGATCGCGTCCTTCTTCGGCACGCGCGGCGACCAGATGGACATGCTCTTCAACTTCGTCGTCAACCAGGCGCTCTACCTTGCCATTCGTCCGCCACGACGCCACCGCCGTGACCGATGCGCTGCGCGCTCTGCCCCAGATACCACCGCAGGCGCAGTGGGCGAACTTCATCAAGAACCACGACGAGGCCAGCCTGGACAAGCTGACCGACACGGAGCGCGAGGAGGTGTACGCGGCGTTCGCGCCGAAGCGCTCGATGCGCCTCTTCGATCGCGGCATCCGCCGGCGCTTCCCGACGATGGTCAACGGCGATCGCCGTCGCATCGAGCTGGCCTACAGCCTCCTCTTCAGCCTGCCCGGGCACGCCGGTCCTCTTCTATGGCGAGGAGATCGGCATGGGTGATGAACCTCGCGATGACCGACCGCGAGGCGGTGCGTCCACCGATGCAGTGGGCCGACCGCCCTGGCGGCGGCTTCACCGACGCGGACGAGGCCGAGCTGCCGCGTCCCATCGTCAGCGATGGCCCGTTCGGCTACCACCAGGCTGAACGTCGAGGACGCAGCGAGCGCGACCCGGGGTCGCTCCTGAACTGGATGGAGCGCACCATCCGCACCCGCAAGGAGTGGCCGGTGATCGGCTGGGGCGACTGGCAGATGGTCGGCACGCGAAACACGCGGGTGCTCGCGCACATCGGCGACGCTGGCAGGGCACGTCAGTGCTGGCGCTCCACAGCTTCTCGGACGCTCCCGAGAGGGTCACCGTTCGGCTGCCGAAGGACGTCGCCGGCGGTCGGTGGCGCCACATCCTCGGTCGCGACGGCAGCGACGCTCCGCAGCTCGAGCGCGGCACGCTGAGCTGCGAGCTGGAGCCGTACGGCTATCACTGGTTCGGCTCGCGAGACGGCGTCTGATGGCGAGATCCGCTCATCGGCTTCCACGCCAACCACGAGCAGCACCGGCCCGACGACCTGCTGCGCCACGTCCGGCAGGCCGAGGCCGCCGGATTCGACGCGGCGATGTGCTCCGATCACTGGGCACCCTGGAGCGAGGCCCAGGGCCAGTCGGGCTTCGCGTGGTCGTGGCTGGGCGCCGCGCTCGAGGCGACGTCGCTCTCCTTCGGCGTCGTGAACGCGCCCGGCCAGCGCTACCACCCGGCGATCGTCGCGCAGGCCGCCGCCACGCTGTCGGTGATGTATCCAGGACCGATTCTGGCTCGCGATCGGTTCCGGCGAGCTGATGAACGAGCACATCACCGGTGAGCGATGGCCGCCGAAAGCCGACCGCAACGCTCGCCTGCGCGAGTGTGCCGACATCATCCGGCTCCTGTGGGCCGGCGAGGTCGTCAGCCACGAAGGCCATGTCACCGTTTCCGAAGCCAGGCTGTGGACCCGGCCCGAGAAGCCGCCGTGCTCGTCGCCGCGTGTCGCCGGATGTTCAATCAGTTGGTTGAACATGGGTCGGTTCACGCCACACGAGTGGCGGTTCGGAGGCCGGAGTCCCACTCTGCGATGATGGGCACCGCATGACCGAGGATCCCCGATGAGCCGGCGCCGCGGGTTCCGACCGCCCCGCCGCAGAGCCGCGAAGGCGGCCCGACCGTCGACCGACGCCATCCAGGCCGGCCGAACGCAAACGGCGCTCGCCGCCGATCCGCGGCACGAGGGCCTCGCCGTGACCCATCGGTTCGATCCCGGCTCGCAGGGTCAGCCGTTCGCGGCGACCGTCCGATTCCGCGGGCGGCGCGAGGCCATCACCGGGAAGCCGCAGCCGGGCGACACGTTCAGCGTCGACGAACGCGTCGAGCGGGTCGTGCCGGGCAGCGGGCCGGTGTCGGTGACCACCCACGTCTTCGGTCTCAACCCCGGCGACTGGACGGTGACCGCCGAGCTCATCCGCGCGCCTGGCCTCGGTCCCGCGCGTGCCCCCGCCGCCAAGGGCGGCCATACGATTCCGCGCGCCCGGTGGTCGTGGCTGCGGTGGCGCCTCACCGAGGCCCCCTTCGGGCCGGTCCACACGCGCTGGAGCCCGCTCGTGCGTCTGACGCCGATGCCGGCCGTCATCCACGGCAGCTGGACGGCGCTCTGCGCGGTCGGGATTGTCGTCGGCGTCCTTGCGCTGCTGTGGTTCCTGTCGTTCGAGGGAATCGAAGCCGGACCGGCGGTGATTGTCGCCGTGGTGGGCGTCCTCGGCGGGATCGTCGGGGCGAAGCTGTGGTATGTCGTGCTGCGCCCGCGGCAGTGGCGGACATCGCTGACCGAGGGCTGGTCGATCGACGGATCGATCGGTGCGGCGCCGATCGCCGCGGTCATCGCGATGCTCGTCCTCGGACTTCCGGTGCTGCCGTTCCTCGATGCGGCGACGCCGGCGTTCTTCGTCGGCGTCGGGATCGGCAGGCTCGGCTGCTTCTTCACCGGCTGCTGCGCCGGGCGCTGCACGACCTCGCGCTGGGGCATCTGGTCGTCGGACCGCCGCGTCGGCGCGAAGCGCATCCCGACGCAGCTCATGGAGTCAGGGCTCGGCATCGGCCTGGCCATCATCTTCGGCGCGCTCGACGTTTCCGGCATCCTGCCGGTGGACGGCATCGTGTTCGTGGTCGGGATCGGTTCCTACCTGGCCGGACGCCAGCTGCTGCTGCGACTGCGGTCGGACGCGCGCAGCTCGTCGCTGGGGATGGAGGGTCGCAGGCGGGCTCCGGCCGTCTGAGCGATCATTGCGGCCATGGCCGACCTGCGCCAGAGCGAACGGGCCAAGCTCCCCGACAGCGCCTTCGCCTACGTCGACTCGACCGGCCGACGTCGCCTCCCGATCCACGACGAGGCGCACGTCCGTAACGCGCTGGCTCGATTCAACCGCGTGCTCTTCGAGGACGACGCCGCGCGCGACAGGGCCCGCACGAAGCTGCTGAAGGCGGCCAAGCGCCACGGCATCCTGCCGGTCGGGTTCATCGACGGGCAGATCCGCCCGAAGCTCCCGACCGGGCAGATCACCCTCCTCTTCGCCGACATCGAGGGCTCGAGCGTTCACCTCGCCGAGCTCGAGGACCGATACGGACCGATGCTCAACGCGGTCCGTCGGATCGAGCGCGCGGCCGTGCGCGCCGGCGGCGGCTTCGAGGTCGATGCCCGTGCCGACGAGTACTTCGCGGTCTTCCGGTCCGCATCCGCCGCCGTCGAGGCCGCGGTCGAGATCCAGCGCGCGATGGCGTCCCATCCCTGGTCCGATGGCCGTGCCGTCCGCGTCCGGATCGGTCTCCACTCCGGCCGTCCAACGCGGACGTCCACCGGCTACCAGGGGATCAGCGTGAATGCCGCCTCACGACTATGCGCGTGCGGCCACGGCGGCCAGATCCTGCTGTCACGCGCGGTCCACGCTGCCCTGACTGATGCGCCTGCCTACGAGATGCGGCACCTGGGCACGCACCGCCTTCGCGGCATCCCCGACGAGCACGACATCTACCAGCTCCTGGCGCCGGACCTGGCGGACGGCTTTCCGCCGCTGCGCCTGGAGGAGGCGGTCGGCGCCGGATACCGGATTCCCCACTGATGGCAGGTGGCGTCAGGATCCGGGCCAGCGCTCCAGCACGACCTCGGCATCCGACGGGTCCATGCGATACCCGCGCGCATCGGCGTCCCAGCTGATCAGGTCCCGCCTCGCCACCCGTCGCATGACCTTGTTCGGGCCGGCCACGATGCCGGCGAAGGCCGTGCCGGTGCGCTTGCCATAGCGCTGCGCGAGGTCCGCGTCGAGGACCAGGGCGGCATTACGCGTTGAGAGCTCCGCCACCTCGCGCAGCAGGCGACGGCTGTCGGTCCCGCGGATGGCGTTGAGCACCTCGCCGAGCTGGCGTCGGCGGAGGTCCTCCTGGTCGGCCGTCTGCCCGCTCCCGGCGGCACCGGGCTGACGCTGGGGTCCCATGACCCAGCGCCATGCCAACGCGATGAGCTCGTCCTCGGTATCGGCCTCGAACTCGACTCTCGGCACTATGTAACGTCCTGTACATCTACGTAACAGATTCGGCGCGAATATATCACAGGCCGACGTGTGCTAGACTGCGTCCAACGGCTGCAAGGCTGCGAAAGATTCCTCTGGCCCCTCGATCGACGGAGAGCCATCGCGTATCCGCTTCGTATCGACTTGGCCGCACTGGGGGCAGAGGAGTACCTATGCGTTACACCCGAATCTCGACCTACGAAATGACCAAGGGCACCTTCGACGAGCTGAGCGGCATCGTCGAGAAGGGCATCCTGCCGACCTTCGAGCGCGAGCAGGGCTTCGTGAACTACGGACTGGTCGACATCGGTGACCACAAGGTCGTCGCGATCAGCATCTGGGAGACCCGCGAGGCAGCCGAGAAGTCGGTCCTCATCGCCGCGAGCTGGGTCAAGGAGAATCTCTCCGACCACGTTCGCCTGATGACCAGCACCGTCGGCACCCTGGCGCTCTTCCGCGGCGCCCCGGTCGCCGCCTAGATCCCGTTCCTGGCGGTCCTCGCGGCCGGTCGGCCTACCCGCCGGCCTCCGGGACAGCCCACATCGATCGCCCCGGCTCACCGCCGGGGCGTTCTTTGCGTCTGGGGACCTCAGTGGCTCTCGGACACCTGTGCACTGCAGTCCGAGCAGACCTGGTCGAGGCCCGCGAGATCGCGCTGCTCGACCGACGCGGAGTAGTTGCGTCCGCAGTACGTTCGATGGCCGATCAGCCCGCCGTCGCTCCAGCGCTCCGCCCTGGCAATGTGCCAGATGTTCTCGTTGGCACCCTGGAGACCGAACGGTGACTCGGGGCGCATCTCTTCGGCCATGCGTAGGAGTCTACGCGCGAGCGAGGCAGGTGAGGGGGATGGTCGGGGCGAGAGGATTTGAACCTCCGACTTCGTCGTCCCGAACGACGCGCGCTACCAGGCTGCGCCACGCCCCGACCGAGCGGCCATCCTAGCAGGCGACCCCAGCCCGGTCCAACCCGGCGGCCCGTATCGTACGCGCGGATGTTCTCGCGATTTCTGGACTCGACCGATGCGCGGCTGCTGACCTGGACGTTGCTCACCAAGGTCGGCGTGCTGGCGATCGGCTACGCGGCGCTGTGGGCGGCGGCCGGGGCAGCGCCGGGCCCCTTCGACCCGTGGCATCGATGGGACGCGCCGCACTACACCGACATCGCCGTCTTCGGCTACATGGCCGACGATCCCGGCAACCTGAGCGCGCCGGGCTACCGGCAGGTCTTCCCCGGCGACCTCGACCTGTACATCGTCTTCTTCCCGCTCTTCCCGTGGCTGGTGGCAGCGGTGAACGCGGTCGGCGGCGACCCGATCGCCTCTGCCTTCGTCGTGACGACCGTCGCCTCGCTCTTCGTGGGCCCGCTCCTGTATCGGCTCGTGAAGGTCGACCTTGGCCACCGCATCGGCCTGTGGTCGGCCGGCCTGCTGCTCGTCTTTCCCACCGCGTTCTTCCTGCACATCGGCTATACCGAGAGCCTCTTCCTGGCGCTCGCCTTCGGCTCGCTGTGGCTGGCTCGGACGAACCGATGGTGGCTGGCCGGGCTCCTCGCCGCCCTCGCCGCGCTGACGCGCGTGAACGGGCTGATCCTGGCTCCGGCCCTGGTGGTCGAGGCGATGCTCCAGTGGCGGGGCGACCCCGATCGGCGGCTCCGGGTCGAGTGGCTGGCAATCGCCGGCGTCGGCATCGGCTTCGGGATCTACCTTGCCGTCAACCAGGTCGTGTACGGCGACCCGTTTGCGTTCAGCGAGATCCAGCGCGATCACTGGTTCAAGCAGCTGACCTGGCCGTGGGACGGGATCGCCGGCGTGTTCCGCTGGTTCGACGACCCCGACCCGGACTCCGTGTTCATGTACGGCGGGATGGAGCTGCTGTTCATCGCGATCGGGCTGGCGGCGACCGTGGCGACCGCGATCTGGCTGCGCCCGACCTGGGCGGTGTGGATGGCCGGCAACTGGCTCCTCAGCGTCAGCACCGGGTTCGTGCTCAGCGTGCCGCGCTACAGCCTGGCCCTGTTCGGGATCATGGTGTGGGGGGCGCTGATCGGCGAGCGATGGCGCCTCGCCGGCTGGGTCATCGCGGCGGGATCGGCGACGGCGATGGCGTACTTCGCCTGGCGCTTCGGCTCGGGCCAGTGGGCGTTCTGACGGACGGGCAACGAAGTGTCCCGAAGGAACCGCGGCGATCGTTGAGGTGATCTCGGATCGGCCAGCTGCCCCTTCGGGACATGAAGATGGTGGCTGACGAGTGCGCGCAAAGACAAGCGGGGTTGTCCACGAGTTGGCTAGCATCTGACCGAGTTATCCACATCCCGTCCCGAGCGAGGTGACCCGAGCGATGCCCGCATCCACTGCCCGGCGAGGCGCGCTCGCCCTGCTGCTGGCGGCGTTGATCCTGTTCGTGCTCGGGTCGATCGAGATCGCGCGGGCGGCAACGCACGTCGTGACGATTGCCGACTTCGCGTTCTCCCCGCCGATGCTGACGATCACGGCCGGCGACACCGTGACGTGGACGAACGAGGACGCGGTGGCGCATACCGCGACGAGTGCGACCGGTGCCTTCGACTCGGGCGACCTCGCCCAGGGTGCCTCCTTCAGCTTCACCTTCACGACCCCGGGCACGTATGCCTACATCTGCACGCCGCATCCGGAGATGACCGGGCAGATCGTGGTGCAGGCCGCGGCTCCGGCGGCAACGCCCGCGGGCGGTGGCGGAGCCATTCCCGACGTCGCGATGCAGGCCGAGTGGCGAACCAGCGCGTTCCTCGCCGCCGGCCTCCTGCTGATCGGCGGTGCCGGGCTGATGGTCATCGCGAGGCGCCCGAGGGAGTAGCGGTCCGGCAGTGACCCACGCTTTCCGGTCTTTGGGCAGCGGCTGACGCAAGCGGGGCTCGCGCGCACCCGGGCCGTGGTCGCTGGGCGAAGCGCCAGCGACGCACGCTCGCGAGCGTGCTGAAACCTTTGGGATCGCGCGCGGCTCGATACGGGAACAACCATGTTCGCAGCCGGGAGTTTCCATGCCCTCCGTTCGTCGCAGCACCGCGGCCCTCGTACTCGTCGGCGCCGTCGCGTCGTTCCTCACCCTCGTCGCTCCCCCACCCACGCTGGGTGTCGAGCACGCTGTCGAGATCGGCGATTCCGTGTTCTCACCAGCGTCGCTGACGATCAGCGTCGGCGACACGGTGACCTGGCGGAATGCCGACGACCGCCCGCACACGGTGACCGCGAATGACGGCGCCTTCGACTCCGGCAACCTCGACGAGGGCCAGGGCTTCTCGTTCACGTTCACCGAGCCCGGGACCTACACGTACCTGTGCGAGTACCACAGCGAGATGCAGGCGACGATCATCGTCGAGGCGGTACCCGCCGAGGCACCCGCAGCGGGCGGGTCCGCCGCGGGCGGGAACGATGCGGCCGGTGACGGCTCGGCGGCCGGCGGCGAGACGGCGTCCGCATCCTCCCACGAGCCCGGCACCCACGACGCCGGCCAGCCGGACACGGCGCTGGAGCTGCCGGCCACCCTCGCCTGGCTCGCGCCGCTGCTGATCGGCCTCGGGCTGGTCGCGTTCGCATTCGGCCTCGTCCCGCCAGCTCGCGAGACCGTGCGCGAGCAGGCGCGAACCGCTGGGTGGCGCCGCTAACGAACCTGAAGCGGCACGAGCTCGTCCACACGCCGCGAGTCCGCCGCCCCGACTTCCCGTCGCTGGGCGGCGTTGACGCGAACGGGACTCGCGGGCACCGGGCCCCTGGTCGCTGAGCGCCATCGCGGCTAGCGGACCGACACGTCGATCAGCCTGTCGAGGGCATCGACGGTCGTGTCTGGCAGCGCGAGGCTGGCGGCCAGGTGACCGTCCGGCCTGACCAGCCAGGCCCGATCCAGCCCGTAGGGAGTATCGGGGCCGACAGCGACGATCTCGACGCGGGCGTCCGCACGAAGCGCATGCGGGAGAACGGCAACGAAGCCGCGGCCCAGCCGATCCCGCAGCCTGCCACCGGTGGCAAGCCGCACGTCCGGGGCGACCGCACCAGGCTGCGGAAGGGCGGGATCCGGCGGCCTGGCCTGCGCGACGGCGTACGTCGCCGGCTCGGCGAGCCGCCCGGAGTTCACGCGAGCCCGGAACCAGCCGCTGTGCGACGCCGTGCGCAGCACCAGATCCCGCCAGGCGCGTCGCAGGGGCCCGTGCGGCGCCATGAAGCGCATCGTGGCGTCGGTGACGCGAAGGTTCTCCACCGCGACCGGCCGGCGCTCGGCCTCGTACGAGTCCAGCAGCGAGAGTTCGGCCTCGCCCCGGACGACCCAGGCGAGCTTCCAGGCGAGATTCTCGGCGTCGGCGACGCCGGAGTTCAGGCCGCGCGCACCGAACGGCGACATGACGTGCGCGGCGTCGCCGGCCAGGAAGCAGCGGCCGGCACCGAACGCGTCGGCCAGGCGCTGGCTGAATCGGTAGGCGGTCAGCCAGACGAGCTCGTAGGGCGTGTCGGGACCGATGACGGCGCGGATGCGCCGCGCCAGTCCACCCGTCGTGCGCTCGATGTCCGCATCGGTCTCTGGAGGCACCTGCCAGTCGATCCGCCACACGCCGTCGGGCTGGGGATGGATGAGGACCTGGCGCCCCGGATTCCAGGGTGGATCGAAGTGGAAGTGGCGCTCGTTGGTGAATGGCAGCTCGGCGCGGACGTCGGCGATGAGGAAGCGGTCGTCGAAGCTGTAGCCGGCGAACTCGATGCCGAGGGCGTGGCGGACGGTCGAATGGGCACCATCGGTCCCGACGAGGAAGCTGGACCGATGCGATCGGGTGCCAGCTCGGGTCTCGAGGGTGGCGCTGACGCCGCCGGCATCCTGGGTCAGCGAGGTGAGGCGGTGGCCGCGATGGATGCGCACGCCGAGCTCGATCGCGCGGGCCTCGAGGAGCTCCTCGACCTCCGACTGGCTGATGTTGACGAACGGCGGGAAGTGCTCATCGTCGCCGTGGAGGTGGACCTCGATCAGCTGGCGGCCGCGGACGTAGGTGCGGCCGACGCGCCACTGCACGCCCCGTTGCGCAACCTGCTCGCCGACGCCCAGGCGTGCCCAGATCTCGAGGGTCTCTCGCTGCATGCAGATCGCCTTCGATCCGGCCGGATCGCGCGCCGCCTCCGACTCGAAGAGGTCGACGCTGGCGCCGTGCTGGGCCAGGCGCCCGGCCAGGGTCAGGCCGACCGCGCCGGCACCGACGACCGCGACGTCCGACACGGCGAGCATGATAGGCACTGGCGCAGTGGTAACCACCCGCGTAGAGAGTGGCGATCTGCTTTCGTTCACACGAGGATTGAGCCAGCTATGCGACGCGCTACCAGGACCATGACCCTCGCCGCGGCCGTGGTGCTGCTCGCCGGCTGCGCGCCCCAGGGCGGCGGAGCGAGCGGAGATGCCGACGACGGCGACGGCCTGCAGACGCTCGGCATCGCGGTTGCCGAAACCGACGCCGGGCCGTCGCTGGTGGGCCCCGACGGGATGACGCTCTACATCTTCACGCAGGACACCGACGGCGCGAGCACCTGCACCGACGACTGCGCGGACGCCTGGCCGCCGTTGACGGTCGAAGCCGGAGCAGAGATCGAAGGCGGCGATGGCGTGACCGGCGATCTCGCCATCATCGAGCGCGACGACGGCACCTCGCAGGTGACCTACGACGGCATGCCGCTGTACTTCTATGCCGAGGACCAGGAGCCCGGCGACGCGACCGGCGAGGGCGTCGGTGGCGTCTGGTTCATCGCCTCCCCTGAGGGCCAGGCCGGCGCCGAGCCAACCGACGACGCCGATGACGCGGAGGAGACCGACGACGCGGGCGCGACCGACGAGGCCGAGCCAACGCCTGATTACGGCTACTGATCTCCGGAGCTAGTCCTGGAGCGCGGTCCACACCTCGCGGTCGCGCTCCGCGGTCCAGATGCGGGGGTGGTCGATGCCGTCCAGCTCGTCCCACGTGCGCTGGACGTTGAACGGCATGCAGTGCTCGAAGATCGGGAACCCCGCGTAGCGTGGCGCGAGCTTCGCGTGGACCGATTCGAACGCCTCCTTGAGGCTGCCGTCGGCGTCCTTCACGGTGCGCGTGCCCTCGAGGGTCGTGGCGAGGAAGGCACGCGTGTCCTCGATGGCGGTAACAACCTGGCCGTCACGCACGACCGCACCGCGACCGCCGACCAGCTGGGCTGGTTGCAGCGCAGCGACCTCGTCCAGTGTCGTGGTTGACCAGTCCGCGACGTGGGCGTCGCCCATGTACGGCGCCGCCTGCGCCTCGACGAGGTCGCCGGCGAAGCAGATGCGCTCCTCGGGGAGCCACACGACGAGGTCGCCAGCGGTGTGCCCGCGGCCGAGATACCTGAGCTCGACCGCGCGGTTTCCCAGGTCGAGGGTCAGGTGGTCGTCGAAGGTGACCGTCGGATAGGTGAGGCCCGGGATCGACTCCGCGCCCAGGAAGAGCCGCGGCATCCGACCCTGCTCGCTGGCCCAGTCCTCGCTCCCCCGTTCGTCGATCAGCGCCTTCGTGTTGATGTGCGCGACGATGCGGCCGGCATCGAAGGCGCTGGCCCCGAGGGTGCGGACCGCGTGGTAGTGGGTCAGGACGAGGTCGCCGAAGGGGAGCGGGCTGATGTCCGCGCGGATGACGTCGATCCAGCGCTGCGCCATGACGGGCGTGGCGCGGGCCTCGATGGCGAGGATCGCATCGGTCCCGACGATGCATCCGACGTTCGGGTCGCCCTGCGCGGTGTAGGCGAACACGCCGTCGGCCAGCTGCTCGAGCGTGGCCTCCTTTTCGGCCAGGTCCGCCGAGCTGGCAAAGGGCTTCGGCATCGACCGATGATAGCCGCCCTCGACGGGCGGCTAGGATGCGCGCGGTGAGACTGCATCCCCTCCTCGTATCGCTCCTGCTGGCCGTGGGCTCCGCGGCGCTGGCCTTCCTCGCCGCGATCGTGGTCGACGCGATGGGCCTCGGCATGGTCGCCGTTTCGGTCGTCGCCGCGGCCGTCATCGCGGTGGCGTACGCCCTGCGGCCCGTCGATGGGCTCCTGGGCTTCGGCCTGGTGCTCCTGCTCACCGAGACCGTGGCGTTCTGGACCGGCGTCGACGTGCGCTACGGCGACGAGATTGGCGTCGTGCTGCTGATCGTCACGGCCCTCGTCGTCCACCGGCATCGATTGGTCGTTCCGCGTCCCGGGTGGCGGGAGGTGGCGCTGGGAACGTTCTTCCTGATGGGCATCGTCTCGAGCCTCGTCCAGTCCGTGCCGCTCCACGTCTGGCTGTTCGGACTGGCGCTGCTCGCGAAGGCGTTCGCCTTCCTCTATCTCGTGATCTCCATGCCGGTGAGCGTCGACGAGGTGCGCCGGATGTCGACCGTCGCGCTCGGCGTGGCGCTCGTCATCCTCGGCATCGGGGCGGTCGAGTTCCTCGCGCCCGACCTCGCGACCCGGGTGCTCGGCGTGTATCCATACAGCGAGACGCGCGGATCGATCCAGATCGTGAACTCGTGGTTCACCGAACCGGGCCTGTACGGCTGGCTCGCGGCCTTCGTCTCACTGTTCCTCCTCGCCCGCTTCGTCGTGCTGCGACGCGCCTGGACGCTGGTGCTGGCTGTCCTGGTCGGCGGCGGCGCCGTCCTCTCCGGCCGGCGCACCCCGGTCATCGGGATCCTGGTCGGCCTCGGCGTCGGTGCCCTTCACCAGGCGCTGGGTCGGCACGTGTCCTGGCGAGCGTGGGCCGCGATCGGGGCCAGTGCGCTCCTCCTGGCGGCGGTCAGCATCCCGGCAATCGGAGGGTTCTATGCGCAGACCTTCACCGACTACGTCGGGCGGCCCGACGCGATCATGGAGGTGCTCAAGGACAATCCGCGACCAAGGAGGGTCATGCGACTCCAACCACGGGTGGCGTTGGCCGCCGGTTCGGTGGCCGTTGCCCGAGACGAGCTGCCGCTCGGCGTCGGCATCGGCCGCTTCGGAAGCCACATGAGCCGCGAGGAATACAGCCCGGTCTACGAGCGCTACGAGCTCCACCGCGTCTACGGCCTCCGGGAGCGCCGGCCGATCGCCGTGACCGACAACTTCTGGCCGATGGTGCTTGCCGAGACCGGCGTCATCGGTTTCCTCGGCGCCGTCGGCTTCTTCGCGCTCCTCTTCCGCGACGCCTGGCGCGCGGCGCGGCCGAGAGCATCGCCCGAGATGGCGGCCTTCACCCTCGGCGCCCTCATGGTGTTCGCCGAGACGCTGTTCCGCTCCGCTGCCGCGCCGGCCTTCGTTGCGCCGCCCATCGCCTACTGGGCCTTCGGTGCGATCGGGCTGGCATTGGCCCTGCGCGCCGATGGGCCGGCGGCTCCAGCGGGTGCGACGAGCTAGAGCGGCGGCAGCTCGACCACCGAGGCTTCGACGATCCCGTCCGCGGCGCGGATGCGCTCGAGCAGCGCCGCGTCGACCGGGTCGTCGACAGCGACGAACATCATCGCCTCGCCGTGCTCGGAGAGGCGCGAAAGCTCCAGCGACGAGATGTTGATCCCGGCGTCGGCCAGGATCGTGCCGACCCGGCCAACGATGCCGGGGCGGTCCTGGTGGCGGGTCACGAGCATGATGCCGGCCAGCTCCGCGTCGATCGCGAACCCGTCCAGCCCCGCGAGATGTGGGCGGCCGTGAGCGGTCGAGCCCGCCAGCGACAGGGTCGGCTCACCGTCGGCCGGTCCGACAGAGAGCTCGACGAGCGACGCCCATGGCTCGGATGAGGCGGTCCGCGTCTCGCGCACCGTGAGCCCGCGCTCGTGGGCAACGACATCGGCGTTCACCGCGTTGACCCGCTGGTCCGTGACCGCCTCGAGGATGCCGGCGATGGCGGCGGTGCGGATCGGCGCGCACTCGCCGGCCGCGATCTCGCCGGCGTAGGTCAGCGACACCGAGTCGAAGGCGCCGGGCGCCAGCTGGCGGGCGAGGATCGCGAGCCGGCGGCCGAGCTCGACGTACGGCCGCAGGCGCGGCTGCGTCTCGGGCGCCACCGATGGCGCGTTGACGGCATACGGCGGGGTCACCCCCCCGAGCGCCATCAGCACCTGTTCGGCCATCTCGAGGCCGACCCGGTCCTGGGCCTCGGCGGTCGAGGCACCGAGGTGCGGCGTGAGGACGACGTTCGGGGCGGCCCGGAGCGGGTTGTCGTGCGGCATCGGCTCGGTCGAGAAGACGTCCACGGCGGCGCCGGCCAGGTGGCCGGAAACGAGCGCATCGGCCAGGGCCGGTTCGTCGACGATTCCGCCACGCGCGACGTTGAGCACGAAGGCGCCCGGCTTGGTGGCCTCCAGCTGCGCGCGCCCGAGGAGGTGCCGCGTCTGGGCGGTCAGCGGGGTGTGCACGGTGATGACGTCCGACCGATGCAGCAGCTCCGCCATCCCCACCAGCTTTGCCCCGGCCTCGGCCGCCTGCTCCTCGGTCAGGTACGGGTCGGAGGCGAGGACGCGCATCTCGAATCCTGTGGCGCGGCGAGCAACGGCCCGACCAATCTTGCCGAGACCGATGACGCCCAGCGTCTTGCCACGCAGCTCGCGGCCGGTGTATCGGCTGCGCTCCCACTCGCCGGCACGGACCGAGGCATTCGCGTCCGGCACGCGGCGGAGCAGTGCGAGCATGAGGGCCATGGTGTGCTCGGCGGCCGCGATCGTGTTGCCGGTCGGGGCGTTGACGATCATCACGCCCGCCCTCGTGGCCGCCTCGACGTCGATGCGGTCGATCCCGACGCTCGCCACTCCGACGACGCCCAGGCGTGGGGCGGCGGCGGCAAGCAGCTCGGCATCGACGCGGGTCTGCGAGCGGACGATGAGCGCGTCCCAGCCGGTCGCGTCACTCAGGCGGGCCAGGAGCTCGGAACGCGACAGCCCGAGGCAAACGTCGCTCTCGTGGGCGGCTGAGAGTGCGTCGAGCCCGGGCTGGGCCACCGGCTCGACGACGAGGATGCGGGCCACGGCCCGAGTCTAACGCCCGCAGGCTCAGCAACCGGCTCCGCGGTCAATCGAGCGTTAAATCGCGTACAGTTGATCGATCGCGGCCGGCGCGGGCCACGGGTGGAGGAAGCGCATCCCGACATGATTCGACGGCACCTCATGGCACTCAGGGTCGGCCTCATGCTGGCCGACTACATCCTGGCGGTGGCGGTCTTCTGGCTCGTCGCGGCGGTGCGGTTCAGCGACGGCGGCTCGTGGCGCGCGACCGGGATCGACCAGACGCTCAGCGCGTTCGTCTTCGCCGGGCTCTGGGTCACGGTCATGTGGGCGTCCGGCATGTACCGGCTCAGCGTGCGCTGGCGGGTCTGGTCCGAGGTCCGCGACCTGGCTCGCGCCACGCTCCTCGTGCTGGCCATCACCCTGTCGGCCCTCTTCATCCTCAAGCTGACCGATGTCTCGCGCCTGTTTCTCGTCATGCTGTTCATTGCCCAGCCGACGGCGACCCTCGCCAGCCGCCTCCTCCTTCGTGCGGCGTTCGAAGCTCAGCGAAAGCAGGGCCTGGATCCCCGCTACATGCTGGTCGCTGGGGTCGGCCCGCTGGCGCAGGACTTCGCCGATCGCATCGAGCGCCACCCGGGCCTGGGCCTGCAGATCATCGGGCACCTCGCCGCGCCGAGCGAGGCCGAGCCGGTGGTGACCCGACCCGTGCTCGGGTCGATCAACGACATCGAGGAGATCTTCCACACGCAGATCGTCGACGAAGTTGCCGTCTGCCTGCCGCCGAGCGCGGCCGCCTACCTCGAGCCGATTTCGGGGCTCGCCGCCGGCGAGGGGAAGACGGTCCGGATCGCGGTCGACCCGGTCGAAGAGCTGCTGCCCGGGGCGATCCAGGAAGAGTTCGACGGCATTCTCGTGCGCTCCATCGTCAACGACGGGCACCGCGAGGTCGGGCTGATCCTGAAGCGCCTGATCGACATCGTCGGCGCCGGGGTCGGGCTCATCCTCACCTCGCCCTTCATGCTGGGAGCGGCGATCGCGATCGCGGTGAGCTCCGGCCGGCCGATCCTCTTCCAGCAGACGAGGGTCGGGCTCCACGGCCGGCCGTTCACGATGCTGAAATTCCGTTCGATGGTCACGAACGCCGAGCAGCAGCTCGACGAGATCGCCCACCTCAACGAGCGCAGCCGTGTCGCCTTCAAGGCCAGCAACGACCCACGGATCACCTCGGTCGGGCACTGGCTGCGCCGGACCTCGATCGACGAGCTGCCACAGCTGTGGAACGTCGTGACCGGCTCGATGAGCCTCGTCGGCCCGCGGCCACCGCTCGAGCGCGAGGTCGAGGAGTACGACATCTGGCATCGACGGCGTCTGTCCATGAAGCCGGGCATCACCGGCCTCTGGCAGGTCGAGGCGCGTCACGATCCGGACTTCGACCGCTGGGTCGAGCATGATCTCGTCTACATCGACGGCTGGTCGATCTGGCTCGACCTGAAGATCCTGGCCCGAACGCTCCCGGCGCTGCTGGCCCACGGCGGTCGCTGACCGACCGCTGGCGCAGCCCCGCGACGGCCGTCGTCAGCGTGGGATGAGCCCGCCTCCGTTACAATCTCGGCCGATCACCCGCGCCCCGCCACGATGGAGCACAGCCACCACCCGATGACGGGCACGCCCGACTACCGCCTCTCTCACCTCCAGGCTCTCGAAGCCGAATCGATCCACATCTTCCGCGAGGTCGCGGCCGAGCTCGAGCGGCCTGCGCTCATGTTCTCCGGCGGCAAGGACTCGATCGTGATGCTGCGCCTCGCCGAGAAGGCCTTCTGGCCGGCGCGCATCCCCTTCCCGGTCCTCCACGTCGACACCGGGCTCAACTTTCCCGAGGTGATCGAGTTCCGAGATCGGCGCGTCGAGCAGCTGAAGGTCGAGCTCATCGTCGCCTCGGTGCCCGACGCGATCGAGCGCGGGCTCGTCCGTCCCGAGCCAAACGGCTCGCGCAACCGCATCCAGACCCCCGTCCTGCTCCAGTCCGTCGAGGAGCATCGGTTCACCGCCCTCTTCGGCGGCGCGCGGCGCGACGAGGAGAAGGCGCGCGCCAAGGAGCGGATCTTCAGCTTCCGCGACGAGTTCGGACAGTGGGATCCGAAGAACCAGCGCCCGGAGCTGTGGAGCCTCTACAACGGACGCATTCATGTCGGCGAGTCGATCCGCGTGTTCCCGCTCTCGAACTGGACCGAGCTGGACGTCTGGCATTACATCGGCGCCGAGGAGCTCGAGATCCCGGAGCTGTACCTGGCGAAGGAGCGGGAGGTCTTCGAGCGCGACGGGATGCTCTACGCCGCGAATGAGCTCAGCCTGCCGAAGGGCGATGAGGCCCTGTTCAACGAGCGCGTCCGGTACCGGACGATGGGCGACGCGAACCTGACCGCGGCGGTGCGGTCCGACGCGGATACGATCGACAAGATCATCGCGGAGATCGCGATCACCCGGCTCACGGAGCGTGGCGCCACGCGCGGCGACGACCGCGTCAGCGAGGCGGCCATGGAGGATCGGAAGAAGGAGGGGTACTTCTGATGGACCTTCTCCGCTTCGCGACGGCCGGCTCGGTGGACGACGGCAAGAGCACGATGATCGGCCGCCTCCTCTTCGACTCGAAGACGATCTTCGAGGACCAGCTCGAAGCGGTCGAGCGCACGAGCCGCGCGATGGGCGTCGACTTCACGAACCTGGCGCTGCTGACCGACGGCCTGCGCGCCGAGCGCGAGCAGGGCATCACGATCGACGTGGCGTATCGGTACTTCGCGACGCCGAAGCGCAAGTTCATCATCGCCGACACGCCCGGGCACACCCAGTACACCCGGAACATGGTCACCGGAGCGTCGACCGCCGACCTGGCGATCGTCCTCGTGGACGCGCGAAAGGGCATGGTCGAGCAGAGCCGGCGACACGCGTTCATCGTCACGCTCCTGCGCGTCCCGCACCTCGTGGTGGCAGTCAACAAGATGGACCTGGTCGAGTACGCGCAGGACGTCTACGAGGAGATCCGCAGCGAGTTCGCGGCCTTCGCCTCGAAGCTGAGCGTCCCGGACCTTACCGTGATCCCGATCGCCGCACTGCACGGCGACAACGTCGTGACCCGCTCCGACAGGATGCCGTGGTACGACGGCCCCTCACTCCTTCACCACCTCGAGAACGTCCATATCGCGAGCGACCGGAACATGACCGACGTCCGATTTCCCGTGCAGTACGTGGTCCGGCCGCAGTCGTCGGAGTATCACGACTACCGTGGCTACGCCGGCACCGTCGCCGGTGGCGTCCTCAAGCCCGGCGACGAGGTGGTGGTCCTGCCGAGCGGACGCGAGACCCGGATCGCGTCGATCGACACGGAGGATGGCCCGGTCGACGAGGCCTTCCCGCCGATGGCCGTCACCGTGCGCCTGGAGGACGACCTCGACGTCTCGCGCGGCGACATGATCTGCCGGCCGCACAATGCGGCGGCGGCTCGCCAGGATGTCGACGCCATGGTGTGCTGGATGTCCGACGACCCGCTCGTCGCCGGGCGGAGGCTCGCGATCAAGCACACGACGCGATCGGCGCGCGCGGTGCTGAAGGACCTGCGCTACCGGCTCGACGTGAACACGCTGCACCGCGACGAATCGGCCGAGCGGTTGGCGCTGAACGACATCGGCCGCATCCATCTGCGGACGACCGTGCCGCTGTTCGTGGACGACTACCGGCGGAACCGGGCGACCGGTGGCTTCATCCTCGTCGACGAGGCGACGAACGACACCGTCGGTGCCGGGATGGTGCTCGGCGCCGACTAGTTCGCGAGGGTCCGCTCACAGCGGGAAGACCAGCGGGATGAGCACCAGCTGGAGCACGATGCACAGCAGGGTCAGCGGCGCGCCGAGGCGCGCGAAGTCCGTGAACCGATAGCCGCCAAGCGCATAGACGAGCATGTTCGTCTGGTACCCGATCGGCGACAGGAACGACAGGCTGGCCGACAGGGTGACCGCGATCACGAACGGCCGAGGATCGGCTCCCAGCGTGGCGGCGGTTGCGACCGCGACGGGAAACAGCAGCACGGCCGCCGCGTTGTTGCTGAGTAGCTCGGTGATGACCACCGTCGCCAGGATCACGGCCGCCAGCGCGCCGATCGGGCCGATCGGCTCCATGAAGGTCGTGACGAGCTCGGCCCCGGCTGCGGCCAGTCCGGTCGCCTCGACGGCGGCCCCGAGCCCGAAGGCGGCCGCGATGAGGACGATGAGGCTCAGGTCGATGGCGTCCCGGGCCTGGCGCGGGGTGAGCGCCCCGCTGACGAGCACGAGCAGCGCGGCCAGAATCGACGCCTGCAGGATGGGCAGCAGGCCGCTGGCGGTGGCGACGAGGAACCCGATCCCGATCGCGACGACGATCCAGGCCTTGCGCGGCGTCGCCGGGGGCGTGCCGCGGAGCGGGGCGATGACCAGGAAGTCGGGGCGGTTGCGCCATCGCTGCCGGAACCGCGCGTCGCCGAGCACGAGCAGGGTGTCACCGAGCCGCATGCGAACGTCGCCGAGCTTCGCATCGATGCGATACCCCGCCCGGTGGATGGCGAGAACGGCAGCGTCGTAGCGGGCGCGAAAGCCGCTCTCCTTGAGCGTGGCCCCGGCGAGCTCGCCGCCACCCACCACGACCTCGTAGAACGCCAGTCCACCGGTCGCCAACGCGTCGATCTGGCGGTTCTCGGAGGACTCCAGGCCACGGATGCGCTGGAGGTCGACCACCTGGTCCACCCGACCGACGAAGGTGAGCTCGTCGCCGCCCTCCAGGACCTCGTCCGGCGCGACGGGAGCGATCGTCCGCGAGCCTCGAGCGATCTCGACGAGGAAGACGCCCTGGAGATGCCGCAGCCCCGCCCGCTCGACGTCCCGACCATCGAGCGGACCGCCCGCGGTGACCCGCATCGTCACCGTGAAGTCCCGCCCGGTGCCCTCGACGTCGTCACGGGCGCTCCCCCGATCCGGCAGCAGCCATGGACCGATGAGGACGAGCAACAGGCACCCGATCACCGCGATCGGGAGCCCGACGGGCGTGAGCTCGAAGAGCGCCAGGGGCTCCATCTCGGCCTCGCGGAGGAGCCCCGAGACGGTCAGGTTGGTCGAGGTGCCGACGGTGGTGATGACGCCACCCAGCACCGCCGCGAAGCTCACCGGCATGAGGAAGCGGGAGACCGCCAGCCGCCGGCGCGAGGCCATCTCGATCACGGCGGGCACGGTCATCGCGACGAGGGTGGTGTTGTTCAGGAACGCCGAGATCCCGGTGAGCGGGAAGAGGAGCCGCGCCAGGAGGACCCTCGTGCTGCTGACCCGGCTGAAGAGCGCGTCGACGACCGGCTGCATGATGCCCGCCACGTCCACCGCCCGCGCAACGACGAGGAGGGCCGCGATGATGAACGGCGCCTCGTTGCTGAAGCCGGCGAACGCCTCCTCTGCGTCGATGATGCCGAGGAGGAACAGCAGCATCGTCGCGCCGAACATGGCGACCGCCGGCTGGACGAGCTCGCGGGCCATCGCGACGATGAGCAGGATCACGACACCCAGCGTGATCCAGGCCTGGAGCTCCATTCAGCGCGCGGTCATCTACGGATACAATTCCTCGGCTATCGGCTCAGGACCCGAGCCGGACACGCTGGGAGAATACCGCTTGACACACGCGATCGAAGGTCGCAGCAGCATCGCAGAGGTCGCCGACGCGTTCCGAAATGCCCGCCGCATCACGGCCCTGTGTCACGAGAACCCCGACGCCGACACGATCGGTGCCGCCATCGCGGTGAGCCTGATCGGCGATCAGCTGGGAGCCGAGACCGAGATCGTCAGCGTGGACGTTCCCGCACCGATGTTCGCCTTCCTGCCGCGCATCGATGAGGTGCGCCGGCGGCCGCAGCTCGAGCCGGACCTTGCGGTCGTCTGCGACGCCGCCACCCTCGAGCGGGTGGGGCGTATCGCGGTCGACGAGGCCGCGTGGCTTTCGCGAGCTCGCCTCGTCAACATCGACCATCACGTCAGCAACGACGGATTCGGCGCGCTGAATCTCGTGGATCCAACCGCGGCCGCCACCTGTGAGGTCGTCGCGCGGCTGGCGCACGATCTCGGGGTAGAGGTCGACGCGCGCCTGGCGACCGCCCTCCTCACCGGGATCGTCCGCGACAGCCACGGCTTCTCCGACGCGGCCACGTCGGGTGACACGCTGCGCTGGGCAGCGACGCTCGTCGATGCCGGCGCGCCGCTGGCGCAGATCCATCGCCACGTCCTGGCGGAGCTGCCGTATTCGACGATGGCGCTCTGGGGGCGGATGCTGAACGACATCGGGCAGGGCGGCGAGGGGCGCATCGTGTACACGATCCTCACCCAGCGCATGCTCGACGAGACCGGAACGGAGCAGCACGACGCCGACGGCGTCGTCGAGTTCATGGCGAAGGCGAAGGGCGCGGACATCACCCTGCTGCTGCGCGAGATCGGCCCGGAGGCGACGCGCGTCAGCATCCGCACGACCGACGGGGTCGACGCCACGCGGATCGCGGCAGCCTTCGGTGGAGGCGGACACGCTCGCCGCGCCGGCTGCACGCTCGATGTGCCGCCCGCCAGGGCGCTCGAGGCGCTGCTGGAGGTGTCCGCGGCGAACGAGGGCGCAACCACGCGGGCGTAGGGTCCAGCGCGTCGCTGGACCGCCGGCTCAGGAGCGCTGCGCGAGGGTGCGGCTGTCCGCGTAGACCTCGCCGAGGACGCGATCGGCCAGGAAGGGGTCCGCCGCCGCCACGGCAGCGTCACGTAGCGCCTCGCGGGGCTGACCGAGGGTCGACTCGATCGCGCGCGCGAGCGCCGCGGCGGCACGCTCGTCGACCACCAGGCCGGCTGCTCCGGCCCGGATGACGCGCGCCACCTGGCCGACATCGGTGCTGACGATCGGCAGACCGCACGCCAGCGCCTCGAACCCCACCGTCGGCCCGGTCTCGTAGCGCGAGGTGATCGCCAGCACGTCCGAGGCGTTCATCAGCTCCGCGAGCCTCGCTCTCTCGACGGTTCCCACGAAGCGGACGGCGTCCGTCACGTCATGCGCGTCCAATGACCGGCGCAGCTCACCCTCCAGGCTCCCCTCCCCGGCGACGATGAGGCAAGCGTCCGGCCGATCGGATCGAAGGGCCGCGAATGCCTCGCCGAGCAGCTGCGGGTCCTTCTGGCCCTCGAGACGGCCGGCGAACAGCACGATGGGCCCACCCACCTCCACCCGCAGCTCGCCTGCGAGCGACCGCCTGAGTCGCTCCCGCTCCGGGGCGGGTCGCGGGAAGAAGATCGTCGGGTCCGCCCAGTTCGGCAGGTATCGGATCCGGTCGCCGACCTCCGGAAACTTGGCGCGGTACTCCGCGGCGACCCGCTCGTTGACCACGTAGATGCGCTGCATCCGTCGGAATCCATGTCGCTCGACGGCGGCGAGCAGCCGCGGAATCATCCGCCAGCGGCTCTCGCCCCCGCTCGTCGCGAGGTCGCTCACCGACAGGTGGACGACGCGCCACTGCCGTGCGGCCGAGAACGAGAACGGAAGGTGGGTCCCCGGCCGATGGAACGAGAGGACGCTGCGCCCCAGGCCGAGGCGGCGTCGAGCGCGCACCAGCCCGACGACGAACCGGAGCGCGAGGGGCACGCGGGTCCTGGCCTCCGCCCGTCCCCGGCTGACGGGCATGAAGCGAACGGTGCGCCCCTCGAGCTCGACGTCGCACCAATGCCTCACGCGCCGCGTCGACGACACGCCGACGAACGTGATGTCGAAGTCGGCGGGTGCGAACTTCACGAACCCGCGAATGAACGACGCGATCCCGCCGATCGCCATGCGCTCCGGGTCGGCCGGAAGGACGATCGCGGTCCGTACTCGACCGCCATGCGATGGAGGCGCTTCGGTGCTCGGCTCGGTCAACGCTGCCGCCGCCGGCTAGGGCTCGGCGGCCGGCTCGGCGGCCGGCTCATCGGTCCGGCTCCGCCACGCGAGCGAGAGGACGACACCGAGGATCAGGTACAGCAGGTAGACGCGCGGAGGCGAGTGGAACATCGAGCTGGCCAGGGACTCGACGATCGCCTGCGCGAACACCATCCCGGCGCCGAGCCGCAGGACCCGCAGCATCGGTCCGCCGGCCCGCCTCGCCTCACGCCAGAGCGCCAGGGCGATGGTTCCGAGGAACGCAAGGTAGGCCGCGAGGCCGAGCACGCCGATCTCGCCGAGGATCTGGGGCCAGAACGTGTCGGTCGCAAAGGCGGTGTTGTCCGGCTCGAGGCCCTTGACCGTGCTCAGCCCGTAGCGCTCGTAGAGCGGGCTGTAGTCCACTCGGCTCATCCAGCTGGCGTAGCGCCCGAGTCCCCCACCGAGCGGAAGGTGGTCGGCGGCGATCTCGACCGAACCGCGATAGAGGGCGATCCGCGCCTGGGGGCTCAAGCCGCCCTCGCCTTCGGGCAGGAGCTCGCCCGTCTCGGGATCGAACTCCTCGAAGTCCCGCGTCACGTAGCGCGCAAGCGTCAGCTCGTAGAGGCCGATCAGCCCCGGCGAGAAGAGGGCGAAGACGAGGACGACCGACACCGCCACCGGCGCCCACTCACGCAGCACGCCGACCGGGCGACGCAGGCGGCTGAAGGACTCCACGACCCCGGTCGCCACCCCCGCCAGCAGCCCGAGGATCGCCCGACGTCGCGCCGAGAGCATCGTTCCGGTGCTGAACGCCACGGCCGCCAGGAGCCAGCGCCAGCGCCGGGTGACGACGAACCCGGCGTAGAAGAACAGCGCCATGAAGGCCATCAGCCAGCCGTACGGCGCCGGATGGACGAACAGCGACTTCACGACCGGGATGCCGCTCCGCACGCTCGGGTAGTGATTCAGGCCGAGCGCCTCGCGGAAGCCCCTGGCGTCGATGAGCTCGATCCATCCGAGGCCGAGGACCACGGCCGCGACCGAGGCGACCGCCCACATCCCCCCGCGGATCTCCCAGTCGCGGAACGGCGTCCACATGACGGCATACAGGAACGCGATGCTCTTGCCGAGGAGCACGAGCGCGACCGCCCACGTGGCGATGGGAACGCCCGCGACCAGGCTCGAGATCACGGCGAACACGAGGACGAGCAGCACGGCGACGTCCCGTGGCAGCCACATCCACTGCCGCCAGCTGGGTACCGCGCGGACTCCGGCGATCAGGAAGATGAGCCCAACGGCCACCTCGTCGATCGGGGCGATCGGCGCGTCCAGGTAGAGCGCGTACGTCTGGCTGAAGAGCATGAAGAGCGCGGTCCCCAGGAGCGCCTCCGCCGGCCGCCACACGTAGGCCAGCGCCAGGATGACGGCGACGCTGCCGGCCGCGAGGTTCCGAAGCGGGCCGGAGAAATCGCCCAGCGCGATCGTCCAGGAGACGGCCACCGTCGCCGCCAGGATGAGCGTGAGGCGCACCGCGAACCCACGCGCGGTCGACTCGGTCAGGACGGCGGTCACCTAGGGCGAGAAGGGTTCCCGGATGTACCCCCGGGATGCGGCGGTGGGTGGAAGACGCCACAGCGGGCGAGCGAGTCGGCCGGTGGTGCGCATGCTCGGGCCATGATACTGAGCCGGACCCGGGCCGGGCCTGCATCGGCACCCAGCCGGGCGGCGACGACGTTCACTCGTCCCCCTCGTCCGCGTCTCGAAGCTGAGCGGCCTCGCCGGGCGGCGCGCGACGAAGCGCCTGGGACGCCAGCGCTGCAAGCTCGTCCAGCGACCGGCGATCGGCGATCCACAGCGCGGCGACGAAGGTCACGGCCCCCACGGTCGCCTCGACCGCGAGCAGGACCAGCGGCGTGACGCTGCCGATGGCGAGCTTGGCGGCCAGGATGGCGGCAACCATGAGCGCGGTCGCGATCGCGGGTCCGCGAACCTGGGCGAGGAACGCGCCGATCGCCACGCCGCCGTACCGCCGCATCCAGAGCAGGTTGAGCGGAAGCAGGGCGTAGCCTCGGATGACGAAGGCCGCCGCCACCGCGACGATCCCGAACGGCACCGCCAGCGCAAAGCCGATGACGTTGGCGACGGTGGTGATGAGCCTGAAGCGCAGCACGACCTCGGGATGCCCCGCGGCGTTGAGGAAGGACCCGCTGAACGCCTGGACGCTCAGGACGGGACCGATGAGGAACAGCACGGAGGCGACCGCGGCGCTCGGGCCCCATCCGCCCCCGAAGACCACCTCCACGAGCTCCGGCGCGACGGCGGCCATGCCGATGTAGCCGGGCAGGATCAACGCGCTCGAGATGCGGGTCACGCTGAGGTAGGCGCTCCGCATTCGGGGCGGGTCTGCCTGCAGGCGCGAGAACGCCGGGAACGTGACCTTGCGAGCCACGTTCACCAGGAGCACCTGGGTCACCTCGAGCAGCCGGTGCCCGATCGCGTAGAAGCCCAGCGACGTCGGCCCGAGGACCGCGCCGATCAGGAAGCTGTCCGCGTTGCGGCTCAGGAACGTCAGCGTATCGGCGCCGACGACCCTGATGCCGAATGGGAAGAGCTCCCCGAAGGACTGCCTGGAGGCGCTGAAGCGCGGTCGCCATGGGGTGAGGCCCCACAACGCCACGACGGAGATGGCTGCCGATACCAGGAGCTGCCCGACGAGGGCCCAGGCGCCGTACCCGAGCAGGGCGAGGACCACGCCCACGACGCCTCCACCGAGTGACGCCAGGAGGGCGCGAATCGCCAGGGCCCGGAAGGCCAGCTCGCGCCGGAGGAGCGCAATCTGGATGCTGCTGAGGGCGGCGAGCACGAAGCTGGCCGAGAGCGCGGTCAGGATCGGCTGGAGCTCGGGCGTGTTCAGGAAATCGGCGATCGGCCCGGCGAGCACGAGCACGGCCACGGTCAGCGCGATGCCTGTGGCAACTGCCACCCAGAACGCCGTATCGGCGTGGCTGCGAGTGATCTCCCGACGCTGGATCAACGCATCGCCGAGCCCCTGGTCGACGAGTGTCTGGGCAAGGGCGACGAAGACGCCGGCCAGCGCGACGACGCCGAAGTCGGCCGGCACCAACAGGCGAGCGAGGATCGCGTACACCGCGAGGTTGATGACTTGACGGCCCCACGTGTCCACGACCGTCCAGGTCAGGCCGCGCGCGACCTGCCGCCGCAGCCCAGGCTCGACGCCCTCGCTGCCGAACGGCTCCCAGGCCTCGCTCACGATCCGATCACGTCGAGGACGTCTCGGCACTCGCGGCCTCTGCGCCCGCGACGCCATCGGCCGTCCACTGGCTCAGGTCGCGATCGAGCAGGCTCCCGAGCCTGGCCACCTCCGGTGCGAGCTCACGAGCGAGGCGCGCGCGCAGGTCCGGATCGAGCGGCGGACGCGGCGCCGCGACGCTGTTCGCCCGTACGAGCGCGGCGCGTGCGCGATGGACAAGCGGGAACCGCCGCAGGACGGGAACCAGCTGCCGCTTGAAGGGCGGGTCCCAGGTCACCCGCTGCAGCCACGTGGATCGGATCGTCTGGCTCTCGTTGCGTGCCTGGAACGCGGTCGGCTCGTGCGGCTCCACGCCGAGGAAATCCAGCAGGCGCAGGTACACGGCCCTGGTATCGGCCCGGAGGTCGTCGAACACGATGACGTGGACGCGATCGCGCCCGAACACCGCGATGTACCGCTCCAGCTGGTCGGCGAACCGGACCATGCGCCGGTAGTAGAGGTTCTCGCGACGGAACGAGCCAGGAGGCAGGTCCCGTCCCTCGAGGCGCCTCGGCTCGGCGGCGAGTGCCTCGCCGAAGTCGGCGATGCTCTCCTGGCGCGTGAAGAGCAGCTGGCCGTGCTGCGCGTGCATCACATCGATCGGGTTGCGCAGCATGACCACGATGCGAGCGTCGGGGGCCGCCTCCAGGATCTCACTGGCCGCAGTCTCGGAGTAGAGGTACCACGCGGAGGCCTCGCCAACGAGCTGGTCCGGGCGCGCATCCCTGAAGAGCGCCACGTATTCCTCGGGCGTCAAGCGCCCGTACCGATGGGTCAGGTCGCTGCCGAAGAAGAGCGGCTCCTTGTGGAAGGGCATGAAGACCCCCGGATGCTCGCGCAGGTACGCGTACATCGACGTCGTGCCGCACTTCGGGGCGCCGACGATGAAGAAGTCGGGCAGGCGACCCTTCGGGATCGGCCGGCTCGAGCTCACGGGCCGCCGGCAGTCTCGCGCCCGGCCGCGCCCGCGTGACCGCGCCGCTCGCTGCGAACCGTGGAGAGCGAGCGGCGGAGCCGGTAGCCGGCCCACTCCGCCAGGCGACGTGGCGACCGGCGTGACGGCCTCGTGCCGACCTGCACGGCAGCCGGGAAGCGCGTGGCGGCGAGGCGGGCGTCGAGTGCGTCGGGGTCCTGCCCATCGGCGTAGATGTGCTCGAGGCCGTTCAGACGGAGAAAGTCGACGAGCCGCTCGAAGCGGGCCGCATGTCCGCGGTTCAGCTCGGTGAAGTCGGACTCGTCGTAGAAGGCGGCCGCGTCGGCGTCGTCGCGGACCTCCGAGATGAGCCGATGCGGAATGGCGAAGTACCGCGCCAGCTCCAGCGAACGCGAGTCGTGGGCGAGGACGCAGGACGGCGTGCCGGCGAGGAGCGCGGCGATGTTGCCATGGATGCGGGTCCCGAACGCGAAGTCGACCGAGCGCATGTGCACGATCCACGGAGTCGCGTCGACGAAGAGCTTGACGCGGTCCGCCGCGACGAGGTCGCGGGACGCGTCGAGCTCGGACGGCCCGGCGGCATCCGACGGCTCGTCTCCCCACACGAGGAGCGCCAGCGTGTCGAGGTCCTGGGCGATGTACTCGAGCTTCGGGTACCGCATCGCGTGGCGACGGACGAGCTCGGCCATCACCGGCACGCTCGGCGTGGCGTTGATGGCGATGCTCGCGTCGGGCCCGAGCCGTGGCCGGCGCTTCTCGACGTGCAGGCTGGGCCCGTAGCGGAACATGGATGGGCAGCCGATCACCTCGACGTCCCGGAAGCCGAGGGCCTGGAGGTACGCCTGTGTGAACTCGCCCCGCACCCCGATGCTCGCCGAGCGGTCGAGGACCGCGCCGACGAACGCCTTCACCGTCCGCTCGATCGGCGCCAATCGATCCCTGCTGGCCTGGGTATCGGCCTGGATGCCGACGCCGAGGACGACGACCGGGATGCGCAGCCGCTCGATGAGCCGAGTCATCTTCGCGAGGTGGAACTCGAACTCGGGGCGGAACGCGTTCGCCAGCGGGACGACGTAGGCGTCGTAGCGCGCGTTGATCCGATCGGCTTCCCGAGGATCGGGCAGGCGACCCTGCACGTCGATCTCCGTGCCTCGCGTCGAGAGGAGCTTGTACGCGGACTCGATGAAGATCAGGTTGCCGCTGTTCGTGCCGATGACGTTGCGCGCCAGCGACTCCTCGGGCGTGAGGACCTCGAACGGACTCTTCTTGGCGCGGAGCAGGATGCGAGTCACGACGTGCGGACAGGGCGCCTTACGTAGTCGAAGTACCGGAAGTTCGTCCAGTACAGCCGCCGAAACCAGCGCGCGAAGTGGAGGTAGACCCTGGCCGTCGCCGGCACCGGTCGCGATGCCCATGCCTCCGGCAGCTCATAGCCCCACTCCTCCATGTATGGCCCGAAGACCCATCGGGCGCGCTGCGCCGCCCTGGGCGTGTAGTAGCGGAGAAAGTCGGGGTCCTTCCCGGGTGTCACGTTGCGTGCCGGCAGCGGGCGGACGGGCTCGATCCCGACGCGGCGCAGGAGCGTCTCGAAGTCGTCTGCCAGCGACTCGTAGCGCATGACGTGGTCCATCCGCTTGTGGTCGAGGCTCGTCCACGTGTCGTACGGGACGACGTACCAGCGCAGCAGGAACTCCTCGAAGGTCGCGTCGGTTCGATGCAGCCAGCGAAAGACCCGCCGCTCGAGGCGGCTGGCGATCGAGTTCCGCACCGCAATCTCCGCCGGATCGGTGAAGTGGCCCCGCGGGTTCTCCCGGAGGTGCACGTATCGCGTCACCGCGACATCCAGCGGGTTGCGGACCGTGGAGAACACGAAGTAGTTCGAAACGTCGCCGCCCGCCTCCCTGAGGTAATCACGCAACGTCGCGTGCTTCCGTAAGATCGGCTGACCGTCGTAGTGCTCTTGGAGCTCCGCGCTGACGGCGGTGGAACCTGTACGCGGAACTTCGACGAACAGGTACCGATGGCGATGGCTGATGATCACGCGAGGGACCGGATCGGCATGGGAGCGGGCGAGGGGGCGTCGGAAGGAGACATCGGCGCGAAGTATGCCATTCCGCCTCACGGGCGTCCGCCGGCGGCTGATCGGCGGCGCTGCCTGATCCTGGTGGAGGACCTTCCGGTCCCATTCGACCGCCGCGTGTGGACCGAGGCGAAGACCCTGCGCGATGCCGGCTGGCGCGTCACCGTCATCTCGCCGAAGGGCGAAGGCGCCACACGCTGGCACGAGCGAGTCGACGGCATCGAGGTCTTCCGCTATCCCCTGCCGACGACCGCTGCCGGCTTCGTCAGCCACCTGGCGGAGTACGCGGTCGCGATGCCGGCAACACTCATCCTCGCGCTGCTGGCGTGGCGCGGCCGTCGCTTCGACGTCGTCCAGGCCTGCAATCCACCGGACTTCTTCTTCCCGATCGGCTGGCTGTTCAAGCGGCTCGGGTCCGCGTTCGTGTTCGACCAGCACGACCTGTCGCCGGAGGTGTACGTCGCCCAGGGAGGCCGTCGCGGCGGCCCGGTCCATCGCGTCCTCCTGTGGTGCGAGCGCCGCACGTACCGCATCGCGGACGTCGTGATCGCCACCAACGAGACGTACCGGCGCTTCGCGCTCGAGCGCGGCGGGGTGGACCCGGAGCGCGTCTTCGTCGTGCGCAGCTCGCCGGATCCCGCCCGCATCCACACCGTCGATCCGGACCCGGCACTCCGCGACGGCCGGCGGCACCTCGTCGCCTACCTCGGCACCATGGGCCCGCAGGATGGCGTGGACCTCTTCGTCGAAGCCGCGCGCACCGTCGCGACCACGCGGCCCGGCCAGGTGCGGTTCGTCGCCATGGGCGGCGGACCGATGCTCGAGGAGCTTCGCGACCAGGTTCGGCGCCAGGGGCTGTCCGACGACGTCACCTTCACCGGTCGCATCCCCGACGAGCTCGTGCGCCGCGTGCTCTCCACGTCGGACGTCGCCATCAGCCCCGATCCGGCGAACGACTTCAACGAGTTCTGCACGATGAACAAGACCCTCGAGTACATGGCCGTCGGCGTCCCGGTCGTTGCCTTCGACCTCGAGGAAACCCGCGTCTCGGCAGCCGATGCCGCGGTCTACGCGACGCCGAACGACCCGTCCGGGCTGGCGAAGCTCGTGATGGAGCTGCTGGACGACCCGGAGCGCCGGTCGCGCATGGGCGAGATCGGCCGGGCGCGCGTGTCCGGCCCGCTCAGCTGGACGAACAGCGCGCACAACCTGCTCGACGCCTACGAGGCCGCCAGGGCTTCCTAGACCCTCCGGCCGGCGGTGGGAGCGGGACCGATCGGTATCATCGACGGGGCGCGGCTCCGTCGCTGCGTCCACGCGTCCGCACTGAGGAGCTCGCCCCGTTGAACATCGCCATCGTGGGTCTCGGCTATGTCGGCGCCGTCACCGCTGGTTGCCTGGCCCGCGTCGGCCGGTCGGTGATCGGGGTCGACACCGATCCGCACAAGGTCGAGGCCATCTCCGCCGGCCGCTCGCCGATCGCCGAGCCCGGCCTGGACGAGCTGCTGGCCGAGGCAGTCGTCGCGGGACGGCTGACCACCGGCACGATCCGCGAAGCCGTCGAGCGCTCGGACGTGATCATGATCGCCGTCGGGACGCCCAGCGCTCCCTCGGGGGCCCTCGACCTGACCGCCCTCAACCGGGTGACCGAGGAGATCGGTGCCGCCCTGCCGAGCGACGGACGCTTCCGCACGGTCGTCGTCCGCAGCACCGTCCTTCCCGGCACCACCGACGCGGAGGTGCGCGCCCGACTGGAGTCCGCATCCGGCATGCGGGCCGGGGTCGACTTCGGGCTGGCGACGAACCCGGAATTCCTGCGCGAGTCGTCGAGCATCAGGGACTTCTTCGAGGCCAGCCGGACGGTCATCGGCGCCGACGACGAGCGGAGCGCGCAGGCCGTCCGCGACGTCTACGACGGCGTCCCGGCGCCGATCCATGTCGTGCCGATTCGCACCTCGGAGATGATCAAGTACACCGACAACGCATTCCACGCGGTGAAGATCGCGTTCGCCAACGAGATCGCGACGTTCGCGCGCACGAACGGTGTCGATGGGCGAGACGTCATGCGGGTGATGATGGCCGACGACCGGCTCAACATCTCGACCGCGTATCTCCGGCCCGGCTACGCCTTTGGCGGCTCGTGCCTGCCGAAGGACCTTCGTGCCATCACCGACCGGGCGCGCAAGACCGACATCGACCTCCCGCTGCTCAATGCGGCGCTGTCGAGCAACGCAGCGCATTTCGAGCGGGGTGTGCGGCTCGTCGAGGCAACCGGGCGGCGCAACGTCGGCCTCCTCGGGTTGAGCTTCAAGAGCGCGACCGACGACCTGCGCGAGTCACCGGCCGTCGCGCTCGCGGAGCGGCTGCTCGGCAAGGGATACCACCTCTCGATCTACGACGAGGACATTCATCCCGATCGCCTCCGCGGCGCCAATCGGGCCTTCATCGAGCAGCACCTGCCGCACCTGCGCGAGCTGTTGAGCGAGTCACTCGACGCCACGCTGGCCGCCAGCGACGTCGTCGTGCTGACCAAGCTGTGGCCGGACGCGGCGGACCTGGCCGGTCGCCTGCGCGACGACCAGCTGCTCGTCGATCTCGTCGGGCTCCCCGATGCCGTCGAGCGGCTCGGCGACCGCTACGCCGGGATCGGCTGGTAGGCGGCCAGGCAATCGCCTGGGGCATACTGGCGCCGATGGAGGGGCCGCACGACCGGACGCTGATCGAGGTGACGGTCGAGATCCCGTCAGGCAGCCGGAACAAGTACGAGTACGACCACGCTCGCGGTCGGTTCGTGCTCGATCGGACGCTGTACTCGAGCGTCCACTATCCGTGCGACTACGGCTTCATCGAGGACACGCTGGCCGACGACGGCGACCCGCTCGACGTGCTGGTCGTCATCGCGGAGCCCACGTTTCCCGGCTGTGTCGTCCGTGCGCGCCCGGTCGGCGTGCTGGACATGGTCGACGACAAGGGCCATGACTACAAGATCCTGGCGGTCGCCCACGACGATCCCCGCTGGGAGTCGACGAACGCCCTCGAGGATCTCTCCCCGCATCGGCTGCGGGAGATCGAGAACTTCTTCGAGACCTACAAGACCCTCGAGAACCGCCCGACCGAGGTGAACGGCTGGCTCGGCGTCGACGACGCGTGGCGCATCATCGAGGCGGCACGAGCCTCCATGGACACCGGGGAGGGGCAGTCAGGGACCTGGCGCTGATCACCCGCCAAGCGCGCGGTGGAGGAAGGCGGCCATCGTCTCGCGCCGCACGTCGAGGTTGGGGCAGAAGCTGCTTCCACCGCACCCGGTCGTGATGCCCGCCTCGAAGATGCGGTTGATGCTGTCCTCGTGGGGCGAGCTGTTGTCGTCGTTGAAATAGTCGTCGCTCGGCGGCCCAAGCCCCAGCGCGCGCGCGAGGAACGTCGCCATCTGGCCACGGGTCACCACCCGGTTCGGGCAGTACCGGGTCGTTGTGCAGCCGGTCGTGATCCCGGCCTCCCGGAGGCGGTTGATGGAGCCCTCGTGGGTGTTGCCGTTGTCATCGTCGAAGTAGTCCTGCGAGGCGGGCCCGAGCTCGAACGCCCGGCGCAGGAACGTCGCCATCTGCGCGCGCGTGACCGGGTCCTTCGGGCAGAAGAGGTCGGGCGCGCAGCCAGTGGTGAGCCCGTTCGCGTACATCCAGGCGATGTCGGCGGCAAACCTCGACCCTGACCAGTCGTTGACGCATCCGGGCCCCCGCGAGTGAAGGCTGACCCCGCCCGAGGTGATCTGCACCCGGGCGTAGGCGCACTGATTGCCCTCTTTCTCCTCCTCGAAGAATCCGTAGGGGTCGACCTTCGCCCGGAGCGTGTACGTCCCCGAGGGCAGACCGGTGATGTCGACCCACTGCCATGCCAGGAACCACTCGTACTCGTCGCCCATGCCGATGCTGATGCCCATCCGGTTGCTGAGCACGCTGGGGTTGGTGCTGCACATCGAGCCGGTATAGAAGCCGCCGCTGTAGCCGGGCAGGCCGCTGTTGAAGACGTCGCTGTCGAGGAAGCAGAAGCCGACCTTGGCGCCGCGCAGGCGCTCGCCGCCGCCCCACAGGTCGTAGCGCATCATTTCCTGGACGTGCCAGTGGTTGTGCCCATCGCCCGAGTACTTCGCCTCGGCATCGGTCCGGATCCGGCGAACGACGTTCGCACTCCGCGAGCTCGAATCGAAGATGTACTGGCGCATCACCATGCGCTCGGAGCTCGAGGAGCGGCTGCCGCGCAGCTCGAAATGCCCCGATCCGACGTTGACCATCATCGCCGTGAAGCGCAGCATCCGGCGCCCGTTGATCCACTGGATGCGGAAGTCGCCCAGCGGCGCCATCGCGAGATCCGGCACCGCTTCCGAGCCCGCGCTCGCGGGTGCCGGCCGCGACGAGTTCGTGAGCAGCGTCCCGCTCAGGAGGATGCCCACCAGGCCGATGCGCACCAGGCGGCCGGCGCCACGGCGCACGCTCACTCGTCGGCCGCTCGGTGGAGGAAGGCAGCCATCTGGCCGCGGGTCACCACGCCGTTGGGGCAATAGTTACCGCCACCGCAGCCGGTCGTGATGCCGGCCGCCGCCAGGCGGTTGATCGCACCCTCGTGGCTGCTGCCCTCGTCGTCGTCGAAGAAGTCCTCGCTGGTCGCGTCAAGATCCAGGGCGTTGTCCAGGAACGTCGCCATGGCGCCGCGCTTCACGTTGGCGTCGGGGCAGTAGCGGTTCGTGGCGCAGCCGTTGGTGTAGCCGGCGGCGGCGATTCGGTTGATGTTCCCCTCGTGGGTGTTCCCCTCGTCGTCGGTGAAGAAGTCAGCTCCGCCCGGGTCCAGGTTGTAGGCGCGCGCGAGGAACGTCGCCATCTGCGCCCTCGTGACGGGGTCGCTGGGACAGAACCGAGCCTCTCCGCAACCGGTGCTGATGCCCTCGTGGTAGAGCCACATGATGTCGTCGAGGAAGTTCGAGTTCGTCACGTCGTCGAAGGGCGGAGCGATGACCCGGTAGAGGTGCCCGCCGGCGTAGTCGGTCATGAAGATCTCGCCGTTCTCGGCCTCCCCGAACGAGCTGATCATGGCCGAGGTGTCGCGGTGGAGCTGGAGCGTCGGTGAGGGGGCTGCGGCACGCATCGTCCAGAGCCGTCCGCTGCAGAAATCGCCGAGGAGGTAGCGGCCCTCGAGATCGGCGAAGACGTTCCCGCGGTACACGTAGCCGCCGGTGACCGAGCAGTTGCCCCCGCTGTGGCCGTACTCGGCCACCGGGTTGGTGAACGTCCCTGAGCACCCCGTCGACTCGAAGGCCAGCGAGCCCTCGCGGCAGTCCCACCCGTAGTTGCGGCCCGGGGCCGCGAGCGTCGACTCGCGGTTGATCTCCTCGCGGCTGCCCTGCCCGACGTCGGCGATCCAGAGCGCATCGGTCTCCCGGTCGAAGCTGGCGCGCCACGGGTTGCGCAGCCCGATCGACCAGATCTCCCCGAGGCCCGGCTCCGACCCGGCGTACGGGTTGCTCGCCGGGTTCGTGTAGCCGCCGTTGAGGTCGGGATTGATGCGGAGGGTCTTGCCGAGCAGGGTGTTGCGGTTCTGGCCGCTCTCGAACGGATCGCCGCCACCGCCACCGTCGCCGACGAACGCGTACAGGAAGCCGTCCGGGCCGAAGAGCAGCTGGCCGCCGTTGTGGTTGGAGAAGGCGCTGTGCTCGATCGTGAGGAGGACGTCCTGGGTGGACTGGCTGACGCTGGTGCGGGCCGCGTTGGAGGTGAACTCCGCGATGACGAGGTCACCGCCACCGTTCGTGTAGTACACGAACAGCTTGCGGTTCGTCTCGAACGACGGATGGAACGCGAGGCCGAGAAGCCCTCGCTCTCCGCCCGCGGTCAGTCCGCCGGCGATACCCCGAAGGTCGAGGAAGAGCCCGCTGCCCAGTCTCTCCCCCCGGACGATCCGCACGGTTCCCCGCTGCTCGAGGACGAACAGCCGATTGCTGCCGTCGCCCGCATTCACGATACCGAGTGGGCTGGCCAGCCCGCTGACGATGTGCCGCAGGCGCACCTGGCCGGTGAACACCGCTCCCTCGGGCGCCGGGTCCGCCGCCGGCGCCGGTGGGCTCGGCTCCGCGCCGACCGGACCGACGAGACCGATGATGAGGACGACGCTGGCGAGGACGGCGACGAACGACGGGCGGGGGCGCATGAGGGCCTCATGAGACGGATGGGAAGTCGAGGTCATTCTGCCGCGACCCGACGCGGTCAGGAGTAGGACTTTCGCACCGGCGCGCGGGGAATGTCGGCGCGTCAGATCGCGTCGTAGACCGCGCGCAGGACGGCCGCGGCGGTCGACCAGTTGTAGCGATCGGCCACCGCCGCCCGCCCGCGAGCTCCCATCTGCGGCGGCCCGATCGGGGTCTGCCAGGATGCGACCGATCGCCCTCGCGATCGCCTCGGGGCGCGTCGTGTCGACGACCACGCCGGCGCCCGAGCCCTCGACCACGTCGCGCACCTGGCGAAAGTCGCTGGCGACAACCGGGATCCCGGCGGCCATGTACTGGAACAGCTTGTTCGGAAGCGAGTAGCGGTAGTTCAGACACGACGCCACGATCGGGCTGACCCCGATGTCGGCCGACGCCGCATACGCCTCGACCAGCTCCGGCGCCACCGGGTCGAACACATGAACCGATGCGCCGCCGGCCGCGGCGCGACCCAGCAGCCTCCCCTTCTCGACGCCGCCTCCGAGCAGCACGAGCTGGGCGTCAGGCACCAGGCCGATGGCATCCACCAGCCGCTCCAGCCCGCGGCCGGCCATCAGCCCGCCGAGGTAGAGGACGACCGGGCGGGCGGGGTCGATCGCGTCGCCGCCCGGCAGATCGCGCAGCTCGCGCCGCTCGACCGGGTCGCCGACCTCCGGGTAGTTCGGGACGAGGTGGACGACCGGCAGCCCGTATCGACGCCTCAGGTGGCCGACGATCGGCGGGCTGACGGTGAGCACCGCCGCGGCGCGCGGGATCAGCAGGCGCTCGACGAGCCCGTGGTAGAGCTGGCTGAGCGCGAAATACAGCCGGCCTCGCTCTCGACGCGGACGGCCCAGCCACAGGTCGTGGGCGTCGTAGACGTATTGGATCCGCCCCCGCGCGGCGGCGGCCGCGACCGGTACGAGGGCGTTCGTGTCGTGAGCGTGCAGGACGGTCGGACGCAACCGACGAAGCTGCCGAGCGAGGCGCCACTCGTGGATGACGAAGCGCAGACCCGGGATCCGCGGGCCGCGGCGTGCGACGCGGTGGATCTCCGACCCATCGCGGGTCTCGCGCGCGGGGAGGCCCGCCGCCGCATCGGCCACGATGCTGACGCGGTTGCCGGCCGCGATCAGGGTGCGCGCCTCCTTCTCGACCCGCGTGTCGTGGGTGTACGCGTTGCGCACGAGCATGACGACGTGGTGTCCCGGCGTCTCAGCCATCGGCCCTGTCCACCGTCGGGGCGACCTCGTCCCAGATGCCTGCCATCGCCTCCTGCCACGCCGCGAGGCTGTAGCGGTCGACCGTTGCCGCGATCGCGAAGGGGTCGTAGTCGGGCACGCGAGCCAGTGCGCCGGCGAAGTCGCCATCGGTCACGAGAGTGCCGTTGACGCCGTCGGTGACGATGTCGCGTAATCCGCCGACCGCGTTGGCCACGACCCAGCGACCGCTGGCGATGGCCTCGACCGCGACGAGGCCGAATGGCTCGGCCACCGACGGCACCAGCACGACGTCGTGCGCGGCGATGAGGGCCGGGACCTCGGCCGGGTCGAGATCCCGCAGCCAGGGGCCGACGAGGGTATCGGCCAGGCCCATGGCGACCTCGTAGCCCTTGCGTGAGTTCCGGCCGCCAAGGTAGATGACGCGGCGTTCAGCCGGCCGCGCGGAGGGCGCGAATCGCGTGAGATCCACGCCGGGCGGGACCACTTCGGGACGTCCGCCGAGCGCGCGCAGATGGCCGGCGGTGTCCTCCGAGTTCGTCAGCAGCCGGCCCGCGCGCCGCGCCACCTGCTGCGCGAGCCAGCGCATCGGCGCCGGAAGATCTCGCCAGTCGCGGACGTCGCCGCCATGCGAGTACACGACCAGCGGCACGCCGCGCATCCGCGCGACGACGAGCCCGACAAGGCCGGTGGGGATCAGCATGTGGGCCTCGACGCCACGGATCGGCCCGGCGCGGAGGGCGTCGACGAGCAGGAGCGGGTAGATCAGCAGGCTCGGCAGGCGGGGCCAGCGCGGGCGCACGACGCGCAGCCCGTCGACGCCCGTCGCGCGCTCGCGGATGAACGTGCCGACGCTCGGCCGCTCGCGGGTCGGCCAGATGCGGGTGAGGACGACGATCGGCGGGCCGGTGGTCATCGGCGTCGGAGGACCTGGAGCAGCTGGCGGAACTGCGTCGGACGCACGATGCCTGTCCCGATCAGGATCGGCGGATAGAGCAGGATCGTGCCGACGCGCCACAGCGGATGGTCCGGACCGAGCAGCGCGAGCGCGCTCAGCCCGGCGGCCAGTCCGAGGATGACGACGGCGCGCAGGAGCTGCCACGGCACCGGGTAGTGCCGCTGGCTCTGCCAGCCGGCGAGGATCGCCAGCAGCCCGTAGCCGACCACGGTGCTGATCGCCGCGCCATACATGCCCAGCAGCGGGATGAGGACGAGGTTGAGCCCCAGCGCGATACCGGCGGCAACGAGCATCGTCGTCGCCACGAGGCCGGTGCGGCCGACGATGCTCAGCCCGGTGGCGAGGATCGTGTACGCGCCGTACAGCACGAACGCGAACGCGCTGAACGGCACGATGTAGCGAGCATCCTCGAACCCCGGCGTGAAGAGCAGGCGGATGACATCGGTGCCGATCGCGCTCAGGAACAGCGCAACCGCCGAGGCAAGCGCCAGGTACCAGGTGAGGGTACGGGCGAACGTGCGGGGCGCGTCGTCGGAGTTCGAGATGTCCCAGAACGTCGCGCTCCAGGTGAGGCTGAACGGCTGGATCAGGAGCGCATTGATGACGAGGCCGGCCGTGTAGCCGAGCGTGTACACGCCGACGAGGGCCTGGTCCCCGGTGAACGCCTGGAGCAGGGGCCGATCTGCAAGGTTGAGCGTCCAGCCGGCGACCGCGGCGGGCACGAGCGGCAGCGCGAACGTCAGCATCGCCCGGGACAGATCCTCGTCGATGACCGGTCGCCACATGCCGGATCGCCAGAGGACCCACGCACCGATGGCGGCGCTGAGCGCCGCGGCGATCGCCGAACCGAGGGCCACCCCGACCACGCCGAACTCGAGGGCTGCGACCAGGGTCAGGATCAGCACGGTGCCGGTGACCGCACGGGTCATCGTGATGACGATGTAGTCGCGCGGGCGGCGCTCGGCCCGGAGGAACGAGAGGGGGATCCCGTTGAACGTATCGAACAGCACGATCGGCGCGGCGAGCGCGAAGACGAGCAGGTTGTCGCCGCCATAGAGGACCGCCGTGAGTGGCACGGCCGCCAGCAGCACGAGCGCGAAGCCCCCGAGCGAGGCGGCGATGCGGATCGCGAGCGTCGTCCTCAGCACGTGGGCGCGCTCGTCGTGATCGGCCGCCTCGCGGAGGTACCAGCGGAAGAACGCCTGGGGCAGCGCCAGCCCGACGAGCATGAGGGCCAGCGAGATGACCGAGTTCAGGACGCCGGTGACGCCGACGCCCGACTCGCCGAGCACCCGGGCATAGATCGGGACGAGCAGGATCGCCACCGCCTGGTTGGCGATGCCGCCCAGCCCGTAGACGAAGGCGTCGTTGGCGATCCGGCCGCCGAAGCCGCGCCCGGGCGTCGGCTCGGTCACGTCACGGCCTCGGTCGACGCAAGCGCCACCAGCCGGCGCTCGAGCGCCGGCTTGTCGCCGACGCGCAGCCCACCGACTCCGGTCGCGTCAAGCACCGCACGAACCGCGGGCGGCAGGCCGTCGGCCGGCAGCCCCGCGCCGTACGGCGCGGTCACGTCGGCCGGATCGAAGCTCCACTCGCTCGGAACGTCCCCGCGCAGGATGCGCAGCACGCGCTCGGCCACGGCCTGCGGCGACCAGCGCTCCGCAACGAACGCCCGCGCCCGCTCGCCGAGCTCGATGCGGTAGGCGTGGTCGGTCGCCAGGCGCGTCACGGCCTCGCCGAGCTCGTCGGGGGAGCAGAGGTGCGACGGCGGCAGCAGCTCCGCTGGGGTGGCCGCGCGCAGCTCGTCCCAGCCGAGGCCACCGACGACCGCCGGGCGGCCGCGCGCGGCCGCCTCCGCCGCGAACGCGGCCATCGGCGTGTCGCTCCATGGCTGGTCGATCACGAAGTGGCAGCGGCCGATGGCTTCGAGCACCTCGGCATTCGGCCGACCGCTGACGATCTCCAGCTCGACGTCCGCCCCGGCCGCGCGTGCCGCCTCGACCGCCGCACGGATGAGATCGGTCCCCTTGCCGGCCGATCGCGACGGGGCATGGAGCGCGCGGATCGGTCCGGCCGGCGGTGGCGGGGCGTCGGCGGGGGCGCGCGGGATGCCGACCGCCAGGAACGGGATCGACCGTCGCGCGTGGAGCTGCGCCGACATCACGTGGCAGACGATCGCGGCGGCCTCGCGCTCGGTGCGCTCGACCATTCGACGTCGGGCGGCGGTCTCGCTCGCCATCGCCACGCCGTCGTCATGCCGATCGACCTCCGCCCCGTTGAGGTACGGCGGCCGCGAGTCGGAGCCGAAGAAGACGACCAGCACCGGCCGGCCGAGCCGGCGCAGGAGCGCCAGGTCGCGCAGGTTGAAGAACGAGTCGCCGGCTCGGAATACGAAGGCGTCGTACTGCCAGATGGCGTGGAGGAGGAGCCAGGCCATCCCGAGCCGGTGCAGCGCTGTCCACGCGATGCGGGGACCGGGACCGTCCCGGCGACGATCCCCCAGCCAGCGGACGGCTCGCGCCCGAAGTGGGCGGTCGGCGCTGTACCCGAGCGGGTCGGGCCCGAGATCGAGATGGTCGGCGCGCGGGCCGATCCCACGAAGCCCCGCGACCAGCTGCGTACACCACCCCGCCGTCTCGCCCATGCCGACCAGGACGCTGCGCGGCGACCGTCTCACGCGCGCGTCAGTCGTAGTCGAGGGTGACGCCGCCGTCGGGGTCGACCCGGACGCGACCGATGGCCCGCGCCGGCACGCCGGCGGCGACCGTGTAGGGCGGCACGTCGCGATTCACGAAGGCGCATGCGCCGATCACCGCGTGGTCGCCGACCGTGACGCCCTTGGCCACCACCGCGCCGGCCCCGATGTGGCAGTGGTCGCCGATCGAGGTCGGCGCATGGCTGATCTCGCGGCGGCCCTCGGAGAGCACCCGCTCGACAGTGTCGTGGGTGTAGATCTGCGCCCCGGCGCTGATGTCGCAGCCGTCGCCGATCCGGAGCCCGCCGCTGCCGTCGAGCAGCGCGTTCGGCCCGATCCAGCAGCCCGCGCCGACGCGCACGTCGCCGTAGACGTACGCCGACTGATAGATGCTCGAGCCCTCACCGAAGCCGAGCGCGCGCGCCCGCTCCCACCGGTCCGTGAGCAGGTCCTGGAGCGGCAGATCGCGCTCGAAGCGCTCGGCCATCTCCGTCCGCAGCCGAGCGTGCAGGGCGCCGAGCTCCTCGTCGAGTCCGGAGCGGGTCATGGCGCGGAGGATAGTCGCTCCGGCGCTACCATCGCGACACGCAGTGGAGGCCCACATGGCCGATCGGCCCAGCCTGGCCGGAAAGAGCGTGCTCGTCCTCGGAGGAGCCGGGTTCATCGGCAGCCACCTCGTCGACCGACTCGTCGACGAGGGCCCGCGTCGCGTGAGCGTCGTCGACAACCTCTTCCTCGGCCGCGAGGAGAACCTCGCCGACGCCACGGCCCGACTTGGCGATGCGCTGCGCTTCCACCGCCTCGACGCGACCGATGCGGAAGCGCTCGCATCGGTCATCCGGGCCGACGAGACCGAGGTCGTCTTCAACCTGGCCGTCGTGCCGCTTGCCCGCCTCGCTGGAGCGGCCGATGTGGAGCGTCGAGCACAACGTCGGCCTCGCGCTGGTGCCGTGCGAGCTGCTCCGAGCCGGCGCGTTCGAGACGCTCATCCACGTCTCCTCGTCGGAGGCCTACGGCTCGGCGGCGTACGTGCCGATGGACGAGGTTCACCCGCCGGTGCCATCGACGCCGTATGCGGCCAGCAAGCTGGCGGGCGACCAGGTCGTCCTCTCGTACCAGCACACGTTCGGGCTCGACGCGGCGATCATCCGGCCCTTCAACAACTTCGGGCCACGCCAGAACGCGGGCTCGTACGCCGGGATCATCCCGATCGTCGTCCAGCGCGCCACCGCCGGCGAGCCGATCGAGATCTACGGCGACGGCGAGCAGACCCGCGACTTCGTCTTCGTGCGCGACACCGCCGACGCGATCGTGCGGATGTACGAGGAGCCCGCGACCCGCGGACGGATCGTCAACGTGGCCAGTGGCCGCGAGGTCAGTGTCAACGCGCTCGTCCGCCTGTTGCTCGAGGCCGTCGGCACGGACGTCCCGGTGCGTCATGTCGACGCGCGCCCCGGCGACGTGCGTCGCCACTGGGCCTCGATCGACCTCGCCCGCGAGCTGATCGGCTACGAGCCGCGCACCTCGCTGCGCGACGGGCTGGTCGAGACGGTCGCCTGGTACCTGCGCTCGCCGAGCCCCGCCCATGGACGCTGAGCCACGCATCTGGCTGACCCGCCCGCAGACCGATGAGGCCGAGATCGCCGAGATCCGCGAGGTCCTCGCCTCCGGCACGCTGACCCAGGGCCCGAAGGTCGCGCAGCTCGAAGCGATGGTCGCCGAGCTCGTCGGCGTGCCGCACGCCGTCGCCACGACCTCCGCGACGACCGCGCTGCACCTGTCGCTGGTGGCCCTCGGCATCGGTCCCGGCGACGAGGTGCTCGTCCCCGACTTCACGTTCCCGGCCACCGCCAACGTCGTCGTCCAGCAGGGCGCGACGCCGGTGCTCGTCGACATCGGCCTCGACGACTTCGCGATCGATCCGGACGATCTCGAGCGACGAATCACGCCGCGCGCGAAGGCCGTCATGCCGGTGCACCCGTTCGGGCTTCCGGCGGACCTGGGCCGGGTCGAGGCCGTCGCCGCGGGACACGGCCTGGCGGTCGTCGAGGACGCCGCCTGCGCGCTGGGTGCGACGCTCGACGGCCGGCAGGTCGGCGGGTTCGGCGCTGCCGGCTGCTTCAGCTTCCACCCGCGCAAGTCGATCACGACCGGCGAGGGCGGGATGATCACGACCGCCGACGATGCGCTGGCGGAGCGCATCCGCCTCCTGCGCAGCCACGGCGGCGTCCGCGAGGGCGGCCGGTTCCGCTTCGAGGCCGCCGGCTTCAACTATCGGCTCAGCGACATCCTCGCCGCGGTCGGTGTGGCGCAGATGCGCAAGCTCGACGCCTTTCTCGCCGCCCGGCGGCGCGTGGCGAGCTGGTACGACGCCGCGCTTGCCGGGGTGGAGGGCGTCCGCCGGCCCGTCACGCCGGTGGGGAGGACCCACACCTACCAGTCCTACGTCGTCCTCCTCGAGGAGCGGATCGACCGCGACGCCGTCATCGCCCAGCTGCGTGCCGAGAGGATCGAGACGACGATCGGCACGTACGCCCTCCACGATCAGCCGTTCTTCATGCGCGCCTGCGACCTGCGCGCCGGCGACCGGCCGAGCTCGCACCGGGCCTTCACCGGCAGCCTGGCCCTGCCGCTCCACGGCGGCATGCGCGAGGACGAGGTCGCCGCGGTGGCCGATGCGCTGATGCGCGCGATCCGCGCCTAGGCTGGCTCCGTGCTCAGTTGCCCTTCAGGATGACGTCGACGATCTGGCGGGCTCGATGCTCCCACGATGACGCCAGGGCGGCATCGGTTGCCCGGGCCCCCCATCGGTCGAGCTCCGCATCGGGCGCCGCCGCAAGGCGCCGCAGTCCGTCGGTCATCGACTCGACCGTATCGGCGACGACGATCCCGGCGTCGGCCTCGCGCACGATGCGCGCCTGCTCCGTGCAGTCGGTGACGAGCAGCGGCCGGCCGTAGGCAAGGTATTCCATGACCTTGATCGGCACCGCGAGGTCGTTGTACGGGCTTCGGCGTCGCGGCTGGACCGTCGCGAGCACGCCCGGAAGCAGATCCCGGATCTCGTCGACGCCGCCGTGCTCGACGCGCATCCACGCGGGGCGGGGCTCGGGCGGCTCCTCGCCGGGGATCGAGACGCAGACGACGTCGACGTCGTGGCCCTCGGCGCGAACCCGCTCGACCGCTCCGACCAGCAGGTCGAGACCGTGCACCGGGAAGCGCATCCCGCCGACGAAGAGGAGGCTGCGCGCCTCGGGGCGGCGAGGGATGTCGTGCGGCGCCGGGCTGCCAGGCGGCAGTAGCAGGGGCTCCGTCGACGCGTCGCGCACCGCGCGGGCGAGCCCCGCCGAGGGATAGCCGGTCCGGGTCGAGACCGCCCGCAGCAGGCGGACCGCCGGGAGGAAGAGCGCGCGCGCAAGGCGTCCCTTCAGCCCGCCCACGCGGTAGTACTCACCGAACAGGTACTGCGCATCGCGGACGTACGTCAGGACCGGGATCCCGAGCAGGCGGGCGAGCGCGAGGAAGGCAAGATCGGTCTCCGAGGGCAGCGTCGAGCTGTTCTCGACGTAGATGCCGTCCAGGCCGCGCAGCCGCCCGGAGAGCGCGTAGCGCATGAGGCGGCCGCGTCGGGGGCCGCGCGCCCCATCGACCACGTCCAGTCGAGCGAGGCGCGACAGCTCGTCGCGCAGCTGGGTGATTCGGGCGGTTGGGCCCCACCGGCCGCGGTCGAGCGGGTACATCGACAGCAGCAGCAGGCGCGGCCTCGACGTGGTGGTCAGCGGAGCGGCCTCCGGCGGCGTGACCCTAGAACGCCTCCAGGTACCGATCGACCTCCCACGCCGAGACCTGCATCCGGTACTCGTCCCACTCCTCGGTCTTGGCCTCGACGAAGCGCTCGAAGATGTGCTCGCCAAGTGCCTCGCGGATGACCTCGTCGCGGGACAGCTCGTCGAGGGCCTCGCGCAGCGTGCCGGGCAGCTGCCGAATCTGGCGCGACTCGAGCTTGGCGCTGTCGAAGTGGTAGAGGTTCTCTTCGATCGGGTCCGGCGGGGTCAGCTTGCGCTCGATCCCGTCGAGCCCGGCGGCGAGCATCGCCGCGAAGGCGAGGTATGGATTCGACGATGGGTCCGGGCAGCGCAGCTCGATGCGCACCGAGTTGTACTGGCCCTTGCTGCTCTGCGGAATGCGGATGAGGGCGGACCGGTTGATGCGCGCCCAGCCGACGTAGACCGGCGCCTCGTAACCCGGCACGAGCCGCTTGTACGAGTTCACCAGCGGCGCGAGGACGGCGATCATGCCGCGCGCGTGCTCCAGGGTCCCGGCGATGTACTGGCGCGCGGTCTCGGACAGGCCGTAGGGGTCCTTCGGGTCGCTGAACGCGTTCTTGCCCTTCTTGATGTCCCACAGCGACTGGTGGGTGTGCATCCCGGAGCCGTTGATGCCGAAGAACGGCTTCGGCATGAACGTGGCGTACAGGCCCTTCGTCGCCGCGACCGCCTTCAGCGTGGTCTTGAAGGTCACCGCGTTGTCGGCGGTGCGGAGCGCATCGGCGTACTGGAAGTCGATCTCGTGCTGGCCGGTCGCGACCTCGTGGTGCGCCGTCTCGACCCTGATCCCGAAGTCCTCGAGCGCGTTCATCATCTCCTTGCGCACCTCGGTGCCGAGGTCCTCGGAGAGGTCGAAGTAGCCGGCCGCGTCGTGCGGGAGCGGCTCGACGACGCCGTTGTCGCGCTTGAGCAGGAAGAACTCGAGCTCCGGGCCGGTGTTGAGGACGTAGCCCTTCTCCTTCGCGCGCTCGAGCTGGCGCTTCAGGACGCCGCGCGGGTCGCCGGGGAACGGGTCGCCGTTGGGCGTGAAGACGTCGCAGATGACCCGGGCGCTGCCGGTATGCAGCTGCGCGTCACCGTTGGTGCCGGGCTCCCACGGGATGGCGCGGAACGTGTCGAGGTCGGGCACGAGGAACATGTCCGACTCGGCGATGCGCGCGAAGCCCTCGATGCTCGAGCCGTCGAACCACTTGCCGTGCTCGACCGCCTCCTCCAGCTGGTGCATCGGCACCTGGACCGATTTCACCTGGCCGACGATGTCGGTGAACTGGAGGCTGACGAAGCGCAGGTTGCGTTCCTCCGCCAGCTTCAGGGCAGCGGCAAGCTTGGTTGGGGCCACAGGGAACCTCCGAAAGTCGGACGAAGATGGGGTGGCCTCCACCTTAGCCTCGTCGGCCCGGAGAGGGACCGAACCGACCGCGCGCGGCGTTGGGTTCTGTTGTGCAATCAGCACAGACGCGGTGCGGCGTCGCGGGGGTCGATTCCCGTGGGGCGGGCGTATCGGCGCATCAGTGGCCTGATTCCCGTCGGGCGGGAGGCTTGGGCGCCGAGACAGCCAGTGTGGGGCGCCAAGGCTCCCGTGGTGTGGGAATCCGGCCAATCAGTGACCGATATTCCCGCCGGGCGGCAACGCAGCCGCCATCCGCCGCGTTCGTCGCTCAGTCGGTGTCGTCCGCGTGATCTCGCAGGAGCCGCAGGGCATCCGCCGGGCGCCGCGGGTCGATCCCCAGTTCGGCCGATGCCCGATGCAGCCGGTACAGCACCGTGTTGCGATGGACTCCCAGGCTCCGCGCGGCCGGGGCGATCCGACCGTTCGCCCGCGCCACCGCCAGCAGCGTGTCGCGCAGCGGGTCGCCGGTGGAGGGCGGCAGCCGGGGCTCGCGCTCGGGCCTTCCCAGCGGCGGCTCCGAAGGCCGGCGTCGCAGGAGCGCGCGCAGCGTGATCGCGAGCGCGTCGAGGGCGACCGCATCGACGGCGGCGAACGGCAGGTCGTCGAACAGCCAGGCCGCGGCGGCCGGCCCGACCGGCCGCTCGAGGAGCCAGAGTCCGTCGCGCGTGCGCCGAGCGGCGCTCCCAGGCGTCGCCCGGTCGCCGAGGAGCCGGGTGTGGGCGGCGGCGAACCGGGTCGCCAGGGCCCGCCCGGCCGGACGCGGATTGAGGGATGCCAGTTCCCGATCCACGCTCACGGCGACGCCGCGACGGAGCCGCGCGGCGGCGACCCCGGCCGGGGCAGACGGCTGCGGGTCGGCGAGGGCGGCCTCGGCGCCGGCCAGGCGCATGTCGGAGGCCAGGGCCGCCAGCCACTCGCGCTCGGCGTCGAGGTAGGCGGCGGCCGACTCGGCTCGCGCGCTGGCGATTCCACCGCCGGCCAGCACCGGCACCGGCTCGCCCGCAGGCTCGGTCGCCGGCAGCCCCTCGCCGACCAGCCACACGGCGGCCGGGTCGAGCCCGGCCTCGCCCAGCCCGGCCAGCAGGCCGTCGATGCCCGCGGCCGGGAGCACGGTCGCATCGGCGACGAGGAGCTGGCCATCGGCCGATGCCGGGAAGTGCGGCGGCGCGGCGCGGGTGCGGGCGATCCCCCGTACCGGGCGCGACAGCCGCTCGATCGTGCCGGAGGCGAGGCGTGCCTCGGGGTCGACCGCGCGCCAGACGTCGAGGACGGTCGTCACCTCGCACCTCCGAGACGTTCGGTGAGCCGCGCGAGCTCATCGGTCGGGCGATCGAAGCGCTCGCCGCGGAGCGCGAGACGGACCCCGCCGGCCGGCGCCGGCCGGATCGTGACGCGCCGCCGCGGGAGCCAGAACGCGACCGCCAACGTGACCACCAGCAGCGCGCCCCCACCGAAGAGGATCCAGAGCCCCGGGTCGCTGCGCGACAGGAAGGTGACCCACGCATCGAAGCCGGCGAAGCGGACCTCGAGGTCGCCGACGCGCGCCGCCTCGCCGGGCAGCAGCCGTGCGGCGTCGACGAGGCCCGAGCCGTCCAGGACGCTGACGCCGAGCTCATTGGTCGACGGATCCGTGAGCGCCAGCCCGAGGACGAGCCCGACGCTCGGCAGCTCGGCCGAGCCGACCGGCAGCCCGTCGCGAACGTCCTCCAGCGGGAGCGTCGCGTCGAGCAGCGCGCTGCCACCGAGCGTCGTGACCCGGAGGCGCGCCGCGGGGCCGTAGGTCCAGGGGTGGACGAGGTACCCGTCGAAGTCGCCGGGCTCGTTGACGCGGAGGGTCTGCTCGCGCACGGGCGTACCGTCGCGCACGAACGTCACCTCCGTGTCGAGGCGGCGCGGGCGGTCGTCGGGCCCGAATTCGGCGTCGAATGCGTCGAGCCGCACGGCCGCGGAGAACCCGGGACGCGGCACGTCGAGCAGTGCCTGATCGCCGGGCAGCAACGTGAAGACCGTCTCGGAGCCGAAGGCCGCGCCGATCGCCGCGCCGAGCACGATCGCCACCAGCGCCAGGTGGCTGAGCATGCCGGCGAACCGCGACCATCCGCGCCGCACACCGTGGATGGCCCAGCGGCCCCCGCGCGCGCTCTCGAGCCTGGCTCGGTACCCGGAGCGGGCAAGCGCGGCCAGCAGCACCTCGGGCTCCCCCATCGGCAAGGAGGCTTCCAGGGCGCCGGCACCGGGCTGGACCGGTCCGGGACGCTGCCACTCGCGCCATGCCGCCGGCGCGCGCACGGCGACCGCCGCGACGCCGCTCAACGCGAGCGCCCCGAGCAGGAGCGCGTACCAGAGCCCGTCCAGCAGCGCCGGGCCGGCAGGAAGGAACGCGGCAACGGCGTTGGCGAGGCCGGTGGCGGCCAGCAGGACGAGGCCGAGGCGGCCGTCCCCGGCGACGCGGAGCAGCCGCTCGGCGGCGCGCGCCAGCCGATCGCCGGTCGGCACCGCTCCCACCTCCGCCCGGGTCGCGGCCATCAGGATGGGTCGGCGGCGGCCACGAGGTCTGCGACGAGGTCCTCGGCGTCCTCGAGGCCGATGGAGACGCGGACCGTTCCGGGCGTGAGCCCGGCGCCGGCGAGGTCCGCATCGGTCAGCTGGCGGTGCGAGGAGCTGGCCGGGTGGCTGACGAGGGTCTCCACGCTGCCGAGGCTGGTGGCGTGGACCGCCACCCGGACACGCTGAAGGAACCGCTCTCCGTGCTCGCGCCCGCCCGCGAGCTCCAGGGCGAGCATCCCGCCGGCCATCCCGCCGCGCAGGACCCGACACGCCAGCTCGTGCTGTGGATGGGATTCGAGGCCGGGGTAGCGCACGCCGGCGACGCCCGGGGCGCCCTCGAGCGCCCGTGCCACCGCCAGCGCGTTCGACGAGTGGCGCTCCATGCGCAAGGCGAGCGTCTTCAGGCCGCGCAGCGCCAGGAACGCCTCCCACGGCGAGGCGTTGCCGCCCGCGTTGACCATCACGTGGCGTGCGGCGTCCACCCGATCCGCCGGCCCGACGACGGCGCCGCCCATGAGGTCGGAGTGGCCGCCGACGTACTTCGTCGTCGAGTGGACGACGAGGTCGGCGCCATGCGCGAGCGGGTTGGCCAGCGCCGGCGACGCGAAGGTGTTGTCCACGCCGACAAGGACGCCCCTCGCGTGGGCGAGTTCCGCGAGCGCGGCCACGTCGGCCATCGCGGTCGTGGGGTTGCTGATCGTCTCGAGCCAGAGCAGCTTGGCCCCGCCGTCGAGCGCCGTCGCGACGGCCGCGTGGTCGGTGGTGTCGACGGTGCGGTGCCGGATCCCCGAGCGCTCGAGCACCGACCTGGCCAGACCGATCGTGCCGCCGTACACGGCGCGCGGGATGACGACCTCGTCGCCGGTGCGCAGGACCGAGAGGATGACCGCGTGGATGGCGGCCATGCCCGACCCGGTGACGAGCGCCGCCTCGGCACCCTCGAGCTCGGCGAGGGCTCGCTCGAGCGCGTCGTGGGTGGGGTTCGAGTAGCGCGTGTACGAATGACCGGGTCGCGCAAACTCGAGCAGCTCGGCGAGCTCGGTCGCGTCGGACACCTCGAAGGTGCTCGTGGCGTAGATCGGGACGTTGACCGGCGGCTGCGGCGCGTCAGGCACCCGGCTGGCCGCCTTGATGGCGCGCGTCGAGAAGCCCGGCATGGTGGCTGAGTCTACCAGCGGATTCGCGCGAGTCCGCCCGGCCCGCTAGGATCTCCCACCGATGCACATCCCCCGATCCCGCCGCGCCCTGTTCGCCATGGGCGCCGTGGTGGCGCTGGTCATCGTGGCCGCGACCGCCTTCGCTATCGTCAACGCGACGCCCGAGCCGACACCGACCCCGTCGCTGTCGCCCTCGCCGACCCCGTCGCCAAGTCCGTCACCGACCCCGTCGCCGACGCCATCACCCAGCCCGACCCCCACGCCGACGCCGACGCCTGAGCCCGAGGCGCGCTGCCCGATGAACGGCGAGAGGGTCGCCAGGCAGAGCCTGGCCGACCGCGTCCCGATGATCGTTCAGATCGAGAACCATCCGATCGCCCGGCCGCCCTCGGGCCTCAACCTCGCCGACCTCGTGATCGAGGCGCCGGTCGAAGGCGACACGACCCGCTTCATGGCCGTCTTCCAGTGCAGGGCCCAGGTCGATGCCGCGGTGGGGCCGGTCCGGTCCGCGCGCTACTTCAACACCGACCTCCACCAGCAGCTTCGCGGCGTGACGCTCCACTTCGGAGGCGCCAGCAAGGTCCTCGGCCAGCTCGACTCGAACCGCGTGAGGCGCGTCAACGGGCTGACCACCGGGTGGTACTTCTTCCAGCGCGCCGGTGTGTGGGGCGCGCCCCACAACGTCTTCCTCGACGTCGACGCCGCCCGCAGGGAGATGCAGGAGGGCGGCCTGCAGTCCGTCGCCGACATCGGCAACCCGGGTCGCGCGCCATTCGAGTTCGACCCCGACGTCGAGATGCCCCGCGGGCGGCCGGTGAACAGCATCGGCCTCTCAACGTCGAGCTTCTGGCACTTCGGCTGGATCCTGAGCGACGACGGCGAGCGCTGGCTGCGGACCGATGGCGGCGCGGCGAACTTCGACGCCGTCAGCGGGAACCGGATCGCGGCCGACACGGTGATCGTGCAGGTCGTGCGGCAGGAGGTCCTGCCCGGCGAGCTCGACCCGGGCGGCTTCCCGCGACGCTACCAGTACCTCGTCGACGAGGGCGTCGGCGTGCTCTACGTCGACGGCCGCGGACACGACGTGCGCTGGTCGCGGACCGATCCGAAGGCCGTGACCAAGTGGACCTATGCCGACAGCGGCGAGCCGGTGGTGCTGCCGCCGGGCAAGGTGTGGTGGGAGATCGTGCCCCAGGGCAGCGGGATCTCCGAGGGCTGAACCGCCGCGGGCTAGTTGTCGGGCCGGTCCCGCTCGGCGTGGCCCGGCGAGAGGAACGCGTCCATTGCCCGGCGGATCTGGTGGTCGGGGTCGAACGAGCGGCTGGCGGTCTCCATCCGGCGTCGCACGTCCTCGGGTTCGGCCTCGGAGTCGTCGTGGCGCGGCTCGACGGCGGCGACGATCGGTCCCAGCTCGACGGCGACGGCACGGTCCTCGCTCGGTGCGGTCACCCCGTTGCGCGCAGGCCCGGCCGCGACGACCGGGGCGATCGGCGCGTCGGCCGCCTCCGGCGCGCTCTCCACAGGGGGCGCCTCCGGCGCGATCGCCTTGACGGGCGCCGGCGGCTCGACCTCAGGGATGCTTCGGCGGGCCAGGAGCGCCGGGCGCGGGCGCGGATTCCCACTGATCTGGTTCTTGCCCAGCTTCTTGGCCTGGTACATCGCCCGGTCGGCGGCAACGAGCAGCTCCTCGGCCCCGAGCCCATCCTCGGGATGGCTCACCAGGCCGATGCTGACGCTGGTGATCGGGTCGCCGCCCCCGGCGACCAGTCCGACCTCCTCGGCGCCGAGGCGGATCTTCTCCGCGACGACGAACGCGCCGACGATCTCGGTCTCGGGCAGGAGCACGACGAACTCGTCGCCGCCGTATCGGTAGGCGGAGTCGACCGTTCGAATCGAGCCGTGGATGACGGTGCCGAGGGCGCGCAGCACCTCGTCCCCGCGGAGGTGGCCCGCGCCGTCGTTGACCGCCTTGAGCCCGTCGACGTCGATCATCAGCACGCAGAAGCCGCGGTCGCTGCGCCGGGTGCGGCTGACCTCCTGCTCGAGGGTCAGGAACAGCTGCGAGCGGTTGAAGAGCCCGGTCAGCGGATCGGTCCGCGAGAGGTCGATCACGCGCTGCATGGCCCGTCGCTGGTGCCCGGCATAGGCGATCGCCACGAACGCCAGCAGCCAGGTCGCCAGCAGGCCGACGGAGAGGCGCAGGACGTCCTCGGGGCCGTACAGCCCGAGGTTCGGGTCAATCGCCAGCACCGCGGCGAAGGCAAGGGTCGCGAGCGATGCGGCGGTGATCCCGGCACGCGGGCCGTAGGCCAGCGCGGCCGCCACGCTGACGAGCGCGAACAGCATCGCGAACGGTGACGAGGCGTATCCGGTGAGGGCGAGCAGTCCGCCGATGAGCACGATGGCCGCGAGGAGCTCGGCCAGCCGTCCGAGGGTGCCGCGCGGGCTCGTGACGAGCTCGTGGAAGGCGACGACCGCCAGCACCGCGGCGCCGCCGAGCACGAAGATCGGCGCCTGGTCTGCGGCGAACGAGCCGCTGATCCCGACGCCGAGCATCACGATCGTGATCGTCAGCCACCACACGACGCGCAGCGTCGCGTCAGGACCGCGCGGTGCTTCCGAAGCCTGTGACTCCCCGGGCACGAACGGCGTCAAGGTGGCGGCATCCGAGGTGGGCACTTGGGCCGGGCGACGACGTCCGGCGAGCATGATTCCGACCAGGAGGAGGCCCGCCAACAGGGCGGTGATGGCGATGACGGTCAGCTGGAGTGGCACATGATCCTCATCCGGCGGTCGAGAGTGGAAGCTCCGACCGGCCCCCAGGCCGGCGAACGGCAAGTATGCGGGTCGGGCGAGAGGTGGCGCAAACGTACTAACCCACCCGTACTACCCAGACGTGGACAGGACGCACCACATCGGCGGCGTTTCGGGCTGCTTCGGCGTCCTTTGTTAGAGTGACGGACCCCATGTCGCAGGAAACGTCGGCCCCGGAGGCCGGGTCCCTCGCGCACCGGCCCTGGCTGGCCGCCGTGCTCAGCTTCGTCATCCCCGGCCTGGGGCAGGCGTACGCCGGTCGGCCGCTGCTCGGGCTGCTCATTGCCCTTCCGATCCTGGTGCTGGCGGGACTCATCGTCGGGATCGCGACCGAGGACATCGGCGGGCTGCGCAACCGGCTGTTCGCCAGCGAATTCCTCGTCGGTGTGCTCGTCGTCAATGGCCTGGTACTCGCCTGGCGCGGCATCGCGATCGCGCACGCCGGCCTCACGCCGTGGGCCGCGATTCGCGGCCGCGATCGGCAGGTCGCGGTCGCGGTGGTCGGCGTGCTGCTCGTCGCGACCGTGGCGATGCATGCCTGGATCGGCGTCGTGATCGTGCGGTTCGAGACGACCCTGACGCAGATCTTCGAGCCCGAGCGGCGGCCGACGATCGCGGGGTCCGATCCGTCGCCCGACGTCGAAGAGCCCGAGGAGCCGATCAACCAGCCCGAGTTCGAGTGGGACGGATCCGAGCGGGTCAACATCCTCCTCATCGGCACCGATGCGGCCCCCGGCCGCGATACCGTCCTGACCGACGTCATGCTGGTCGTCAGCGTCGACCCGGTGGCCGAGACCGCCGTGATGATCTCGGTCCCGCGCGATACCGGCTACGTGCCCCTCCCCGACGAGTCGCTCTTCCCGGGCGGGCTCTACCCCGACAAGGTCAACGAGCTCGCGCTCCAGGCCTCACTCGACCCCGCGACGTGGTGCCCGGACCTTGCCGATGATCCGGAGGCCTGTGGCCTGCGCACCGTCGAACGCTCGATCGGCCTCTATCTCGGCCTCGAGATCCACCACTACGCCCTCGTCGACATGGCGGGCTTCGCGAGCATGATCGACGCCGTCGGCGGCGTGGAGCTGTGCCTCGACGGGACGCTGGTGGACCCGCTGTTCGACGGCAGCCTCACCAACGAGGAGACGAACGAGGGGCTGGTCCTGCCCGCCGGCTGCCGCTCGTACAACGGCATCGACGCACTGGCCTACGCGCGCAGCCGCCAGGGCTACATCGAGATGCCCGACGGCGAGCGCGTGCCGCAGACCGATTTCGACCGCGCCGCGCGCCAGCAGCGCGTGCTGCTCGCCATGCGCGAGGAGCTGACCGAGGCCGATACCTTCCTCGAGCTGCCGCAGCTGCTGGGCGCCATCGGCCAGACCGTGAGCACCGACTTCCCGCGCGACCAGGCGGGTGACTTCGCCAGCCTGCTGCCGCTCATCGCCGGGCCCGACATCGAACGCGTCGTGCTCGGCTACCCGGAGTTCGTCGACCTCCCCGTCGACCCGGAGGTCAACTACCTGCTCATCCCGAAGCGCGACGCGATCCGCGAGGAGATGGCGCGCCTCTTCGGCATCGAGAACCTCGTGGGCTGGTACCTGGGCTCCACCGCTCCGGGACCGACCGGCGATCCGGCCGCCGGAACGCAGACGCCCTAGCCGAGGCCGATCAGCACCGCGATCACCGCCAGTCCGGCCGAAACGGCCGTGAGGAACAACATTGCATCGCGCTGGGTCAGGCCCGCGCGGAGGAGCTGGTGGTGGATGTGGCCGCGGTCGGCGACGAAGAACGGCTCGCCGCGCGCCGTGCGGCGGATGACCGCCCACGCCGTGTCGATCAGCGGGATGGCGAGCGCGACGAGCGGCACGATCGGCGGTTGCGGATTGAAGCCGTCCTGGGTCAGCGAGATGGCCACGGCGCCGACGACGAAGCCGAGGAACATCGACCCGGTGTCGCCCATGATGATCGAGGCCGGATGCAGGTTGTAGGCGAGGAAGCCGATGGCGGCGCCCCCGGCGGCCGCGATGATCGGCAGCGTCGGGTCGACCCCGTCCGAGGCCGACAGCAGCGCGAACGCGCCCAGCGCCGTCAGGACGACCCCCGTCGCCAGCCCGTCGAGCCCGTCGATGAGGTTGATGGCATTGATGATCAGGACGATCCAGGCCACCGTCAGCGGCAGCGCGAACACGCCGAGACTGACCGTGCCCCACGGCAGCTCGAGGTGCTCGATGCTGAGCCCCAGTGCGAAGGCGAGCACGGCGGCCGCCACCTGCCAGAAGAGCTTCACCAGCGCGCGCATGCCGCGCACGTCGTCGACGACGCCAACCACCACCAGCAGGAGCGCCCCGGCCAGGATCGCGGGCGCTCGGTTGGGGCGCAGGAATCCGACCGGGTCGAGGTCTTGGGTCGCCAGCGCCGCGAAGCCGATGGCCACCGCGAACGCGATCGCGATCGCCACGCCGCCCAGCCGCGGGACCGGGATCTGGTGGATCTTGCGCTCGGCGTCTGGCTCGTCGAGCAGGCCCTGCCGGTGGGCGACCTGGCGCACGATCGGGGTGACCAGCAAGCTCACGACGAGGGCCACGGCGGAGGTGAGGGCGGTCAGCATCGGCCGCGATGGTAGCGCCTATCGAGCGCTCGCTCGGTGGCGGATGGTCGGGGCGGCCGGATTCGAACCGGCGGCCTCCTGCTCCCAAAGCAGGCGATCTGCCAGACTGATCTACGCCCCGCCGTTCCGGTGAATCCTAGCGCGCCGCTGACGTGAGGCGTTCGACGACGGCGAGGTACCGACCCTTCTGGTGCTCCCAGTCGTAGGCCGTCGCCTGGCGCTGGGCCTCGAGGCCCATGGCGACGGTGCCCTCCGGATCGGCGGCGAGCTCGACGACGGCGCGCGCCAGCGCGGCGGGATCGCCACCGGGGACGAAGCGGAGGGCCGCATCGGTGAAGTGGTGGCGGAAGGTGGCGAGGTCGCTGGCGATGGCCGGCACGCCCATGGCGGCGTACTCGAGCAGCTTCGTGCTGAGCGAGTACCGCATGTAGGGCTCGGGCAGCGAGGGCACGAGACCGATGTCGGCGCCCGCCAGCAGCCCCGGCAGCTCGTCGATGAGCACGCGACCGTGGAGCGTCACGCGGTCACCGCTGCCGCTCTCGGCGATGGCCGCCTCGATCGGTTCGCGCCACGGACCGTCGCCGTAGACGTCGAGGCGCCAGTCGAGGTCCGCCGGCAGGCCCGCGAGCCCACGGACGGCGACGTCGAGGCCGTAGATGCGCTGGAGGTTCGAGTGGTGGATGAGGCGCAGCGTGCCATCGGCCATGAACGGACGGCGCGGGTGGCGCGTGGGATCGAAGAGCCGCTGGTCGGCCGAGTTCATGACGACCTCGATCTTCTCCGGCGGCACGCCGCGCGCGATCGAGAGCCGGCGCAGCGGCTCGTGGACGGTGATGAGCTCGTCGGCGATGGCGGCGGAGGCGCGGGTCACGCCGGAGACGAGCGGCATGAGCGGCCGCAGTGGCGGCGCGCGGAAGCGGTCGCGGAAGAACTCGGGCATGTCCTCGTGGAGATCCAGCAGGAGCGGCACGCCGCCGAGCTTCTCGGGCAGCGCCGCGAAGCCGAGGAAGTCGGGCACGGTCGCGACCTGGACGAGGTCGTAGCGGCGGCGGCGGTGCTCGCGTGCCAGGCGCCAGGTGGCCATGGCCGTGAATGCGGCGTACTCGACGAGGTGGCCGGCGAAGCCGGTGAAGAGGCGGTTCAGCGGGAGCCGGACGATGCGCCGGGGGCCATCGGTCTCGTCCGCGGCCTCGCCGGGCTGGCGCAGGGCGAAGACGTCGACCTCGAAGCCGGCATCGGTGAGGGCGTCGCTCTGGCGGCGGACCCGCGGGTCGCCGGGGTAGATGGCGTGGACGACGATCGCCACGCGGCGGTGGCGCTCAGCCATTCTCGTGGGGCGGGCGTATCGGCCACTCATTAGCCGAAATTCCCGTCCGGCGGGCGGGGCGGCAGGGCAGGCGGCCGGGATCGTGGCCAACGCTCTCGTGCCACGGGATTCCGGACAGTCATTGGCCGATATGCCCGTGGGGCGGTTGCTTGACCTCGTCCCAGAGAGCGTCCTTCTCGGCGAGGGAGAGCGCCGCGAGGTCGACGCCGCGCTCCGACGCGAGGGCCTCGACGCGACGGTAGCGCGCCAGCCAGCGGTGGTTGGCCACGCGCAGTGCCTCCTCGGGGTCGACCTTCAACCATCGCGACAGGTTGACGAGCGCGAAGAGCACGTCGCCGAGCTCGTGGAGCATCTCCTCGTCGGAGGAGGCCTCACGGAGCTCTGAGAGCTCCTCACCCACCTTCTCCCAGACGCCATCGATCGCCTCCCAGTCCCAGCCGAGGGCCGATGCGCGCTCCTGGATCTCGCGGCTGCCCGGCAGCGCCGGCAGCGCGCGGGCGACGCCGCCGAACGCGTCGCTGCCTTCCTTGCCCGCCTCGGCGCGCTCGTCGGCCTTGATCGTCTCCCAGTTGCGGATGACCTCCTCGGCGGTGTCGGCGACCACCTCCCCGAAGACGTGCGGGTGGCGCCGCACGATCTTGCCGGCGATGGACCGATACACATCGGTCAGGTCGAACTTGGACTCCTCGGCCGCGAACTGCGCATGGAGGATGACCTGGAGCAGCAGGTCGCCGAGCTCCTCGGCCAGGTCGGCGGGTGAGCCGTGCTCGATGGCATCGACGGTCTCGTACGCCTCCTCCAGCAGGTACGGGCGCAGCGTCAGGTGGGTCTGCCGGCGGTCCCAGGGACAACCATCCGGTGCCCGCAGGCGGGCGCTGATGGCCGCCATGCCGTGCGGGCTGGCGAGGTTGTCGATCGGGTCGAGCGGCGGGACGAGCCAGTCGTCGGCCACGAGGTCGGCGTCGTCGAGCGCCTCGAGGATGACCGCGGCGTCGTCCGAGAGGCGCCGCAGCTCATGCGAGGGTGGGTAGAGGGCGGCGAGCACGGCGCGCGGCCCGTGACGGGCGTGGCGCCCGGGCAGCGTGCCATCGGGCGGCGGGCCGCCACGGAGGACGAGCAGCGGAAGGGACGGGTCGAAGGCGACCGACGGCAGCCGGTTGGCGGCCACGGCCTGGATGCCATCGGCGGGATCGAGGCCCGCGCGTGCGAGCAGCTCGTCGATGCCGCGCGAGGGGCCCGCGCTCATCGGTCAGACGGGAGCGGTGGTGGATTCGAACTGCGGATCGATCCAGGTCTCGACGCCGTCGCGCACGACCTCGTCCAGCCAGCGCTCGAAGCCGTTGGCACGGATCTCCTCGAGGCGATCCTCCTCGATCTCCTCGCTCTCGCTGACCTCGAGGAGCCGATAGATCACGATCCCATCCGCACCACCGTCGACCACGTCGCTGACGTCGCCGACCTCGGCGAGCCCGAAGACGGCTTCCTCCTGCGCGCGGGTGAGCTGGTAGCGCGCGACCCAGCCGAGCTCGCCACCATCCTGCGCGGTCGCGGTGTCCTCGCTCTGCTGCGCGGCGAGCTCGGCGAAGGCGTCGGGATCGGTCTCGAGCTGAGCGTGGATCTCGTCGGCCTGCGCCTGCGGGCTCTCCCGCTCGCCGGTCTTCTGGATCACGTGATAGCCGAAGCTCGAGCGAACCGGCTCGCTGATCTCGCCGACCTCGAGCTCCGCGAGCGCCGCGGCGAACTCGGGCACGTATGGCGAGTTCTCCGGGTCCGACCAGCCCAGGTCGCCGCCGTTGGCTCCGGATCCGGTGTCGTCGCTGTGCTCAGCGGCGATGGTGGTCCAGTCCGCGTCCTCGGCCGACACGAGCTCGTGGACCTCGTTCGCCTCGGCGAGCGCCGCCTCCCACTGCTCGTCGGTCGCCTCCGTCTGCTCGGTGAGCTCCGGATCCGGCTGGACGAGGACGTGGCGCGCGCGCTCCTGCGGCACCGGCGTGCCGGTGACCGGCGCGATGACGATCTGCGCGACGCGACGCTGCGGCGCCGGCGTGACGACGACCTCGGCATCGAAGTGCTCGCGGTAGGCGTCCGGGAGGATGTCGCTGCTGACGTAGGCGCGGTACTCCTCGTCGCTGATCCCGTTGTCCCGGAGCAGGGTCAGCAGCGGTCCCTCGCCGGTGGCCTCGCGACGCTCGACGAGCTCGAGCACCGCCGCGCCGCGGTCGGTCTCGATCGGCCCGACCAGGTCGCCCGCGCTCGCATCGGCCAGGGCGTCGAAGTACTCGTCGTAGGCGACGTCGCCGTCCTCGAACCACCCCAGCGCGCCCCCGGTCGAGGCCGTGAAGTCGTTGCTCACCTCCATGGCGACGGCCGCGAACTCCTCGCCGCCCTCCACCCGCTCCTTCGCCGCCTGCGCCTCGGCCATCGCCGCCTCGCGCTGCTCGTCGGTGGGCTCGGCGCCGGCCTCCGCGTCCTCCGGCAGGGCCTCGACGAGGATGAGGTTGGCGTTGACGCGCTCGCGGAGGGAGAGGCGCAGGGCCATCGCGGTGTCCACCTCCTCGTCGGTCACGGCGACGTCGAACTCGGTGGCGCGCGAGGCGAGCACCTCGCCATCGACGAGCGAGTCGATCGCCGCGCTCGGGAGGCTTCCGGCCTGCTGGTTCAGCGCCTCGATCTGCTGGTTGATGATCTGGTCGCGCGGCCCGCCGGTGAGCTGCGCCTCGAGCTCCTGGAGCTCGGCAATGAGCTCCATCGTGATGATGGTCTGGCGCTCGTTCATGTCGGCGCGGTCGAAGCTCGTGCCGGCGACGTCGGCGACCGGCCGCGCGTGCGTCTCCCAGTACCCGCTCCACGCGGCCGCGCCGAAGATGCCGATCGCCACGGCGATGGCGATGGCGAAGCCGACGATGATGAGCTGCTGCGTGCGCAGCTCGTCCTGCCAGCGCGGCCGGTGCCTGCGATCGAGAACGGGTCGAGAGCGGAGTGTCATGAGCGTTCGGTCATCGGCGAATTGGTCATGCGGCGGCTCGGCGTGCGGCCCTCATCGGCCGCGGGATTCGGGCGGGCGCCATGCTATCACCGACGTCGCATCCAGTCCCTGATGACCGCGAGGCGCAGTCCGACGACGAGGAGCATCGCCTCGCGCACGATCCCGCCGGTCATCTTCGAGGTGCCCGCGGTGCGCTCGCGGAAGACGATCGGCACCTGCACGATGCTCGCGCCGCGCCGGTGCGCCCACCACGTCGTCTCGATCTGGAAGCCGTACCCCGAGCCGGAGGTCTCGCGCAGGCGGATCGCCTCGAGCACCTCGCGGCGCCAGGCCTTGAAGCCGCCGGTGAGGTCGCGGTACGGCAGGAGCAGGACCGTGCGGGCGAAGAGGGTCCCGCCGCGGCTGATCAGCTTGCGGTACCACGGCCAGCCGACGGTGGCGCCGCCGGGCATGTAGCGCGTGCCGAGCACGAGGTCGGCGTTGCCCATCAGCGGGGCGAGGAGACGGGGCAGCTGGGCCGGATCATGGCTGAAGTCGGCGTCCATCTGGACCACTGCACGGACGTCCGGGCGCTCGAGCACCCAGCGGAACCCCTCGCGGTATGCCACGCCCAACCCCTGCTTGCCGGGCCGATGGAGGACCGATACGCGCGACTCGCGCGCGGCGATCGTGTCGGCCAGCTGTCCGGTGCCGTCCGGTGACGAGTCGTCGACGATGAGCAGCGACGCCTCGGGCAGCGCCGCGAGGATGGCGGCCGCCATGCGCTCGACGTTCTCGCGCTCGTTGTAGGTGGGGAGGACGACCCACGCGCCGCGCCCCGCGGCCAGGCCGACGGACGGCAGCACGGCCGCCTCGTCAGCGGCCGATGCCAACGTACCTCACTCCTGCGCGTTCGAACGGCTCGCGCTCGAGCGCGTTGCGCCCGTCGACGAACAGCTCGAGGCCCGGCAGGGTTGCCGGGTCGAGAGACCGATACGCCTCGTGCGCCGCCTGCAGGATGGCGACTCGCACCGGGATGCCCGAGCCGAGCTCGTACGGCTCGAAGCCGTGCTCGCGAAGGTGATCCGGCGTGAAGAACGGGTCGTGGGCGTGGACGCGTGCGCCCGCGGCCAGCAGCTCGTCGCGGAGGCGGAAGGCGGAGCTGAAGGCATCCTCGTTGACGTCACCGCGGTACGCGATGCCCAGCACGAGCACCGCCTGGCCGTCGAGCGAGCCGATCCGGTCCTCGACCGTGTCGACCGTGAAGCGGGCCATCGACTCGTTGATCTGGCGCGCGATCGGCGGAAGCCGCAGGTCCGGCTCGCCGTTGAAGAGGAAGTGCGGGTAGACCGGGATGCAGTGGCCGCCGACGCCAACTCCCGGCTGGTGGATGTGGCTGTACGGCTGCGAGTTGGCCGCACCGATGACCTCGGTGACGTCGATCCCCCGCCGAGCGGCGTAGCGCGCGAGCTCGTTCGCGTAGGCGATGTTCAGGTCGCGGTACGTCGTCTCGGCCAGCTTCGTCATCTCGGCCGCCTCGGCGTCGGTGACGGCCCACACCTCGGTCCCCTCGTCGAGGACCGACCGGTAGAGCTCCACGGCCCGGCGCGTGCTCTCCGGGCTCGTGCCGCCGACGATCTTCGGATAGCGCTGCAGGTCGAGGAGGACCCGGCCGACGAGCACCCGCTCGGGGCTGAAGGCGAGGAACAGGTCTCGGTCGAGCTCCAGGCCGCTGCCGGCGGCGAGCATCGGCCCGAACCGGCCGCGGGTGGTGCCGACCGGCAGGGTCGTCTCGTACACCACCAGCGCGCCGCTCGACAGGTTGGCGGCGAGGTCGCGGGTTGCCGCGTCGATCGGCCCGAAGTCGATCTCCTTCCGCTCGTCGACGACGACCGGGACGATGACGACGATCGCCTCGGCCTCGCGCACGCCCGACGCGTCGGACCAGGTCGTGGCGCGCAGGCGCCCTTCCTCGACGAGGCGCGGCACCCGATCGACAAGCGCCTGCTCGTCGGCATGCGGCGACTCGCCGCGGTTGAGCGTCTCGACGATGCGCTCGTCGATGTCGATGCCGGTCACGTCGTGCCCACGCGAGGCGTACTGCACCGCCAGCGGCAGCCCGATGTGGCCCAGCCCGATCACGGCGATCCTCACGCCAGCACCGCCTCGAGCGCGGCGCCGGCGATGGCCTGGCCGGTCTGGGCCGACTCGACCATCTTGCGCGCCAGCAGCAGGGCGACGATGGCATCGTGCGGCTCCACGGGCGGCGGCCCGCCGTCGCGGACCGCCCGCGCGAACTCGCGCAGCTCGACCGCCAGCGGCTCCTCGCGGCGCACCGCGCGCGTGGTCCGCTCGCCCTCGGTCACCGTCGTGACCGGCGTGCCGGTCCCATGGGCCTGCGACGTGTCCGCCGCCTCGGGGTTGGCGTAGAAGACGAGATCCTGGCTGATGTAGTCGGCGACGTACATGCCGCGCTCGCCGGTGACGGTCAGGACGCGTCGCTTCGTCGGCGTCACCCAGTTGATGTTGAGCACTCCGAGCACGCCGTTCGCGAAGCGGACCGTACCGTTGAAGAGGTCCTCGTGCTCGGTGTGGATGCGCCGCTCCGTTTCGGCGTAGATGCGCACCGGCTCGGCGCGCACGAGGAATCGCATGACGTCGAGGTCGTGCGGTGCGAGGTCGACCACGACGCCGACGTCTCGAATGCGCGCGGGGAACGGCCCGAGGCGGGTCGCGCTGATCTGGAAGATGCGGCCCAGCTCGTCCGCCTCGAGGCGGCGGCGGAGCTCGCGGATGGCCGGGTTGAAGCGCTCGATATGCCCGACGGTCAGCATCCTCCCGGCGGACCTGGCGGCGTCGATCATCGCCAGCGCCTCCTCGCGGGTCGCGGCGATCGGCTTCTCGACGAGCACGCTCGCGCCGGCGTCGAAGGCGGCGAGCGTGGCCGGCAGGTGCAGGCTGGTCGGCGCCACGATGCTGACCAGGTCGAGCTCCTCCTCGGCCAGCATCCGCTCCACGCTCTCGAAGCCACGGGCGCGCCGTCCGGCGGTGGCGCGGGCGACGGCAGCCGGGTCGGGGTCGGCGACCGCGACCAGGTCGGCCTCCTCGACGACCTCGTCCCAGACCCGAACGTGGTTGCGACCCATCATCCCCAGGCCCACCACGCCGGCGCGCAGGGGGCGGTGCGTCGAATCGGTCATCCGGCCGTCGCGGCCTCGAGCGAGCCCAGCTCCGCGGCCGTCTCGTTGACGGCGCCGATCACGGTCGCGACCTCGTCATCGGTCAGCGACGGGTGGACGGGAATGCTCAGCACCTGCTCGGTGAGCCGCTCGGTGACCGGGTAGCGCTCGTCGCCATGGCCGAGCGCCAGGAACGGCTTCTGGCGATGGACCGGGATCGGGTAGTAGATGGCGCTGCCAACGCCGCGCTCCTTCAGGCGCTCGGCGAACGCGTCCCGACTCGCCACGCGAATCGTGTACTGGTGGTAGACGTGGGTCACGCCCGGGCGCACGACGGGGGTGATGACGCCGCGCAGCTCCGCGTCGTAGCGCGCGGCGATCGCGCGGCGCCGCTCGTTGAAGCCGGCCAGCTTCGGGAGCTGGGCCAGGCCGATGGCGGCGGCCAGATCGGTCATGCGGAAGTTGTAGCCGACGATGTCGTGGTGATAGCGGACCTTCATCCCGTGCTCGCGCAGCAGGCGCATCCGCCCGGCGAGCTCGGCGTCGGCCGTCGTGACCATCCCGCCCTCGCCGGTCGTCATGTTCTTGGTCGGGTAGAAGCTGAAGGCGCCGGCGCCCCAGCTGCCGCTGCAGCGGTCACCGATCGCCGCCCCGTGGGCCTGCGCCGCGTCCTCCACCACCGCGAGTCCGTGGCGCTCCGCGACGGCCTCGATGGCCGGCATGTCGGCCGGCTGACCGTAGAGGCTCACGGGCATGACGGCCCTGGTGCGCGGGGTGATGGCCGCCTCGACGAGATCGACGTCGATCGTGAAGTCGTCCTCGCGCACGTCGACGAGAACCGGGCGCGCGCCGGTGTGGAGGACGCTGGTGGCGCTGGCGAAGAAGGTGAACGGCACCGTGATCACCTCGTGGCCCGGGCCGATCCCGTAGCCGAGCAGCGCCAGGTGCAGGGCGGTCGTTCCCGAGCTGGTCGCGACCGCGTGCGGCACGCCGACCATCGCGGCGAAGCGCTCCTCGAACTCGGCGACCCGCGGTCCCTGCGCCAGCATGCCGGACGCCATCGCGTCCCAGACGCGCTGCTTCTCTTCCTCGCCCATCTGCGGGCGGGCAATCGGGATCACTCAGATCGCCTCCTTCTGGGGCGCGCGCGTGGACCGTTCGCGGTCGTCGAGTCGCTCGAGCGCGCCAACGATACGCCCAGCGGCGTCCCCGTCGCCGAACAGCGGCGGTCGCGGGCGGTCGCGCCGCAAGAAGGCCTCGTCGGCGAGGGCGGAGGCGAGGGCGGCCGGGTCGGAGCCGACGACGCGGTTCCAGCCGGCCTCGACCGTCTCGACCCACTCGGTCTCGGTCCGCAGCGTGATGCACGGCACGCCCGACAGGTACGCCTCCTTCTGGACGCCGCCCGAGTCGGTGGCGATGGCCTCGGCGGATGCCTCGAGCGCGACCATCTCCAGGTAGCCGACCGGCTCGATCGGGACGACGTTCGACGGCAACGAGAGTCCGGCGCGGTCCAGCGCGCCACGCGTGCGCGGATGGACCGGGAAGATGACCGGGAGCCTGACGGCGAGGCCCTCGATGACCGCGGCGAGGCGCTCGGGGCTATCGACGTTCTCGGCGCGGTGGAGGGTGAGGAGGAGATATCCGTCGTGCTCGGCCGCGACCGGCGGCAGGCGCGACCCGGCGCGCGCGGTGGCCCAGGCGTGAGCGTCGACCATGACGTCGCCCACCAGCTCCGCCCGCTGGGCGAGGCCCTCGCGCTCGAGGTTGGCGATCGCCGCGGGCGTCGGGGCCAGCAGCAGGTCGGCGAGGTGGTCGGCGACGACGCGGTTGCGTTCCTCCGGCATGCCACGGTTGAACGAGCGCAGCCCTGCCTCCACGTGCGCCAGCCACGGCCGGCGCCCGCCGCCGTAGACGAGCTTGGCGGCGACGACGGCGCCGGCCAACGTCGAGTTCGTGTCGCCGTAGACGAGGACACCGTCCGGCCGCTGATCGAGGAGCGCAGGCTCGAGCCTGCGCAGCATCTCGCCGGTCATGGCACCGTGCGGCCCGCCGCCGACCTCGAGGTTGAGGACCGGCTCGTCCATCTCGAGGTCGCGGAAGAAGGCCGCGCTCATCGCGTCGTCGTAGTGCTGGCCGGTGTGGATCACGACCTCGTCGTGGCCGGACGCGGCCAGCGCGCGGCTGACCGGTGCGGCCTTCACGAACTGTGGCCGCGCGCCGACGACGGTGACGACCCTCACGGCGGGAAGGGGCTGCCGCAGGCGGGGCAGGCGCCGGCGAACGGTTCGCCGTCGACGTCGCGCAGCGGCTGGCCGCATGCGCACGCGCTGCCGAGCCGGCGCGCCGGGTTGCCCGCGACGAGCTCGTGGTCCCCGACGTCACGGGTGACGACGCTGCCGGCGCCGACCATCGCCCAGCGCCCGACCGTCACCCCCGGCAGGATCGTGCTGTTCGCGCCGAGCGCGGCGCCGGAACGGACGAGGATCGGCGAGACCTCCCAGTCGGCATCGGTCTTGATCGAGGCATCCGGGTTGACCGCCCGCGGCACCCGGTCGTTGGTGAAGCACACGTGCGGCCCGACGAAGACGCCGTCCTCGACGGTCACGCCATGGAAGAGGCTGACGTTGTTCTGGACCTTGACCCGGTCGCCGATGACGACGCCGGCGTCGACGTACACGTTCTTGCCGATCACGCACTCGGCGCCGATGCGAGCGTCCTCTCGCACCTGGGCCTGGTTCCAGATGCTGGTGCCCGGACCGATGACCGCGTCGGGCGACACCTCGGCGGTCGGGTGCACGCGCACGTCGGCACGCTCGACCATTCGCTCTCCTTCGGGGCCCACATTCTACTGTCGCGGGCCGCGGGCCGGCAGCGGCCGCCCCGCGCGGGGATCAGCTGCCGTCGGCGAGGCTGCGGTAGAGGAAGACGGCCATCTGCGCGCGCGTCACGCTCTCCCTCGGGCAATAGCTGCGCTCGCCGCAGCCGGTGACGATCCCGGCCGCCGCCAGGCGGTTGATGCTGTCTTCGTGGGCGCTGCCGTCATCGTCGTCGAAGAAGTCGTCGGCGGTCGACGGCACGTCGAGCGCTCGCACCAGGAAGGTCGCCATCTGCCCGCGTTTGACGACCGTCCGCGGGCAGTACAGGCGGGTGCCACAGCCCTCCGTCACGCCGGCGTGCGCGATGCGGTTGATCTCGTTCTCGAATGCGCTGCCATCGTCGTCGCGGAAGTAGTCCTGGGAGCTCGGCGGCAGCTGGAGGGCGCGCGTCAGGAAGGCCGCCATCTGCCCGCGCGTCACCGCCACGCGGGGGCAGTACCGCTCGGCACTGCAGCCGTGGGTAATCCCCATCGCGGCGAGCCACTCGATCTCCGTCTCGAACCTGTGTCCCGCGGTGTCCGAGAACGATGCCGTCCCGGTCGTGAACGTGGCGCGCGCGACCGTGATCGGGTTCCCGCCACCGTCGGTGATGTCTCCTCCGACGGTGAGCCGGTAGCTGCGGGACGGCTCGAGCCGCTCGTGCGGCATCAGCCGCGCCTCCCGCGTCGTGCGGTCGTACACCACGTCCGCCGGGATGACCGCGCTCGTGGCGCTGTCGCGGAGCTTGATGCTGTCCGCTGATACGCCGCGCACTGCCTCACCGAAGCGGACGACGGGGTCGATGAAGCGGCTCACGTCGGTCTTCCCCGCGAGCGGCGAGGCGATCGTGGCGGTCGGCGGGACCGTATCGACGAAGGTGGGCGTGATGCCGTACGTCCGGCGGTTGCCGTTGGGATAGAAGTTGCGGACGCGGACGATCAGGACCGTCCGGCTCGAGACGCTCACGCGCGCCACCTCGATGCCGGACTCCCACTCGTTGTCGACGCGCTTGATGAGCGCACCGGTCGAGGTGTAGACCTCGAGGATCGGGTCGACCGGCAGGCCGCTCTTGTTCCACGGATAGGCGCGGGTGTCGACGACACCGCTCACGCGCACGTCGAGCCGGCCGGCGCGAGGCGCGGCGACGGTGAAGACGTCCACGTCCCCGGCGGGATAGATGGTCGGGCGGGCGGTCACTGCCCGGGTCAGGCGCGGCGCACTCCCGCTCAGCGCGTTATTGCGCTCGTGACCGTCGCCGCGAGGCCGGGACGCCGCGGACGCGCTGCCGCCCACGGCCCGCAGCGCATTCACCCGTCCTCGGCCGTAGCGCTTGTCCCACCCCTTGTAGCCCAGGTCGTCGACGGTGGCGTACAGGCGTCCCACGACCTGCGAGGGCGAGTCCCCGGGATAGCGCGCCTGGATGAGCGCCACCACGCCGGCGACGTTCGGCGTCGCGAAGCTCGTCCCGCTGATGAAGGTGTGGCTGCCCCAGCTGTCGTGGTCGGCGTACGTGCACGTGTAGCAGTTCGTCGTCAGCACCGAGGAGCCGGGCGCGCTGACATCGACCTTCGAGCCATAGCTCGACCAGTTGCTGAACTCGTCGTTGACCTGGGTGGCGCTGACGCTGATGACGTGGTCGAAGCTGGCGGGGTAGTACGTCTCCTCGCGCCGGTTGTTGCCCGCCGCGCCGACCAGCACGGCACCCTTGCTCCAGGCGTAGTTCACCGCGTCCTGCATCATCTGGGAGTACGGGAATCCGCCGACGCTCATGTTGATGACGTCCGCGCCCTTGTCCGCGCTCCAGCGGATGGCCGCCAGCAGGTCGGCCGTGCTGCCGGTGCCACTGCTGCTCATGATCTTCGCCGGCAGGATCCTGGTCGTCGGTGCCACGCCGGCGATCCCGTAGCCGTTGTTCGCCTTGGCCGCGATGATGCCGGCGACCCATGTTCCGTGGCCGTTGTCGTCGCCGGCGTGCCCGTCGTTGTTGACGAAGTCGTAGCCCTTCAGCACGCGGCCGACGAGGTCCGGGTGGCTCGCCATCACTCCGGTATCGAGGACGGCGACGACGCGCGAGGTGTCGTCGACCAGCGACCACGCCTCGCGAACGCGCATCGCGTCGAGCGAGTACTGGTCGTTCGTCTTGGGGTCGTTGACCGCGACGGCCACGGCTCCGTCGTCGGCGAGATGGACCCGGTAGTTCGGCTCGACCGCCAGCACCGAGGGGTCCGCCTCGAGCTCGGCAATCACCTGGTCGACGGAGCGCCCGTTCGTCGAGAGGAGGGTCGGAGCGCCGGTCTCGCCGGCTCCGAGATCGGCCAGCGCGGCCAGTCCACGCACGCGCGTCGCCTCCAGCGCCCTGTCGGCGCGGAACGTCACCAGCACCTCTCCCGGAATGATGTCCCCGGCCGCCGATGCGGATTCGGCCTTCGGTTCGGCGGCGGCCGCGGTGGGTGCCGCGAGGCCGAGGACGACGATCGCGGCCAGGAGGGTCAGGAGGGCTCGGGGCAAGATGGGGCGGCTCCGGTACGGTTCGGTGATGTGTGAGGAGCTGCGCTCGCCTCCTCGCGCGTGCACCAGACCGTACGAGAGGGTACTCCGCGGCACGACCTGACGATGGTTCCCCGCGGCAGCGGGACCGATGGGCTAGTCGGAGGTGAGCAGCTCGGCGATCCGCTGGGCGGCGGCCGCGACGGCTCGTCCGCGATGGCTGATGGCGTCCTTCTCCGCTTCCGGCAGCTCGGCGGTCGTCTGCCCCGACGGCAGGAGGAAGATCGGGTCGTACCCGAACCCGCGCTCACCACGCGGAGCGTGCGCGACGCTGCCGTCGATCACGCCGCTGAAGATCTCCACCTTCGGCTCGCCCGCGCCCGGCTGTGCGAGTGCGAGGGCGCACACCATCCGTGCGCGCCGATCGGGGTGATCTCCGACGGCCGCCACGAGCTGCTCGGCCTGGCTTCCGGGGCCGGTCCCCCAGCGCGCGCTGCGGACACCCGGTCCCCAGTCGAGCGCCGCCACCTCGATCCCGGAGTCATCGGCAAGCGTCAGAAGGCCGGACGCGCGGCAGTAGGCATCGGCCTTGGCGGCGGCATTCTCGGCATACGTGTCGTACGGCTCCTCGACGACGATGGCAAGTCCGACCTCGTCGGGCGTGACCAGCGCCGCCGAGAGCGGTCCGAGCAGCCGGCGGAACTCGCCCTGCTTGCCGCGGTTCAGGGTCGCAATGAGGAGCGCGGGGGTCACTCGCCGGGAGGAGCGTCGATGGCCGCGCGCTGGAGGCTGAAGAGCTGGCGAATGCCGGCGGCGGCGAGATCGACCATCTGGTCCATCTGTGCGCGGCTGAACGCGCCGTGCTCGGCCGTGCCCTGGACCTCGATCAGGCGATCGTCGTCGGTCATGACCACGTTGAAATCGACCTCGGCCGTCGAGTCCTCGCCGTAGTCGAGATCGAGGTAGCTGACGCCGTTGACCAGTCCGACGCTGACCGCGGCGACCTGCCCGGTGAGCAGCTGCCCCATGCCGTACTTGTTGAGGGCGCGCGCCAGCGCGACGTACGCGCCGGTGATGCTCGCGGTGCGCGTGCCGCCATCGGCCTGGATGACGTCGCAGTCGAGCGTGATCGTGCGCTCGCCGAGGCGCGCCATGTCGACCACGCCGCGCAGGCTGCGGCCGATGAGGCGCTGGATCTCGTGGGTCCGCCCGCCGATCTGGCCGCGCGAAGCCTCGCGCTGGCTCCGCTCGGTCCCGGCGCGGGGCAGCATGCTGTACTCGGCCGTGACCCAGCCACGGCCCTTGCCGCGCATCCAGCCCGGCACGCGGTCCTCGATCGTCGCGGCGCAGATCACCCGCGTGTCGCCGACCCGGATGAGGACCGAGCCCTCGGCGAACTTCAGGTAGTCGGGCACGATCTTGACCGGGCGCAGCTGGTTCGCGACGCGACCGTCGGCTCGGCGCGACGTCGGGGTGGCCGTGGCTGTCATGTGGCTGCCGATTCTACCGGCAGCCGCGGATCACGTGAGGGCGCGCCTCAGGAAGGCCGCCATCTGCTCCCGGCTGACCTTCGTCCGCGGGCAGAAGCGGCCGGACCCGCAACCGGTCGTGATGCCGGCCGCCGCGATGCGGTTGATGGCGCCCTCGTGAACGGAGCCGTCGTCATCGGTGAAGAAGTCCACGTCGGTCTCCGGCAGGCCCAGGGCGCGGTCGAGGAACGTCGCCGCCTGGGCGCGGCTGACGCTCGTGTCCGGGCAGTAGCGCACATGGGCACAACCGACCGTGAGGCTCGCCTGCCGGATGCTGTTGATCGCGGGCTCGTGACTCGACCGCTCATCGTCGGTGAAGTAGTCGGCGCTCGCTTCCGGGACGTCGAAGGCACGCTCGAGGAAGGTTGCCATGGCGCCGCGCGACACCGCAGAGCGCGGGCAGAATCGCAGCGCACCACAGCCGGACGTGATCTCCTGCTCGACGAGCCACTCGATGTCGTCGATGAACTTCGAGGTCCCCAGATCGGTGAAGCCGCTCGTAGTCGGAGCGGAGGCGGGCGCGTTGCAGATCTTCACGAACACCATGACGCCATACCACTGGCCGCCCGCCGATTCACGGCTTCCGCTGGCGTGGGTGTAGTCGCCGCGCATCACGTTGCGATGCGTGGTCGAGTTGAACCACTGCGTTCCGAATGCCGAGAAGTCGCCGCTCCCGTTCCGGGCGACGATCTCGCCGAATCCACGCCAGCAGATTCCCTCTTCGGCGAATCGCCGGCGGAGGTAGTCGAAGTCATGGCCGAGCGCGCGGTCGTCCGCGATCTGCCGGCCGCGCTCGGCGGCGATGGCGTTGATGGCCGAGTGGTACGCCACCGGCCCGAGCTCCGCGTCGGCGCGGTACTCGTTCGCCATCCCCACGAACCCGGTGCCACCGGCGGCGGCGACGGTGCCGGGCGTCAGCGCCAGGACGGTCAGGATCGCGATGAGCACGCTCACCGCGAGGCGGCGAGAAGGAGAGTTGCGCACGAAAGGGCTCCGACGGATGGCTGGAACGACGGGCCTGAACCTATGCCAGCGGCCCCGTCGCGGCCATAGGAACATCGGAGCCGGGGATGGCCCGATCGGTAGTGCGCGGGTCGATCAGCGCGTCAGCGCTCGGTGGAGGAAGGCGGCCATCTGCTCACGGCGGACCACGCGGTCGGGACAGAAGTTGCCCGACCCGCACCCGGTGGTGATGCCGGCCGCCGCAACTCGGTTGATGGCACGCTCGTGCGGGCTGCCCTCGTCGTCGTCGAAGAAGTCCTCGGCGGTCGACGGCAGGTCCAGGGCGCGGTCGAGGAAGGTCGCCATCTGCCCGCGAGTGACCTCGCGATCCGGGCAGAAACGGCCGCGGCCGCACCCGGTGGTGATGCCGGCTTTCGCAATGCGGTTGATGGCCGGCTCATGGACGCTCTCGTCGTCATCGGTGAAGCGGTCGGGCGCCGGCCCGGGAGGGTTGAACGCGCGGTCGAGGAAGGTCGCCATCTGGCCGCGAGAGACCGTCTCCGACGGGCAGAAGCGGTCAACCCCACAGCCGGTGGTGATCCCGGCCTCGGAGATCCAGATGATGTCCCTCAGGAAGGCCGAGTCGTCGACATCACGGAACGGGAGGTCGCCGAAGTTGCGCCACAGCTGGTCCCACAGCGCGCGGCGGCCGACGTCCATGAGGAGGTGCCAGATCCCGACGCCGCGCAGGCCATTGACGGCGACCATCTCGTACTTGACGTCGAGCGATTGGGCGTCGTCGTAGTAGGCCTGCACGTGGGTGCCGTAGGTCGAGCTTCGATACGTGTACCAGGGAACCTGGCCGGTCGCGTCCCACCGCCGGCCATGGCTCGCCACGCCCTCGAGGGCATCGACGTACCGCATCGCCCAGCTGGCCGCGGTGCACCCACCGGCGCTCGCGCAGGTGCGTCCGTTGACGGTCTTGGTGGTCGTGGTCCAGGCGCGCCCGTAATACGGCACGCCCCAGATGAGCTTCGAGCTCGGCACCCGCGCCCGGAACGCGGCCATCGCCTCTCGCGAGTCGAGCGCGTAGGGGCTGTCGATGGGCGCGACACCGCCGGCGCGCGCCGACCCGGACCAGTTGAGGTCATAGGCCATCACCATCAGCGCGTTCGCCGCGTCCGCCGCGGTGAGCCCGGCAAGGTCGTAGCCCTCGTCCCACGAGGCCGCGCCGCCGGTCGTGGCGACGGTCAGGTACGAGCCAGTGCCGAGGGCGGCGCGCACGGCCCGCACGAAGGCGGTGTACGGGGCCTGGAGCGAGTTCGGCATCGGCTCGAAGTCGAGATTCACGCCGTCGGCGTTCCGGGCCGCGACCGTGGCGGCGATGTCGTCGGCGAGCTTGTTTCGGCGATGGGCGCTGTTGAGAACGGCCGACATCTCCGTGTAGTCGTAGTCCCAGGCCATCATCGTGACCGTCAGGACGACCTTCACACCCTCCGCGTGCGCCTCGTTGATGACGTCCGTCATCGTCGCCGAGGTCCAGCCGTTCCAGCCGGTCCCCGTCTTCTGGAGCGTGCCGTTCGAGAGGGCGGGTACCCCGAAGTAGGCGATCGTCGAGAGCAGGTCGTAGTCGAGGTGGGCCACGAGGGGATCCGTCACGGCCCAGTAGGGCAGGTAGCCGAAGACCTCGTGGCTCAACCCGTTGGGCAGCGCGGCGGCCTCCGCCTGGACCTCGCCACCATCGACGCCGTGAGCCCGCAGGCCGGTCGGTCGCTCGCCGGAGACGAAGCTGAACGGCGTCGCCGCGTGCTCGCTCTCCATCTCGGCGTGGATGCTCGGAGGGCTCGTCGGTCCGCCCGCGTCAGGCGGCTCGGGCGTGGGCGCGGGGCTCGGGTCGGCAGCCGCTACGGGCGCGGCGGCGAGGACGAGAAGGACGGCGGCCAGGCATGCGGCCGCCGGACGCCGGGGATGGTGTGCCATGGGGCGAAAAGGCTAGGCCCGAGCGGTGGTCGGGAGAATAGTACGGATGGGTCCGGTGACCTCGCTCAGCCGAGCGCCCGGTGCAGGAATGCCGCCATCTGCCCGCGCGTGACCCGGTCGTCCGGGCAGTACATCGAGGGCGCGCAGCCGGTCGTCACGCCGGTGGCCGCGATGCGATTGATGCTCGGCTCATGGAACGACCCCTCGTCGTCGACGAAGAAGTTGGTGTCGGTTGGGTCGAACCCGAGCGCGCGCGACAGGAATGTCGCCATCTGGTCACGGCGCACCAGCGTATCCGGGCAGTACCGACCAGGCCCGCAGCCGTCGGTGATGCCGGCCGCCGCCAGGCTGTTGATCGCCGCCTCGTGGGTCGTGCCGTCGTCGTCGTCGAAGTAGTCGTCCTCCGCCGCCGGGAGGTCGAGCGCGCGGTCCAGGAATGTCGCGAGCTGACCGCGGCTCACGGGCGAGTTCGGGCAGAAGCGCCCGCCCCCGCAGCCGGTGGTGATGCCGGCATCGCTGAGCCAGACGATGTCGTCGTAGAACCGGGAGCCGGCGATGTCGCTGAACGGGGCGCCCTCGAGGCCCGGCAGGCCCCGGTAGTCGCCCGCGAACGCGTACCAGTAGTCGCCCTGCCCGAAGTGGAAGCCTTCGATCGTCGTCTTCTGCACCCAGACACGCGCGCCCGCGACGTCGGGGTGGGCCATCCCGGTGAGCCTGGTCGCGGAGAAGCCATCGCCGGCCCGGAAGATGTCGCCGAACGTGGTGGTGGGTTGGGTGAGCACGCGGGTGACGATCTCGTGCGCGTCTCCGTAGGCCGTGGCGAAGAACGCCCCGGCGCCCAGCCTGAGCATCGGGTACGAGTAGTTGCGCACCCGTTGCTGCGCCTGGTCGAGGGTCGTCTTGGGATCGGTCCTCCGGTAGCGCTCGCCGAACCCGGGGGCGTAGTGGGCCTGCGCATAGACCATCGTGAAGCCGGGTGCCGGGTTCAGCCGCCCGCCGCCGCAGTACTGGCGTTGCGCCGCGCCGTCGGAGGCGCTCAGCGTGCCGAGCAGGGCCTTCTCGCCGCAGTACACCATCGTCGTCGACCAGTCGTCGGAGTCGCCGTTCTGCGTGGTCCGGTTCAGTCCGAAGCCATTGACCCGATCGGTGTATTCGTAGCCCGAGGTGTACGGGTTCGGATAGCCGTTGCCGTGGCCGAAGTAGACGACCACGTTCGCGCCGTCGACCGCGGCCCGAACCCGCGACCACGTGGCCCTGGGCGAGTACACCTTCACGACGCTCGCCCCGGCGGCGATCGCCGCGTCGGCGACGCGGTTGGCGCTGCTGCGGTAGTTCGAGGTCAGGCCGCCGACAGGCCCGACGATGATCGCCACCTTCGGAGCCGCGGCCGCGACCGGGGCCGGGCGCAGCACGGGGACGGCGCCGAGAACGGCGCTGGCGGCGATGAGTGAGGCGAGGGCGAGGGCACGCGCTCGAACGGGCAATGCGGGCTCCTGGATCGGACTGGGTGGCTCGCGTACAACCCTACGGGCGTGGACGCCGAAACCCCATGGCGCGATGGTCCGCATGCGTGGCGGACACATCGGGCCATGTGCCCGAGAGCACCGTGTGCTCAGCCCTGGCTGAACTCGAGCACGATCAGCAGCCGTTCGGCGCGGGAGACGTCGAAGGCCGGGCGCACGAACGCGGTCTGCGTGAGCGCGTTGTCGTCCTCCTCGACCGCCTGCACGGTCCCGATGAGCAGGCCGCCCGGATAGCGGCTCGCCCGCTCCCCGAGGGTCAGCCCGGCGCTGACGATCGTGTCACCCACCTCGACCGCCTCGGTCACCGGCACGTTGCTCATCACCAGCTGGCCGCCGGCCTGGCCGCGCACCTCGCCCAGCGCCCGGCTGGCCTGGTCGAGCCCGATGACCGTCGAGCGGGTGTCCACGATGAATCGGATGCGCGCGGTGTCCTCGGTGACGCTCACCACCGTCCCCGCCAGCGCGCCCGCGCCGTTGGCGTTGGCGACGACCGGCATGCCGACCCGCACGCCGTCATCGGTCCCTGCGTCGACACCGACCTCCCACGTGAAGTTCGACGGGTCGCGGGTCAGGATCCGCACCGGCAGGAGCTCCATCTCGAGCGCCTCGGTGATCCCGAGCAGCTGACGAAGCTCCTCGTTCTCGCGCGCCGCCTCGGCGAGCCCGGCGATCCGCTGCTCCGCTCCGGCCAGCGCGACGCGCAGCTCCGCGTTCTCGCCGCGGAGCCGATCGATCTCGCCGATCGTCCCGAACAGGCCGGCCACGCCCGAGCCGATCCCGGTCAGCGTCTGCCGCACCGGGTCGAGGGCACGGGTCGTGACGCGCTGAAGCGTCTGCGCGGGCTCGGTCGAGCTGGCGAGCAGCATCAGCAGGCTGGCGATCGTGAAGCCGGCGAACCAGAGGCCGATCCGGCTGCGCCGGTGCGGGCTGGCGGGCCCGTACATCTCGGGTGCTAGTGCCCGATCGTATATACGTATATACGATCGACCGGAGCGCGACGGATCATCGAGGGGCCCGGGTGAACTGCTCGCTGACGAGGACGCGCTCGAGGGTATCGAGGTCCTCGAGCACCCGCCCGGTGCCGCGCACGACGCAGGTGAGCGGGTCGTCCGCGATGTGGACCGGCATCTGGGTCGACTCGGCCACGCGCCGATCGAGCCCGGCCAGCAGCGCCCCGCCGCCGGCCAGCACGATCCCCTGGTCCATGACGTCGGCGACGAGCTCGGGCGGCGTCTCCTCGATCGTCTCCTTGATGGCGTCGACGATCTGTGCGATCGACGGCTCGAGGGCCTCGCGGATCTGGTCGCCGCCGACCTCGACGCTGCGCGGCAGCCCGGTGAGCAGGTCGCGGCCTCGGAAGGTCACGGTGCGCTCGTCGGCCTTGTCGTCCGGATAGGCCGATCCGACCGCGATCTTGATCTCCTCCGCCGTCCGCTCGCCCATCAGCAGGTTGTACTCGCGCCGCGCGAACGACACGATGTCGCTGTCCATCTCGTCGCCGCCGATGCGGACGCTGCGGCTGACGACGATCCCGCCCAGGCTGACGACGGCGACCTCGGTCGTGCCGCCGCCGATGTCGACGATGAGGCTGCCCGAGGGCTCGCTGACCGGCAGGCCGGCACCGATGGCGGCCGCCATCGGCTCCTCGATGAGCCGCGCCCAGCGCGCGCCCGCGTTGATCGTCGCGTCACGGACGGCGCGCTTCTCGACCTCGGTCACGCCCGACGGGATGCCGACCAGCACGCGCGGCCGCGGCAGGCGGGCGTATCGGTCGTGGACGCTCTTGATGAAGTAGCGGAGCATCTGCTCGGTCACGTCGAAGTCGCTGATGACCCCGTCGCGCAGCGGCCGCATGGCGATGATGCTGGCCGGCGTGCGGCCCACCATCCGCTTCGCCTCGGCACCGATGGCGAGGACCCGCTTCGTCCGGGTGTCCATCGCGACCACCGAGGGCTCGCTGATGACGATGCCGCGATTGCGGACCGTGACGAGCGTGTTCGCCGTGCCGAGGTCGATCCCGACGTCGTGACTGAGGAGGCCGAGCAGGCCGTCGAAGAGTCCCAAGGTCCCTCTCGTGTCCGCTTGGAGCCGCCACCCGTGGGCTCGGCGAAGGCGCTCGTATTCGATCCATGCGGTGCGTGCGGGCACCTCGTACCGCGCGGGTACCCTACCACGACGTTTCCCACCCCCAAGCAGGACAATCGTCCGCGTCCGAGATTTGTGCTTCTCCTTGACAAACACATCTGATAACGTCGATCAGGCGGACATGCGCGGGTCGGCAGATGGAGGTTGAGGCGCGTGGCTGGCTTCTTCACGGACGTTCCCGAGCGGATCGAATTCGGCGGAATCGACTCGACCGATCCGCTGGCCTACAGGATCTACGAGCCCGATCGGCTCGTCGCCGGCAAACGCATGGAGGACCACCTCCGGGTCGCCGTCTGCCTGTGGCACTCGTTCAACTGGCCCGGCTCAGACGTCTTCGGCGTCGGCACCTTCGACCGACCCTGGCTGGCGCCCGGCGCCGAACCGATGGAGGCCGCTCGCGCGAAGCTCGACGCGGCCTTCGAGTTCGTCTCGAAGCTCGGTGTCCCCTTCTTCACGTTCCACGACCGCGACGTGGCTCCCGAGGGGAGCACCTTCGCCGAGACCGTCGACCGGCTCGACACGATCGTCGACGCGATCGAGGCCCACATGGAGCGCACGGGCCTTCGGCTCCTGTGGGGCACGGCCAACCTGTTCAGCCATCCGCGCTACGCCGCCGGCGCGGCCACCAACCCGGACCCCGAGGTCTTCGCCTACGCCGCCGCGCAGGTGAAGCACATGCTCGAGACCACGCACCGGCTCGAGGGCGCGAACTACGTGCTGTGGGGCGGGCGGGAGGGCTACGAGACCCTGCTGAACACCGATCTCGCCCGCGAGGAGGCCCAGCTCGCGCGCTTCCTCACGCTCGTTGCCGAGCACAAGCATCGGATCGGCTTCGGCGGGACGCTGCTGCTGGAGCCGAAGCCGCAGGAGCCGACGAAGCACCAGTACGACTACGACTCGGCGACGGTGGACGCCTTCCTGGTCCGCCACGGGCTCGAGGACGAGTACCGGGTCAACATCGAGGCCAACCACGCAACCCTGGCCGGCCACAGCTTCGAGCACGAGGTCGCCGTCGCGGTGAGCCGCGGGATCTTCGGCAGCATCGACATGAATCGCGGCGACCCGCAGAACGGCTGGGACACCGACCAGTTCCCGAACTCCGTCGACGAGCTGGCGATCGCCGTCCACGAGATCCTGCGCGGCGGCGGCTTCACGACCGGCGGGTTCAACTTCGACGCCAAGCTGCGGCGGCAGAGCATCGACCGATCCGATCTCTTCCACGCCCACATCGGCGGCATCGACACGTTGGCGCGGGCGCTGCTCGTCGCGTCCGACCTGCTCGACGCCGGAGACCTCGTGAACGAAAAGGAACAGCGCTACGCCGGCTGGTCGGCGGGGCTCGGCGCCGAGATCCTCGGCGGCGGGCTGTCGCTCGACGACATCGAGGCGCGCGTCGCGGCGGGATCGATCGACCCGCAGCCGCGCTCCGGCGGGCAGGAACGCCTGGAGAACGCCGTCAACCGGCGCATCTGGTCAGTCGACCGGGGCCGCTGACCGGTGGCGTCCCACGTCCTCGGCATCGACGTCTCCACGACCGCAACGAAGGCGATCCTCGTCGACTCGGCGGGTGCCGTCGCGGGCATCGGATCGGCCGAGTACGACTACGAGGTCCCCCGGCCGCTGTGGAGCGAGCAGGACCCGCAGCTGTGGTGGGACGCGGCGCAGACGGCGATCCGCGCGGCGCTCGCCAACGCCGGGGTCGCCGGCGCCGACGTCGCGGCGGTCGGGCTGGCCGGGCAGATGCACGGTGCCGTCCTCCTCGACGATGCCGACCGCCCGCTGCGGCCGGCGATCCTCTGGAACGATCAGCGCACCGCGGCCGAGTGCGACGAGATCCGCCGGCTCGTCGGCGCCGAGCGACTGATCGAGCTCACCGGCAACGACGCGCTGACCGGCTTCACCGCACCGAAACTGCTCTGGGTCCGTAACAACGAGCCCGAAGTGTGGAGCCGGATCACCCACGTCGGGCTGCCGAAGGACTTCGTGCGGCACCGGCTGACGGGTGTTCATGCCGTCGACCGAGCGGACGGCGCCGGCACGCTGCTCTTCGACCTCGCGGCCCGGGACTGGTCGGACGAGGTCGTGGCCGCACTTGGGATCGACCCGGCGTGGCTGCCGCGGAGCGTCGAGGGCCCAGCCGTGACCGGGACCGTCACGCGGGCCGCCGCGGAGGCGACGGGGTTGGCGGCCGGGACGCCGGTGGTCGGTGGTGGTGGTGACCAGGCCGCGAATGGGGTGGGCGTTGGCGCCGTCGATCCGGGCGTCGTCGCCCTCTCGCTCGGGACGTCCGGCGTCGTCTTCGCCGCGACCGATCGACCCCTCGTCGAGCCGGAGGGCCGCGTCCACGCCTTCTGCCATGCCGTTCCGGAGCGCTGGCATCTCATGTCGGTCATGCTCTCGGCCGCCGGAAGCCTGCGCTGGTTCCGTGACGCGCTCGCCCCCGCCGTGCCCTATGACGTGCTCGACGCGGAGGCCGCCGGCGTCCCCGCGGGGAGCGACGGGCTGTGGTTCCTGCCCTACCTGACCGGCGAGCGCAGCCCGCATCCCGATCCGCTGGCCCGCGGCGCGTTCGTCGGGCTGACGGTCACCCACGAGCGGCGGCATCTGGCCCGCGCCGTCCTCGAGGGCGTGGCGTTCGGGCTGCGGGACGGTCTCGACCAGATCGTGGCGACCGGCGTCCCGTCCCCGAGCCAGGTCCGCGCGTCGGGCGGCGGGATCGCGAGCGACGTCTGGCGCCAGATCCTGGCCGATGTCCTCGCCGCGGAGGTCGCCATCGTCGAGACGACGGAGGGGGCGGCCTTCGGCGCCGCCATGCTTGCGGCCGTCGGGGCCGGCTGGTTCGCGACCGTCGAGCAGACGGTCCACTGGGCCGTCCGGGTCAGGCCCGTGGCCGAGCCGGGCCCGGAGGCATCGGTCTACGCCGAAGCCCTGGAGACGTACCGCGCGCTCTATCCGGCGCTGCGGCCGATCTTCCACCGCCCCGCCTGACGCTCAGGCACGCAGCTCCTCGAGCTCCTCGCGGGTCGCCTCTTCCGGCTTCTTGCCCAGGATGATCATCGCGAGGACGTCATCGGCGGTGACATCGTCCTTCTTGACCAGGTCGACCAGGCGCCCGTGGTACATGACGCCGATCCGGTCGGACAGGTCGAACACGTCGTGGATGTCGTGGCTGATGAGGAAGATGCCGATCCCCTCGTTCTTCAGCTGCCGGATGAGGTCACGGACCTGGGTGGTCTCGGCCGGCCCGAGCGCCGCGGTGGGCTCGTCCATGATCATGATCCTCGCGTCGAAGTGCACGGCGCGGGCGATCGCCACGGCCTGGCGCTGGCCCCCGGAGAGGTATCTCACCGGCGTGGCGAACCGCTTGAAGTTCGGGTTCAAGCGCTTCATCACCGTGCGCGTGGCATCCTCCATCGCACCGTCGTCGAGCGTGCCCCACCGCGTCGTCGCCTCGCGACCGAGGAACACGTTGGCCGGCGCGTCGACGTTGTCGGCGAGGGCCAGCGTCTGGTAGATGCACTCGATGTTGAACGCCTTCGCGTCGCGCGGGTTGCCGATCACCTGCGACGTGCCGTCGATGAGGATCTCGCCCGAGTCGGCGGGGTGCGCGCCGGAGAGGGTCCGAATGAGCGTCGACTTCCCGGCTCCATTCCCGCCCACGAGGCCCAGCACCTCGCCGGGATACAGGTCGATCGTGACGTCGTCCACGGCCCGGACGCCGCCGAACGAGACGTGGATGTTGCGCATCTCGACGAGCGGAACCCGCCGCTCCGCCGTCGGAGTCTCGGCCTTCATGAGCCACCTCCCCGGCGGCGGTTCCACGTGTCGAGCCCGACCGCGACGACGAGCACGACACCAGCCACGATGTTCTGGATCTGCGACGGGAAGCCGACATAGCTCATCCCGTACGCCAATGACTGCATGACGAATGCGCCGAGGATGGCGCCCGGGATGGTGCCGATGCCGCCGGCGAACGATGTGCCGCCGACGACCGCCGCGGCGATGACGTACAGCTCGTCGCTCTGCCCCACGTCGAGGGTGGACCCGTTCAGCCTCGCCGCGGAGATCGCCGCAGCGATCGCGCACAGGACGCCCATCAGGATGTAGGTCCTCATGATCAGCCAGCGGGTGTTGATGCCGGCCAGCTCCGCGGCGTCCGGGTTCCCGCCGTAGGCATACACGTAGCGACCGAACCGTCGCCGGGTGGCGAGGAAGGTCATGGCAAGCGTCACGCCGATGACGAGGAGGACCGGCCACGGGAAGCCGACGGAGATCTTCAGGCCGCCGGGAGGCTCGGTGATGCCGTTGTCGACCGCGTACTGGCTGGCGAGCCCGGGCGGCCAGAAGTTGGCGTTGGCGAACGCAACGAGCCCGATGACCAGGGCACAGCCGAGGACGCCGAGAAGCACCTCCGCCCAGATCGGCCGCACCGGGAACCCGAAGCGATGCCGCTGCCTTCGGCTGTGGAAGAGCAGGAAGATGATGGCGAGGCAGCCGATGATGCCGAGCGCCCAGGTCGCGATTCCGCCGATCGAGCCGGCCACGCCGCCGCCGATCAGCCGGAAGTTGCCGTGGAGCCCCGAGACCGCTGCTCCGCTGGAGAGCAGCCACACCGAACCCCGCAGGGCGAGGAGGCCACCCAGCGTCACGATGAAGGATGGGACGCCGATGAAGGCGATGATGAAGCCCTGGAATCCCCCGATGAATGCCCCGAGGCCGACCCCCAGCCCCAGCGCCACGAGCCACATGTACGGGTTGTCGAGGCCGAGCCCGAGTGCCGGGAGCCAGTCGGTCTGGAGGAGCGCGTACGACATGGCCACGACGCCGACGATGGAGCCGACCGACAGGTCGATGTTCCTGGAGACGATGATCAGGACCATCCCGGTGGCCATGATCGCGGTGCCCGATGCCTGGACGGCGAGCGTCACCATGTTCGCCGGCCGGATGAACGTTCCGCCGGACCAGATATGGAAGCCAAACAGGATGACGCCCAGCGCGGCGAGCATGCCGAACAGACGAAGGTCGATCTCCGTCTTTGACATCGTGTCCCGCACCGACCCCCGCCGGGCGGGCTGGGCCTGACCGGGCGCCGTATCGGCTACGTCAACCATCGGGGTTCCCTCCCCGTCATGAAATGGCCCTGGCTCGCGGGTCGACCGCGAGCCAGGGCCTGGGCCTATTCGGTCAGCCTTCTACTGGCAGGCCGGTGGCGCGGACGCCGGATCGACGCCCTCGCAGAGCTCTTCCTGGGTCAGCCACCCCGAATCGATGATCAGGTCGAGGTTTTCCTGGGTGATCGGTTGCGGCTTCAGGATGAACGAGGTGATCTCGTTCTCGTCGCCCGAGTCCGGCTCACCGTCCGGACCGGGGGTCGTGAACGCCGCGGCCGTCAGGCCAGCCTCCGGGGCAACCGCCTCGTTGACCGTCCCATCCGGGAGCGTGATGTCAGCCATCGCCGTGCCCTCGCACAGCTGGAGCGCCGCTGCCCCGGCGACCTTGCCCAGCTCGTTGGCGTCCTTCCAGACGTCGACGTACTGGAGGCCCTTGGCCACGTTCTGAAGGTTCGCCGTGTCACCGTCCTGGCCGCTGACCGGGATGGTGTCGTAGTTCTTGTTCTGGAGCGCAGCCACGACGCCAAGCGCCGTGCTGTCGTTCTCGGCCAACACCGCGTCGATCTGGACGTCCTCAGCGTTGGCGGCGTCGATGATCGCCTCCATGTTGTTCTGGGCGGTCTCGGTGTCCCACGCGTCGGTGAACTGATCGTCGAAGACGGTGATCTCACCGGCGTCGATCTTGTCCTGGAGCCCGGCGTTGTCCCAGCCCTGCGGGAGGAAGATCGAGGCGTTCGGGTCACCGGGGTCGCCCTTGATCAGGACGTACGTGCCCTCCGGCACCGCCTCGAACATCGCCGCGGCCTCGGCCTCGCCGACGCCCACGTTGTCGAACGTGATGTACAGCAGCTCGGGATCCTCGATCAGGCGGTCGTACGCGATGATCGGGATGCCGGCGGCCTTGGCGGCCTCGACACCCGGCAGGATGGCCTGGTTGTCCTGCGCGAGCAGGATCAGGACATCGGCGCCCTGGTTGATGAATGTCTCGATATCGGTCAGCTGCTGCTCGGTGTCGAGGTTGGCATCGGCGTCGGTGTAGGTTCCGCCGCCCGCCTCGACCGTCTCCTGGATGTTCGGCTTGTCCTTGGCCGCCCAGCGCGGCTGCTGGAAGTTGTTCCACGAGACCGCGACCGTGCAGTCGGCCTCGCCGTCTCCGCCTGTCGTCCCCGGATCTGCCGTACACCCGGCGAGCACGAGGGCGATGATGCCCAGGGCCGCCGCCATCCTCCGAATGGTCATCGATTGCTCCTCCAAGACGAATCCCCGCCTAGCGCCAGTAATGGTTGCCCCGCGAAGCCTACTCCTCTGTCAAGCCCCTCCTCCTCCCGCGTTCAAGCGCTCGCCAAAGCCGGTCGGCGCGCCCGCACGTCGGCGAGGCGCCTCGCCGGATCGGCGAGCATCGGTTCGAAGGCCAGCTCGGCCGCGCCGATGATCGGCGCGTTCACTCCCAGCGCGCCGGGAACGACGCGTACCAGCTCTCGCGCGGCCGACAACGCATGCCGGTCGAGGGCCGCGTCGAGATCCGGCGCGACGAGCGGATGGATCCGACCCAGGATGCCTCCGAGGACGACCAGGGTCGGATCGAAGATGTTGACGAGCGAGGCGATCCCCACGCCGAGCCAGGTGCCGACGTGCGCCACACTCGCGCGCGCGGCGGGCTCTCCCGCCCACGCAGCGTCCAGGAGCTCGTCCACCGCCGTGCCCCCGCCGCCTGGAGATCGTCCGGCACGAACGAGCATCGCCCGCTCACCGATCTCGGTCTCCCAGCAGCCGAACGAGCCGCAGGCGCAGGCTGTCCCGCCGGGGTTGACGATCATGTGCCCGACCTCTCCGGCGTACCCGGCGGCGCCGTCCAGGGGCTCGCCGTCCACCGTGACGTGGCCGCCCACCCCGACCTCGCCGGCCACGTAGACGACGTTCGCCGCACCCCGTGCGGCCCCTCGGCGATGCTCGGCCAGGCCGCCGAGATCCGCCTCGTTGGCGATGGCGATGGGAGCGTCCGGTCGAAGCGCGGCCGCGAGGCGAGCGCCGAGCGGCTCATCGGTCCACCCAAGGTTCGGAGCGAGCCTGACGAGGCCGTCGCTCCTGCGGACGATCCCGGCGACCGCCACACCGATGCCGACCAGCCCGTCATCCGGCACCGGGGCGAGCAACGGCCGGGCGAGGTCGACGACGTCGCTGACGATCTCGTCCACGGTGACGTGCGCGCGGGGTCGATCGACCCGGACGAGCTCGCCGATCGTGCCACCGAGGCCCACGCGGGCGGCGGCGAGCGAGTCGACGTTGATCTCGAGCGCGATGACCGACGCCCCGTCGGGGTCGGGATGGACGAGCGGCGACGGGCGGCCCGGGGCTCCGTCCGGGGCGCTGGGCGTCTCCGTCAGCACCCCGCCGCCGACGAGCTCGCCGATCAGCCCGCGGATCGCCGAACGGGTGAGGCCGGTATGGGCAACGAGCTCCGAGCGAGAGATGGGCCCGCGGAGGTGGACGGCGCGGACGATCGCGCTCAGGTTCGAGCGACGGACCGTCTCGCTGCGCTGGCCGACCACGTCTCGGGGCGCGAACACGAGGTTTGTGTTCCTCTCATCCAAATGCTGCCGTAGACTCCTCTATCGCCGCGGCACCTGTCAATACGCACGCACGAAAGGACCGTTACACCATGCGACGGCTGCGCTGGGGAGTGCTTTCGACGGCCTCGATCGGCCGCGTCAAGGTGATCCCGGCGATCCAGCGGGCGCCCCACTGCGACGTCGTGGCGATCGCCTCGCGCGACCAGGCGCTGGCGGCCACGGTCGCGGGAGAGCTCGGCATCCCGACGGCGCATGGCTCGTACGAGGCGCTGCTCGCCGATCCGAACGTCGAGGCCGTGTACATCCCGTTGCCGAACCACCTGCACGCCAGGTGGGCCATCGCCGCCGCCGAGGCCGGCAAGCACGTCCTGTGCGAGAAGCCACTCGCCCTGTCGGCTGCCGACGCGGAGCGGATGATCGAAGTGGCCGATCGTGCCGGGGTCATGCTGATGGAGGCGTTCATGTACCGCCTCCATCCGTCGTGGGTCGCGGTTCGCGAGCTGCTTGCATCCGGGCGCATCGGTCGCCTGACCGCGGTGCAGAGCTGGTTCTCGTACTACAACGACGACGCGGCCAACATCCGCAACATCGTGGAAGTCGGCGGCGGCGCGCTGTACGACATCGGCTGCTACAGCGTCAACCTGTCGCGGATGCTGTTCGGCGCGGAGCCGGACCGGGTGGAGGGCATGATCGTGCGAGACCCGCTCAGCGGGACAGACGTCGTGACGAGCGGGCTCCTCCGCTTCGGGGACGGCCTCGCGAGCTTCACCTGCTCGACGCGGGCCGAGGACGACCAGCGCGTCGACGTCTACGGCACGACCGGGCGGATCTCGGTCGAGATCCCGTTCAATATCCCGCCCGACCGCCCGACGCGCATCTTCCTCATCGCCGGCGGCGATCCGCCGGTTGCACCGGACATCGAGACGCTGACCTTCGACGTCGCAGACCCCTACACGGTCGAGGCAGACGCCTTCGCCCTCGCGGTGCTCGAAGGGCGGCCCGCCCCGGTCCCGCCGTCCGACGCGGTGGCGAACCTGCGGGTCATCGAGGCGCTCGTCGCCGCGGCGGAGCCGTCGACGTAGTCACGTGCTTCAATGCGGCGCGTGACCCCAGGCAGGCGTGGGCGGATCGCCCTCGGCATCGGCGTTGGTATCGTCGCCGTGGGTGCGGCCGTCGTGCTCCCACGCCTCATGACCTCGACGCCGTCGGCCCTTCCCGCGCCGCGCTTCGTCGAGGAGGCGATCGCCGCGGGCCTCGAGCACCGATATGACGGGGAGTTCATGTTCTTCGTCGGCGGCGGGGTCGCGATCTTCGATTGCGACGACGACGGGCGGCAGGACCTGTACATCGCCGGGGGCGAGGAGCCGGCCGCGCTGTTCCGCAATGAGAGCTCGACCGGCGGCACCCTCGCGTTCACCCCGATCCCCGACAACGAGACCGACCTCGAGCAGGTCGTCGGCGCGTACCCGCTCGACATCGACGGGGACGGGATCGACGACCTCGCCGTTCTGCGCCTCGGCGAGAACGTCCTGCTCCGGGGACGCGGCGACTGCGCCTTCGAGCGCGCGAACGAGAGCTGGGGATACGACGGCGGCTCGTCGTGGACAGCGGCCTTCAGCGCGACATGGGAAGCGACCGACACCCTGCCGACGCTGGCGTTCGGGAACTATCTCGTCCCGGCATCGGTCGAGGAGCGAACCTACGTCTGCGATCACCACGAGCTGGTGCGCCCCGACGCAGACGCCAGCTCCTATGCCCCACCCACGGTGCTGGAGCCCGGATATCTGCACGCTGTCGATGCTCTTCAGCGACTGGGACCGATCCGGGCGTCGCGACCTGCGCGTCTCGAACGACCGCCACTACTCCAGCGTGGGCCAGGAGCAGCTGTGGCGGATGGAGCCCGGTGACGCGCCGCGGGCGTGGACGCGCGAGGAGGGCTGGGAGGCCGTGCGAATCTGGGGCATGGGCATCGCCAGCCACGACCTCTCCGGCGACGGCTATCCCGAGGTGTTTCTCACCAGCCAGGCGGACAACAGGCTCCAGATCCTGGCCGACGGCCCGGGGCAGCCAACCTACGAGGACATCGCCATCGCGAGCAACGCGAACGCCGGCAAGCCGTATGCGGGCGACACCGAGCTGCCCTCGACGGCCTGGCACGCCGAATTCCAGGACGCGAACAACGACGGCTTCGTCGATCTCTTCGTCTCGAAGGGCAACGTCGAGGCCCAGCCCGACTACGCGGCCCGCGATCCGAGCAGCCTGCTCATCGGCCAGGCGGACGGCACGTTCGTCGAGGGCGGGATGGAGGCCGGGATCGCGAGCTTCGAGCGCGCCCGCGGCGCCGGCCTGGCCGACCTGAACCTCGACGGACTGCTCGACCTCGTGGTCGTGAACCGGCGCGCGAACGTCGGCCTGTGGCGCAACGTCGGCGGCGGCAGCGCCGAGGACCCTGAGCCGATGGGCAACTGGATCGCCCTCCAGCTGACCGATGACGGGGCCAACCGCGATGCGATCGGCGCGTGGGTCGAGGTGACCGCCGGCGACCGCGTCCAGCGCCGCGAGGTGACGGTCGGCGGCGGGCACGCCGGCGGCCAGCTCGGCTGGATCCACTTCGGCATCGGCGAGGCCGAAGGCGCCACGGTGGCCGTCACCTGGCCGGATGGCGAGGTCGGGCGGGCGGTCGAGGTCGAGGCGAACACGTTCTCGGCCCTCGATCGCGATGCCACCGCGCCGATCCCATGGCAACCGGCGGGCGGCTGATGAGCACACCGGTCCTCCGCGAGGTGACGCTGCCCGACTTCGGCATGCCCTCCGAGATGCCGGAGCTTCCTCCCGAGGTGTACGCGTCCCGGCTCGAGCGGCTGCGCGAGCGCGCCGATGTCCGCGGATACGACCGCATCGTCGTCTACGCCGATCGCGAGCACAGCGCCAACGCGGCATTCCTCACCGGGTTCGACCCCCGCTTCGAGGAGGCGCTGCTCGTCGTCGGGCCGGAGGGGGATCCCGCCGTGCTCGTCGGCAACGAGTGCTGGGGGATCGCCGGCGCGGCGCCCGTCGGATTGCGCCGGCATCGGTTCCAGGACTTCAGCCTGCCGAACCAGCCGCGGGACAGATCGGCCCCGCTGGCGGAGATCCTCCGTTCCGAGGGGATCGGTCCGGGGTCGCGGGTCGGGGTCGCCGGCTGGAAGACCTACGGCCACCCGGGCATGAGCGACCTGCCGGGCTACCTGCTCGACGAGCTCCGGGACCTGGTGGGCGGCGGCGGCGCGGTCGAGAACGCAACCGACCTGTTCATCGATCCCGCCGATGGCCTGCGCGTCATCAACGAGCCCGAGCAGATCGCCGCGCTCGAGTGGGCCAGCTGCCAGACCTCGAGCGGCATGCGCTCGCTGCTGTCCGGGCTGCGCCCCGGCGTGACCGAGCGGGAGGCGGTGGCGCTGCTCGGATGGAACGGCTGGCCGCTGTCGTGCCACCTCATGCTGACCGCCGGGCCGCGGGCGCGTCATGGCCTGCTCAGCCCCGGCGACCGGCCGATCGGCCGCGGCGACCCGTTCACCAGCGCGTACGGCATCTGGGGCGCGCTGACGTGCCGCGCCGGGTTCGTGGTCGAGGAAGCAGCCGAGCTGCCGGAACCGATCCGCGACTACGTCGACCGGCTTGTCGCGCCCTACTTCGCCGCGATCGGTGCGTGGTACGCGGCGCTCCACGTGGGCCAGACCGGCGCGGCGCTCCAGGCGATCATCGACGAGCAGCTCGGCGACCCGTTCTTCGGGGTCTTCCTCAATCCCGGCCACCAGATCCACCTCGACGAGTGGGTGGCGTCACCGATCTACCCCGGCTCGACCGTCGAGCTCCGCTCCGGCATGGCGTTCCAGGTCGACGTCATCCCGGCGACCGGGACCGACTACTTCACGACGAACATCGAGGACGGGATCGTCCTCGCCGACGCCGCGCTGCGGGACCAGCTCGCGCGGCGCTTCGGTGACCTGTGGTCGCGAGTCGAGCGACGGAGGGATTTCATGTCGGCGTCGCTCGGCATCGATCTGCATCCCGACGTCCTCCCGCTCTCGAATCTCCCGGCGGTGCTCGCGCCGTTCCTCCTGCGACCGGATCGCGCGATGTCGCTGGCCTGATGACGGAGCTCACGCTTCGCAGCGACGAGCTGGAGATCGTCATCCTCCCCGAGGTCGGCGGCCGCATCCACCGCATCCGTGCCTTCGGCCGGGATCTCCTGCGCACGCCGGACGCTCCCGCGATGCATGGCGCCGAGCCGTTCTTCTGGGGCGCCTACGTCATGGCGCCGTGGTGCAATCGCGCCGCACCCGGACCGAGTGAGATCGCGGGGCGTCGGGTCAACCTGGTACCGAACTTTCCCGATGGCACCGCCATCCATGGCCTCGTCTCGTCGGCTCCGTGGGTCCGGCGTGGCGACGCCGAGCTCGCGATCCGGTGCGCCGGCGGGGACGCCTGGCCGTGGCCGTTCGAGGTCCACCAGGCGGCAAGCATCGCCGGCGCGACACTCGCGCTGGAGTACCGTCTCGTGAACCTCGACGCCCATGCACCGATGCCGGCCGGACTGGGCCTGCACCCATGGCTCAGGCGGCCGCTCGAGGTGCGGTTGCCGGCCGAACGTGCCTACGCGTCGAACACCGAGTCGCCGCCCGAGCCCGCGGCGGTTGCCGGCGACCTCGAGCTGCGAACGCTCGCGCCGCCGGCGGACGGGCTCGACGGCACGTGGGCCGGGCTCACCGACCCCCACGTCGAATTCGCGTGGCCTGACGCGGGAGTCCGGGCGGTGATCAGGATCGAGACCGATGCGCCCGGCACCCTCGTCGCGGTTGCCACCCCTCATGGGCTGGACGCGATCGCGGTCGAGCCCCAGACCCATGGGCCTGATCCGTTCCGCCGGCTCGCGGCCGGTGAGCCGGACCCGCCGACGCTCCTGCCGCCCGGCGCGTCGCTGCGGCTCGCGCTCCGCATGACGGCCGAACGCATCGGTGCCGCGGCGTGAACATCGGGCCGCTGGAGCTAGCGCTGACCGCGATCCTCATCGGCGCGATCGGGATCTTCTCGCCCACCCGCCTGGCGCTGTCGGTCCTCATGCTCACGAGCGCGACCGCCCCGTGGGGACGGGCCCTGGCGTACACGATCGGGAGCACCGCCGTCTTCGCCGTGGCCTCGATCATCGGCCTGCTCGGGGTGGAGGCGGCCGGCTTCGGCGGTGTCGCCCCCGGGGTCAACATCGTCCTCGGGCTCGTGATGATCGGGGTCGCCATCTCGATGGTCGTCATTCACCGGCGACGCCAGAACGTCCCGATCCAGGCATCGCGCCACCCGGTGCTCGCCGCGGCCGGCGTCGGCGCAGCGGTGGCGATCCAGTCATTCGGGCGGCTCCTCGTCCTGCTCGCCGGCGGGTTCCGGATCGGATCGCTGACGGACAGCTTCGTTGTCGGGCTTGCCCTGGTTGGCCTCATGGTTGCGATCTGGCAGGCGCCGGTCTGGTCGCCGATGCTGCTCTACGTCTTCCGGCGCGAGCGCTTCGACGCCCTGGCACAGCGCGCGCAGCCCGCCATCGATCGGATCGAGGAGGGTGTCGTGGGCGCCATCATCGTCGGGCTGGTCGGCGCCTGGATCCTCATCCAGGGCCTGCTGGCCTGAACCGGGCCCTCGCGCGGGCCCCTACCCCTTCTGAGCCGGGCCCTGCTCGGCAGCGATCCATGCCTTCAGCTGCCGGTGCACCGCCGGGGCGCCGAGCAGCGGCCCATCGGGCTCGCTCCATGACGCCGGGTAGACCAGCGATGCCTGCGTCTGCCAGCCGCCGAGGCCGCCGTGTGAGCCGATGAGCTCCTCGAAGGCCGCCACCTCGTCGGTGTCGGGGTCGAGCATGCTGATGAGGGCCAGGTCGCCGACGTGGGCGATCTCATCGAGCCGGTGGAAGTGGACCGCGGCGTCCTCGCCATACGGCGCCAGAGGGTTCTCTCCGGTGATCTGCCCGTCGCTGAGCCGGTAGCTGCCGCCCTTGCCGAGGACGACGGACCCGTCCGCATCGGTCCGGACGAGTACCAGCCCGACGCCGGGGTGGGCCACGAGGTCATCCATGAGCCCCGGGTAACCCGCGTCGATCTCATCGCGCGAGAGGCGACCCTCGCCGATCCCGAAGTAGACGAGCGCCAGGTTGCCGGAAGCACACAGCACGAGGTCGGGCAGCGCATCGGTCTCGGCGGCACGCTCCTCCTTCATCGGTCCGAGCTCGACGATCCCGTCGCGCGTCTGATCCTTCAGCGCGCGACGCGCCATGCTCGGCATGGCGCCCTCCGATGCGCTGACCTCGGTCAGGACCGCCGACATCTGCCCCCACTGCTCGGTCGGCGCGGTGGCCTCGACCGTGACCGGTGCCGCCATCCGGGTGCGCATCCAGTCCTCGATCGTCTCGCCGAAGCGCTGGCGGAACGTGGAGCCCTGGCTCTGCCCGTGGTCGCTGACGACCACGATCCGGTATGGGCGCGGGCAGTCCTCGATCAGCCGCTCGAGGCGTCCGAGGGCGCGGTCGATGCCCTCGAGCGCGTGGATCGCCTCGGTCCGTTCCGGGCCGGAATGGTGCGCGATCTCGTCGTAGTCGAGGAAGTCGACGTAGATCGTCGGCGTGCCGCGCAGCATCTGTTCGCTCACGAGCGCCAGGTTGAGATCGCGCAGCGCCACGTTCGTCGCGGCGCGCAGGAGCGGATAGCTCCCGCCGCGATGCATGCGCGGCACGATGTCGCGGCTGACCTGCTGGCGTGCCTGGAAGACCTCCTTGACCGCCTCGGCGAGCGTCCGAACGACCATCCGGCCGAGGCTGTATGGGTTGAGCAGGAAGTAGTAGAGGCTGCGCGTGGCGCCGGCCTGGTCGTCGTTGTTGCCTACCTTGCTCATCGTCAGGCGGCTGATCGACGCGTCGCCGCTGAACAGGTTGTCGATGCTCGCTCCCCCGCCGGCGAGGAGCCCGTTGCCGGTCGACAGCCGTGACTCGATCTCCCGCGCGTCGGCCGCATGATTGGAGACGAGCAGCCGGCGGTGCTCCTTCTCGTACCAGCGGAACGCGGGGATGCCGTCGTTGCTCCCGAGGAGGAGGCCCGCCTGGCTGGCCGAGGTCTGCGACGGCAGGAGAGCGGTCCAGCCCGCCAGCCGATGGCTGCCGTCGCGGATCCAGCGCGAGAGCGTCGGCAGGTTGCCGGCGCGGACCTGCGCCCGCAGCAGCGGCGCGGCGAGGCCATCGATCTGGATCATCAGCACGCCGGGGACATCGGTGTGGGTCGGCGACTCGTCATCGCGGATGACCTGGGCCACCACGCGTGCCGAGAAGCTGTCCTCGTCCGACATGCCGATGAGCCCGGAGAGTGCCGTCAGCACGGCGCCGTAGATGAACGACGCGAGGACTGTCGAGACGAAGCCGTCGACCTGGTAGCCGGCGAGCGGCAGGACGATGGCGAAGACGACGACCCGGAACAGGAGGCCGAGGATGCCGACCGCGATCAGCCCGATCGGCAGCGCCACCGCCATCAGCAGCGGTCGCAGGGCGACGTCGATGATGCCGAGGAGCAGCACCGCCGCCAGGACGCTCGGATCGGTCGCCTCGCTTACACCCGGGGTCAGCCACGTCGCGATGCCGAACGCGATCGCCGAGGCGATCACCGACAAGACGACCCGGAGAACGAGGCCTCGAAGGCTCGGCGAGAGGGTGCGCAGGGCGTGCCATTGCGCGCGGTAGAGATGCCCGATGCGAGCGAACATCAGGCCACGCCTCCCCGCGGCGCCAGGTCGTAGGCCTCGCCGGGGGCGAGGATCACGACCCGGCTGGCCACGTCGAGCGCCGCAACCGCATCGGCCAGCCGCACGGGCGGCTCGGTGAGGTGGTGACGCCGCCAGCGCATCGCGATCGGCCACAGCGTGCCCCAGTGAATCGGGATCGCCACGGTGGGGCGGAGCAGCTCGACGGCCTCAGCCGCGCGCTCGGGGTCGAGGTGGCCGGGACCGAGCCGCGGGCCCCAGCCCCACACGGGCAGGAGCGCGACGTCGAGCCCTTTGCGGCCGATGTCGGCCATCTCCGGATAGAGATCCGTGTCGCCGGCGAAGTAGACCGTGCGTCCCGCGCCGGTCACGACGAATCCGATCGCCTCGGCGCGGGGGCCCGATGGCGGCCGGAACCCCGAGTGGTCGGCATACACCGCGGTGATCGTCGCGCTCCCGACCGTGGTCGTCTCGTTCACGGCGAGCTCCTCGACTCGTTCGAACCCCCAGCCCCGAATCAGCGCGCCGAGCCCCCTGGGCGCGACGATCGGCACGTCCGCCGCGACCAGGCGCAGGGAGGCGCGATGGAGGTGATCCTGATGACCGTGCGAGACGAGGACGACATCCGGTTGGGATGAAAGTTCGGCCGCACGGCCGGGCAGGCGCCGAATGAAGGCGACGCGGCTGGTGAGGACCGGATCGGTCAGGATCCGCTGGTTGGCGAGCTCGAGCAGGACGGTGGCGTGCCCGAGGTACGTGATCCGGTCCGTCATGTTGGCGCCTCATGCGATGACCCGCCGATCCGTCGGATGCCGTGAGCGTTGCTGATGCCGGTCGTCACAGCAGGCGCCCGCCAGGCGAGCGAGCGGTGCCTATACTACGGGCGCGAACGCGGTTCGGAGGTCTGAGCGCTGGATCCATCACCTGTCCCGAGCGCTCCCGCCGCGACGCCGGCCTCACCGAAGCACGTGCAGCTCCCACCGACCTGGCACGCGCTGATCTTCGGCGGCGTCCTCGTCGGGCTCGCGGTGCTGGTCATCCTCACCCAGGAGGCATTGGCTCCGTACATCGTCGGCCTCGTCCTCGTCTTCCTGTTGAACGGGCTGGTGGACCGGCTGCAGCGGGCGGGTGTACCGCGATGGGGCGGCACGCTGATCGCGATCCTCGGGCTGATCGTCGCCGTCGTCGCCTTCGTCTACCTCATCCTCGACGCCCTCCTCGACCAGCTGTCGACCCTCATCGACAGCCTGCCGGAGATCGCGAGCGCGGTCGGCGAGTTCCTGCGCAGCCTCGGGCTGCCGGAGAACGTCGAGGCCGCGCTGGCGGCGTGGATCCAGGCGCTGCCCACCGCGGTCCCGGACCTCCTGGCCGGCGTGTTCGGGTTCGTCGTCTCCGGCGTGGGGGGCGTCGTTGCCCTCGTCGTCGCCTGGGCCGGCATCCCGTTCTTCATCTTCTACGCGCTGTCGGACAGCCCGAGGCTCCTGACTGGCCTGCGCGCGGCAGTCCCGGGTTCGTTCCGCGCCTCCGCCTTCGCCATCCTCAAGATCCTCGGCGATGTCTTCGGCGCCTGGGCGCGCGGAACCGCGATCATCGCGGGGATCGTCTTCGTCCCATTCGTGATCGGGTTCTACCTGTTCGGGATCCTCATCGACCCCGACATCGGCGACTACGCGCTGCTCTTCGCCGCCACCCTGGCGCTCTCCGAGCTCATCCCCATCATCGGGCCGATCCTCGCGCTCATCCCGATCCTCGTGATCACCGCCGTCATCGCCGGCCTTCCCGGGGTGATCGCCGTCGGCGTGCTGTTCGTCATCATCGAGCAGATCGACGGGGCGGTGGTCCAGCCGAAGGTGCAGGGCCATGTCCTCGACCTCCACCCGGCGATCATCCTGCCCGCGCTCGTCGTCGGCTCGGCCCTCGCCGGCATCATGGGCGCCATCCTGGCCCTTCCCCTCACCGCCGCGGCACGTCAGACGATCGCGTACCTGCTGCGCATCACCGATGGTGAGGAGGCCCAACCGATCGCCGCCGACCCGGCCACGAACTCGTGACGATCGTCGAGGACCGCACCTGATGGGCTGGCAGATTCTCGGGCCGCTGGCGGCCGTTCTCGCAGCGCTGCTCGCGGCGGCCTGGTGGTTCGTGCTGCGCATCGGGCGCCGCGTGTCGCCCACGGCAGATTCGGGGCCGATCGAGGTCGGCGACGCGATGGAATACGCCCGTCGCGCGCTGGCGGACCCCGGCCCGCAGCACGCGGACCTCGCGCGCCTGTGGGCACCCTCGACCGCGGCCGACGTCGAGGTGCTGCCCGAGGGGCGCGTCTTCTACCCACGGATGCTCGAGGACATCGGCGGTGCGCGCCACTCGGTGCACGTCATGCAGTACGGCTTCCAGCCGGGCGTGATCGGCGACCAGTTCGCGCCGCTCTTCTCGGCGAAGGCACGAGATGGCGTCGCCGTGAGGATGATCGTGGACGCCCTCGGCAGCCATGCCTTCACCGGATCCCGAGCGATGTTCAACTCCCTCGGGGCCGCCGGCGTCGAGGTGATGCTCCACGATCTGTTCCCGCCGGACCGGCACGGGCCTGTCGGCTCGCGACGCCTCGTGCCACGCCTGCGGCAGACCGGACGCGTCGAGCACCGCAAGCTCGTGCTCGTCGACGGGGCCGTCGGGTACGTGGGTGGAGCCGGGCTCGAGGACCACTTCTTCGACGGGCGGTTCCACGACGTCTACATCCGCTTCACCGGACCGGTCACCCGGCAGCTGCAGGCGATCTTCCTCGCGAGCTACGCCTACCACGGCGGCCGGCTCCCCGGGGGCGAGGGCGTGCTCGAGGGCTACTTTCCGCCGGTCACCGAGGAGGGGCCCCACGCCGTCAACGTGATCATGAACTGGCCACGCGGCTGGCTGCCGTTGACCGATGCGGCCATCGAGCTGATCCGCACCGCCGAGCGAAGGCTCGACATCATGAACTACTACATCGGCGACACCCGGGTGATCCGCGAGATCCTCGCGGCCGCGCGGCGCGGCGTCCGCGTCCGGCTCATCGTCGCCGACCAGGCGCATGCCAACGGCGTCACGTACGGAGCGTTCCTGCACCACTACGACGAGCTCCTCGCGGCCGGCGTCGAGATCTGGGAGTACCCCGCCGTCGTCCACGCCAAGGTGATCGTCTCCGACGACCGCGCCCTGGTCGGCACCCTGAACCTCGATGCCTTCGCGCTGTACCGCAACCCGGAGATGGGCCTGCGCTTCGACGACAAGGTGGTCGCGGACCGCTTCGTCTCGACGCTGTTCGAGCCCGACATCGCGATGTCCACGCCGGGTCGCGCAGCCAGCGGGCGCCTCCGTCGAGCCCGGAACCGGCTCTTCGCGAGGGGCAACTACGTCTACTAGCCGCCGCGGCGGCTATCGTTGGCCGATGACATCCGGTGCGGTCAGCCTGCATCCGACGACCGAGGAGCGCCTGCGGCTCGCGCGCGGGGAGCACCACGACCCGCACGCCATCCTCGGCGCGCACCCGACGACCGGCGGCACCCTGATCCGGGCCTTCCACCCCGATGCGAACGCGGCCTGGCTCGTGGCGCCGAACGGCGGCACCGCGTCGATGGACGCGCTGGGCGACGGCCTGTGGGCCGGCCTCGTCCCCGACATGCTGCCCGGCCAGTTCACCTACCGCGTCCGCTTCGGGTTCCCCGACGGCAACACCTGGGAGCTCGACGACCCGTATCGGTTCGCGCCGACGCTGGGCGAAGTGGACCTGCACCTCATCGGCGAGGGCACGCACGAGCGGCTGTACGACGTGCTCGGCGCGCACCCGCGCACGCACGAGGGCGTCGACGGCGTGAGCTTCGCGGTGTGGGCGCCGAACGCGCGGAGCGTTCGCATCGTCGGCGACTTCGACCGCTGGGACGGCCGGCTGATGCCGATGCGCTCCCTCGGCGCGAGCGGCGTGTGGGAGCTGTTCGTGCCGGGCATCGGCGTCGGCGAGCTGTACAAGTTCGAGATCCTCGGCGCCGACGGCAAGCTGCGCCTGAAGGCCGACCCCCTCGCCTTCGCGATGCAGGTCAGACCCGAGACGGCGTCGCGCGTCTGGGACCCATCGGTCTATCCATGGACCGATGACGACTGGATGCGCCGCCGAACCGAGCACGACCCGTATCGGTCACCGATGGCGGCCTACGAGGTCCACCTCGGCTCCTGGATGCGCAACCCCGATGGCACGTGGCTGGGCTACCGGCAGGCTGCCGAGGAGCTCGTCACGCACTGCCGGGCGTTCGGGTTCACCCACGTCGAGCTGCTGCCGGTGGCCGAGCACCCGTTCGACGGCTCGTGGGGCTACCAGGTCACCGGCTACTACGCGCCGACGTCGCGCTTCGGATCGCCGGACGACTTCGCCGCGATGGTCGACGTGCTCCACAACGCGGGGATCGGGGTCATCGTCGACTGGGTGCCGGCCCACTTCCCGACCGACGACTTCGCCCTGCGCCGATTCGACGGCACGGCACTGTACGAGCACGCCGACCCGCAGCGCGGCGAGCATCCCGACTGGGGCACGCTGATCTTCGACTTCGGCCGTGCCGAGGTGCGCAACTTCCTCGTCGCCAACGCGCTGTTCTGGTGCGAGCGCTACCACGTCGACGGGCTGCGGGTCGACGCGGTGGCATCGATGCTCTATCTCGACTACTCGCGCAAGGCCGGCGAGTGGACGCCGAACGTCCACGGCGGGCGCGAGAACCTCGAGGCCATCGCCTTCCTGCGTGAGATGAACGAGCGCGTCTACGGTCGCTTCCCCGGGGTCGTGACGATCGCGGAGGAGTCGACCGCCTTCCCCGGCATCACGCGTCCGACGTATCTGGGCGGCATCGGCTTCGGCTTCAAGTGGGACATGGGCTGGATGCACGACACGCTCCAGTACTTCGCCGAGGACCCGGTACACCGCCGCTTCCATCACGACCGGCTGACGTTCCGCGGCCTCTACGCTTCGACCGAGCACTTCGTCATGCCGCTCTCCCACGACGAGGTCGTCCACGGCAAGGGCTCGCTGCTGCGCAAGATGCCCGGCGACGAGTGGCAGCGTTTCGCCAACCTGCGCGCGCTGCTGCTGAGCATGTGGGCGCAGCCGGGCAAGAAGCTCCTGTTCATGGGCTCCGAGATCGCTCCCTGGGACGAGTGGTCGCATGACCGCGCCCTGCCGTGGGACCTGCTCGACGAACCGATGCACGCCGGCGTCGCGCACTTCGTCGAGGACATCGGCCGCGTCTACCTCGCCTCCCCGGCTCTGTGGGCGGCCGACCACGAGGCCGGTGGCTTCGCGTGGATCGACGCATCCGACGTCGAGTCGTCGGTCTACTCGTGGATCCGGCGGGGTGCGGGTGAGGTCGTGGTGGTCGTGCTCAACCTGACGCCGGTGCCGCGCGTGGGCTACCGCCTGGGACTGCCGGTCGGCGGCCGCTGGGTCGAGGTCGTGAACTCCGACTCCGAGCACTACGGCGGCTCGAACCTCGGCAACCTGGGCGGCGTGGAGGCGGTCGAGGAGGCGTGGCACGGGCAGCCGTTCTCGGCGGCCCTCGTGTTGCCGCCGTTGAGCGGGCTCATCCTGCGCCCGACCTGATCCGGGCCGCGATCGCCGCTGCTACGACTGCCTGGCGTCTCGGTAGATCGCCCAGACACTGCCTCCCAGGATCAGCGCAAGGCCAATGCCCATGGTCCCGACGAGGGACGAAGCGGATGTGCCGTGCCACAGCAGGTCTGGCACGAGCGCGAACACCAGGACCAGCGCGTCCATCGCGGACACCAGGGCGGGATTCGACGTCCTGCCGAACGCCGAGATCAGCAGCGTGTTCGCGGGCAGCGACAGCGTTCCCGCGAGGACGGCCCAGAACAGGAACGCCAGCGCGGCGGCGGGCTGCACGGCAACGATCGCTTCCGGTGTTGTCGACACCCGGAGCAGGACGGCAATGATCGGCGCCACGACCAGGGCGACCACCGAGCCCAGGAACGTCAGCTCCAGCGAACTCAACGCCCGCCCTTCGACTCCCCGAACCTGCTCCCGCTCGAAGACCGTCGCCATGATGTTGCTTGCGGCGTACGAGATGGCGGCCATCGCAGCGAACACCGTCGCGCGGAACCCGGCCGCCACGACGTCCGGGTCAGGGTTGGGTTCCGCCGCGACGAAGTGGTACAGGTAGATCCCGATCAGCACCACGCCGATGGCGAGCGCAAATTGCCAATCCCAGAGCTTGCCCCTCGTCAGCGGCTCCCTCAACGGCAGCGGAAGGCGCGCGATGAGATACGCCGCACCGATATGGAGCATGAAGATCGTGTAGGTGTGATTGAGGCTCGGACTGGTGCTGAAGGCCAGGATCAGCAGCACCGTCGTCGTCGCGAACAGCACGCTCCGGATGAGGTACGGCACGACCCGCAGGTTGCGCAACGACGGGGTCGGCTGACGCAGGTAGGCGAAGGCGCCGATGCAGGCGCCCGTCATGATGACGAAGCGGGCGACGTACGTCGGAAACGCGCCGAAGATCGCAGCGGCCTGGAACAGGCCGAGCTCGGAGATCGTGAGGATGAGGGCCGCCAGAACGGCGGGCCGGACGCCAGCGTCGATCCGCATCGAATATCGCTCGTGATTCGAAGCGGACGCGGTTTTCGGCTGGTGGCGTCCTGGTCCAGCGCGGGCAGTGTACCCGCCTGCGGGCGCTGACGAGCGGCCTACCCCGTTCCGCGATCGAGCGCTCGGACGAGCGCGCGGACGCGCACGTCGCCGCCGAGGTCCTCGACCGGCACCGGCAGCGGGATCGACCAGTTCGGCCGCTGGGCGGAGACCGTGCCGGGCATGTTCGGCCGGCGCTCGACGCGCAGCGCGTCCTCGAGCGTCGCCGTCACCAGGGCCGACGGCGAGGCGGCCAGCGCCGCGTGCAGACCGACGACGACCTCGTCGACCCCGGCGTCCTCGCCGACCCCGGCCGCGGACAGCAGCCGGCCGCGCAGGGTCGCCAGCCCGTCGGGGTCGGGGCGCATGCCCGACCATGACTGATCGTCGAGGTCGGCGCCGGTCACCGTCCCGGCAACCGTCGGCAGGTCGTGGGTCGTGACGCCGGCGAGCACGGCGCGCGGGTATCGGTCCGGTGGGTCGCGCTCGAAGAGGGCGAGGCGGGTCGAGAGCATCCGTCGCCTGCGCAGCTCGCGACGAACGCCGGGCGGCACGGTGCCGAGATCCTCACCGATGACGATCGCGCCGGCCCGGTGCGACTCGAGCGCCACGATCTCGAGCAGCTCGTCGGTCGGCTGGCGCACGTAGGCGCCATCGGTCATGCCGTGCGGCACCCACCACAGCCGAAAGAGGCCGAGGACATGGTCGATCCGCAGCCCTCCCGCGTGGCGCAGCTGGGCACGAATCGTTTCGATGAACGGCCGATACCCAACCTCGCGCAACCGATGCGGGATGAACGGCGGCAACGACCAGTCCTGGCCGGCCGGGTTGAACCGATCCGGCGGCGCGCCGATCGACACGCCGAGGGCGAGCTGCTCCTGCCAGTCCCACGCGTCGAAGCCGCCGGGATCGACGCCGACGGGCATGTCGGCGATGCGCCGGACGTCGGTCGAGGCCGCCGCCAGCTGGAGGTCGAAGCACCACTGCACCCAGGCGTGGAAGGCGATGCGGTGCGGCGCCTCGGCCGCCACCTGCTTCGCCGCCGGCCCATCGGCCTCGTGGAGCACCGATGGCCACGACTGCCATCCCGGCCCATGACGCTCGGCGAGCACGCAGAAGAGGGCCCATCGCTCCAGGGCGCGACCCTCGGCGGCACGCCAGGCCTCGAACGCGGCGCGATCGAACGCACCGTGCGCCCACGTTCGCTCGAGCGCCCGCATCTTCATGGCCATCGCTCTTCGCCGATCGACGAGGCGGCCGCCATTGAGGGCGCGACCGGCCTCGGCGAGCTCACCCAGCTCGGTGGCCCCCGGAATCTCTTCGGCACGCAGTGCCAACGGGCTGCCGAAGCGTCTCGTGCTGGTGAAGTACGGGCTCGGCTCGGGCTCGGCCGTCGGGTTCGGCGCACCCAGCGGGCTGACGGTCACGAAGCCGGCGCCGACCCGGCGTGACCACCCGGCGAGCTCGCGCAGGTCTCCAAGGTCGCCGATGCCCCACGATCGGCGCGATCGCGTCGTTGGCAGCTGGACGGCCCAGCCCCACTCGCGCAGCCGCGGCGGCAGGTGGCAGTGCCCAGGCCCTGCGATCAGGAGCGAGTCGCCGCCGTCGTCGCGTGTCAGGCGGTGGTAGCCGAAGGGCGCGTCGGCCGGCAGCGACTCGACACGGCCGAGCTTGGTGCCGTCCTCGAAGACGACATCGCCCGCCTCCGACAGCGGCTCCCCCGGGCGCGCGATGACGACACGGCCGTCGTCCGGCGGCGCCTGGTCAGGACCGAGCCCCATCGCCGCGAGCACCGCTTCGCGAACGTCCCGTGCGATCGGGCGGCGCCGGCGATAGGCGTCGACGTACGAGTCCGGGACGAGGTCCGCGGCGGCGGTCATCCCTCGGTGATGCGCCGAACCCGCGGCAGCCGGCGCAGGCAGACCACCGAGCGCTCGCCGACGCGATAGGCGGCGCCGCCGTCGTGCTCGCCGTGTGCCGCGGTGAAGGACGAGTGGACGGTGTCGAACACGACCTCCCATCGCCGCGCCGGCGCGTGGTTCGGCAACGTGAAGGCCACCGGCCGCTCGTCGGCGTTGAGGATGACGAGCAGGGTGTCGTCGACGATCTTCTCGCCACGCGGCCCGCGGTCGTCGATCGCGTCACCGGCGAACTGCACCGCCAGCGCACGCGCGCCGGGGGCGCGCCATTCCTCATCGGTCATCTCGGTGCCGTCCGGCGCGAACCACGTGAGGTCCTTCACCCGCGAGCCGCGGATCTGGCGCCCCTGGAAGAACTGGCGCCGGCGCAGCACCGGATGCGACTTCAGCAGCTTGATCATCGAGCGGGTGAAGCCGAGCAGCTGCCGGTCGCGACGCTCCAGCGACCAATCGAACCAGCTGATCTCGTTGTCCTGCGCGTAGCCGTTGTTGTTGCCGCGCTGGGTGCGGCCGATCTCGTCGCCACCGAGCAGCATCGGTACACCCTGGCTCATCAGGAGGGTGGCGAGGAAGTTGCGCTTCTGCTTCTCGCGCCCCTCGATGATCGCCTCGTCATCGGTCTCGCCCTCGGCGCCGAAGTTCATGCTCTCGTTGTTGTCGTCGCCGTCGCGGTTGCCCTCGGCGTTGGCCTCGTTGTGCTTCTGCTCGTAGGACACGAGGTCGTGGAGGGTGAAGCCGTCGTGGGCGGTCACGAAGTTGATGCTGGCATGCGGACGGCGGCCGGAGCTGGCGTAGAGGTCGGATGAGCCGCTGAGCCGATACGCCAGCTCTCCCGCCTGGCTGCCGATCCCCTTCCAGAAGCGTCGGACGGTGTCGCGGTACTTGCCATTCCACTCGGCCCAGCCGACCGGGAAGTTGCCGACCTGGTAGCCGCCGGGGCCGACGTCCCACGGCTCGGCGATGAGCTTGACCTGGCTGATGATCGGGTCCTGGTGGATGATGTCGAAGAAGCTGCCGAGCTTGTCGACGTCGTGGAGCTCTCGCGCGAGGGCCGATGCGAGGTCGAAGCGGAAGCCGTCGACGTGCATCTCGGTGATCCAGTAGCGCAGCGAGTCCATGATCAGCTGGAGCACGCGCGGCGAGGTCGCGTCGAGGGTGTTCCCGGTCCCGGTGTAGTCGATGTAGCGGGACTTGTCGTCGGGGTCGAGGCGGTAGTAGGCGTGGTTGTCGATGCCGCGATACGCGAGCGTCGGCCCGTTGTGGTTGCTCTCGCCGGTGTGGTTGTAGACGACATCGAGGATGACCTCGATGCCCGCGTCATGGAGCCGCTTCACCATCGTCTTGAACTCGCTCACCGGGTCGCCGGTGGCGCTGAAGCGGATGTCCGGCGCGAAGAAGCCGATCGTGTTGTAGCCCCAGTAGTTGACGAGGCCGCGCTCGACGAGGTGGCGCTCGTCCACGTGCTGGTGAACGGGGAGCAGCTCGACGGCGGTGATCCCGAGCGTCGTCAGGTACTCGACCGCCGGTCCCGACGCCAGCCCGGCGTACGTCCCGCGCAGCTCCTCGGGCACCTCGGGATGCAGCTTGGTGAATCCCTTGACGTGGACCTCGTAGATGAGCGTGCGCTCGAGCGGCGTCCGTAGCCGATCGTCGCCACCCCACACGAAGGCCGGGTCGACGACGACGCCCTTCGGGACGAACGGCGCCGAGTCGCGGTCGTCCGGCTCGTCTCCGTCGGCACCGATGCGGTAGCCGAACAGCGAGTCGTCCCACTCGACGGCCTGGTCGATGCGCTTCGCGTAGGGATCGATCAGCAGCTTGGCCGGGTTGAACCGATGCCCACGGTGAGGCTCATACGGTCCGTGCACGCGATAGCCATAGCGCTGCCCCGGGCGGCCATCGGGCAGATAGGCGTGCCAGACGAGGTCGGTCTGCTCGGTGAGGCGGATGCGCTGCTCGCCACCGCCCTGCTCGTCGAAGAGGCAGAGGTCCACGGCGTCGGCGTGCTCACTGAAGATCGCGAAGTTGACGCCCGACCCGTCCCAGGTCGCGCCGAGCGGATAGGGATCGCCGCGCCAGACCCTCAGCGCCACATGCGGCTCACATCGTCCGGCCGCGCCGCCGAATGGCGCGGAGTCATGCACGGTTCCACAGGTCCGCAGGGTACCGCGTGGTGGAGGAGCTCGGTTCCCCTGGAGGCCCGGACCTCAGACCGCCGGTGCTCCCTCGGGCCGGCGGCGCAGTCCCTGGGCGATGACGTCGACCTCGCGGCTGGTCACGCCGAACCGGCGCAGGGTGTAGCGCGCCATCTGCACCGCCAGCTCGCGCTCTCCTTCGACCGTCTGCGTTGCGCCGAGCTCCAGCAGCCGCCTGGACTCCTCGGGCGTCTCGACCCGCGCGACGATCTCGATGCGCGGGTTCACCCGGCGGGAGTGCTCGACGGCGAATTCGGCTGCGGGCGGGTCGTACGCCGCAAGGACGAGCACCTTTGCGCGCGCGACGCCGGCGTGCTTCAGCAGCTCGGCGTCGGCGATGTCCCCGTACAGCGCGTGGATCCCGCGCTCGCGGAGCGCCTCGACCGTCCGCCGATGCTCCTCGATCACGACGTACGTGAACCCCCGGCCCTCGATGGCCCGGGCGACCGTGCGTCCGACGCGGCCCCAGCCGCAGATCACCGCATGCCCGCTCATCGGTTCCTGGGCCGGCGCCGGGCGCGCCAGCGCTCCGCCGCCTCGCTCGATCCGGCGCCTGAGCGTGGGACGGGCCTTGAACCAGGCGTCGAGCGGATCGACGGCAGCGAAGAGGACCGGGTTGAGCGTGATCGAGATGATCGCGCCGGCCACGACGAGCTGGAACGCATCGCCCGGCAGGATCGCGAGACTGATCCCGGCCGTTGCGAGAATGAAGCTGAACTCGCCGATCTGACCGAGACCGGCAGCGACGGTGAGGCCGGTGCGCAACGGATACCCGAGGGCCGCGGTGATCCCGACGGCCGCGAGCGACTTCCCGACCACGATCAGGGCGACGACGCCAAGCACCGCCACCGGATGACCGATGACGTAGGCGGGATCGAGCAGCATGCCGACCGAGACGAAGAAGAGAACGGCAAACGCATCCCGCAGCGGCAATGCGTCCGCCGCGGCCTTGTGCGAGAGGTCCGTCTCGCCGACGATCGCCCCGGCCAGGAACGCTCCGAGCGCGAGCGAAACGCCGAAGATCGCACTCGAGGCAAAGGCGATGCCGAGTGCGACCGCCAGCACGCCGAGCGTGAACATCTCCTGCGACCCCTCGCGCGCGACCTGGATGAGGAGCCACGGGACGAGGCGCGCGCCGACGAAGACCATCACGACCCCGAGGGCCGCCGCCTTGAGCAGGGCTTCGCCGAGGGCGAACAGCACGTTCGTCCCCGACGCGCCACCGTCGGCGAGGAGCGCCAGGCTTGGCAGCAGGACGAGCACGATGACGGTGAAGATGTCCTCGACGATCAGCCATCCGACCGCCACGCGACCATGGACGTTGTCGAGCGCGTTCCGCTGGATGAGTGCGCGGAGCAGGACGACCGTGCTCGCAACCGAGAGGCAGAGGCCGAACACCAGGCCGCCCGCCAGCCCCCAGCCCATCGCCACCCCCAGGCCCGTACCGAGCGCCGTGGCCACGGTGATCTGCACCGCCGCGCCCGGGATGGCGATCCCGCGGACGGCGAGCAGGTCGCGCAGGCTGAAGTGAATGCCCACGCCGAACATCAGGAGGATGACGCCGATCTCCGCCAGCTCCCGGGCGATCTCCTGGTCGGCGAAGACACCTGGCGTGAACGGGCCGAGCGCAACGCCGGCGAGGAGGTAACCGACGATCGATGGCAGGCGCAGACGGCGCGCGACGAGCCCTGCCAGGAAGGCGGCGCTCAGCCCGAGTGCGATGGTGCTGATCAGCTCGCCGCCGTGCTCCAACGGATCTCCCGGTCTCTATCCGTGTCTGGCCGGCGACCGTCGGCTGATCGGGCCGGCGTGGAGATCAAGTCTACCCGCCGACGCCAACCAGGTCAGGCCTGGCGCAGGCGCATGAACTCGCTGACGCGCATCAGGCCGAGGACCTGGCGCACCGGAAACGGCATGAGCCGGCGCTGCGGGTCGACGAGGACCTCCGGGTCGACGAGGCGGATGCGTCTCCGTCCCTTCTCGAGCGTCGCCTCGCCGGCGGCGAGCACGTTCTTCACCCACTGCACGTCCGACCCGTAGGTGAGGGCGACGACCCAGTCGTCGCCGTGGCGGAAGATGTTCAGCGGCGTGCGGTACGCCTTGCCCGACTTCCGACCGGTGTAGCCGAGGATGCCGAAGCCGGGCAGCCAGCGCGCGAATCGGCGGCTGATCGGGTTGAAGACGTGCGTCGTGAACGGCCGGATGACGGCAAGCGGTGGGCGCGGCGGCTTCGACCGCGTCCCCTCGGGAGTCTGGTCCTCGCCCATGCCCCGAAGCATGGCATCCTCCGGCGGACCATGCCGCAAGCCGCGATTCCGAGCACGACCGAGCAGAACGTCCTGGGCGAGGGAGCCCGATGGGACGGCCGCCGCGACGAGCTGCTGCGCGTCGACATCACCGCCGGGATCGTCTTCCGCGACCGGGTGGCCGCCGACGGCGCCCTCGTCCCGGTGCGGACGTACCGGGTATCGGGCAGCGTGGCCGCTATCGCGCCGATCGACGGCGACGAGGGCTGGCTGCTGGCGTCGAACGGCGGGTTCGCCTACCTGTCCGCTCATGGCCGCGTGCAGCCGCTCGCGGACGTCGCGCCGGAAGGCGCCCGCATGAACGACGCGGCCTGCGATCCGCAGGGCCGCTTCTGGGCGGGCACGCTGGCCCACGACAATCACCTCGGCGGCGGCGCCCTGTACCGGATGGACCGCAGCGGTCAGGTCGACCTGATGCTCGACGGCCTCACGATCTCCAACGGCATCGGCTGGAGCCCCGACGGCGGGACCATGTACCTCGTCGACTCGGGCCCGCGCCTCGTTCACGCGTTCGCGTTCGACGGCGAGAGCGGGACGATCTCCGATGGACGGGCACTGATCGAGGTGCCCGTGGATGTCGGTGCGCCGGACGGCCTGACGGTCGACGCCGATGGCGACCTGTGGGTGGCGATCTGGGGCGGCGGACGGATCCACCGCTACTCGCCCGGTGGCGTGCTCCGTGAAGCGTTCCTCGTGCCTGCCGCGGAGACGACCTCCTGCGCGTTCGCCGGCCCCGGGCTCAACCACCTGTACGTCACGACGGCGACGGAGGGCTGGACCGACGGGCAGCGTCGAGCGTCTCCCGCGGCCGGGCTCGTCTACCGGTTCGCGACCGATACCGTCGGGCGCCAGGCGGCCCCGTACCGGCCAGACCCCGCGTGGTGGGCACGCGCGATCGACCGCGGCTCAGGCGGCTCCGACAAGGCGCTCGACGGCGGCCATTGGCAGCCATAACCAGTCCGGCCGCATGCCGGCCTCGTAGCGCACCTCGTAGAGCGCCTTCTCGAGCTCGAACGCTTCGCGCATCGCTCCTCCCGCCCGGGCTTCCCGGACAAAGGCCTCGCGAGCCTCAGGGAGCCAGGTCACGGCGGCGACGATCGGCGACGTACGTTCGGCGGTCCGGGCCGCGTAGTCCAGGCTGCGCAGCATGCCTGCCACGTCGCGCATCGGCGACGACGGCAACCGCCGTTCGGCCAGCGGTCGCGCGGGCTCGCCCTCGTAGTCGATCACGCTGAAGCCGCCATCGGCACGCGCGAGCACCTGCCCGAGGTGGTAGTCGCCGTGGATTCGCGTCACGACCGCATCGCGAGAGGCGAAGCCGAACCCGGTCGCGAATCGGGCGCTGATGGCCGGAGCGATCCGCTCCAGCCGCGCCCGATCGTCCCCCGAGACCGCGTCGATGGCGCGCGCCAGCTGACCCTCGGCAGAGGCTCGCCACTGAGCCGTGTCGAGGTTCGAGGCAAAGCGAACCGGGAAGTCTGGATCGTCCGGCCGCGACGCGAGCGCCGCGTGCATGCGGGCCGTCAGCGCGCCGAGGTCCGCGGCCATCCGCGTCGCTCGTTCCGGATCGTCGGCGAGTGCGGCGAGCATCGCGCCCCAGCCGTCGCCGGTGGACGGAACGTACGCCTGGAGCATCGCCGCCGAGGCGTGGACGTCATCGGTCTGGTAGGTGATGGATCCGGCCAGGGCCGGGGTGTCGGCGAAGCCGGCATCGGTCAGGAAGGCGCTGACCTCGAGGTCGGGGTTGTCGCCGGGCTCGAGGAGGCGGTAGAGCTTGAGGATCAGCCGCTCGCCGAGCACGACCGAGGTGTTCGACTGCTCGACGTCGAGGCGTCGTTCGTCCATCGGTCCGGCAATGAAGCCGTCCGCGCGCTGGAAGACGAACGGACCGATCCGCTCCTCGCGACCGATCGCCTCCGCCAGGGCGCTCCACAGGCCCTCGCCATCAACGGGCTCGCGACCGTCGATCGTCGGTGCCAGGTACCGTTCCGCGGGGCCATCGTCGGCGAAACGGACCTCCAGCACGGCCAGCGCACCGGGACCGATCGGCGCCTGGTCGACGACGCCGATGTCGGCGATGGTTCGCTGCTTCGAGCGGAACCAGCGCCGCGACGCGAGGTCGGCGGGGATCATCCCGCCCGGTTCGCGGGCCAATCGACGCGGAAGCGGACGATCGGGCACGGGACGTCGCCGAGCACCCAGTCGTGTTCGGGGACGTCGATCGCCAGGCCCTTGCCCTCGTAGAAGCTCCGCGCGCGGTGGTTGTCGCGGAACGCCCAGACCACGAACGGATTGAACCCGCGCGCGCGAAGGTCCGCCACGGCATGGTCGTAGAGCGCGCTGCCGATGCCGGTGCCGATGACGGCGGGATCGAGATAGAGATTCGTCAGCTCGCCGGAGCCCTCGATCGGCGGCAGCCACCAGTCCTTTCCAGGCGTGGTGGTCGCGTAGCCGACGATGGCGCCGCCCCGCTCGGCGACCCACGGCCGCCACGGGCTGTCCGGCTCGCGGTTGTCGAACGCCGTCTGCCACGTCTTCGCCGCGCTCTCGATCCACTCGGCGAGGACGTCTGGCGGGACGATCCCGGGATAGGTCGCGCCGAATGCCAGGCGGCTGACCCGGGCCAGCGCGTCGACGTCGTCGGCCGACGCGAGCCGAATCGTCGCGACCGGCTCAGCCATCGGTCAGCTCGAACCAGAAGAAATCGTGCGGGCCCAGGGTCAGCAGGTACGGCAGGTCGCCGATCCGCGGAAAGCCGACGCGGCCGATCATCTCGGTCGGGATCCGGCCGTGGAACCGCGACAGGTCGAGCTCGACGTACTGCGCGAAGCGGCTGAGGTTGGCGACGCACAGCACGGTGACGCCCTCGTGAGCGCGCAGGTACGCCAGCACGCGCCGGTTCTCGGGGTGCAGGAACTCGAGCGTGCCACGGCCGAAGACCGGGTGCGCGCGGCGGACGCGGATGAGCCGCTTCATCCAGTTCAGCAGCGAGCCCGGCACGCGCTCCTGCGCCTCGACGTTGACCGCCTGGAACCCGTAGACCGGGTCGGCAACGAGCGGGGCGTAGAGGGCGTGCACGTCGGCCCGGCTGAAGCCCGCGTTGCGGTCGCCGGTCCACTGCATCGGCGTGCGCACGCCGTTGCGGTCGCCGAGGTAGACGTTGTCGCCCATGCCGATCTCGTCCCCGTAGTAGATGATCGGCGTGCCCCTCATGCTGAAGAGCAGGGAGTTGAGCAGCTCGAGGCGGCGGCGGCTGCGGTCGACGAGCGGCGCGAGGCGGCGACGGATGCCGACGTTGATGCGCATCCGTGAGTCCGTGGCGTACTCCGCGTACATGTAGTCGCGTTCCTCATCGGTCACCATCTCGAGCGTGAGCTCGTCGTGGTTTCGCAGGAAGAGCGCCCACTGGTTCTCCTCGGGGATCTCCGGGGTCTGCGACATGATCTCGACGATCGGGTAGCGGTCCTCGCGGCGCAGCGCGATCCAGATCCTCGGCATGAGCGGGAAGTGGAAGGCCATGTGGCACTCCGGCCCCTCGGGCGTCCCGAAGTAGGGCAGCACGTCGGGCGGCCACTGGTTGGCCTCCGCCAGCAGCATGCGATTGTCGTATCGCTCGTCGACGGCGGCGCGCAGCCTGCGCAGGACGTCGTGGGTCTCGGGCAGGTTCTCGCCGTTCGTGCCCTCCCGCTCGACGAGGTACGGGACCGCGTCGAGCCGCAGCCCGTCGACGCCGAGGTCGAGCCAGAAGCGCATGACTCGCAGCACCGCGCGCACGACCTGCGGGTTGTCGTAGTTGAGGTCCGGCTGGTGGCTGAAGAACCGATGCCAGTAGTACTGCTCCGACTCCTGGTCCCAGGTCCAGTTCGACGTCTCGGTGTCGGTGAAGATGATCCGCGCGTCGGTGTACTTCTGGTCGGTGTCGCTCCACACGTACCAGTCGCGACGGGCGTTGCGGCGCGACGATCGGGACTCGACGAACCACGGGTGCTGGTCGCTCGTGTGGTTGACGACCAGCTCGGTGATCACGCGGAGCCCGCGCCGATGCGCCGCCCGCACGAACGAGCGAAAGTCGCGCAGCGTCCCGTAGTCGGGGTGGACGCGCGTGAAGTCGGCGATGTCGTAGCCGTCGTCACGCAGCGGCGACGGGTAGAACGGCAGCAGCCAGATCGCGGTCACGCCGAGGCCGGCGATGTAGTCGAGCTTCTGCGTCAGCCCCGCGAAGTCCCCCATTCCGTCACCGTTGGCGTCCTGGAACGCCTTGACGTGGAGCTGATAGATGATCGCGTCCTTGTACCAGGTGGGGTCGTCGCGCAGGAGCTGCGGCGTCCTCCCGTCGGTTGCCTCGGCCGGGCCTGGATGGCGGTCGGTGATGATTCCCTCCATGCAATCCCCTTCAGCGATCGAGCGCTGAGATCGTGAAGATCCGGAATGGCTCGGCGGCCGGGTCGAGGTCCACCGGCAGGTCCGCGCCGTGCTCCCGTGTCGAGGTTCCCGTGATCAGATCGGTGAGGCGATACGGCTCGTCCCAGCCGATGCCGATGGCCGGCAGGTCGGGATGGAGTACCGCGCGCTCCGCGGTCGTCGGATCGGTGTTGACCGCCACGTACACCGCGTCGCGCCATCGGTTCGGGAAGCCGGTGAGGGGGTCGACCTTGCCGTGCGGCATGGCCTTGCGATAGAAGAGCGTCCGTTCCCCTGTCGCCTCCTGGAACCGCAGGTTGTCGTAGCGCTGGAGGGCGGGACGCTCGTGTCTCAACCGGTTGAGGTCGGTGATGAGCGGCTTGATGTTGCCCGTCGCGTCCCAGTCGCGCGCCCGAATCTCGTACTTCTCGCTGTCGAGGTACTCCTCGCGCTCCCCGAGGCGCGCGTTCTCGCACAGCTCCCAGCCGGAATAGATGCCGTATGAGCTCGACAGCGTGGCGGCGAGGACCGTGCGGACGACGAACGCCGGACGCCCCGCGTCGAGGTGATGCGGGTTGATGTCCGGGGTGTTCGCGAACAGGTTGCCGCGGAAGTACTCGCGCATCTCGGACTCGGTGAGCTCGGTCAGGTACTGGCGCAGCTCCCACGTCGACTCGCGCCACGTGAAGTACGTGTAGCTCTGCGTGAATCCGATCTTCGCAAGCATCCGCATCATCTTCGGCTTCGTGAACGCCTCCGACAGGAAGACCACGTCGGGGTGATCGGCCTGGATCTCGCGGATGAGCCAGGCCCAGAACGGAATCGGCTTGGTGTGCGGGTTGTCGACCCGGAAGATCCTCACGCCGTGACCGATCCAGACCTCGAAGATCCGCTTCCACTCACGCCACAGCGCCGCGCGCGCGGCGCCCTCGGCGCCGGCGAAGTCGATCGGGTAGATGTCCTGGTATTTCTTCGGCGGGTTCTCCGCGTACTTGATCGACCCGTCGGGAGAGCGGCGGAACCACTCCGGATTGGACGTCACCGATGGATGGTCCGGGGCGGCCTGGATGGCGATGTCCATCGCCAGCTCCATCCCATGTGCCTCGACCGCCCGGCGGAACCCGATGAGCCCATCGATGCCGCCGAGCTCCGGCGCGACGGCGTCGTGGCCGCCCTCGGCCGAGCCGATCGCATACGGCGAGCCGGGATCGTCCACACCCGCCTCGAGCGAGTTGTTGCGACCCTTGCGGTTCGTCCGGCCGATCGGATGGATCGGAGGCAGGTAGACGACGTCGAAGCCCATCGCCGCGATGTCGGGCAGGCGCCACTCGGCCTCGGCGAACGTCGTCGGCGTCGGCATCTTCGGGTCGCGGCCCTGAGATCGCGGGAAGAGCTCGTACCAGGCCCCGAAGCGGGCGCGCTCGCGGTCGACGACGAGTGGCAGCTCCGCGGACCGGCTGGCGAATCCACGATCCGGATGGCGCCGCATCGCGGTGAGGACGTCATCGGTATCGACCGCCTTGACGCGGGCCGGCTCCGAACGCGCGCGACGCAGCGCGGCAAGTGCGCCCCGCAGGACGCGCAGGTCGTCGGCCGCCTCGGCGTGCTCGGCGCGCGCGAGGGTGCCTTCGATCAGTACGCGCCCCTCCTCGATCTCGGTCGTTACCGGCACGCGAGCCTCGACCTTCTTGTGCAACCCCTGCCGCCAGCTGCCCCAGGCGTCGCGCCAGGCCTCGATCGCGTACCGATGCCACCGGTTCCGTGTCAGCTCGGCGTGGCCCGACCAGCGGTCGTCCTCGATCGGCCGCATCGGCGCCTCCTGCCACGCGTCCTCGTCGTCGGCGCGGAGCAGGAGCGCAGCGTCGAGCAGGTCGTGCCCGTCGGCGAAGATGTCGGCGGTCACGAGGAGCTGGTCGCCGACGACGCGCTTGACCGGATGACGGCCACCGTCGAGCTGCGGGCTGATGCGCTCGATCACGATGCCGCGCCGCGTGCCGACCGCGCCGGCGTCGGGCTCGCGCGCGTCGATCACGGCCTCGGCCACCCGCCGCGCGCTCTCCTTCATCGTCGTCATGGGTGTGGCGCAACCCTACCCGATCGGCCACCATGCGACCCAATGAAGGCCGTCTCCCCGGTGCTGCTCGTCCTCCTGCTGGTCGTCGCCTGCTCGACCCCGTCGCCATCGGCCGCCCCATCCGGCTCGGCCATGCCGGCGGTGACTCCTTCGGCCACGGAGACGGCGTCGCCGGAGCCGACGGCGGCGTCCTCGGCGACACCGAGCGAGGCGCCGATCGCCGACGACCCGCCCGCCCTCGCCCTGGAAGAGGTCGCGAACGGCATCGCCTCCCCGATCAACGTCACTGCCACGCCCGACGGCTGGCTGCTCGTTAACGAACGGGACGGCCGCGTGATCGCCGTGGATCCGGACAGCGGCGCGACGGAGGTCGCGCTGGACATCAGCGACCGCGTCCTCGGCGGCGGTGAGCAGGGGCTGCTCGGGCTGGCGCTGCATCCCGACTGGCCGGAGGATGGGCGGGCGTACGTCCACTACTCGGCCCGCGAGGGCGACGGCGACACCGTGCTCTCCGAGTTTCGCGTCACCGACGAGCCGCTGCCGCCACGGCTCGACCCGACCACCGAGCGCGTGCTGCTGACGGTCGACCAGCCGTATGCCAACCACAACGGCGGCCAGCTCGCCTTCGGACCGGACGGCTACCTCTACCTGGGCCTCGGCGACGGCGGCGCGGGCGGCGACCCGCACGGCAACGGGCAGAACCCCGCCACGCTCCTCGGCAAGATCCTGCGCATCGACGTCGAGGGCGACCCGTACGCCATCCCGGAGGACAACCCGTTCGCCGATGGCGGCGGCGCGCCGGAGGCGTTCCTCGTGGGCCTGCGCAACCCGTGGCGATTCAGCTTCGATCGCGCCACCGGGCTGCTGTGGATCGGCGACGTCGGCCAGAACGCCTCCGAGGAGATCGACCGTGTTGACCCGGTCGCCGATGCCGGCGCCAACCTCGGCTGGAATGTCATGGAGGCTTCGCAGTGCTTCGCGGAGCCCAACTGCGCGACGCGCGGGCTGACGCTGCCGGTCGCCGAGTACGGCCGCGACCTCGGATGCTCCGTGACGGGCGGCTACGTCTACCGCGGCGAGGCGATTCCCGACCTGCGCGGCTGGTACCTGTTCAGCGACTACTGCTCGGGCATCCTCTTCGGCGTCCCGTCCGACGCCCAGGGCGTGATCGGCCCGCGCATCCTGCTCGAGACGGGCGTCAGCGTCAGCACCTTCGGCGAGGGCCCCGACGGCGAGCTGTACGTGGCCGATCTCGACGGCGGCTCGATCTACCGGATCGTGGCCGGCGGCTGACCAAGCGCGCCGAGCGCCCGCAGGCTGCTCCATCGGCCGCGACCGATGATGAGGTGGTCGAGCAGCTCGATGTCGAGCAGGCGCCCGGCGTCGGCCAGCTCGGCGGTGATGCGCAGGTCCTCGCCCGACGGCGCGGGATCGCCGCTCGGATGGTTATGGGCCACGATGATCGCCGCCGCGCATGCCCGGACGGCGTCGCGGAAGACCTCGCCGATGCGTACCGACGACCCGGCCAGGTTGCCGCGGTAGACGGTGCGCTGCACGGTGACGACGTTCTTCGTGTCGAGCAGCATGACCCGCAGCTCCTCCCGCTCGAGCGCGCCCATGGCGTCGACGAGCGGCTCGGCGACGTCGGTCGGCGTGCGGATGAGCCATGGTTCCGCTGGCCATCGCCGCGCCATGCGCGAACCGATCTCGACCACGGCCGCCAGCCGGGGCGCGACCGACGGTGCGACGCCGGCGAGGCGCAGCTCCGCGGGGTGAGCGCGGGCAACCTCGCCGAGGCCGCCGAACCGGTCGAGCAGGCGCCTGCCGAGCCGGCGTGCCCGGTCGCCACCCCCGAGCACCAGCGCCAGCAGCTCCTCGTCGTCGCAGGCATCCGGCCCGAGGCGCTCGATGCGGCTGATCACCGCGTGCGTGGATCGGGCGGAGCGTTCGATGGGTAGTCGGAGGGGCTGCGTCGACATCGGTCACGACGATAGCGAGACGCGATTTCTGGCGGCTTACCGGCCCCTTACTCAGACGGGGACGTCGAACACACCGAAGCGGAACGCCAACGCTGCGGCGACGCTGATGCCGTTGACGGTGGCGTGCATGACGATCGGCGCGAGCAGGTTGCCCGTGCGCTCGTAGACCCAGGCCAGCGCCAGGCCGAGCAGGAAGATCGGCAGCAGCGAGGCGAGCGAGAGGTGGATGAGGGCGAAGAGCGCCGCGGAGCCGACGTACGCCGGCACCCGCCCCGCCTCGCGCAACCAGGCGTTGAAGACGATGCCGCGGAAGAAGAGCTCCTCGGCGATCGGCGCGAAGACCACGATCGCGATCACCACGAGCCAGGGATCGAGCATCGCGATCGCCTGCTCGGCCGCACCGACCGGGGGCGGCTGGCCCAGCGCGCTGAGCAGGGCGGTCACCAGCACCAGGACCACCGACGAGCCAAGCCAGGCGAGGACGCCGTAGCCGAGCCCGGCGAGGACGGCGCCGAGTGGATCGCGACCGGGGAGCCTCGGCAGGGCGGCGAGCGCCCGAGGCCGATGGACGAGCAGATACCCGACGATGACCAGCCCGGCCTGCGCCGCGACGAGGATCACGGCGGACCCCAGGAGGCTCAGCTCGCCCTCACCGCTCTGGAGAGCGAGGGCATCGGCAGTAAACGGCGCGCTCAGCACGGTCGCGACCACGAGCGCGAGCGCGAGCAGCACGAAGACCGATGGTCCGCGGTAGCGCTCCGGCGGCAGGACGCTGCGCACGCGCAGCTGCCGGATGGCGGTGTAGACGAGGCCGCCGACGAACGCGAGCGCCCCCACGAGGAGGACGATGCCGAGCGTGGCAAGGTCCACATCGGTCTGGTCTCGGCGTGCCAGCTCCGCCGCGACGAGTGCCCCGATGGCGACCACGCCGCCGCCGATGATCAGCAGCAGGCCCGGCCACGAAGGCAAGCGCGAGGAATGCGGACCCAGGGTTGGGTGTGGCCCCCGTGGGAGCCCGCCGGGGTCTTCCGGGCCGGCAGGCCCGGCCGGCGGCGCGATCAGGTGTTCGTCACCTCGCGCAGGCGCGCGCGATCCGCCGTGCCCTCGGGCGGCACCTCGACCGCGCCGACCTGCTCCTCGACCGGCTGAGGCTCATGCGCGCGCGCGGCAGCGCGGGCGGGTCGCTCGAACTCGCGGCCGCAGTAGGCGCACAGCGGCCAGGTCGGATCGGCCAGGCGGTTGCACGAGGGGCAGACCCGGTGCAGGCGAGTGCGGCAGTTCGGGCAGACCAGCCAGTCGCTGTCGACGCGGTCGCGGCAGACCGGGCACAGCTCGTTCTTCTCGACCTCGGCCAGCAGGCTCTCTTCCGCCAGCGAGCGCTCGTAGACCTCGGCCAGCGTCTCGCGCGGGCGAACGATGAGGTAGAGGATCACGGCGAAGATGAACAGGAGCGGCGTGAAGAAGATGATCAGCGCCGCGGCGAAGTACGGCAGGATCGGGTTCTCGGTCCGAGCCTGCATGTCTCGGAATGCCCAGTAGCTGGTGCCGAGCCACAGCAGGACGACGTAGATGATGCTGAGCTGAACGACGGCGACGACGATCGGGTTCGAGATGAACCCCTGCCAGAACTCGCCGATCGGCTCGAGGATGGCTTCCATTCCGGGGTAACGGCCTCAATTGCGAGATGTGCGCCACGCCCGGCGCCATCGGGAATGCTAGCACGCGTCATGCCCCGAAGCCCTCGCCGCGGTCCGATCCGAGGCCGGCCGAGCAGGAGCCGCGATCCCGCCGCTCAGCGACCGATGCGACGCAGCGTCGACACCAGCAGCCGATGCTCCTCGACGAGCACGCGCGCGGCAAGCGTTTCGGCGTCATCGTCGGGCCGCACCGGCACGCGAGCCTGCGCCAGGATCGGTCCCCCGTCGAGGTCCGGCGTGACCTCGTGGATCGTCGCCCCGGTCTCCATCTCGCCGCTGCGCAGGACGGACCGATGCACCTCGAGCCCCACCATCCCCGGCCCGCCATGGGCGGGCAGCAGGCTGGGGTGGATGTTGATCGTGCGCCCGCCGAAGGCCGCGAAGTACGACGGCCGCAGCAGCTGGTCCCAGCCCGCGAGCACGGCGAGCTCGGCGCCGACGCCGGTCAGCGCTGAACCGACGGCGGTGTCTCGCGCGGACGCGTCACCGAAGTCCGCCCGGCGCAGGAGCCGTGTCGCCACGCCGTGCGTCGCCGCCACCTCGAGCGCGCGCACTCCGGGCCGGTTGCTCACCACCAGTGCGACGTCCAGCCCGGCGTCGAGGATCGCCTCCAGGTTCGAGCCCCGCCCGGAGACGAGGACGCCCAGCCTCACCGACCACGGCTCATGTGAAGCTGACGCGCGCCTCGCCTGCCGGTACGTCAACCACGCGACCGATGCGGCACGCCTCGGGCAGCGCGGCCAGCACCGCCTCGACCGCCGCTGCCGGCACGACCGCGGTCAGGCCGATGCCGACGTTGAAGGTTCGTACCATCTCGTCGTCGGCGATGTCGCCGCGCTGCTGGATCAGGCTGAAGATCGCCGGCACCGGCCATGACCCGGTCTCGACCACGACGCCGAGCCCCGCCGGCAGGGTGCGGGGGATGTTGCCCTCCCAGCCTCCGCCGGTGAGATGCGCGAGCGCCCGCACATCCGAGCGTGCCTCGCGCAGCGCCCGACGCAGGATGCGCACGTCGTCGAGGTAGGACCGATGGGGCTCGAGCAGCGCGTCGCCGATCGTTCGCGAGCCGTCGGGCATCGCCTCTCCCCAGATGGCCTCCGGCACGACGCGGCGTGCCAGGGTGTAGCCATTCGTGTGCAGTCCCGACGACGGGAGGCCGATCAGCGCGTCGCCGGCACGTGCCGCCGAGCCATCGACGAGGTCGGCGCGTGACACGACCCCGACGACGAAGCCGGCGAGGTCGTAGTCGTCGCCACGATAGAGGTCGGGCATCTGCGCCGTCTCGCCGCCGACGAGCGGGATGCCCGCGGCGATGCAGCCCGCCGCCACGCCACCGACGATCTCCTCGACGGTCTCGGCCCGCAGGTCGCCGAGGGCGAGGTAGTCGAGGAAGAAGAGCGGGTCGGCTCCGGTGACGACGATGTCGTTGACGCACGCATTGACGAGGTCGATGCCGATCGTGTCGTGGCGGCCGAGCGCCAGCGCGACCTTGAGCTTGGTGCCGACGCCGTCGGTGCTGCTGACGAGGACCGGATCCGGATGGGTCGACGGGTCGAAGCGGAAGAGCGCTCCGAAGCCGCCCACGCCGCCGAGGACGGCGGCTGTCGAGGTCTGTGCGGCGGCGGTCGCGATGCGCTCGACGGCGCGCTCGGCCGCCTCGCGATCGACGCCCGCCTCGCGGTAGGTGCGGGCCATCGGCGTCAGCGGCGCTCCATCGCCAGCTTGTCGAGCTCGAGCGGCACGTCGGTCGGGTAGACGCCGTCGAAGCAGGCGGTGCAGCGCGAATCGGTCCGCCCGCCAACCGCGGTGAGCAGGCCCTGCCTGGAGAGGAAGCCGAGCGAGTCGGCGCCGATCACCTGGCGGATCTCATCGGTGGCGTGGGTCGAGGCGATCAGCTCACCCTTCCGGCCGGTGTCGACGCCCATGTAGCACGGGTGCCGCATCTCGGGCGAGTGGATCCGCACGTGAACCTCAGCGGCGCCGGCGCGGCGCAGCAGTGCGACGATCGGGCCGGTCGTCGTCCCGCGCACGATCGAGTCGTCGACGACGACGACTCGCTTGTCCCTCAGCAGCTCCGGCAGCGGGTTGAACTTCAGGCGCACCGCCTCCTCGCGGCCGGCCTGCGCCGGCTGGATGAACGTCCGACCGACATACCGCGACTTGATCAGGCCCTCGCGGTACGGCAGCCCCGCCTCCTCCGCGTAGCCGATGGCGGCCGGGATCGCTGAGTCCGGCACGGCGATGACGAGGTCAGCGTCGGCGGGGTGCTCGCGCGCGAGGGCCCGGCCCATCTCGATGCGCGCCTCGTACAGCAGCCGGCCGTCGATCACCGAATCCGGGCGCGCGAGGTAGACGAACTCGAAGACGCACAGTCGCTCACGGTCCGGCCCGGCCTTCGTGGAACGGTATGCGTCGACCCCGGCGGCCGTGATCGTGATCACCTCGCCGGCCTCGACGTCACGCACGAACTGGGCGCCCATCGCATCGAGCGCCGCGCTCTCCGACGCAACCGCCCACCCGCCGCCAGGCAGCCGTCCGAGCGCGAGCGGCCGAAACCCGATCGGGTCGCGCGCCGCGACCATCGCGTCGGCGGTGAGCATCGTGAACGTGTAGGCGCCGGTGGCGCGGTGGAAGGCGTGATCGACGCGCTGCGCCCACGTGCGGCCCGGAGCGTGGGCGATGAGCTTGGCCAGGACCTCGGTGTCCGAGGCGGAGGCGAACTCGACGCCCTGCTCGCCGAGCTCGTCGCGGAGCCAGCGCGCGTTCGTCAGGTTGCCGTTGTGGCCGAGCATCAGCTCTCCGCGATCGGTCTCGGCGTACACCGGCTGCACGTTGGGGAGGGTGTTCGAGCCGGTCGTGCTGTAGCGGGTATGACCGATGGCCGCCTGGGGCGGCGCGCTTCGATCGTCACCGCCGTCGAGGCGGTGGAGGGTCTCCTCGTCGAAGACGCTACTGACCAGGCCGAGGCGCTTGTGGAGGGAGAGGCGCGTGCCGTCGCTGACGGCGATGCCCGCCGACTCCTGTCCGCGGTGCTGGAGCGCGTGGAGCCCGACGAAGGTGGTGCGCGCCACCGCGGCGCCGGGCCACCACACACCGATGACTCCGCACTCCTCGCGTGGGCCGTGGGGCTGATAGAGGGGCAGCGTCTCCCCCGATCGGTGCGGCAGCTCGATGGGCGCTCGCACGTCAGTCGTCAGGCTGGTCGCTGCGTGCCGTCCATCCGCGGCCATCATAGCGACCGGGTGCCGGTCATCCGGCTCGCGGACGACAGCGCGAACGGACGTACCGGTTCGGTACTGCACCGTTCCGCACCAACGCCTCAACGCCGTGAATCGCCACTGTGCCGTCGCGCACCGCGTGACCATCGACCCATGGCCGAACCGGACCCACCGCCTCATTCTCTCGGGCAATGCTCAGCTTCGTTCGCGCCATCGGGTTCCTTGCCCCGCTGGCCCTGGCTGCATTCGTGGCCGTCGCACTCGGCCTGGCCGCCGTCGTCCCCCCGTCGCAGCGACCGACCCTGGTCCTCGTGCTGGGGATCGCGGCCGCTGCCGGCATGACGACGATGGCCCTGATCGCCTGGAGCTACTTCGGCTGGCGCCTGTCGCGCATCGCGAATGCGCTCGAGCACACGATCGAGACCGACCGCCCGACGCACCTGAAGGAGACCGGCGTCCCGGCGGAGCGCCGCCTGGCCCGTGCCTTCAACGCGGCCGCCGGCGCCTTCCTCCTGACCGAGGCTCGCGCCACCCACGACCGGCTCACCGGCGTCCCGAACCGCGAGACCCTGCTCGCCGTGCTCACGGCCGAGGTCGACCGCGCCGTTCGCCATTCCAAGCCGCTCAGCGTCGCATTCATCGACATCGACCGTTTCAAGCCGATCAATGACACCTTCGGCCACAACTCCGGGGACGCCGTGCTCCGCCAGGTGGCCGGGCTCGTCGCCGGGTCGGTGCGGGCGAGCGACACCTTCGGCCGCTACGGCGGCGAGGAGTTCATGCTGATCCTGCCGGAGACCCTGCCCGAGGACGCGGTCGGCCTGGCCGAGGAGCTCCGCGCCATCGTCCAATCGCATCAGTTCGCGATCGCCGGCAACCAGACCCTGAAGACGACGATCAGCATCGGCGTCGCCGGCGGGCGCGGGTCGGAGCTCCAGCTCGACATGGTCGTCGACCGGGCCGATGCGGCGATGTACGCGGCCAAGTCGCTCGGCCGAAACCGCACCTACATGTTCCGCGAGATCGACGACGAGGCACCCGTCCACCGCGCACCGATCTCGGCCGCGCACCGGGCGCAGGCCACGGCCATCGGCCAATGGGCGAGCGACACGGCCACGCAGGCACTCGCATCGGTCCTGGCGCCGCAGCCGCAGCATCGCGGGCGGCCGTCGGACATGATCGCCTCGCTGGCGACGGGGATCGCTCTCCAGATGGGGCTGCCGCGCGAGGAGATCGAACGCATCAGGATCGCGTCGCTGCTCCACGACCTTGGCAAGATCGCGATCCCCGAGGAGATCCTCGACAAGCCGTCGACGCTGTCGGACACCGAATGGCAGACCATCGGCGAGCATCCCCGCATCGGCCAGGTCATCCTCGAGCAGGCATCGAGCCTGCGCGAGGCGATTCCGGTCGTCCTCCACCACCACGAGCGCTTCAATGGCGGCGGCTATCCCCACGGCCTGCGCGGTGCCGAGATCCCGCTCGGCGCGCGGATCGTCGCCGTCGCCGATGCGTACCACGCGATGGTTCATGAGCGGCCATACAGTGCGGCGCTCGACCACGAGCAGGCCCTCGCGGAGCTCCAGGCCCATGCGGGGACGCAGTTCGACCCGAAGGTCGTCGAGGTCTTCTGCGATGTCTACTCCGCCGTCGTGCCGCCCGACGGCCTCGAGGAGGTCTACCGCCTCCACGAGCGCGCTCGGGGCGGGCTGCCGCACCTCGAGGACGCGAATCATCCCCACCCGCATCCGCATCCGCAGTCGAACGGCGCTCGGCCGCGCGCCCGCAAGGCCCGCAAGCCGTCCGTGGCAACCGAAGCGTCGGGCTGAGGCATGCCAATGGCGTTCGTGTCGGTCGAGGCGCTGCTCATCGTGGCGGCCGGGCTCGCCGCGCTTGGGGCGGCGCTCACCGTGGCCCTGTCTCTCCGCGCCCGTCGCCGCGGAGCCGAGCAGAGCGAGCCGCCCCGTCGCCGTGCGCCGTCACCATCGAGCCTCGGGATGGCCGACGACCCCATCGTTGCCGCCATCGAGGCCGGCACGGAGCAGGGTCGGCCAACGCGGCGCGTGACCGGCGCCGACCGGACCGAGCACTAGAAGGGCCGGCGCCAAGCCTCCTCGAGGTCCTCGATGTCGACGATGACCTCCGGTGCTGTTGCGATCTCGAGTCGGTCCCCACCGGCGACTCCGAGCCGCCGCCCCGGCACCCCCGCGTCCGCGAGCGCGGCGCGCAGCCGATCCGCAGCCGCCGGCCGGCAGGCCACGATCACCCGGCCCGCCCGCTCCCCGAACAGCGCCGCGGTGGGCCGCGAGCTCTCGATGGCGAGACGCGCGCCGCATCCCGCGGCGATCGCCATGCGAGCCAGCGCAACCGCCACCCCGCCGACGGAGACGTCGTGCGCCGCGGTGACCAGGCGTTCGACGGCCAGGCGCGGCAGGAGCGACACGACGCGCGCGGCGGACTCGACGTCCAGCGACGGCCGACCGCCGCGCAGGCCCCGGCTCCACGCCAGCTCGGACGCCGCGAGCGCAACGGTGTCGTCCCCCGGCTCGCCGATCAGCCACAGGTCGTCGCCGTCGCCCCACGCCATCGGCACCGCAAGCGACCGGTCGTCGAGCAGGCCGACCGTGCCGACGACCGGCGTGGGCAGGATCGGTCCGTCCGGGGTCTCGTTGTACAGGCTGACGTTGCCGGACACGACCGGTAGGTCGAGCAGCCGGCAGGCCTCGGCGATCCCATCGATTGCCCGCTCCAGCTGCCACGCGCCGAGATCGGTCTCCGGTGAGCCGAAGTTCAGGCAGTCGGTGATGCCGATCGGGGCGGCGCCCGAGCAGGCGACGTTGAGGGCGCCCTCGAGGACGGCCGAAGCCCCGGCCAGGTAGGGGTCCAGCGCGCCGAGCCGGGCAGGCCCGGGCCCGTCGATGGCCAACGCCAGCGCTCCGGCAGCGCCCTTCAGCCGCAGCAGCGCGGCATCGCCGCGACCCGGCCCGACGATCGTGTTCGTGCCGTTCATGTGGTCGTAGCGCCGCCAGATCGGCTTGCGGTCGCGCGCGTTCGGCGATGCGAGCAGCGCGAGCAGGACCGATGCGCTCGGCGGCTCCGCCGCCAGCGGCTCGAGGTCGAGCGGCAGCGGCTCACCCGCGATGCCGGCGATGCGGTAGCGCGGCGCGTCGTCGGCCAGGGCGCGGCCGGCGACCTCGCAGACGACCTGTCCGCCGGCGCGGCAGCGGATGAGCGCGCCATCGGTGATCTCGCCGATGGCGGCGGCCTCGAGCTCGTAGCGGGCGAAGACCGCGCGCACCTCGGCGACGGCGTCCGGCCGCACGACGACGAGCATCCGCTCCTGGGACTCGGACAGGAGCACCTCGTATGGGGTCATGCCGCGCTCGCGACGCGGGACCCGGTCGAGGTCGACATCCGCGCCGACCGCGCCCCGTGCCGTGAGCTCGGCCAGCGCGCACGTGAGCCCGGCGGCGCCCAGGTCCTGCATGGCGACGACCCCGTCGAGCGCTGCCAGCTCGAGACAGGCCTCCATGAGCAGCTTCTCGAGGAATGGGTTGCCGACCTGCACCGCCGGACGCCGCTCCTCGCGATCATCGCCGAGCGTCGCCGAGGCGAATGACGCGCCCTGGATCCCGTCGCGTCCCGTGGTCGCGCCGACGAGCAGCAGGACGCTCCCGGTCCCGGCGGCGCGCGCCAGCGTGATGTCGGCGTGACGGACGATCCCGACGCACATCGCGTTGACGAGCGGGTTGCCCGAGTAGCTCGAGTCGAAGGTCACCTCGCCGCCCACGTCGGGGATCCCGATGCAGTTGCCGTAGCCGGCGATGCCGGCGACGACGCCGCCGAAGAGGTAGCGGTTGCGGGTCGCGGCGGCGTCATCGGTGTCGTCATCGGCCTCGAGCGGACCGAAGCGCAGCGAGTTCAGCAGCGCGATCGGACGCGCACCCATCGTGAAGACGTCGCGGATGATCCCGCCGACCCCGGTGGCGGCACCCTGGAATGGCTCGACCGCGCTGGGATGGTTGTGCGACTCGACCTTGAAGACGACCGCCAGCCCGTCACCGATGTCGAGCGCGCCGGCGTTCTCGCCCGGCCCGACGAGCACGCGCGGCCCGTCCTTCGGCAGCCGCCCGAGCAGCGGCCGCGAGTGCTTGTACGCGCAGTGCTCTGACCACATCGCGCCGAACATCCCGAGCTCGACGTCGTTGGGGATCCGCCCGAGCGCCTCGACGACGAGCGCGTACTCGTCGACCGTGAGGCCGTGGCGACGATCGACCGGCGGGGGCGCGAGGGTCATCGCCCGATCAGCGCGAGGGACCGAGCGGCTGGTCGCGTCCGAGCTCCAGGATGATGGCGCCCATCGCGGCCGCCGCGGTGCCGAGGAACACCAGCAGCTCACCCACGCCGGCTCCCGTGAAGCCGATGCGGTCGAGGGCGATGCCGAAGCCGATCAGCGCGACGGCGAATGTCGCCAGCCGCAGGTGAGGGACGCTCGCCAGGCTGGCCGAGAAGAAGATCGTCGCCACGATCGCGAGGAGGGCCAGCAGGAGCAGCAGATCGATCACGTTCAGGAACCCGCCGTCGACGAGCCCGATGACGATCCCGAGCCCCCCGATCAGCGCGCCGACGCCGATGAGCCAGCCGGACAGCGTCACCGGCATCGTGAGCGGCACCTCGACCGACGGGCCGGTCGGTGCGGCCGACGCCGGCGGTGGTGGGGTGACCGGCGCCGTCTGCGCATCCTGATCGCTGCGATCCGCGTCGGGGTGGGCGGCCGCCCGCTGCGCGGGCGCGTCGGGCGGCGGCGCTGTGTCCGGCGCATCCGACGCCTCCGGCCAGGCCGGAGCCGCCGGCATCTCGGTCTCGGCCGCCTGGTCGATCGGCTGGCCGCACGTGGGGCAGAAGACGGCGGATTCGTCGACCTCGGTGCCGCAGTTCGGGCAGTAGCGCACCCTCAGCTCCGCCCGAAGCGCGTCAGCGTCCCGATGAGCACGATGAGCGAGGCGAGGAAGAGGATGATCCCGCCCGGCGTCAGCTGCCGGAGCAACTCGACGATGTCGCCGCTCAAGTTGCCGAAGACCTCGACGACACCGAAGAGCACGATCAGCCCGACGCTCCAGGCCAGTGCGATCACCAGGCCGGGCGTCTGGAGGGAACCGGGCCTCGCCTTGACGAAGCCTGCCGCGGCCAGGATGGCGAGCAGCACGGCGAAGATCGGAACGGGCGCCGCGAGGCCGAAGTAGAGCGTGTCCGCGAGGCTGGCATCGGACGGATAGGCGGACCAGAAGGCGATCCCGTATCCACCCGACCCGAAGGCGCGGTCGAACAGCGAGTCGTCTCCGTACGCGAACGGCAGCAGGTAGCCGGTGATCAGGCCGATGAGCCCGATGATCAGCACGACCGGGCCGAGCACGGCGCCGCCGGTCTCCGCCGCCGTCCGCGGCTGCGCCTCGCCCTCGGCCACCGCCGGCGGGACGTAGCCCGGCGCGGTGCCGCGCAGGTTGGCGCCGCAGTTCTGGCAGAACGCGACCCCCGTGCGGTTGTGTGTCCCGCATCGCGGACAGGCCATCGTCCCTTCCGGTGTCCCGGGGCGCTCGACGGTGGTGGCCACGCCGGCCGCCACGAGCCGCTGTCCGCAGTTGCGGCAGAAGGCGAGCCCTGGCCGGTTCTCCGTCCCGCATCGTGGGCACTGGGTGCTCTCCCCGGTCGCCCCCTCGGCATCCGGGACGGTCTGCGCGGCCGCGCCGGCGGCGGCGACCGATGCCGCTGCCGCGGCCGGATAGGCCTCCGCCTCGCCGGGCGGCGGCTCGGCCCCGGCATCCGGCGCATCCGTGGCGGCTGCCCCGGCCGCCGCTCCCGCGGCGGGCAATGCCGACTCGTCGGTCTCCGCCTCGACCTCGGCCGGCGGGGTCGTCGATGCAGCGTCGGCGTCGGCTGGCTCGTCGCCGCGCTCGGGGGCGCTGGTCGGCCAGGTTCCCTCCTCGGGCTCGCCGGCCTCCGGCGGCTCCGTTGGCCAGGGTCGCGTGTCTGTGGATTCAGGCACCTCCTCGGCGGAGGAAGGCGCCGCGTCCTGGGCCGGCCAGCTCTCGATCTCCTCGGCGGCGGGCGCTGCGGCCGCGCCCCAGTCCGGCTCGGTGGGCGCCGGCTCGTCCGTGGCGGCCGGCTCGGGCTCGCTCGCGGGCTCCTCGGGCGGCGGGGGCGGAGCCTCGTCGCTCAGCGCCTCATCGGCCACGTCCTCCGGCTTCTCCCCTTCGGGCCAGTCACGTGGGTCCCGCTGGTCCTGGTCCATGCGTGGATCGCCCTCCTGCAGCCGGGCTATGCGTTCCGGCCGATCATAGCCGACGCTCCGCGAGCGCCGGCCTCTCGTGCAGCCAGCGTTCCAGCGAACGGAAGAGGCGCAGGCCATCGGTCCCGCCGACGTCCACTTCCGACGCACGCTCCGGGTGCGGCATGAGACCGAGCACGTTGCCGCGCTCGTTGACGATCCCGGCGATCCCCCGCTCCGATCCGTTCGGGTTCGCATCCGCGGTGACCCGACCGTCGGCATCGGCGTAGCGGAGCACGACCCGGCCGGTGGCCTCCAGCTCGTCGAGGATCACCGGGTCGGCCACGTAGCGTCCCTCGCCATGGCTGATCGGCAGGCGGATGACGTCGCCATCGCGAAGGTCGCCGAGCCATGCGGGCGACGAGGCAGAGGACTCGGCCCGGAGGGTCTGCCAGTCACAGCGGAACTCGAGGTGGTCGTTGCGCATGAGCGCGCCCGGGAGCAGTCCGGCCTCGGCCAGGATCTGGAAGCCGTTGCAGGACCCGATCACCGGCCCGCCGGCGGCCGCGAAGGCCTCGACGGACGCCATGATCGGCGAGAAGCGGGCGATCGCCCCGGTGCGCAGGTGGTCGCCGTGCGCGAAGCCGCCGGGCAGGACGACCGCGTCGGGCGCGCCGAGATCGGTCTCGGTGTGCCAGGCCAGCCGCGCCTCCCAGCCGAGGACCGCGGTGGCGACGTGCGCGAAGTCGCGCTCGCTCCACGTGCCGGGGAAGACGGCGACCGTCACGCGCGGTCGTCGAGCGACCAGCGTCACGGGATGACCGGGGCCTCGCCGATCTGCTCGTCGGAGCGGATCTCCCAGCTCGCGGTCTCCATCACGGGGTTCGCGAGCAGGCGCCGGCACATCTCGGCCACCTCGGCCTCGGCGGCGGCGTGGTCATCGGCCTCGAAGCTGATGCGCATGAGCTTGCCGCTGCGCACCTCGCTGACGGAGTCGTAGCCAAGCGAGCGCAGGGCGGAGCCGATCGTCTGCCCCTCCGGGTCGGCGATCCCCCCGCGCAGCGAGACGTGCACCTCGGCCAGCCAGCGCACTCGGGTCACTCCCAGGGGCGGCCGGTGAGGCGCTCGTAGGCGGCCACGTACCGATCGCGCGTGCCGGTGATGACGTCGTCCGGCAGGACCGGCGCCGGTGGCTCCTTGTTCCAGCCCGACGCGGCGACGAAATCACGCACGAACTGCTTGTCGAAGCTCGGCGGGCTCTGGCCCGGCGCGTAGCGCTCGCCGTCCCAGAAGCGGCTCGAGTCCGGGGTCAGCACCTCGTCGATGACCGCCAGCTCGCCATCGATGAAGCCGAACTCGAACTTCGTGTCGGCCAGGATCAACCCGACCGCCTCCGCGCGGCGGGCGCCCTCGAGGTACAGCGCGATCGATCGCTGCTCCAGCTGCTGCGCCAGGTCGACGCCGACCAGCTGCGCCAGTTCGAGGCGGCTGATGTTCTCGTCGTGGCCGACCTCCGCCTTCGTCGACGGCGTGAAGATCGGCGCCGGCAGACGATCGGCCTCGTGCAGCCCGGCGGGCAACGGGTGGCCGCACACCGATCCGCTGCGCTGGTATTCCGCCCATCCCGAGCCGGCGAGGTAGCCGCGGACGACGCACTCGGCATCGACACGCTCGGCGCGGCGAACGAGCATCGAGCGAGGGGCCATCTCCGGGTCGCGGGCAGGCTCCGGAAGGGCGTCGGGATCGGCACTGACGAAGTGGGATCGGCCCAGGGGCGCGAGCTCGGAGAACCACCACGCGCTGAGGCGGGTGAGGACCGCGCCCTTGTCCGGGATCGCCTGGTCGAAGACGACGTCGAAGGCGCTCAGGCGATCGGTGGCGACGAGGAGCAGGTGGCGGTCGTCGACCTCGTAGGTCTCGCGCACCTTGCCGCGGTGCACGAGCCGCATCCCGGTGAGGTTCGTGGTCGTCAGGGTCACGTCGTCTCCTTGCGGTTCGTCGTCAGTGTCGACGCGGTTGTCCTCGGCTGGCAGCCCCATGCGGCGCCGTGCGTAGCTCTCGGCCCAGTCGAAGAGCGAGAGGATGACGAGCATCAGCACGGTGCCGATCACGGCCACCCCGTACAGCGCCGCTCCCGCCGCCATGCCGATGCCGGCCACCGACCACAGGCTGGCCGCGGTCGTCAGCCCGCGGATCTGGCCGCGCGACTGGATGATGGTGCCGGCGCCGATGAAGCCGATGCCCGACACGATCTGTGCGGCGATGCGGGTGGGATCGGCGCCGATGCCACCGAAGCCGAAGGCGCTGACGACGGTGAAGATCGCGGCGCCGAGCGCCACGACGCTGTGCGTGCGGAAGCCGGCCGGCTGGCTGTGGAGCTCGCGCTCGAAGCCGATGACCGCCCCGAGGGCGAGCCCGACCGCCAACCGCAGCGCGAGGTCGAGCTGTTCGGCGAGGTTGAGCTCCGGGGTCACGAGCGGCTGCGGCTCTCCATCTGCGCAACGGCCCCCGCCTCGGATCCCCGCGTGTCCAGGAGGCGCGTCCAGGAGACCGACCCCCACGCGTGGAGGGCACCGCCCGCGAGGACGAGGCAGAGCCAGATCGCCACGAAGCCTACCAGCAGCAGGATGACGGCGAGGCCGAATCCTTCGCCGGACAGCCGCTCGTCGATCGGCGCCCACAGGACCCGCAGGAGGACCGCGCTGAGCGCCAGAAAGCCGATGCGCGCCGCGAGCAGCGCCAGCACCTGGCCGATCGCCGCCGTCCCGGTGCGGCCGAGCGTCGCGGGCGCGGCTCGCAGGGCGCTCCACGCACCGTCACCGTCGCCTGCCGACCGGGTGGCGGCGGCATGGATCGCACCACCGAGCACCACGGCCAGGAGGCCCACCGCGATGAGCGGTCCGAGCGCGATGAGGGTCCGCAGCAGCGGCCCTCCCGCCGGCTCGGGCGCGTTGAACTCGCCAGGTGCAACGAACGAGAGGGCGACGAGGAGCGCGGCGACGGCAACGGCCAGCGGCACGACGCAGACGACACCGACCAGGAAGGTGCGGCGCACGTCGGCGGGACGGGCGCGCCGGCCATGGAGCAGGGCCGCCTCCGCCACCGATGCGAGCGCGATCGCGGTCGCGGTGAGCACCACGGCGGCGGCCAGGATGGCGATACCGTTCCACGGCCACTGCCCCGACGTCACGATCCCCGCCCCGAAGAACGTCAGCTCCGCAATGGTCGGCGGTCGCGCCACGCCGAGCAGGAGCGCCAGCCACCCGACGGTCACCATGAAGGCGAGCGCACCGGGCAGCCACAGGCTCGACCGATCGGCGACGTCCGCCGCGGCCGGCACCGACGCGTTCAGCCAGCGGCGCATCGGTCAGTCCAGGTCCTGGCGGGCCTCGTCGAGCCCGAGGGCACGATAGGTGACGCCGATGCCGGCGAGGTGGTGGTCGAGGTCCATGGCGCGATCGATCTCCTCGGCGCTCAGCCACTCGGAAACGGCCGGATCGTCGTGAAGGGCCTCTCGGAAGCCGGCCTCATCGGCCCAGGCACGCTTCGCGGCGCCCTGGACGAGCCGGTAGGCATCCTGCCGATCGGCGCCCTTCGCGACCATCGCGAGCAGCAGCGCCTCCGAGTAGACCATCCCACCGAGGCGTTCGAGGTTGGCGCGCATCCGCTCCGCGTCGACCTCCAGCCCGTCGAGGATGTCGGCTGTCGTGCGGGTCGCGTAGGCGGCCACCCCGAGGGCGCGCTCGAAGACGAAGCGCTCGGTCGAGCTGTGGCTGATGTCGCGCTCGTGCCAGAGGGCCATGTTCTCGAGGCCGATGAGCGCGTCGGCGCGCAGCAGCCGTGCCATGCCGGTCACGCGCTCGGCGAGGACCGGGTTGCGCTTGTGCGGCATCGCGCTCGATCCCTGCTGGCCGGAGCCGAACGGCTCGAAGGCCTCGCCCACCTCGGTGCGCTGGAGGTGCCGGATCTCGGTGGCGATCCGCTCCAGCGTGCCGCCCAGGATGGCGAGGGTCGTGAGCAGCTCGGCGTGGCGGTCGCGGCTGACGACCTGGGTCGGGGCCGGGTCCGGTTGGAGGTCCAGCCCCGCGAGGACGTGCGCCTCGACCTCGGCGCTGACGTTCGCGTGCGTGCCGACCGCGCCGGAGATCGAGCCGACGCTGACGACCTCGCGGGCCCGCGCCAGCCGCACGGCGTCGCGCTGGAGCTCCGCGAGCCAGCCGGCGGCCTTGAAGCCGAACGTGATCGGCTCGGCGTGGATGCCGTGCGAGCGGCCGACCATCGCCGTGTGGCGATGCTGGAGCGCGAGGCGCCTGACCACCTCCACGAGCCGCGCCAGCTCTGCCTCGACCGCGCGCGTGGCGTCGCGCAGCACGACCGCGGTGGCCGTGTCGAGCACGTCGGAGCTGGTCAGGCCGTAGTGCAGCCAGCGTCCCTCGGGCCCGAGCCGCTCGCTGATCGATCGCAGGAACGCGATGACGTCGTGCTGCGACTCCTTCTCGATCTCGCGCGCGCGCTCGGGGTCGACCTCGCCGGCCTCGCGACGGATGCGCTCGAAGTCGCCCTGCGGCACGACGCCGGCCTCGGTCAACGCCTCGAGCGCCAGCAGCTCGATCCGCAGCCAGAGCTCGAGCTTGTGCCGCTCCCCGAAGATCTCGCGCAGCTCAGGCAGCGCGTACCGATCGATCATGCCCGAGGATCGACTCGAAGCTCGGCACGCCCGGCCTGGTCGTCTCGGAATGCCTTCACCTTCTCGGCGACGGCGTCGTCGGACAGCGCCAGGATCCGCGCGGCGAGGTGCGCGGCGTTCCTGGCTCCGGCGCTGCCGATCGCGACGGTGGCCACCGGCACCCCGGGCGGCATCTGGACGACGGCGTAGAGCGCATCGGCCCCGCCCAGCGAGCCGCCGTCGAGCGGGATCCCGATCACCGGAAGCGCGGTGAGCGAGGCGAGGACACCCGGCAGGTGCGCGGCGAGGCCGGCCGCGCCGATGAACAGCCGCACCCCGTCCGCCTCCGCCTGGGCGACGTAGGCGTGGAGCGCATCCGCCTGGCGGTGCGCGCTGATGACCGATGCCTCCCAGCTGATCTCGTACGAATCGAGCACGTCGAAGCAGCCCTTCAGGGCAGGCAGGTCGGAGCGGGAGCCGCAGATGACGGCGACGGTCGGCATCGGTGCGAAAAGAATACCGGCACACGGCGTTGACGAAGCGTTGTCCCTTGTGGCTCAGCGTATGCAGCAACGGAGGACTCCATCCACCTTCCATCGGAGGTCCCTGCCAGATGTCGATCTCGATGCCCGGCGCCGTCCGTCGGCCGGCCGCCGCCATCCTCGCGCTGCTGCTGCTCCTCGGCGCGGTCCTCGTCGCGGCGCCGCCGGCCTCGGCGCGCGATCGCAATGACGAGGTTCGATTCGCGACGTTCAACGCCTCGCTCAACCGCAATGCTCAGGGCCAGGCGCTCACCGACCTGAGCGCGCCGTTCGACCCCGCGGAGCCCGATGCCGCGCTCCGCGGACGCCGCCTTCAGGCGGCAAATGTGGCCGAGATCATCCAGCGCGTCCGCCCCGAGGTCGTGCTCATCAACGAGTTCGATTACATCGACGGGCCGGTCACCGGCAACGCCCTGACGGCGGCGTTCCAGGACAACTACCTTTCCATCGGCCACAACGGCGCCAGGCCGATCGACTACCCATACGTCTTCGTGGCGCCCTCGAACACGGGCATCTCGTCCGGGTTCGACCTGAACAACAACGGGGTCATCGACACCACGCCGGGTGACACCGCCTACGGCGACGACTCGCTCGGCTTCGGCGAGTTCCCCGGCAAGTTCGGGATGGCCGTCTACAGCCAGCATCCGATCGACTACGACGACGTCCGGACCTTCCAGAACTTCAAGTGGAAGGACATGCCCGGCGCCCTCCTGCCCGACGACGCGGCCACGCCCGCGGCGAAGGACTGGTACAGCGCCGAGGAGCTCGCCATCTTCCCGCTCTCGAGCAAGAGCCACTGGGACATCCCAATCCGCATCGGGCGCGAGACGGTCCACTTCCTTGCCAGCCATCCGACCCCGCCGGTCTTCGACGGGCCGGAGGATCGCAACGGCAGGCGCAACTTCGACGAGATCCGGCTCTGGGCCGACTACGTGGCCGGCGGCCGCCGTGCCTCGTACATCTACGACGACGCCGGCGTGTTCGGCGGTCTGCGGCGGGGCGCCTCGTTCGTCATCGCCGGCGACCAGAACTCCGATCCGCGGGACGGCGACAGCGTCAGGGGCGCGATCCAGCAGCTGCTCGACAACCGGCGCGTCAACGACGATGACACGCCGTCGAGCAAGGGCGCCCGGGAGGCGTCGACGCTCCAGGGCGGAGCCAACGCCACCCACCGCAGCAAGCCGAAGTACGACACCGCCGACTTCGCTGATGGCGCGCCCGGCAACCTGCGGGCCGACTACGTGCTTCCCAGCAGGGGCCTGGACATCGACGACTCCGGCGTCTTCTGGCCGGTCCAGGCCGATCCCCTCTTCCGGCTCACCGGGGTCTTTCCGTTCCCCAGCTCGGATCACCGGCTCGTGTGGGTCGACGTCGAGCTGCATTCCGGCGACGATGACGATGACGACTGACGTCTGACCGGACCGATGCGAGCGGGCCCCGGTCGATCCGGGACCCGCTCGTTCGTCGTCTCCCATAACCCACACTCCGCGAGGACCGATGAAGTTCCTGCTCCTGCTGCACGGCGACGCCGCCGCCGAGGCCGCCATGACCGATGACGAGCGCCGCGCGATCGTCGACCAGCACGTTGCCTTCGCGCGCCACCTTGTCGATCACGGGGCGCTCGTCGTGGGCGAGGCCCTCGGCCCGCCGGAGGGCGGTCGCACGGTTCGGTTCGAGGGCGAGCAGCTGCTCGTCACCGATGGGCCGTTCCTCGAGACGAAGGAGGCGCTCGGCGGCTTCTACGTCCTGGAGGCGACCTCGATCGAAGAGGCCACCGAGCTCGTCCGCCCGGTTCCCCGCTCACCCGGCCTCGTCGCGGAGCTCCGCCCGATCGTCGAGATGTAGCGCGCCGACGTCGCTCCGGATGCGCGAGCCCTCGAGCCGGACGTCGTCCACGCCCCGGTAGGCCGCGGCGCGCGCGTCGGCCACGGTATCGCCCAGGCCGACGAGCGTCACGACCCGGCCGCCGGTCGTCTCGCACCGTGCCGTCCGGCCGTCGCCGGGTCGCGGCATGGAAGCTCAGAACCTCGCCGTCGTCGGCCGCCGACGAGGGCTCCGTGCCTTCCAGCACACGCCCCGTGAGCGGCGTGCCGGGGTAGCCCTCCGAGGCGACGACCACGCCGACCGCCGCGCGATCGCCCAGGCGCACCGAGCCCTCCATGAGCGAGCGGTCGCCGGTGGCACACCCGAGCAACGCGGCCGACAGCTCGCCGTCGAGCAGCGGCAGGAGGACCTGGGCCTCCGGATCGCCGAAGCGAGCGTTGAACTCCAGCACCATCGGTCCGTCGTCGGTGAGCATGAGGCCGGCGTAGAGCACGCCGCGATACGGCGTCCCGTCGCGCTCCATGCGCCAGGCGATCGGCTCGAACACCTCGGCCGCCGCGCGCTCGATCGCATCGCGGCCGAACCACGGCACGGGGGCGAAGGCACCCATGCCGCCGGTGTTCGGCCCGGTGTCTCCGTCGCCGATTCGCTTGTAGTCGCGGGCCGCAGCCAGCGGCACGACCGTCGAGTCGGACACGAACGCGAAGGCGCTGACCTCGATGCCGTCGAGCCTCTCCTCGAGCAGCAGGCGCGCGCCGGGCGCGACACCGCCGAAGAGGTCGCGCACCGCCGTCTCGGCCTCCTCCAGCGTCTCGGGCACGCTCACCCCCTTCCCGGCTGCAAGCCAATCGGCCTTCACCACCGGTGGTCGGTCGAGGGTCCGAAGGTGCGACAGGGCCTCGTCGGGATCGGTGAACGTGACCGATGTCGCCGTCGGCACCCCCGCGCGCTCCATCTGGCGCTTCGCGAACGCCTTGCTCGACTCCAGGCGCGCGGCGGCGCGCATCGGTCCGAATGCGGGGATTCGCGCCGCAGCCAGCTCGTCGGCGACGCCGGCCGCCAGCGGCGCCTCGGGACCGATGACGACGAGGTCGTAGCGCTCGCGCGACGCGTGCCGCGCGACGGCCAACGGGTCGGTCGGGTCGAGGTGGACGCTCTCGCCGACGGCGAGCGTTCCGCCATTGCCCGGTGCGATCCGGACGCGACGCACCTCCTCGTCGCGCGCCAGCCGCCAGGCCAACGCATGCTCGCGGGCACCCGATCCGAGCACCAGAATCTCCACGGGTCGAGTCTACGGGCCGAGGGTCGTCGCAGCAGGTGTCGGATCGGCGCCTGAGCTCCCGACAGCGCCTACGGGTTGCTGAGCTCCGCGAGGGCGTCGAGAACCTCGGCGAGCTCGTCGATTCGCTCCTGGTAGGTGCCGAGGTCGCCGGCTGCCAGCGCCTCCTGTGCCTCGTCGTAGAGGCGCTGCGCCTCCTCGATCAGCCCCTCGACGTCCGCGGGCAGCTCACCCGGCGACGGCGACGGCTCCGGCGACTCGCCGGGCGACGGCGAAGGCTCCGGTCCCTCAGGTTCCTCCGGCGGAGGCGGCTCGGCCTCGCCGAGCAGCTGGCGCAGGCCCTCCTCGACCGACTCGGCGAAGGCGACACGACGCTGGTCGACCATGATCACGCGCACGAACTCGGGGAAGGGGGCGCCGGCGGCCTGGAGGAAGATCGGCTCCACGTAGAGCAGCCCGTCGTCGCCGATCGGCAGGACGAGGAGGTTGCCGCGCACCACCTGCGAGCCCGCGTTCGACCAGAGCGTGAACTGCTCGCTGATCGCGTCGTCCTGGCCGATGCGGGCCTCGATCTGCTCCGGGCCGTGGGTCGTCGTGCCGGTCGGGAACTGGAAGGCGATGCGCTCGCCGTACGTGCCGGGGTCCATGCGGGCCGCGACCCACGCGATCATGTTGCGCCGACCCTCGGGCACGATCGGCTGGATGAGGACGAACTCGGCCTCCTCCTCACCGGGGATGCGCATGATCACGTAGTACGGCTCCATCGGCGTCTCGGCGCCGGAGGACGCGTCGGTCGGAATCTCCCACCGGTCCTCCTGGCGGTAGAAGGTCGTCGCGCCGGCCTCGGTGCCCGGCAGGTGGTAGAGCAGGTACGCCTGGTTCTGCGCCAGGAACAGGTCCTCCGGGTAGCGAAGGTGGGCGCGCAGCTCCTCGGGCATCGCGTCGAGCGGCTCGAAGAGGTCGGGGAAGATCCGGGCGTAGGCCGCGATGATCGGGTCCTCCGGATCGGCCAGGAAGAAGCGGACCGTGCCGTCGTAGGCATCGACCACCACCTTGACGCTGTTGCGGACGTAGTTCGCGCCGGGGAAGGCGCCGCCCGACGGCTGTGGCTGGGAGTTCGGGTAGCGGTCGGTCTGCGTGTACGCGTCCCAGACCCACAGCAGGCGGCCTTCGGCGGTGACGAGGTACGGGTCGTGATCGTAGGCAAGGAACGGCGCGATCTTCGGCACGCGCTCGGTGATGGCGCGGTCGAAGAGGACCTGGGACTCATCGGTCAGCTGGTCGCTGATGAGCAGGTTGAGATCCCCGAAGCGCAGCGCGAAGAGCGCGCGCGTGAGGAGGTTGCCGATGCCGACCCCGGTCGTGCCCTCCCACACCGTCTCCGCGTCGTCACCCGACTCGTCATCGGTGTCGACCGGGTAGTCGAACTCTCGCGTGCCGGTGCTCGTCACGACCCAGTTGTTCGTCAGCTCGCCGAAGTAGATCCGCGGCTCGACGAGCGGCAGCTGTGGCTCGCGGTTGATCCCGCTGACGAGGTAGTCGGGCGTGCCCTGCTCGGTGACCGCGTCGACCGGCACCGCGGTGATCCCGTAGCCGTGGGTGTAGACGAGCCGCTCGCTGGTCCAGGTGCTGTCGGTGCCGAAGTTCTCGACGTTGAGCTCGCGGGCGCTGAGCATGATCTGACGCTGCTCGCCGCCGATCTCGTAGCGGTCGATGTCGACGTCGAGGAAGTCGTAGTAGAAGCGCAGGATCTGCTCCTGGCCGAACGTCGTGAGCAGCGGGCGGTAGTCCCACAGCCGCAGATTGTCGATCGTCGCAGCGTCGGTGCCGAACACCTCGCGGGTCAGCTCCTGCTCGCCGGTGAAGCGGCGCGTTTCGATGTCCTCGAGGTCGTAGGCCGCGCGCGTCGAGATGAGGTGGTTCGTGAGGTACGGCCGTTCGACGTTCTCCTCGTTCGGATTGACCTGCACGGTCTGGACGAACGACGGGTAGAGCCCGCCGACGACGATCGAGAGGACGAGCCACGCGCCGCCGGCCAGCCCGAGCAGCCAGAGCGTCCGGAACCAGGTGTTCAGCACCAACAGGCCCGCGGCGACCAGGGCGACGACGGTGAGAATGACGAAGGCGGGCACGCGGGCGTTCATGTCGGTGTACAGCGCGGCCTGGACGTTGCCGTTCCAGCCGTTCGTCGAGTAGGCGAGCTCGGCGATGTCCAGCTGGTAGCCGGCCGCGATGACGACCAGCAGCAGCGCACCGATGACCGAGAGGTGCGCCCGCACCGGCGCCGAGAGGTGGAACTGCCAGTGCAGCGCCCGAGCGGCGTATGCGCCGAGGGTCAGGAGCCCGACGATGATCAGGGTCGTCGATGCCCAACCGAGCAGGAAGCGCCAGAACGGCAGGTCGAAGACGTAGAAGCCGATGTCACGGCCGAGGGTCGGATCGGTGGTCCCCCACGCCTCGCCGTTGAGGAAGAGGAGAAGCGTCTCCCACGCCCCGCTCCACGCGGCCCCGCTGCCGAGCGCCAGCAGCACCGCGACGGCCACCAGCGCCAGGCCGATCAGCCGCGAGAGGTCCGGCAGCTCCATCCCGCCCAGGCGGCGGACCGGCGCCTGCGGCGCGATCCGTCGCGCCAGCCAGACGCTGATGAGCACCGGCACGAGCATCGCGGCGAACCCGATCGCGAAGAGCGCGATCTGTGCCCACAGCCGGGTCTGGAGGACGTCGCGACGCCCGAGGGCTTCGTACCACATGATGTCGGTGATCAGCGTGACGGCCCCGCCGAGGATGCCGAGCACGACGAACAGCAGAACGAAGCCGCCGCCGATCAGGACCCACCGGCGCCACGGGACGTCGCTGCCGAAGATCGGCCGCGCGACCGGAGGGCCGCCGCCGTCACCGTTGCCGCTCCCGTCGTCCTTGCCGTTGCCGCCGCCCCGCCGCGAGGCGCGCCGACCCTCGTCGATCGGCGTGACGTTGCGCTCCCGCGGTCGCCCCTCGCGCCTGGCGTCCTCCTCCGCCTGGCGGCGCTGGAGCTCCTCGAGCAGCTTGTCGAACCAGCTGGACATCAGGGCAGCTCGTGCGTCTCGAGGATCTCGCCGCTCAGCGCAAGAGCCTGGATATGGGTCGGCGTCCCCTCGGCCGGCATGAAGCCGATGAAGGCCTGCCCGGTGAGGCCGGCCTCCTCGAGCGGCATGAGCGTCGCCGGGATCCGTCCGAGCTGCTCGTCGATGATCCAGACCGTCACGATCTCGTTGCTGACGATGCCATCGACGGGGGTGACGCCGCTCTCGAGCGGACTCTGAGCGCCCGCTGCGCCGATGTGCTCTCCCTCGGGGGGAAGCAGGTCTGCGCCGCAGCCGGTGATGTTGCCCTCGACCATCTGGAGCTCAGTGCACCACCCCTCGGCGGACTCGTAGATCACGTAGCGCCAGCCAAGGTCGAAGGCCTGGCCGCTTCCGAGCTCGGTGACCGGTCCCGTCGCCTCGGCTCCGATGGCGACCGGCTCGCCACTCGGGATCGCTGCCGGGTCGGGCGTTTCGACCTCGGCGACCGTGCACGCGGACCCGGCGGCCAGCAGCGTCGCGCCGACCGCGATCGTTCGGAGGGCTCTCTGCACGTCCCGGATGCTAGCGCCTCCCCGGCTTCGACGCGTTCGGACGGGTCAGCCACGGATGAGGATGTCGGGTCGCTCCGGCAGGCCGGCGTCCGGGTGGAGGACGGCGGCGAGCGCCTCGACGCAGTCGACGAGCCGCGGACCGGGTCGGGCGAGATCGACGGCAACGACCCGCCGAGCGAGCAGCGCAGCCGGCACGAGGTCGTCGGCCTGCGCCACGGCATCTGCCGACGGCATGCCACAGGGCGCCAGCACGACCACCTCGGGATCGGTGCGCAGCACCTCGTCCCAGGTCGAGGCGCGCGAGCGGCCGCCCGGGTCGCCGATCAGCGGCTCACCGCCCGCGGCGACGACGACGTCGGGAACCCAGTGGCCGGCGGTGTAGGGCGGGTCGAGCCACTCGAGTACGAGGGTCGGCACCGATGCGCGCCCACCGATCGCCTCGCGCACGGCATCGAGCCGGCCGTGAAGCGCGGCAACGAGCTCACGGCCCCGCTCCGGCTCGCCGGCCGCGTCGGCCACGTCGGCGACCGAGGCGATCACCGCGTCGAGGCGCTGGGGCTCGAGCGTCACGACGTCCGCCGCGCATCCGATCCGGGCAAGCGCCGCGTCGACGTCGCCGGTCGGTACCGCGCAGACCCTGCACAGGTCCTGGGTCAGGAGCAGCTCCGGCGAGATCTCGGCGATCGCCGCGTCGTCGAGGCGATACAGCCCTCCGTTCGGAGCCTCGGCTCGCACCCACGCGTCGATGGCGCCGGGCGTCAGCCCGGCCGGCTGGCGCGAGCGAACGACGACGCGCTTGCCGCGGGCGGCGGGCGGCGAGTCGCACTCGTCGGTCACGCCGAGGAGCTGGTCGTCGAGGCCGAGGGCATAGACGATCTCGGTGGCCGACGGCAGGAGCGAGACGATCCGCATCGAACCATGCTAGTCGGGACGGACGGACCATCCGGCCCCAGTGGTGGCAACGTACGCAGGTGATGGCGAACGATCCGGCCGATGGCGTCCGCGCCGTCGAGGTGGTCCTCAAGCTCGGCGCGATCATGCTCGGCGCCGGCTCTCCGACGGACGATGTCGAGCGCGCGATGCGATCGGCCGCGGCCAGTCTCGGGCTACCACGGGCGACCGCGGGGGTGTCGTTCGGCACGATCTCCCTCTCCTACTTCCCGGGACCTGCCGCTCAACCGGTCACGGCGATGCTCCTGGCCCCGGAGCAGGTGAGCGACTACAGACGGCTGACGGCCGCGGCCGGCCTCGTGAGCGAGCTGCGAACGGGGTCGCTCGCACTGGCCGACGCAGCGGCCGAAGTCGAGCGCATTGCCTCCCTCGAGACGGCGTGGCCGGAGCCGTTCACCAGCCTGGCGCAGGCAGTCTCGGCGGCGGCCTCGACCGTGCTCTTCGGCGGATCTGCGCTCGACGCGCTCGCCACGCTCGTCATCAGCGCGCTCGTTCAGCCGATCGTGGTCCGCCTGGACGGGTCGGGCCTCCCACCGTTCTTCCGGAGCCTGATCGGACCCCTCGTCTCGTCGCTGCTGGTGGCTCTGACGGTTGCCATCGACGCACCGATCAATCCGGCGCTGGTCCTGACCGGCAGCCTGCTCCGCTTCCTGCCCGGCGCGGCGCTGGTGGCCGGGATGCGCGACCTCATCGACCAGTCGACGATCAGCGGCTCTGCGCGGCTGGCGAACGCGCTGCTGCTCGGTGCGGCCGTTGCCGCCGGCACCGCGATCGGCATCGGCGTGGCCAACCAGTTCGGCGTCTTCCTGGAGGTCGGGATCCCGGGCGGCGACGCGCGTCAGCCAGCCGTGCAGGTCGCCGCCGCGGCGATCGCCTGTGGCGCGTGGGCGGTCCGCCTGGGCGAGCCGCGATTCGCGCTGTTGACGGCGAGCGCGCTCGGCGCCGTCGGGTGGGCGGTCTATCTCTTCGTCTTCCCGCTCGGTGTCGGCGGACTGTTCGCCACCGCCCTCGCCGGGCTGGCGGTTGGTGCGGGAGGCCGGCTGCTTGCCCGGCGGCGGGATGCGCCGGTCGTGCTCTGGGTCGTCCCGGCATCGCTCCCGCTGCTCCCGGGTCTCCTGATCGTCGAGGGCATGCTGTCCTCGGACGCGATCGCGGGGATCTTGCTGCTGGTGACCGCTGTGGCGACCGGACTTGCGCTTGGCGCGTCGATCGCGTTCGGCGACATCGTCGTCCAGACCGTTCGTCGGGTGCGGGACGAGATCATCGAGCCGGTCATCATCCAGCCCGCCAGCCAGATCGTGCAGACCAGCCTGCGGGCCGTGATCCGTCCGCGCGGGGACGATCCGGCCGGTTCACCGGAGGAGCGCGAAACGCCTGACGAGTGAGCTGCCTCGCCCGGGGCACCTTGGTCGCCGGGCGTACGATGGATGCCTCACTGGTCATCGCTCGACCCGACCGTCGAGGTACGCGAGGACCGCGAGCACCCGGCGGTTGTCGTCGGGGTGCTCCTCGAGACCGAGCTTTGAGAAGATCGTCGCGACCTGGGCCTCGACGGTCTTGACCGCCAGCGCGAGCCGATCGGCAATCGAGCGGTTGGATCGGCCTTCGGCGAGCAGCGAGAGGACCTCGCGCTCCCGCGGCGTCAGGACGGCGAGGCGCTGCTGGGTCAGGCGGCCACGGACGATCTCGTCGACCACCGCCGGGTCGATCGCCGATCCGCCGGCCGCGACTCGTCGGGCCGCCTCGATCAGCTCGTTGGCCGCCGCAACCCGGTCCTTGAGGAGGTAGCCGATGCCGCCGGAGCCGTCGGCAAGCAGCTGCATCGCGTACTCCGGCTCGAGGAACTGCGAGAGGACGAGCACGCCGACCCGGCCCCGATAGCCGTCGCGGATGCGGACCGCGGCGCGGAGGCCAGCCGTGTCCGACGGCGGCATCCGAATGTCGACGATCGCGAGATCTGGCACGTGCTCGTCGACGAGCGTCAGCAGCTCGTCCGCGGTGCGCGCCTGGGCCACGACGTCGGCGCCCCCGGCGCCGAGGATGCGGACGACACCCTCGCGGATGACCGCCGAGTCGTCGGCGACGATCACTCGCACGGCAGCCACACGTCGATCTCGGTCCCGCGCCCGGAAGGGCTGTCGAAACGGAACCGGCCGTTCAGGGCGCGCACCCGATCGCGCAGGCCGGCGATCCCGGACCCGGCCGTCGGATCGGCACCGCCGATGCCGTCGTCGCGCACCCCGATCGCCAGCCCGTCATCTCGCCGCTCGACGGTCACTTCGGCGCGCGTCGCCCGAGCGCTGCGCGCGATGTTCGTCAGCCCCTCCGCGACGACGTAGTAGGCGGTGACCTCGGTCGGCAGCGGGACGTGCCCATCGAGCTCGACGCGCAGGTCGACCGGCACCGGGGAGCGGCGCGCCAGCGTCGCGAGGGCCGGCTCCAACCCGGCCTCGGTGAGGATCGTCGGATGGATGCCGCGCGCCAGTTCGCGGAGCTCGTTGATCGCGTCGCGCAGCTCCGCGACCGTGTCGTCGAGCTTGCGGATGAGGCCCTCCGGCCCGATCCCCGGCGTCTGCCGGGCGTCCTCGAGCCGGATCGCGATGCCGGTCAGGTGCTGCTGGGCGCCGTCATGCAACGCGCGTTCGATCCGCCGGCGCTCGGCGTCGCCAGCGGACACCAGCCGAGCCCGCGACGCCCGCAGCTCGGCGAGCTGGGTCGTCAGCAGATCGGCGAGCTCGCGGTTTTCGATGTAGGCCGCGAGCGCCGCATCGACGTCTTCGGGCGCCTCCCCGCGTCCAAGCTGCTCGGCGATCGCCGGCAGCGGGCCGTAGCTGGAGCGCAGGCGCAGCGTTCCGAGCAGGAATGCCAACGGCACGATGGCGCGTCCGGCGGGGGCGACCCAGTCGGTGAACCCGCGGACCGACTCGGGGATCGTCAGCATCGAGCTGTCGAATGCGTGCGCCCATGCGTTGTCGGCCGCCTCCACCGCGGCGAAGCCCATCGCGACGATCGACGCGAGCATGACCGGACCGATGACGGCCCGCGTCAGTGACTGGCTCGCGGCTAGCCGCCGCACGGAGAGCACGGCAACGACGATCACCGCAACCAGGATGACGATGCTGGTCGTAATCTCGACCGCCTCAAATGCGGTGCGGCTCTCGAGGATCGCGAGCGGATTCGTCGGGCCGTCCGGAAAGAGATCGGGGCGTGTCCGCGGCGGATCCTGAAGGAGCAGCCGCCCGGCACTCCGGACGGCGAAGGCGGCGGCGAGCACGGCCATGACGATCCTGCCCGCTCCGCCCAGCGCGACCGCGGGGAAGGTCAGGGCCAGCAGGGCGAGCGCGACGTCGTAGTAGCCCTCGAACGCGAAGCCGAGGACCCACACCGGCTCGATCTCCGTTGGCCCGTAGCTGCCGAGGCTCCACAGCGCCGCAGAGAGGACGAGGATCGGTCCCGTGTTGCTCGTCGGCCTGCGCTGCCAGGCGACCGCTCCCGCGGCGAGGAAGAGCAGCGCCAGCGACGTGTCGATGACGAGGAACTCGAGCGGCGCGCCGGCGGCGATCCCAACGTAGTGGGTCACCATCACGAACAGGCCGGTGGCGATGACCGCCGGCAACGCGGCCAGTGCGCCGGAAGCCCGAGCCTGCGTCATGGGCCGCATCGTGGCACAGCGCCCAGGCCACGCCTACCGGGAAAACCCTCGTCACACGCCGGGATTGCACCGATGCGCTCGCGCTGTCCGAGGCCGAGGATCGGCCGCAACGGACAACACCTGGAGGTCACGATGTCATCCGCCCAGTCGCGCGCCACGGCCACGTCGGGTCTGGCGCTCGCGTTCGCCATGGCCCTTGCCGCATGCTCATCCTCCGCCGTCTCCCCCTCCGCGCCGCAGCCGACAACGCCGACAGCGGCCACGGCGACCGCGCTTCCGAGCGCGAGTCCGAGCGCTTCGCCGGCCGCCGACTCGGTCGAGGCCCGGGCCGACGCCGTCTTGGCGGACCTCCAGGGCGAGCCCGATTGGCCGCTCGAGGGGTTCGGCTCGATCTGGCTCCTGGCGCCCGACAGCGAGGAGCCCGCGCTCCTGCGGGTCGACCCTGAGACCAACGAGATCGTCGCCACCGTTGCGATCAGCGGTAGGTTGTGCCAGGGCTTCACCGTCAGTGATGACGCGGTGTGGGCGTGCAGCTCCGATGGCGTCGTGCGGATCGATCCCGCGACGAACGAGATCACGGGCGAGGTGGCGTTCGAGACCACGCAGGTCTACAGCCGCCTCGCCTTCGGCAGCGACTCGGTGTGGGCGATCGGCACGGACGGCGGCGGGCCGAACGCGCTCGTTCGGATCGACCCGGCTGCGATGACGGCCGCGACCATCGCGCTCGGGCACGGGGTCGGGACGCTGGCCTACGGCTTCGAGTCCGTCTGGGTCACGGCTCCACAGGATGGGCTGGTCCTGCGCGTCGATCCCGCGACGATGGAGGTCACCGAGCACGCGGCGAGCCTCGACCGCCCGCAGGTGATCGTGGCTGGACCGGATAGCCTGTGGGTCACGCTGTTCGGCGCCGAAGAGGTGGCTCCCGACGAGCCAACCGTCGTCCGCATCGACCCGACCGACGGATCGGTGCTCGCAGAGATCGCGACCGGCGCAGCGTCAGAGAACGTCGGCGGCCTGTGGGCGACCGACGACGCCGTCTGGGTCCGTGCGCCGGGCGCATTCCTGACTCGCATCGACCCGGCCACCGACGAGGTCGTCGAGACCATCGGCGGGCCGAGCAGCACCGGCGACGTCACCGTCGCCTTCGGATCGGTGTGGGCCACCGGCAGCAGCGCGAACGTGGTCTACCGGCTGGCGCCCTGACTCACTCCCACTCGATCGTCGCCGGGGGCTTCGAGCTGACGTCGTAGACCACGCGATTGACGCCCGGCACCTCGTTCACGATGCGCGAGGAGATCTTCGCCAGCACCTCGTAGGGCAGCCGTGCCCAGTCGGCGGTCATCCCGTCGTCGCTCGTCACCGCGCGCACCGCGACGACGTTCGCGTACGTCCGCCCGTCCCCCATGACGCCGACCGAACGGACCGGCGTCAGGATCGCGAAGCTCTGCCACAGGGACCGATACAGGCCGGCCGCCTTGATCTCGTCGATGACGATCCAGTCGGCCTCGCGCAGCGTGTCGAGCCGCTCGGCGGTCACCTCGCCGATGATGCGGATGGCGAGCCCCGGTCCGGGGAACGGCTGGCGCTGGACCATCGCCTCCGGCAGGCCCAGCTCGGTGCCGACCTTGCGGACCTCGTCCTTGAACAGGTAGCGCAGCGGCTCGATGAGCCGGAAGCGCATGTCCGGCGGCAGCCCGCCGACGTTGTGGTGAGTCTTGATCTTCTGCGCGGTCTTCGTCTCGGCCGTTGTCGACTCGATGACGTCGGGGTAGAGCGTCCCCTGGGTGAGGAAGTCGATCTGCCCGAGCCTGGCTGCCTCCTCCTCGAAGACCCTGATGAACTCGTCGCCGATGATCCGCCGCTTCTCCTCCGGATCCTCCACGCCGGCGAGGCGCGCCAGGAACCGATCCCGCGCGTCGACCATGACCAGCTTCATGCCGAGGTCCCGCTCGAAGGTGACCCGCAGCAGCTCCGACTCGCGCTTGCGCATCAGGCCGTGGTCGACATAGATGCAGGTCAGCTGGTCGCCGATGGCCCGATGCACGAGCGTCGCGGCCACCGCGGAATCGACGCCGCCCGACAGCGCGCAGATGACGTGGCCCTCGCCGACCCGCTCGCGGATCTCCGCGACCGTCGTCTCGACGAGGTTCGCCGGGGTCCAGCTCTGCCGCATCCCGGCGATGCCGACCACGAAGTTGCGCAGCACCTCGCGCCCAACCGGCGTGTGGACGACCTCGGGGTGGAACTGGATGCCGTACAGGTTGCGGCCCGGATCGGCCAATCCGGCGTACGGGCTCGCATCGGTCTGGGCGGTGGCCTGGAAGCCCGCCGGGGGACGGAGGATCGAGTCGCCGTGGCTCATCCACACCGGCTGCTCGCGCTCGATGCCGGCGAAGAGCCCGTCCGCATCGGTCAGGCTGACGGTGGCTGGTCCGTACTCGCGCTTGGCCGACGGCACGACCTCCCCGCCGAGCTCGTGGGCCATGAGCTGGAGCCCGTAGCAGATGCCGAGCACCGGGATGCGGCCGGACCACAGTGCCGGATCGGCCTTCGGCGCGTTCTCGTCATAGACCGATGACGGCCCGCCCGACAGGATCACCGCCTTCACGCCGCGACGTTCGAGCTCGAGCATCGGGGTGTCATGCGGCAGGAGCTCGGAGTACACGTTCAGCTCGCGCAGCCGCCGCGCGATCAGCTGCGCGAACTGGCTCCCGAAGTCGAGCACCGCGACCGTCTCGGGCTGCTCGGGCGCCTCCGTCTCGACGCGCTGCGGCGGGGGCGCGTGGAGCGCCTGCTCGAGGTACGCCTCGACCTCGGCGTCGTCTGGAGCGAGGACCCGGTGGCCGGCGTTTGCCGCTTCGCCGTGGACGGTCCGTCCTCGCTCGGATGGCGATGGCTCGTCGCGCTCGGTCAATGCCGCTCCCTATCGGCGAAGATGGTGTCGACACCAAGTGTATGAGGTCGCCACCGATGATCGATGCCGAGATCCGCGAGGTCACCCCGCAGCCGACCGCCTCTGTCCGCGTGACCCAGCCGATGGAATCGATGGACCTCGCCGCCCTCTTCGACGAGCACCTGCCGAACATCGCGCATCGCCTCGCCGACCTCGGCGTCGAGCCGGCAGGGCCGCCGTTCGGCCGCTACCACCAGTTCGGCCCCGACCAGGTCGACGTCGAGATCGGCATTCCGGTGAGCGCGCCGGCGTCCACGCTGCGCTCTTCCGACGAGGCGGAGCCGGGCGAGCTGTTTGCCGGAGAGCTGCCGGGCGGGCAGGTGGCGATCACCATCCATCGCGGGTCATACGACAAGCTGTCCGCGACCTACGACGCCCTCCACGACTGGATCCATGCGCAGGGACGCGACGAGGGTCCCGGTCCGTGGGAGTCCTACGTCGACGATCCCGGCGAGGTCGGGATGGAGGAGACGCGGACCGAGGTGATCTGGCCAGTCGCGTGAGCGCGGCCCCTTCGCGGGCGCCTGGAAGCGGTCGCGCACGGCAGCAGCTACGCGTCGAGCCACTGTCGAGGGTGAGTGCCGAGAAAGTCCTCGACGGGGATCCCACCCGCTCCCACGATCAGCGACCGCGCCCCCCGATGCGTGTGCGTGAACGCGACCGTGCCGCGCGCGCCTCGTGGATGGCCGGTCTTGACCTCGATCGCCATCGGCGCGTCGCGCGAGCGCATGAGCTTGCCGGGGCGGATCACCCAGTCGACCTCGTTGTTGCCCTCGCGCCACCATCCGAGCTCGTCGGGATCGGCGTGAGCCCACAGGTGCGCACCGACCGCGGTCTCGACCAGCCGCCCCCACGCCTCGGGATCGGCACGCGCACGCTTGAAGGTCGTGCGCGAGGCGGCGGTCATGAGCGCGGTGTTCAGCGCCAGCAGCTTCGGTGACGAGGCCCGGCGCCGAACGGCCGACCCCGAGTACTTCCCCACCCCGGTCACCATCCCGGCCCCGCCGAGCAGCTCGAGGTAGTGGGCCAGGGTGACGGTGTTGCCCGCATCGGTCAGCGTACCGAGCATCTTCGTGTAGCTCAGCACCTGGCCCGAGTACGTGCAGGCCAGCCGGAACAGCTGGCGCAGAAGCGCCGGCTTCTCGACCCGGTTGAGCAGCAGGATGTCGCGCGACAGGTTCGTCTCGACGATCGCGTCGAGGATGTACTCCTCCCATCGGTCGTGGCGCTTGATGAGCGGCGCGGCGCCCGGATAACCGCCATAGAAGAGATACGTGTCGAGGTCCCAGCCGAAGGCATCGCGCATCTCGCCAAACGTCCAGTGCGTGACGCGGATGATCTCGAAGCGGCCAGCCAGCGAGTCGGAGAGGCCCTGACGAACCAGGAGCGGCGCGGAGCCGAGGAGCATGACCCGCAGCGGCGTCCCGGCCGCCGAGTCCTCGTCCCACAGCTGCTTCACGACGTCGGACCAGTCGCGGATCTTCTGGACCTCGTCGAGCACGAGCAGCCCGCCGGCCCGCCCGCCGTTGGCCGCCGCCTGGCGGCCGATCGCCCACTGCGTGTAGATCCAGCCGATGTCCTCGGGGTCCGGCGCGTCCGCGGACGCGAAATGCCCCGGGATGCCGATGGCGTCCATGGCCTGGCGTGCCAGCGTCGTCTTGCCCACCTGTCGCGGACCCGCAAGCACCTGCAGGAAACGCCGAGGCTCGTGGGCGCGCTCGAGGATCTCGTCGTAGACCGGCCGTCGATAGACTTTCGGCAGCTTCACGTACTCACTCCACTGAGTCTATTTACTCAGTATGGTGAGGAAGTTTACTCACTCCAGTTCGAGCCGGGCGCGCTCCAGCGCAACTCCGGTCACGTCGGCCGGGAACGGGGAGCGCCGAATCGCCTCGTCGAGGCCGATCGCTCCGCTGACCGCGTCGCCCGCGAGCTGCGCCAACGCCGCCAGCTCGGCGACCTGGCGCTCCGCGAAGGACCGATCGAACGGGTCGCCGTGGCCGGGCACGACCGGGCCGTCGACCAGCTCCAGCAGGGCTCGCCCGGTCGTGGCCCAGTCGATCGGATAGCTGTCGCCGAAGCCGGGCGCCGGCGCGTTCTCGAGCAGATCGCCGGCGAACAGGACCGACGCGTCCGGCACCAGCACGACCACGTCGTTGTCGGTGTGCCCCCGGCCGAGGTACCGAAGCTCGACCTGCCGATCGCCCAGCTCGAGCGTCGCGGACGTCTCGAAGACTTCGGTCGGCGGCGTCAGCACGACCTCGCGGAACGCGTCCGCGTCACCGACGTCCGACTCGATCAGCCTGGCACGGGCAGCCTCTCCGGTGGCGGCGATGAAGTCGACGCAGCGGACGTGGCCCCAGATCGGCAGCGGCGCGAAGCGCGCGTTGCCGAAGACGTGGTCCCAGTGCCCGTGGGTGTTCACGACCGCGATGACCTCGCCGGACAGCTGCCGGAGGTCGTCGCGCAGCTCATCGGCCAGGCGGTGGTTGGCACGGGAATCGATGACCGCCAGGCCGGCCGCACCGCCGATCGCGCCGATCGTCTGGTCGAGCGACTCGTAACGGCGGACCCAGACGCGGTCGCCGACCTCGCGCCAGGGCGAGGTCACGCGCCGGCTTGGAGCATGTAGTACTCGTGGAGTGCCCGGCAGCGGCCGTCGGCCGCGAATTCCAGCACGTAGGCGTTGTGGTACATGCGCTCCGGCTCGCCATCGGTCGCCGCGTACCGGCTCCAGCCGAGCGCGGCGGCGCGGTCGCCCTCGATGGCGAACGGCTCGTAGTGCGCATCCCAGCCGTCGGGCGCGTCCGGCTCCTCGAGCCAGCTATCGGCGATCGCGCTGCTGCCGCGAACGGTGTGCTCGTCGCTGTCCCACGGCCGGTAGCCGTAGACGGCGTCGTCGGTGAAGAGCGACTCGATGAGGGCGCGGTCGTTCGAGCGCCACGCCTCGATGTAGCGGTCCAGCCAGCCCTGGACGTCGGATCGGTTCATCGGCTCATCCTACGCCGTCACCGGTGGAGCGCGGCCAGGCCCTCCGCTTCCTCCTCGAGCGCTCGGCGGTCGGCGGCCGCGAGGCGCCCGAAGGGCTCGAGCCGGATCTCGTCGTCGGCGAAGCGCCACGTTCCGGCGACCTGGCCATCGACGAGGAAGGTGTTCACCGAGTGCGGCGTCTTCGTGTTGAAGACGCGTGGCCGATGCGCCTCCGGCAGGATCTGCGTGCGCCGAGCATGGACGAGCAGCGTCGCGTCCCACACCGGCAGGAAGCGCGGCGGGGCTGGCGTCTCCACGTCCGGCAGCGGTGCGTCGGGCAGGTCGACGAGCGCCCTGCCGGCCTCGTCGCGGAAGCCGCGCAGCTCCATCCGATCGGCGACGTGCTTCAGCTGCCCGACCTTGAGGCCCATCCAGGTCGCCACGTCCTTGACCGACGCAGGCCCGAAGGCTCCGAGGTAGCGGCGGATGAGCAGCTCGATCCCGACGTCCTCGGCAACCTCGACCGGCGGAAGCCATTGGTCGGCGAGCCCGTACAGGTCCGCGCGACGCCGCTCCCACGTCCCCGACGGCGGCACTCGCACCATGTCGACCCACAGCCCCGACCGATTGGCGGCACGGGACGGGTGGCCCATGGCCTCGATCCGCGTGACCAGCTCGGCCATGCGCAACGGCCCGTCGGCCAGCGCGCCGCGGACTGCCGCGGCGACGGCTCCCATGTCGGTCGCCCCGATCTCGGGGTCGGCGCGCGAGTACCACTCCCGGTTGACGCGGCGGATGCCCGCCAGCATCGGCCAGTAGTCGGCGGCCGAGACGGTGTGGATCGTCGCCCGCATCAGCGTGGCCTGGACGAGGCGCCGCTCCTCGAGCGCCCGCGTCAGCATCGGTCTGGTGAAGTCGCGCATCCGCGACCACACCCCGATGTACCCCGCCGGCGCGTACTGCATCTGGATGCCGCCCATCCGCTCGACGACGCGCTCGATCGGCCGATCCGAGCGTTCGAGCAGCATCTGCCGATCGAGAAGCGCGCGGTTGAGCGCGCGCTCGGTCAGCGTTGGGTCCGCCACGCGACCGATGCTAGCCGCGTCGCGGCCGATGAGGGAGTTCTCATCCCTCCCTCATCGGTGGGCGCATGCCGCCGCGCGACCGTGCCCGCATCGAAGGACACAAGCGCGAGGAGATGCGACGACATGCGAAGGACAAGAGTCGGGCTGGCCATCCTCATGGTGCTGGCCGCGCTCGTGGCGGTGCCGGGAACTGCGCTCGCCGAGGAGCGAACCTGCCGTGGCTCGCTCGGCAACCGGGTGCTCGACAACGTGCGCGTGCCCCAGGGCGCGACCTGCACGATGGACGGGACGCGGATCAAGGGCACGCTGAAAGTCGAACGCGGCGCCACGTTGATGGCCGAGGGGATTCGGGTCGTCGGCAACGTCCAGGCGGAGAACGCGAGGCGTGTCGTCATCATCGCGCGCTCGCGCATCAACGGCGACGTGCAGCTCGAGCAGGGCGGCAGCGCAGTGGTGCGCAACTCGACGATCGGCGGCGAGCTCAGCCTCAAGTCGAACAGCGGCGCGCTGGTCGCCCAGCGCTTGACGATCGGCGACAGCCTGCAGGCCTACTCGAACTCGGGCGGGCTGACGATCGTCTCGAACCGCATCGACGGCAACCTCCAATGCAAGAGCAACCGGCCGGCGCCGACCGGTGGCTCGAACGTCGTCCAGGGCAACAAGCAGGACCAGTGCGCGCGGCTCTGACCGCGTAGCGACGGCGGCCACCCGGCGCTCGACCCTGACCTGGGTCGGGCGCCTGCGCCTCCCTCGCAAATGGCGCCGCCGACTCTCATCGGTGTCTCATCCGCCTCTCATGGAGCCACACCGATGATCCAGCCCCGACGATGACCCGACGCCCTCGCCGCGAAGCTCAGCGCGCGTCGCTCCGGAGTGCCGTCTCCGGAGCGGTTGCGGCTGTCCTGATCGTGGCGGCCGCCTGGCTCGGCGTGCTTGTCGCCGACCGGCTGCTGGATCGTTCGACCGCGGTCGAGCAGCCGACCCCGACGCCAACCGCGACGTTTCCGCAGGTCGACGTCGACGGCAAGGATTTCTCCACGCTTCGCCGCTATCCCGGTGCGGTCCGGACGGCCTACCTCCGCGAGGCGCAGGGAACGACGAGGGTCACGGTCGTCGAGTACGCCGTCGCCGCGGAGGTCGACGACGTTCGCGCGTTCTACCGGCGGGTCTTTCGTGAAGAGGCGTGGGAGCTCATCGAGCTCGACTTCTCCGGGGGCGAGTGGATCTTCCTGGTCGAGCGCCGCAACCGCGCCGCGCTCGTCGAGATCGAGGATGGCGCCGCGTTCACCACCATCGAGATCGAGCTCGAGGAGCCGATCGCAACGGCAACCCAGCGACCCCGCGCGACCCCGACACCGCGCCCGCCGCCACCTCCTCCACCCGGCGATGATGACGACGATGACGGTGGAGACGACTGATGCGCGCGACGGCCGCGAGATCAGCGCTCGGTGTCGGCTGCCTCGGAATCGGGCACCTCGAGCCGATAGCCGACGCCGCGGAGGGCGCGAATGACCGATGGCCGGCCAGGCTCGTCGAGCTTGCGTCGCAGATAGCGGATGTAGACGTCGACGACGTTCGACCCGGGATCGAAGTCGTAATCCCAGACCGCCTCGAGCAGCTGGGTGCGCGAGAGGACCTGGCCGGCGTGCTGCATCAGGTGGGCGAGCAGCATGAACTCGCGGTTCGACAGGTCGATCGCTCGGCGGCCGCGCCACGCGCGGCGCTGGAGGAAGTCGATCTTCAGGTCGCCGACCTCGACCGCCGAGGCGCGCCGCTGATCGCCGCGACGCATCGCCGCGCGCATCCTGGCCGCGAGCTCCGCGAACGAGAACGGCTTGACGATGTAGTCGTCGGCCCCGGCATCCAGCGCCCGCACCTTGTTGGTGACGTCGTCGCGGGCGGTCAGCATCAGCGCGGGCAGCGCGGGCTTGCGCGCCCGGATCGAGCCGAGCACCTCGTGGCCGTCGATGCCCGGGAGGCCGATGTCGATGATGACGAGGTCGATCTCCTCGCTCAGGGCGAGGGCGACCCCGTCCTCGCCGCTCGCGGCGGACTCGACCTGGTGGCCCTCCTCGCGGAGCCCTCGCTCGAGAAAGCGGATGATCGCCGCCTCGTCCTCGATCAGCAGGACGCGCATGGCTGCGAGTATGAGGGGATCAGGTGGATCGAGGGCAGCCGATGACGTCGAGCGGACAGGTCCGAGCGCAGCCGTGGCGCCTGGCGATCGTCGCCGTCGCCGTCCTCGTGATCGGCCTGGTGGCCGTGGGCGTCATCGGTCTCGTCGTGAACGACCGCATGGGTCGCGTCGTCGCCGACGCGATCGCGTACGACATCGAGCTCGAGGAGGAGGCCGATGACCTGCGCACCGCCGTCCTCGACCTCCAGGCCTACCACCGGCTCATCGCGCTCGACGATCCCTCCCCGCTGCGCGCAGAGCAGCTCGCCATCAAGCATGCGGCGCTCCTCGAGGAGATCGACGAGCTCGAGGCCATCGGCCGCGTCCCGCCCGACGCGCCGCAACCGGCCGACGTCCGCGCCACCGTCGAGCGGTACTACTCCGGCTTCCGGCCCGCCCTCGACGCCTACCTCGCCGGCAATCTGCCGCGCGCCGACTTCGACGATGCCAGCGATCGCGGCCTGGCCGAGCTGAGCAGCCTCGAGGTCGACGCGCTCGTGCTGGACCAGCTCGGCGAGGAGCTCGGCGAGGCTGCCTTCGTGAGCATCGAGGACGAGCGGCAGACCGGATTCCTCGTGCTCGGCAGCGTGATCCTCGGCCTGAGCCTGACGGCCGTCCTGGCCGGCATCGGCGCGGTGCTCATGGTCCGCGAGGGCAGGAGGCTGCTCACGGTCGCGGCGCAGGCCGCGCAGGCAAAGGACGACTTCATTGCCGATGCCTCGCACGAGCTCCGGACGCCGCTCACCGTTCTGCGCGGCAACGCCGAGCAGGCTCTCGTGCTCGGGACGCGTTCGCCGCCTGACCTGTTCGAGGACATCGCCAGCGAGTCGGTGCGCATGGCGCGGATCGTCGACGATCTCCTGCTGCTGGCAACCTCGGACGCGGCCGGACTGCCGCTGACCCTCGAGCGCGTGGAGGCCGAGCCGTTCCTCACCGAGGTGGCGGCGCGAGCCGAGCCCCTGGTCGAGGAGCAGGGCGCGACCATCGAGGTCGAGGCACTGGCGGAGGCGCCCGTGGACCTGGACCCGGTCCGCATGGAGCAGGCCATCCGGATCCTCCTCGACAACGCCGCGAAGTATGGCCGCGGCTCGCCGGTCCGGCTGAGGTCGGAGGCCCGGCCCGCGTCGCTGCTCATCTCGGTCGCCGACGAAGGCCCAGGCATCCCGCGCGAGGCGGTGCCGCACATCTTCGAGCGCTTCTACCGGACCGACCGAACGCGGAGCCGCAGCTCCGGTGGCGCCGGCCTGGGGCTGGCGATCGCCCAGTCGATCGTGACCGCGCACAGCGGCCACATCGAGGTCGATAGCGAGCCCGGACGAGGAACCGTCATGACGATCGTGCTGCCGAGGCCCGCATGACCGTCCCTCGCGTCCTCGTCGTCGAGGACGATCCGCCGATCGCTCGACTCGTCGCGCGGACGGCGCGGTTCGAGGGCGCCGATGTGACGATGGCCGCCGATGGTCTCGAGGCACGCGACGAGTGGGAGCGCGGCTCATTCGCCCTCGTCCTGCTCGACGCGATGCTTCCCGGGCTCGACGGGATTTCGCTGTGTCGCGAGCGGCGCCTGGCGGGCGACCGCACGCCGGTCGTCCTCATCACGGCGCGCCAGATCGGGGAGGTCGTCGAGCTCGCGCGGGCGGCGGAGATCGACGAGCTGCTCGCCAAGCCGTTCGCCTACGACGAGCTCGTCGCGATCCTGCGCCGATACCTTCGCAGGGCATGAGGACGGGGCGCCCATCGGGCGCCCCGTGCCTGTCGCCTTGGTCGCGGCGTTGCTACCCGGTGGTCCCGCCACCGGTCGCGCTGTCCCCGCCGCCGGTGTTCGCGCCACCGCCGGTGCCATCGTTGCCGGCCGTTGCATCACCGTCGTCGGTGTTGTCGCCACCGTTGGTCCCGTCGTTGCCGCCGGTCGCGTCACCGTCGCCGGTGTTGTCGCCACCATTGGTCCCGTCGTTGCCGCCGGTCGCGTCACCGTCGCCGGTGTTGTCGCCGCCGTTGGTCCCGTCGTTGCCGCCGGTCGCGTCACCGTCGCCGGTGTTGTCGCCGCCGCCGGTGCCGTCGTTGCCACCGGTGTCGTCACCGTCGCCGGTGTTGTCGCCACCGTTGGTCCCGTCGTTGCCGCGGGTGTCGTCACCGTCGCCGGTGTTGTTGCCACCGTTGGTCCCGTCATCGCCGCCGGTGTCGTCACCGTCGGCGGTCCCGGCAAGGTCGAAGCCCGTGGGATCGTCGTCCGGGTCGTCGTCGATCGCCTCGACGCGCTCCTGGGCCTGCTCCTCGCGGCGAATCGCGTTGTCATCGGCATCGTCGCCGGCGAGAGCCATCCGGACGCCACCGGCCGACAGCGCCGCCACGAGGGCCGCGATCGCCACAGTGCGCCAGTTCAGGAGCTCGCGCCAGTTGAGGGTTCGCATCGTTCTCCTTCGACCGCGGTGCGGTCTCGGTGTCCGCTATCTCACACCTGTGAGTCTCAGGCGAACGCGTGAACCGGACGTGAGCCGCCGATGAGATGGCTCTCACCCAGCAGGTCAGCGCCGAGCAGCGCGACCGACGCCGGCCCGGCTGGCCAGGTCGTCGAACGCGTCGAAGAGGTCGGACGGCGTTGGCCGTGCGAGCGGATCGACAGCCAGGCATGCCTCGAGCAGCTCCGCAAGCAGTGGTGGAATGCGCGCGTCTCGAACGCGGATCGTGGCCTCGAGCTGCGGGAAGCGCTCGAGCTTCGTGCCGCCACGGTGCCCTTTCGCGTACGGGAGCCGCTTGAGGGCCGCCTCGTGCAGCGTCGCCCCCAGCCCGAAGACGTCAGATGCCGGACCGATCAGGCCGAACCGACCGGGATCGCACTGCTCGGGAGCCATGTATGCATCGGTCCCGATCGTGCTCCGGATCTCCGCGAGGCTGTCCGTGGTCCGCGCGACGCTCAGGTCGATCAGGCGCGGGACGGGGCTCATGATGATGTTCCGTGGCTTCACGTCGAGATGGACGATCCCCTCGCCGTGCAGATACACGAGCGTCGCCGCCAGCTGCCGAGCGAGCGGGTAGAGCTGCTCTGGGACGAGCCGTCCGTGACGGCGGATCAGGGTCGACAGCCGCGGGCCGTCGAGGAACTCGACCTCGACGAAGGGCCGCTCGCCGAAGGCCTCGAAGCCGAACCGACGCGGCAGGCCGGGATGATTGAGCCGATGCAGGAGCGCCGCCTCGGTCGCCAACGCCCCGAGCGCGCGAGGGTGGTCGGCGAGGTGCGGTCGCAGCAGCTTGACGACCGTCGGCGCCAGCAGTCGCTGGTTCCAGGCGAGGTAGACCTCGTAGCGCTCACCGATGCCGAGCAGCGCCTGCGCGCGTAGCCCGGGAGCGATCTCGTCCTCGGGAGCGAGTGCCCAGGTCTTGCCAACGCGTCGGTTGATGGTGGAGTGCTCCGCCAGCTGAATGGCCATGCGCGTGCCTTCGATAGGTGGGTGGTGCGTCGGTGCCGGCCGGCCTGCGTGAGAGGAGCGGACCCGACTTCGGGTGACCCGGCCGGCACCAGAGGGCCAGCATCGGTCCCGGAAGTTGGAGTTGGATGAGAGGAAGATGAGATTCCTCGGCGGCTCGCGCGGGCTGGATCTACTCCCGGCCGGAGAGCTGCCAGGACTTGCCCTCGGTGGCGATCGACGGGGCGATGACCATCTCGACCTCGTGCATCTCGCGGATCGTCCGTGCGCCGAGCGCCGCCATCGAGGCGCGCAGCGCCCCGACGAGGTTCTGGGTGCCGTGGGTCGTCTCCGCCGGCCCGAAGAGGATCTGCTCGAGCGGCAGGCGCTCGCCGATCTTGATCCGCGTCCCGCGCGGCAGCGTCGGCGACGGTGCGGCCATGCCCCAGTTGTAGCCGCGGCCGGGCGCCTCGACGGCGCCGGCGAACGGGGAGCCGAGCATGACCGCATCGGCGCCCGAAGCGATCGCCTTGGCGATGTCGCCGCCGGTCTTCATGCCGCCATCGGTGACGACCGGGACGTAGCGACCGGTCTCGCGCTCGTACCGATCGCGGGCGGCAGCCACCTCGAGGGTCGCGCTCACCTGCGGCACGCCGATGCCGAGCACCTCGCGCGTGGTGCACGCCGCGCCCGGTCCGACGCCGACGAAGATGCCGGCCGCGCCCTGGTGCATGAGCTGGTAGGCGGCCTCGCCGCTGACGGTGTTGCCGACGAGGACCGGCAGCCTCAGCCCGCCGGTGAGATCGGCCAGCGACAGCACCCGGGTCGACGTAGAGATGTGGCGCGCGCTGGACACCTGCGACTGGACGAGGAAGAGGTCGGCGCCCGCATCGGCGGCGAGCTCGGCGTGATGCCAGGCCGATGCCGGCGTGGTCGCCACGCCGGCGATGGCGCCCTGCGCCTTGATGCGGGTGATCAGCGCGGTGATCAGCTCGTCGCGAATCGGCTGCTCGTAGGCCTCGGCCAGGATGTGGGCCGCGGCCCGACCGTCCTCCGCCGCCGCGACGCGCTCGATGATCGGCGACGCGTCCTCGTAGCGGGTATAGAGACCCTCGAGGTTGACGAACGCGACCCCGCCCAGGCGCGCGAGGCGAACGGCAAAGTCCGCGTCGGCCACCGCGTCCATCGCCGCGGCAAGGAACGGAATCTCGAGGCGGAACCCGCCGAGGTCGGTCGCGAGGTCCACCTCGGCCGGGTCGGCGGTCACCGCACCGGGGACGAGCGCGACCTCCTCGAAGCCGTACGCACGGCGAAGCCGCGACTCCGTGACCACCGGCGGCTGCTCGATCATCGCGCCGCCCTCGGAGAACAAAGAACCCGCGCGGCAAGGCGGCGCGGGCGATGGTCGGGTTTGGTCGAAGTGACGGCGCGGATCGGGTTCACGGCGGGCTTCGCGGAGCGGCTTTGGCGGAGTATACCGATGCGGCGACCGTGTGGCCGCCGCCACGGGCTCCCTGGTCTGGGTGGAAACCTGGCGCGGCGCGGTGAGAGTTGACCAAGTGTGAACAAACCTTCTACAATCGTGGCCAGATACGCAAGACTGTGAACCACACCGATGAGCATCCATCGGCTCAACGGGGAGCTCGTCATCCCTCGACCGCTCGACGAGGTCTTCTCCTTCTTCGCGAGCCCACACAACCTCCATCGCATCACGCCACGCGGCCTCGGTTTCGAGTACGTCACCGATGACGCCCCGATGCGCGCCGGCCTCGAGATCGGCTACCGCATCCGACCGCTGTTCGGCATCCCCGTCCAGTGGCTGACCCGCATCACCGAGTTCGACCCGCCCAACGGCTTCCGCGATGTGCAGCTGCGCGGTCCGTATCGGTCATGGGACCACGTCCACCGCTTCGAGGCGATCGAGGGCGGAACGCTCATCCGCGACGAGGTCACCTACGAGGTGCCGGTCGGCATCGCCGGCGATGCACTCAACCGATTCGTCATCCGCAACGAGCTGCGGTGGATCTTCCTGTATCGGTCCTGGGCAACTCGCCAGGCGCTGGCCGAGCCAGGGCCAGCGACTGGCCGGACGGTGGCGGTTGCCGGCGGAACCGGCTTCGTGGGCGGGGCGATCGCGGCCGAGCTGCGCCGTCGCGGCGATCGGGTGGTGGTCCTCTCGCATACCGGTGAGGACGCTCGCGGCCCGCTGCCGGACGACGTCGAGATCCGTCGCGCCGACGCGAGGACGAGCGATGGCCTCGTCGATGGGCTCCGCGGGGCGGACGCGCTGGTCATCGCGCTCGCCTTCCCCAACTCACCGATGGAGTCTCCCGCCCGACACCGGACGTTCGCGGAAGTCGACGCCGGCGGGACCGAGCACCTCGTCGCGGCCGCACGACGGGCTGGCATCGGGCGGATCGTCTACCTCTCCGGCGCCGGCGCGGCGCCCGACGCGGAACGGCACTGGTTCCGCGCGAAGTGGCGCGCCGAGGAAGCGATCCGTGGGAGCGGTATGACCTGGACGATCCTGCGGCCGACGTGGCTCTACGGCCCGCGCGACGTGTCGCTCAACCGATTCGTCGGCTTCGCGCGACGCCTGCCCGCGGTCCCGATGACGAGCTTCGGCAACCAGCTCCTCGCCCCGGCCTGGGTTGGTGACGCCGCCGCGCTGGCGGCGGACGCGTTGACCGATCCGGCTGCCGAGGGCCAGGTCCTCGAGCTCGGCGGACCCGACACGCTGCCGATGCGCGAGATCATCGCCGCGGCGCTGCGAGTCGCCGGACTGCGGCGGCCGATCCTCCCGGGCCCGGCGCTGCTCCTCAAGCTCGGGTCGTTGCCACTCACGTTGCTGCCCGCACCGCCCCTCACCCCCGACGCGGTCGACTTCATCAACCAACCGGCAACTGCCGACATCGGTCTCCTGATCCGCGGATGGCGAGCAGGCTGACGCCCCTCGTCGATGCGCTGAGACCTACCTCGCGCCGGCCGACGATCGCGAGCTGCGCTTCGACGAGGCGCGGGCCGGAGACTGAGTCACTCGTCTCTCCCCCGCGGCGGGCTGCGCTTCGACGGCCCGGCGGTACCTTGCCAGCGCGCGTTGCCGGGCGGCTCCATGGTCGACGAACGGCGGCGGATAGTCGCGCGGTGGCGCCGGCGCCTTCCACGGCTCGAGGACGTGCTCGCTCGGCAGGTCCCCGAGCTCCGGGACCCAGCGCCGGACGTATGTGCCGTTCGGATCGAAGCGTTGAGCCTGGCGCGTTGGATTGAGGATGCGGAAGTACGGCGCGGCATCCGTGCCGACCCCCGCCACCCATTGCCAGTTCCCGTTGTTCTGCGACAGGCGCCGTCGAGGAGGTGCTCCAGGAAACCGATTCGCCGAGATGCCGACGAGGACGAGACCTTGACGATGCTCGACAGCGGGCTCGTCTCGCCGAACTCGTTCCCGGTCACGGCGGCGACGAGGTCGAACCCGGCAAGGCCGACCAGCAGCCAATTGATGCCGCCGACGATCACGAGGGTGAGGAAGAACGCATTCAGATAGCGCATGGTCGATGGATCTCCTTCAGGTCGTTCGAGGGGTTTCTCAGACACGACTTCGCCGTGCCGCCACTGGCAACGCCGTGGCGATCGCCAGGCCCACCAGCGCGAGGCCGATGAGCGCGATCGGCGTCGTGCTTGCCGTCATGGCCGTGTCGGGCGAGGCGGCCATCGCCTCGGTCGCGACGATCACCTGGACCGGGACCTCCGCATCGGGGTCGTCCATCGCGATCGCCGTGTAGTTCTGCCCGGCCTCGAGCGTGGTCTCCAACGTGAGGGCGGCCGTCTCGTCACCGGCGGCGCGGATCTCGAGGGGATACGTCCCGGCATCGACTGTCAGGTAGCCGGTCGCCTCCGGGTAGGCCAGCGCCTCGACGAGGATCGGTCCATCGGTGACGGCGACGTCGACCTCGGCCGGCGCGCTCGGCGACGCGTGGAAGACGCGAAGCTTCGCCTGGCCGTCGGCCGGCATGCGGTCGTCGGTCAGGACCGTCGCCGTGATGTCTGCCAGCAGACCGGTGGCGGCCACCGTGTACGACGTGCTCGCCTCGAGCGTCAGGTCGGCATCGATGACCGGATCGGTACTGCCGGTGGCGGTGACCTGCACGTTGTAGGTACCGGCCGGCAGCGCCAGGTAGTCGCTGACTGCCGTGAACGGCACATCGGTCAGGACGATCTCGCCGTCCACCCAGACGTCAACGTTGGGTGCGTCGGGCGAGGCGTGCACGACACGCACGAAGGCCTCGTTCTGTGCGGCGACCGGCATCGCCATGACGGCGATCAGGCCGAGGCCTGCGACCAGGCCGAAGGCACGCTGAATGGTGCGGGGCATGTGTCTGTTCTCCTTTGTCCAGGCGTTTCCGTGACGAGGCGCCACAGGGTTTGTATAGTGTCTGTATAGCCCGCTGCTGCCACCTTGTCAAGCCTATGTCTAACCCGTACCATGCACGAAGCATGTACACCATCAAGGAGGCATCGGTCCGCAGCGGTGTCGGCATCCCGCTCCTGCGCGCGTGGGAGCGGCGATACGCCGTCATCTCCCCAACGCGGACGGCCTCGGGCTACCGGCTGTACGACGACGCGGACATCGAGCGCCTACGCGCGATGCGCCAGCTGATCGCCGATGGGTGGGCTGCGCATCAGGCGGCACAGCGCGTCCGCGAGAGTTCGGCCACGGAGCTCGCCGCCCTGGCCCACCCGGTGGTGCCAGCGGCAACGGGGGACGTCGCCCCGGTGACGTCGGAGGAGGGCTCGGTCGATCGGAGCGCCGCGGGCGCGCTTGTCACCCGCATCCTCGAAGCGGCGCGGGCGCTCGACGCCGGCGGGCTCGAGGCGGCGCTGGACGAGACGTTCGGCTCGGCACGCTTCGAGATCGCGGCCGACCAGGTGCTCATGCCGGCCCTGCGCGTGATCGGCGACGCGTGGGAGCGCGGCGAGGTCTCCGTTGCGGGAGAGCATGCCGCCAGCCACGCCATCCTGCGGCGAATGGCCATGGCATTCGAGGCTGCGGGCAATGCCGACGGCGAGCGCCCCGTGCTGGTCGGCCTCGGCCCGAAGGCTCGCCATGAGCTCGGCGCCCTCGCGTTTGCCATCGCCGCTCGGCGCGCCGGTCTGCCGGTCCTCTATCTCGGCCCGGACCTGCCGGTCGAGAGCTGGGTCGCGGCGGCGACCGGGCGCTCCGCGCCGGCTGCGGTGATCGGCGTGCCGACGCGATCCGACGTCAGACCCGCCAGCGCCGTCCTGGCCGCGCTCCGAGCGGCGCGTCCGACAATCGTCCTCGCCGCCGGCGGCGACGAGGCGGGGCGGGTCGCGGCGGCCACCGGAGCAATCGAGCTGCCGCCTCGACTCACCGATGCGGTCGCCGTCCTGGACCGTGCCATGGGGCAGGAGTCAGGCGCCCGCTGAAGCTCCATGCAGGCCGACGCCGGCGCCGCGCGCATCCTCGGCCAGCGACTCGAGCGCGGAGTCCTCGTCAGCCGAGGCTTGTAGGAGGCCGATCACCCGGCTCACGCCGAGGTCGGCGTACGCACGCAGCAGCTCCTGCCGCGCCGACCCACCAGCCCGCCAGGCATCGGTCCCCCACCAGACGTGGACCGAAACGGCCAGCGAGTCGGGATCACGGTCGATCTCCTCGCAGCGGGCCCGGATGGTCGGCAGCGCGTCCCGCACCTCGTCGGGCGAGAGCCCGTCGACGTTGAGCTCGTCGGCGTAGCGCGCCGCCAGCCGCCAGGTCACGTTCGGGCCGTTGCCGCCGACCATGATCGGCATCCCGTTCGGCTGGATCGGCTTGGGAAGGTTGCGCGCGCCCGCAACGCGGTGGTGGCGCCCGTCGTAGGTCGCGTGGGTCGTGCGACCCGGTTCCAGCATGCGGCCGATGACCTCCAGTCCGTCGTGGAGCATCGCCAGCCGCTCGGCGGTCTCGGGGAAGCCGTAGCCGTAGGCCAGCCACTCCTCGCGCTTCCAGCCCGCACCGATGCCGAGCTCGAAGCGTCCGCCGCTGATCGTGTCGATGGTCGCGGCCATCTTTGCCACCAGTGCCGGGTTGCGGAAGCCGTTGCAGAGGACGACGTGCCCGAGCCGCACCCGCTCGGTGAGCGCCGCGAGGGCCGCAAGCGAGCTGAACGACTCGAAGGTGATCTCGTCGGTCGGCCGCGGCACGGTGTGGAAGTGGTCGAACAGCCAGATCGACTCGAACCCGAGCCGATCGGCCTGCCTCGCCACCGCCACCGTCCGCGCCCAGGCGGGTTCCGGCTCCCAGCCGTCGTACTCGCCGGTCCAGCCCTGCGGCACGATCACCCCCAGCTTCATCCGTCACTCCTCACGATCATCTGGTCGCGTTCGGGCCCGACGCTGACGTGGCTGATCGGCACGCCCGCCAGCTCCTCGAGGCGCTCGACGTAGGTGCGGGCCGGCGCGGGGAGCGCGTCCCAGGAGCGGCAGCCGGTCGTATCGGTCTGCCACCCCGGCAAGTCCTCGTACACCGGTTCCAGCCGCTGATAGACCGATGTCGACGCCGGCACCGTCGTCCACTCGCTCCCGTCGGCCGGATCGCGGTAGGCGCGCGCCAGCCGGATGCTCGGGTGGTCGTCGAGCACGTCGAGCTTCGTCAGCGCGAGGCTCGAGTAGCCGGCCAGCCGCACGCTGAAGCGCACGGCGACCGCGTCGTACCACCCGCAGCGGCGCGGGCGACCGGTGGAGGTGCCATATTCGGCGCCGCGCTCGCGCAGCTCGTCGCCCTCGGCGCCGGTGAGTTCTGTCGGCAGCGGGCCGCCGCCGACGGCGGTGACGTACGCCTTCGCCACGCCGAGCACGCGATCGATGCGGACCGCCGGCATCCCGGCGCCAAGGCTCGCGCCGCCGGGGATCGGGCTCGAGCTGGTGACGAATGGATAGGTGCCCCAGTCGATGTCGCGCATCGTGCCGAGCTGCCCCTCGAGCAGAATGCGGTCGCCCCGCTCCAGCGCCTCGTCGACGACCGCCAGGCCATCCACGACGTGCGGCCGCAGGCGCGCCCCCGCCGCGAGGTAGGCCTCGGCGACTCGCTCGGGGTCGGTGGCCTCGGCGACGAGCGCGTCGAGCTCCGGATCGCCACCGGGGTAGCCGGCCACGATCCGGTTGATCCGCGGCAGCGCCGCATCGAGCCGCTCACGGAACGCCGCCGGTTCCATCAGGTCGATGACCCGGATCCCGCGGCGCGCGACCTTGTCGACGTACGCCGGGCCGATGCCGCGGGAGGTCGTGCCGAGCTTGCCGGCGCCGCGCTCGCGCTCCTCGAGACGATCGAGCAGCACGTGGTACGGCAGGACCAGGTGAGCGCGGTCGCTGATCAGCAGGTTGTCGTAGCCGATGCCGGCCGCGTCCAGCCCGTCGAGCTCGGTCACCAGCGCCGGCGGGTTGATCACCACCCCGTTGCCGAGCAGGTTGCGCGTGCCGGGCGAGAAGATCCCCGACGGGATCAGGTGCAGCTTGAAGTGACCGTGCGGGTTGACCACCGTGTGGCCGGCGTTGTTGCCGCCGCCATAGCGGATGACGAGGTCAGCGTCGGCTGCCAGGTAATCCACGACGCGGCCCTTACCCTCGTCTCCCCATTGCGCGCCGACGACGGCAGTGACGGACATAGCGCGGCGGCGGCGACCTCGGCTGCGGGGTGGGACGTGGCAATGCTACGCCGTCGGGCATGCGAGAGGCGCCGCCGAGGCGGCGCCTTCATCGGTCTGGTGCGAGCGTTGATCAGGCCCGGGCGCGCACCTTGTCGAAGCAGTTGCTGCAGTAGACGGGGCGGTCGTTCCGCGGCAGGAATGGCACGAGCGCCTGCCCACCGCACTCCGCACACACCGCCGCGTGCATCTCGCGCTGTCCGCCGTTCCCGCCTCCGGAGCCGATGCCCAGCGCGCGGTTCTGCTTGGCGATGGCGCGACAGCTCTGGCAGCGCTGGGGCTCGTTGACCAGACCCTTGCTGGCGTAGAACTCCTGCTCACCGGCAGAGAAGACGAAGTCCATCCCGCAGTCGCGACAGCGGATGGTCTTGTCGGCGTACACCTTTCCCAGAGCCTCCTGTTTCGCACGCCCGGCCCCAGGATTGGACGTTCGCAGTCTGCGAGCGGTCCGCGATCTGCGTGCGATGCGGGCACTGGATCGAGGGGACTCAGATCAGACGCTATTTGGACCGGTCGTTACTAGCGTCGGAGTGTACACCGCGATTTCAAGCCCTCCGCTGAGCGTGGGCGGCTTTTTAGTACGTCGCGATCTCCTCGCGAGCGGCGACGGTATAGAAGCGCGTGTTCGCCTTGCGGAACTGGAGCGGCACCTCGCCGATCGGCCCGTTGCGGTGCTTGGCCACCTTGGCCTTCACGAGCTCGACCTCGGCCTCGGCGTTCTGCTCGCCGTCGCGGTACAGGAAGACGACGACGTCCGAGTCCTGCTCGAGGCTGCCGCTCTCGCGAAGGTCGCTGAGCCTCGGCTCCGCCGAACCACGCTGCTCGACGTTGCGCGACAGCTGGCTGAGGGCGAGCACCGGCACCTTCAGCTCGCGCGCGAGCGCCTTCAGGCCGCGACTGATGTCGGACACCTCCTGGACCCGGTTGTTGTCCCTGCTCGGCGTCGATGACTGCATGAGCTGGAGGTAGTCGACGATGATGAGGTCGAGCCCGTGCTGCTCGGCCTCGAGGCGCCGTGCCTTGGTGCGCAGCTCCATCACCGAGAGTGCCGCCGAGTCGTCGATCCACATCGGCGCCGTGGCCATGTCGTTCATGACCGTCGCGATCTTCGACCAGTCCGTCTCGTCCACGAAGCCGGTCTGGAGCGGGCGCGGGTTGATGCCGGTCTCGGCGGAGAGGAGGCGCAGCGCGAGCTGCTCGCGGCTCATCTCGAGACTGAAGATGGCGACCTTCTTCGTCTCGCGGACGGCCGCGTGCTGGCCGATGTTGAGCGCCATCGACGTCTTTCCCACCGACGGCCGCGCCGCAAGGATGATGAGGTCGGATGGCTGCAGTCCGCCGAGCAGCGCATCGAGCTGCGAGAGCCCGGTCGGCACGCCGAGAATCTGGCCGCGGTGCTCGTGGAGGTACTCGAGGCGGTCGTACGCCTGGCCGAGCAGCACCGACAGCGACTCGAAGCCGCCATCGGTCCGACGCTGGCTGATCTCGAAGAGGATCGACTCGGCCCGGTCGATCGCGACCTCGGCGTCGTTGGCCTCCTCGTAGCCGACGGCCGCGATCTTGCCCGCCGCGCCGATAAGGTTGCGCAGCACCGCCTTGCGCTCGACGATCCGTCCGTAGTGCTCCGCATGCACCGCGGTCGGCACCGTGTTCATCAGGCTGGTGAGGTACGCCGGGCCGCCGACCTCCTCGAGGCGGTCGCGCCGGCCAAGCTCGTCGCCGAGGGTGACGAGGTCGATCGGCTCGCGCTGGCCGTGGAGGGCCAGCATCGCCTGGTAGATCTCCCCATGCTGGGCGCGGTAGAAGTCGCCGGCCTTCAGGAAGTCGCCGACGCGGAGGATCGCGTCGGCGTCGATGAGGATCGAGCCGAGCACGCTCTGCTCGGCCTCGACGGATTGCGGCGCCAGCTTGTCGATGCTCATCGGTCGTCGCGGCTAGCGGTTGCGGGTGAGGCTGCTGGCGGGCATGGCAAGGCAGGCTCCGGCGGTGGGCGAGCGGAGCGCCCGGCCGATCCACGTTGGTGAGGATCGTCGGGGACCGGGCGCAGGCCCATGCTGCGCGCAGGCCCGAGCGGGCTCAATGGACTTATCAACGAACCCTGTCCACACCGGTGTGCACATCTCGCGTTCGGATGTGCGAAAGGCCATCGCAGGGTACCTTTCGGCGGCTTACCGCCCGATTACCGCCGATCGATGTGACAGCTCAGGTGTCGCGTTTCGCGAACGGGGCCATCGCATGCGGCTCGCGGCGCTCGTCGAGCTGGTTCCAGGAGTCCCACTGCTCGACGACCAGGCCCTCGGCGTCGAAGCGGAGGACCGATGTGCCCGCGAGCGTCGCATCGGCGCCGTCCTCGCGCAGGGAGGCCCACCACGAAATGGCGGCGCGATGGCCGTCGACGATCGGCTGCCCGATCCAGACGCGCGGGTCCTCCTCCTCGCCGAAGACGCGCTCGACGTACGCGCGGACGTCGCCGGCACTGCGCGAGGGCTCGCGGAACGGCTCGGTGAAGTGGACCGCGTTCGGCGCGTAGCGGGCCATGACCGGCTCGGGGTCGAGCGCCTCCCAGCCTCGTTTCCAGGCTTCGGCCCAGCGGCGGGCGGCCTCGCGAGTGTCCATGCAGGGTCAGGATCGCAGATGGATCTCGTCAAGCGCTGTCGTGATTCGCGTCGGACCCCACGGGGCACGGGTGCTCGCCAAACGCGCTCGGGGGTCGCGATAGCGACCAGGGGAGCCCGGCGGGCAGCCGGCTCGAGCGTGGGAAGCCCACGATGGGCCGATCTCGCGCGGCTGACGCGACTTGGGTGAGCGGTTGACCAACGGCGCGCTGGATGCGCTACGACTCGGCGGCCACCACGCTGAGGGCGACGGTGGCCTCGACGCCGGTGACGACGCGGACCTCGATCTTGTACTCGCCGAGGGCCTTGATCGGCTCGCGGAGGTGGAGCGCGTGGCGGTCGAGCTCGATGCCGTTCTTGGCGATGGCTTCGGCGATCTGGTGGGATGTCACCGCGCCGAACAGACGGCCGCGCTCGCCGGCCTTCACCGGGATCTCGAGGTGCAGCTCGCGGAGCTTCTCGGCGGTCGCCTCGGCGCCGGCGCGGGCGGCGCGGTCTCGCTCCTCGCGCTGATCCTTGTGCCGCTCCCAATTGGCGAGCGCGCCCTTGTCGGCGAGAACCGCCGCGCCGGTTGGCAGGAGATGATTGCGGGCGTAGCCGTCCTTGACCTCTTTCAGGTCGCCCTCGCGACCGAGGCCCTTCACGTCCCGCTTGAGGATGACCTTCATTCGAGCTCCTTCGGTGTCGTGGCCCGCATCCGCCGCACCCGCCACGCCGACATGGCGCGCTTCAGCTCGTCTGGATCGCGCAGGCGTCCGTATCGGTCCAGCAGCTCGGGCAGGTTGTCCCGGATGCGGTCGTATCGGTCTCCGAGCAGGACGCGAAGCCGGGCCAGGTCGCGGTCGAGGTCGGCGGTGCCGTTGCGTGCCCGCGCGGCGTGCTCGGCTCGCACCTCGGCCGGGGCGTTCTGGAGGAACAGGTCGAGGACGAGCAGCAGGACGGTCAGATCGTCTGCGTGGCCGAGGATCGGGATCGCGTCGGGGATCAGGTCGACCGGGACGACGACGTAGGTGAGCGCCGCAGCCAGCATGCCCTTGAGGCCGATGGGGGTGCGCGGGTCGCGCATGATGCCCCACACGAGACGGGCGTAGGTCGGCAGCGTGACGATGATTCGCGCCAACCGCAGGTAGCGCGCCGAGGATGACAGCTTCAACCGCGAGGCCTCCGGCCTGGTTTCGGTGAACGGGCGGGATGATAGCAGCGGACGCCGGATCGGTTTGACATTAGAACATCCGTTCTGCTAGCGTTGCCGGCAATGACCAGGCATGACGTGGAACGTCGCCAGCGGATCGTGGACTTCATCGCGCGCACGGTCGAGGAGCGCGGCTATCCGCCCTCGGTGCGCGAGATCGCCAACGCCGTCGGCCTCGCATCGACGAGCGCGGTCCACCACCACCTCATCGCCCTCGAGCGCGATGGCCTGCTGGAGCGCGGCGGCAAGCACTCCCGCGCGCTGCGCCTCACCACCCGCCCGCAGCCGGTGCCGAGCGAGTCCGCCCGGGGCAATCAGGACGGGGGCCAGCCGGGCGAGGGGGCCAAGGTCACCCCGTTCCGGATGCCGGTCGAGCGCGAGACGCTGACCCTGCCGGTCATGGGCGAGATCGCCGCGGGCCAGCCGATCGAGGCCTACGAGGACTCGGCCGAGACCCTGGCGGTGCCCGCCTCGATGGACGCGCGCGAGGACTCCTACGTCCTGCGCGTCCGCGGCAAGAGCATGATCGACGCGCTGATCGACGACGGCGACTTCGTCATCGTCCAGCCGCAGGCAACCGCTCGCGACGGCGACATCGTCGTCGCCCTGCTGGAGGACAACGGCGTCACCCTCAAGCGCTTCTTCCGCGAGGAGGATCGGATCCGCCTCCAGCCCGCGAACGCGGAGATGGAGCCGATCTACGCCAGCGAGGTCCAGATCCAGGGCAAGGTCGTCGGCGTCATCCGCCGCCTCGCCTAGCCCCAGACCTCCGCCCCTGCCGACCTGGGTCGGGCCGATGGCGCCACGCACGATCATTCACGCCGACCTCGACGCCTTCTACGCCAGCGTCGAGCAGCTCGACGATCCGTCGCTGCGCGGCAAGCCGGTCATCGTCGGCGGGCGTCCGGGAGACCGTGGCGTCGTCAGCGCCGCGTCGTACGAGGCTCGAGCCTTCGGCGTCTTCTCCGCGATGCCGCTGCGAACGGCCGCGCGCCGCTGCCCCGACGGGGTCTTCGTGCCCGGCCGCCCGGACCGCTACCGCGAGCTGAGCGACGACGTCATGGCGATCTTCGCCGAGTACACCCCGCTGGTGGAGCCGATCAGCCTCGACGAGGCCTTCCTCGACGTCACGGCAAGCACCGCCGTCTTCGGCGACGGCGAGACGATCGCGCGCCAGATCAAGCGCCGCGTGCTCGACGAAGTGGGCCTCGTGGTGTCCGTCGGCGTGGCGACGAACAAGCTGTGCGCCAAGGTCGCGTCGGACCTGCGCAAGCCCGACGCGCTCGTCGTCGTGCCGCCGGGCGAGGAGGCCGCCTTCCTCGCGCCGCTCCCGATCCGTCGGCTGTGGGGGGTCGGCCCACAGGCCCAGGCGGCGTTGGCCGAGTACGGGGTCGTGACGATCGGGCAGCTGGCGTCGGCACCGCCGGGAACCCTCCATCGTCGCTTCGGACGGTTCGGTGACGACCTGTCGGCGCGCGCCCGCGGGATCGACCGCGGCCGGGTGGAGGTCACGCACTCGCCGAAGAGCGTCGGCCACGAGCACACCTTCGACACCGACTCGGCCGACGTCGTGCGCCTCGAGGCGACGCTGCTCGACCTTGCCGAGTCGGTCGCCCGCCGCCTGCGTCGCCACGACCTGGCGGCCGGATCGGTCCAGCTCAAGCTGCGGTACGAGGGATTCGAGACGCTCACCCGGCAGGCACCGCTGCCTCGCCAGACGCGCGAGGCGAGGGTGCTCTACGACGCCACGCTGGCCCTGCTGCTCAAGACCCTGGTCGCCGGGCGCGGGGTGCGGCTGATCGGCCTCACCGCCATCAACCTGTCAGAAGCCCAGCAGCTGACCCTGTTCGACGCGCCGGACCGCACCGACCGCCTGACGAAGTCGATCGACGCCGTCCGCGGCCGATTCGGTGAGCGCGCGATCACCCGCGCACGCCTGCTGCGCGAGGCGCCGCATCGCCGATTCGACTTCGGCGAGCGTCCCGAGGCGCCATCCAGCGGCGACGAAGAAGGGGCTTGACGAGTCGAACATTCGTTCGATATGATCGCTTCCAGAACCGAACACCTGTTCGAGTGCCCGAGCAGGAACGTCAGCAATCTGGGAGCACACGACATGGCACTCGTCCAGGTACCCCCGACCCAGGCCCGCGTCCGCTGGGACCGCGCCGCGAACCGGCCGTCCGAAGTCAGCGTCGGCGGCCGGCACCTCCACGTCGTCGACCTCGACACGGTCCGCGACGAGCGCGCCGCGTACCCGGCGGGCCGCGGGCCACGCCTCACGATGGTGGTCCGCACCGAAGATGGCGGACGCGCGGCGATTGCCCACGACGGGCGCCGCTGGTTCCTCGAGGCCCTCGAGCCCGCCGCCTGACCGCCCCGGATCCCGTCGCAGCCTACAATCGGCCCGGCCCGCCCAGCCGGGCCGTTTCCGTACCCGGGGATCCCGCACCGATGAACGCCGACCGCCTCAACGACCTGCCCGCGCGCGAGCTCATCGAGCGCATGGCGACTGGCGATCCGATCCCCGGTGGCGGAAGCGCGGCCGCCCTCGCCGGCGCCATGGGTGCCGGCCTGATGCGCATGGTCGTGGCCCTCACCGCCGGCCGGCCCGCGGCCGCCGAGCACGAAACCGAGCTGACCGAGATCGCGGTGGCGGCAGCGGCATGCCAGTCCGACCTCCTCAATCTCGTCGAGCTCGACTCGGTTGCCTACGACGGCGTCATCCGCGCGCGGCGGCTTCCTCGCGACACCGACCTCGAGCGCGAGGCGCGCGCGGTGCAGATCGCGGCCGCGACCCGCGAGGCAACCCGCGCCCCGCTGCAGACCGCGCGGCTCTCCGAGCAGGTCATCTCGCTCGGCGAGCGGCTCGCGCCGATCGGCAGCCGCAACGCGATCAGCGACGTCGGGGTCGGCGCGCTGCTCGCGTCGGCCGCGCTGCGCGGCGCCGTGCTCAATGTCCAGATCAACCTGCCCTCACTCGGTACCGACGACCCGCTTCACCGGGAGGCCGCCGACGAGGTCAGGCGGCTGCTCGACGGTCTCGACGCGCGCGATCGCGCGATCCGTGAGCGGGTCGAGGGCGCGATCGGATGACGGCGCGGCTGCTCGACGGGCGGGCGCTGGCGAGCCACCTGCGCACCGAGCTGCGGGAGCGAGTCGAGCGACTGGCCACGACCGTCGGCCACGGGCACCCGCCGGTGCTCGCCATTCTGAGCGACGGCCATCACGGCTCTGCCGCGTTGTACGCGGCCAGCCTCGAGCGCGCGGCAAAGAGCGTCGGCGTCGACACCGAGGCGATCGTCGACGGGGACTCCCTCGTCCCGGCCATCGATCGGCTGAACGACGATCCACGCGTCGCCGGCATCGTCGTCGCGCAGCCGTTCGAGGACGTCGCGGCTGGACGGCGGCTGGTCGAGCACATCGACCCGGAGAAGGACGTCGACGGCGCCACGCCGACGAGTGCCGGGCGCTTGGCGCGCGGCGAGCCCGCGTTCGTCCCCGCGACCGCGCTGGCCGTCATCGCCATCATCGAGGAGTACGAGGTCCCGGTGGCCGGCCTCCGCGCCGTGATCGTGGGCCGCTCCGCCGTGGTCGGCCGCCCCGTCTTCTCGCTGCTGCTGGCGCGCGACGCCACGGTCGTCGTCTGCCACACCGCCACCCGCGACCTCGTCGCGGAGACGCAGCGCGCCGACCTGCTCGTCGCGGCCGCCGGCGTGCCGGGCCTCATCCGCGGGCCGATGGTCCCGCCCGGCGCGATCGTCGTCGACTGCGGCATCAACGCCACGCCCGACGGCATCGTCGGCGACGTCGCCTTCGACGAGGTCGCTCCGCTTGCAAAGGCGATCACCCCGGTGCCGGGCGGCATCGGTCCGGTGACGCCGATGATGGTGCTGCGCCAGCTCGTCGAGGCCGCAGAGCGGCGGGCGTCAGCCGCCGGCTAGGTCGGTGACGATCATCTCGGACAGCGGGACCGACCCGTCGATGAAGCCGAGGTTCTCCATGATCGCGTAGCCGGTCGCCCACAGCTCCTCGTCGATCGCGCCGGCGGCGAACCCGTCGCCCTCCCACAGCTCGACCGTCGCCTCGAGGACGGAGCGCGCCACCTCGGGGTTCTCGGCAATCTCCGGCACGGCCGCCTCGGCGGCCGCGAAGCCCAGGTCGGGATCGGAGATCACCGCGGCCTGAGCCGCAGCGGTCGCCTCGACGAAGGCCTCGACGAGCCCGCGGTCCGAGGCGAGCAGCTCGTCGCCGACGATCATCCCGGGCCCCGGCAGCGGTGCCACCTCGTCGACCGTCAGCAGGTCGACGCTCATGCCGCGACCCTCGAGCTGGAGCGGCTCGTTGTTGCGGAAGCCGGTGATGAGGTCGACGTCGCCGTTCGAGAGCCCGTCGACCTGGTTGAACTGCGGATACTCGCGCACGGTGATGTCGTCGGCCGTCAACCCGCCGGCGTCGAGCAGCGCCAGCAGCGCGTGCCACGACGAGCCGAACTGGCCCGGCGTCCCGACCCGCAGGCCCGCCAGCTCGGCGGGATCGGCCGGCACCGTCCCGTCCTCGCCGATCAGCGCCACCGGGAACGACTGGTACAGCGTCGAGACGTAGCGGATCGGGATGCCCGAGGTGCGCGCGATCATCACGTCGGTCGCATCGGCCACGCCGAACTCGGCCTGTCCGTCTGCCACGAGGCGCTGGACGTCCGGCGCCTGGCGATGCTCGATCGTCACCTCCAAGCCGGCATCGGCGTAGAAGCCCTCCTGCTGCGCGACGTAGAACGGCGCGAACTGCACGTCCGGCCTGAAGCCGAGCAGCAGGGTCACGGCCCGCATCGGCTCTCCGGCGGACGCGTCCCCGGTCGGCCCGGGACCGCCGCAGGCGGCGAGGAGGAAGGCGAGCATGAAGACGAGGGCGCGAGCGGGACGCATCGGTTGTCCTTTCATTGGCTGACGAGCCGCCGCTCGACCATCACCACCCCGCCGTAGAAGACGAGGCCGATGATCGCCAGCACGGCGAGGGCGACGAACATGAGCGGGGTGTCGAAGAGCCCCTGGTTGGCGATGTTGATGAGGACGCCGACGCCGGTGTCGCCGGCGGAGGCCCACTCGGCCACCACCGCGCCGATGACCGCGAGAGTCACGCCGACCCGCAGCCCGCCGAAGATGACCGGCAGGGCCGAGGGGATCTCGAGCAGGCGGGTGCGCTGGGCCGGGGTGGCGCCGAGGCTGCGGAGCATCTCGCCGAGCAGCGGATCGGTCCCGCGGATCCCGACCATCGTGGCGATCGTGATCGGGAAGAAGACGATGAGCGCGCACACCACCACCCGCGCGGACAGCCCGCCGCCGAACCAGATGTCGAGCAGCGGGGCGAGCGCCAGGATCGGGATCGCCTGCGCGGCGACGATGTAGGGCGACAGCGCGCGCTCGACGGCGAGGCTCTTGGCCAGCGCGATGCCGACCCCGATGGCAACGATCGCACCGATGGCGAAGCCGAGCACGATCTCGACCAGCGTCACGCCGACGTGCGGCCAGAGGACGCCAGACCCGACCGCTCGAGCCGCACGCTCCGCGACGACCTCGGGCGCGGGCAGGATGTACTCGGGCAGATCCCCGACGACGGTGACCACCTTCCAGATCGTGAGGAAGACCGCGAGGCTCAGCAGCGCGGAACCGATGCGCCTCATGCCACCTCCGGCGTCTCGGCCCATGGCCGCAGCTCGATGGCATGGACCGATTCGAGGGCCGCGCGCACCTCGGCCGCCAGCTCGGCGGCACGCGGGTCGCCGGGCAGCGCCAGCGGCCGCGGGCGCGGGAGGTCGACCTCGACGATCCGCGAGACCCGCCCCGGACGCGGGGTCATGACCACGATCCGATCGGCGAGGGCGACCGCCTCGGCGACGCTGTGCGTGACGAGCACGACGGTGCGCGGCCGCTCGAGCCAGAGGCGCTGAAGCTCCGCGTCGAACGTCTCTCGAGTCAGGGCGTCGAGCGCGCTGAACGGCTCGTCGAGCAGGAGCACCGGCGGGTCGACGACGAGCGCCCGTGCCAGACCCACGCGCTGGGCCATGCCGCCGGAAAGCTCTCGCGGCTTCAGCCCGCCGGCCGTCGCCAGGCCGACCTGCACGAGCGCGTCGCTGGCCCGAGCTCGACGCTCGTCAAGCGGGACGCCGGCCAGCTCCATCGGCAGCGCGACGTTGTCGAGCACCGATCGCCACGGCACGAGGCGCGGCTGCTGGAAACAGAGGCCGACGCGCCCGTCCCCGGCAACCGGCTGGGCCTCGCCGACCTCGACGGTGCCGGCATCAGGTGTCTTGAGCCCGGCGACGACCCGCAGCAGCGTGCTCTTGCCGCAGCCGTTCGGGCCGATCACCACGGTGAAGGAGCCCGCCGCGACCTCCAGGTCCAGACCGGCGAGCGCGTCGATCGGCCCGGCCACCGTCGCGAAGCGCGCGTCGACGCCGGCGAGTGAGATGCCGAGTCCGGCGGTGGTCGGTGACATCGTTGCTCCGTGGCGTGGTGGCCATCGCGCACGGGGCATCGGACCGCGATCCGCGGGACCGCCACGGCGCGCATGGCGCCGGACGCTCGCGGAGCGCGCTCGCCTTCTCCCTTCCGGACTGTGACCGTCGGCCCTGTCTGCCCCGGCTGTGCACCGGGGGTCAGGTCGGCCGCATCGGTGACTGGACCGATGCGGTTCGCGGGCTGGCTCGATGTTGCGCGAGCCGACCGCCGGTGGGGACTTTCACCCCGCCCCGAAGACGATGGATCGTTCGATTGTGCCGATCGTGGCAGTTGCGCCTCTCGGGGTCAACCGAGACGCAGTCGGCTGCGAACAGGTGATGGGCGCCCGGCGCCGTTCTGCGTCAGCTCCCCGGGGCGGCCTCGCCACCTCCACGGCGCTTGCCCATCTGCCAGCGGACGATCACCAGCACGACCAGCCCGATGACGACCAGGTAGATGAGGTACTCGTACGGCTTGATGGCCGCCTCGATCTGCTGGTAGTTCTCGCCGACCAGGAACCCGGCGCCGATGAGCGCGGCGTTCCACGGCAGCGAGCCGAGGGTGCTGAAGAGCACGAAGCGGCCGATCGGCATGCGGGCGATGCCGGCGGGATAGCTGACGAACGTGCGCACGAGCGGCACCATCCGGCCGAGGAAGACGGCCCACGAGCCCCAGCGCTCGAACCATCGGTCCGCGCGGTTCAGGTCGTCGGCACCGATGCCGACGTAGCGGCCGTATCGGTCCAGCAGGGGTCGTCCACCCCAGAGGCCGATGGCATAGCCGACCAGCGCGCCCACGAGGCTCCCGACGGTGGCGAACGCGACGGTCAGCAGGAAGTTCCAGGGCAGGCCGGTGAGCGGCTCGAGGACCGATGGGTCCGCCGCCGACTGGCTGACCTTCCAGCCGGCCATCGGCAGGATCACCTCGGAGGGGATCGGGGCAACGATCGTCTCGAGCGCCACGGCGACGGCCACCCCGACGTAGCCGACCGCGTCGTACATCGCGAGGATGAACGGGATGACCTCGCGGTCGATGAAGTCGAGCAGCGATCAGCCCTCGACCGGCTCGTTCGGCGCGCCCGGGTTCGAGGCGGCCGCGGGCGGAGCGACGCGACGCGGCACCGCCACGCGCCTCGGACCGGACTCCATCCGGGTCCGCTCGCGCTCGTGCGCGCGTTCGTCGACGCGGAGCACGTGGACGGCGACGAGGATCGACAGCAGCGCGGCACCGGCGATCCAGCCGCCGAGCACGTCGATCGGGTAATGCGCGCCCAGGTAGATGCGGGTCGCGCTGATGGCACCGATGAGGACGACCGCCACGGCGTACGCGCTCACGCCCTGGCGGAAGTCGTGCGCCAGTCGGGCGACGCAGAACGCCGCCAGCCCGTAGAGCACGGTGGCGCGCAGCGCGTGGCCCGCCGGGAAGTCGGCGATGTCGTCGAGGCCGATCTCGTTGACATCGAAGAGGGCATTGACGAGCGTCGGCAGGCTGATCGCCTCGGCCGAGGTGAAGTACTTCAGCGCCCACTCCATCGGGAAGCACAGCGTGCCGAGGGCGAGGAGAAACGCGAGGTCGCGACGCCCCCTCGAGAGCGCAAGCAGGCCGAGCGCGGCGAAGGCGAGTGCGACGAACCAGCCGCTGCCGAGCGCACTGATGCCGATGATCAGCGTGTCGAGGATCGGGATGTTCGCCTCGGCCCACACGTGGACCGGCTCGACGACCGTCCGCATCAGCCACTCCTCGGGGACGGTGGAGCCGCCGGTGACGGTGCGCTTGAGCATGATCAGCCAGAAGAGCGCGGGCAGCGCGATCATCGACAGGAGGAACGCGGCGGCCGGGCTGGGGACGGCTCCGCCCAGCCGATGGGCGGCCTCGTCGTGAACGACGAGGCGGCTCATGAGGTCCGGCAGCCGTCGCACGGAACGTAGTATGGACCGATGCCGCCCCTTCCGTTGACCGGCCGGGACCTCACCATCGACAACGTCATCGAGGTCGCGCGGGGCCGGCGGGCCGTCGCACTCGACCCTGGGGCAGCGGACCGGATGCGGGCGTCGCGCGCCGTGATCGAGCGCCTCGTGGCCGACGGCGCGACCGTGTACGGCGTCACCACCGGGTTCGGCGACCTGGCCGACACGCGCGTCGATCCGGGTCAGACGGCGACGCTGCAGCGCAACCTCGTCCGATCGCATGCCGCCGGCGTCGGCGATCCGCTGCCCGACGAGGTCGTGCGGGCCATGCTCCTCCTGCGGGCCAACGCCCTGGCGGTCGGGCTGTCCGGGGTGCGCGTCGAGGTCGTCGAGCTGCTGACGGCGATGCTGAACGCCGCGATCCACCCGGTCGTCCCTTCGCGCGGCAGCCTGGGAGCGTCCGGTGACCTCGCTCCGCTGGCGCATATCGCGCTCGTGGTCATCGGCGAGGGCGAGGCGACGGTCGACGGCGCCGGACCCGGCCCGGGGGCCGAGGCGTTGGCGCGTGCCGCGATCGAGCCGATCGAGCTCCAGGCCAAGGAGGGGCTGGCGCTGCTGAACGGGACGCAGCTGATGGCCGGCATCGGCGCGCTCGCCCATCACGACGCGTTGCGGCTGGCGTTGACCGCCGACGTCGTCGGGGCGATGAGCCTCGAGGCCATGCTCGGCACCGGCGCCGCATTCGCCGAGGCGCTGGTCGGCGCGCGACCGCACCCAGGGCAGGTCGCATCGGCCCGGCACCTCCGTGAGCTGCTTGCCGACAGCGAGATCTGGGCCTCGCATCGGGCCGATACCGATCACCGCGTGCAGGACGCGTACAGCCTGCGTTGCATGCCGCAGGTGCACGGCGCGGCGCGTGACGCGCTTGCGGAGCTCGAGCGGGTCCTCGCCGTCGAGCTCAACGCCGCCACCGACAATCCGCTCGTCTTCCCGACCGGCGAGGTGATCAGCGGCGGCAACTTCCACGGCGAGCCGCTGGCGCTGGCGCTCGACTACGCGACGATGGCCGTCGCCGAGCTCGCGTCGATCTCCGAGCGCCGCACCGCACGGCTCGTCGACGCGCACCTGTCGGCCGGCCTGCCGCCGTTCCTGGCCGAGCATCCGGGCATCGAGAGCGGGCTGATGATCGCGCACTACAGCGCGGCCGCCCTCGTCAACGAGCTGCAGACGCTGGCGCATCCGTCGTCGGTGGACAGCATCCCGACCAGCGCGAACCAGGAGGATCACGTCAGCATGGGCGCAACGGCCGCGCTGCACCTGCGGGCGGCCGTCGAGCACGCGGAGCACGTGCTCGCGATCGAGGCGCTGTGCGCCGCGCAGGGCATCGACTTCCGGGCGCCGCTGCGGCCGGGTGCCGGCGTCGCCGCCGCTCACGCAGCCATTCGCGCGCGAGTCTCCCACCTCGACGCAGACCGATCGCCTTCGCCGGACATCGCCGCCGCGCGCGAGCTCGTCCACTCCGGCGAGCTGCTCGCCAACGGCGCCACCCAGCGGGCGCATGCCTGAGCTCGAGCTCGTCCTGCTCGACGAGGCGAGCTTCGACGACATCCCCGATCCCGCGCAGCCCGGCGCCCGATGCCAGACCTGCGACTACTGGGAGCGGCTCGACGGCGGACGCGAGGCACCGGCGGCAGACGCCACCGATGCGACGCCCGCGCCGAATCTCAAGCGGCAGCGCCTGATGGGCGCTCGCGACCTCGCGGGCTCGTACGCCATGCTCGCCTACCGCACCGATGCCGTCGCCCGGACCGCGATCGGCTACGCGCAGTTCGGCCCGCTGAGCGCCTACCCGCGAGCCCAGACGATTCGCGACCGCTATCCCCAGCTGCCCGACTCGCCGTCGCCGTGGGTCATCACCTGCCTCCAGGTCGTGGCCGGGACGGGCGATCGCGACGCGGCCGCAGTCGAGCTGCTGAACGGGGTCTGCGACGAGCTCGACCGGCGCGGCATCATCGCCGTCGAGGCCTACCCCGAGGACGTGGCGGATGCATGGCTGCCCTCGCCCGGGCCTGCATCGGTCTACGAGGCGGCCGGCTTCGAGCGCGTCGCCGGTGACGAGCGATTCCCCGTCTACCGGCGGGAGCTGACGGGTGAGACCGATGCGGACGCCTGGTCCGACCTGCTGCGCGCATCGACGCCCGACGAGGGCGACGACTGGCCGCTGCCGTTGCCGGCCAAGCGCGACCCCGACGACCTCTTCCGGCTGCCGCCCGACGGGCCGAAGCGACCGAACCCGTTCGGCGAGGACTGACCATTGCTGGAAGCCGGGTTCTGGGGACTGCTCGCCGGTTCGTCGCTGATCCTCGGCGCGGCGCTCGGCATCTGGCTGCCGATCCCGCGGCGGATCGTCGCGCTCATCATGGGCTTCGGCGCCGGCGCACTCGTCTCCGCCCTGGCCTTCGACCTCACGGCCGAGGCGTTCGAGGAGGGCGGCGCCGCGCTGACGGCCATCGGGCTGGCGACCGGCGGGCTGACCTTCTTCATCGGCGACGTCCTCATCGAGTCCGGTGCCGGCAAGGCCGGAGCGGCGGGCCTGGCCATCGTCCTGGGCGCCCTGCTCGACGGCCTGCCCGAGTCGTTCGTGCTGGGCGCGTCCCTGCTCAGCGGCGCGGGGGTATCGGTCTCGTTCCTCGTCGCCGTGCTGCTGTCGAACCTGCCTGAGGGCCTCGCGGGGGCGCGAGACCTGCGTGCGGGCGGGCACTCCCCGACCTGGATCATCGGCCTGTGGAGCGGCGTGGCCATCGTGTCCGGCGTCGCCGCGGCGATCGGCTACGCGCTCATCGGCTCGATGGCTGGCGAGCCCCAGGGAGTCGCCAAGGCCTTCGCGGCCGGAGCGATCCTGACCATGCTGGCCGACACGATGTTTCCCGAGGCGTACGAGACCGGCGGCAAGGGTGTCGGCCTGGCCACGCTGCTGGGATTCGCCCTCGCGTTCTTCCTCTCGGCGATCCCCGAGTGACATCAATTGCGGCCGGCGCTCGCGTGACGGTCGGACTTGGGAGGTGCTGCGCTTCGCTGCCTTCTCCTTCGACGGAGCGGGGATGCCCGGATCTCAGGTCAACACCACCTTTCTGGTTCAACGAGGCTCCCTGACGACAGCGCGCCGTATCATCGGCGCATGACGGCCGTTCGCCCCCGCAGCGGTCCCCGGACCGTCCGAGCGCCGCGCGGCACCGAGCTCTCCTGCAAGGGCTGGCAGCAGGAGGCCGCGCTGCGGATGCTCATGAACAACCTCGACCCCGAGGTTGCCGAGGATCCGGACAACCTCGTCGTGTACGGCGGCACGGGCCGCGCGGCGCGCAGCTGGGAGGCGTTCGACGCGATCGTCGCCGAGCTCCAGCGCCTCGAGAACGACGAGACGCTGCTCATCCAGTCCGGCAAGCCGGTCGGTGTCTTCCGCACGACGCGCGACAGCCCGCGCGTGCTGATCGCGAACGCGAACCTCGTGCCGCACTGGGCGACCTGGGAGCAGTTTCGCGAGCTGGAACGCAAGGGCCTGACGATGTACGGCCAGATGACCGCCGGCTCGTGGATCTACATCGCAACCCAGGGGATCATCCAGGGCACGTACGAGACCTTCGCCGAGGCCGCGCGGCAGCATTTCGGCGGCAGCCTGGCCGGGACGGCGACGATCACCGCCGGCCTGGGCGGCATGGGCGGCGCGCAGCCGCTGGCGATCACGATGAACGGCGGCGCCGCGCTCGTCGTCGAGGTCGACGAGGCTCGCGCCCGACGCCGCCTCGAGGTCGGCTTCGTCGACGAGCTCACGCACGACCTCGACGACGCCATCGCAACGGTCGACGGCTGGCGCCAGGACCGCATCGGTCAGTCGGTGGCGCTCGTCGCGAATGCCGCCGACGTCCTGCCGGAGCTCGTCCGCCGCGGATGGCACCCGGACCTCGTCACCGATCAGACCAGCGCCCACGACCCGCTCAACGGCTACGTTCCCACCGGCCTCTCCCTGACCGATGCGCTCGCGCTGCGCGCGAGCGACCCCGACGACTACGTCGGCCGCGCCAAGGCCTCGATGGCCGAGCACGTGCGCGCGATGCTCGCCTTCCAGCGGGGCGGTTCCGTGACGTTCGACTACGGCAACAACATCCGCGCCTTCGCACGCGAAGCTGGCGTGAGCGATGCCTTCGACTTCCCCGGCTTCGTGCCCGCCTTCATCCGGCCCGCTCTTCTGCGAGGGCAAAGGCCCGTTCCGGGTCGCGGCGCTGTCGGGCGAGGTGTCGGACATCGCGCGCATCGACCGCGCGCTGGCGGAGCTCTTCCCCGACGACGAAGGGCTCCAGCGCTGGCTGCGGCTCGCCGCCGAGAAGGTGCCGGTCCAGGGCCTGCCCGCGCGCATCTGCTGGCTCGGCTACGGCGACCGGATGCGTGCCGGCCTCGCCATCAACGACCTCGTCGCCTCCGGCGAGGTTCGGGCACCGATCGTCATCGGTCGCGACCACCTCGACGCGGGATCAGTGGCCAGCCCCAATCGGGAGACCGAGGCCATGCGAGATGGCTCGGATGCGATCGCCGACTGGCCGATCCTCAACGCCCTCGTCAACACGGCCGCGGGCGCGACGTGGGTGAGCTTCCACCACGGCGGCGGGGTCGGCATCGGCTACAGCCTCCACGCCGGGATGGTCGTCGTGGCCGACGGCACGCCCGAGGCTGCAGCCCGCCTCGAGCGCGTGCTGACCAGCGACCCTGGCATGGGCGTCCTGCGCCACGCCGACGCGGGCTACGAGCGCGCGCTCGAGGTTGCCGACGAACGCGGGGTGCGCATCCCGATGCGCCCCGACGCCTGAGCCGATGGACGTCGCCGGTCTCCTCAAGCTGACGCACGTCGCGCTGGCGATGGCCCTCGTCACCGGCATCGTCGGCCGCTGGCTGCTGCTCGCCGCCGCGCAGCGCAGCGAGCGGCTCGAGCGCACCGAGGCGCTGCTGGAGGCATCGGAGCCATTCGAGATGATCGTGCGCGCCAGCTCGTTCCTCGTTCTCGCGGCCGGCCTCCTGACCGCCTGGTTGCAGGGTTACGCCTGGTTCGGGCTCACCACCGGCTGGATGCTCGCGGCGCTCGTCCTCTCGCTCGCCCTCTTCCTGCTGGTGCCCACCGTCTTCCTGCCCAAGGGGCGGCGGTTCGCCGCCGCCCTCGATGGGGCTCGCGAGGCCGGCGAGGTCACCCCGGAGCTTCGCGCCTCATTTGCCGATCCGACCCTGCGCGCCGCGCACGTCGCCGAGCTTGCTGCCCTGGCGATCATTGTGGCGCTCATGGTCCTCAAGCCGTTCTGACGCGGACGATGCCCCGTCAGCCGAACCAGCCGCTTCCCGGCGCCCCTGAACCCTGGGAGTCGTCGAGCATGCCGCCGTTCCGCGCGCGTCCGCCGTTCGTCATGAGCGAGATGATCGCCGCGGAGCCGGCGGTGGCCGAACGGCTCGTGCGCCGGCTGGCGAAGGACGCCGCGCTCGATCGGGTGGTGGTCGAGATCCGCGAGGCTCTCGACGCCGGCCGCCCGGTTGTCACCACCGGCTGCGGAACGAGTGAGCACGCGGCGATGGGCATCGCGATGCTCCTCAGCGAGGCGCTGAACCTGCCCGCGGGGCACGAGGTCCGAGCGGTGCAGGCCCTCGAGGCGTTGCGAGCGCCGCTCGCCAACGGCCTGCTGGTGGCCGTCTCGCACGAGGGCGGCACGCACGCGACCCTCGAGGCGATGCGAGCCGCACAGGCCGCCGGCGCCACGACCGCGCTGATCACCGTCGGCGCCGGATCGCCCGGTGCGGCGCTCGCCGACCACGTGATCACCACCGAGGAGCAGGACCAGAGCTGGTGCCACACCGTCGGCTACCTGGCGCCGCTGGTGGCCGGGATGGCGCTGGCGGCGAAGCTGCGCCGGTCGCGCCTCGACGCGGCGGCGATTCGCGCGCTCCTCGACGTCAGCCAGGACGCGCACGGCCCGGCCGAGATCGCGGCGGCCCTGGTCGGAACCGATCGAATCATCGTGGCCGGCGCCGGGCCGGACGCGATCAGCGCTCGCGAGCTCGCGCTCAAGATCAGCGAGGGCCCACGCCTCGCCGCGACGGCGTTCGAGCTCGAGACCGTGCTCCACGGCCACCTCGCGGCCGTCACCCGCTGGACCGGCCTGGTCGTCGTCCTGACCGATGGCTCGCCGGCGGTCCTCGCCCGCGCGCACAAGCTCCTGGCCGCGGCGAAGGCGCTGTCCGTACCGGCGGCGGCGATCGTCGGCGACGAGATCACCGGCGAGCTCGACCCCGACGAGACGCCCGCGGGCCGGATCGAGCTGCCACATACCGGCCGCGTGCCTGCGCTCGCGGGGTCGCTGCTGGCGTCGGCGATCGCGCTCCAGCTGCTCACCGAGCGCCTCGCCCGCGCGCGAAGCGTGAACCCGGACACGCTCGGCCGAGAGGACGCCGCCCAGGCCGCCGCCCACTCCTGACCGCTAGGTGCGGAGGAGCTCGAAGAGGCGGACGTAGAACCGCAGGTTGTGGAGCGTTGCCAGCCGCTCCGCGGAGGTATCTCCGACCTTGAACAGGTGGTGGAGGTAGGCCGCCGAGTGGCGCGAGCAGACCGGGCAGTCGCAGCCGTCCTCGATCGGTCCGTGCGCGACTCGATACGGCGCGTCGTGGATGCGCACCGCGCGGAAGAAGTCGTCACCCGGCCCGGGGCGGCGTGACGACCAGCCATCGCGGAACGCGTAGAGGCGACCGTGGCGAGCGTCGCGGGTCGGCAGCGCGCAGTCGAACACGGAATAGCCGAGCGAGAAGGCGTTGACGACGTGGTCCGGCCGGCCCACGCCGAGCGCATGCTTGGGCGCCTCGGCAGGCAGTGACTCGGTGACCCAGCGCATCGGCTCGGCGAGCAGGGTGCCATCGGCGGCGAGCGGCCAGCCGCCGAAGCCGTAGCCGTCGAAGCCGATTTCGGCCAGCGCGGTCGCACACTGCCGCCGCAGCGACTCGACCCCGCCGCCCTGGACGACGGCGAAGATCCTCGGGGCCGCGCCTCCCCGCTGCGCGACCTGGCGATCGAGCTCATCCCGGCAGCGTCGCGCCCAGCGCACGGTCCGTTCGACGCTGCGTTCCTGCTCGGCTTCGGGCGCGTCCGAGTCGGTGCAGTCGTCGAGGCAGATGACCACGTCGCTGCCGAGCTGGAGCTGGAGGTTCACGATCCGCTCCGGGGTCAGGTTCCACTTCTCGCCGGTCGCCGGCTCGCGGAAGATCACCTCGTTATCGCGGATGACTCCGCGGTTCGGATCCTGGCGGATGAGGCTCCAGACCTGGAAGCCGCCCGAGTCGCTGATGAGCGGTGCGTTCCAGTCCATGAACCGATGGATCCCTCCCGCGGCCTGCACCACCCGGGCGCCGGGCCGCCTCAGCAGGTGGAAGGCGTTGACGACGACCCCCTCGACGCCGACGGTCCGGAGGTCCTCGCTGCTCACGCCGCGCACGCCGGCGCGCGTCGCGTCCGGCAGGAAGGCCGGCACGGCCAGGGTGCCGCGGCCGGTGATCAGCGGCTCAGCCATGCAGCGTGAGCACGAAGACGAGCTCGTTCGGGACCGATGCCTCACGAACCTCGACGACCTCGGTTTCGGCGACCAGGCCGTCGAGGCGTCGCCGATACGTGGCCGCCATCCCCCGACGACCACCACCGAGAGATCGCGACGGGAACGTGATGACCGCGTACCGCGCATCGAGTGCGCGCAGCACGCGCGCCGCCGCAGACGGATCCTGCCGGTCGAGCAACGGGACGAGCTTGAGGAGCAGGGCAACATCGGCACGGACACGGGGCGGGCCGGCGGTGACGAGGTCGCTGGCATGGATTGCGTGCGGCTGAGCGACCAGCTCGAGGAACTGGCCGGCCACCTCGAGCGAGCGCCGATCGACGTCCGAGGCGTGGTATGTCGCGGTGCGTGGCAGCCCCATCCAGGGCAGGGCCAGTGGCCCGAGCCCGCAACCGAGGTCGAGCACGGCCCGAGGCGGCCCTCCTGTCAGCTCCCAGATCGGCCCGTAGAAGCGCTCGAGATGCGGTAGCCGCTCGGCCGTCGAGGCGTGCGTCCGCAGCACCTCGGCGCACGCCGCGCGGAACACGAGGTCGGTGACATCACCGTCCCAGCTCGTGCGGACCGCAGCCAGGACGTCCGTCGCCCGCGCCCCGCGATACGCGCCCACTGCCTGGTGCAGGCGGCGCTTCACGCGCTTCACCGCGTCGTCGACGTTGCGCGCCTTCGGCAGCTCCTCGGCGGCCAGACGGTCGAGCATGGCGCGATCGACGTCGCGGTAGCGGGCGGAGCGAAGGACGCGGTCGACGATCGGCTCGGTCATTCGCGTCGCAGGCGGAGCAGGAGGTCGTACGCCGCCCGCCGGGAGAGGCCGCGCCGCTCGACCAGCAGGGCCTGGACCGCACGCGCCGGGGCTCCGCCATCGAGGAGCAGTCGCGCGTCCGCCTCCGCCTCGGCGCCTGGTGCCGGCGCTTCGGTCGCGCCGCCGATGACGATCGTGGACTCGCCACGAACCTCGCCTTCGGCTTCGAGCTCGGCGACGATCTCCGATAGTTTCCCGCGCTGGAAGCGCTCGTGTGGCTTGGTCAGGTTCCGTGCGAGGCAGGCCGGCCGGTCGCCGAGCGTGGAGAGCGCGTCGCGAAGTGCATCGGTCAGGCGACGCGGCGCTTCGAAGGCGACGAGGGTCGCCGGGTCGTTCGCGACCGCCTTCAATGCCGCCCGGCGCGCAGCGGCCGCCCGCGGGAGGAAACCGACGAACCGGAACGGATGGGGCGGCAGGCCCGACGCCGACAGGGCGGTCGTGACCGCGGACGCGCCCGGCACGCTGGTCACGCCGATCCCGGCATCGATCGCCGCGCGGACGAGACGGTAGCCGGGGTCGCTGATGAGCGGCGTGCCGGCATCGGTCACGAGCGCGACATCGTCGCCGGCGCTGAGGCGGCGCAGCAGCTCGGCCGTTCGATCGGCTTCGTTGTGGTCGTGGTAGCTGACGGCCCGCGGCCGGAGGCCGTGGTGACGAGCCAGGGTCGCGAAGTGGCGGGTGTCCTCGGCCGCGACGACGCGGGCGGCCCGAAGCGTCTCTCGAGCTCGCGGGCTCAGGTCGTCGGGGTTCCCGATCGGCACGGCGACGAGGTAGAGGGTGCCGGTCATGCGGCGGAGCCTAGCAGGGCGTTCGCCAGCATCGGCCGACCGGCAGAACAGGACTTCGGTACCCCTCGCTCAACCCGGATGGTGCGTCGACGCACCGCATTGCCGCCACGCACGTGCCGACAGTACTGCCCACGACCGCCCCTAACCACTCGTCAATACCCATTTGACTTGTTTGACAAAGTCAAGTGGGTACCGGATATATCGAAGTACTTTCGTCGAGGGTTCCGAGCCCCCGTCGCACCCAGCGTTCGCAGCGGATGCCGCGAACGGCGACACCTCCCCGACGACGGAGGCAAGTTCAGGTCCCTGCCAGACCCACGGAGGATTCATGCGTCACTCGTCGTCGGGAACTGCGGTGCAGAACCGGCTGATGGCCGTCGTCGTCATCGCCTCGCTGCTCGCGTCACTGCTCTCGTTCACCGTATCGACCCCGGCCTCGGCGCACCATGTGAGTGCCTCCGACTTCTTCATCTTCTCGAAGGCCGTGTACGGCAAGGCCGCGGAGACCAGCTGCAACAGCTCGCAGGGTAACCAGGCCTCCGTGTCCGGGAGCAGCAACCTGGTGTCCGGTCGCATTCACAGCAACGCCGACTGGAGCGCCAGCGGGCAGAACAACCAGTTCTTCAGCGCGGTGACCTACGGCACGCACGACGAGGACTGCATCAGCGCGCCCGGCAGCAACGACTACAGCCCCCCACCGCCCAACAACGGAGCGCCGACTGAGGTCGATGCAGCGCCGGCCGGTGTCGGAGCGGGCGGCTGGCCGGGAACCCTCGCCGCCGGGCTGAACTCGAATGCCCGCCAGTTCGGCAACGACGTGACCCAGGTCCTGGGAACCGGCGCGGTCTGCAACGTCGGCTCGCTCACCACGTCGAGCGACTACACGATCAATCCGGTTGCCGACAACAACAAGGTGATCTGCCGCGGCAGCGGCAAGGTGGTGCTGAACACCCAGAACGCGACCATGAAGGTCACGATCATCAGCCATGGGCTCATCGAGATCAGCGGACAGGGCGCGAACCTCTCGCCCGCGGACGCCGGCCACGGGATCCTGGCCTGGACCGACCAGGACAGCAACACCGAGGAGTTCAGCTTCAAGATCTCGGGCAGCAATTTCAACATCGGCCCGTCGATTGCCTTCACGCCGCGCAGCGGCCAGGACGTGTCGGGGTCGAATGGCTCCGCGAACTGCCTCCAGCTCATCGGCCAGGGCCAGATCAAGATCCAGGGCAGCACGAACGTGTTCGGCAACACTTCCTGTGGCCCGGTCGCGCCCGAGCCGGGTGAGATCACGATCACCAAGCGCGACGGTGCGGGCCAGGCCCTCGGCGGCGCCACCTTCCGCATCACGCCGGATCCGCTCGACGCCGACGCATCGCTGAGCGTGACCGACAACGTCGCCCCCGACGACAACGCCACCGCAGGCACCATCCACCTGAGCGCCGTCGAGCCGGGGAGCTACACCGTCTGCGAGACGGCGGCACCGGCCGGCTACATCATCGACGACGATTGCCAGACGCTCACCGTGGCCAGCGGCCAGAACGCGAGCTTCGGGCCGTGGGTCAACACCCTGAGCGCGATCGCCTGGACGAAGCTCGACGACGAGACGGAAGACGAGCTGTGCTGCGCGACCTTCACGCTGCACGGGATCAATGGCACGGTGTTCGGCCCGCTCACGGTCGTCGACAACGGCGCGAACGACGCGGATGACGATCCGGGCGAGCTCCGGGTCGTCGGCCTCAAGCTCGGCAGCTACCGCATCACCGAGACGGTCCCGCCGACGGGCTACCTGCTTGACAGCCCGGCATTCCAGGACGTCACGCTCGATGGCCATCCGGCCACCGGCTCGCCGCACAAGCCGTTCAAGAATGAGCCGATGCCGGTGCTGACCGTCATGAAGACGCCGGACGGTGCCACGCCATCCGTCGGCGACGCGGTCACGTACCGCATCAAGACCACCAACAACGGGCCCGACACCGCGTCGAACGCCACCCTCTTCGACGACCTCCCAGAGGTGGCCGGTGGCTGGACCATCGTCGCCAACAGTCCTGCCGCCACCGGCTGGACCAGCTGCAGCGTGAGCGACCCGAGCACCGGGCCGCACGCTGACAAGGGCCAGATCCTCGAGTGTGGCCCGCAGAGCATCAACGAGGACTCGAGCCGCACGGTGACCGTGCGCGCGACCCTCCAGGCGGCGGACTGCGGTCCCCTGCCGAACCTCGCGACGGCGGACGCCACGAACACCGATCCCGCGTCCGATACCGGCTCGATGGATCCGAAGTGCCCGCAGATCCGGGTCGAGAAGTCGCCGGATGAGACCGAGGGCCAGGCCGGAGCCAACGACGTCACCGCCGGTGGCGCCGCCACCTTCACCATCACCGTCATCAACGGCGGCGATGGCCAGGCCAACGCGGTCAACACGTTCGACGACCTGCCCGGCTCCGGCTGGAGCGTGGTCGGCGGTGCGCTGACCACCCTGACCAACTGCGCCGTGAGCGACCCGACCAGCGGAGAGCACGCGGCCAAGGGCGAGATCCTGACCTGCGGGCCGGACACCATCGGTGCCGGCGCCAGCAAGAAGGTCACCGTCACCAAGACCACGCTCAACCCGACCGACTGCGGCGAGATCGACAACACCGCCTCGGTCACGGTTGCCAATGCAGCCGGTGACTCCGACAGCGGCAACATCGACGTGCTGTGCCCGCAGATCCGGGTCGAGAAGACGCCGGATGAGGGCGGCCAGGCCAGTGCCAACGACGTCACCGCCGGTGACGCCGCCACCTTCACGATTGCCGTCTTCAACGACGCCAACGGCGCGGCCAACGGGGTCGACACGTTCGACGACCTGCCCGGTTCCGGCTGGACCGTGGTCGGCGCCGACACCACGCCTGACCAATTGCGCCGTGAGCGACCCGAGCACCGGGCCGCACGCGGACAAGGGCGAGATCCTGACCTGCGGGCCGGACACCATCGGTGCCGGCGCCCACAAGACGGTCAAGGTCACGAAGACCACGATCAACCCGACCGACTGCGGCTCGATCGACAACACCGCGTCGGCCACCGCCTCGAACGGACCTGGTGACTCGGACAGCGGCAACATCGACGTGCTGTGCCCGCAGATCCGGGTCGAGAAGTCGCCGGATGAGACCGAGGGCCAGGCCGGAGCCAACGACGTCACCGCCGGTGGCGCCGCCACCTTCACCATCACCGTCATCAACGGCGGCGATGGCCAGGCCAACGCGGTCAACACGTTCGACGACCTGCCCGGCTCCGGCTGGAGCGTGGTCGGCGGTGCGCTGACCACCCTGACCAACTGCGCCGTGAGCGACCCGACCAGCGGAGAGCACGCGGCCAAGGGCGAGATCCTGACCTGCGGGCCGGACACCATCGGTGCCGGCGCCAGCAAGAAGGTCACCGTCACCAAGACCACGCTCAACCCGACCGACTGCGGCGAGATCGACAACACCGCCTCGGTCACGGTCGCCAATGCAGCCGGTGACTCCGACAGCGGCAACATCGACGTGCTGTGCCCTGACCTCGAGCTCCTGAAGACGACGTCCACGCCGGAGATCAATGCCGGTGGCCAGGCGTCGTACACGGTCACCATCACGAACGACGGCGATGGCGCTGCCATCAACGTCGACCTGAGCGACGCGCTCCTCGGTGGCGTCACCTGGAGCGAGTCAAGCGACGAGTGCGAGATCGACGCCGGCGTCCTCGAGTGCTCGAATCTGACGATTCCGGCCAAGGGCTCGTTCAGCGTGACGCTGAGCGGTACGGCCAGCTCGGCCGCGTGCCCGTCGATCCTGAACCGCGCAACGTTCACCTCGGACAATGCCGGCGGCGGCGCCTCGGCCCCGGAGGGCCAGGGCACCGTGATCACGGTCAACTGCCCGGACCTCGAGGTGGACAAGGTGTGGGTCGACGCCAACGGCGAGCCGACCGATGACCCGGTCACCGCCGGCAACACGGCCTACTTCGCGATCACCGTCACGAACCATGGCCCCGGCACGGCGACGGCCGTCGAGATCCTCGACGACGCGCCCGACGGGACTACCTGGACGGTGGTGGATGATGGTGGATTCGACTGCCCCGCCACGATCGCCGACGGCGGAGACCCGTGCAGCGCGGTGGAGATGGCTCCCGGCTCGGCGACCATCCTCCTCAGCTTCGCGACCGAGCCCGAGGACTGCGGCAGCCTGACCAACACGGTCAAGGTCACCGCGAGCAACGAGCCCGACCGGCTCTACGACATCGAGACGAACGAGGATTCCGCGACAGTCATCGTGGAGTGCCCGGGTCTCAACATCGCGAAGCTCGCAGACACCGAGGGACCGATCGACGCGGGCGAGGAGGCCAGCTTCCACGTCCTGATCTGGAACGCCGGCGAGGGTGACGCGCTGAACGCCGAGTTCGGCGACGACCTTCCGCCGGGGAGCTGGAGCTTCGACCTCGTCAACGCCGACCAGAACGACACCTGCATCTCCGGAATCGAGACCGATGGCATCCAGACCATCGGCTGCGACTTCGGGACGCTCGAGCCGTCCGCCATGCCGGTTGCCCCGTTCGGCGAAGGCTCGCCGGGCAAGGTCATCAGGATCTATCGCGATACCGATCGCGAGGACTGCGGTTCGCTCGACAACCTGGCGTGGGCCGATGCGTCGAACGACAACCGCGTCGGCGACGATGCGTCGATCCTCGTGAAGTGCCCGACGATCGGTCTGGAGAAGGAGAACGACACGGCCGGATCGCCGGTCCTTCCGGGGACGGAGGTCACCTACACGCTGACGCTGACCGTCACTGACGGACCCGCAGAGGACGTGGTGGTGAAGGACGTCATGCCGGTCGGTCTCGAGGCCCCGGCGGACGTCAGCGACGGAGGGGAGTTCGACCCGGCGACTCGGACGATCACCTGGGACGACCTGGGTGACCTGGCCGACGGCACCTACTTCCTGACGTACAAGGCAACCGTGGCCGACGACGTCGAGCACGGCGAGGAGCTCATCAACGCCGCCGCGGCGACGAGCCCCAACTCGCAGTGCCCCGACTTCGAGACACTTGGCGAGGAGTGCAAGGACACCTCGACGGTGATCCCGCGAGTCCCGACGCTGGTGATCGACAAGGTCGCCGACGTCGAGGAGATCGCGATCACGGGCCCCGCCAATGCCCCGGTGGCGACGCCGAGCGTCGTGACCTGGACCCTGACCTACACACTGGCCAACGGCCCGGTCACCAACGCGGTGATCAGCGATGAGGTGCCCGCCGGCCTGGAGTACGTCGACGGCAGCGCCAGCGGTGGCGGTGTCTTCGACGAGGCGACCAACACGATCACCTGGACCTACCCGACGCTCACCGAGAGCGGGAGCGTGACGTTCCAGACATCGGTCGACCCCGAGACGATCTCGCGGACGGAGCCGACGGTCAACGTCGCGGTCATCGACTCCGACGAGACGACGCCGGACGACGGCGAGGACAGCATCACGGTCACGGTCGAGACTCCTCCTCAGGGCGGCAACCCGACCCCGACCCCCGGGCTGCCCGACACCGCGACCGGCCTCTCGCCGACGGGTGAGCCGGTGAACGTGCCGGTCGAGATCCTGGCCTTCGTCTTCATCGGCTCCATGGGAGCCCTGACCCTCGCCAACGTGCGGGCCCGCAACCGCCGCGGGTAGCGAACGGCGCCGGTGCGGGGCCGATCCTCCTCGGAGGGCCCGCGCCATTGATCCCCCTGGCAGGGGCCGGGGTAGAGGCTTCGGCCTCTACCCCGTTTTCATGTCCGGGCGCTAGGATCGGTCGTGTGCCGGGCTTGATCGAGTGCGTCCCAAACTTCAGCGAGGGACGCCGTCACGCGGTGGTCGAGGAGATCGTGCACGCCATCGGTCAGATCGACGGCGTCACGGTGCTCGACCATTCCCTCGATCCGACACATAACCGCAGCGTCGTCACCTTCGCGGGCAGCGCGCAGCCCGTGGTGCGCGCGGCGACCGCCGGCGTCGGCCGTGCGCTCGAGCTCATCGACATGGAGCAGCACACCGGAGCCCACCCCCGGATCGGTGCCGTCGACGTCATCCCCTTCGTGCCGCTCGGCTCGACCCGACTCGAGGAATGTGTGGACCTGGCGCGGAGGTTTGGCGAGCAGATCGCCATGCGCTTCGACCTGCCGGTCTACCTGTACGGTGCGGCAGCCATCCGCGCCGATCGCCGACGGCTCGCCGACGTCCGCCGCGGGCAATACGAGGGCATCCGCGACGAGATCGGCTCGCTGGCCTCGCGCGCGCCGGACTACGGCCCCAGTCGGATTCACCCGAGAGGCGGTGCGGTCGCGGTCGGTGCCCGCAAGCCGCTCATCGCCTTCAACATCAACCTGCAGACCGATGAGCTGGCCGTCGCGATCAAGATCGCCACGGCAATCCGAGAGAGCTCCGGCGGCATGCCGGCCGTCCAGGCGATGGGAGTGCTCCTCGAGAATCCCGGCACCCGGCCGATGGCGCAGGTGAGCACCAACCTCGTCGACTGGGAGCGGACCGGCATCTCGGCCGTCGTGCGCGAGGTGCGACGGCTGGCGCGCGATGCCGGCACCGACATCGACCACTGCGAGCTCATCGGCCTGGCGCCGACGGGCGCCCTCCTCGAGGTGGCCGCTGACACGCTGGGTCTCGTCGACTTCGGCGCGGATCAGGCCCTCGAGCTGCGCCTGGCCAAAGACCGATAGCCTCGCCAGGGACCGGGCGGGACAACGGTCGCTCATCGGACCGACATGGCAGGTGGCTTGCAATGTGAGCCGCCGGGGGAACGTCAGAGAGGCCCATCATGACGCCCAGAACCGCAACCACGAATACCGGACGCCCGAACCGGATCCTCATCGCCCTGGCGGCCGCCTGGGTCATCGTCTCGCTCGCCCTCGGCGGCGCGGCACACCCTGGCGCCGACCAGCCACAGCAGACCCGAGTCTCGGCCGAACAGCCCTCGCGCCCGTAACCGCGATCGATAGCCCGGCGCTAGACTCCGAGGCCCATGAGCCTCCGGTCCGAGATCTCCCGAGCGATCGCCGATGCGCGAGACCGCGCGGCCGCGTCCGGCGCCCTGGCGATCGCCGAAGACGCTCACCTCCCGCCGATCGGCCTCGAGCAGCCCGCCAACCCGGAGCACGGCGACTGGGCCAGCAACGCGGCCATGCAGCTCGCCCCCGTCGCCCGGGCGGCTCCACTCCGCATCGCCGAGTCGCTGCTCGAGCACTTCGAGCCGCCGCCGTCCGTCGCCGAGGTGGTGGTCGCAGCCCCGGGCTTCCTGAACTTCCGCCTCGATCCGACCTGGGTCGCGGCCCAGGTCGGTCCGATCCGCGAGGCCGGCGCGGCGTACGGCCGCGGAACCGCGATCGAGCCGAAGCGGATCAACGTGGAGTTCGTGAGCGCCAACCCCACCGGTCCGCTCCACGTCGGCAACGCGCGCGGCGCCTTCGTCGGCGACGTTCTCGCCCGCGTCCTCGAGGCGGCCGGCCACGACGTGACGCGCGAGTACTACTTCAACGACTTCGGCGGCCAGGTGAAGGCCCTCGGCGGTTCGGTCCGCGCGCTGCGCGAGGGAAAAGCGCTCCCCGAGGACGGGTATCGCGGCGATTACGTGAAGGAGATGGCCGCATCGGTCCCGGCGGAGGTCGTGCGCGAGGCCGAGGCCGCCGGCCCGGACGAAGCCGACTGGGCCTATGGACGGTGGGCATCCGAGGTCCAGCGCCGGGGAATCGAGGCCAGCCTCGAGGCACTCGGCGTCCACTTCGACGTGTGGAAGACGGAGAGCTCGATCCACGACGACGGCTGGGTGGCTCGCGGGGTCGAGCGCCTGCGCGAGGCCGGCTACGTCTACGAGTCCGAGGGCGCGACCTGGTTCCGGTCCACCGCCTTCGGCGACGACCGCGACCGGGTGATCTATCGGTCCAACGGAGGGCCGACCTACTTCGCCGCCGACATCGGCTACGTCAGCGAGAAGTTCAGCCGTGACTTCGACGAGCTCGTCTACGTGTGGGGCGAGAACCATCACGGCGCCATCGCGCGGCTCCTCCACGCGGCCGAAGCACTCGGCCACAACCCGGAGGCTGTCCGCATCCTGCTGTACTCCTGGGTCCGCTTCGTCCGCGAGGGCGAGGCGGTCAGCATGAGCAAGCGCTCCGGCGAGTTCGTGACCATCGACGACCTGATTGCCGAGGTCGGCGCCGACCCGGTTCGCTGGTTCTTCGCCTCTCGCGCGTTCACGAGCGGCATCGACTTCGACCTCGAGCTCGCCAAGCGTCAGAGCCACGAGAACCCCGTCTATTACGTGCAGTACGCTCACGCCCGAGCGTCGTCGATCCTGCGCCACGCCTCGGAGGTCGGTGCCGCCCCGAACGATGAGCGCACCGGAGAGCTGTTGACGCATCCGTCCGAGCTGGCGCTCGTCCGCCACCTCCTCGACGGGCCCGATGCGGTCGGCGCGGCTGCCGACCGCCGCGAGACGCACGAGGTGCCGCGCTATGCCTACGAGCTGGCGAGCGCTTTCAGCGCCTTCTACCGCGACTGCAAGGTGCTGAGCGAGGACGTCGAGCTGTCGGCCGCGCGACTGGCGCTGGTGGACGCGACACGATCGGTGCTGGTCAACACGCTCGGGCTGCTCGGGATCACCGCCCCGGAATCGATGTAGGTCTCGACGTCAGTCGTCGGCGGCGGCGATCGTGCGGCGCAGGATCTCCTGGCTGCTCCCATGGGCGACGAGGACCTCGCCGCCGTCGAGCTCGTTGACCGAGGCCGGGAAGCCGAGGCGCGGGATGACCGCGTTGTAGGCCTCGACGAACTCGTCGGCGTCCTGTGGGGTGTCCCAGGCCAGGCGCCACGCGACCGCGAAGGCGTCGCCGGGACCGATGACGGTGACCGCGCGATCGCCGCCCCAGCCCCCGCTCGCCTCGAGCGCCTGTTCGCGATCGATGCCGTGATACTCGAGGATCATGCTCAGGAACGCCTCACCGATCGGCGTGTCGTCGACCTCGGTCCAGTCCTCGCCGAGTGCCGCCACGAGGTCAGGCCCATCGACGGGGATCGGGTCCTCGCGAGGTTCCCACTTGTCGATGTGGATGATCTGCTCGGTCGAGTCCGGTGGGTCTTCGAAGGCGGCGTCGATTGCCTCGAAGGTCGGCGACGTCGGGTCGCGGCTGAGCGCGCCCGCCCACAGCAGGCCCTCCTCGTAGGGGAAGACCACCAGGTACTCGACCAGCCACGACGGGATGCCGGTCGTGTCGGGCGGTGGGTTGCTCGTGATCTCCAGGAGCTCCTGGGGCGTCAGGTGCTGCAGTGCCCAGGCGAGCATCACGACCGATGCGTCGCCCTCGACGAGCGCGGTGCGAGCGAGCCCGCGATCGTCCTCCCCCTCTGCGTCGCGCTCGAGCGAGTCGATGCCGAACGCCGCGTCCTGCAGCGCGTGCGCGTACTCGTGGGCGTACGTGAACTTGGCCAACGCGTTGAGGCCCTCATCGGTCACGACCACCATGCGCTGCTCGTCGTCGTCGTAGAAGCCGAGCACCTGGTCACCGAGCAGCTGGAGCTGGAGCTCGGCGACGTCCTGGTCGGCCCCGAGCAGGCCGAGCGCCCGCAGCGAGGCGTTGTCCTCGTCACGCTCCTCCTGCGGGTAGTCCTCGTCGAACGCGGCGAGCAGCTCCTCGCGGACCTCGTCGCGCGTGAGCAGATCGGGAGGCCCGATATCAGCGGCTGGCAATCCACGGATCGCGATCACCTGCTCCTCGATTTCCGCGAGCGCGGCGAGCACCTCGTCCTCGTCCGCGGGCGAGGGCTCCCCGGTCTGGGGCCCACTCGGCGGCGGCGAGTCGACAGCGCTGACCGATGGGGACCCGCTCGGGTCGGCAGCGGTCTCACCACGGCCGAAGTTGAGGCCCAGCACGATGAGCCCCGCCAGGACGAGGACGGCGATGACGATGGCTGCGATGCGCTGCGGGGCGGACACTGCGGCGCATTCTGCCATGCCATTTGCGAGCGGGCCGGCGAACGTTCAGGTTTCTTAAGGTGCGGCAAGCCCGGGGTTTAGGCGTGCCCCGTAGCCTCGTCGGTGCGAGATAGAGATCCACCTCGGGTTTCTGCCTCCACCCTCCCTCCTTCGAGCCCCGGTGTCATTGGGCGGGCACCGGGGCTCGTGCTATCCCGCTACCATGGCCGGACCGATGGAAATCACCTGGTATGGCCGTGCCTGCTTCCGACTGAAGGGCCGCGACGCCACCGTCATCACCGACCCGTGCCCGCCGTCGACCGGGTTCGTCGCCGGGAAGCACGACGTCGACCTGCTGACGATCAGCCACGCCCATCCCGACCACAGCTACACGCGCTCCATCAGCGCGGGGCTGACGCTGACCCGTCCGGGCGAGTACGAGTTCAGCGACCTGCTGGTGATCGGCATCCGCACGTTCCACGACGGCGAGGGCGGCGGATCGCGAGGCGAGAACATGGTCTTCGCCGTCGAGATCGATGGCGTCCATATCTGCCACCTTGGCGACCTCGGCCACCTGCTGACCGATGAGCAGGTCACGGAGCTCGGTCCGGTCGACGTCCTGCTCGTGCCGGTGGGCGGTGAGACGACGCTGACCCCGACCGAGGCCGCGGAGGTCGTCTCGCAGATCGGTCCGAAGATCGTGATCCCGATGCACTACGGCGTCGACGGCGCCTCGAAGGACCTCCAGGGCCCGGAGAAGTTCCTCCATGAGATGGCCGCCGAGCCGATCCGCCAGCCAAAGGCGCAGGTCACGATCAGCTCCCTGCCCGACGAGACCCAAGTCGTCGTCCTCGAGGCTCGCGGCCGAACCGGCTGAGCGTTCACTCAGCGATCCGGAAGTCCTCCGGATCGAACGTCTCCAGGATATTCAGCACCGCGAGCAGGCCGTGCTGAACGTTGTCGACACGGATGCGGTTGTCGTACCCCGTCGTGCGCAGCCCGCCGCCTACCCGGTCGCGCTGCGACACGTAGTACATGTCGACGGCATCGACGAACTGGAGCTGCATGAGGTGCCGGAGCCCGCGCGCGATCGCCGTTCGGTACGCCTCGACACGCTCGGCGTCGTCCACCGCGACCGCCAGCCGGTAGGCCGCGATGAGACCCTCGAGGTACACGCCATCCGATGAGGCGTGCGGCGGACCGTACTCCGGATGCTCCGCGCTGTAGAAGCGTCCGGCCACGTCCTCGGACGGTGCGGACTCCCACTGCTGCATCGTGCCGATCAGCCAGTCGTTCATCTCGAACACGAAGTCACGCAGCTCGTCATCGCCGGTCAGCCGCCAGACCGTCTCGTATGCCATCGAGTGCCAGGGGACGAAGGCGGGGTTTGGTTCCTCTCGATGCCAGGCGCCGTAGAACTCGAAGCTGCGCATGAACCGATCGAGCAGGTCGGCATCCGTCGCGTCCTCGAGGGTGACCGCCCACAGCAGCAGCGCTTCGCCCGGATAGAAGTTCTGGTTGTCGTTGCGGCCCGCGGGGACATAGAACGTCACGAATGACCCATCGGCCTGCCAGAGGTGGTCGACCGTGCGACGCAGGGCCGCCTCCTCGGCCGCCCAGCGATCGCGGTCGGGGTGCTGGCTGATGGCGAGGGCGGCAAGGGCGATGGCGCCGAGCTTCACGTCGCCGTCGGGATCGGCGATGAGGCCGAGATCGCCATCGGTGCTGTATGAGATGGCGAGGTTGTAGTCGATGTTGTCGGCGATGCGGTCGTAGAGCTGAGCATCTTCGGTCCGCCCGGCCACGCGGATGAGCGCGATCGTCGCCATCCACTGGCGAATCATGTTGTTCGAGTCGGACTCGTCGCCACGGCTGGGGAAGTACTCGTAGACCATCCGCCCGTCGTCGGCGAGCTGCTCGACCAGCCAGGCCGACATCCCGTCCGCGAGGGTGCCGGCGGTCTCGCGGCTGACGGCGGCCGCCGGAACCACCTCGTTGCCGCGGTCCATGCGGATCAACGCATCGGCCTCGAGATCGACGAGGAACTGCTTCGCACCGAAGAGGCCGATCCGCGCCGCGTCGATCTGCTCCTGGCTCGCTGAGCCACCCTCGACGAACAGCTCGAGGACACGCTGGAAGCTCGTATTGTCCGCGAGCATCTCGGTCGGTCCGGCCACCAGCTCTCGACCGTCCGGGAGCACGACCGACAGCCCCGCAACTCCCCGCTCGAGATTCGTGAGGCCCTCGATCCCCACCTCCTCGGGAGGTCCACTGATGACCGACTCGACGACGTCGACATCTGCGAGCTCGGCCGGCTCGACGGCATCGCGCGCCTCGATGAGCGCTCGCGCATACGCCTCGTCTGCGTCCGTGCCGACCTGCCACGCCTCGGCCAGGCGCACCCCGCCGGCACGCAGGGCCACATAGGCAACGCCGCGAGAGCCATCGGCCAGGTCGGCCGGGAGTGTCAGCTCGCTCGCGTCTGCTGACAGGACGGCGCCGACCGAGTCGACGAGGGCCTCGTCGGTCGCTTCCGGCCGGATCAACGGGACGGCAACCAGGGCGGCACCGATCCCCACGGCGGCCACGGCGGCCAGTCCCAGGAGCAGGTTCCGGGGCCTCACAGCAGGCGAACGCTCCAAACTCCGTTGTCAGGAGGCACCGGGGGAGACCGACGTACTGTGCCAGACCTCACCAGACGTGACCGCACGTCACCGCCGAGCGGAAAGCCACCTACTGGCGGTCCTAGTACATTTGTACTTATCTTGCATCTCAAGTCTTCATCAACACAGAGTCAAAGGGGTTCCCACTCATGTTCGTAGCTGCCACGGACCCAGGGAGAAGCCGTGCGATGGCCGCCATGATGGCGGTCGCCATCAGTTTGGCCTTTTTCCTCGCACTGTTCTCCATCAACCCGGTCGCGGCCCAGAACCGCGCCAACAACGGGACGTTGAAGGTCCACGAGGCTGGGACGCCGAGTGGCACCGAGTCGAACGATCCGAAAGTCTGCGAGTTCAACTTCGAGGGCTTCGGATTCGACATCGGTCAGGACGGCTACATCGTCGTCGACGGCCAGGGCCAGACCGATGCCCCGGCCGCGCTGACCCTGTCGTTCGGCCCGACCGATGACGCGGGCTTCGACGAGACCGAGTACATCAACAGCCAAGGCGGAAGCCTCACCCTTGCAGATGGCCATTACAAGGCGACCCTGTACGGGAAGGACACCGGCGGGACCGGGCCGGACCTCGATGACAAGAAGGCCAAGTCCAAGGTCTTCAAGGTCGAGTGCCTGACCGGCGGTGACGGCGACGGTGACGGCGACGGCGACGGCGACGGCGACGGCGACGGTGACGGCGACGGCGACGGCGACGGCGACGGCGACGGCGACGGCGACAACGACGCCGGCCTCAACATCCTCAAGTTCGTCGAGGGCACTGAGACTCGTCTGCCGGGTGCGGTCTTCGAGATCGTGGGGATCGGCACCTACACGACGGATGAGAACGGGCAGATCTGCCTCCTCGGCCTGCCTCACGATTCGGAGTGGCTGGTTCGCGAGATCCAGGCGCCCGAGGGGTACGAGATCATCGAGGCCGAGCAGCTGGTCGAGGTGGATGACGACGGGTCGGGCCTGTGCGACAGCCCGGATGCGGTCTTCTACAACCGGCCCGTCGACCCCGGTGACGGCGACGGCGACGGCGACGGTGACGGCGACGGGACGGCGACGGTGACGGCGACGGCGACGGCACGGCCGGTGGCAACCCGCCCCCCGACGAGGGGACGCTCGGCGGCAACCCACTCCCCAACACTGCGGTCGAGCTGCCCGCGAGCCAGAGCACGGCGGCGCTGTTCTCTGTTATCGCTCTCGGCCTCCTGAGCCTGATCGGCGTGGCCACGCTGGCGGAAGCGCGGCGCCGGCGCTGATCCACGCGACCTACGGTCCCCAAGACCATTTGAGGCCCCCGGTTCCGACCGGGGGCCTCTCGCATGCGGCCGCTCATCGGCCCACAGGATCGGGAAACCCTCAGCTCATCGCCCGCGCGACGCTAGTCGTCGGTGTCGTCGGAGTCGTCGTCGTCGGAGTCGTCGGAGTCGGACTCGTCGTCGTCGGAGTCGTCCTCGTCGGACTCGTCGTCGTCAGAGTCTTCGCCGGAGTCGTCGGAGTCTGAGTCGTCGTCGGGGCCGTCGTCGGGGCCGTCGTCGTTCGTCATCGGGTTCGTCCTCGTCGTTTCGACGGCCCGGATCGGTCTGACCCCCCGGCGCGATCGGTTCCTTGCTCGGCTCCGCGTCCGGCACCGTCGGAGGGTTTGCCGCGGGAGCTGGCTGCGCCGGCGCCGCGGGCTTAGGACTCGGGGACGGCTCCGGATCCTTGTCGTCGACGACAGGGACCGCCAGCGGCAGGCCGGGCATGACGCCCGCGACGAGGGTTCGCAGCTCGGCCGGAAGGCTCTCCACGAGGCTGGCGATCACACCCAGGCGGTGGGAGAGGAAGTCGGAGCGGGTGCGGCTGCCCGGCCCTTCCAGGACCTGCAGCAGGGCTGTGTAATGTCGCTCGATCGTCGGGAGAAGGGCCACGGCTTCACCCGCCGTGCCCGAGGCCGCCAGCCGCTCCATCTCCTGGATCCGCTCGGCCAGCGCGGTGAGCGCGAGGTCGTCCTGGAATCGGTCGGGCAGCACGTCGACGCGTAGCTCCTCGATACGGAGCTTGACGGCGTACAACGGCTCCCCGGGCAATGCCTGCGACGATGCGGCCATGACGCCGGCAACGCTCGCGCAGATCGCGACGCTCGCGTAGAGGCATGCACGCCCCAGCATGCCCATGTGGCTGGCGAGCCGCCCAATCCGCGGTGGTTGCCCGATCCCCTCCCGTGCCGCGACCCAGGCATTCATGACGTCGGAACGCAGCCGACGCCGGAACAGCGGGTCCGGTTCGAGGCCGCCCAACGAGTCGTGGAGCATGTCCTCGAGTGCCGCGCTCCATCCTGTTGGATCGCCGGCAGTGCGATCCGGAAGGCTCACGGCCCCGCCCGATCCTCGAGCTGACGCCGTAGCGATTCGATGGCCCGGAACGTCAGCCCCCGAATCGTGCCGGCCCGCCGGCCCATCACGCGCGCCGCCTCCTCCGCCGAGAGGCCGGCGGCATACCGAAGGGCGAGCGCTTCCTGCTGATCGGTCGTGAGGCGACGGATTGCGGCGCGCAGCTCGCGCACCTCCTCGCCACGGACGGTGACATCGTCGAGCCCGTTCCCCGCCGACGGCTCCGCGACCGCGCTCAACGGCTCCGTCGGCCGCACGCGGCGCTGGTGGTCGATGACAGCGTTGCGCGCGATCCGGAAGGCCCACGCCGTGAACGGCTTGCCGTTGTGGCGGTACTTCGGCAGCCCGGCCACGATCCGCTCGAACACGAGGTGGGTCACGTCCTCGGCGTCCTCGCGGCGCCGGATGCGCAGCGCGACGTAGCGGTGGATCGGTGCGACGAGGGCGTCGTACAAGCGGCCGACCGCCTCGGTGTCGCCGCCCGTCGCGGCCCGCGCGAGCTCGTCGATCGTCGCGGTTTCCGGCAGCGATTGAGGGGCCCCCACACGCGGGATGGCACCCTCACTCAGCGTGGAGCGGATGGTCGCGCTCAAGGGGCGGTCCGGCATCGTTGGCAGCTCAGGAGCGGATGAGGAGCAGGCGGCACCAAGGTACCACGCGTGAATTACAGGATCGCGAGCTCGCGCGCAACCCGCTCGAAGACCTCAAGGCACGTGTCGAGCTCCTCGCGCGAGTGCTCGGCGGTGACGATCGTGCGCACCCGACTCTTCTCCTCCGGGACCGTCGGGTAGCCGATGCCCATGGCGAAGACGCCCTCCTCGAAGAGACGGTCGCTGAACCGATGCGCCAGCGCGCCGGCACCGACGATGACCGGGGTGATCGGCGTCTCCGACTGCCCGGTGTCGAATCCGAGCCGCGCGAGCCCGGCCTTGAAGTGGCGGGCGTTCTCCCAGAGCCGATCGATGAGCTCCGGCTCGGTCTCCAGCACCTCGATAGCCGCCAGGCACGCCGCCGCGACGGCCGGCGGATGGGAGGTCGAGAAGAGGAACGGACGCGCCCGGTGCTCGAGAATCGTTCGCAGGCTCGCGGAGCCGGCGACGTAGCCGCCGAGCACGCCGATCGCCTTGCTGAGCGTGCCCACCTGCACGTGCACCCGCCCGTGGAGGTCGAAGTGGTCGACGGTCCCCCGCCCGTTGCGACCGAGCACGCCGGAGGCGTGGGCGTCGTCGACCATGACGATCGCATCGACCTCCTCGGCGGCCTCGACGATCTCGGGCAGCTTCGCGATGTCGCCATCCATGCTGAAGACGCCATCGGTGATGACGAGGATGGACCGATCCGCATCGGTCTCGCGCACCTCGCCAAGCGTGCGGCGCAGCATGTCGATGTCGCCGTGGGGGAAGACCTTGCGCTCGGCCTTCGTGAGCCGGATGCCGTCGATGATGCTGGCGTGGTTGAGCGCGTCGGACACGATCGTCGCGCCCTCGGGGGCCAGGATCGGGATGACGCCGGTGTTTGCGGTGAAGCCTGACTGGAAGGTGAGGACCGCCTCGGTGTGCTTGAAGGTCGCGAGCTTTGCCTCGAGCTCTTCATGCAGCGACATCGTGCCGGCGATCGTCCGGACCGCGCCGGACCCGGCGCCGAAGCGCTCGACCGCGTCGAGGGCCGCCGCCTTCAGCTTCGGATGCGTGTTGAGGCCGAGGTAGTTGTTGCTGGACAGCGTGATGACCTCGCGCCCGTCGATCACGCAGCGGCTCTTCTGCTCGCTCTCGACGATGCGGAGGCGCCGATACAGGCCCTTCGCCTTCAACTCGTCGATCTCGGCATCGAGGAACGCGAGCGGGTTGCGCGCGCGTGCGCGCGTCGGCGCATCGGTCATGACTCGATCGAGTATAGGTCCGCCAACCGGCTACGGGACGAGCACCACCTTGCCGGCATGGCGCGAGGCGACGAGCCCGAACGCACGCTCCCACTCGGAAAGGTCGAGGCGGTCGGTGATGATCGGCGTGACGTCGAGCGACCCTGAGCGCAGCAGCGATTGGGTCCGCTCCCACGTGTCGTAGATCCGGCGGCCGTAGATGCCGTGCAGGCGCAGCCCCTGCATGATCACGCGCTCAGAGAGGTCGACCGTCGGCGGCTCGCCGAAGATCCCGAGCAGGCTGATCCGTCCGCCGCGCGTGATGACGCGCAGCCCCTGATCGAGGGCCGGCGGCGCTCCGCTCATCTCGAGCACGACCTCGACGCCGTCGCCACCGGTGGTGTCCATGATCCGCACCTCCGAGTCCGGGTCCGTCGCGTCGAGGGCGAGGTCGGCGCCCATGGTCGCGGCAAGCTCCAGGCGGAATGGCTCCGTATCCGTCGCGATGACGAGCGCGGCGCCAGCGGCCTTGGCGATCCCGACGGCACACAGGCCGATCGGTCCGCAACCGGTGACGAGGACCGTCCTGCCCTCGATCGGCTCGGCGAAGGCGGCGTGGACGGCGTTGCCCATGGGCTCCTGCAACGCGACGACGGCCGGATCCAGCCCGTTCGACTCGATCGCGTTCGCTTCGGGGATAACGACGCGCTCGGCGAAGCCGCCATCGGTGTGGACGCCGATCACGCGCAGGTTGCGGCACAGGTGCATGTCGCCGCGCCGACACTGCGAGCAGGTCCAGTCGAACAGGTGGCTCTCGACCCCGACGAGGTCGCCCTCCTTCACGCGGGTGACGCCCTGACCGATACCGATCACCGTCCCCGCCAGCTCGTGGCCGAGCACGCGGGGCGGGTCGAGATTCTCGGCCGCCCAGTCGTCCCAGTTGAAGAGGTGCAGGTCGGTGCCGCAGATGCTGGCCGCGTCGACCCGCAGGAGCACCTCTCCAGGCCCGGGTGTCGGCGCCGGCCGCTCGACGAGCTCGGCACCCGGCCCTGGACGGACCTTGGCCAGCGCCCGCATCGTTCCGACCTCGATCGTCGCGCTCACCGGGCCGGAGCCGCGACCGGGCCGAGCCCCGCCGCCTCGACGTGGTCCTCGATGCGGGGCAGCTCGTCCACGACGGGATTCTCGATCGCGCCGATCCCCGCGATCTCGCAGCGCATGACGTCGCCATCGGTCAGGTAGCGAGGCGGCTGGTGGTAGTGGCCGACGCCTGCGGGTGTGCCGGTCGCGATGACGTCGCCCGGCTCCAACGTGATGGTTCGGGACGCAAACGCCACGAGGGTGTGGACGTCGAACACCATCTCGGCCGTCGTCGAGTCCTGCCAGGTCTCGCCGTTCACCGACGAGCGGATCGCGAGCGACCCGGGGCCGCCGAGCTCGTCGGCGGTGACGACCGCCGGTCCCATCGGCGCGAAGCCGTCGCTGCCCTTGGCGCGCAGCCACTGGCGATCCTCGCGCTGGAGGTCACGCATCGTGACGTCGTTGAGCACCGTGTAGCCGAAGATCGCCTCCGATGCCTCCGCAGGACCGATGTGGGACGCGCGTCGCCCGATCACCACCGCCAGCTCGCACTCGAGGTCGAGCTGCTCCGTCGCGACCGGTCGCGTCACCGGCGCTCCCGGGTTGCTCACGGCGTTCGCGAACTTGCTGAACAGCATCGGGTAGGCGGGCGGCTCGGCGCCCTGCTCGCGGCAGTGGTCGTGGTAGTTGAGGCCAACACAGATGATCTTGCCCGGCCGCCGGATCGGCGCCTGGACCTCGACCTCGCCGGACTCGTAGCTCTGCGCCCGGACGCGCAGGTCCTCGACGTCGCCGGCGGTGATCCCGCGCGCGAGCATCTCACCGACGTCGGCGACCCCGAGCGTCGCGGTCAGGTCGTGGATCGTCCCCTCTTGCGTCTCGACGCCGAGCCGTGACCCGGAACCAGCGTGGGAGTACGTGACGAGCCGCACGGCGCCGAGTATACGGAGGTCAGAGCTCGCTGAAGTACGCCCGGGCCGACGGACGGAGCAGGCCGATGATCAGCCCGGCACTGATGACCAGGCCGATCGGCACCGTCAGCGTGTACCACCCGTTCGCGGCCACCGGCGGCATCTCGAGGAGGATCGGCGGGAGGCCGGCGAGGATCGGGATCGCGAGGAGCGCGATGCCGATCGCGAAACGGTGCCCGACGCGCTTGCGCTGGAGCGCCACCGTGATCCCGAACAGCACCGCCGCGAGCTCGACCATCATGAAGATCCCCAAGAGGCTGAACGGCGCGCGCTCGCTGAAGTCGATGAACTCGACGATCCGACCCAGCAGCAGCCCGGTGATCGCCAGCAGGGTGAACGCCCACGCGAACCACAGGCGCACGGCGAGCGGCATCCGCGGCCGATCTTCCTGGACCTCAGGTTCGGAGCTCACGCACCGATCCTAGCGGAGCTCGCCCGCCGCGCCGCGCCGCGCCGCGGCGACGCCGACGGCGTTGCCACCCCACGGGCGTAACGGCCACTGAGTATCCGAAATCCCGCACCACGACTGGAATGGACATCCGGGTGCAGCCCCTGACCGGCTACCTCACACGCCCGATGGGAATTCGGCCACTGCTTCGCCGATCCGCCCGCCCCACGGGAGGCCCGACTCAGTCACGCGGCGGTCCGCCCAGTGCGCCGTACCATCTGATCAATGGATTGGCTCGCCGAGCTGTTCGAGACGAACCGCATCATCGTCCTGTCGGTGTACGGGCAGGTCTTCTTCGTGATGGGCCTGGCCGTGGCGCTCCAGAGCCGGCAGCGATCCCAGCTGCCACTGGCCCGCCCGCTCGGCTGGCTCGCCGCCTTCGGCCTGCTCCACGGGCTGATGATCTGGGGCTACCTGTTCGTGCCGATCCAGGCCGGCTGGCTCCCCGAGCCGGTGGTCGAAGCGCTGCTCGTCCTCCAGCTGCTCATGAAGCCGCTCAGCTTCGCGTTCCTCTTCCAGTTCGGCGTCGAGCTGATGATCGCCACGCGGGATCGCGACCACCCGTTGCCGACCTTCCGCGGCCAGCCGCTGCTGCGGCTGCTGCCCGGCGCGACCCTCATCCTGTGGGCGGTCGCCACCGCCGCGTTGTCGACGACGGTCGCCGCCGGGTTCGTCCCCGATGTCGGCCCGTGGCTGCCGTCGCCGCAGATCGGCGACGCCCTGGAAGGGGTGGGGGCGCCCCTGGCCGTTGGCGACGTCGTTGCGCGCTACATGATCGCGCTGCCGGCCTCGCTGCTCGTGGCGCTGGCGCTGCGCCGCACCACGCGGCTCCTCGCGCCGATGGCCGGTCGTGGCGTGTCGACGGCGCTGTCGGCCGCATCGGTCGCCTTCGTCGTCTTCGCCGTCGTCGGCGGGCTGGTGCCGATGGAGGCGCCGTTCCCGCTGGCATCGGTCCTCAACGACCAGGTCGTGCTCGAGACGCTGGGCATCCCGATCGAGGTCTTCGTCTCGATCACCGGGCTCGCCATCGCCATCGCGGTCATCGTCAGCCTCGAGCTGTTCGAGCAGGAGACCGATCGCGCCCTCGCCGATGCCCGGCGCCGCGAGCTCCTGCTCCGCGAGCGCGAGCGCATTGGCCGCGACCTGCACGACGGCATCATCCAGTCGATCTACGCCGCGGGCCTGCACCTCGAGCAGGCTTCGGCCGAGATCGACGGCGACGGGGGCGGAGCGCCGGCGCGAGAGCGGATCGCGACCGTCATGGGCGAGCTGAACCGGATCACCAACGACATCCGCAGCACGATCTTCGCGCTGCGCTCCGGCGAGCTCGAGGCGCGAGACGCGGAGGCCATCGTGCTCGCGGTGGCCGACGAGCTCCAGGCGCACACCCTCGTGAAGCTCGACGTCTCGAGCGACGGCCTCTTCCGTCCGCGCCTGCGTCCCGACCAGGCCGAACAGCTGCACCACCTCGTGACCGAGGCCTTCAGCAACATCCTGCGCCACGCGCGCGCGCAGAACGTGAGCGTCCGCATGGCCTGCACCCAGCGCCGGTTCACGCTCGACATCCGGGACGACGGCGCGGGCTTCGACCCGACCGCGGCGCCGGCGCGCGGCGGGCGCGGTCGGGCCCAGGGCCTCGACAACATCCGGCGGCGCGCCGAGCTGCTCGACGCGACGCTCGACATCGAGAGCGCACCCGCGCGCGGCACGCGCCTCTCGCTTACGATGCCGGTGGCCACGACGCGGCGGCCGACCTGAAGCGTATGACCGATTCGAACCAGACCGTCGCCCCGGCGGCGACCATCCGCATTCTCATCGCCGACGACCACGAAGTGGTCCGCATCGGCCTTGCCGCCATGCTCGCGGCGCAGGATGGCTTCGAGGTCGTGGCCCAGGCGGCGACCGGCGACGAGGCGGTCCGGCTTGCCGACGTGCACCGGCCCGACGTGGTCGTCATGGACATCCGCATGCCCGGCGGCTCGGGGATCGACGCCTGCCGAGCCATCACCGCCGCTCGTCCCGGCACCCCGGTGATCATGCTCACCAGCCACGCCGATGCCGATGCCCTCTTCGACGCCATCGAGGCGGGCGCCTCGGGCTACGTGCTGAAGCGCATCGGCTCACGCGAGCTCGTGGACGCCGTTCGCACCGTGGCCACGGGCGGCTCGCTGCTCGACCCGGCGGTCACGCGCCAGGTCCTCGAGCGCATCCGCAACGCGGGCCGCCTGGAGGAGGCTGGCGCCTTCGCCGACCTCACCGAGCAGGAGCGCCGCGTGCTGGCGCACATCGCCGACGGGGCATCGAACCGGCAGATCGCCGATCGCATGGGCCTCGCGGAGAAGACCGTCCGCAACTATGTCTCCAACATCCTCGCCAAGCTGGCGCTCGAGAGCCGGTCGCAGGCGGCGGCGTACGCCATCCGCAACCGCCTCCCCGAGCTCTCGGCGGGCGAGGCATGAGACGACGGCCTGCGGCGCTGATCATCGCCCCGGCGCTGCTCATCCTCAACGGCTGCATCCTCGCGCCCACGCCCTCGCCGTCTTCGTCGCCGACCGCCGAGCCGAGCCCCTCGCCGTCCCCGGCGCTCACCGAGGCGCCCAGCGACACCGCCGAGCCGACCCCGACCGCCACGCTCGAGCCGGCGCTCAGCCTGGACCTTCCCGACGAGACCGACGATCGCGTCGTCGTGGTGAGCGTCGATCCGCAGGTCAGCGCCGATGGCGGCCAGATCGTCGTCACCGTCACCAGCCAGTCCGACGAGATGGTCGAGGAGCTCGTCCTGCGCTGGCCGCGCGGGCTGAGCCGCACGCTCCACCTGCGGCCCTTCGAGCCATCCGAGCAGCGCATCGCGGAGGGCGGCCCGCCCCTCGTTCAGGAGTGGACGAAGTGGGTGCTCGGGCCCGGCGAGGAGGGCGAGCCGGCCGGGACGATCTCGCTCGGTTGGGGGCCGTTGTTCGCCGGCGCGACCCTCACCATCCCGGTGGACGTCGTGCGCCGCGCCGACGGCCCCGTCGCCTTCGACCTCCAGGTGCTGAGCGACAACGACATCCTCACCGACCCCGACGGCGAGCCGGTCGAGCTCCGGGTCCGGGTGCCCTGATGCCGGCCATCCTGCCGCCGTGGACCGATGCCGACCCCCTCCTTCATGCCCGCGTGGAGGCGGCGATCGACCCCGAACGCAAGGTCCTCGACGCGCTCGAGCGGATCATCCCGCTCAGCGGCAAGCGGATCGCCGACGTCGGCACCGGGATCGGGCACTACCCGATGCTGCTGGCCCGGCGCACGGGACGGACCTACGGCATCGAGACCGATCCCGACCTCCTCGCCGAGGCTCGGCGGCGCGCGGCCGACGCGCACCAGCCGAACATCCGGATCGTTGAGGGCGGCCCGACCTCCCTGCCGCTGCGCGACGGGGCGGTCGACGTCGTCCTCACCGCCGGCTTCAGCCCCGACGACTCGTCGCTGCCCGCCATCGAGGAGGCGCTGCGCGTGCTGCGGCCCGGCGGGCGCCTCATCGCCATCGGCTACTACGGCCGCGACGACGTCGCCCAGTTGCTCGAGCCCGAGGTCGTCGCCGCGTCGGTCGCGGCAACGCAGCGCAGGACCGGGTGGTGGCTGCGCAACGGGTTCAAGATCAAGGTCGTCCACGCCCGGGTCGACCTCAGCGACCCCGAGCTCGCGCACGACCTCCTGCCACGCCTCTACGGCGACCGCGGTCGGGCGTACCTCATGGCACCGCATCGCGCGTCGCTGCGGCTGAACCTCGGCCTCTTCCACCGGGGGCCGAAAGGGGCCGGCGACTGAGAATCGGTGACACCTCCCACCGCTCGTGACGAAATCCGTGCATCAACAGCCTTGCGGTCGCTGTTCGGCGCGGATATCATCGATGCGTCCGAAGGCCAGGCTCTTCTCCCCCCGGAGCCTGGCCTTCGGCGTTGTCCGGGGCCGGATGGACCGATGCGATAATGGCCGTCCGCACTCAGATCTCCGCTGTCGGGCCCGCACGGCCCGCGAACCCACTCCGCAGCGCAGGAGGCGTACGACGCACCGATGGCCACCACGCCGCGCATGAAGATCACCTACGCCACGCTCTCCGCCGACAACGAGGAGCTCCAGTCGGCCTTCGACGCCGCCCTCGAGCGCGCCCGGGCCGACCTCGGCAAGACCTACCCGATGATCATCGGGGGCGAGGAGCGCCTCGCCGGCGAGACCTTCGAGGACCGCTCGCCGATCGATCGCGGCATCGTCGTCGCTCGCTTCCCGAAGGGCTCGCGCCAGGACGTTCGTGACGCGATCGCCGCGGCCCGCGCCGCCTACCCGGCCTGGCGCAACACGCCGTGGCGCGACCGGCTCGGCATCCTGCGCCGCGCGGCCGAGCTCATCAGCGAGCGCCAGTTCGACTACGCGGCGCTCATGAGCCTCGAGGTCGGCAAGAACCGGCTCGAGGCGCTCGGCGACGTCGAGGAGACCGCGGACCTGCTGCGCTACTACAGCGACGAGTTCGAGAAGGCCGACGGCTTCGTCAAGCCCCTCGGCTCGCTGTCATCGGCCGAGAAGACGCGATCGGTCCTGCGCCCGTACGGCGTGTTCGGCGTGATCAGCCCCTTCAACTTCCCGATGGCGCTCGCCGGCGGCCCCGCCGGCGGCGCGATGATCGCGGGCAACACCGTCGTCCTCAAACCCTCGTCGGACGCGCCGCTGCTCGGCTGGAAGTTCGGCGAGGTGCTCCGCGACGCGGGCCTGCCCGACGGCGTCTTCAACGTCGTCACCGGGCCCGGCGAGACGGTCGGCGCCGAGCTGGAGGACAACCCCGGCATCGACGGCCTCGTCTTCACCGGCAGCTACGAGGTCGGGATGCGGCTGTATCGGTCCTTCACGAAGGACTATCCGCGGCCGATCCTCACCGAGATGGGCGGCAAGAACCCGGCGATCGTGACCGCCAGCGCGGATCTCGACGAGGCCGCCGAGGGCGTCATGCGCTCGGCCTTCGGCTTCGACGGCCAGAAGTGCAGCGCGAACTCGCGGGTCTACGTGGAGAAGCCCGTCGCGCGGGAGTTCGTCGATCGTCTGGTCGAGAAGGCGCGCGGCATCAGCGTCGGCGACCCGACCGAGCGCGGGACGTTCATGGGCCCCGTCATCAACGAGCGGGCGCTGGCGAAGTTCACCCAGGCGGTCTCCGAGGCGAAGGCCGACGGGGGCACGGTCGAGATCGGCGGCGAGGCCGACGACAGCCGCGGCTTCTTCCCGACCCCGACCGTCGTCACCGGCCTGCCGCTCGAGCATCGGCTCTACCGCGACGAGCTGTTCGTCCCGTTCCTCGTCGTCGGCGAGGTCGACTCGCTGGACGAGGCGCTCCACGAAGCCAACGACACCGAGTACGGGCTGACCGCCGGCATCTTCAGCCGCGACCCCGCCGAGGTGCAGCGCTTCCTCGACACGATCCAGGCGGGCGTCGTGTACGTGAACCGCCGCGCCGGCGCCACGACCGGCGCGTGGCCGGGCATCCAGAGCTTCGGCGGCTGGAAGGGATCGGGCTCGTCCGGCAAGGGCGGCCTCGGCCCGTATTACGTCCAGCAGTTCCTGCGCGAGCAGTCGCAGACCGTCGTCGGAAGCTGAGGAGGGCCGATCGATGACGACCCGCACGACCCTCCCGGACGACGTCGAGGTCCTGCCCTCCGGCTGGTACGCAGTCCAGCTGCGCTACGCCTATCTGGCGGGCGAGCCGGAGTCGGCGACGATGGTCGAGGACCGTGTCGTGCTCGTCGACGGCGACGACGAGGAGGCCGCCCTCGGCCGCGCGGTCGAGATGGCACCGGAGTACGAGGACGAGTTCGAGACCGATGACGGCCAGCCCGGCGCGATCCGCTTCGAGGGGATCGTCGCGATCAAGGAGCTGGACCTCCCGCCGGCGGCCGGCACCGAGGTCTGGCACGAGTTCATGAACCCGGACCCCGCTCGCCCCGCATCGAAGGACCCCGCAAACGGGGACACGGAGTCCGAGCCGCTGCCGCCGGTCTATCCGGAGGAGATGGCCTTCCCTCGCGCTCACGACGACTGACCGACCGATGCCGAGCTGGCGCCTCGCGGCCTATCGCGCCGCACGCCCGCTCCTCTTCCTGACCGATGCCGAGCGGATCCACCATGTCACGCTGAGCCTCCTCGGATCCTCGTTCGGCCGGTTTGTTGCGCCCCTTGCTTCAGGCGCCGGTGACCCTGCGGCCGCGCCGGTCGAGCTGATGGGCCTTCGCTTCCGCAACCGGGTCGGCCTGGGAGCCGGATTCGACAAGGACGGGGTGGCGATCGCGGGCTGGGCGGCGCTCGGCTTCGGCTTCGTCGAGCTCGGGACGGTCACCCCTCGGCCGCAGGCCGGCAACCCTCGGCCGCGCCTCTTCCGGCTCCCGAAGGATGCGGCGCTCATCAACCGCATGGGCTTCAACAACGCCGGGGCCGATGCGCTTGCGGACGCGCATCGCCGCCGCCCGCCCGAAGCTGCCGGACGGCTTCGTCATCGGCGTCAACATCGGTCGCAACCGCGACGGCGACGTCTCCGACTACCCCGCTGCCGCCCGCGCGGTCGCTTCGGTGGCCGACTACCTGGCGATCAACGTCAGCAGCCCGAACACGCCGGGCCTCCGCGACCTCGAGGACCCGCAGCGCCTGCTCGAGCTGCTCGCTCTCGTCCGCGAGGCGGCTCCGTCGCTCCCGCTCGTCGTCAAGCTGTCGCCGGACCTCACCCACAACGCGCGCGCGGACATCCTCCGGGCCCTTCCCGGAGCCGCCGACGGCGTGATCCTCAGCAACACGACCACGGTGCGGATCGGCCAGCGCTCCCCCCTGGCCGGCCAGGCGGGCGGGCTCTCGGGCGCGCCGCTTCGGGAGCGTGCGCTTGCCGCCACGAGCGAGGCGCGGCGCATCGCGGGGGATCGCCTGGCGATCGTCGCTTCAGGCGGCGTGGATTCGGCACATGCCGCCAGAGCGGACTTCGCGGCCGGTGCCGACCTCGTCCAGCTTTGGACCGGCATGGTTTACGCCGGGCCTGGCCTGATCGGTGACGTGATCACGGCCGGGTAGCGCTGCCTCGCCGCTCGCCGGGAGCACGCCGCGGCCGTCGTGGGATATATCAGTAGTGCTATATCGGCTGACAGCGTTGCGGCGCCGGTCGGCACCTCGTCCACAATCCACGCCCCTGTTAGGATGCCCCGGTCTAGCCAAGGTGCGCGGGCAGGACGCGCCGCTCCGTTCACGGAGTGCACCACCTCATGACGACCATGGAAGCCACGTCCTCAGCTGCGGCTGCCCCGGAACCGATCGCCCCGCACATCATCACCGAGCTGCCCGGACCGAAGGCCCGGGCGATCATCGCGCGCGACGAGGCCGTTGCCAGCCCATCGCTGACCCGCGCGTATCCGCTGGTCGCGGAGTCCGGAGCCGGGATGGTCGTGACCGATGTCGACGGCAACCGCTTCCTCGACTTCGCCGCCGGCATCGCCGTCTGCTCGACCGGCCACGCGCACCCAAAGGTGACCGCTGCGATCAAGGAGCAGGCGGACCGCCTCATCCACATCGCCGCGACCGACTTCTACGAGCCGCGCTACCTCGAGCTGATGGAACGCCTGGCAGCGATCGCCCCGTTCAAGGAGAAGGCGCGCGTCTTCCTCACCAACTCGGGCACCGAGGCGGTCGAGGGGGCCATCAAGCTGGCCCGATACCACACGCATCGGCCCGGGATCATCGCCTTCGAGGGCGGCTTCCACGGCCGCACGATGGGGTCGCTGTCCCTGACGAATTCGAAGATCAAGCAGCGAGCCGGCTTCGGCCCGCTCATCCCGATGGTCCACCACGCGCCGTTCCCGCGCGTCCGCGCGTGGCGCGAACAGACCGGCGGCGACGGTTCCGCCGAGCTGCGCTACCTCAAGCAGACGATCTTCGGCCGCCAGATCTCGCCGAAGGACGTGGCCGCGATCGTCGTCGAGCCCATCCAGGGCGAGGGCGGCTACTTCCCCGCCCCGCCGCAGTTCCTTCGCGGCCTTCGTGAGCTGTGCGACGAGCACGGCATCGTGCTGATCGCGGACGAGATCCAGTCGGGCATGGGACGCACCGGCCGCTGGTGGGCGATCGAGGAGTCCGGCGTCGAGCCCGACATCATCACCGTCGCCAAGGGCATCGCCAGTGGCATGCCGATCGGCGCCTTCGTCGGCCGCGATTCGCTGTGGACCTGGCCGCCGGGCGCTCACGGCTCGACCTTCGCCGGCAATCCCGTCTGCGCCGCCGCCGCGCTGGCCACGATCGACGTGATCGAGGCCGAGGGCCTGGCCACCGCCCGCGCCATGGGCGAGCGCCTGCGCATCGGTCTCGAGGAAGTCGCAAGCCAGACCGATGCGGTCGTCGACATCCGCGGTGCCGGCCTCATGCTCGGCGTCGAGTTCACCACCCACGAGGCCGCTGAGGCGGTCCAGGAGGCAGCCTTCCAGCGCGGCCTGCTGACCCTCGAGTGCGGCGAGTCCTCGCTGCGCTTCAGCCCGCCGCTGATCGTCGACGCGGAGGCCGTCGACACCGCCGTCCGGATCTTCGGCGAGTGCCTCGCAGCGGCGAAGTAGCCCGAGCGCCATGGCCGATGCCGGCCGCGTCCTGATCACCGGCGCCACGGGCGGCGCCGGCGGCGGCGTGATCGACGCATTCCTCGACGCCGGCTGGCAGGTGGCCGCGGTCAGGCGAAGCACCGCACCCGTCGAGCAGGCGGGCGTGACCTGGGTGCGGGCGGACCTGCGAGATGCGGAGGCTGCGCAGCGGATGGTCGCCGACGCGGTTGCCGCGCTCGGCGGCCTCGATGCGCTCGTCTGCCTTGCCGGCGGCTATTCCAGCGCGAAGCTCGAGGAGCTGAGCTGGGGCGACTTCGACAAGCAGATCGCGATGAGCCTGCGACCGACGGTCGAATCGGTGCTGGCCGCGCTGCCCGAGCTGCGGCAGTCGGAGGCCGGGGCGATCGTCACGATCGGCGCCCAGACCGCGCTGAAGCCCGGTCGCAACGCCGGCCCGTACGCGGCGGCCAAGGCGGCGGTCGCCACGTGGTCGTTGTCGCTGGCGGCCGGGCTGAAGGCCGCGGGCGTGCGCGTGAACTGCGTCCTGCCCGGCACCATCGACACGGAGGCGAACCGGACGTCGATGCCGGACGCCAAGCGCGACGCGTGGGTCGACCCGCGCGAGCTCGGCAACCTGATCGTCTACCTCTGCTCACCGGCTTCGCGCCCCCTGACCGGAACCGCGATCCCGATCGGCTAGTTCAGCAGGTCGGAGAGGCTGGTGAGCGTGAAGCCACGGTCGCGCAGGCCGGGCACGATGAGCCGGAGCGCGTCGAGGGTCTCGTAGCCGCCCAGGTGGAACAGCACGTTCGACCCGTTCACCGAGTTGCCGATGACCTTGGCCGCGATCTGCGCGGCGGTCGGCCCGCCCTGGCTGATCGGCTTCCAGTCGACGGTGTCGATGTCCCACAGGAACGTCTTCGTGTAGCCGGCCGAGGCGACCGCGTCGATGACCGCCTGGTTGACCGATCCATACGGTGGGCGCCAGTACGGCACCGGGCTCTGGCCGGTGCCGTCTCGGAGGATCGCCTCGGCATCGGTCATCTCCTGGCGGATGCGGTTGGCGTCGAACGACCCCGTGCACGGCGCGGTGGTCGGCGAGCCGCCACCGCCGCGGACGAGGTCGCAGTGGTACATCGTGTGGTTGGCGATCTCGAAGAGTTGCGGGTTGGCCCGGATGATCGCCATCACCTCCTCGCCCTGATCGGTCTCACTCATCACTCCGGTGGCGAAGATCGTGGCGCACACCTCGTGCTCGACGAGGAAGTTCATGATGTCGACGGCCGGGTCCATGCGTCCGCCCATATCGAACGTGAGGGCCACGCCAGCGCCGGCGCCCGGGATCGTGCTGAAGGTCTGCGCCGATCCGGCCGCCACCCGGTTGTTGGCCTTGCAGCCCGAGCCCGATGGCGGTGGCGTCGCCGGGGCCGGCAACGGGGTCACGCCGGGATCGCCGCTCACGATCAGAACCCAGCCGGGCTCGATCACGCTCGGGTTCGTCACGAGCGACGGGTACGCATCGCCGTTCCAGGCCTGGAGCTGCGCGGTGGTGGTGCCATAGGCCCGGGCGATCCGCGACAGCGTGTCGCCGGGAGCCACGGTGTACGTCGTGCCGTCCACCGGTGAGGTCGTCGGGGAGGAGCTCGGCGACGGAGCGACGCTCGGGTCGACGGACGCCGACGGAGCCGGCGAGATGGTCCCGCCGCCGGGCAGGCCGATCGTCGGCGTCGATCCGGGCGGCGCGGCCGGGCTCGAGCACGCGGAGACGGCGAGCAGCAGCGCAAGGACGCCCGGGAGGCGAGCGGGGCGCATCGGTCTCAGTTGGGGTGGTAGCCGATGTCCGACGGTTGCACCGGCGGCATGGCACCGTCGTCCAGGAGGCGTGCCTCGCGCTGGAGGAGGTGGAGCTCGGCGCGGAGGCGGCTGGCCGCGTCGGGGATCTCGAGCAGGTGCTGCTTGCGTGACAGCTCGATCTGGAGCAGGCCGCCGATTGCGTAGCTCGCGGCGACCGGGTCGTCCGGCAGTTGGATCGGCTTGAGCATGCGATCGAGCGATGCGGCCACGTCGGTGGGCTCCAGCGGTTCGGTGCGGCCAACAGACGCCGCTCGCACCACGAAACGTTTCACCGTCGCGAGATAGGCGTCGAGCGCCTCCTGCGCCGATGGCATGAGCCCGAACGCACCGTCGCCGGTCGGATCGCCGAGCTCGGTGGCCTCGACGAGGCGGTACGGCGCGCTGACGCCCGTCCACGGGGACGATCCGCGCGCGGGCCACGCCGACCCCGACGAGCATCCAGCGTCCGTCGGCGAACTGCTCCGCGCTGCGCACCTCGCAGATCGTGCCGATGTCGTGGATGGCGGCGTCGGCGCCGACCTCGGAGCCCTCGGTGATCATGCTCACCACGAACCGTCCCGCGTACGGCGACCCGTCCACCATCATGTCGGTGGCCATGGCCCGGTAGCGCTCCTCGAAAATGTGCAGCGGGAGCGGCAGGTGCGGGAAGAGCACGGTGTGGAGCGGAAAGACCGGCAGCTGCATCGCGCGGGCATCCTGCCACCGCACGGGCGTGGGGACAAGCGGTGGCGGGCGCTCGCGTATATTGTAGATACGCGAGCCGATGGGGCAGCTACTCGTCGATGAAGGTCGTGTCGATCTGCGCGCGCTGCAGCTTTCCGGAGTAGTCGATGTAGACGCTCTTCCACTCGCTGAAGAAGTCGAGCGCGGCCTGCCCGACCTCGCGATGACCGTTGCCGGTCGCTTTCGTGCCGCCGAACGGCAGGTGCGCCTCCGCGCCGATCGTGCCGTGGTTCACATACCCCAGGCCGGTGTCGAAGTCGCGGATGGACCGGAAGGCGAGGCCGATGTCATTCGTGAACAGCGAGCTCGACAGGCCGTACTTCACCCCGTTGACCACGCGCACCGCCTCGTCCCAGGTGTCGACGGGGATGACCGAGGTGACCGGGCCGAAGATCTCCTCCTGTGCGATGCGCGCGTCGGCCTTCACCTCGGCGAAGATCGTCGGCTCGAAGAAGGAGCCCTTTGCCAGGTCGCCGTCGCGCGCCGGCTCGCCCCCGATGACAAGGTCCGCCTCGTCGCGGCCGATGGCGGCATAGCTCGCGATCCGCTCGACCGCGGTCTCGTTGATCACCGGGCCGACATCGGTCGTTTCGTCGAGACCGTCCCCGAGAACCAGCTTCGCCACGCGCTGCTGGAGCCGGTGGACGAAGTCGTCGTGGATGGACCGATGCACCACCAACCGCGACGCCGCCGTGCAGCGCTGGCCGGACGTGCCGAAGGCGGACCACACGACGCTGTCGAGCGCGAGGTCGAGGTCGGCGTCCTCCCAGATCACGATCGGGTTCTTCCCGCCAAGCTCGAGGCTGACCCGTTTCAGCGTCTTCGCCGCGCGGGTGCTGATCTCGACGCCGGTATCGGTGTGGCCGGTGAAGCTGATCAAGCGCACGTCGGGATGGTCGACGAGCGGGTTACCGACCTGTCCACCGGAGCCGGTGACGACATTGACGACGCCCTCGGGCAGCCCGCCCTCGAGGAGAAGCTCGACGAATCGGACGAGGCACGCCGGCGTGTCGGAGGCGGGCTTGATGACGGCGGTGTTCCCGCAGATGAGCGCCGGGAACAGCTTCCAGGCCGGGATCGCGACCGGGAAGTTCCACGGCGTGATGATCCCGGCCACGCCGATCGGCCGGCGGATGGCCATGGCGAACTTGTCGGGCATCTCCGACGGCACCGTCTGGCCGAACAGCCGCCGGCCCTCGCCGGCCATGTAGTAGGCGACGTCGATCGCTTCCTGGACGTCGCCGCGGGCCTCGGGCAGGACCTTGCCCATCTCCCGCGTCATGAGCCGGCTGAGCTCCTCCTTGTGCTCGGCGAGGAGCCGCGCGATGCGGAACAGGATCTCGCCGCGCTTCGGCGCCGGCATCGCGCTCCACGCCGGAAACGCGGACGTGGCCGCCGCGACCGCGGCGTCGACGTCTGCCGGCCCTGACGCCGCGAACTCGCCGACGACGTCGTCGCGGTTCGCCGGGCTCACGCTGGTGAAGGTGGCACCCGATCCGGCAGGCTTCCAGTCGGCGCCGATCAGGTTGTTGAAGGTCTTCGTCACGACGGATCACTCTCCGGAGGGGTGGGATCAGTGGGCGCAGCGAGCGTATCGGTTCGGCATCGAGCGCGCCAGTCGGGATTCCCGGGGCGAGCGGGACATTCGCCCCTTGGTCACACCGGCATCGGTTCGGCATGATCAGGCCACAATTGAAGAACCGTCGTGGCGGGTTCCTGTAAACCAACGAATACGGGGCTGAAGTAGTGGCACCCCGTCATGACGGCTCGACGCCGACGCCGGTCCGGAAACGGGCCGGCGTCGGTCCGTGCTGCGTCCGCGGACCGCGGTAAGCCGCTGGTAAGCGGCCGCAAAGATACTGGGCGTCAAGATGGTCGCCAGACATCCGATCGCCGGCTCGCCTCCGAAGAACAGGAGGCTGCCCCGATGTCCTCGAGACGGATCGCGCTGGCCATGCTCGGCGCGGTGCTGATCCTCACCGCCGGCGTCACGCCGGTATCGGCCGCGAGGCCGACCCGCCCGCCCACCAGGGAGCAACCGCTCACTCCAGTGGAGCAGGCCGCGTCAGATCGCAAGGTCGCCGCCGCCATGGCGTACCTCGCCTCTCCCGCCGCGATGACGTTCGGCCGTGTGACCCTCGAATGCGCCACGCCGGATGCCGCGCCGCGGGACGACACCACCTCCAGGAGCAATGACCTCGGCGCCGTCGCGCCCAACGCCGCGTGCGACGTCCCCTCGGACTTCCTCGGGGTTGCGGCGCGGGACCAGACCCGCGGGCACTACTGCGGGCCGGCGGTCGGCCAGGTGATCGCCAACTACACGTGGGCGGTCCCACTCAACGCCAACAAGTACACGCAGGGCCAGATCGCGGGCTGGATGCAGACCGATGCGAACGGCGGCACCAGCGCCCACACGATGGAGGACGGGCTCGAGGTCGCGACGGCACGCGCGCCCCGTCGCCCGGCCAACTGGGACTGGGTCGTCACCAATCTCAAGGACCTCGACGGTGACGGGAAGTTCGGCGATCAGCTCCACACCTACGTCCGCGCCAACGTCTCCGGCAGCAGGATGGCGCTGGCGATCCCGGTCCTGCCGCATGAGCGCAACGGCCGCTTCCATCTCAGCAGCTGGCCGAATCCGGTCAATTCGCCGGGCCACTGGATCGCGGCCTACGGCTGGAGGGGCCTCTACGACGGGACGAACTTCGCCCGGATCTACTACGCCGACTCGTCGGAGGACGAGGGCGGATCGACCGGCCGCTTCTGGGATCCCGTGCGGCACGTCGCCGGCATGATCGTCGATCACACCGGGCGATTCGTGTGGTGAGGGCCACCGGACGCTGGCCGGCGCTGTTGGTTGCGGCGAGCGTCTCCTGGGTGGCGGGCTGCACGCCCGCCACCCCGACTCCGAGCACTCCACCCCCTCCATCGCTCGCGATTCCGGCGCTCCCCAGCGCGACGACCGAACCGAGCCGATCCCCGACGGGCACCCCTGGCCTCGCCGACGAGATCGAGGTCGGGCGGCTGGATCCCGAGCTCACCGACACGATCCTCGAGTTCGCCAGCGACGGCACCTCGATCCTCTTCTCGTCCGGCCTGGCCGAGGACGCCGCGCCGGACGCCGCGCCGGACCTGTGGCGCGTCGAGGCCGGGACGGACGAGGCGCCGGAGCTGCTGTGGCGCAACCCGGCCCGCGACCACTCGATCGTGAAGCTCGGCGGGGACCTCGGCCTGTTCGCGTTCGTCGACATCCCGCTCGACGGGTCGCGGGCCTGGGACCTGTGGCTGATCCCCCGCCACGAGGAGGAGGCCATCCTTCTCGACACCCACCCCGGCAACGAGGAGGTCTCGAGCCTGGTCCCGAGCTTCAGCGTCCAGGAGCAGACGATCGTCTGGACCGCGTTCGACATGGGCCCCGATGGCCCCGTCTCGCAGATGCTGCTGGCACGCGCTCCAGGCTGGGAACCGATGCTGCTGCTCGAGCGACCCGCGGCAGAGCGGGAGCTGTGGTTCCCGTCCCTGTACGGGGCACGCGTCGCGTTCAGCGAAGTCGTCTACTCGCCCGATCGCTCAACCGACCAGCGTCACGTCTACCTCCTGGACCTCGGAGCTCCCGAAGCGGAGCCCGTGCGCCTCGACCATTCGGATCTCGCCACGATGCCGATCCTGGTCGAGGACACCGTGATCTGGAAGGAGGCGGATCCCGGCTTCAGCATGTTCAACTGGGGCCTGATGTGGCGTCATGACCTCGGCGGCCCGGGGCCGAGGCGGCTCGACACGGCCCCGGTCGACTACGTCGATACCCCGTCGGCCGGGAGCCGTTTCGTGGCCTGGTCGGCGGCGGACGCCTTCCAGTTCGTCGTCTACGACCTGCTCGAGGACCGGCCGCGCGTCATCGAGCGCTACACCGCCGCCGAGGATGCCAACGTGCTCCGTCCGCATATCGCCTGGGACCTGCTCGTCTGGCTCTATGCCGAGGGCGAGACGGCGGATGGCCACGCCGAGATCCGGTACGCATTCCTGCCGCCCGTGCGGGAGCTGCGCTAAGTCGTCACGGGCGCGTCATGCGCGTGACGTCCAGTGCCTCGTCGAGCTGTGCCTCGGTGAGGCGCCCGTCGCGGACGTGGCCGCGCTCGACGACCACCTCGCGGATCGATCGACGCTCGGCGAGTGCCTGCTTCGCGATGCTCGCCGCCTCCTCGTAGCCGAGGTATCGGTTCAGCGGCGTGACGATGGCCGGGGAGCCCTCGGCGTACTCGCGCAGCCGCTCGACGTTGGCGGTGATGCCGCTCACGCATCGGTCCGCCAGCAGACGCGTGACCGATGACAGCAGCCGGATGGACTCGAGCAGGTTGCGGCCGATGAGCGGCAGCATGACGTTGAGCTCGAAGCTCCCCGACGCGCCCGCCCAGGCGATCGCCGCGTCGTTGCCGACGACCTGCGCGCACACCATGAGGGTGGCCTCGGGGATCACCGGATTGACCTTGCCCGGCATGATGCTGCTGCCCGGCTGGAGGTCGGGCAGGTTGATCTCGCCCAGGCCGGCGCGCGGACCAGAGCCCATCCAGCGCAGGTCGTTTGCGACCTTCGTGAGGCTCACCGCGATCGTGCGCAGCTGGCCCGACAGCTCGACGAGCGCGTCACGGGCCCCCTGCGCCTCGAAGTGGTCGCGGGCCTCGGTGAGCGGCAGCCCGGTGGTCGTGGTGACCTCGGCGATGACCCGGCCACCGAAGCCCGGCGGCGCGTTGATGCCCGTCCCGACCGCGGTCCCGCCCAGCGGCAGCTCGGCGACGCGCGGCAGCGTCGCATGCAGCCGCTCGACCCCCATCCGCACCTGTGCCGCATACCCGCCGAACTCCTGCCCCAGGGTCACCGGCGTGGCGTCCATGAGATGGGTGCGCCCGGCCTTCACGACGTCGGCGAAGGCGTCGGCCTTCGCCTCGAGGGCGGCCGCAAGGTGCTCGAGCGATGGCACGAGGTCGCGCAGCACGCCGGCAGTGGCGGCGACATGGATGGAAGCCGGGAACAGGTCGTTCGATGACATCGGGTGGTTGACGTCGTCGTTGGGATGGACCGGCCGGCCGAGTCGCTCACCGGCGAGGCTGGCGAGCACCTCGTTGACGTTCATGTTGCTGCTCGTGCCCGAGCCGGTCTGGAAGACGTCGATCGGGAACTGCGCGTCGTGGTCGCCGCGCGCGACCTCCTCCGCGGCCGCGACGATGGCGTCGGCGACCTCGGCCTCCTGCATGCCCAGCTCGCGCTTGACCGATGCGACCGCTGCCTTGATCCGGGCCAGTGCCTCGATCTGCGCGCGCTCGAGCCGAAGCCCGGAGATCGGGAAGTTCTCGACGGCACGCTGGGTCTGGGCGCCCCATCTCGCGTCGGCCGGCACGCGCACCTCTCCCATCGAGTCGCGCTCGATGCGCTCCTCGCTCATCGGCTGAAGTCGGGGCTCTCGGCGTCGGTGAGGCGGATGATCGGCGGGATGAGGTAGGGCAGGAAGCCGCCCTCAAGGTCGTCGAGGATCCGCCGTGCCTCACCGATGAGCTCGTTGACGAAGACGCCCTGGTGAGCGGGCTGATATGGCTCGAGCTTCTCGAGGCCCTCGGCCAGCTTGTTGCGCGCGCCGCGCAGGTTGCGGCGCTGGAGGTGCAGCAGCCCCGCCGCGACCTGGATCAGGCCCTGGTAGAAGTCGCGCTCATCGTCCGGCGCGGCGCGCCACATCGTCTCCCACGCTTCGTGGGCATGCCAGTAGCGCACGCCATTGAAGAGCGCGATGCCGCGCCGGAACAGACGATCGGCCTCGGCCGGGTCGAGCGGCTCGGTGCGACCGGCGGGCGGGCGATCGGGCACGGCGGGTGCGGGCGGGGCGGGCGTCTCGCTCATCGCGGCGATCGTAGCAGGCCGTCGAGAGCGGCCGGTGATGGCGCGCCCGGATCGGTCCATCGGGACCCCGGTGCGCCGCGTCAACGCTGTCTGGTACGAACGACCCACTCTCACCGCACCGGTCCAAACCCGACTGCATGCGTGGCGTTTCGGGGGTACTTGTACCGACCGGGACCTTCGTCGTAGGGTCGCCGCACGGTCGCTCGCCTCCGGGGAGAGAGGCGGGCGACTGACTTGTCACCCAGCTGCCGGGGTGACCGGACACGGACTGCGGCCGACTCGATCGGTAACCGACCACCCGCAGACGTGCCCCCGAAGGGGCTCCGCGCAGGCGGGGCCCCTTCGCGCGTTAGGATTCGACCGGTGGACTGGGAGCTGAGCGCCGGCGATGAGCTGGTCCCGGGCAGGACGGTCCAGGAGCTCCTCGGCGGAGGCGAGCGTTACCAGGCATTCCTCACCTGGAACGACGAGCTGCTGGCTCCGACGGTGGTGAAGATCCTCCGCCCCGACCAGGTCGACGACGCGGCCGCCCGTGGGACGATCAAGCGCGAGGGCGCGCTGCTGCGGCACATCGACCATCCGTACTTCCTCCGCCTGCTGGCCGAGGACACCGACGGCCCGAAGCCGTTCATCGAGCTGGAGTTCCTCGACGGCCCGCGGCTGTCGACCCTCATCCACCGTCACGGGATCCTGTCCGAGGAGCAGCTCTATCCGCTCGGACGGCAGCTCGCGGCGGCGGTCCATCACCTCCACGGTCGCGGGCTGCTCCACCTCGACGTCAACCCGCGGAACATCATCATGGGCCCGGTGCCGCGGCTCATCGACATGAGCATGGCCCGGCGCTTCGAGGAGGTGGCGTCGATCCGGAGCCCGCTCGGGACCGATGCGTACATGGCACCCGAGCAGTCGGACCGCACGGCCCTGGCCACCATCGGTCCGGCGGCCGACGTGTGGGGCATCGGCGTCACGTTGTACCAGGCCGGAAGCAAGACCCTCCCCTTCCCGAAGGGACACCGGGGTGGGACCGATGTCGAGCGATGGCCACAGCTGATCCACGAGCCGTCACCGATGCCGCCGAGGGCCTCGCCGCGGGTCGCCGACGTGGTGATGCGTTGCCTTCAGCGCGACCCGGCGCTCCGACCCTCCCCGCTCGAGCTGTTCGGCCTGCTCGACGACCTGGCCGCGGAACGTGGCCGTCGCCGGCGCCGCCTGAAGCGGAACGCCGGCTGACACTCCCGCCCACTCGCGGAGCCAGGAGTCAGTCGGCGATCTTTGCCATCACGTGCTTGACGATCGTGTAGTCCTCGATCGAATAGCTGCTCATGTCCTTGCCGTAGCCGGACTGGCCGAAGCCGCCGTGGGGCATCTCGGACACGATCGTGAGGTGGTCGTTGATCCAGACCGTGCCGTAGCGCAGGGCCTTGGCCGCGCGCAGCGCGCGCTTCACGTCCTTCGTCCAGACCGATGCCGCCAGCCCGTACGGCACGCCGTTGGCCCAGCTGATGCCCTCCTCCTCGTCGGCGAAGCGCTGGACGGTGACGACCGGGCCGAAGACCTCGGATTGGACGATCTCGGCGTCCTGGGCCACACCGGTGACCAGCGAGGGCCGATAGAAGTAGCCGCGTTCGCCGAACGTCTCGCCGCCGGCCGCGATCTCGGCGCCGTAGCCGCGAGCGCGATCGACGAAGCCGGCGACGCGCTCCTGCTGGGCCTTGCTGACCATCGGTCCCATGTCGAGCTCGGGGTCCGATGCGGGGTCGCCGACCTTGATCGACTCGACGGCCGGGACCAGGGCCGACAGGGCGCGGTCGTAGCCGTCGCCCATCACGATGATTCGCGTGGCGGCCGTGCAGTCCTGGCCGGAGTTGAAGTAGCCGGCCAGCTTGATCGTCTCGGCAAGGGCGTCCATGTCGGCGTCGTCGAAGACGAGGACCGGCGCCTTGCCGCCGAGCTCGAGGTGGACGCGCTTGACGGTCTGCGCGGCGGCGGCCGCGATCTCCTTTCCGGTGGCCGTGTCACCGGTCAGCGATACCATGTCGACGTCGGGGTGGCGGATGAGCCGATCGCCGACCACGCCACCCGGGCCGGTCACGACGTTGAGGACACCCTTGGGGAAGATCTCCGCCGCCAGCTCAGCGATGCGAAGCGCCGACAGCGGCGTCATCGAGGATGGCTTGAGGACGACGGTGCAGCCGGCGGCGATCGCCGGGCACAGCTTCCAGATCGCCATCATCAGCGGGTAGTTCCAGGGCGCCACCTGCCCGACAACCCCGGCCGGCTCGCGCCGGATCATCGACGTGTGGGTATTGACGTACTCGCCGGCCGCCTTGCCCTCGACCACGCGCGCCGCGCCCGCGAAGAACCGCACGTTGTCGACCGTGAACTCGACGTCGAAGTCGGCCACGCCCTTCGGCTTGCCGACGTTGGCCTGCTCGAGGCCCGACAGCGTCTCGGCATCGGCCTCGATCGCATCGGCGAAGGAGTAGAGCGCCTTTGACCGATCCTGCGGCGTCGTCTGCGACCAGGTGTCGAAGGCCGTGCGCGCCGCGGCAACCGCGCGATCGACGTCGGATGCGTCGCCCTTCGGGACCCGGGCGATCTCCTCCTCGGTGGCCGGGTTGATCACCGCCACCGTCTCGCCGGAGGCGGCATCGGCCCAGTCGCCGTCGATGAACATCTGCAGGCGGGTGGCGGTGAGCGTCATCGTTCGTCGGTTCCTCGGCGCTTCATGTGATGCGTGGTCGCGGCAGGTCCGCGCCACCGATCCCGCCGATTCTACCCGTGATCGCTCCGGATTCCACATCCTCGATCCTGGGCAAATCTCGGTTCGGCATGCCTTGTCGTGAGCATCGGGATCGAGGACCAGTGGGCTCCGCCGCCTGGCGGACGCTCAGTCCCGCACGGGCCGGAAGCCGCCGTCCGCGGCACGCGCTGCGACGAAGAGCAGGTCGGCCAGACGGTTCAGGTAGGCCAGCACCTGCGAGTCGGGGAGCTCGCCGGCGTCCGCGAGCGCGACCGCCCGACGCTCCGCGCGCCGGACCGTCGTGCGCGCCAGGTCGAGCGCGGCACCGGTCGTCGTCTCGCCCGGAACGACGAACTCGGTCGGCTGCTCGACGAGCTCCTCGAGTGAGTCGATCTCCCCCTCCAGGGCGGTCACCATCTCGGCGGTCACACGCGAGACGCCATCGGTCAGGCGGTCGCGGCGATCGGTGTGGGTCGCCAGCTCGGCGCCGACGACGAAGAGCTCGCGCTGGACGCGGAGGATCAGCTCGGCCAGACGGGCCTCGGTACGGTCGGTGGCGGAGCCGATCGACGCCCGCGCCAGGCCCAGCGCGGAGACGGCCTCATCGGTGGTGCCGTAGGCATCGGTCCGCAGGTCGGCCTTGCTGACCCGCTCGCCGCCGAACAGGAGCCCGGTCGTGCCGGTGTCGCCCTTGCGGGTGTAGATGCGCATCGGTGCCAATGCTAGCGGCCGCGCGTGGTGCCGCCGCCCGGGCGATCGGCACGCGGCGATATCGCGGCACCGCGACGGGCCTAGAACAGGCCCGGCGGCGGCTCCCAGCGGTCGGCCAGCAGGGTCACCTTGACCGGTGGCCCGACGACCTCCTCGGTCTTGGTCTTCACGGTCTGGATCAGCTCGCCTGCCCACGGGCAGAACGGGGTGGTGAGCACCATCTTGATCTCGGTCGGGGCGCCATCGGTGCCGAGCTCCACGGCCTTGATGAGGTCGAGGTCGACGATGCTCATCCCGATCTCCGGATCGTGGATGTCGTACAGCGCGGTCATGACCTCGTCCACCTTGGCGAGATCGGAATCAATTGCCATCGCAACCAGTGTACCCCTCACGCGCAGGGGAGTCTCCGAGGGCCACCCGCCACGAGTCCCCCACGGCATCGGATGTGCCCCACGTCGAGCGCGGGGAGTCAGAGCAGACGCACGTCGTAGTCCGGATGCGGGCTGGGGACGAGTGGTCGCACCCGCTGGTAGCCCTCGCGGATCGGTGCCTCCGACTCGATCGCCGTCGCGCAGCGCTGCGATCACCTCGGCCAGATCGGTCTGGCTGGCGTGGCATTCGAGCGCGGCCAGCTTGCGATCGGCGACATCGGTGACGTCGATCCGATGGGTGGCGGCCTGCTCCTCAGGCGAGAGGTCGTACTTGTTTCCGCCGGGATCGAAGACCGGCGAAATCACGTAGACCGAGTTCGGTGCCTGCCCGGTGTCCGAGAGCCGCTCGACCGCCCAGCGCGTGGCGTTGCCGACGACGATGTGGTCCGGATGCCCGGTGACGCCGTGCGGGCCGAAGGTGATGACCGCGGCAGGACGACGGTCGGCCAGCCATTCGGCGATCTCGGTCACCAGGCGCTCGAAGGACTCGTCGGAGACCGCGCCGTCGGCATAGCCGTCGAGGATCGAGACCTCGTCGAGGCCGATCGCCTTCGCCGCGCAGATCAGCTCTGCCTCGCGGATGCCGCCGAACGCGGGGTCCGGCTCGCCGTCCGGCGTGCCCGCCTCGCCGCGAGTGGCGACGAGCAGGCGGGTCGTCTTGCCATCCGCGTGCGCCAGCGCCAGGGCACCCGCGCAGCCGACGCTCTCGTCGTCGGGATGGGCGAGGATCGCGGCCAGGCCGCCGGGGGCGATCTCGTAGCTCACCGGGCCTCCTTGGTGGCGTCGGGCTGCGGGTCGTCGGACAGGAATGTCGAGCCCTGCCGCTCGACGGAGGTCCTCATCGTACGCAGGACGGCGAGCTTCGCGCTCGCCACCTCGGTGACGAACCGGCGCGTGCCCACCTCGTCGAGCGGCGAGCCCGGTGGCGCGCTGTCGCGCCCGACGTTCAGCCAGGCCAGGTGATAGCGGTCCATCCGGCCCCAGACGCGCTCGAGCAGCCGATCCGACTCGAGCAGCCACGCCCGGAACCGATCCCATCCCGGCTCAGCCAGGAGCTCCTCGCCGGTCCCGATGAGCTGGTCGGTGGCCGCGAGGAACTCGGCGCGCGACATGACCGCGCGCGGTCGATCGGTCACGCGGGCCAGCGTAGCCGAACGAGGCGTTCGTACCATGGCCGCAGGCGGTGCGCGCAGGCACACTCCGACCGTGGATCGCGCGCGCGCGCTGAACATCCTCTTCGCACTCGCCCTGGCGGCCGTTCCGGCCGCCCTGGCGCTGGCCGTCCGTGGTCTCGAGCCGGTCCAGCTCGCCGATTCGCCGCTGCCGTGGCTACCGGCTGCCTCCACGGCGGCGCTCGGGTCGGTCGCCGCGCTCGCGGCGCTGGCGGCCCTCGTGCCCGGGCTCCGGAGCGGCTCGGTCGCGCGCCTCCTCGACTCGGGAGCCTCGGCCGCGCTGGCCGGCGGCGCGGTGGTGACGCTCATCGGCAGCGGTTCGCTGGCGGCCCCGGTCCTCGGGTCGGCCGCGATGCTGGCCGCCGCGGCGGTCGCTGGAACGCGGGTGACCCCCGGCGGACCGGCGCGTCTGATCGGATCGGCGGTGGCGCTGATGGCGATCGCCGAGGCCATCGCGCTGCTGACGGTCGTTCCCGCGACGGCCGACCTGCTTGCCCCACTCGCTCCGGTCATGCTGCTCGCCGCGGTCGTCGCGGCCCTGGGTGCTGCGGTCCTCCGCACCGGCCTCCGATCGGCAAGTGCCGCGCTGCTCGCCGCCGGAGCGGTCGGCTTGCTGGCGGACCGCGGCGGTTCGATCGAGGGGCTCATCGGCCTGGCGGCGCTGACATCCGCTCAGCTGCTGGCCCTGGCCGCCGCGCTGGCGCCGGAGCCCGAAGAGGCCGAGGACCGGCTGCCGGAGCTCGCGGAACAGCTGAACGATGCGATCCTCGGGTTCGACGGTCACCTGCGGCTGCGCGACTGGAACGCCGCCGCCGCCACCCTGCTCGGGCTCGACGCGGCGTCGGCAGGGGCGAGGATCGACGACCTGCTCGGCGTTTCGGTCGCCGACCTGCCCGCTGGCGATGGCACCACCGTCACGCGCGGCGGGGTCGGCGGGCTGGAGGTGGCGATGCATCGGTCCGGGCGGGGCGTCGTCGCCGTCGTCCGCGACGCCGGGGCCGCGCCCGAGGTCGAGCGCCTCGGCAACGAGCTGCGCACGACGATCGAGGAGCTGCTTCGGGCGCGGCGGACGATCGGCCTCCAGCGCGGCGAGCTCGAGCGCTCGGCGACGGTCGACCCGCTGACCGGCGTCGCCAGCCGTGGCGCGATCCTCGAGCGGCTGCGGATCGAAGTCGCCCAGGCGCGCCGGTACCGTCACTCGCTCGCGGTCGTCCTGCTCGACGTCGACCGCTTCGGCGAGATCAACGACGCCTACGGCATCGCCGGCGGCGACGCGGTCCTGCGCGAGGTCGCGCTGCGCATGCGCCTGCGGGTCCGCGAGGCCGATGCCCTCGGGCGCGCCGGCAGCGACGGATTCCTGGCCACCCTGCCGCACACCGATGACGCCGGCGCCGCCACGTTTGCCGATGCCATGCGCATCCGGCTCGGCCTGCGGCCGGTACGCGTCGGCGACGCGGAGCTGAAGGTGACGGTCAGCATCGGCGTGGCGACGATGCACCCCGGCGAGGATCTGGACCTCGACGGCGTGCTGGCGCGCGTCCAGGAGGCGCTCGACAGCGCCCGGGGGGCAGGTGGCAACCGCATCTCGGTCGGCCAGGCGCCCCAGCTTGGGAGCGTCGAGGACCGCGACGTCGCGGACGGGCTCGGCGACGAAGACGCCGGATAGCGGCGGCTGGCCAAAGACCTTGGCCTACGGACCGATGGACTGATGGAATCGGCACGTCGTCGGTCTTCTGGCCAACTGGGTTGGCGGCTCGACCGAGGAAGGCGCTCTCGTCGGTCGTTAGGCCAACGTGGGTGGCGCGCTCCGGGAGTGGCGTGCGGGCGTATGACAACGGCAGCGTGCTCAAGCGCTCTCCGAGCGTAGCGGGGTCTCCCAGTTATCCACGTGTTGTCATACACTGTGGACAACATCCGTGGACAACCCCGTAGCCAGGCCAGCCGGGCGCTGGCACCGTTGAGGCGCTCATGCCGTCGACCTCCTCCGACCTCTCCGCCAAGCTCATCTTCCCCACGCGGGAGATCGTCGAGGAGTTCTACCTCCCGATCATCTACACCGCCTGCCGCACCTGCTACTCCGAGCTCGTGCCCGACAAGATCTGGGACAAGGCGGTCAGCCGCGAGGTGGCCGACGAGAAGCAGCAGAGCCTCGTGCGCAAGGTGATGGAGTCCGGGCACGGCTCGACGATCGAGCACGTCAACTTCACGTTCGCGATCAGCGGCGTGACGCGGACCCTGTCGCATCAGCTGGTCCGTCACCGCGCCGGCACGGCCTTCGACCAGCAGTCGCAGCGGTACGTCTCGTTCAAGAAGCGCGACAACTACACGGTCCCCGAGAGCATCGCCAACGGCGACCTGCCCGACGACCTGGCCGGCCGCTTCCAGCGAGCCATCGACGACAACCTCGAGCTCTACGGCCAGCTGCTCCAGGCCGAGGTGCCCGCCGAGGACGCGCGCTTCATCTTCCCGAACGCGATGCAGACGAACCTGATCATGACGGTCAACCTGCGCCAGCTCATTCACATGAGCGGGCTGCGGCTCTGCACGATGGCGCAGTGGGAGATCCGGCAGCTGTTCAAGCAGATCCGCCACGAGATCTTCCGGGTCAGCCCCTTCTTCGGCAGCTTCCTCGTCCCGAAGTGCGTGCCGCTCGGCTACTGCGACGAGATGGGCAACCGCGACGAGCACTGCCGGATCAAGCCGCACCGCGACACGGTCATGGCCGTGTGGGACGCCTATCGGTCCGGTTCGCTCGAAGAGACCGATGGCCCCGTCGTGCCCGACACGAGCCCGTTCCGCCCGAAGCCCCGGCGGGTGCCCCTGCCGGTGGCCGAGGGCGACGTGCGGCCGGCCGCGACCGAGCTGCTCGGCGCCGGGATCGGGCAGGCAGGAGATTCCGACCGGGTCTGACCCGCGCTACCCTCGGCGCATGACAGCGCCCGGCGACCGATGAGTACGCAGGTACGCCCATCGCTGGGCGACCCTGCGGGCGACGCTTCTGGTTCGTACCGAGCGTCGATGGTCCTCGGCGCCGTGGCCCTGGCGGCGGTGGCACTGGCGCTCGACACGGCGCTTGCCGGGTCCGCGTTGCCGCCGTGGGTGTACACCGGCGGCGCCGATGGCGCCCGCGCGCTGCTGTCGACGATCGCCGGCTCGATGATCACGGTCGCCGGCGTCGGGTTCTCGATCACGATCGTCGCGCTGGTGCTCGCATCGACCCAGTTCGGCCGCGGCCTGCTGATCCTGTTCCTGCGCGATCGTCGCCAGCCAGGCGACGCTCGGGACGTTCGTCGCGCACCTTCACGTACTGCGTCCTCGTCCTGCGACGATCCGCGGCCTCGACGAGACCGGCGGAGCCTTCGTGCCCCAGGTCGGCGATGACGATCGCCATCGGCATCGACCGCTGCTGAGCGTCGCGGTGCTCGTCGTACTTCTTCCACCACGTCGCGGTGACGCATCCAGGCGCCGAGCGGTGGTCTCGACGGTGGCCGCACGACCTCGACGCGGCCATCGACCACCTGCGCAAGCCGCGGGCTGGGCATCGCCGGACCGCAGCGCCGACCGACGGCGAGATCCCCGACCCCGCTCTCGACCCGGTCATCGCGCGCGTCGGCGCGAGCGGCTACGTGCCAGGTCGTCGACGACGCAGCGCTGCTCGGGATCGCCACTCGTCGCGACCTGCGCGTCCGCCTGCACGACTCGCCCTGGCCTGCTTCGTCGTGCGCGGCAACCCGCTGCTGCGTGGTGCACCGCCACGCGAGCGCTTCGACGACGGCTCGACTGACGACGGCCCTTCGTTCGACCCTGATCCTCGGCGGACGTCCGCCGACGGCGCGAGGACGACATCGAGTTCAGCGTCCGTCAGCTCGTCGAGGTCGCCGCTGCGCGCGCTGTCCCCGGCGATCAACGACCCCTTCACCGCGATGTCGGCCGTCGACTGGCTGGGCGCAGCGCTCGCGCGGCATGGCGAGGTCGGAGTTCCCGCCTCGCTACCGATACGACGCTAGCGGGCGCCTGCGGGTCGTTGCCCAGGTCCCCACGTTCGGCGGGATCGCACATACCATCTTCAGCCGCATTCGCCATTACGGCGGGTCGAGCCCCATGGTCCTCAACCGTCTGCTCGAGGCAGTGGCGAGCTTCGGCCCGCACATCGGCGACGAGGCGGACCGTGCCCTGGTCCGCGACGAGACCGAGGCGGTGCTGCGGATCGGCCGCGCCCTCATCATCAGCGAAGCCGACCTGCGCGAGCTGGAGAAGCGGCACGCCGCGGCGCTCGCTGCGCTCGGCGCGGCCCATGAGGACCACGAATGACGGTTAGTTGTCGGGCGACACCCCGTCGCCGAGGGTGAAGCGGCGGAGCTCCTCGGTGCACGCATCGGCCAGGCGGCGGGCCTCGTTGACGAGGAACGAGCTCATCTTCGTCGAGTCGACGATCAACAGGGTGTGGCCACGCTCATTGCGGTCGAGCACGATCCGGTCGTCGCCGTGGAAGCTGATGCCCCAGTTGGCCTGGAGCTGGACGAGCTCGGCGAGCACCACGCGCTCATTGAAGTACCAGTCGAGGAACTCGGCATTGAGGGCGTTCACGACGTCACGCAGCTGGAGGGTCTCGTTGCGCCGCAGGCGCGAGACGAAGTGAACGACGCGCAGGGCGGCGAACGGGTCGCCGGCGCGCGCGATCTGCGGCGGCGCCAGCGTCGGCTCGGGCATCCCCTCCGGGGCGGACCCGACCAGCGGGGCGGTGATGGGCTGGGTCATCCGAGGACGAGTATCCGCGGCATCGGCGCGGGCGGCAACCTGCGCATCAGCCGATGCGCAGGCCGTCCGGCGACGGCGGGTCCGGTCGCAGCAGGTACACCTGGCCGTCGTCGCCCATCGCGCCGAGCACGAGCACCTCGCTCGCGAAGCCGGCGATCCGCCGCGGCGGGAAGTTGAGGACGGCCACGACCTGGCGTCCGACGAGGGCCTCTCGGTCGGGGTAGGTCACGCTCAGCTGTGCCGAGCTCACCCGCTCCCCGACGTCGGGGCCGAAGTCGATCCGCAGCCGATACGACGGCTTCCGCGCCTCGGGAAAGGGCTCGGCCGCCACGATCCGCCCGACGCGCATCTCGACGCGGTCGAAGTGCTCGATGTCGATCACGCGGCGAAGGGTACCGGAGCCGAACGGGACCGGTGCGGCGGCGCACTGGACCCTCGCTGGGACTATCGGCCCAGTTGGTCGGGTCGCGCCCGCCGCGTACGGTTGCGTCGGGGTCGCGCACGCAAGCCACGCGGCCTGGTTCGACACGGAGGCAGACGTTGACGTTCTGGAACTGGCGCCGGAGTCCCGGGCCCACCGCGACCCAGGGGTCGGCGGCCGTTGCCGCCGCGCCGGACCTGGCGCCGATCGAGCTCTATACCGCCGAGTCGCGGATCGTCGGCTGGCTCGCGCCCCACGGACAACGCGTGACGGATCTCCTCGCCTCCCGCGACGAGCTGCGCCTGTGGCGCCCGAGTCCCGGTGCGCTCGACGAAACGAACGTGCCCGGCGACGTGCCCCTGGGCGGCGAGAACGGCGAGTGGGAGAGCCTGCCGACCGCGCGCGTCATCCTGGCCATGCCGCCCGAGTGGCGCGCCAGCCGGCAGCTCCGCCTGCACAAACGCCTGCGCCGCGCCGCGCTCGTGGCCGGCCCGTTCAGCGTCACCGGCAATATCCACCTCCTCCCCGGCGTCGAAGTCGGCCCGCACCTCCTGCGCGCCGCCAGCTTCCTGCCGCTGACCGATGCCTACCTCCTGCACACCGGAGAACCGTCGTTCGAGCACGTCGTGAGCGTCGTCATCGTCAACGCCGCGCACGTCTCGCACATCGTTCCGCTCGTCACGCTGGCCTGACCCCGGCCCGGTTCGATGCCCGGCCCGCGATCCTGTGGGTCGTCGTGAAGGGCGACCGCCTCTTCGCATCGCGACGAATCCCGGCGCGAGGATAATCGCGGCGCATGGCCGTCCTCCGCAGCTCGATCGACCCCGACGCGCCACGCGACCCGCGCGAATGCCGAGGCGATGCAGGCGCTGGTCGACGACCTGCGCGCGCGGACCGATGCGCTGACGCGCAATGGCGCCGGCGGCGACGAACGCTCCATCGCCCGCCACCGGGAGCGCGGCAAGCTGCCGGTGCGCGAGCGGATCGATCGGCTCCTCGACCCGGGCAGCGCGTTCCTCGAGCTCAACGCGCTGGCTGCGAACGGCCTCTACGACGACGAGGCGCCGGGCGCCGGGATCGTGACCGGCATCGGTCGGGTGGAGGGCGTCGAGTGCGTGGTCGTCGCCAACGACGCGACGGTCAAGGGCGGCACCTACTACCCGATGACGGTGAAGAAGCACCTGCGCGCGCAGGAGATCGCGCTCGAGAACGGCCTGCCGTGCATCTACCTCGTCGACTCGGGTGGCGCCTTCCTCCCCCTGCAGGACGAGGTCTTTCCCGATCGCGACCACTTCGGCCGGATCTTCTACAACCAGGCCCAGCTGTCGTCGCGCAGGATCCCGCAGGTCGCGCTGGTGATGGGCTCCTGCACCGCCGGCGGCGCGTACGTGCCGGCGATGAGCGACGAGACCGTCATCGTCAAGGGCACCGGCACGATCTTCCTCGGCGGCCCGCCGCTCGTGAAGGCCGCGACCGGCGAGGAGGTGACGGCCGAGGAGCTCGGCGGCGCCGAGGTCCACACGACGCTCTCCGGCGTGGCCGACCACTACGCCCTCGACGACGACCACGCGCTGGCCATCGGCCGCCAGATCGTGCGCAACCTGGCGCGGCGCAGTCCGGAGCCGCCGTGGGACATCGGCGAGCCGTGCGAGCCATCGGTCTCGCCGGACGGGCTGTATGGCGTCATCCCCGCCGATGCGCGCCAGTCCTACGACGTCCGCGAGGTGATCGCGCGCCTCGTCGACGGCAGCGACTTCCACGAGTTCAAGGCGCGCTACGGCGAGACGCTCGTCACCGGCTTCGCGCGGATCATGGGCTACCCGGTCGGCATCCTCGCCAACAACGGGATCCTGTTCAGCCAGTCGGCGCTGAAGGGAGCCCACTTCGTCGAGCTGGCGTCGCAACGCCGGATCCCGCTCGTGTTCCTCCAGAACATCACCGGCTTCATGGTCGGGCGCGAGTACGAGGCCGGCGGCATCGCCCGCGATGGCGCGAAGCTCGTCACCGCGGTGAGCACGACGAACGTGCCGAAGTTCACCGTCATCGTCGGCGGCTCGTTCGGGGCCGGGAACTACGGCATGGCCGGACGGGCGTACGGGCCCCGCCAGCTGTGGATGTGGCCGAACGCGCGGATCAGCGTGATGGGCGGAGCCCAGGCGGCGCGCGTCCTGTCCACGGTCCGCGGCGGCTTCGAGACCGATGCGGACCGCGATGCCTTCGAGGCCCCGATCCTGGAGAAGTACGAGGTCGAGGGCTCGCCGTACCACTCGACCGCGCGACTGTGGGACGACGGCGTGATCGACCCGCTCGACACGCGTCGCGTGCTCGCGCTCGGCATCAGCGCGGCGCTCAACGCGCCGATCCCGGAGCCGGGCTTCAGCCTCTACCGGATGTAGCCATGCCGGCATCGGTCAGGCGTGGCCGGTGGTTCGCGCTGCTCGGTTGGCACCGATCTGATCGGCGCCATCGCGCATCCGCTAGGCTCAATCGACCGATGCAACCCGCAGATCGACCCGAACCCGGTTCGCACGACCGGTCCGTCCCGTCCGGCTCGCTCGAGGAGAGCGCGGCCAACCTGTTCGACGCGATGCTCGCCGCGCGCGCGGCCGAGGAGCGAGGAGAGCGCGGCCCGCTCGACGCCTTCTATCGCACGCTGATGAGTGGCACGCTCCTGCTGCCGGTGCCGCCCGAGCACGGCGACGAGGCGAAGGCCGCCCTCGAGTCGGCGGTCAACGACGACGAGCAGGTCGAGATCAGCGTGATGCTGGCCCGCGAGGCCGGCGGCGAGACGGTGGGCGTCGTCTTCGGCTCCATCGCTGCGTTGGCCGCCTGGTCGCCGTCTGGCAGCGGCAACCTCCCACTGCCCGCGCGGATCGCCATCGCCAACCTCGCCGCAGCCGGCATGCCGGCGATCATGGACCCGGCGGGACCGGTGCCCTACCGCTTCGACACCGATGAGCTCGCTGCGCTCGCGGAGGGCCGCCTCCCCGGCAGCGACGAGCCGCTGTTCGAGGCCACCACCCGCTCCTCGATCCGGGTCCTCCTGCCCGGCACGGATACGCGCGACCTCGAACGTCGGCTCGCCGACGACCTCGGGCCGACGTCCGTCGACGCCGCCTACCTGGTCGAGACCGACTCCGGCGGGGGCGGCCGCCGGCTCATGCTCGGCCTCGTCGGCGAGCACGGGGCGCAGGCGACCGTCGACGTGCCCGACGGTACCGACGTCGTCTGGCTGGAGGAACCACTGCTGACCCAGGTCCGCGCGGTCGCCGAACCGTTCCACCGCCGCGGTCGCGCGGCGCGATGACCGGCCTGCGCGTCGAACGCGACGGACCGTTCGCGCGGGTCATCCTCGACCGCCCCGATGTGCGCAACGCGTTCAACGCCGAGCTGATCGGCGAGCTGCGCGCGGCCTTCGAGGCGCTCTCGCGTGAAGGGCCGGAGGCGCTGCGCGGAGTCGTGCTGGCGGGGACGGGCTCCGTGTTCTGTGCCGGCGCCGACGTCGACTGGATGAGGTCAGCGGCCGGGATGAGCGTCGCGGACAACGAGCGCGACGCGGCCGCGCTCCACGCGATGCTCGCGGCCGTCGACCGCTGCCCGGCGCCGGTCATCGCCCGCGTCCAGGGCGCGGCCCTCGGGGGCGGGATGGGCCTGTGCGCGGTCGCCGACATCGTGGTTGCGACCGCCGACGCGACGTTCGGCTTCACCGAGACGAAGCTCGGCATCATCCCGGCCGTCATCAGCCCGTTCGTGCTGGCGAAGATCGGTGAGTCGCACGCCCGCGCGCTGTTCGTCAGCGGCCAGCGCTTCGACGCAGAGCGGGCGCTGCGCATCGGTCTCGTGCACGAGGTCGTCGTCGACGAGGGCGCTCTCGACGCCAGGGTCGAGGAGCTGCTCGGCGAGCTGCGATCGGCGGGGCCGACCGCGGCCAGGTCGGCCAAGGCGCTCGTCCGCGAGCTGCGCACGCTCAACCCCGAGGAGGCCCGCCAGCACACGATCCGGCACATCGCCCAGCAGCGGACGTCGCCCGAGGGCCAGGAGGGCCTCGGCGCCTTCCTCGACAAGCGCCCGCCCGACTGGAACGCGTAGGGGGTGGCCCGCCCGAGCCTGACCGTCCCGCCCAAGCCCGTCGTCGGCGCACGGGTCGCGGTGGTCTCGCCGTCCTGGGCCGGGCCGGGCGCGTATCCGGCCGTCCACGAGCTGGCCATGCGGCGACTTCAGGACGACATCGGCGTGGAGCCGGTCGAATACCCGACCACCCGGCGCCTCGGTGCCTCGCCCGCGGACCGCGCGGCCGACCTCATGTCCGCGTTTCGCGATCCAGCCATCGGCGCCGTGATGGCCTCGATCGGGGGCGACGATCAACTGACCGTCCTCCCGCACCTCGACCCCGACGCCTTCCGCGCGAACCCGAAGCCGTACTTCGGCTACAGCGACAACACGAACTTGCTGAACTGGCTGTGGAACCTCGGCATCGCCGGCTTCCACGGCGGCTCGACGATGGTGCACCTTGGCCGCGGCGGAGCGACGCACGCGGTGTCGGTCGCTTCCCTGCGCGCCGCCCTGTTCAGCTCCGACGAAGTGGAGCTCACGCCGGTCGAGTCCTTCAGCGAGGACCCGATCGGCTGGGATACGCCTGCCGCGCTGACGGAGGACCGACGGGCCGGCACGGACGATCCACATCCGCTACTGATCGCCCTGCGACAATCGCGACATGCCCGATGACCTGACGCCGCGACAGGTCGCCGACGAGCTCGGCGTCACCGTCCGAACCGTGCAGCGCTGGATCGCCGATGGGCGCCTCCCGGCGACGCGCGTCGGGTCCCGGGTCCGCGTGTCGCGTGTCGTCGCTGTCGGCGGTCGCCGAGGGTGCGGCGAGCGTCCAGGCGCCCGGACCGATCCGCGCGCTGCTCGTCGCGAACCGCGGTGAGATCGCGGCACGCGTCGCGCGGACGGCCCATCGGCTCGGGATGCGTGTCGTCGGCATCCACGCCCCCGACGACCGGCCGCCGGCCGGCGTCGACGAGTCCCACGAGGTGCCGGGCTACCTGGACGGTGCGGCGATCATCGCGGTCGCGCTACGCACCGGCGCCGATGCCATCCACCCCGGCTATGGCTTCCTCGCCGAGAATCCCGACTTCGCCCGGGCGGTGGCCGCCGCCGGGCTGCGCTGGGTGGGACCACCGGCCGACGCGATCGCGGCCATGGGCGACAAGGCGGAGGCCCGCCGCCGCGCGGCCGCCAACGGCGTCCCGACCGTCCCGGGCTACGACGGCCCGGAGCAGCAGGACGCCACCCTCGCCGCCGAGGGGCGGCGCATCGGCTACCCGCTCCTCGTGAAGCCCTCGGCCGGTGGCGGCGGGAAGGGCATGCGCATCGTCCGCGACCCAGCCGACCTGGACGAGGCGCTGGCCGGCGCGCGCCGCGAGGCGCATCGGTCCTTCGGCGACGATCGGCTCATCCTGGAGCGCCTTCTCGAGGGCTCGCGCCACGTCGAGGTGCAGGTCCTCTTCGACGCGGCCGGGCGTGGGATCCATCTCGGCGAGCGCGACTGCTCGGCGCAGCGGCGCAACCAGAAGATCGTCGAGGAATCGCCGGCGCCATCGGTCACGCCGGATCTCCGCGAGCGGATGGGCGCGGCCGCGCTGGCGGCGGCGGTCGCCGCCGGTTACGTCAATGCCGGCACGGTCGAGATGCTGCTGACCGATGACGGCGAGTTCTTCTTCCTCGAGATGAACACCCGGCTCCAGGTCGAGCACCCTGTCACCGAGGCCGTCACCGGCCGCGACCTGGTGGCCGACCAGCTCGCCATCGCCGCCGGCGCGACGCTCGCCGATCTCGGTCTCGAGCGGCCGCCGGCGACTCCAGGGCCACGCCATCGAGGCGCGCCTCTACGCCGAGGACCCCGAGTCCGGCTTCCTCCCCGCCACCGGGCGGCTGGCGCTCGTGCGCTGGCCCGACGGCGTGCGGATCGACACCGGAGTCGTCCAGGGCGACCACGTCGGCGACCGCTACGACCCGATGCTGGCCAAGCTCATCGCCCATGGCGCGACGCGCGGCGAGGCGCTCGACCGGCTGCGGGCCGCGCTCGAGCGCACGACCGTGCTCGGCGTGCGGACGAACCTGCGCTTCCTGCGCTGGCTGCTCGACCGGCCCGAGATGGGCGAGGGCGAGGTCCGGACCGATACGATCGCCGGCCTCGAGCTGCCCGGACCGCCGGCGATCGACGATGCGCACTGGCGGGCCGCGGCGAGCCTCGCGGCGACCGGCTCGACCGATCCGTGGACCGACGGCTGGCGTCTCAATGCCCAGCCCGTGCGCCGGATGCGACACGGCGACGAGGAGCGTGCGGTGACGATTTCTGCCGCGGAGCCGGACGTCACCGCCGTCCGCGACGGAGCCACCGTCCACGTCGACGTCGGCGGGCAGAGCGTCGAGTTCAGCCTCGCCGAGCCGCCGACGGTCGAGTCGGCCGTCGCCCATGCGGCGGCCGGTGACGAGGGCACCTCGGTCCTGACCGCGCCGATGCCTGGCCGCGTCATCGCCGTCCGGGCCATCGAGGGGCAGGCGGTCCGTGCAGGGGAACCGGTGGTCGTCATCGAGGCGATGAAGATGGAGCACGCCGTCGCGTCGCCGATCGACGGTGTCGTCGAACGACTGACCGTGGGCGAGGGTGACCAGGTCGAGCGCGGCGCGGTCGTCGCCGAGATCGTCGCCGGCGATCGGCATACTGAGGGCCAATGACCGACGTTCGCATCTACGAGGTCGGGCCGCGCGACGGGCTCCAGAACGAGGCGGCGCCGGTCCCGACCGACGCGAAGCTCCGCTTCCTCGACCTGCTGGCCGATGCCGGCCTGCGCGAGATCGAGGCCACCAGCTTCGTCGCGCCACGAGCGATCCCGCAGCTGGCCGACGCCGACGAGCTGATGGCGCGCCTCGACAGGCGGGCGGGCGTCCGCTACCCGGTCCTCGTCCCGAACGAGCGCGGATCGGCCCGTGCCGAAGCCGCAGGCGCGGATGCCATCTGCGTCTTCACCGCGGCCTCGGAGGCCTTCACCGCGCACAACATCAACATGACGATCGCGGAGTCGATCGACGCGTTCCGACCGGTCGTGGCCCGAGCGCGCGAGCGTGGCTGGTGGACTCGCGGCTACGTGAGCACCGCCTTCGGCTGCCCATACCAGGGGAAGGTCGACGAGGGAGCGGTCGTGGACGTTGCGCAGCGCCTCCTCGAGCTTGGCGTCGATGAGCTGAGCATCGGCGACACGATCGGCGTTGCCGTTCCGGCCGACGTGCGCCGGGTCGTCGGCGCGCTGACCGAGGCGGGGATCGCCGTCGACGGCCTGGCAATGCACTTCCACGACACGCGTGGCACGGCCCTCGCCAACGTGAGCGCGGCGCTCGAGCTGGGCATCGCGTGCTTCGATGCGTCGACCGGCGGGACCGGCGGCTGCCCGTACGCGCCGGGTGCGGCCGGCAACCTCGCGACCGAGGACCTCGTCTACCTGCTCGACCGCGAAGGGATGTCCCACGGGGTCGACCTGGACCGGCTGCTCGTGGCGGCCCGTCACATCAGCGAGACGCTCGGTCGCCCGCTGAGCACAAAGGTCGGCCAGGCCGGCGGCTGGCGTTTACCATAGGCGGCCGATGGACGCCGAGGTCGCGCCCCGCCCACTGATCCTGGACGTCGACACCGGGATCGACGACATGATCGCCCTGCTCATCGCGGCCACCAGCCCCGAGATCAACCTGCGTGGCGTGACGTGCGTTGCCGGCAACGTCGAGATCCACCACGTCGCGCGCAACACGGGCAAGGTGCTGCGCATGGTCGGCCGCGGCGACGTGCCGGTCAGCATCGGCGCCGCCCGTCCACTCCAGCGCCGGCTGCGCACCGCGCCCGACACCCACGGCCCGACCGGCACCGGCTACGTCGAGCTGCGCGGTGAGGACCGCGCCCTCGGGACGACCGAGTACACGGCCATCCCCGCCAGCCGCTACATCGGCGCGCACGTGAGCCGCCACCCCGGCGAGATGTCGATCGTCGCGCTCGGGCCGTTGACGAACCTGGCCGCCGCGGTCCAGCACGGCACCGATCTGGCGGGCTCGACCCGGGAGGTGATCTGGATGGGGGGCACGCTCGAGGAGCGCGGGAATACGACCGAGACCGGTGAGTGGAACGCCTGCGTCGACCCCGAGGCCGCCGAGGTGTGCCTGAGCGCCGGCGCGATCCACCGGATCTTCCCGCTCGACGCCACCCAGGACGTCGTCTTCACGATGGAAGACCTCAACGTCCTGCCCGACACCCACCTGACCGGCATCGTCCGTGACGCGATTCGCTTCTACGTCGGATTCCACCGCCAGGCCGATGGCATCGACGGCGCCTACCTGCACGACCCCGTCGTGCTCATCGCCTCGCTGCTGCGCCCTGATCTCGTGACCGAGACCGTGACGGAGCGTCTGGCCTGCGATACGAGCGCCGACCCGCACCTTGCCGGCAGCCTGTATCGGTCCGAGGAGGCGAGCCGGCCACAGGTTCGGGTTGCCGTCGCCATCGACCCCGACGGGATGAAGGCCGAGCTGATCGGACGTCTCAATCGCGCCGTCAGCGTCCCGTATAGCTGAAACTGCCCGCACACCGGAGGAGGGTTTCACCCATGGTCGTTCGCTGGATCGCCGCCCTCGTCGCGTTCCTCGCGGTCGCATTCATCGGCATCGTTGCGTTCGGCAACTTCGCGACGGGCATCGACGAGGAGGTCTTCTTCGACATCGAGGGCGCGAACTCGTTCGCGCTCATCTTCGCGATCGCGCTCGCCGCGGCCTTCGTCGTCTATGCCGCCGTCGAGTACCTCCAGACCCGCTCCATCACGTCGATCTCGTCGCAGTTCGACACGAGGACGATCGTGCTGATGCCGGTCGCGATCGCCATCAACATCGTGCTCGGCGCCGCCGTGGCCAACGCCCTGAAGATCCCGATCTATCTCGACAGCATCGGCACGATTCTCGTCGCTGCGCTCGCAGGACCGATTCCCGGAGCTCTCACCGGCTTCCTGTCGAACATGCTCTGGACGTACGTCGTGCCGCCACCGTTCAACAGCGGCGCGGCCGCGGCCTTCGCGATCGTCGCTGCCGTCATCGGCCTCATGGCGGGCCTCATCGCGCGCGCCGGCTGGCTCCGCCCGCGGCCGAACACCCCGATGGGCCAGCTCGGCATCGGTGCCGTCGTGACGGTCGGCGTCATCCTCGGCATGGCCTGGCTCGCCTACCTCGGCTACCAGGCGATCATCGGTCCCGCAGGCGTCGAGGTGGCGAGCGACAACACGATGTTCGTCATCCTCGGCTGGCTGGCGATCATCCTCGTCGTCGGCACCGTGCTCGGCCTCCTGTTCATGCTCTTCGTCCGGCGTGACCTGACGGCCGCCTACGTCGTGGTGGCCGGGCTCATCACCGGGGTCGTTGCAGCGATCATCAGCGCCCCGATCAGCGCGAATCTCTTCAGCGGTGTGACCGGCTCTGGCACCGACTTCCTCGTGGCGGCGTTCCGCCAGGCCGGTGCCGACATCGGCGCGGCCACGCTCGGCCAGGGCCTGATCAGCGATCCGATCGACAAGATCACGACCTTCTTCGTCGTCTACCTCATCCTCAGCGCGATGGCGCGACGCATGAAGGCGCGCTTCCCGCAGGGCGAGTACCTCCTGGAGGAGGCCGATCAGCCCACGGCCGAGGAGAGCGAGTGGCGGGGAGCGCCCGCCTGACCGACTCGACCCCCGAGAGCCGGCGAGCCGTCCCGGAGTTCCTGGGACGCCCCGGACCGAGCGCGGTCCACCGGCTCAACCCGCTCACCAAGGCGACCCTCGCCACCGTCACCGCCGTTGCGGCGGTGGTCCTCGGCGGGCTGCTCGGCCCTGCAGTGCTGGTGGCCCTCGCCGTGGTCGTGCCGGCGCTCATCGCCGGCGTCATCGGTCAGCTGGCGCGGTTGACGGTCCTGCTGGCGCTGCCGATCGCCCTCTCGGCGCTGCTCATCAACATCTTCTTCTTCCCCGGCGGCACGACGGTGCTCTTCAGCATCGGTCCGATCACCGCCACCGCCGAGGGTCTCGCCTTCGCGCTCGAGATCCTCGCTCGCATCCTGGCGATCAGCGGCGCGGTCACGCTCTTCTATCTCACGACCCGGCCGTCCGACCTCGTCATCGACCTCGAGCGCCGTGGGGTCAGCCCGCGTGTGGGGTTCGTGACGAACGCATCGGTCCAGACCGTGCCGGCGATGGTCGACCGCGCGGCGCAGATCACCGCCGCGCAGCGCGCTCGCGGCCTCGACACCGAGGGATCGGTGTGGCGTCGCATCCGCGGGATCGTGCCGATCGTCGGCCCGGTGATCATCGGCTCGATCGCCGAGGTCGAGGAGCGCGCGATGGCCCTCGAGGCGCGGGGCTTCGGCCGGCCGGGGCGAAGGACGTTGCTGTGGTCGCCCGGCCGACTCGGTCGCGCAGGCGATCGTTCGCTGGGCGCTCGTCGCCGGGCTGGCCATCCTCATCGTCGCGCGCGTCGCCGGATGGCTGCCGTGAGCATCCAGCTCACGGGGGTCGGCTACCGCTACGCCGGGGAGACGCGGCCGGCGCTCCTGGACGTCGACCTCGAGCTGCGCGACGGCGAGGTGCTCGGCGTCGCTGGCCGCTCCGAGTCGGGCAAGACGACCCTGTGCCTCGTCGTCAGCGGCCTGGCCCCGCGCACGATCGGCGGCCGCATCCGGGGCCGCATCACGCTCGACGGCGAATCGGTCGACGACTGGCCGATGCATCGACTGAGCCAGCGCATCGCCATCGGCTTCCAGAACCCGGTGACGCAGCTGTCGCAGGTCGCCGACAGCGTCTTCGAGGAGGTCGCCTTCGGACCGATGAACCTGGCTCTGCCTCGCGAGGAGGTCGTTGCCCGCACCTGGGACGCCCTCACCGCCATGCGGATCGATGGCCTTGCCGAACGCGACCCGCGCCGCCTGTCGGGTGGGCAGCAGCAGCTCGTCGCGATCGCCGGGCTGCTGGCGATGCGGCCGGCGCACCTCGTCCTCGACGAGCCGACCGCGCAGCTCGATCCGGCCGGCACGCGACTGGTGGCCGATGCCATCTCGCGACTGGCCGGCGATGGCGCCTCGATCCTGGTGACGGAGCAGAAGACCGATCTGCTGGCCGCGGTGGCCTCGCGCGTGGTCGTGCTCGACGACGGCGGGGTGGCGCTCAGCGGATCCGCCGCGTCGGTGCTCGCCGACGACCGGCTGGCGGCGCTCGGCGTGGCGGAGCCGTCGTCGGTCCGGCTGCGACGGGCGCTTGCGGCGGCCGGGATCGACGGCCCGCGCGTGATGGCGGCGCTCGCCGATGGTTGAGATCGCCGTCGACGGGCTCGTCCACGTCTACTCGGAGGGCGAGGTCAGGGCCGTCGACGGCGTCGATCTGCGCATCGGCCCAGGCGAGCGCGTGGCGCTCGTCGGCCAGAACGGCAGCGGCAAGACCACGCTCGTGCGCCACCTCAACGGCCTGCTGCGACCGACCGCCGGCACCGTGCGGCTGGACGGCACCGACGCCGCGGGCCTGACGGTCGCGCAGCTGGCGGCGCGCGTCGGGCTCGTGTTCCAGGACCCGGACCGTCAGATCTTCTCCGGCTCGGTCCGCAGCGAGGTCGAGTTCGGGGCCAGAAACGTCGGCCTCCGCGACAGCGCGCGGCACGCAGCGGTGGCGAAGGCACTGCGCGCCACGGGACTCGACGGGGAGGAGGCGACGAACCCGTACGACCTCGGCGGAGCGCGCCGCAAGCTGCTGGCACTGGCATCGGTCCTGGCGATGGAGACACCGGTGCTCGTGCTCGACGAGCCGACGACCGGGCAGGACGCGCCCGGCGTGGAGCGGGTGCGGGAGATCGTGGAGTCGGCGTCTGCCGCCGGCCGGACAGTCATCGCGATCAGCCACGACATGCGCTTCGTGGCGGACGCGTTCGAGCGCGTCGTGGTCATGCGCGCCGGGCGCGTGATCCTGGACGGGAGCCCGGCGACGGTCTTCGCCCGCGACGCGTGGGAAGAGCTGGCGTCCACGTACCTGGAGCCGCCTCGGGCAGCGGTGGTGGGCGACCGCCTCGGGGTCGGCTCGACGCCGACCGACGCCGGGCTCGTGGAGGCGCTACGCGCTCGACCCGGCTAGGCCGTCAGCGACGGGCGATCGCCCAGATCCAGGCGCCGAGCGCGACCAGGATGCCGACGACGGCGAGCCCGATGACGCCCCCGTCCCAGATGCTGAAACCGTCGAAGATCCCGCCGGTGACGGCGATCCCGATCACCGCGATGAAGACGAGGATGGCCACGGCCGTGGCGACGCCAGAGCCTTTCACGTCCTGACTCCTTCTTGCCTCGAGGGTGGCCGATCCGTTGCCCGATGGTCCGAGCGGGGACAGCGCCGCGCTGGAAAGGGTCCCGTAGCCCGGCGCCGGCGGGAGCGCGCCGCCCGCGGCGTCGAGCCGCTCGTCGCTCGGCAGGTCGTCGCGATGCACCCGGCCGTCAATCGGTCCCGAGATGGCCAGCGCCATCACCGAGCTGGGCACTTCGTCGAGCCGGTCGACGATGCTGCGCAGGCCCAGGCGGCGCAGCGCGGGTCCGAAGCGATCGGTGAAGTCCTCGTCGCGCAGGAGGCCGAACGCCAGCGACGAGTGGGCGCGGTTGAGGAGCTCGAACGCGCGCGCCGACTCCGGCGCATTGACCTGGTTCAACCCGAGCTGTCGCTCGAGCGTATCGAGCGCTCGATTTGCCTCTTTGCGCGTCGCCTTGCTGAAATGTGGCGTGCGGTTCACGAGCAGCTTGGTCCGATAGAGCGTCTCTCGCACCCGGCTGTCGCGATTGAGGTTCGCCTGGGTCATGGTCCGAATACTACGCGAGGAGCCCGGCTGGGAGGACGCGCTGGCCCATGCGCTGGACCGTGCGCCCCGGCCGATTCCCCTCGACGAACGGCTCCTCCCGCGCACGCTCGACGGCGACGTCACGCGACGCCGATTCGAGCGGAGCGACTTCCCGCCCGCCCGCGCAGCGGCCACCCTCCTGGCGATCTATCCCGATACCGATGGAAACCTGGTCGTGCCGCTGACCGTCCGCCACGGCGAGCTGCGCGCCCATGCCGGCGAGGTCTCGCTGCCCGGCGGCTCCGTCGATGCGACCGATGCCGGCCCGGAAGCTGCCGCCCTGCGAGAGGCATGGGAGGAAGTCGGGCTGCCGCCGGGCGACGTACGGATCGTCGGCACGCTGGACCCCGTCTGGATCCCGGTCAGCAATTTCGAGCTCCTCCCATTCGTGGGCACGCTGGTTTCACGACCGGCGCTCGTGCCGCACGACGCGGAGGTCACCGCCATCGTCGAGCTGCCACTTGCCGGGCTCTGGGACCCCGACGTCGTCGGCGTCGAGGAGATCGTGGTGCGCGGGGTGACCTTGCGGGCCGGCGCGTATCGGTACGGCGGGGTCGTGGTGTGGGGCGCGACCGCGCTGACGCTCGGGATGCTGGCCCACGTCCTGGACCCTTCCGAAGGGGGTCCTTCAGTGGTTGACCAGACCAGCTGACCACGCCAACCGCCTGGCATCTCTTCCGGGCCTCACCGCCGCGTCTGTACCGTCGTCTTCTGGCTTCTCAGCACCTCGAGCAGCGCGCCGTGCTGCGCGGCCGGCGCGGCGACGACGTTCGCCCGCGGCCCGCTGATGCTCGGGTCCCACCACGGACCGCCGCGCAGATCGGTGACGACCGCGCCCGCCCGCTCGGCGATCAGCCCGGCCGCGGCAACGTCCCATGGGGAGAGCCCGCCGTTCTGGACGAAGGCGTCGAAGCGGCCATTGGCGACGTACGCGAGCGCCAGCGCGGCGCTGCCCATGCGACGGTGGATGCGGATCTGCGGCGCGATCCGTCGCTCCCTCGACAGCCCGCCGCGCCCGATCACCGCCAGGCTGACGACGTAATCGGACAGGTTCTGCTTCGTCGAAGCGGCCACCGGTTCGCCGTCCAGGCACGCGGGACCGTCGACGGTGGCCGTGTACAGGTCGTCCCGGGCTGGATCGAGAATGACCCCCATGCTCGGCCGATCGTCGACCACCAGACCGATGCTCACGCAGTAGAACGGGATCCCGTTCGCGTAGTTGACGGTGCCGTCGAGCGGATCGATGACCCAGGTCCGCCCGTTGCCCAGGCCGTCGTCGCGCAGCACGCCGGCATGCTCGCCGGACTCCTCGGCGAGGATCGCATCGGCCGGGTAGCGCCCCTTGATGGCATCGATGACGAGCCGCTCCGAGGCGTAGTCCGCATCGGTCACGACGTCGCGCTTGCTCTTGTAGTCGATGCGCTCGAGCCGCTCGTAGCTCGCCAGCAGGATCTCGCCCGCGCCGCGAGCAAGATCGGTGGCAAAGGCGAGCTCATCGGCCCAGCGGCTGCTCATCCACCTCAGGGTAGCCGGAACCCGACCACCGTCACGGTCACGGCCCCATCGGGGTTGCCGGTGAAGCCGAACGAGACCTCGACCTCGCTGCCGGATGGCAGGAAGTCGATCGTGACTTCGCTCTCCTCCTCGGCTCCGTCGACCGTGGCGGTCGCGCGCAGGGCGAGCGATTCGGCAGCCACGTCCCCATCGTTCCGTGCGATGGCGGGCAGGATCCAGCCGCTGGCGGTGTCATATGCGTCAGCAGGCCTCACCTCGACAACGGGCTGCGGCGGCCGGCCCTCATCGGTGATGCCGTCGATGACGAGGAAGCCGACCAGGCCGATGACCGCGGCAACGCTGATGCCAAGGACGACCCACTCGAGCCAGTTCTGACGCACCTATGCCGCCCCCTGCTGCTCTTGCTGGCCCTCGCCGCCGACCAAGAGACGGCCGGCTGCCGCGCCGAAGGACGCCACCACGGCGAGCACGATCATCTGCCCCGCGACTGCCGACCACGATGCACCGTCCGTTCGCCCGAAGGCCCAGAGGAGGAGGAGGCTGACGAGCAGGCTCACTGCGTACGCTGCGATCGTCTCGGTCACCGGATGGTCGAGCGGGCTGTTCCCGACCCGAAACGGCCGACCGCCTCGGAAATCGGCGTAGAAGACGATGGCGAACGTCATCGCCAACGTCGCCGGGATCAACAGCAGCAGCATCCACCAGTCGGCCTCGATTCCGAGGATCATCGGCTCCTCGGTGGGTGCGATGTTGAGCGCGAAGAGCAGCGCGGCGCCCGCCGCAATGAAGAGCCGTCCGAAGGCACCGACGCCGCCATCGCCGACCGTGCTGCCCTGCTCGTCCGCGGAATCATCCTCAGGCAAGGCGAGCTGCGTGGCGGCCAGGGACACACCGAAGGCGACAGGGATCATCTCCAGCGCGATCTTGCCGACCGCATCGCGCAACCCGGTCTCGAACCCGATCCGCCCGAGCAGCACCAGCGCCACGCTCGAGACGACCGCCGCGATTCCCATCGTCTCGACCGAATCGATCAGCAGCTCGCGCCAGGTCCGATCGCGCCGGAAGCCACTCACCGCGCTGTAGCCGACCACGACGACGAACGCGACACCGAGCAGGACCACGATCTTCCACGACGGCAGGAGGAACGAGTGAACCCACATCTCCATCGTGTAGAGGAGTGGCAGGCCGATCAGCAGACCGCCACCAGAAGCGCGCACGAGGTCACGCACCGTTACCGAAATCGACTGGGGCTTCGGCGCGCGAACTCTGCTCACGACCGTCTCGCATGCACGTGCTGCACCATTCTGTAGGCTACGCCGCATGCCACAGATCCACCTCCGTGCCGAGGAGGGCGACTACGCGCCCCTCGTGCTCCTCCCCGGCGATCCGAACCGCGCACGACGAATCAGCGAGCGATTCGACGAGGGCAGCGCCCGTCAGGTGAACGAGCACCGCGGCATGCTCGGCTTCACCGGGACGTATCACGGCACCCCGGTAAGCGTCCAGACCAGCGGCATGGGGACGCCGAGCCTGAGCATCGTGGTCGAGGAGCTGCTGCGCCTCGGCGCGAAGCGCTTCATCCGCGTCGGCACCTGTGGCGGGATCGCGAAGGGCCTGGCGACGGGCGACCTCGTGATCGCGACCGCGGCGTGTCCGACCGACGGCGCCACGGCCACGTACCTCCACGGCGAGCCGTATGCGCCGGCGGCCGACTTCGCGCTCACCCGCTCGCTGGTGGACGCCGCCGCCGCCGCGGGAGTGCAGGCCAGGACGGGGTTGATCGCATCGGTCGACGTCTTCTACAACACCGATGACGACTACGCGCAGCGCTGGCGCGACCGTGGCGTCCTTGCCTTCGAGATGGAAGCCTCCGCGCTCTTCTTCCTGGCCGCCCGTGCCGGCGTCCAGGCGGCCTGCGCGCTCATCGTCAGCGACGTCCTCGGCGACGACGTCACGACGCGAGGAGAGCTACCTGCCGCTCGACGAGCTGGATCGGGCGATCGACCGCATGATCGGCGTCGCCCTGGACGCCGGGACCGCGACCTAGGGCGGCATCGGTCCTGCGGTAGACTCGAAGGCCATGACCGACACGCTTCCACGAGGCGCGGCCAACCAGGCTGGCGCGATCATCAACCCGAACGCGGCCGCCGAGGCGCAGGACTTCCTGCCGCTGAAGGGCATCGACCACGTCGAGTTCTGGGTCGGCAACGCGAAGCAGGCCGCGCACTACTACCGCGCGCTGTGGGGCTTCACGCCGGTGGCCTACGCGGGGCTCGAGACGGGCGTGCGCGATCGGTCCAGCTTCGTGATGGTCCAGAACGACATCCGGTTCGTGTTCACCGCACCGATCTCGCCCGACGGCGAGATCGCCGAGCACGTGGCGAAGCACGGCGACGGCGTGAAGGACATCGCCTTCGCGGTCGACGACGTCGCGTCGGCCTGGGAGGAGACGACGAAGCGGGGCGCGCAATCGGCCCTGGAGCCGACGACGCTCGAGGGCAAGAAGGGCGTCCTCCGCAGGAGCAGCATCCACACCTACGGCGAGGTCGTCCACTCGTTCGTCGACCGCTCCGACTATCACGGCGCGTTCGCCCCCGGCTACCACCGCATCACGAACCCGGCGATCCGCGGCGAGCGGCCAGAGCCTGCTCGAGGTCGACCATTGCGTCGGCAACGTCGGGCTCGGCGACATGAACCGGTTCGTCGACTTCTACAAGGACGTCCTCGGCTTCGCGCAGCTCATCCACTACGACGACAAGGTCATCCACACCGACTACTCGGCGCTGATGAGCAAGGTGATGCAGAACGGGAACGGGCGGATCAAGTTCCCGATCAACGAGCCGGCCGCGGGCAAGAAGAAGAGCCAGATCCAGGAGTTCCTCGACTACTACCTCGATGCCGGCACGCAGCACATCGCGCTGCGCACCGAGGACATCGTGGGCACCGTCCGCCTCGCTGCGCGAGCGCGGCGTCGAGTTCCTCGGGCATGCCGCACGCCTACTACGAGTCACTGCCCGACCGCGTCGGCGACGTCGGCGTGCCGATCGACACGCTGGAGGAGCTCGGCATCGAGGCTGATCGCGACGAGGAGGGCTACCTGCTCCAGATCTTCACTCGACCGGTGCAGGATCGGCCGACCTTCTTCTTCGAGATCATCGAGCGCCACGGCTCGCGCGGGTTCGGCGTCGGCAACTTCAAGGCGCTGTTCGAGGCGATCGAGATCGAACAGGCCCGGCGCGGCAACCTCTAGAAGGTCATCGGCTAGCATTCGGGGCTCCGATGAGCACTGACAAGCTGCCCACGCAGCAGGACGACTTCCCCGGCTGGTACGTCGAGGTCGTGAAGCGCGCCGAGATGGCCGAGCACGGTCCGGCCAAGGGCTCGATGATCATCAAGCCCCACGGCTACGCCATCTGGGAGCACACGCAGCGCGCGCTCGACGACCGGATCAAGGCGACCGGCCACGAGAACGTGTACTTCCCGCTGCTGATCCCGATGAGCCTGCTCGAGCGCGAGGCCGATCACGTCGAGGGCTTCGCGCCGCAGGTCGCGGTCGTCACCCACGGCGGCGGCGAGAAGCTGGAGGAGCCGCTCGCCATCCGGCCCACCAGCGAGGCGCTGATCTGGAACAGCTACAAGCGCTGGATCCAGAGCTACCGCGACCTGCCGCTGCTCTACAACCAGTGGAACAACGTCCTGCGCTGGGAGATGCGCACGCGCCTCTTCCTGCGGACCAGCGAGTTCCTGTGGCAGGAGGGCCACACCGCCCACGCCACCTCGGCCGATGCCACCGAGGAGGCGCTGCGCATGCTCGACGTCTACCGCCAGGTCGCCGAGGACGTGCTCGCCATCCCGGTCCACACCGGCCGCAAGACCCCGGCCGAACGCTTTCCCGGGGCCGATGAGACCTACTGCATCGAGGGTCTGATGCGCGACGCCAAGGCACTCCAGTGCGGCACCAGCCACTTCCTCGGCCAGAACTTCGGGCGCGCCTACGACGTGACGTTCCTCAACGCCGATGGCGAGCTCGAGCACGCCTGGGGCACGTCGTGGGGCTTCAGCTCGCGGATGGTCGGCGCCACGATCATGGCCCACGGCGACGACGCGGGCCTGCGCCTGCCGCCGGCCGTGGCGCCGATCCAGGTCGTCATCGTCCCGATCCACCGCACCGATGACGAGCGCGCCGCGGTCCAGGCCGTCGCCGAGCCGCTGCGCGCCGACCTGGCCGCCGCCGGCATTCGGGTTCGCCTCGACGACCGCGTCCAGCACCGGCCCGGCTACAAGTTCGCCGAGTGGGAGGTCAAGGGCGTGCCGGTGCGGATCGAGCTCGGTCCCCGCGACATCGCTGCCGGCAAGGCGGTGCTCATCGCGCGCCTCGACGGCACGAAGGAGGAGGTCGCCATCGGCGAGGTCGCGCCGGGCATGGCGGAGCGGCTGACATCGGTCCAGCGGGCCCTGTACGCCGATGCGGTCGCCTACCGCGAGGCGAACACCCACCAGATCACCTCCTTCGACGAGTTCGCGCGCGGCGTCGACGAGGTCGGTGGGTTCTGGGTCGGCGCCTGGTGCGGCGACGCTGCCTGCGAGGCCGAGATCACCGCGAAGACGAAGGCGACGATTCGCTTCCTGCCGATCGAGCCGCAGGATCCCGGCACGGCGTGCGTCCATTGCGGCCAGCCGGGAATCGACGTCGCGACGTGGGCACGGGCCTACTGACCGATGCGCCGTACTGGTGGCCTTGCGATCGCCGCGGCTGGCGTACTGGCCGCGCGCTGCGGCCCTGTGCCCGCCGGGCCGCCCGAGTGGGTCGTCAATCGCATCCGCTGCGGCGTGCGGCGAGGAACGGTTCGTCCGCGGCGACAGCAATCTCGAAGCCCGCGGCAAGGTGCCTGTACGACGCGTTCGAGCGGCACCGACGCCGAGCTCATGCACGGAGGCCATCACGGAGGGTCGGGAGATCACGCGCTACATGCGCCGTCCACGCCAACGGCACGATCGAGATGTTCACCGACCTCACGACCCGCGAACGCGCCGGGAGGCCGGACGCGCGAGACGTGCGCGGATGCTGCGCGCGGAGGAGGTCCGCGACGTGTGGGTCGAGGAGGTCTTCACGGCCATCGACTGCGAGGACTAGCCGATCCCGTGAGCACGTCGGCTGCCCCGCACATCGTGTCAATCGACGAGATCCGAGAGGCTGCCGACCGGATCCGCGGCGTCGCGACGCGCACGCCCCTGTTGGCCTGGGACGACACGACCTGGCTCAAGCCGGAGTCGCTCCAGCCGGTCGGCGCCTTCAAGATGCGCGGCGCCTACAACAAGATCGCATCCCTGACCGAGGAGGAGCGCGCCCGCGGCGTCGTCACCTACTCCTCGGGCAACCACGCCCAGGCCGTCGCCCGCGCCGCGCGGGTCCTCGACGTCGAGGCCGTCATCTGCATGCCGCGAGGACGCGCCCCTCAAGATCTGAGTGCGACCCGACGGCGCGCAGATCGGTCCTCCGGCAGGACGCCGAGGAGCGGCGACCACCGCCGAGGAGCTCGAGCGGAGCAGGGCCTGTGCATGGTGCCGCCCTTCGACGACCCCATGGTGATCGCCGGACAGGGCACCCTGGGCCTGGAGATCCTCGAGGACGTCCCGGACGTCGAGGCGATCCTCTGCCCCGGGGGGCGGCGGGCTCTCGCGGGAGTCGCGGCCGCGGCAGTGCACTCGCGCCCGCAGGTGAAGATCATCGGCGTCGAGCCCGAGCGCGCGAACTGCATGTACCTCTCGCTGCGTAACCAGGGCATCACGGAGATCGGCTACCCCGAGACCGTGGCCGACGGCCTGCGCCCCGTGAAGCCCGGCAGGCTCCCCTTCGAATCTGCAGCAAGCTCGTCGACGACATCGTCCCGCCGCCGAGACGGGCATCCCCGAGGCGATGCTCAGCTCGCCCGACACGGACGCCTCGTCGTCGAGCCGTCCGGCGCCATCGCGTTCGCCGCACATCTCGCCGACGCCGCTCCTCGTCGCGACAGCGGCGACGCGCGCGTCATCGTCATCAGCGGCGGCAACGTGACCCTGACCTCTACCTGCGGATCCTCGCCGACTGATCTGCCAGCGCTCGTCGGTCATGAGCGGCCCTCGCCCGTCGAAGCGGCCGGATCGGACGCCGTGCTCAAACCGCTCGTGTGGTTGGCGCTCAGCCCGTCCGGCGCGGGACAACGCCCGCTTCAAGCGTGGCATAGGTGCGGCATCCGTTGTCTCGGCACCTGCTAAACGCCGAGTGTGAGCGATTGACTGGCCCAGCGTCGTGGCTCGTCGACGGCACATGCGGTTCGCCCAGCACCGAGCGCCGAGGCGCCAGACCTATCGGCTAAGCAGCTCGAGCGCGCGATCCAGCTGCGGGTCGTCCTCGGAAGTCGGATCTCGGGCGCGGCGACCTCGACGTCGGGCTGCACGCCATCAGGCGCGACGGAGTCGTGCCGGGCGTGAACCATCGGTCTGTCGTCGGCGCAGGCCACCGCCGTTGGGAAGCTCGTTCCAGATCTGGACCGTGTCTTGCCGAAGGTCGCCTCGCCGACGAGAGTCGCGCGGTCGTGCTCCTGGATCGCGGCCGCAACGATCTCCGAGGCAGAGGCCGACCCGCCGTCGATGAGGAGGACGACCGGGACGATCCGGAGACTGGAAGGAGGCCGTCGATCGCCGCCACTCCTGACGTCCTCGCCGTACTCGACCGTGAAGAGCAGCTCGTTGGTCGGGATGAACTGGCGAACCGATCCGGCCTTGATGTAAGCGCCGGGTCGCTGGCGCAGGTCGAGGACGAAGCGCGCGGACCCCTGCTCGAGCAGCGCTGATCGCCTCGCGGACGATGTCGGTGGCGCGGGCGGCGAACGTCGTCAAAGCGCACGAAGCCGATGCCGTCGTCGAGCAGCTCGGAGCGGGACCTCCTGGAGGTCGATGACCGCACGGGCTGACGGTGATGTCATCTCCTCGTCGTCGCGGCGGATCGTGAGCGTCACATCCGGCGCCGGCGCCCTTGCCAGCGACGTAGACGAAGCCGAGCCACCGACTCGCCGGCCGTCGACGGGCCGTTGATCTCGAGGATCTGGTCGCTGGGACGGAGGCCTGGCTTCCTGGCTGCGAGCCCTCGAGCGGCGCGACGATCACCATCGCGACGTCTCGGTCACGACCGTGCACGCCTCGAGGTCGCGGTCGACCAGCTTCTCCATGCCGACCTCGGCGCCGATATCGTTGAGCTCCTGGACAGGGTCCTCGAGCGCCTCGCCGTACTGGTCAGGCGGCAGGTAGCCGGAGAACGGCTGCTCCAGCGCGCATCCGACTATTCCGCGCACGGCGCCGTCTATGAGCTGTTTCGTCGGAGATCTCGTCGACGAAGCTGCTGCGGATCTGAGCGTACGCGTCGCACAGGACGGCGAACGCCTCGCCTCGGTTGGCGCACGTGATCGTCCGAGCACCGGCGTCGGGCCGGGCGTCGCGGCGTCGGACGGCACGACAACCGTGGGCCGCGGGCTGGTGGAGGCACGGCCTTGGGCAACGCCGCCGTCGCCGCCGACGGCCAGGCCGGCGATGAAGGTGATGGCTCCGAAGAGGAAGAGCACGCCGATGAGCGTGCGGCGCTCGACGAGCGGCGATCGACGGGGGAGTGGGGGTGGCGGTCATGGTGTTCCTGCGACGTGGAGAGCGGCCGTGAATCACTCCCGATGCGACTCGCTCCTGCCGAGGCGTGCACAGGGACGAAACGGGGCGCGTGACCCGCGCACGGCTCGCACGCCGAGGAAGATCGGGATCTCCGCGTTGGCGCGGGTGTCGCCCCGTTGGGCCGTGCCCGGACGGTGATTGGCGGCAGGTCGGCATCTTCGAGCATCAACGGTCGCGAAACCGGCGTCGGCAAAGGCATCGACGTAGGCGCTGATCGGCCGGTGGAATGATCCGCGTCGGCGGCCTGCTGCTGCAGCGACTTCATCGGCACCGCCATCTCGCCGAGATACTCATCGATGCGCCGATAGGCCACGCCCTCGTCGTGCCCCAGCCCGAGTGCCGCGGAACCTGCCGGAAGGCCGGATGCGTCATGAGCAAGACCATGCGCGCGAGCCGCCCTCAACGCCGAGTCGATCGACGCCACCACCTCCTCGAGCGAGTCGATGCCCTGGATCGAGAGCAGGAACGTCGCCGCATCGTGCGCGGCGGCCTCCAGCCGCCCACCGATCGCAGGCGGCGGGCATCCCCGACGAGGAAGTGGGCCGCGCGCAGACGCCCGTGACGCCGCTTCGCGGCGGCTACGAGGCGCGCCGACGCGTCGACGACCGTGACGTTCGCACCGGCGTCGACCAAGGATGGCGCCAGCACGCCGCGACCCACGTCGAGGATCGACTGGTCGGGCTGCGGCTGGAGGAGGTCGAGCAAGGCCGGGATGGCCAGTACCCGGTGGTACGTCGAGCCGCGGTCACCGACCCAACCGTCATACCAGGTCGCCACCAGCGTTCCCAGCTCGTCGCCGCCTGCCACGCGCGGTCGTCGCGAGCGGCCGCTCAACGCCAGCCCAGCTCCGGGCGACCTACCTTCAGGACGACTTTCTCAAATGACGTGCGCGTCGTAGTTGCACCCCGACGGTTCGGGACGGTGAACAGGAGCGTGCCGCCGCCTGGACGGCTGTGTCGGCCGCTCAGCTCCTTGACAAGGACCTCTGGGTCCGCCGCGTACGACCGGCCGAAGATCGCCGGCTTCGCTCGTCGATGCAGCCGATCTGGTCATGCTCCTGCCGTCCGTGCCCCGAAATAGGCACGGTCGCGGTCGTCGACGATGGCGAAGATACTGCGGCTCACGGACACCCGCGGCTCCGAGCGTGGCCCGCTTGCCGCCACGCCTCTCGGTACGCATCGATCTGCTTGCGCTGCTGGACGTGGAGCGCCTCGCCGGTCTCATCGAACACGAGGGTCGAGCCATGAGGTCGATCCCGACCTCCGCGGTCCATACCGCGGTGGCGGTGGCTCCGGCACCCCACCAGATCCGCTCGCGCAGCCCCTCGGAATGCGGCTCGAGCCGGAGCAGCCCGGGCGGGTTCGGGAACATCGGGCGCGGATTCGGCTCGGCGAACCCCTCGCCCTTCAGGAGCTGGAGGAACACTCCCGTTTGGCGGCGCGCCATGTCGGCATCGGTCTCGCCGTCGCCGGGCGCGTAGCCGAAGTACCGATAGCCGTCGATGACCTGCTCCGGAGAGCCCCGGCTGATCCCGAGCTGGAGCCGGCCGCCGGAGATGATGTCCGCCGCGCCGGCGTCCTCGGCCATGTAGAACGGGTTCTCGTACCGCATGTCGATCACGCCCGTGCCGATCTCGATCCCGCTCGTTCGGGCACCGACCGCGCCAACAGCGGGAAGGGCGAGGCGAGCTGCCGAGCGAAGTGGTGCACGCGGTAGTAGGCGCCGTCGGCACCGAGCTCTTCCGCGGCGACGGCAAACTCGATCGACTGGAGCAGCGCGTCCGACGCCGAGCGGGCCTGCGAGTACGGCGAATCGGACCAGTGGCCGAACGAGAGGAATCCGATGCGCTTCACGCGTGCGTCTCCACACGTACGGGACTCCGAATACTACCGGTACGTATCGGCTACCGCCGCACCGGGCAGGTGGGGCAGGGACCGGGCGTCTCCGTGGTCGGCGGGTCTATCCGGAGCAAGCCGGGGGTCAGGCCGTGGCCGGCAGTCGCTTCTCCAGCGTGACCTGGAGGTCCTGGGTCACCCCCGCCGCAAAGCCGGCCTCGCTGAGGGAGAGGTAGTACTCCCATGTCCGCAGGAAGCGCTCGTCGAAGCCCATGGCGAGCACCTCGTCGCGCCTGGCGCGGAACGCGTCGCGCCAGGCTCGCAGCGTCCTCACGTAGTGCCGGGCGATGTCCCGCACGCCGGTCACGACGAAGCCCGTGCCGTGGAGCGAGCGCTCGATGGCCGCCAGGGACGGCAGCACGCCACCGGGAAAGACGTACGTCTGGATCCAGTTGGCGCCACCCACCTGTCGCCGGTAGCCGACGTCGGGAACGGTGATCGTCTGCAAACTCATCCGGCCTCCGGGAGCCAACGCGGCGCTGCAGGCCCTGAAAAACGCCTCGAAGTATTCGGCGCCGACCGCCTCGAACATCTCGATCGAGACCACCGCGTCGAACGTCCCGTCGAGCTCGCGGTAGTCCCGGAGCTGGATGTCGACCAGGTCCCCGAGCCCTGCCGCCGTCACGCGCTCACGCGCCAGGTCGTGCTGCTCGCGCGAGATCGTGATCGAGGTGACCCTGCAGCCCCGCTCGCCGGCGGCGTAGAGGGCGAAGCCTCCCCATCCGGAGCCCACCTCGAGAACGTGCATCCCCGCGCGAAGGCCCGCACCGTCCGCGATGAGCCGGTACTTGTTGCGCTGCGCATCGGCGAGGGATTGGTCCGGGGACGAGAACACGGCGCTCGAGTAGGTCAACGTCTCGTCGAGCCAGAGCCGATAGAACTCGTTGCCCAGGTCGTAGTGGGCGGCGATGTTCCGCTGCGCGCCGGCGCGCGTGTTCCGTCGCAGCCGATGCGCCATCGTCCGGCGAAGCTGGTCCGGCGCGCGCAGCACTCCCGCCGAGAGCGCGAGCGCTTCGCGATTCCTCGCGCCAACCCGGATCACGGCAGGCAGGTCGGGGCTGGACCAGAGGCCTTCGACATACGCCTCGCCCAGGCCGGTCTCACCGCCGACGAGGATGCGCAGGTAGGCAGCGGGGTCGTGGACGACGATCTCCGCCCGCTCCGCCGCCTCGGGATCACCGAAGCTGCGGCGGGTTCCGTCGGCGAGCGTCACATCGAGCCGTCCCTCCCGGATGCGTGATGCCGCGGCGAGCAGCACCCGCTCGGCGACGCGTACGAGGACGGGCTCGGCGACCCCGCGCACGCGGCGGAGCTGGAGGACCGACGTCATGATGCGGCCCGCCCGTGCGGGTGGAACGATGCGCCGCGGCGCCAGAGCCGGAGCGCGTGCACGTGGATCATCGCGATCGTCTTGTGGGTCACCAGCGGGTGTCGCACAAGCATGCTCGCGACCGCGCGCGAGCTCAAGCGGTGGCGCGCGAGATCGAGGCTGGCGTGAAGCTGCAGCGCGCCGTCCTTCTCCTCGTTGATCGTGATGCGCAGCCGCCGGGGCTCGTCGCGCACTCGAACGCGGTAGGAACCGGTCGGGTCGATGAACGGTGACACGTAGAACGCCTTCGCCATGGACGACATGAAGGTCGGGCCGTCCCGTTCGGGGCGCAGGGTGTAGAGATGACGCTCGCCGTGCGTGTTATGGACCTCGATGATCACGACCGCCAACGTCCCGCCAGGGTCGCGGCAGAGGTAGAACGAGGCGGGATTGAACACATAGCCGAGGACCCGGAGGCTCGTGACGACGGTGATGCGCCAGCCCTCGGGCTCGATGCCCTGTCCCCGCAGGTGGGCCATGACCGATTCGCGGAGGTCGACGGCAGGAGGATCGAGATGATCCGCGTCGCGAAACGTCAGCACGTTGGCGCGGTTGCGTCCCACGAGGCGAACGCGGCGCGGGACCTCGTCGAGCTCGTCGAGATCGAGCGCGACGTAGAACACGCCGTGCTCGAGCTCATACGGCACCGGCCCGGGACGTCGGTGACGGACGATGCCGTCCAGCAGGTGCGACCTCATGCCGCGAGCTCCCGTTCGGTCACGCCGATCAGCTCCGCGACCTCGAAGCCGGCGCGACACCCATCCTCGTGGAAGCCGTAGCCAAGGTGCGCCCCCGCGTAATACGTTCCGCGCCAGCCCTGGATCTCCTGCAGGCTGGCCTGAGCCTCGAGCGTGCGGAAGGTGTACAGCGGGTGCCGCATCGTCCGCTCGGCGATGACGCGACGCGGATCGAGCCGTCGCCGATCGGGATTGACCGATGTGCAGTACTCGGTCGTGCCGGGGAGCCCCTGGAGCCGGTTCATGTGATACGTCATGGTCAGCGCATCGCCCGGGAGGCGGCAGTCGGCCTGGTCCACGTTCCACGAGGCGCGCGCCGCGGGACGCTGCGGCAGAAGGGACGCATCGGTGTGGAGCACCACATCGTTGGTGGTGTATTCGAACCCGCCCAGCGCGGCGCGCTCACGTCCGTCCGCGTCAGTCAGCATGCCGAGCGCATCATCGGCGTGCGTGGCCAGCACGACGGCGTCGAACCGTTCGTGCCAACCCGAGGCGGTTCGGACCTCGGCGCCACCCGAACTGCGCCGGACGTCGACCACCGGATCCCCCGATCGAACCGCGTCGGGTGACAGTACCTCGATGATCCGCTCGACGTAACGCATCGAGCCGCCGGTCACCGTGCGCCATCGCAGCGCGTTGCCATAGCCGATGAGGCCGTGGTGGTCGAGGAAGCGCAGGAGATAGTCCACCGGGAACGAGCCGATGCGACTCGCTGCTGTCGACCAGACCGCCGAGGTGAGTGGCACGATGAAGTGGTTCCGGAAGGCACTGCCATATCCGCGGTCGTCGAGAAACTCGGCCAGGGTCACGCGTTCGTTCGCCGGAGGGCCATCGAGGCGCGCTCGGGCTTCGCGGTAGAAGCGAAGGATGTCGCTCAGCATGCCCCAGTGCCCGGGGTTGACGATGGAGGTGGGAGGGGCGAAGTAGCCGCGCAGGCCTCGTGTGCTCCACTCGATCCCGCATGCCCGGCATGTGCCGCCGAGCGACATGTCGCTGGCCCGCGACTCGACGCCCAGCTCGTCCAGCAGGCCGATGAACCGCGGATACGTTCGTTCGTTGAAGACGATGAAGCCGGTATCGACCCCGAGCGGGCCGTCCTGGCTCGGCACGTCGACGGTCTTGACGTGGCCGCCAGGCTGTCCTTCGGCCTCGAAAAGGCGGATCTCGTGCCCGTCTCGATGGAGCGCGTACGCGGCCGTCAGCCCGCTGACCCCGGAGCCGATGATGCCGACCTTCATGCCGCATCCCTCCCGGACGGCTCGGCACCGGCCGAGGCTGCTCGTTCGGCGAGCGTGCGACGGATGCCGTCGGAGGCATCGGAAGCGATGCGCCTGAAGGTGCCGCCGAGGAACGGCTCGGCGAGGCGCCGGAGCCCGACCAGCCGGATGTCGGCCGTGTAGTTGACGATCGTGCCGGGCCCGGAGCGCTCGAAGCGGATTTCGTCGATGGCCGTCACGCCCGCGCCGGAACCCTCGAGCACAACGCGCCTCGGCGGTTCGAGGGCGACGATCCGGTACTCCATCGGGACGACGGAGTCTCCTCGCCTGATCCCGAGCCGATAGCGCGCGCCGACCGCCGGCCCGCTCGAGCCGATCTGCTCCGAGGTCGCCACGCCGGGGTCCCACTCGGCGGCGTTGGCGAAGTCGGCGAGATAGTCGAAGGCCTCCTCGATGGGAAGCGGTGTGGTGATGCGTTCGTTGAGACGGGTCATGTCATCCTCAGTGCAGTTGCAGTCGTGTCGTGAATGGGATGGAGGTGGCGATGGGCTGGCGCGAGGTGCTCGACGACGCGCTCGAGATCAGCGTCGTGGGGAGCTTCACGAGCCTCGGGTTCGAGGCCCGCCGTCGCCTGTACGGCTGGCGAGACCCGGCGCCCGGCAGCCTGGAAGGGCGCACGGTCGTCCTCACCGGACCGACCTCCGGGCTCGGACGCCAGGCCGCCGACACCCTGGCCCAGCTCGGGGCGCGCGTCGTCCTCGTCGGTCGGAGTGCCGAGCGCCTGGCGGAGGTGCGCGTCGAACTCGTCGCGCGTCACGGCGAGGACCGCTTCCCGACCGTCGTCGCCGACATGGGGTCGCTGTCCTCGGTCCGCGAGGCGGCTGCCGCCATCCGTTCTTCCGAATCTCGCATCGACGTGCTGGTCGACAACGCCGGCGCCATGTTTCCCGAGCGCAACATCGGCCCGGATGGCACCGAAGCAACGCTGGCGGTGATGGTGGTCGGGCCGTTCGCCCTGGAGGCAGAGCTCCTGACACTGCTGCGAGCGGCTCCCTCGCCGCAGGTGATCGCGATGAGCTCGGGCGGGATGTACACCCAGCGGCTGCACGTCGACGACCTGCAGTGGGAGCGCGAGCCGTTCTCCGGCCCGCGTGCCTATGCCCGAGCCAAGCGCGCGCAGGTGATGCTGGTGCGGGAGTGGGCCCGGAGGCTGGGCGGCGGTGAGGTCGTGTTCAATGCGATGCACCCCGGCTGGGCCGATACGCCCGGGCTCTCGGCGTCGCTTCCCGGCTTCCGACGGGCCATGAGTCCGATCCTCCGAACGACAGCCGAGGGCGTGGATACGCTTGCCTGGCTCGCCGCCGGCGGCGCGGCGCGGCGATCGGGCCGCTTCTTCCACGATCGGCGCGAGCGACCGTTCGATCGCGTCCCCGGCACGCGGACCGATCTCGGGGAGCGGCGTCGGCTGTGGCGGGCCATCGTTGCGCTGGCCGGGATCAGCGATCCGGCCCCGGAGGCGTGACGCGGGCTGCCCAAGCGAGTATGCGTGCATGACGTCCAGTGTTTGTACAGCGTGGACAGCACGATACCATGCGCTGTATAGAGTTTGTCAAGTGTTGGAGCTTCAGCGAACGATGAGAGCCCCGAGGAAGGAGACCGCGTTCGCGCCGAGCGCCTCGACGGCGTAGCCGCCCTCCTGGATGGCCACGACCGGCATGCCCAGCGACGCGATCGCGGTCCCGATGCGGGCGTAGTCATCGGTCTGAAGGGCGAGGTTGCAGATCGGGTCGGCGTGGTACGTGTCGAACCCGACCGAGACCACCAGTGGCGCGTCGGCCGCGAAGGCGCGGATCGCCTCCAGGGCTTCGTCGAGCGTCCGGAGGTACGCGTCGCCGTCCGTCCCGGCCGGAAGCGGCAGGTTCAGGGTCGTGCCCTCGCCGGCGCCGCCGCCGCGCTCGACGGCGTTGCCGCTGAAGTAGGGATAGATCCCGGCCGGGTCACCATGGAGGCTGACGTAGAGGACGTCGCCCCGCTCCCAGAAGATCTGCTGCGTGCCGTTGCCGTGATGGAAGTCGACGTCGAGGATCGCGACGCGCTCCGCACCCCGCGCGAGCACCGACTCCGAGACGATCGCTGCGTTGTTGAAGAAGCAATAGCCGCCGATGAGATTGCGCCCGGCATGGTGGCCGGGCGGTCGGCACAGGCCGTATGCGATCGGCTCGCCCTCCAGCACGCGGTCGAGAGCAGTGAGCGCGATGTCCACCGCCGCGCGCGCCGCTCCCGCCGTGCCGGCCACGATCGGCGTGGCCGTGTCGAAGCAGAACGCACCCAGGCGGTCGTGGCGGCCCACGGGCAACCGCTCGAGCGACATCCCGGCCGAGTAGGCCTCGAGGAGGAAGGTGTCGGGCAACAGTGGCCGTGACGGGTCGCGGCCTGCGGCGACCGCATCGGTCCAGGCGTGCTCGACGAGGTCGATCAGCTCCAGGCTGTGCACGGCCGCGATGGGATCCGGCCCATGCTCGGTCGGCGCCTCGAGCGCGTAGTGGCCGGTGGCGAGCAGCGCCTCGCGGATGACGGTCGCGCGCTCCGGCGACTCGAAGCACGGCACCGGCTTGCCGGCCATCAGCTCGACCAGGCCGTCGTGCGCCAGGTGATGGTCGGACGCGATCAGCGGGGTGGGCATCGGCTGCGAACGATAGCGCCACGAAGGGCGGCACGGGGCCCCGTAGACTTTCGGACCGATGAAGATCGCTCACGTCCGCGAGCGGACGGCGCCAGCCGGAGCGGCATGGCGCCTGGCGGCCGCGCTGGACGCCGACGCCACGCGCTGGCTCGACCTAGAGATCGCGCGCCGGGCGCTGGTGGCGCGCGAGCCGGCACTGGCGCACAACAGCGCGCTCTTCCGTCAGCCGATCACGACGCTTGACGCGCACATGGCCGTCGGCCTGCGCGTGGACGCACTCGCCGACCTGCTGGAGGCCGATGTCGACGAGCCGGTGGAGGCATCGGCCCTCGCGTTCGGCCCGCCGATCCTCGCACCGCCGACATTTCGGGACTTCTACGCGTTCGAGCGGCACGTGGGCACGATGTGGAAGCGGCGCGACATGGAGATCCCCGAGGCGTGGTTCCGACTTCCGATCTTCTACTTCAGCAATACCTCGGAGATGCGTGGGCCCGGCGACCCGGTCTGGGCTCCCCGCGGCAGCAGCGAGCTCGACTACGAGCTGGAGGTGGCTGCCCTGATCGACACGCCGGTGCGCGACCTCGATGCGGCGCGAGGTGAGCAGGCCATCGGCGGCTACATGATCCTCAACGACTGGAGCGCCCGCGACCTTCAGCGGGAGGAGACGACGGTCCGGCTCGGTCCGGCGAAGGGCAAGGACTTCGCCTCCTCCATCGGTCCGTGGCTGGTCACCCCGGACGAGCTCGCCGACGCGCGCAGCGCGAAGGGCTACGACCTGGCGATGACCGCCACCGTCAACGGCACCGAGCTCTCCCGCGGGACGTGGTCGTCCGCCCACTTCAGCTTCGGCGAGATGGTCGAGCGCGCCTCTGCCGACGTGCGGCTGCGGCCCGGCGACCTGCTCGGCTCCGGCACCGTGGGCACTGGGTGCCTGCTCGAGATCCGCGACGAGATCCTCGGCCGCTACCTCGAGCCGGGCGACACCGTGGCGCTGGCGATCGAGCGGCTCGGCGAGCTGACGGCACCGGTCGTGCAGCGACCCACGGCATGACCGCCGCCGTCGACACGCTGATCTCGCGACTTGCCGATGCAGAGCGACGCCTGTCCGAGCACGCCTCGCAGCCGCTTCCGCCCGGCCTGACCGAGCCCGATCCCGGCGGCGAGGAGCGCTGGGAGGCTGGCCAGGTGTGGGCTCACCTCGCCGAGTTCCCGGCCTACTGGCTGGCACAGGCGCAGCGCGTCGTCGCCCTTCCCACCAACGAGCCGGTCCCGTTCGGCCGCGTGAGGACCGATGCGGGCCGCGTCGAGGCCATCGAGCGTGACCGCCACACCGACCCGCACGCCCTGCTCGAGCAGGTCCGTACCTCGCTGCGGGACGTGACCGACGCCGCCCGCTCCCTTCCGCCCGAGGCCTGGACGCTCCGTGGGATGCACCCGACGCGCGGCGAGATGTCGGTTCAGCAGATTTTCGAGACCTTCATCGCCAACCACCTCGAGGAGCACGCCGACCAGCTCGACTCGCTCGGTTCGCCCGCGGCCGTTCCCGTTTTCACAGGGCGAAGGTAACGGCAAAGAAGCGCCTCGGAAATCCCGCGCATCTCGGCCAGAGTTTCGCCGAGTGACCAGGATCCGCCAAGGCTGGCGAAGTTGACGCATAGCTGAACCGGCTCAAATCGCCGGCCGGCGGCGACGCAACTGCCTCACTGCACGGCAGCGCCGCTCCCCCAGCGACGAACCTCCGCGTCCAGGTCGAGCGGCATGACGGTCGCCTGATCGGCGTACTCGCCCCAGGCCTCCCGCGGCACCTGCCACATCACCTCGAACTCGTTGCCGTCGGGGTCCTGGCCGTAGAGCGACTTGCTCACGCCGTGATCGGAGGCGCCGCCCAGCGCCCCGAGCTCGCGGAGGCGAGCAGCCATCTCCGCCAGGCCCTCGATCGTGTCGATCTCCCACGCGAGGTGGTAGAGCCCGACCGCGCCGCGCGGCGGTCGGGCGGCCTGCGGACCGACCTCGAAGAGGCCGAGGTCGTGGTGGTTGCCGCCAGACGGCGAGCGCATGAAGACGGCCCGCATCCCCTCCATACGGCTCAGCTCCTCGAAGCCGAAGGCGGACCGATAGAACTCGGCGGCGGCATCGGCATCGCGGACGAAGAGGACGGCATGGTTCGAGACGCGTGATCGGCATCGGTCTAGCGCTCCAGCTTCCAGGCTGAGGTCCAGCCCCAGCCATTCTGCGCGTTCAGGCCAATGTTGATGACCGCCATCCCCTCGAGGTAGCGCGCCGCCTTCAGCGGTCCGACATCCAGCGCGCTGAAGCCGATCGACTCGACGAGCGAGATGGCCTGCCGCTTGGCCCGGTCGTCGTCGCCGGCGACGTAGCCGTCGATGTCCGTGCTCGGGTGAGCCTGGTTCGTCGCGAAGATCGTATTGAACGCCTTGACGACATTCGCCTCCGGTAGCCGCTTCTGGAACTCCTCGGCCGCCGAGCTGCCCTCGGTCGCGAGGCCCGAGTAGTCAGGCTTCATGGGATTGGTGACGTCGATGACCGTCTTGCCGGCCACGCGATCGCGGATTTCTCCGGCGACCTCGTCGACCGCACCGACGAACGGGACGGCGAGGATGACGACGTCCGCGTCGGCGACGGCCTCGGCCGGGGTGTCCGCCGGCTGCGCTCCGATCTCCTGCGCCGCGGCCTGTGCGTGCTGCGAATGCTTGGCGGTGATGGTGACTTCATGGCCGGCGCGCGCGATCGACATGCCGAGTGCCTTGCCGACGTTGCCGGCTCCGATGATGGCGACCTTCATGGTCGAGTGTCCTTCCTTGGTTCGCTGCAATTTGGCAGAGCCAATGAGGCTTTGCTGATAGCCATATTGTCGCTCAGGCATTTGCTCTTGTCAATACGTGTTTCCCCACGTCATACTGCCGGCATGAGTGATGGACCCCGCAGGACGACCGCTGGTCGGCGCGCAGATCCGGCGGCGTCGCCGCGATCGCAACCTGACGCTCTCCGGCGTCGCAGAGCTGACGGGCCTGAACGTCGGATACCTCAGCCAGGTCGAGAACGACAAGGCGTCTCCGTCGCTGGAGACCCTGGCCGCCCTGGCCGATGCACTCGACGTGCCGATCGCGTGGTTCCTGCTGGAGCAGTCGGTCCCGCCGCGGGTCGTTCGCGCGGTGGATCGCCCTCGACGGCGTTTGATCAAGGGAGGCGGGACGATGAGCCAGGTCGACGGCGGGATCGCGCGTGACATCGCGATCTTCGAGGGCGAGATGCCGGCCGGCTTCCGAACGGGGCTGCACGCCCATCCGGGCGACGAGCACCACCTCGTGCTTTCCGGGAGCGTGCGAATCACGCAGGGCGACGCCACGGTCGAGGCAGGTCCCGGCGACTACGTCCTTCTCGACGGCACGCTGCCGCACGACGCGGAGGCGATCGGCGAGGTGCCGGCGCGGCTCGTGATCGTCTATCCGCGCGGAGGCCACTCCGAGCTGACACGGCGCGAGGGATAGCTCGCCGTTTGGTTGGCCTGGTCACCTGGCCCGGTCAACCTCAACGGCAACGTCACCACGCGCGCAGCTTCGTCGGCCGGATCCGGATCGGCACGGAATAGGCGCCCGAGAACTCCTCGGGGTTCGAGCCGAGGCGCGCGATCTCGCCGCGGTATTTCTCGATGTACTCCGGCAGCTCGAAGGGGGCGGGCGCCGAATCGTCGACCGCGGCCAGCCCGGTGATCACCACGAGGTCGTCGCCGTGCTCGTCGGTCCGCAGCGCGAGTGCGACCCGTGGATTCGCGGCGATATGGCGCTGCTTCGGTTTGTCGGGCTGCGAGTACACGAGCAGCGTCTCGCCGTCCCACCAGAACCACACCGGCGTCGGCACGGGCGTGCCATTCGCGCCCACCGTCACCAGCCAGGCGACCAGCTCGTCGCGCAGCCGCACGGCCACTCGACGGCCGACCTCGGTCTCCGGATCGATCACCACGCGGGCCATAATGCACCCGATGTTCTACCTGCAGCGCGGCGAGGTTCCGCACAAGCGCCACACACAGTTCCGCAAGCCCGACGGCGGCCTCTACGCGGAGGAGCTATTCGGGATCGAGGGCTTCAGTGGGCGGGCCAGCCTCCTCTACCACCATACGCCGCCGACCCAGACGCACGAGATGGAAAAGGTACGCGACGTGCGCCTGGAGCAGTCCGCGGACGAGGCGTCCGGGCCGCATCGCCATCGGCTGGTCAACACCAAGGACCTGGAGCCGCACGGGGACGGGATCACCGGCCGAGTTCCGCTGTTCTTCAACGGAGACGTCACCTTCGGCGTCGTGCTGCCGGCCGAGCCGATGGAGCGGTACTACCGCAACGGCGAGGCGGACGAGATGTTCTTCGTCCACACCGGGACGGGCACCCTGGAGACGAACTTCGGACCGATCGACTACGGCCCGGGCGACTACCTCGTCCTGCCCATCGGCACGACGTACCGGCTGCGGCCGTCGTCCGACGACCAGCGCATGCTGTGGGTCGAGTCGCCGTCGGCGATCGTGCCGCCCAAGCGCTATCGCAACGACTTCGGCCAGCTGTTGGAGCACTCCCCGTACTGCGAGCGCGACATCCGACCGCCCGCGGAGATGGCCGCGAACCTGGAGTCGGGCGACTTCGTCATCGAGGTCAAGACCCGCGGCCGGATCACCGCCTACCACTACCGGCATCACCCGTTCGATCTGGTTGGGTGGGACGGACATCTCTGGCCGTTCGCGTTCAACATCGGTGACTTCGAGCCGATCACCGGGCGCGTCCACCAGCCGCCGCCGGTGCACCTCACCTTCCAGCCGCGCAACTACGTGATCTGCTCGTTCGTTCCGCGCAAGTTCGACTACCACCCGCTCGCCATCCCGGCGCCGTACAACCACTCGAACATCAACAGCGACGAGGTCATCTACTACGTCGCCGGCAACTTCATGTCGCGCCGCGGCGTGGACATCTCGTCATTCACGATCCATCCCGCCGGGATCCCTCACGGGCCGCATCCGGGGTCGGTCGAGGCGTCGATCGGCAAGGAGGCGACGGAGGAGCTGGCGGTGATGATCGACACGTTCCACCCGCTCCATCTCACGAAGCAGGCGTCGGAGATGGAGGACGACCGCTACCCGTACTCCTGGATCCCGCCCGAGGACGGCGCGGAGCACGCGCGCGAGCTCAGTGAGCGCGGCCCCGAGGCCTTCCCCGACTGATCGCGGCGCGAACGGTCCAGATTCCCCCCCCGCCCCCTCCCCCGGCCCCCACCCCCCCCCACCCACCCGGCCACCCGCCGCCGCGAACGGTCCAGATTCCCGCCCGGCGGGCGTTACGGGATCCAAACGCGCACGAGCGGTCGGAATTCCCACATCACGAGCAGGAGCGCACCGATGTGACCGTTCGGCGCCACACGAGGTGCGTAATGCCCGCACCACGGGAATTCGGACGTGTCAGCCGCCTGTGGGCGTCAGCTCCCTCGCCTTCGCCACCAACTCACGGAGCACGTCGAGGTCGATGTCTGCGGCCCGCTTGAACTGGAGGTTGGCGCTGCCAGCCTTGACCTTGCCGAGCCGCGGCGCGTACACCTTGACCAGGGACTGACCATCCTCGGCCGCGTTCACGTACAGGCTGAGGTAGTTCTTCTGCACGGCCAGCCCGACCTTGAACCACTCGCCCTCCGCGCCGCTGCGGCCCTTGTACCGATACGCCCCGTAGCCGATGATCCGCTGCTCGCTCCCACCCCAGAACTTCCCCTCCCACAGCACGCGCTCCTCCCCGGCCATGACCTCGCCGATGCGCGCGTCGATGGTCGCGATGTCCTCGCGGACGCCGTCCGGCAGCGACGCGATGTGCTCGTCGGGACTTGTCTTCGATCGTTCCACGGCGCAACTCTAGGGCGACGGCCCGGCGCGCTCAACCACCGGCCGCGCCGGCACCCTCGGCCATGAGCTCGTCGACGTCGAGGAGCGGCCGAATCTCGATGCTGCCGATCCTGGCGTCCGGCAGGCGCGCCGCCCAGTCGAGCGCCTCGTCGACGGACGCACAGTCGATGAGGTAGAACCCGCCGAGCACTTCCTTCGACTCGATGAACGGCCCATCGGTCACCATGCGCTTGCCGTCGCGGATCCGCAGGGTCGTGGCCGTCGCGGACGGGGTGAGCGCCTCGCCGCCGAGGTAGACGCCGGCCTCCTTCATCGCCTCGGTGACGGAGTAGTAGTCGCCCATGGCGGCCGCCTGGGCCTCCTCGTCGAGGTCATCCCACTCGGCCTCGGCGCCGTTCAAGAGAAGTGCGAACTTCACTATGGTGTCCTCCTCGTTCGGTGATTCGGTTGCTGACATCTTCGACGACCGGCGCCGGGGAGATTCGACACGGAGGCTACGATTGGCGCCAGGAGACCTGACGACATGACCGATCCGACCGCCGTCCCGATCAACCTCTTCGAGAACGACCGCGAGCTGATCGTGGTCGCACCGATGCCGGGCGTGGCTCCCGAGGACATCAGCATTGACGTGCTCGACGACGGCCGGCTCACCGTTCGTTCCCGCATGCATGGCGAGGGGCAGGAGCGCATTCGCTATCTGCTGCGCGAGTGGTCGTACGGGCCGTACGAGCGGACGATCGAGCTTCCGTGCGCGGTCGACGCGAGGCGCGCGAACGTGGCCTACGGCAACGGCGTGCTCTCGGTCACGTTCCCGAAGTCGGACGTCACGGGCGCCGGACGCGTGCTCGTCCAGCGGACCGGCCACACCCGCGGGGTCGCTGCCGGTCACCGCGGGTCGCGGGGCGGCGATGATGACGAGCGCCCGACGGTCGCGTGATCCTCTACTTCCTGCGCCATGGCAAGGCGGGGTCCCCGCGGGCGAAGAACGACGATGCGCGTGAGCTGACCGATGCCGGCCGGGCGGCTCTGCGTTCCGCCGCTCCCCTCTGGCGGCGCCTGAACCTGAGACCCGACGTGGTCCTCTCGAGCCCGCTGCCGCGCTCGCTCCAGACCGCCGAGCTGTTCTGCGCGGCCGTCGGCGGCAGCCCGGTCACCGACGACCGGCTCCGGCCGGGCGCGTCGTGGGGCGCCATGGCGCGCGCGATGTCCGCTCATCCCGACGCGCGGCGAGTGATGTTCGTCGGTCACGAGCCCGACCTCTCCGCCGCGGTCTGCGAGCTGAGCGGGGCCGCATCGGTCCGGATGCGAAAGGGCGGCCTGGCCTGCCTCGAGTTCTACGGCATCCCCGAGCCCGGCGGCGGTGAGATCGCCTGGCTCCTCGACCCCGACCTCTACACCGACGACGCCAAGGGAGACTGAGCGCGATGCCCGAAGCAGCCGCCGTCGTCGTCGCTTCGACGACCCGGACGAGCACCGCGACTTCCCGCTGGGCCGGTTCGACCTCGTGCAGATCGGCGGCATGACCGTCGGTCGCGCCGAGTACGAGCCGGGCTGGCGCTGGTCGGAGCACGTCGGCGCGGCGCAGGGCAAGCGCAGCTGCGAGGTGGCGCACATCGGTCTCGTCGTCTCGGGTCGCAACCGGATCGAGATGGACGACGGCCGGGTCATCGAAGTCGGCCCAGGCGACCTGTTCGAGATCGGTCCGGGGCACGATTCGGCGGTCGTCGGCGACGAGCCGTACGTCAGCATCCACCTCCTCGGCGCCGAAACGTACGCCGCCAAATGACCGACGAGCCGCGGCGCATGACCCGCGTCGCGGCGTACGCGCTGTGCACCGATGGCGACGCGATCCTGCTGAGCCGCATCGCGCCGGGCGCGACCGCGCAGTCCGACGGGATGTGGACGCTGCCCGGCGGCGGCATCGACTTCGGTGAGCATCCGCGCGACGCCGCGCTGCGCGAGCTGACCGAGGAGACCGGGCTGACCGGCGAGATCGTCGACCTGGCAGACGTCGACTCGTGGGCCGGCCACTTCGTCATCCCCACCGACGGCATCGCGACCGACTTCCACGCAATCCGGATCGTCTATCGCGTCCGCGTCATCGGTGGCGAGCTGCGCGTCGAGGTCGACGGCTCGTCGGACGCCTGCGCCTGGGTGCGCCGCGCGAAACCTCGGCGGACTGCCGCTGGTCGAGCTGGCCGAGGTCGGCATCGGTCTGGCGTTCGGCACCACCCGTAGACTGACGCCATGGCCGATGTCGAGCTCCACACCCTCCTGCTGTGCGACTACGCGCTCACCGCGCAGGACGGGAAGATCAGCGCCGTCGGTGTCTTCAGCCAGATCAACGTCGCTCGGCTGCCGGCTGCGCACGGCCGATGCTTCATCGTCGCCATCCTCGAGGCCGCTCCGGGACCGCACGAGCTGACGATCCAGGTCATCTCGCCGAGTGGCAAGCCGTCGCTCCAGCAGGCGCCGCGCCTGCGGATCGAGGTGCCGCCGTCCGCCACCAGCGCGAACATCGTGGCCGAGCTGAAGGGGATGCGCATCGAGGAGATCGGACGTCACCGGATCGAGGTGCGCGCCGGCGATCGGGTCCTCGGCAGCAGCCCGTTCACCGTCAACCTCATCCTGCGCCAGCAACCGGGAAACGCCTGACTCCGACTCACGGCGAGGCGACCCGCCGCGTTTCATCGGCATGACCAACGAGATGGAACGCGCCTTCTACGCGTCCGACCCCGCCTGGGACGGCCGGTTCGTGGCCGCCGTTCGCACGACCGGCATCTTCTGCCGACCGTCGTGCCGCGTCCGAAAGCCACTGCCGCGCAACGTCGAATACCTCGCCGATGCCTCCGCGGCTCGCGCCGCCGGCTATCGCGCCTGCCTGCGCTGCCAGCCGGAGTCGTCGACGCCGGTGACGCTGCGCGACATCGAAACGCCCATCGGACGCATGACGATCGGCGTGACCGATCACACCGTCGTGCTGTGCGACTTCAGCGAGCGGCCGATGATGGCGGCGCAGCTGGCATCGGTCCGGCGACGGATCGGCCCGACCGGCTACGGCGACGCACCGCTCCTCGACGCGGTGGAGGTGCAGCTGCACGAGTACTTCGCCGGCACGCGCGACGACTTCGACCTGCCGATCGACATCCCGGGGAGCGGGTTCCAGGAGCGGGTCTGGGCCGAGCTGCGCCGCATCCCGTACGGCGAGACGATCAGCTACCGCGAGCTCGCCGAGCGGGTGGACGCCGGCGGCGCGTACCGCGCCATCGGCCGGGCGAACGGCTCGAACCGACTGGCGGTGATCGTGCCCTGCCACCGGGTCGTGGCGGCGGGCGGCGGGCTCGGCGGGTACGGCGGCGGCCTGGAGGCGAAGCGGCTGCTGCTCGACCTGGAGGCGCGGAGCGCGCACGAATATCGCCACTAGCGTCAGGAAGCGGCATGAACGGCCGCCGAACGCGGCGCGCGCGTGCGCGGGAAGCCCGCCTGGCGCTCCTACCGCTCCTCGCGCCACGCGACGAGCACGCCGACGTCGTCGTACTTCCACACGACGTCGACCGCCGCGAACCCGGCCGGCGGTGAGCCACGTCAGGTGCTCCGCGGCGGTATCGGGATGATCGTGCTCGACCTCGTGGGGGTCGGGCTCCTCGGGGAGGTCATACAGCTCGCTGAGGCGGTCCATCGCGGGGCGGAAGTAGTCGGCCAGGATGAAGATTCCGCCCGGCTCGATGTGCTCCCAGATCCGGCTGAAGAGGTGGCGCTTCTCGTCCGGATGGAGATGGTGGACGGCGAGGATGCTGACGATCGCGTCATAGGTGGCGTCGAGCTCGGGCCGGCCGATGTCGCTCAGCCGCAGGTCGACGTGGGCCTCGAGGCCGGCGAGGCGCTGGCGGGCGCGGTCGAGCATCTCGTTCGAGACGTCCAGGCCGACGGCCCGCACCGACGGGAATGCCTCCAGCACCCGGCGCAGCGTGTAGCCGGTGCCCGACCCGAGGTCCAGGAATCGCTCCGGCGGCTTCAGCGCGAGAAGCGCGAGGAGCGTGTCGTGGATCTCCTCGTAACGCGGGACCATCTCCCGGATCTGGGCATCGTAGGACGGGGCCCAGGCGTCGAAGTGGTGGCCGACGCTCCGCGCCGGATCGGTCATCGGACAGGCGCGCCCATGGCGTGGTAGCCGCCGTCGACGTGGATCATCTCGCCGGTCGTCATCGAGGCCCAGTCGCTCATCAGGAAGGCGCACATCTGGCCGACGGGGGTCGCATCGGTCAGCGACCAGTCGAGCGGCGCGCGCTCGGACCAGGTGCCGGCGATCGAGTCGAAGCCGGGGATGCTCTTGCCGGCCATCGTCCGGATCGGTCCGGCCGAGACGGTGTTGACCCGGATGCCGTGCGGGCCGAGGTCACGGGCCAGGTAGCGGGTCGTCGCCTCAAGCCCGGCCTTGGCGACGCCCATCCAGTCGTAGATCGGCCAGGCGAAGCGCGCGTCGAAGGTGAGCGTCACGACCGATGCGCCGCCGTCGGCCCCGGCCACCTTCAGCGGATCGAGCAGCCCGGCGGACAACGCCTTCAGCGAGTAGGCAGAGGTCTGGAGCGCGATCGCGACGCTCTCCCACGGCGCGGTCATGAAGTTGCCGCCGAGCGCGTCCTGCGGTGCGAAGGCGATGCCGTGGAGCACGCCGTCGACGCGGCCCCATCGGTTCATCAGTTCCGCGGCGACGGCGTCGACGTCGTCGGGCGAGTTGACGTCCATCTGCATGACGTCGGGCGTGGTCGGCAGCTTCCTCGCCACCTTCTCGGTCAGTCGGACGCCCTTGCCGACGTTCGTCAGCAGGACCTCGGCGCCGTTCTCGAGCGCCACGCGCGCCACGGAGAATGCGATGCTGTCGTCGGTCAGGACGCCGGTGATGAGCAGCTTCTTGCCGTCGAGGAGCATGCGATCGAGGCCTCATGTGCGACGAATGGACCGATGCGCGCCTACGGCGCGCGCGCACCAATTGTACCCGCGCCCCCGCATCAGCCCTCCATGCCCCTGGCTCACGCGGCTGCATCGCGGGCGGGCACTCCGCCGGCTAGTACCGCCGCCCTGGATCGCGACGTCAGTCACATCCGGATGCTCGTCCGGCTCCTCCGCCGCCCGCCCAGCATGAGCAGCACGATCGTGGCGAGCAGCAGCGCCGCCAGCAGGGCGACGAGCGCAATGACGAGTGGGCGACGCGACATCTCGGCCATCAGACGCATGGCAGCGCGAGGTGTTGCATGCGGCGGTTCTGCATCGGTCTAGCATTCGGCGACCGATGATGGTTCGCCTCTACGACTACGACGTGCCCGCCGCCGATCCCGAGAGCGGCATCCCGGCGCTGCGGTCGCTGCTGGAAGGCCTGGACGACGTCGAGCGCCGCACGCTGCTGACCGGGCTCTTCAAGCCGGAGCGCATGCCCGGGACGATGGAGCGGCTGACGACGCTCGTCGAGGACCTCGACGCGAGCTTCGAGAACGCGCTCGTCACGCTCGACAATGTGGGGCGCAACCGACGATTCGTGGCGATCGACGAGGCCAAGGCCATCCTCGACCGATGGCTGCCAGAGTCGGCGGTGGCCGGCGTGCGGGAATGGGACGTCGCGCGCCTGCTCGAGCCGTATGGCGACGGCACGTACCACGGCAAGCTGCTGAAGCGGACCCGCAAGCAGCTGCGATCGGTCTCGAGCCGGGACGCGCTGACGACGCCGTTCCTCTTCCGCCGCACCTGGAGCGCCGCATGAGCCGATCCCAGCGCAAGCGCGGCCGGCCGTATCAGCCGATGCCGCGCCGCTCGAACCCGTGGATCGCGCGTCTCGTGATCGTGGCGATCGGTGTCCTGCTCATCTTCGGCTCGCTGGCCATCTTCACGGCCACCACGCCCTAGAGCGTCTCCTCGAGCAGCGTCCGCACGTGGAGCAGCAGCTTCACGAGCTCCGGCGCCGGCGGCCACGAAGTCGACGTCGTCGGGCTGCACGTGGTCGAAGAGGCGGAACTCGGTGTGCGCGTCGAGCAGGCCAATCGAAACCAGCGCATCGGCCAGCCGCCGCGACTCGACGAACGGCACGTGGTGGTCCTCCGTCTCGTGCATGAGATGGACCTCGGCCACCAGCGCAAGGTGCCTCACCGGCGAGATGGCATCGACGAAGGCCCGGCTGGGCGCCGGCAGGCCGTCGATCGCGCGCTCCGCATCGGCCAGGGAGCGGGCGGTGAGCAGGTCATGGATCGTGCGCCCGACCTCGCTCTCGAGGGAGGCACGCAGCTCGGGGTCGGGCGGTGGCCGCTCGGCGGCGAGGACGGCGGCGCCGAGGGCCTCGTCCAGCACCGCCGATCGGCGGTGACGGGCACCTGGTCGAGCATGAAGCGCACGTAGATCTCACGCGCCAGCGGTGACGGCGTCCACGGCACCTCCTCACCGGCATCCCCGCGATGGGCATGGGCAGAGACGGCGGCCAGGTAGGTCCCCGCATCGGCGTAGGCCCCGAACGCGTTCACCCACCGGACGTCGTCGGCGATGCGCGGATCGGATGCGGCCAGCAGGGCGAGCGAGCCGCCGACGCTGAAGCCAACGATCCCTACGCGTTCGGGATCGACCTCGGGCCGCGCGGCGAGGAGCTCGAAGGCGCGAACGACGCCATCGACCTCGTCAACGTCCAGACGCCCTTCGAGCAACACGCGTGAGTCCGGGACGAGCACCGCCACGCCCGTCCGTGCCAGTGCGTCGGCCACGCGCGCCACGACCGGATGGTTGCGCCCGACGTTGTTGACGCCAAGGACGAGGAGCATCGCGCCGGCGCGCTGTTCCGCCGAGGCCCACGACGGCAGCCACAGCTCGGCGAGCTCCGGGTCGGCTCCATCGGATCCGGGCCGGTATTCGACCGCCGTCCGCTGCGGCTCCTCGCTGAAGAGCGTCAGCGGCTGCGGGCCGGCGCCGAGCAGGTTGGGGAGGAGGACGGCGGTCTGGATGCCCGACCCGCGTCGGCTCCCACGCCACCGCGACCACGGCGAGCACCAGCAGCCCGAGACCGATGCGCCGAAGCCAACCCATCGGCCAATGCTACGGCGGGCGCGTCAGTGGGCGGCCTGCCGCCGCTGCGCGCGGTCCTCGACCTGCAGCCGGAGCCGATAGAGGACGTTCCACTCCTCCGAGTTCAGGCTGGCCCGGTCGATGCGGAGCTGGATGCGGTCGAGCCGGCGCCGCAGCCGATCGAGGTCGCCATTGGCCTTGCCGCCGGCGGCCATCAGCTCGTCCTCGAGTTCCTGGGCCACCTCGTTCCAGGTCAGGTAGGCGTTGCAGAAGGCCACCTCGCGCTCGACGGCGGCGCGGACCTCGTAGGCGCGCTCCTTGGGCCCGTTGATCGCGATGTTCGTCGCGTAGGCCAGGACCTCGATATCGCCAGCGACGATCCGAATCGGCTCGCCGCGGACGATCGCGCCGAGGAGGTGGCGCGCCGGGAAGGCGACGGTCCGCATGGGCCAGCTCCTCGGGCCCGTCGCCTCCTCGACGGTGTAGTCGTCGATGCCCGCGGCCTTCAGCGCCGTCTTGACGGCCTCGAGCAGATCGTCGTCCTCGGTGTCGTCGCGCATGACGAGCGGGACCTGCACGAGCTTCCGCTTCTGGCGCCAGCGCTGGAACAGCAGGATCGGCGTCAGCAGCACCATCTGGAGCACGGAAAGGCCGAGCATGAAGGTCGCCGGATACGAGGCCGGGACGAGCCGTGCCCAGGTCGCGACGTCGCGCTGGTCGTGGAACTCGCCGTACACGGCCGATAGCGCGACGCCCGGCGGCGTCAGCACGACCGCGGCGACGAGCCCGAGATAGTGCAGCGGCTCGACGTCGAAGTTGTCCTCGATGACGCCCATCGCCTCCAGCGCGGCACCACCGAGGATCGGGATCGCGAAGCCGAAGACGACGACGAGCCACGCCAGGGAGAGCAGGCTGACCACCGCGAGGATCCGTCCCTGGCGCCCGGGGACCTGCCCGAAGTAGAGCGCGGTCGCCCAGCCGAGCGCGAACGAGGCCGATCGGCTGACGGCCTGCCACGCAACGAGCAGCACGAACGGGAGGAACGGCATGTGGACCGATGGACGCAAGCGACGTGCCGACGGCGCTCCTCGGGGCCTCAGTCCAGGGCGAGCGGCCTCACGGTCATCACGCTGTCGACGCGACCCTCCCACTCGTCGCGAGGGGCATCGCAGTAGAGCTCGATCTCGTTGCCGTCCGGATCGGCGGTGTAGAGGCTGCGGCTCACGCCGTGGTCTGCCGATCCCCGGAGGAGACCGCGAGCGGACAGGACCTCGTGGGCGCGCTTCACGGCATCCCAATCCGCGAGCTGGATCGCGACGTGATAGAGGCCGACGGCGGTCGGGATCGGCGACGGCGCAGAGTCGCCAACGCGCAGGAGCGCGAGGTCGTGGTGGTTCTCGCCCGTCGCGGTCAGGAAGATCATCACGTTGCTCATCTCGCTGGCCACCCGGAAGCCGAGCAGGTCGCGGTAGAACGCGAGAGACCGATCGAGGTCGCGGACCTTGAGCACCACGTGTCCCACCCCGAGCGGTTGGAGCATCGACCGCATGCTACTCCAGCGGCCGGCTCCTCCGGCCGAGCAAGTGGTTGCTAGGGCAACCCGAGCTTGGCGCGGCAGGCCGGCCACGGCTGATAGCCGCGCGCATCTCGCAGGCGCTCGGCCACGATGATCTGCTCCTCGCGCGTCGCCTGGTGCGGATACGCGGCGAACTCGGCACCGTCGTAGCCGTTCCACGTGCCGAGCGAGAACTGGAGGCCGCCGTAGTAGCCGTTGCCCGTATTGATGGCCCAGTTGCCGCTCGACTCGCACCGTGCCAGGTCGTCCCAGACGCTGTCGCCGCTGTATGTCGCGGCCGGCTGTGCCGGGGCCGCCGGGAGCGGTGCGGTCGGGATCACGACGAGCGTCGCTTCCATCGTGAACGTCGCCGGTGCATCCGACCCGCTTGGGACCAGGGCCTCCGCGCCGGTCGTCGCCGCGGCCTGGGCGGTCGATCCCCGAGCAGTGAGGACGCCCCCGCGCGGCGCATCGGCCCGTGGTGCGGGCTGGCGGGCGAGCAGCTGGTCGCGAGGGGCGTCGGGGAGCTGAGCCGCGGAGCGCGCGGAGAGCGGCGAGAGCAGGGCGATTCCGGAGACGGAGATGAAGGCAAGGAGGACGACGCGTCGAATCATGATCATCGACGTCGACGCTCACTGAGCTGGTGGCGCGTTGTGCCCGCGACACTCACGGCGGTCAGTGCGGCGACTCGCCGCAGCAGGTCCAGCAATAGAATTCATCCCGTTACGTGGTCCGGCCGGCAAGGCTCGTGCGAAGCATGAGGCGTGCCGGCGAACGGAAACCGTAGCATCCGGGCCAAATGGTGTCGAGCGAGAGAGGTACCAGTGCCACGCAGGAAGAAGGAGCCGGAACGTCGCCGCGGGGCAGTCGTCGTGCGCGGCAAGCCGCATGCGGCGGCCGGTGGCACCGAGGATCAGAAGCTTCTCCGCTCGCGCGGGCCGGCGGACGGCTTCCAGGACACCGATACCTGGCGCACGCTGCGGATCATGGGCGAGTTCGTCGAGGGCTTCGACGCGCTCGCGGACATCGGCCCGGCCGTGAGCATCTTCGGTTCGGCTCGCGTCGGCCGCCGGAATCGCTACTACGGTGCTGCCCGTCGCCTGGCGGCAGCCCTCGTCGAGCAGGGCTTCGCGATCATCACCGGCGGCGGTCCGGGCGTCATGGAGGCGGCCAACCGCGGGGCGAAGGAGGCCGGCGGCCTCTCCATCGGCTGCAACATCGAGCTCCCGTTCGAGCAGGGGCTGAACGAGTACGTCGACCTCGGCATGGAGTTCCGCTACTTCTTCGTGCGCAAGATGATGTTCGTCAAGTACGCCGAGGGCTTCGTGATCTTCCCCGGCGGCTTCGGGACCCTCGACGAGCTGTTCGAGGCGTTGACCCTCATCCAGACCGGCAAGGTCGAGCACTTCCCCGTGGTGCTCTACGGCAAGGACTACTGGGACGGGATGATGCAGTGGATTCGCGACAAGCCGCTGTACGAGGAGAAGGTCAGCCCGGAGGACCTCGACCTCTTGACGATCACCAGCGACATCGACGAAGCGTGCGATGCGATCACGAAGCACTTCCGCTCACGCGAGCAGGCGCAGAAGGAGGCCGCCAGCCGCGACGCGACGAAGCAGGCGGTCCAGCGAGCCGAGGCGGGCGGCGGGACGTGAGCGCCTAGCGGGGCCGGCCCTCACGGAGCGTCGCGATCGACTTCGCGATCCGCCGCTCACGGGTCTCGTCGGTCTTCGCGCCCGTCACCTGGAGCACGTGCCACGACTTGTTGCTGTTCGACAGGCCGTCGAACGTGGCACGCGCCTGCGGCTCGGCATCGAGCGCGCGTGCAAGCTCGGGCGGGACGGCGACCTCGCGCTTGTCGGTGTCGAGCACCACGTCGACCTCGATCTCGTCGCCACCGGCCACTCCGGCCCCGGCTCGGTGCTCGGCGCTCAGCCCGACCATCGGGGAGCCGTCGATGGTGGCCACGGTGGACCGATACGTGTACGCGCCGATCGTCACCCGCACCGGTGGCTTGCGTCCGGCGCCGAGTGCCTCCATCACCGCCTCGGGCACGGCGATGCCGGTCGTGGTCTTGCCGCTCTGCACGATGGTCGTCCGGAACTTCATGGCGCTCCTCGCTGCGGGCGTGGACGGGCGCTCGGGAGAGGCGGGTTGGGGTTGGTGGCGGGCCCGACCGGATTCGAACCGGCGATCTCCAGCGTGACAGGCTGGCATGTTAGGCCGCTACACCACGGGCCCCGCGGATCGGCGACGGGGCCGGAGCATAGCAGACATCCCCTACCGGTTCAGCGGGCTCGGCTGGCCCTCACGTCGGCCACGAGCAGCACGGTAACGAGGCCGTAGGCCGCAGCCCCGACCAGCGCGGCGGCGCAGGCGGCGAGGAACGACGGGGCGCGGTCCGGGACCGTCACGGCGCTCGTGGCCGATGCCGCCGCCAGCGCCAGCAGCAACGCCGACAGCGTGGCCGAGAGCAGGAGCGCGGCGCTCCGCGCAGGAGCGCGCCCGGCCCGCATGCCGACGACGACGACCGCATGCGCGACGCCTACCGCCAGGACTCCCACGGCCACCGCCACGACGGCTCCGCCGAGCGCCGCGACGTCGATGGCGAGCGCCGGGAGGAGCCGCTGGAGGGCGCTCGACCCGAGCAGGCCGATCCCGATCCCGACGATGCCGGACAAGAGCCAGACGATCGTCGCGGCCAGCAGCACGGCGCGGGCCATCGGCCCTAGCGGTGGGGGCGGAGCAGCAGGCCGGCGGCGATCCCGAACACGAGCGTCACGACCGTCAGCGCGATCGCCAGCACGGTGTCGGGCGGGGGGTTGACCATGACCAGCACGGTGCCGAGCGCCGCCAGTGCGGCCGCGAGCGCCGCGAGGATGCCGGTGACCAGCCGCGCGCCGCGCGCGTTGGCGATCACCGCGAGGCCACCCGCGGTCAGGCCACCGCCGAGGAGGACGGCGCCGATGCCGCCGATCAGCGGGACCACCCCGTACGAGGCGACGTCCGGCGGCGGATCGTCGCCGAAGCGCACCCCGATCGTCAGGGCCAGCGCGATGATGCCGATCCCGGTGATGACGAGCGCCACACCACCGACGATGACGGCCAGGGTTGCGGCGGCGGTTGCCTCGCCGAGGTGCTCGGGAGCGAGTGCATGCGCGCCGCGGCGGCGGACGGCCGAGACAGAGGCCGCGCGGATCGGTCGTTGGCTGGTCATCGGCGACGGATTGTACGCGGAAGGGCGAATCGACTCCACCGCCACCGATACACTCGCGCCGGATGTCGTTCACGCTGCCGCCGGATCCGCGAACCGAGCGCCGGACTCGCATCTCGCAGCGGGTCAGCTTTGCCTTCGCCGTGTTGCTCGTCGGCCTGACGGCCTACTTCGGCTACGTCGGGTACGAGGGCTCACGCCAGCTCACCGATGCCCCCAATGAGTCGACCGACTGCCGCACCCCGGGCGCCTTCGGCTGGACGTACGAGGCGATCAACTACCCGAAACGGACCGATCGCGCCCTCGAGGCCGAGGAGGACCCGAAGGACTGCGCCGCCCAGGGCGCAGCGGCCGGCGACGCACTGACCTCGGCCGACGGCGCGCGACTGGCCGGTTGGTACGTTCCGTCTGGCTCGGGAAGCGGCCCGACGGGCCCCACCGTCGTCATGGTCCACGGCTGGGGCAGCAACAAGAGCGCGATGCTGGACCGCGCGGCGATCCTGCATGACGCCTACAACCTCGTGATCGTCGACCTCCGCAACCACGGGCAGAGCGAGCCGACGGCCACCACCCAGGGCGTCCGCGAGGCCGACGACGTGAGGGCCGTGGTCGACTGGCTCGAGTCCGCGAAGGCGCCGGACCGGATCGCGCTCTTCGGCGTCTCGATGGGCGCCGCTGCCACCCTCAACGAGGTCGGTGACGACGAGCGGATCGACGCGGTCATCGTCGAGGCGACCCACGCGACGATGGCCAACGCCGCGCAGGCTCGGCTCGAGCGGGAGGGCTATCCGCTCTCGTTGCCCGGGAGCTGGGCGATCCTGCTCGGGACGCTGATGCGCACCGGGGAGGACGTCAGCAGCGCCGACGCGGTGGAGGCGATCACCCGGCTGAACGACCGGCCGGTGCTGCTCATCAGCGGCGGCAGGGACGACACGATCGGGGAGAACGATGCGACCGATCTGCTTGCCGCCGCGGAGGAGGCCACGTCATCGGCCGAGCTCCAGGTCTGCGAGCGAGCCGAACACGCCGACAACCTCGATCGCTGCCCGGAGGCGTACCCGGACTGGGTGCTAGGCTTCCTCGAGCGTGTGCTGGCGCCCGCCGGCTGACGCGCCTCCGTCCCGCCCAGTCATCCTGATCGCGCGCACGACCGACGGCCGCGCCATCCGCGAGGTAGCCGACTGTGACCCAAGCTCCCACCGACGTCGAGACCCGGTTCGACCGCACGATCGATCGCTGGTTCCGTGACCAGCTCGCCCTGAGCCCCGAGGTCGCCACCTTCCTCGGCTTGCACGACCACGATGACGACCTCGCCCCCGGCGGCCGCGACGCCGTCGACGAGTACGTCGCCTTCCACCGCCGCGCGATCGACGAGCTCTCGGCCATCGACCACACCGAGCTGAGCCAGGAGCGTGCGCTCGACCGTGACCTCGCCATCCACCAGGCGCATCTCGCGCTGTACTGGGCCACGGAGTACCGGCCATGGGCCGGCTCGTCCGGGGCCGCCGAGCACATCGGCGAGTCGCTCTTCCCCCTCTTCACCCGCGACTTCGCGCCGCTCGCCGAGCGCCTCGAGAGCATCGTGTCCCGGCTCGAGAAGGCCCCGACCTACATTGCGGAGACCCACGATCGGGTAACCGATCCGGTGCGGCTGTGGACCGAGATCGACCTCGAGTCGACCGAGCACCTGCCGTCCTTCCTCGACACGATCGTGGCCGCCGCTCGTGCCGAGGCGGCCGACGAGCGCCTCGCCGACCGTCTCGCATCGGCCTCCGAGGCGACCAAGGTCGCGCTCGAGGAGCACGCCGCGTGGCTGCGCGACGACGTTCTGCCGCGGGCAACCGCGGACTGGACGGCGGGGCCAGAGCGCTTCGAGGAGATGGTCCGCCTGCGGGAGCTCGAGGCCGATGGCGACGAGATCCTCGCCGTCGGGGAGGAGCTGCTGGTCACGGAGAAGGCCGCGCGCGAAGCGCTGGGCAGCGAGATCGAGCCGGGCGCATCGGTCGAGCAGGTCGCCGACGCCGTCAAGAATGACCATGCCGCCACGTTCGCGGAGGCGCTGGAGGAGTACCGCGCCACGATGGCTCGCTCACGGGCCTTCGTCGTCGAGCGCGGCCTCGCCACGCCGCCGGAGGAGGACCACCTGAACGTCATCGAGACGCCGTCCTTCATCCGGCACCTCATCCCCTTCGCGGCCTACTACTCCCCGGCGAAGTTCGACCCGACGCCGGTCGGCACCTACATCGTTACGCCGCCGAGCTCGCCGGAGATGATGCGCGAGCACAACCGCGCCTCGATCAGCAACACCAGCGTCCACGAGGCGTACCCGGGCCACCACCTGCAGCTGTCCGCGGCGGTGACCAACCCGAGCCTCGTCCGGCTCTTCTCGGGCGCGCCGGAGTTCGCCGAGGGCTGGGCCTTCTACTGCGAGCGGATGATGAAGGAGGCCGGCTTCGACGACAGCCCGAAGGGCTGGTACATCGTCCATACCGATGCGATCTGGCGCGCGACCCGGATCATCCTCGACGTGCAGCTCCATCGCGGGCTCATCGGTTTCGATGATGCGGTCGACCGGCTCGTCGCCGAGACCGGGTTCGAACGGCCGGCGGCGTTGGCGGAGGTGAAGCGCTACACCTCGACGCCGACGTACCAGCTGTCGTACCTGTTCGGGCGACACATGATCGAGAAGCTCAAGGCCGATGTGCAGGCCCAGCAGGGCGCCGATTTCGACCTGCGGCGATTCCACGACACGCTCCTCTACGGCGGGACGATGCCGGTGTCGTATGCGCGTCGCCTCTTCGAGGCGAACGGCCGATGATTGCGCGCCGCGCGCGAATCGCCCTGGCGGCTGTCCTCGTCCTCGTCCTGGCCGCCTGCGGCGGCGAGGCATCGCCGTCACCGAGACCGGCCTGCCCGACCGAGCCGCCGACAACCGTCTCCGCCCAGGCAACGCTCGAGGATGCGGCGCTCGCCACGGTTGCCGTCAGCGGCGCCGTCGAGGGCGAGTTCGCCTTCGAGCTGTACGGCGACGACGCGCCGCTCGCGACCGCGAACTTCGTCGCCCTCGCGAGATGCGGCTTCTACGACGGCATCTGGTTCCATCGCATCCTCGCCGGGTTCGTGATCCAGGCCGGCGATCCGGAGACGAAGGGCCAGACCGGGCCGTTCGAGGGCGTCGGCCAGGGCGGACCGGACTATCGATTCGAGATCGAGCCCCCGGCGGAAGGACTCGACTACGCTCCGTACTCGGTCTCGATGGCCAATGCCGCACCGGCGGTCCCCGACTCCAACGGCAGCCAGTTCTTCGTGGCGCTGACCGATCTGAGCGGCGGCCTGCCGCGCGAGTACACGATCTTCGGCCAGGTCACGTCCGGCACCGATGTCGTCGACGCCATCGCCGCACTCCCCGTCAACGACCCGCAGACCGGCCTTCCGCTCGAGCTCGCGGTGATCGATTCGATCGTCATCTCGGGGGCGTCGGAGACGGCTCCGTCAGGGAACTGAACCGCTCGGTACTGGGCCAAACCGCTTTGCAATGTAAAGGAAACTAAACCTGCGGAAGTCTTGTCGAAACGGAACAGGTGATCTATTCTGACGGTGCTGTTCGCACAGCGATTCACTACTGGTCGCAAGGCCATGGGTAGGTTAGGGTTAGGGTAGTACGGGAAACCGTGCGTGAAAGATGCCCTTGCGATTAGCGAATCCGGCAGCAATGAAGGCCCCCGCTTCGGCGGGGGCCTTCGTCTTTCCTAGTCCCGAGGCGCCGCATCGCCGGCCGGCGGGCGGCGCTCACGAAGCCGAGCCTCGAACGTCGAGAGCCATCGGATGGAAGAGCGCCGCTTCGACTCGGGCAGCACCTGCACGAACACGACGAGCACGACGCCGGTCCACAGCGCCATCCCGAGGCTGCCCAGCAGCTCAGACAACAGCCTCAGCGGCTCACCCGTGGTGGATTGGCCGAGCAGGTAACCACCGATGTGTGCGGCGAGCCCGACCCCGAGCGCGATCGCCAGGTAGGTGACCAGGATCCGCTCGGGGCGGATCGACGCACGCATCTCCGGCATGTGGGCGGCCAGCCAGGCCATCTCGTTCTCGTTCAACTGATCCGGCTCCGCCGGGTTCTCCGACCGCTCGGTCATGCTCGCACCTCCATCGGTATCGCAGGAGCCCGCTATCATCGGTGTCTCGCGCCTGTAGCTCAGTGGATAGAGCGTCGGCCTCCGGAGCCGAAGGTCGCAGGTTCGAATCCTGTCGGGCGCGCCAACTCCCTCCCTCCCTCCCTCCAAGCCCCGCCAGAGCGTCGGCTTTTCGACACGGCTGACGATCCTGCGCGTCGGCGCGCCGATCAGTCTCGATCCGACCGGTCGTCTAATCATCGACGATCACTCGCAGGGAGCGATGACCATGAAGCTGACCGCGACGATGATGCTGACCGTGGACGGCGTGTACCAGGGCCCCGGAGGCCCCGACGAGGACCGACGCGGCGAGTTCGACCGCGGCGGTTGGGTGGCGCCGCACTTCGACGAGGAGACCGGGCGCTTCGTGACCTCGGTGTTCGAACGCGCAGATGCGCTGCTGCTCGGGCGCAAGACCTGGGAGATCTTCGAGGGGTACTGGCCGCACCACGACAGCGGCGACCCGGTCTCCCACGGCATCAACGTCCTGCCCAAGTACGTGCCATCCACCACGCTCAAGGATCCGGGCTGGAACACCCACGTCATCGAGGGCGACGTCGAGGCGGCGGTGCGCGAGCTCAGGGCGAAGCCCGGGCGCGAGCTCCAGGTCCATGGCAGCGGGGACCTTCTCCGGTGGCTGCTCGAGCGCGACCTCGTCGACGAGCTCAGCCTGCAGCTCTACCCCGTCGTCGTGGGCGACGGGCTGCGCCTGTTCCCGGAGCGAGGCCAGACGCACGACCTGGCGCTGGTCGAGTCGCGGTCGACGCCGTCGGGCGTGACGCTCCAGACCTATCGACCCGCCGGCCGCGCGACCTTCGGGATCGCCGGCTGAGGGGGCCACCATTCGCCGCGTCAGATCCGCGCGAGCAGCTCGACCTTCTTCGCCTCGAACTCTTCGACCGTGATCGCTCCCGCGTCGCGCAGGCGAGCCAGCTCACCGAGCGTCGCCGTGATCTCCGCGGACGACGGCGTGACCGGCGATGCCGCTGCCGGAGCGGGGGCCTCTGACGGGGCAGCCGTGCCGGAACCGCTCTTCTGCTCGAGGATCTCGCGCTGGAAGGCGCCAACGTCGCGGATCGCGGTGAGGTTGTCGACCCCGGCGTCCCCGGAAGCGGTGACGATGCGGATGTTCCCGTAGCCGAGCATCCGACCGATCGCCGGGACGACGGTCTTCACGTCCGAGATCGAGGCGAGCAGCGTATCGGTCGTCCTCCGGCGGATCAGGCCCTCCTGCCCGAGGACCCGCCGATTGGTGACGTGATACTCGGCCGAGCGCCAGGCGATGACGTTGTACGCGATCCACCCCAGCGCGCCGAGCCACAGCCCCTGCTGAACGAGGCCCAGCGAACGGTTGAGGAAGCCGCCGATCCCCGTTGACGAGTCCGACTGGAGCCAGCCGGCTGCCAGCGCGACGACGATCATCAGGATCGCCCATTTCGAGTCCGCGACCAGGGCGAACCAGTGCTTCGACGTGCTGAGCACGACCCCTTCGCCGCTGATCAGCCTGTCGTCGAGATCGGCCACGTCCACACCACCTCATCTTCCGGCGACCGTATTGTCCGTGAGCGGGCAAGCCGTCGACGACGAACCGAAGCGCCGTCCGCTCCCGCCCCACGGGCGTATCGGTCACTGATTAGCCGGAATCTCACCCCACGGGAGACGTGAGACCGATGTGGGCCGGGTTCGGCGTCTAAGCCGCCCGCCCCACGGGAATTCGGCCACTGATTCGCCGTACGCCCGCCCCCGGGAATCGTCTCCGACGCGCTGCAGGACCCGCCGGATGGCGTCGTCGCGAAGACCTGGTCGAGGAACTGCTCGTCCACCGTGCAAGCCTACCGAATGGCATCATCGGTCCATGCAGGAGATGGGCGCCGAGGGAGGATTGCGGCGTCGCGACCGCGTCGCCCGTGAGGCCGATGAGGAGCGCCTCAGCGCATCCGCCACGCGGTCGACGTCGAGCCGCGGGCGAGAGCGGCCGGAGGAGCCTGACCAGTTCCGCACCGCCTTCGAGCGCGACCGCGATCGGATCATCCACTCCAAGGCGTTCCGCCGGCTGAAGCACAAGACCCAGGTCTTCCTCAACCCCGAGGGCGACCACTTCGTGACGCGCCTGACGCACACGATGCAGGTCACCCAGGTGGCACGCTCGCTGGCCGCGGCGCTCAACCTGAACGAGCCGCTGGCGGAGGCGATCGCCCTCGGCCACGACGTCGGGCACTCGCCGTTCGGGCACACCGGCGAGGACGCCCTCTCGCCGTACTTTCCGCCCGACGGCTGGCACCACGCGGCTCAGAGCGTCCGCATCTGGGAGGTGCTCGAGGACGCGAACCTGACCTGGGAGGTGCGCGACGGGATCCGTGCCCACTCCTGGAAGATCCGCCCACCGCCGTCGACGCCGGAGGCGTACTGCGTCCGCTTCGCCGATCGGATCGCCTACCTCGCGCACGACGCCCTCGACGCCCTTCGCGCGGGCGTGCTCCGGCCCGACGCCTTTCCCCCGGCGGTGACCGAGCGCTTCGGACAGCCCGGGCGTGAGTGGGTGGGCGCGATGATCGGCGCGGTCATCGACGAGAGCCTGCGAGCCGGCGCGCTGCGGATGGACGAGGCAACCCTGGCGGTGATGAACGAGCTGCGAGACTTCATGTTCGAGCGGGTCTACTACGAGCCCGAGCTGCTTCGCCAGCAGCAGCAGGCGGTCACGATCATCCGCGACCTGATGCGCTGGCACCTGGAGCACCCCGACGAGATCCCCGACTCGTTTCGCCGCGACCGGGCATCGCCCGAGCAGCAGGCGGCCGACTACGTCGCCGGCATGACCGATCGGTTCGCCCTGGCCACCCACGATCGCCTTTTCAGGCCGACGCTGAACCTCTAGGTGCGAACGAGCGGATGGCGGGCCGTGTGGAGTTCGAGGGTGGTCTGCACGGCCCGCCCCCGGCCGTCAGGCGGTGCTGCCGGCGTCGACCTTCCCGAACGCCGTCCGCACGTCGCGCGAGTTCAGGTAGAAGATGATGATCAACGGCAAGACCGCGGCACTGAACCCGATCCCCGTGCCGGGGTACTCGAGGAACCAGAGGAATGCCTCGAAGAGGGCGAACCCGGCGACGATGATCGAAAACGTCCAGGCCCACGGCTGAAGCGACCAGAGGCCGGCCGCGGCCGAGAGCCATGCGACGGCGGCGCCGATGGCGAGCCATCCCCACAGCCCCGTCTGCTCGTACGCCGGGAGATCACCCAGGACGCCGAACCAGTCGAAGCCGAGGATTCGAAGGCCCAGGTAGAGCCAGTAGAAGCCGGCCAGTGCCGCGAAGAATCCGAGAACAGAGACAAGAATGGGCGGGTTGCGCATCGAAGAAGCTCCCTTTTGTCCTTGGAGGTGACTGACGGCCGATTGCCGTTACTGCCGGCCACACTAGGTGGCCGGCACGCGAAGCCGCCGCATCATCCACCTCGAATGATACGGCGGGCCACTGCTGCGCCGCCGTGCGCTCGTGATCGGCCAATGCTCTGTGTCGACGCTAGCCGGCGAGGCCAACGCGGTCATCGCCCAGACTGGATGAAGCGCTCAGCCTTCCTCCACCCACGACACCGGCTCTTCCGGGCGACGCAGAACGTCTAGGCGCGGAAGATCCGGAGGGCGGCGGGCCGCACCTCGAACGTGACCGGCGTGGTGCCGATGCTGACGCCATCGGCATGGGCAGGCAGCGGCCGCCTCGTGCCCTCGATCATCACGCTTCTCGCGCGATAGGCGCTGATGCGCGGCTCGCGTCGCGGGCGTCTCCGTGCGACCGCCAAGAAGTGACGGAGCACCTCCCAGCGACTCATTCCACGGAAGACGGCGACGTCCAGCAGGCCGTCGGTCGGATCGGCACCGGCCGAGATCGCGAGGCCCGGGCCGTGGTATGGGCCGTTGCTCACCGTCACGCTCGGGGACTGGGTCCGATATGCGCGCCCGTCGATCGTCACCCGCATCGGCGTCCGGCGCAGACGCAGTGCTCGCCGCAGGCCACGGATCGCTCGCCACCAGCCATGACGCTCGGCACGCTCGATCGCCAGGAATCCGATCGCGTCCAGCCCCACGCCGGCTGCCTCGAAGAACGGGGCTCCGCCGGCGCCCTCACCGACGACCCACCCACAGTCCACCGCTCCTCCGCGACCGCTCGGCGATCACGTCGAGCGCGCCGTCGAGGCTGTCCGGGACGCCGAAGCCATGCGCGATGTTGTTGAAGCTGCCGAGCGCCAGGATCCCGAGCGTGGCGTCGCCGTGGCCGACCAATGCGGCCGCGACGGCCGAGACAGTCCCGTCGCCGCCGCCGACCACGATGTCGTGACGCTCAGCTGCTGTGCGGGCCAGCCCGGCGGCATCGTCCTCCTCCCCGAGCTCGCGCAGCTCGACTTCCAGGCCGCGGTCGCGGAGGGCGGCCGCAAGTGCCTCGGGGCGCAGCAGCTCCGGGTCGTCGGCGAGGCGAGGGCCGGAGCCCGGCTTGCCACCGGCGGTCGGATTGACGAGGAGCAGGATCGGTCTCCGCGTCACCCGGAACCCCGACGGTAGGCCTGGAACGAACCGTCGCCGCATTCCAGGACCATGAGATCGGGCAGCGGTGCGGTGCTGGCGGTCGGCGCCTCGGCGGGATCGACCCACACGGTCCATGAAGAGAAGCCGACCGTCGTCCGGAATCCCGGCTCGAGCGAAGCCTCGACGCCCTCGAGGTCGGGGGCGTCGCCCGGCGATCCGACCGGCAGGAACGCGCCGTCGGTGTACTCGAGCGTGGCCGGGCACCCGGGCGGCGGCCCGGCGCGCCAGATCGCGATGAGTGCCACGAGGACGAAGACCCCCGCAGCCAGCGTGCCGCAGCCGATGGCGCGCCAGTTCACGGCCGAACGATTCCGAAGCCGTCGAACTCGCCGCTCGCGGGCTCACGACGCCGCTCCACCGCCTCGACCTGCGCTCCGGGCGGTCCCTGCCGGATGAGCCGCTCCAGCTCATCGAGCGCATCGGCCGCGCCCTCGGCGACAAGCTCGACCGCGCGCTCGTCGTTGTCGTTCATCACCCAGCCGGTCAGGCCGAGGCCATCGGCGTGGCGCCGCACCCACCACCGGAAGCCGACCCCCTGGACGCGGCCGGTGATGCGCGCGGTCAGCCGCTCACCAACCCTCACCGGTCCTCCCGGGGCCAGGCCAGCATGGCGACCTCGAGCGCTAGCCTCGGCGAGCCGTTCTCCCGCAGCCCGTCGTGCGTTCGCTCGAGCAGCCGCACCATTGCCGCCATCGGCGCGGTACCGATGCGGGCGCCAAGGCGCCCGATCTCCGGTGCCAGCTCACCGCTCGGCGCGAGCATCGGCCGGCCGGCGGCCGCGAGGAGGAGGTCGCGGGCCAGCGCCAGCCAGACCTCGGTCACCAGCATCGCCGCGCCGCGCTGCGCGGAGGGCGCGACCTTCGCGTCCGGCTCCCCCTCGCTCGGCGCTGCGGACGGTGGCGCCTCCAGGCGCGCCGCCTCGTCGAGAAGGTCGGCGACGGCGCCGAACCGATCGGCGCGGCCGCGCTCGAGCAGCGTCAGCAGCTCGGCCTGCACGCGCCGCCGCCAGTCGAGCACATCGCGGCGATCGGCATAGCGCACGGCCAGGCCGCTCAACCCGTTCGACAGCGACGCGAGCGTCTCGGCCTGGTCTGCCGGCAGGAGGCGATGATCCATCAGGTGCCGCACCAGCTCGTCGTGTGCGACCGGGCCGATGCGCAACGCCTGGCAGCGTGAGCGGATCGTCGGCAGCAGCCGCGCGACCTCGTCGGCGACGAGGATGAAGGTGTGCCTGCCGGTCGGCTCCTCGAGCGCCTTGAGCAACGCATTCTGGGTCTGCTCGTTGGCCTGGTCCGCGTGCTCGATCAGGACCACGCGGCGCTCGCCGGCAATCGGGGCGCCAGCGGCCTCGAGCAGCCAGCGCCGCGCGACCGCCACGATGCTCTCCCCCGTCGCGCGCGAGTCGCGCCACGCGTCGGGCGACCCGACCAGCAGGTCGGGGTGGACGCGAGCGCGCGCATCGCGACAGCCGCGGCAGGCGTTGCAGGGCCGGCGAGCGACATCGGCCTCGGCGCAGAACGAGAGGGCGAGCAGGTCGTCGACGAACTCCGCCTTGCCGGAGCCACGCGGACCGTGGACGAGGAGGGTGCCGCCCGGTCGTCCCCCGCGCCCGGACCGCAGGGCGAGCCGCCGGGCGGCCGGCTGCCCGACGCTCAGGAAGCCCGCCTCGGCCGTGTCGATCATCGGTCGGAAGTATAGGTTTCGCCCCGCATCGGCGACCCTGCGCTCATTGGGCGTTTTCGGCAGGCGGTGGCATACTTCCTGCACCCCGAGCCGGGCCGAACCCAGAGGAGGACCCCATGCCGACCGGAACGGCACGAACGGCTGACGACATCGCCGAGAACATCCGCACGCTCGTCGACCGCATGGCCGACGCGAAGCTCACCCAGGAGCTGGCCAAGCGCGGCCATGACGTCGCGGACGAGGTCGGCTCGATCGCCAACGAGGCGTGGCGCGAGTCCCAACCGATGCGACGGGACGCTCGCAAGGCCATCCTGCACGCGGTCCGCGACGCCTCGAAGTGGTCGGATCGGACATGGAAGCGGACCGTGCGGCCGGCGATGAAGGACCTCTGGAAGCAGCGCACCGTTGCCATCGGTGCCGCCGGCGCCGCGATTCCCGCGACGCAGGCCGTGATCGACGACACCGCTGTCCGCCTCGGCATCAAGCAGGAGAAGCGGCACTGGGGAGCGTTCTTCCTCGGGTTGCTGCTCGGCGCCGCGGCCGGCGCGATCGTTGCGCTGTTGACGGCGCCGAAGCGCGGCAGCGAGATGCGCGACGAGCTCGGCACGCGTGCCGAGGAGCTGGCGACCAAGGCCAAGGACGACTGGGTGCCGATCTTCCAGCGGGAGACGAACGGCGCGGGCGATGTCCTTCCCGGCGAAACCTCGGCCGAGGCCGCGATCGGCGACGTCTCGACCTCGGTCCAGGAGGGTGCGGCCGAGGCGGGCAGCGCCACCGGCGATGCCGCCGAGGAGGCCGCGTCTGAGACGGCGGAGGCGATCAACGAGGCCTTCGACAGCGTGGACCGCGAGACGAACGCCTGACCGTTCTCCGACCCAATGCGAAGAGCCGGCCCATCGGGCCGGCTCTTCTGTTTCGTCCGACGTCCGTCAGCCGGAGGTCGGGCGTGACGGGCGCGCGGAACGGAACCGGCCCCAGATCCCCTGCGGCTCGCCGGCCTCTGCGGCGGATGCGGTCGACGCGCCCTCCGCATCGGCCGGCTCGGCGGCCGGCTTGGCCGTCGAGCGGCGCGATCGGGACTTCGGCTTCGGCTCTTCGCCGTCGGCGGCAGTCTTCGTCGTCGCGCGCGTGCGGCGCTTCGGCTTCTCATCGGACTCGGCCGGAGCCTCCGCCTCGACCGCGGGCTTGGCCGTCGAGCGGCGCGACCGGGACTTCGGCTTCGGCTCTGTCGCCGTCGGCGGCAGTCTTCGTCGTCGCGCGCGTGCGGCGCTTCGGCTTCTCATCGGATTCGGCCGGCGTCTCCGCCTCGACGGGGGCGACCTGCTCGGGATCGATCCCGAGCTCGGCGAGGGTGGCCGCATCGGCTTCCTCGAAGCTGTACTCGCGATCGGCCTCGAGCCCGTCGAGCTGGCTGAGGTCGTCGAACTCCTCCCAGGCGACCGCGCCCTCTGCGCCGGCGCCGGCCTCGACCGTCGTCGTCTCCTCGCGTCGCGATCGGCCGCGGCCGCGTCCCCCGCGACGGCGGCGGCGACGGCGGCCTTCCTCGGTCGACTCCGCGTCGACCACGGTCGCGGCGGGGACCTTCTCGCCGGGCGGCTCCTCGGCGGGTGCAGCCCCGCGCCGGCTCGTGCCGCCGCGGGTGCGACGCCCGTTGCCGGTGGGGCCGGTCTTGATTGCGGCAATCGCCGCGGCAGCGACCGAGGGCGAGGCCTCGCGGAAGCCGAACTCGGGCGTGACCTCCTTGGCCGGCATCTCGGGGGCGCTCATGCCGGTGTCGCGGGCGGCTCGGGCCTCCTTCCGGCTGATGGAGGCGATCTTCATGATGTCCATGAACTCATCAGCCACGGCGATGAGGTCGGACGAGGTGTTTGGCTTGAAGCTGATCACCTCGGCGCGCACTCCCTTGTCCTGGAGGGCGCGAATGGCCGGTGCAAAGTCGCCGTCCCCGGACACGACGACAGCGATGTCCATCCGGTCGGCGAGGCGGAACAGGTCGACGACCAGCTCGATGTCGAGGTTGGCCTTCATGCGTCCATCGCCGAACTTGCGGATGTCCTTGACCACCGGCTTGTAGCCGTTCTTGGCCAGGAAGTCGATGAACTTGCGCTGATTCTCGTTTTCCGGGTCGAGCCCGGTATAGGCATAGGCGCGAATGAGGTCGCGCCCCTTGGTCGCGTGCTTGAGGAGGGCGACGTAATCGACGTCGACGTCCTGGCCTCGCGCCGCGTAGTAAAGGTTGGCGACGTCAACGAACATCGCCACGTTCTTGCTCACGGTAGAGCTCTTCTCCTGTGGTGTTTGATATGGCCGATGCGGGCGGGAGCCTCAGCCGATCTGACGGCCGAGCGTGCGGCCGCGGCTCGCGAACCCCAGTCGCTTCCAACGCGACGGTTCTGCGGTTGCCAGCGGCTCGGATACCTCCACCCGAGTGCAGCCTTTATGTCTTGCCGAGGTGGCGAGGTGCTCGACGATTGCATCGCCGGCATTCCGCCGCTCGGCGGCGTCCAGCTCGCCTCCCGCGAACCCCAGCTCGTCGATCACGCCGACGAAGGGACCCGATCGCACCGAGGGCCGGATGCTCAGGACTCCCACGCCGACCACTCGATGTCCGGTCTCGGCGACGACGACCGTCGCGGACGGGATATAGAGCAGGTTGCGCAGGAAGTCTGCGTCCTTGGGCCCGGCTCCCGGGTCGGCGCCATTGTGCGCAACAAGGCGAACTGCGGCGTCGAGATCGGTCGGTCGGGCGCTGCGGACGTGAACCTCCACGAAGGCCCCCAGCGGGGTATACGGGCGTGCGACTCGCAGCGGGCGCTGCTGGACGACCCCGCGCAGGATAGCACGGATCGCGGTTGAACCTGCCGGGCGGCCACGCCGTATCGGTTCACACGCGCGTTGCAACGTATTGCGTCGCCTCACCGGGCGCCGCTATGATGCCGCGCACCTTGATACGCCGGGCCCGTGCCACCGCGCCGTTCCCGAGCACACCAGTGGAGGATTCAATCGGATGCAGAAGCACATGCGATGGAGCGCCATCTTGGTCGTTCTGCTCCTCGCGCTCGCCGCATGCTCGCCAGAGGGCGGCGGCGACGAGACGACGGAGCCGGATGACTCGGCAGCGCCCACCACGGGAGGCGGCGGGGCCGCCGACTGTGATGCCGACGAGTTCGGCTGCTATGAGGTGGCCGAGGGCGAGCCGATCGTGATCGGCACCGCGCTCGTCATCACGGGCGCCAACGAGTCGCTTGGCCTTGACAGCCAGTACGGCGCCGAAGTGGCCCGCTCGCTACGGGGCGAGATCGCCGGACACGAGGTCGAGTTCAACCACCAGGACGACGGATGTGCTGCCGAGGGCGGCACGGCGGCTGCCACCGCGCTGGTCTCCGAGGGCGTCGCTGCCGTGATCGGCACGAGCTGCTCGGGCGCCGGAGTTCCGGCTGCGGAGATCACGTCCGCCGAGGGCATCCTCATGGTGTCCCCGTCGAACACGGCTCCGTCGCTGACGGCTGAGGAGACCCACCAGCCGTTCTACGCCCGGACCGCCCACAACGACGAGATCCAGGGCGCCGCGATGGCGCAGTTCGTGTGCGAGGAGCTTCAGCTCTCGACGGCAGCGACGATCGACGACGGCTCGCCGTACGCCGACCAGCTCGCGGCTGTCTTCGCCGCACAGTTCACGGAGCAGTGCGGTGGCGAGATCACGGCCGAGGAGGCGGTCACCGTCGGTGACACCGACTTCTCCGGCGTTCTCGGCAACATCGCCTCGAACGCTCCCGAGTTCCTGTACTTCCCGATCTTCGTGGCCGAAGGCGCGCTGATCACGCAGCAGGCCAAGGACACGGCGGGGCTCGAGAACACGATCCTCGGCGGCGCCGACGGTTACTTCACGCCCGACTGGCTGGATGCGACCGGCGACGACGCGCTTGACCACTACCTGTCGGGTCCGGATCTGGAATTCGCCGGCGACTTCTACGCCGATGAGTTCCTTCCGCTCTACTCCGAGGTGAGTGGCCTGGACGAGCCGATCAGCGTCTTCCACGCCCACGCGTACGACGCCTACAACATGATCGCCGACGCGATCGAGTCGGTGGCGTTCACCGACGCCGGGACGACGTACATCCCACGCACGGCACTCCGCGATGCGCTCTTTGCGACCTCAGGGTTCGAGGGCATCACAGGGAGCCTGACGTGCAACGAGACTGGCGACTGCGCCGACGCGCGGATCAGCGTCAGCCAGGTCGTCGAGGGCGATGACGGCCTCGAGTTCTCACGACTCTGGCCAGAGGAGTAGCCGAGCTACTCGGCTAAGCAACCTACCGTGCGGGTGGGCCGATCGGCCCACCCGCACCTTACATCCCGGACGGAGGAACGAAGCCCCCCATGTTCGGCAGCCGATTCCGGTTCAGCTTCGTCAACGTCTTCCTGCTGCTCTTCGGCGGGGGCCTGATCCTCCTCGCGCTCTACGGCTCGTTCCTCACGCTGCGGAGCGGCCAGTTCACCGCCGAGTCGTGGCAGAACCTCATCCAGGCGGGCATCGCGCTCGGCAGCGTGTACGCGCTCATCGCGATGGGCTATACGCTCGTCTACGGCATCCTCTTCATGATCAACTTCGCCCACGGCGAAGTCTTCATGTGGGGCACGTTCACCTCGTTCTTCGCCGCGGTCGCGCTCAACGAGGCCGGCATGATGGACAGCGCGCCATGGTTGGCCTTCGGGCTCGTGCTGCTCACCTCGATGCTCGTCAGCATGCTCGTGGCGGTCTTGCTCGAACGGATCGCCTACCGCCCGCTGCGAGGCGCGCCGCGGCTCGTGCCGCTCATCACCGCCATCGGCGCTTCGCTCGTCCTCCAGTACACCGCCCGCGGCTTCTACGGCTCCGGCGTTCGCGCGTTCCCGAGCTTCAACCTCTTCGCCGGGTCGGTGACGCTCGGACCGATCACGATCTCCGTCACGCGCCTCGTGGTCATCCTGGCGGCCATCGGTCTCATGATCGGGCTCTACTTCTTCATCAATCGCACCCGGACCGGTCGCGCGATGCGGGCGGTCAGTGAGGACAAGGACGTGGCCGCGATGATGGGCATCAACGTCGACCGCATCATCGTGACGACCTTCGCCATCGGCGGCCTGCTGGCCGGTGCTGCCGGCATCCTCTACACGCTGATGTTCAACCAGGTCCACTTCTTCATGGGCTTCCTCCCCGGCATCAAGGCCTTCACCGCCGCCGTGCTCGGCGGCATCGGCAACATCGTCGGCGCGGCGCTCGGCGGGCTGATCCTCGGGGTGCTCGAGCAGGTCGGGCCGAACCTGTTCCTGAGCGGCTACGGCATCCCGTCGCCGAACCAGCTGCAGGACGTCATCGCCTTCACGGTCCTCGTCATCGTGCTGATCTTCCGCCCATGGGGCCTCCTTGGCCGCAAGGAGAACACCTGATGACGAGCGAGCTCGTGCGGCGCGCACTCGTGTACGGCGCGTTCGGCGGTGCCGCCGGCATTCACGTCAGCCTCGTCGGCCTCGTGGGAGCCCTGCAGACGGTGCCGGCGATCGGCGAGCTCCTCTCGCTGGGGACGCTCCTGCCGTTCCTCATCGCCATCCTCGCGGGTTGGGCATCGGGATCACCGAGCGCGAAGAAGCAGCTCTTCCCGACGTCCGCTCAGAGCCTCGCCCTCGGCGCGCTGGCGGGCGCGGTCACCGGGGCGCTGGTGGCGCTGCTCGCGATCGTCATCCAGAACGTCGACCTCTCGTGGATCCTGGTGAACGCCCGGCCACAGCTTGCCGAGACGCTCCAGTTCGGCCAGGGACCAGTCGTCGGCTCGCTGCTTCTCATCGGTGGGGCGGCCCTGGCGGGGCTGGGAGGCGCATCGCTGCAGGTGCTGCCCGGGCAGCTCGCGCGGGCCATCGCCATCGGCCTGGCCGTCACGCTGATCGTCAGCATGATGGAGCCGTTCCTGGTGCCCACGCTCGAGAACCTCGGCCTCGAGGTTCTCGCGGACTTCCTGTACGAAGGCGGCGGGCTGACGATCGGCGGCTTCTTCGTCGTCCTGGCCGTGATGATCGGCGGCATCTATCTGTGGTTGAGGCGAGGTCCGGCGGCCCGCGCGCGCTACGGCGAGATCCGGGCCGACCGCCGCCGGCTCATCAAGATCGGTCTCTACATCGGCCTCGCGATCCTGTTGCTCATCCTCCCGCAGATCGTCGGACGGCGCGTCTCCGAGATCCTCGGCACCATCGGCCTCTACGTGCTGCTCGGCCTGGGCCTGAACATCGTCGTCGGCTTCGCCGGCCTGCTGGACCTCGGCTACGTCGCCTTCTACGCGGTCGGCGCGTATGCCACGGCGATGCTGACCTCGCCGGCGTCGCCGGCCTTCGCGCCGGAGCTGTCGTTCTGGGCCGCATTGCCGATCGTCATCCTCGTGGCGGCGGTCGTCGGCCTCTTCGTCGGCGCGCCGGTGCTCAGGCTGCGCGGCGACTACCTCGCGATCGTGACGCTCGGCTTCGGCGAGATCGCCCGCGAGATCTTCAAGTCGTCATGGGCGCAGCCGGTGACCGGCGGTGCGCAGGGCATCCAGTCGATCCCTCCGCCGCTGCCGTTCGACCGCGACCCGCAGATCATCTATTACCCGATCCTCTTCTTCTGCATCCTCGCCGCCATCGCCGCCGCCAGCCTCGCGTCGTCACGTGTCGGGCGCGCCTGGAACGCGATGCGCGAGGACGAGTCCGTCGCGGAGGCGACGGGCGTCAACACCACGTACTACAAGCTGCTCGCGTTCGGCCTCGGCGCGGCATTCGGCTGCCTCTCCGGTGCCTTCTTCGCCGCCAAGATCGGGGTCATCTATCCCGACAGCTTCAGCATCCTGGTGAGCATCAATGCGCTCGCGCTCATCATCCTCGGCGGCATGGGCAACATCTGGGGCGTCATCATCGGCGCGCTCGTGCTCGTGGGACTGCCGGAGTTCCTGCGCGAGTTCAGCGAGTACCGGCTCCTCATCTACGGCGCGGTGCTGGTGGCGATGATGCTGCTGCGACCCGAAGGCCTCCTGCCGAGCCGGACGCGCAAGGCGGAGCTGCATGGCGAGGACGAGGATGAGCTCTTCGCCAGCGAAGACCTGCCGCGCCCGGCGGCCACGATCTGATGACCACGAGCGTCGACACGTCGGACGCGAACGCGACGACCGACGGCAACATCCTCGTCGCCGACAAGGTGACGATGCGCTTCGGCGGCCTGCTCGCCAACCGCGACGTCGACTTCCGCGTCCCGCGCGGATCGATCGTGTCGCTCATCGGGCCGAACGGAGCCGGCAAGACGACCTTCTTCAACCAGCTGACCGGGATGCTCGAGCCCACATCGGGAGAGATCACCTTCGAGGGCACCTCGATCGTCGGTCTGGAGCCGCACGACATCGCCGAGCTCGGCATCGGTCGCACGTTCCAGAACATCCGCCTCTTCAGCGCGATGAGCTCGCTCGACAACGTGATGGTCGGGCGGCACACGCAGATGAAGGCCAGGTGGTGGGCTTCGCTGCTGAGGCTCCCGCAGACGCGGGCCGAGGAGCTCGCCGTGGAGTTGCGGGCACGGGAGCTCCTCGAGCTGGTTGGCCTGCGACGCCGCTACTACCACGATGCCGCCCGCAACCTGCCGTACGGCGACCAGCGGCGCCTCGAGCTGGCTCGAGCCCTGGCCGGCGACCCGAAGCTCCTCCTCCTCGATGAGCCGACTGCCGGCATGAACCCCGGCGAGACGGCCCAGATGACCGCGCTGATCAGGCGGCTCCGCGACGAGCTGGATCTCACCGTGCTCCTCATCGAGCATGACATGAAGGTGGTCATGGGCATCAGCGAGCGCATCACCGTGCTCGACCACGGCGAGCTGCTGGCCGAGGGCTCACCCGAGGAGATCCGCGCCAATCCGATGGTCATCGAGGCCTACCTCGGCAAGCAGGCGACGCAGGCATGACCGCGACGGAGACGACCGCGGTCCAGGGGCAGCAGGCCAGCCGTGACGCGCTGCTCGAGCTGGACGACATCCACGTCTTCTACGGGAACATCGAGGCGCTCAAGGGTGTGTCGATTCGCGTCGACCGCGGCGAGATCGTGACCCTCATCGGCTCGAACGGGGCCGGCAAGAGCACGACCCTGCGAGCCATCAGCGGCACGCACAAGCCGCGCACCGGCGCCGTTCGGCTCGAGGGTCGGCCGATCCACGAGCTGCCCCCGCACGAGGTCGTGTCACTCGGCGTCGCGCACTCGCCCGAGGGCCGCAAGGTCTTCAGCCGGATGACCGTGTACGAGAACCTGCAGATGGGCGCCTTCAGCCGGCGCGGCGAGCGCATCGACGACGACGTGACGCGCGTCTACGACCTCTTCCCACGGCTCCGTGAGCGGCGCAGCCAGAAGGCCGGCACGATGTCCGGCGGCGAGCAGCAGATGCTCGCGATCGGCCGGGCGCTGATGGCGCACCCGAAGATCCTGCTCCTCGACGAGCCCTCGATGGGCCTCTCGCCGATCCTGACCGAGCAGATCTTCCAGATCATCCACGAAATCAACGCCCAGGGGACGACGGTCCTCCTCGTCGAGCAGAATGCCCAGATGGCGCTCAACACGGCTCACCGCGGCTACGTCATCCAGACCGGGAAGATCCTCCTCGAGGACACCGCGGCGAACCTCGCCGCGGATCCACAGGTCCGCCAGGCGTACCTCGGGGAGATCTAGGGTGGGAGCCGACCCCGGCGGCGGCCGGCGAGGCCCTTCGGACTACCGTCCAGACCTGCGGCCGATCGCGATCCTCGTCGCCCTCGTGGTGATCGTCGTCGTGGGCTGGATCCTCGCCTCACCGCTGATCCTGCCGCCCTCCGGCGCACCGTGACCGACCGTCGCGCGCTCCTGGCGGTCGCGATCGCCGGCGTGGCCATCTTTGCGCTGTCGTTCGTGAACGGCTGGATCTTCCTCGACCGAGAGGTGCGCGGCGAGGGGTTCCGGCACTCCGAGATCCTGCTGAGCGCGTGGCGTTCGGTCGCCATCCCGGTGCTGACCCTTGCAGCAATCATCGCCGCCGCCACCGCCATCGCCGCCGTCCTCATCCTGAGGAGACCGGGCGTCCTGCCGCGTTGGCTCCTGGTTGCCGGGGCGGTGGCCGTCGTGGCGCTCGTTGCCTCGTCGCTCGTCCCGTTGAGCTGGGACGGCTTCACCACCAGCGTCGACCTGCGTCCGGGCCTCCTCACGGGGGTCGGGCTGATCCTCGCGGTGGTCATGCTCGTCGCCGCGTGGATGGCGGCGGGGATCGGCCGAGGCGCCGCGGCTCCGATCGCCATCGCGGGCCTCGTCGTTGCCGGCGCTGCGGTGGGCGGCCGGTGGGCGGTGCTCACCATCGGTGGTCCGAGCAACCAGGCATGGGAGGACGGCACGTACGTCCGCTCGGGCGACGACGTTGCGCCGCTCACCCTGACGATCGAGGAAGGAACGTACCGGATCGACGACCGCTGGTCCGGTGCATGGGAGGGCAGCGGCGGCTGGACGATCGCGATCGACGACGACCCGGCCTGCCCGGATTCACGCGGCGCGTATCACGCCCACGGGGAGGGCGAGGATGAGATGGACCTGCGCTTCGTGAAGATCGTGGACACCTGCGGCGACGGCGACCGCGCGTCCGACCTGGAGAGCGGCATCTGGGTCCGCCAGCCATGAGCCGCACCCGCACCCCGCTCGCTGCCGTCGTCGTCATGGCGCTGGTCGCGACCCTGGTCGGAGCGGTGCTCATCCTCCGACCATCAGCGACGGTGACGACCATCGGCGGGCTGGCGGTCGAATGCGCCGGCATCGGCGACGAGGCTGCGTGCGCGGCCTGGGCCGAGGCGGTGCTTGCGGACGGCCCCGGCATCCACACGTTCGACCCGGAGGACCTCGATGGCGTCCGTCTGGGCCGATCCGTGCTCGGGCTCCTCGGGGAATGCCAGGCCGAGTACTTCCTCGGGCGATTCGGGGACGAGGTGGCGGCGCGCGAGCCGGTGCCTTGCCCCGGCGAATGACCGCCTGCGCCTAGTACCGCCTGGGCGCCCCCACCCCCGACCCGGCGCCGTAGAGCACGAGGGCGACACCGATGGCGGCGAGCGCGAGGCCGGGTGACTGCTGCGGCAACGGCACGTAGCCAACCGACCACAGCTCCCAGGCCCGATACGCGAGCACCACCGCCCCGACTGCGCCAAGGACGAGGTACACCCACGGAGAGTCGAGGAAGAACCCCCATCGGCCGCGCATGTAGCCGATGTCGAGGACGACGAGCGTGGCGATCGCGGCGCCGTAGATGATCACGCCGGGACCCTCGAGGCCGATTCCTCGCTGCGCCGGGACGACCACGCCCGACACGGTGTCGCCACCCGACTGCCACCAGGGCAGGAAGCCCGAGGCGATCATCGCCAGCGCTCCGAGGAGGATCAGCAGGCGGTACCGGCGCCCACCGCCGTCCATCGGCTCAGCCCTCAGGTGGCGCGACGCCGTAGACCGATGGCTTCAGCACGCCGATGTAAGGCAGGTTGCGGTAGCGCTCGTCGTAGTCGAGGCCGTAGCCGATGACGAAGCGGTCCGGGATCGTGAAGCCGATGTAGTCGATCGGGATCTCCGCGAGCCGTCGCGCGGGCTTGTCGAGCAGGCAACAGATCCGGATCGAGGCTGGGTTGCGCTCCCACAGGTAGCGCAGCAGGTAGTTCAGGGTGAGGCCGGTGTCGATGATGTCCTCGACGATGATGATGTCGCGGCCCTCGATCGGCTTCGACAGGTCCTTGAGGATGCGCACCTGGCCGGACGACTCGGTGGCCGCACCGTATGACGAGACCTCCATCAGGTCGATGCTCGTCGGCAGGTCCATCGCGCGCATGAGATCGGCGAGGAAGACGAGCGCGCCCTTCAGGACGCTGACGAGGACGGGGTCGCGCCCGGCGTAGTCGGCGCTGAGCTGCGCGGCCAGCTCGGCCACCCGGTTGGCGACCGTCTCCGAGTCGAGGAGGATCTCCTCGACGTCGTCGTGCAGGCTCACGGGACCGTCGTCGCGCCGGCGACCTCATCGGGGACCGTGGCAGTTGCCTTCACGGCGCCGTTGCCGTTGCCGTTTGCCGCCACGAGATCGGCCAGGAACCCGGTCCGGCCGTACTTCACCATGAGCGCCCGGAAGTCACGCGCGTAGAACAGCTTCACGCGGATCTCCGGGTAGAGCTGCCGCAGGTGGCGCAGCTTGCGGTTCTTCTTGCGCACCAGCGACTGCTTGAGCGTGGTCAGCTCGATGTAGAGGTCGATCTCCGGCAGGAAGAAATCGGGCGCGAACGACTCGATGACCGCGCCGTCGGCGTTCCAGGAGATGGGGAAGACGTCGGGTTCGTATCGCCACGCGACACCGTAGTAGTCCAGGATCCTCGCCAGCTCCGCCTCGCTCTCGTGCGCGAAGCGGGGTGGCGAACCGGAGGTCAGCTGATCCGCCACCTGACCTCGATCGTAGTCGTCCGAACCGCGCTGGGCGTCATCGACACGAGTATATCGGGGCGAGTTATCCACAGGTCGTGAACCGGTGCGCAAATCGTGGATAAGTCGGGTTGTCATCCACATCGGCCCACTGCCAGACTGACGGTCCTGCTTCTGCGAGCGACCGAGTACGGTAACCGCGGATGATTCGGGGCCGATGCGAGAGCCGGCCGCGACGCCGATCATTCGCCGGGAAGACCGAAAGGTCGCTCGAAGGAGCATTTCTCTTGCCCCACACCGATGCCCCCGAGGCCGATGCGCGCGCCGCGCGCCTCGAGCTCGAGCGCCTGCTTACCGACGGAGACCTTGCCCTCCCCACCGGCTTCGCCGATGCCGCCGAGCGCTACGTCGCGCTCCTCCTCGACGCCAACCGCCGCCTCAACCTGACCCGGGTCGTGGAGCCGGAACCGGTCGCCCGCCTCCACCTGCTGGACGCCCTCTCGGCGCTTCCACTGCTGGACGCCGTGCCGCGCTCCGATCGGTGTCTCGATCTCGGCTCGGGGGGCGGGGTGCCGGGGCTGGTCCTGGCCCTGGCGCGGCCGGACCAACGCTGGGTGCTCGTCGACTCGGTGCGGAAGAAGGCCGACGTCCTGCGCGGCTTCGTCGCGGCGCTCGGCATCGGCAACGTCGATGTCGTCGCGGAGCGCGCCGAGATCCTCGGCCGCGACCCGGCGCATCGCGAGCGCCATGACGTCGTGACCGCACGCGCCTGTGCCGCGCTGCCGGTGCTCGCCGAGTACGCGCTGCCACTGCTCGCGCGCGGCGGCACGCTCGTCGCCTGGAAGGGACCGATCGCCGACGACGAGCTCGATGCCGGGCGCGCGGCGGCGGCCGCCTGTGGCGGGCGCGCGCCATCGGTCCATCCCTCGGGATTCGCCGTGCTGGGAGATCACCGCTTCGTGGTGATCGAGAAGGACCGGCCGACGCTGGAGCGATTTCCTCGGCGGGCCGGCGAGCCGGGGCGCCGTCCGCTCGGGTAGCGGGCCGGCCGCGCGCAGGGTCATCGGCTAGACTCGGGGCCCCATGCGCATCGCCGTCCTGTCGGACATCCATGCCAACCTGCCTGCCCTCGAGGCGGTGGCCGCCGACCTTCCACCAGTCGACCAGGTGTGGGTGCTCGGCGACACGGTCGGCTACGGCCCGCAGCCCAACGAGGTGATCGCGCTGCTGCAGGGCCTGGGTGCACGCAGCGTGCTGGGCAACCACGACGGCGCGGCCATCGGCACGGTCGACGTCGCCTACTTCAACCCAGATGCGCGCGCTGCCATCGAGTGGACGGCCGGCGTCCTCGACGCGAACGCGCGTTCCTACATCGCCGCGCTGCCGGAGGTTCGCGCCGATGGCGAGCTGACCGCGGTCCACGGATCCCCGCGCGACCCGATCTGGGAGTACATCACCGGTCCCGCCATCGCCGCCGCGAACCTCGAGGCATTCGAGACGCGGCTGTGCCTCTTCGGCCATACCCACCTGCCGGTGGCGTTCCGCGCCATCGACGGGGGAATCGACGCGACGATCGGCCTGCCCGGAACGGAGGCGCGCCTCGGGTCGGAGCGCGCGATGCTCAACCCGGGCAGTGTCGGCCAGCCGCGCGACGGGCTGCGCGATGCGGCCTATGCCGTCCTCGAGCTGAACGGGTCATCGGAGGACGACGCGTTCGAATTCCGGCGCATCGCCTACGACATCGATCGCACGCAGCGCCTCATGCGCGAGGCCGGACTGCCGATGCGCCTCATGGAGCGGCTCGGTTACGGCCGCTGAGACGCGGCGCGCGCTGTCGTCCCGCGCACGCGAGGACTCACGGGGCGCCGTAGGATACGAGCCGGCATGACGTTCTTTCGGCGCTCCGACAAGCGCCAGGTTCCGTTCGAGTACGCCCGCATCCTCGTCCCGCTCGTCGGCGACGAGGCTGTCGACGATCCGGCCCTCAAGGTCGCCGCCCTGCTGCTCGGCGGGCGCGAGGGTGTGGAGGTCGCATTGCTGCACGTGATCGAGGTCCCGTTCGACCGCAACCTCGACGCCGAGGACACCGCGGCCATGGCCCGTGCCGAAGGGATCCTCTCCGGCGCCGAGTCGCTGCTGGCCGCGGCCGGCGTGCCCACCCGGTCCAGCACCGTCCAGGCGCGGGCCGCCGGACCGGCCATCGTCGACGACGCACAGGAGCTCGCCGCCGACCTCATCGTGATGGGGCTTCGCTACAAGAAGCGATTCGGTGGACAATGGGACGCGGGACGCACGGTCCCGTACGTCATGCGGAACTCGACCGCGCCGGTATGGTGCCTGCGCGCCGAGACGAAGGAGCTGGCACACACACCATGAGGGTCATCATCGTCGGCTGTGGCCGCGTCGGCGCACGGGTCGCGGCCGAGCTCGACCAGCGTGGCGAGACGGTCACGGTCATCGACATCAGCGCGCGCGCCTTCGGACGCCTGCCGACGACCTTCGGCGGCGATACGGTCCGCGGCAACGGAACCGACGAGGACACGATGCGCACCGCCGGTGCCGAGCAGGCCGACATCGTCATGACGCTCACCGAGGGCGACAACCGCAACGCGCTGGCCGCCCAGCTGGCGAAGCACTCGTTCGGCGTCCCGCGCGTGATCGCCAAGATCAACGACCCGCTGCGCGGCGAGGCGTACCGGGCACTGGGCCTCGAGACGATCTGCCGCACGATCATGCTCGGTGACGCGCTCGTCATTGCCGCGACCGATGGCGCCGAGGCGACGAACGGGTTCGTCGAGGCACCGATCGCCCAGCCGCTGCGTGGCGCCCCACCGCCGGGCTCGCTCGCCGCCGAGGAGGCACGCGCCGCCGTCGAGGCGGAGGAGGACACGTCACCCGCCGAGGCGACGGTCGTGCAGCCCGGCGAAGGGCGCGAGGGAGGCTTCTAGCCCATGTACGTCGTGGTCATCGGCGGCGGCAACGTCGGCTACTACCTCACCAAGGAGCTCCTGGCGGCCGGCCACGAGGTGGTCGTCATCGAGGAGGACCCGGCCCGCGCCCGGCAGATCGCCGACGAGCTCGGCAGCATCGTGATCGCGAACGACGGCTGCGAGGGCCGCTATCAGGCCGAGGCCGGCATGGGCCGGGCGGACGTCGTCGCCGCGGTCACCGGAGACGACGCCGTCAACCTGGCCGCCAGCCAGGTCGCCAAGATGCGATTCAACGTCCCGCGCTCCATCGCGCGCGTCAACGACCCGAAGAACGAGAAGCTCTTCCGCCAGCTCTCGATCGACGAGACGGTCAGCCCGACCCGGGCGATCCTCGGCGTCATCGAGCACGAGATCCCGATCCACGACCTGCTGCACCTGGCCGAGCTCGAGGGCGGCGAGGTCCAGATCGTCGAGGCGCAGCTGGACGCCGACTCCCCCGTCATCGGCCGCGAGCTCCGCGACCTGTCGCTGCCGGAGGGAAGCACGATCGCCGTGCTCATCCGTGACGACCGGCCGCAGTCGCCGCGCTCCGACACCAAGCTGCGCCCCGGCGACAAGCTGCTGGCGGTCACGAACGCCGGCGACGAAGCGGAGCTCCGCAACCTCCTCATCGGCGAGTAGCACGCCGTCCGCAGCGCGGGCGCGTCGCGGATGGGTCGTCGATTGATCGCCGTTCTTGCACCGGACAGGCAATCCGCGTTGCGTTTCGCCGCTGGATCGGCGGTGGTGCCGCGTGAGCCGCACGCCCGCGTGCCGTTCGTGCGGCGTGGCCGTCGATGTATCGGCGAAACCGCACGTCACGCCGCCGTCACGTGCGAAACCGTCGATAGATCGGCGCCTGTGACCGACACCGTGCCCGCGCGAACGAAGCCGTTGGCAGCACCCTTGACAACACCATTGTCAGGGTTTATCGTCCCTCCATGGACCGATCCCGACGCATCGCGCCCGCCGTGGACGCGCCGCGCCGCGACGAGCTCACCCGCCCCCGCTACATCATCAGCATCGCCGCGGAGCTGGCGAGCTGCCATCCCCGGACGCTGCGGATCTACGAGGAGGAGGGCCTCCTCCAGCCACAGCGACGCAACAACCTGCGCCTCTACAGCGAGGCCGATATCAAGCGCGTTCGTATCATTCGTTTCCTCACGCGCCGGCAGCGAGTCAACCTTGCCGGCGTGCGGGTCATCCTTCAGCTCGAGGCGCTCGGAAAGATCCGTGTCTACGACCTGTTCGATGAGGACGATGTCGAGCGATTCGCCGACGATGTGTCCGACGAGCCAGCGCTCGCCGAAGGAGCAACCCGACGTGGCAACTGAGAACCGAGACCAGAACAAGGACATCCCCGAGATCGACGCCACCGAGGAGGAGAACGGCGCGTCGCTCGACCGCGTGCAGGTGCTGCCGCTGGTCGCGTTGCGCGACACGGTGATCTTCCCCGAGATGATCGTGCCCCTCCAGGTTGGGCGCGATCGGAGCGTGAAGGCGCTCGACCGCGCCGTGCGCGCGTCGCAGCCGGTCGCGCTCGTCACCCAGCGCTCGAGCGAGCAGGACGAGATCGGCTCGGCTGACGAGCTCTACACGATCGGCACCCTGGCGAAGATCGCCCAGGTGATCCGCCTCCAGGACGGCACGATCCGCGCGATCGTCCAGGGCCAGCGCCGCATCCGGCTGCTCGACCTGGTCCAGACCGATCCGCACCTCGAGGCGCGGGTCGAGGTCATCGAGGACAAGGCCGAGAAGACCCTCGAGATCGAGGCGCTGATGGCGTCGATCCACGGGCAGATCGAGCAGTACGTCAACAGCGGCGCATCGGTCCCACCCGAGGTCGCGGTCGCGGCGCGCAACATCATCGACGGCGGCCTGCTGGCGGACATGACCGCCTACAGCCCGGAGATGACGACGGAGCAGCGCCAGGAGCTGCTCGAGACGATCGACATTGCGGATCGGCTGCGGCTCGCATCGGCCTTCCTTGCCAAGCAGATCGAAGTGCTCGAGCTCAAGGGGCGCATCCAGTCCGAGGTCAAGTCCGAGATGGACAAGACCCAGCGCGAGTACATCCTGCGCGAGCAGATGAAGGCGATCCAGAAGGAGCTGGGCGAGGACGACCCGGCGGTCGCCGAAGCGAGCGAGCTGCGCGAGAAGGTCGAGCAGTCGGCGATGCCCGACGAGGTCAAGGAGAAGGCCCTCAAGGAGGTCGACCGACTCTCCCGCATCCCGAGCGCGAGCCCGGAGCAGGGCGTCATCCGCACCTACGTCGACTGGCTCGTGAGCCTGCCGTGGGGCGTCGAGACCGATGACAACCTCGACCTCGACGAGGCCGAGAAGGTCCTCAACGAGGACCACTGGGGCCTCGAGAAGCCGAAGGAGCGCATCGTCGAGTACATGGCCGTGCGCAAGCTGGCCGAGAAGATTCGCTCGCCGATCCTGCTCTTCGTCGGACCGCCCGGCGTCGGCAAGACCTCGCTCGGCAAGAGCATCGCCCGCGCCATGGGCCGCAAGTTCGTGCGCATGAGCCTGGGCGGTATCCACGACGAGGCGGAGATCCGCGGCCACCGGCGCACCTACATCGGCGCGCTCCCCGGGCGCGTGATCCAGAACATCAAGACCGCCGGCTCGGCGAACCCGGTGTTCATGCTCGACGAGATCGACAAGGTCGGCATGGACTTCCGTGGCGACCCGTCATCGGCGTTGCTCGAGGTGCTCGATCCGGAGCAGAACAACAGCTTCCAGGACAACTACCTGGAGGTGCCGTTCGACCTGTCGAAGGTGCTCTTCATCGCCACGGCCAACATGCTCGACACGATCCCGCCGGCGCTGCGCGACCGGATGGAGGTCATCCAGCTGCCCGGCTACACGCAGCTGGAGCGGGTCCGCATCGCGGAGCGCTTCCTGGTGCCGAAGCAGCTCGAGGCGCACGGCCTGACAACTGACAACCTCGTGTTCGAGGAGGGCGCGCTCGTGCGGCTCATCCAGGCGTTCACCCGCGAGGCGGGCGTCCGGAACCTCGAGCGCGAGGTCGCCAACGTGTCGCGCAAGGTCGCGCGGCGCGTGGCGATGGACGCGAAGACGAAGGTCGTCGTCAAGGCCGACGCCCTCGAGGAGTACCTCGGGCCGGCGCGGTTCGACTACGGCGAGCTCGAGGCCGAGGACCAGATCGGCATGGTGACCGGCCTCGTCGTCAGCGACGCGGGCGGCGACATCGTCCAGGTCGAGGCCACGAAGATGGACGGCAAGGACGACTTCCTGCTGACCGGCCAGCTCGGCGACGTGATGAAGGAGTCGGCGCGCGCCGGGATGAGCTACATCCGGGCGCGGACGAAGGAGCTCGGGATCGACCCGAACGCCTTCGAGAAGACGACGGTCCACATCCACGTCCCGGCGGGCGCGACGCCCAAGGACGGGCCGAGTGCCGGCGTGACGATGGCGACCGCCATGGCAAGCCTGCTCACCAGCCGACCGGCGCGCCGCGACCTGGCCATGACGGGCGAGATCACCCTTCGCGGCCGGGTCCTGCCGATCGGTGGCCTCAAGTCGAAGCTGCTGGCCGCCCACCTGGCCGGCGTGAAGACGGTCCTCATCCCGAAGCGGAACGAGAAGGACCTCGTGGACGTGCCCGAGGAGGTGCGCAACGAGCTCCGGATCGTGCCGGTCGAGAACATGGACCAGGTCCTGGCCGAGGCGCTCATCGACGCGCCCCGGCCGGCCGCCCGCATCAAGGCCGAGCGCGACGAGCGCCAGGCGCGGGTTGGACGCCGACCGCGACGACCGCGCAAGCCGGCAGAGGAGCCGCCGATCGCCGCCACCGGCGACGGCAAGACTCCGGGTGACCAGCCGCCCGCGGGCCAGCCGGCCTAGTCAGGATCATCGGCCCGGTAGTATATACGTATATACGACCGGGCCATCCACCTGACCGATGGACTACAAGGACTACTACGCGGTTCTCGGCGTTCCGAAGACGGCCTCACAGGCCGAGATCAAGAAGGCCTATCGCAAGCTGGCCCGCGAGCTCCATCCGGACACGAACAAGGACCCCGCCGCCGAGCGACGCTTCAAGGAAGCCAACGAGGCGCACGCGGTCCTCGCCGACACCGAGAAGCGGAAGCAGTACGACGAGCTCGGCGCGAACTGGCAGGCGTACCAGCAGGCCGGCTTCGGCTCCGGCGGCGCGACCGACTGGGCCGGCTTCGGCGGGGCGCCGGGCGGCACGCGCTGGAGCTATCGGACCGTGCGACAGGACGAGATGGGCGGCTTCAGCGACTTCTTCGAGCAGTTCTTCGGCAGCGGGGCCGGGAGCCCGTTCGGCGGCACGGGAGGCGGCAGTGCGAGCGGCGGCTTCGAGTACGTCGACCTCAACGACCTTCGCGGTGGACGCTCGACGACCACGACCAGGACGCGCTCGATCCCGGCCGCGCAGGCCACGGCCGAGGTGACCCTCGCCGAGGTCGCAACGGGCACAGAGCGGCTCGTCAACGTCAACGGCCGGCGGCTGCACGTGAAGATCCCGGCGGGCGTCAGCGACGGGTCGAAGGTGAAGCTCAGCGGCGCCGTCGACGGCGGCGACCTCGTCATCACCGTGAAGGTCAAGGACGACCCACGCTTCGAGCGCGACGGCACGACCCTGCGCACTGAGCTGCCGCTCACCCTGGCCGAGGCGATCCTCGGCGCCGAAGTGCCGGTCCCGACGCCGACGGGCAGCGTGAAGCTGCGGATTCGGCCGAACACGCAGAACGGCCAGGAGATCACCGTCAAGGGCCGTGGCCTTCCGAAGCGCGGCTCGTCGCAGAAGGGCGACCTGATCGTGACGACCCGGGTCGTGCTCCCGAAGCTCGACGAGGACGCGCGGGCGGACTTCGAGCGCGTCCTGAAGAAGCACCCCCAGCCGAACCCGCGCAGTCCGAGTTGAGGATCTTGGAATCCCGTCAGCGCCTGGCCGTGACGGGATTCCCGACGCCGACGGTGAGACTGACCTCCCATGACGCCTCGTGTCTCGTTCTCGCGAGTCGCCGCGGCATCCCCCTTGCAGCAACGGATGACCAGGTTGCTCGCGCCGCCCGCGCCGCGGGCATCGAGCTCCAGGAGTCCTGAACTCCGATGCGGACCGACCGATTCACCCAGCGCGCGACCGAGGCGATCGTCTCGGCGCAGCAGCTTGCCGAGTCCGAGGGCCACGCCCAGCTCGAGGCGGCGCACCTCCTCCTCGTCCTGACCGAGCAACCGGACGGCGTCGTGCCGGCCGTCCTGAACCGGATCGGCGTTCCGCCGGCGAGCATCGCGCAGGCGCTGCGGGACGACCTGGCGAAGCTGCCGAAAGTCGCGGGAACGGCACAGCAGCTCCAGCTCTCGAACGAGGCTCGGCGCGTCCTCACCGATGCCCACGCGGTGGCGGAGCGGATGCGTGACGAGTACGTTTCCACCGAGCATCTCCTGATCGCCACCATCGAGGCCGGCGACAGCACCGCGGCCCGCGTCCTGCGCGAGGCGGGCGTCGAGCCCGCATCGGTCCTGGAAGCCCTGACCGCCATCAGAGGGAGCCAGCGCGTGACGAGCGAGAATCCCGAGGCGACCTACGAGGCCCTGGCGAAGTACGGCCGCGACCTGACCGCCGAGGCGGCCAAGGGCACCCTCGACCCGGTCATCGGCCGCGACGAGGAGGTCCGGCGCGTCATCCAGGTGCTCAGCCGGCGGACGAAGAACAACCCGGTGCTGATCGGCGAGCCCGGCGTCGGCAAGACGGCGATCGTCGAGGGTCTTGCACAGCGCATCGTGCGCGGCGACGTCCCGGACGGGCTCAGGGACCGGCGGGTCGTCTCGCTCGACCTCGGCGCGCTCATCGCCGGCGCCAAGTATCGCGGCGAGTTCGAGGAACGGCTGAAGGCGGTGCTCAAGGAGGTCACCGACTCGGACGGGACCATCATCCTCTTCATCGACGAGCTGCACACCGTCGTCGGTGCCGGCGCCAGCGAGGGCGCCATGGACGCCAGCAACCTGCTGAAGCCGATGCTCGCGCGGGGCGAGCTGCACTGCATCGGCGCGACCACCCTCGACGAGTACCGCAAGCACATCGAGAAGGACGCCGCGCTCGAGCGGCGATTCCAGCCGATCGTCATCGACCAGCCAAGCGTCGAGGACACGATCAGCATCCTCCGCGGGCTCCGGGAGCGGTACGAGGTCCACCACGGCGTGCGCATCACCGACTCGGCGCTCGTCGCGGCCGCGGTGCTGAGCAACCGCTACATCACGGAGCGCTTCCTGCCCGACAAGGCCATCGACCTCGTCGACGAGTCAGCCAGCCGGCTTCGCATGGAGATGGATTCGATGCCGGCCGAGCTCGACGAGATCGAGCGGCGACGGATGCAGCTCGAGATCGAGCGAGAGGCGCTGCGCAAGGAGAAGGACGACGCCTCGAAGGCACGCCTCGAGACCCTCGAGCGCGAGCTGGCCGACCTCCGCGAGCGCGGCGATGCGATGAAGTCGCAGTGGGAGCGCGAGAAGGAGATCGTGCAGGCCATCCGCGCCACCCGCGAGGAGGCGGAGCGCCTGGGGCCGGAGATCGAGGCCGCCGAGCGCGCGGCCGACTACGCCCGCGCCGCGGAGCTGCGCTACGGACGCGCCCGCGAGCTCGAGCAGCAGCTGGCCGAGCAGGAAGAACAGCTGCGCCAGCTGAAGTCGTCAGGATCGGTGCTGCTCAAGGAAGAGGTCGACGCCGACGACATCGCGACGGTCGTCGCCCGCTGGACCGGCATCCCGGTCAGCCGGCTGCTGGAGGGTGAGACCGAGAAGCTGCTGCAGATGGAGGAGCGACTGCACGCGCGGCTCATCGGCCAGGAGGAGGCGGTGCGCGCCGTGTCCGACGCGATCCGACGGGCACGAGCGGGGCTCAAGGATCCGAAGCGGCCGATCGGCTCCTTCATCTTCCTGGGCCCCACCGGCGTCGGCAAGACCGAGCTGGCCCGCGCCCTCGCCGAGTTCCTCTTCGACGACGAGGGGGCGCTCGTGCGGATCGACATGAGCGAGTACATGGAGAAGTTCTCGACCTCTCGCCTGGTGGGCGCGCCGCCGGGCTATGTCGGCTACGACGAGGGCGGGCAGCTGACCGAGGCGGTCCGGCGCAAGCCGTACCAGGTCGTGCTCTTCGACGAGGTCGAGAAGGCGCATCCCGACGTGTTCAACGTCCTCCTCCAGCTGCTGGACGACGGCCGCCTGACGGACTCGCAGGGCCGCACGGTGGACTTCAAGAACACCGTGATCATCATGACCAGCAACATCGGTTCGACGACGTTGATCGAGGCCGCGGAGGCCGGGCCCGATGCGTTCGAGGGCGCCGCCGAGCGCGTCCGCGGCCAGCTCCGCGAGCACTTCCGGCCCGAGTTCCTCAACCGCGTCGACGAGGTCATCGTGTTCCGGCCGCTCGACGAGGCCCAGCTGCGCCAGATCGTCGGCCTGCTGGCAGCCGGCGTCGAGCGCCGCCTGGCGGAGCGCGGGATCACCCTCGAGGTGACCGATGGCGCGCTCACGCTGCTCGCGCGCGAGGGCTACGACCCGGTGTACGGCGCGCGGCCGTTGCGCCGCGCGATCCAGCGCCGGCTCGAGAATCCGCTTGCACGACGCATCCTGTCCGGCGAGTTCGCCGATGGCGCGACGGTGCAGGTCGACGTCTCACCCGACGGCGAGCTGACGTTCAACGGCTCGGTCGAGCCGGCCGAGCCGGCCGCGCTCAGACCATCCGAGGCGCCCGGAGCATCACGCTCGACCGTCCACTGAGCCGGGCGCGGCTGCGCACGACACATCTGCCTCGCGAGGAGATCCGGTGCTGCGCGCCCTGGCCGGCTTCCGGTGCCGAGCGACGGCGAGCGTGTCAATGACCCTTGACTTCGGCCCAGGGGCCATGGCAGGATGGTGTCGCGCGACCTTGACTAAATGACAAGGAGAATAGACACCCGTGAACACTCACCCTCCGGACGCGGATGCCTGGGCATCGCGGATGATCCGCGACAGCATGGGCCTGGTCGCGTGGAGCGCGGCCTGGGTCGCGAGCCTGGCCTTGGCCGCCTTCGGGCCAGTGGCTCTCTGGGACCGCCAGCCCGCCCCGACCCTCCTGGCGATCGCCTTCAGCGTGCTGGTCGGCGTCGGCATGCTGCTCGCCTACAAACGCCACCTGCAGACGATGGACGAGCTGCAGCGCACGATCCAGCTGGAGACGATGGCATGGACGCTCGGCGCCGGACTGGTCGGCGGCGTGGCCTGGACGCTGTTCGACCGGCACGACCTGGTCGCCTTCGAGGCCGAGATCGCGCACCTGGTGGTGTTCATGGCGGTGGTCTACCTGGTCGGAACCATCGCCGGCTTGCGCCGGTACCGATGAACAACCGACTCAAGGTGCTGCGCGCGGAGCGCGACTGGACCCAGGCAGATCTGGCGCAAGCGCTGGAGGTCTCGCGACAGACCGTCAACGCCATCGAAACCGGCAAGTACGACCCGAGCCTGCCGCTGGCGTTCAGGTTGGCGCGGCTGTTCGGACTGTCGATCGAGGAGATTTTCCAGGAGCAGACCGAGGTCTGAGCCGGGGGCAGCCCACGTTGCGAGGCGAGATGATCAGCTGCGGCCGAGCATCCTGACCGCTCCGGGAAGACAACGCACCGTCAGGCTGGTGGCGCCGGCGAGCGGCGCCCCGTCGGGCCAGGGCTTGTCATCCACGTGGAGCCGGACGCCGGCAGGCGCCTCGAGGCTGAGCCGCGCAGCCCGTTCAGTCTTCAGCGGAGGCATGACGCCGCTCGCCAAGTGGAGGCGCTGATCGAGATACTCGAGGATCCCGTCGCGGTCGGCATCGGTCACGAGCACCAGATCGAGCAGGCCGTCTGATGGGTCGGCGTCAGGTGCCAGCGGCACGTTGGGCCCGGCGAACCGGATGTTGAGGATCTCGACCGCCAGGTACTCACCGGAGAGATCGGTGCCGTCCGCGGAGATGCGCCACCGAGACGCCGTCGTCTCGCGCAGCACGTCGGACAGGAGATGCAGGGCCCGATCGGTCTCGCGACCGAGCAGCCGAAGCTCCTCCTCGACCTCGCCGGCACGTGCGATCAGCTCGGCCAACCATCCGCCGCCGACGCCCTCGACGAAGCGCCGTGACCCGACGGATGCCTCGACCTCGCCGATGTCGATCGGCACTCCCTCGGTGTCGTCCCATGAATGCACGAGCTCCCGGGCGTCGCCGACCAGCCCGAGCGTCTTGGCGATGTTGTTGGCCGTGCCGATCGGCACTGCGGCGAATGGCAGATCTCGGTCCGCGGCAGCGAGCGCGACCTTGCGCACGGTGCCGTCGCCGCCGGCCGCGACGACGACGTCGCCCGGATCTTGCAAGAGCTTCTTCCAGTCGCCCTTGCTCGACCGATGACGCACCTCGTGTCCGGCATCGGTCAGGAGCTTGACGACGTCGTCGATGTCCTGGCCGTCACCGGCGGTCGGGTTGTGGACGAGCGAGATCTTCATCGGCGCGGCACAACGCAATTCGAGGGCCAAGCCACAATCCATGCGCATCCTGGTCGCCAACGACGACGGCATCCACAGCCCCGGCATCGCGGCCCTCGCACGAGTCGCAAGTCGATTCGGCGAGGTCCGGGTGGTCGCGCCCGACGTCGAGCAGTCGTCGGCCAGCCATGCCGTCACCGCGTCGCGCCCCTTGAGCTATCGACGCTCGACGTTTCCGGAGGGCGTCGAGGCGTGGCGCGTCAACGGCACCCCGGCCGACTGCGTCGCGCTCGGTGTCCACCACTGGACCGACGTGGACCTCGTGCTGTCGGGGATCAACATCGGCACGAACCTCGGCAACGGCCTCTGGCACTCGGGGACGCTGGCCGCGGCAAAACAGGCCACGCTGTTCGGGCTGCGCGGGATCGCGCTCAGCGCGCCATCGACGGCGCCAGGCGGCGAGGAGCCCGACTTCGCGGCCCTCGAGCCGCACGTCGAGAAGGTGCTCTCCGCGCTCATCCCGCTCACGTCGGCGCGGCTCCTGAACGTCAACCTGCCGATGAAACCGCGCGGCATGGCCTGGACACGCCAGGCCGTCCGCCACTACGACGGGCGGATCGTGCCGGATGAGGACCCGATGGGCCGCACACACTTCTGGTTCACCGTCGTCCCGCTCGAGCGCACCGAGCCGGGCACCGACCTGTGGGCCATGGAGCGCGGCTACATCTCGGTCACGCCGCTCGGCCTGGACCTCACCGACACGGTCGCGCTCGAGCAGCTCAGCGGCGAGCTGACACTCGACGTGCCGACCGACCTCGAGCCGGCCGAGGCCGTCGAGGAGGACGAGTCCTAGGGACTAGCGGTGGCGGCGACGTCGCCCGGCCGGCGTCGGCTTGCCGCGCTCCTTGTCGCTGCGGCGCGGCGGCGGCACGAAGCGACGGCGGCGGATCTCGTCGTTGGCGGCCGCGATCCGCGGGGGGAAGCGGATGAACGCGGCATACGCGGCGACGCCGATGGCCGGCAGCACGATCGCGAGCTGGAGGATGAGCGGGACCCCGATCACGGTGAGCAGCGGAATGACGCCCCAGCCGACGACGATCGGCCAGAAGACCCACTCGTGGAGGGCAAGGATCTCGGGGTAGCGGCGGTATCGGCGCTGCGCCATCGTGTAGACGACGATCGCCCCCATGGCGATCACGAGCCCCGCGACCCACATCCAGGTGAACAGGTCGGGGAAGCTCGCCGGCGTGAACGGATCGGTGAGCACTTCCATCGGGGCGGGAGTCTAGCACCGTCACGTTCCGGGCTGTCGGCGACCAATAGCCTCTCCCGCGGGGCGGGCGTATCGGCGAGTCAGTTGCCGAATTCCCATGGGGCGGGAGTGTCAGCCACCGAGGCGCCAACGTACCGGTGGCCAAGCCTCCCGCCCCACGCAAGAACGGCCACTCAGTGGCCGATACGCCCGTGGCACGGGAATCCCCGCCCGGAACGGCACGGGAGGTTGCGCAAGCCATCAGCCTCGGACCAGTGGTGCCAACGGGCACCACGATTCGGGGCGCGGGCCGCGCGCCAGAGTGGCGATGCACCAGCCACTGGCGGTAGGATCGAACCCCTCAGGGCCCGCTATCTGCCGCGGCCCCCCAACTCCCTCAAAGGAGACTCGCCCGTGTTGCGTTTCCGTCTGCTGCGTCGCGCTGCCGCCATCGGCGTATCAATCGCGATGCTCTTGACGATGTCCGTGCCCATGGTTGCGGCGGCCGAGCCCATCGACGTCCAGATCCTGGGACTCAATGACTTCCACGGCCAGCTCGAGGTCGTCGACCCGGTCGTCAGCTCCGGCGGCCGCATCGGCCCACTGACGAGCGGTCAGTGCAACCCGCCCGGCTGCTTCAAGGCCGGCGGCGCCGCGTATCTCGCCACGCACGTCAACCAGCTGAAGGCCACCAACCCGAGGAACACGGTCTTCGTTTCTGCCGGTGACCTCATCGGCGCGACCCCGCTGCTGTCCGCGGCCTTCCACGACGAGCCGTCGATCGAGGCCTTCAACCAGATGGGCCTCAACTACAACGGCGTCGGCAACCACGAGTTCGACGAGGGGATCACCGAGCTGCTCCGCATGCAGTTCGGCAACCGGAAGGGCTTCGGATACGTGCCCTCCCCGAAGAACGGCTGCCATCCCGTCGACGGCTGTGGCGACGGCGACAACTTCACGGGCGCCAAGTTCAAGTTCCTCGCCGCGAACGTCGCATACAAGGCTGGCACCCCGAATGCGGGCAAGACGATCTTCCCGCCGTACGCCATCCACAGCACCAAGGATGGCGCCAAGATCGCCTTCATCGGCATGACGCTCGAGGGCACGCCGCTCATCGTGTCGCCCGACGGAATCGCGAACGTGGACTTCCTGGACGAGGCCGCATCGGTCAATGCGCTCGTCCCGGTCCTGAAGGCCCAGGGGATCGAGGCGATCGTCGTGCTGCTCCACGAGGGCGGCGCACCGTCGAACACTGGCGGCAATCCCGCCCTGATCAACACCTGCGACAACCCGAGCGGTGCACTGCCGCCGATCGTCACGGCGATGGACGCCGAGGTCGACATCGTGATCACCGGCCACACGAACTGGGCGGTCAACTGCCTCATCGGCGGAAAGGTCGTCACCGGCGCCGCGTCACAGGGCCGCATCATCACCGAGATCGACGCGCAGGTCGACCCGGCGACGGGAGACTTCGTCCCGAACTCGATCACGGTGGACAACGAGATCGTCACCCAGAACGTGAAGCCGAACGCGAAGATGCTGAACCTCATCGCGGAGTACAACGAGGTCATCGCACCGATCGCCAACAGGATCGTCGGCGCCACGACGGCCGGGATGACCCGGACGGCGAACGCCGCGGGCGAGTCGCAGCTCGGCCGGCTCATCGCCGATGCCCAGCTGGCGTCCTCGCAGGGCGTTGGTGCCCAGATCGCGTTCATGAACCCGGGCGGCATCCGTGCCGACCTGAACTTCACGGGCAACATCACGCACGGCCAGGCCTTCGCGGTCCAGCCGTTCAGCAACATCGTCACCACGAAGACGTTCACCGGCGCTCAGATCGAGCAGGTCCTCGAACAGCAGTTCCGTACGTCGGCGGGTGCCGCACGGACCTTGGTGCTGGCTGTCTCTGCTGGGTTCACGTACACGTGGAACGCGACCGGACCGTCTCGGGGACAAGGTCGATCCTGCGTCGATCATGCTCGATGACCCGACGACTCCGGCAGTCGACTTCGCTACGATCAGTCCGACCGGGGAATACCGCGTGACGATGAACAGCTTCCTGGCGTCGGGCGGGGACGACTTCCCGGCCTTCACGCTCGGGACCGACGAGGACACCGGCGACGACGACCTGGTGGCCCTCGAGGCCTACCTGGCCGCGAACAACCCGTACACGCCGAGCCTCACGCCCGCGCGCATCGTGCGCCTGAACTAGGCTCGCGTTCGCAACCGCGACGGAACCAGGTTCGGGCCGGTCCGCAAGGGCCGGCCCGAACCGCGTCTAGGCTCTCGATCCCGCGGGGCGGGCGTAACGGCGAATCAGTGGCCGAATTCCCGTGGGGCGGGAGCGACAGCAACTGACACGTTCGCCGTCGGCTGCCGGACGTCCCGCACCACGCAAGAACGGACACTGATTGTCCGTTACGCCCGTGGCACGGGAATCCGGCGCCGCGGCCAACCCGCCGCCTCGTCGAGAGGACGCACGACTCCACTCCGTCCGCGAACGGCCATCCGACATCCCTATAATCGGTGGCCCGACGCACCACTGCCCATTTCACCGTAGGGGATGTCGATTGCGCGCCCTTCTTTCCGTCAGTGACCGTGAAGGTATCGTCGAGCTCGCCCGCGGCCTGACCGATGCCGGGGCCGAGATCTTCGCCACCGACGGGACCCGCGCGCACCTGACCGATGCGGACCTCGCCGACATTCGGCCCGTCAGCGAGCTCACCGAGACGAACGAGATCCTCGGCGGGCGCGTCAAGACCCTCCACCCCAAGATCTTCGCCGGGCTCCTCGCCCGTCGCGACCAGCCCGACCATCTCGCCCAGCTCGCGGAGCAGGGCATCGAGCAGATCGACCTCGTGGTCGTGAACCTCTACCCGTTCGCGCAGACGGTCCGCGAGCCGGCCACGACGTTGGACCAGGCGCTCGAGCAGATCGACATCGGCGGCGTGGCGCTCCTGCGTGCCGCGGCGAAGAACTTTCCGGGCGTGGCCGCGGTCTCGAGTCCCACGCAGTACGCATCGGTCCTGCGAGACATCAAGACCCTCGGCAGCGTCAGCCCGGAGACCCGCCAGAAGCTCGCGGCCGAGGCCTTCGCCGTCACCGCCTCCTACGACGCGCAGATCGCGAGCTACCTGAACGCCGAGGCCGGCAACGTCTTCCCGACCCGCCTCACGATGGTCGTCGAGAAGAAGGCCGACCTGCGCTACGGCGAGAACCCGCATCAGCTCGGCGCCTTCTACACCGATCCCGCCCACGCCGGCGGCAGCATCAGCGCCGCGCACCAGATCGCCGGGAAGGACCTCAGCTTCAACAACCTGCTCGACCTCGACGCGGCGTGGACGATCGCCAGCGACTTCAAGACCCCCGCGGTGTCGATCGTCAAGCACGGCAACCCGTGTGGATTGGCCAGCGTCGTCGACCTGGCCGAGGCCTTCCGCCTGGCGCTCGAGGGCGACAGCGTCTCCGCCTACGGCGGGGTCATCGGCGTCAACCGCACGATCGACGAGGCCACCGCCCGGGCCATCCGCCCGGGCTTCTTCGAGGCGATCGTCGCGCCCGGCTACACGCCGGAGGCGCTCGAGATCCTGCGGACGAAGCGCGGCTTCGAGATCGTCGAGGTCCCGCCGGCGGATTCGGAGGCGGACGAGCTCGGGATCGGCCGCTTCGACTTCAAGCGCATCGGTGGCGGGCTGCTGGTCCAGACCTTCGACGAGATGGAGGAGGACCGCGACAAGCTCCAGCCGGTCACCCAGCGCCGCCCGACGCTCGAGGAGCTGACCGACCTGCTCTTCGCCTGGCGCGCCGTGCGTCACGTGAAGTCAAACGCGGTCGTGCTGGCCAAGAAGCACGCGATGGTCGGCATGGGCGCCGGCCAGCCCTCGCGCGTCGTGAGCGTCGAGGTGGCGCTACGGAAAGCCGGCGAGCGCGCGCCGCTGTCGGTGATGGCGTCGGATGCCTACTTCCCGTTCCCGGACGGCATCCAGATCGCGGCGCAGGCCGGCGTGACGGCCATCATCCAGCCCGGCGGGTCCATCCGCGACGAGATGGCCATCGAGGTCGCCGACCGCCACCACATGGCGATGGTCTTCACCGGCCGCCGCCACTTCAAGCACTAGACCGATGCCACCCTCCACCCGTATCGACAAGCTGATCATCGCCGAAGCGCTGCGCGCCACCGAGGCCGGGGCCATCGCCGCCTCCCGCCTGATGGGCCGCGGCGACCGCGACGGCGCCGATGCCGCCGCCGTCAAGGCCATGCGCAAGGCGATGGACGACGCCGAGCTGTCGGGCACGATCGTCATCGGCGAGGGCGAGCGCGACGAGGCGCCGATGCTCTACATCGGTGAGCAGGTCGGCAATCCGGAGGCGGCGATGTCGGTCGACATCGCGGTGGACCCGCTGGAGGGCACGAACCTCGTCGCCACCGGATCCGCCAACGCGACGGCCGTGCTGGCCGCGGCCGAGCCCGGCGGCCTCATGCACGCTCCGGACACCTACCTCGAGAAGCTCATCGTCGGACCGATGGTCACCGGTTCGGTGTCGATCACCGACCCCGTCGACGTCACGCTGAACACGATCGCCGAGCGCCTGGGCCGCAAGATCTGGGACATCACCGTCGTCATCCTCGACCGGCCGCGCCACGAGCAGCTGATCGCCGACGTCCGCGCGGCCGGCGCCCGCATCAAGCTCATCGGCGACGGCGACCTCACCGCCGCGATCTCGGTCGCCGTGTCGGGCACCGGCGTGCACGCGGTGATGGGCATCGGTGGAGCGCCGGAGGGCGTCCTCTCCGCGGCGGCGCTGAAGTGCCTGGGCGGCGAGATCCAGGCCCGCTTCAAGTGGCGTTCGGACGAGGAGCGCGAGCGCGCGCGGACCATGGGCGTGGACGTCGACGACACCGATCGCGTCTACACCACCGACGACCTCGCCTCGGGCCAGAACCTCGTCTTCTGCGCGACCGGCGTGACCGATGGCGAGCTCCTGCGCGGCGTCCGCTTCTTCGGCGGCGGCGCGCGGACCCACTCGCTGATGATGAGCTACCAGGGCGGGTTGGTGCGGTTCATCGACACGGTCCACATGTGGGACCCGGGCAACCCGCCCAAGGTCCGCCTCTAATCGGGGGTGGTCTGGTCGCCGGACGGCCAGTGGCTGGCGGTCGCGAGCGCCGGCATCCTCGACGTGACCAGCTCACTCATCGCGATCCCCCGGGACGGAGCCGAGGAGCGCACGCTCGCGACCAGCGTGACGTCCGCCATGCAGTGGCTTGATCGCTCGGATTGAGCACCCCGTTTGTGGACGGCCGGTGGATGAAGGTGTCAGCGGCGCGTGAATTCGTGGATAAAGGGGCTGGTCGCGCATCGGTCTGTGGCCGTACCGTAGCCGCGGCGCCCACGGAGGTGCCACCCGGATCGTCACCGGAACTGACACTGGAGAAAGCACTCGACACGACACTCGACCGACTACTCGACCTGGCGGCGGCAACGTTCCAGGCGCGGGGGTCAGCGCGGGATCGAGCGCGGGACTTTCCACCGGATCAGTCACCGGAGCGGGGCGCGGGAGTTCCTCCGTCGGCGCTGTTTCGTTGTCCGCTCCCGGGCGGCGACGAGACGAATAGGGGCGACCGGCGTGACCCTCGGGACAGAGGCGCTTCGGCCGCCCCGTTCCGGTGGATGGGCAGACCTGGTCAGGCGCCCGTTCGCAACAGATGCAGGACGCTGCTGCCGGACGGATGCGGCGAGACGAAGCCGGTGGCCGACTGCGACTCGACCGTCACCGGTTCGCCATCGGTCCATTCGCGATCCTCGAGGCTGAACCACCCGACGGCGTATGTGCCCGGCGGCAGCTGGAGGCTGAGCTCGCCGCCGGTGTCGGCCGGCCGGAGGACGACGTACTCCATCCCCGGATTGGCCAGCGCGTAGCCGCTCGAGGCCAGCTCGCCTGCCGGAATCATGTCGACCAGACCGATGCGGTCCGCCAGGCTCCGCGTGTCACCGATCGCCACGCGCGCCGGCTCGAGCGACTCGTACGACGGGAATCCCGCGGAGGGATCCGGCGGGTGCACGCCGGAGATGATGCCCAGGTCGTAGAGGATCGGGTTGTGCCCGCGCAGGAATGACTTCCAGGCCCACAGCGGGTCGGCCGCCATCGGTGAGTAGTGGTCCGTGTCGCTGATGACGACCTTGCGGCCGTCGGCCGGAGGCGGGTCGACGAGCCAGCGGCCGGGCGGGGGGCCGAGGCTGAAGTCGGCATTCGGATCCATCGGGTCGTCGAAGCCGGGTGAGATCCAGTCGGCCGGGCTCGCGTACAGCGGCTCGTTGACCTTCGTCTGATCCGGCACCGGGAACTGCATCGTCATGCCGACCGGGTGCCGGTCGTAGCCCCGTGCCTCCTCGTGGCGCTTGACGGTCTCGATCACCCAGTACTGCCACTCGGTCGTGTCGCCGATCGGCACCGGGATCGCGGTCCCGTCGGGCATGCGGATCTCGTCGGCGTCCTCGCCGGAGGCCTCGTTGGCGACCTCGTACAGCACGTTGGGCAGGTCGTGGACGGTGTCGACGACCTTGTGGATGTAGGCCTCCTGCAGCGCCTGGACCGCGGGGTCGAGCGGCAGGACCATGTAGTCGACGATCCCCCCGATGCCGATGCCGTTCACGTTGTTCCTGGCGTGGAACGGGTGGCCCTCGACGTTGTCGGGCGGCGGGGTGAGGTGCAGGCCGAAGCCCTCGAACAGCATGACGTCGACGTAGATGCCGGCCCGGTTGGCGGCCTCGACACGCTCGCGCAGCCGGCCGAAGTGCTCGTCGTCGAAAACTGACAGGTCGAACTTCGGCTTGCCATCGGTCGCCGTGCCGGCCCGGTCCGAGCCCACGGCTGCGGCGACATGCAGGCGTGGACGGCGCCGCCGCCGACCTGCGACTTGAACTGCTCCCAGCGCCAGAGGCGGATGAAGTTGTGGCCGTGACCGGTCAGCCAGCCGAGGTAGGCCTCGAAGTCGAACCGATCCGGCTCGTCCGGGCATTCGGCGCCTGTGCCCATGCCGTCATGGAAGTTGTTGTTGACATGAGCGCCGGTCAAGTACACGGCGCGGCGCTCGTCGCCGTCGCGGACCTCGAAGTAGCGGGGGTTGGTGCTCGAGACGACCAGGGGTCCGAGGGCCGTGCGAGTCGCGGTGGATGATGGCGTCATCGGTGGTCACTCTCCTTCCGGGGCGTGGTTCAGACCCGCAAGTGAGCGGCCAGCCCGATCAGTAACGACTCATCGATCCGCGCCTTCTGCCGCGGTGCTCATGCGGCCGGGCGCGGCGCGTGCGTGACGCCTAGCTGAGGCTTCCGGGGATCGGGTCGGCCCAGTCGGGGCCGCCGACCCGCATGACCTCCTGGTTGGCGACGGTGGCCAGGAGGTCGGCAACGGACACGTCGACCCGCAGGTCCGAGCAGTTCCGCCACGGCAGCAACCCCGGATCCAGCTCGGCCACCGGCTCGAGGGCGAAGCGGCGCTCGTGGAAGCGGGGGTGCGGCACGATGAGGTCGTGCTCCGTATCGGTCACGCACAGGCCGTCGAATGAGAGGATGTCGAGGTCGAGCGGACGCGGGCTCCAGCGTGGCGCCTCGAGATCGCGACCCAGCGCCCGCTCCAGGCGCTTGCACTCGGCGAGCAGTTCGATCGGCGACAGATCGGTCTCGAGCTCGAGGGCGGCGTTCAGGAAGTGCGGCTGGGTGAAGGAATGGCGCGGGGCGCTGTCGTACAGCGAGGAGACGCGGACGACCTGGCCGATGGCGCGAAGCTCGGCCACCGCCGTGCGGAACGCAACGGCGGGCTCGCCCAGATTGCCCCCCAGGCCGATGAAGGCGCGCACGCTGGGCAGACTCTAGCCGATCCCGACACCCGACCTTCCAATCGGCTGGTAATCGGCTGATAATCGGCCGGCGCTAGAGTTGGCAGCGACCGAAGCGTTCGCCGCTGGCAGGGCGGCAAGATCGGTGTCTCAAGTGCCGGGAGACCGTCGATTGTCGGAGATCCAGCATGCCTATCCGCTGATCCTGAACAAGGTGGCGTCGCCGCACTATGCAACGCCGCTCTTGCGCCGGGCGCGCCTGGTCGACTGGATGAGCGAGGCCGCGAACTGCCGAGCCGTCGTGGTCGCGGCCGATGCCGGATACGGCAAGACGACGCTCCTTTGGCAATGGGAGCGAGAAGCCCCGTTTCCCTGCTACTGGTACAAGCTCGACCGCAACGATCGGGATTGGACCCTCCACATCAGCTACCTGATCGAGGCGATCGCCAAGCGGCATGAAGGCTTCGGCCGACGTGCGCACTCGATGCTCCAGCAGATGAGCGGGCCGGGATCTTCGAGGCCGGGCGTTGCGGCGTACCTGCTGGCGGAGATGCACCAGCGACTGACCGAGCCGTGCACGTTCATCATCGACGACTGGCAATACGTCAACGCGGTCACCGAGGTGCGCGGCCTGTGGAACCAGATCCTGCGCGACGCGCCGCCGACGTGCCGCTTTGTGTTCGCCTCCCGCGTCAAGCCACGCCTCCAGTTCGCGCGGTTCAAGACACAGGGCGGCTACGCGGAGCTCAAGACCGATGCGCTGCGATTCACGGAAACAGAGATCAGCGAGCTCTTCCGGGACATCTACAACGATCCGCTCGATCCATCCGAGCTTTCCGAGCTCGAGCAGCGCACCGAAGGCTGGGCGGCATCCCTCCAGCTCGTCGAAGTCTCGCTCCGCGAGCGCACGTCGCCGGCAGACCGGCGCGACTTCATCCGCTCGATCACGGCCACGACCGATAGCGCCCTCTTCGATTTCCTCGCCGAGGAAGTCCTGGACCAACAACCAGAGGAGACACGCAACTTCCTGCTGACGACCTCGATCCTCCAGCAGATCACCCCCGAGGTCGCAGAGCGCCTCGCAGGCGTCCACGACGGCCGCCGAGAGCTGACCGATCTCGAGCATCGCGGCCTGTTCACGCATCGCCTCGATGAGGAGCGCTATCGGTACCACCATCTCTTCCGCGAATTCCTGGAGCGCCGCCTGGTCAACGAGCGCTCGGAGTCGGAGGTCATCGGTCTCCACATCCACGCCGCTTCCTACTTCGAGACCACGGAGCAATGGCCCGAGGCGATCCATCACTACCTGCGCGCCGGCCTCCAGCGCCAGGCTGCCCGACTCATCGCAAAGCACGGGGAGGACGTCGTCGCCCACGGTGGCCTCGGTCGGGTCGACGAGTGGCTACAACAGCTCCCCACCGAGCTGATCAGGCAGAACGCCAGGCTCAGCCTGCTGTACGGCGAAGCATGCGGGTTCCATGGTGAATGGGATCGCGCTGTCGAGGCTCTATCGCGAGCCCGCGACTACTTCACACGCAAAGGCGATCGCCGAATGCAGGCACTCGCCTGCCTCAAGCTCAGCACCATCCACATCCACTCGGGCGACATCGTGCTGGGTTCTGAGGTTGCGGACGCGGGGATTGATCTGGCCCCTGAGGATGCGATCGCCACTCGCCTCAGGCTGGAAGGGAATGTCGCTATAACAAGGATCTATTTGACAGGGTCTGCGGATGCCGTCGTAGCCGAGTGCCAGCGCATTGCCGGTGAGGCGGCGGCAAGAGGCATGGAACACATCGCGGCGATCGCCGATCACAACGCCGGCGCGGCGCTACTACGGACCGGCAGGCTGGATGAGGCGATCGCGAGCCTGGGGCGCGCAGCCGCCTTCTGGAGCGACCCGCCGACGAGCCCGTTCGCGGACAACTCAAACCTGGTGAAGGCGCTGGTAGTCGACGGTCAGCACGCGAAGGCACGGGCATTCGCCAATGAAGCAATGCGGCGGACAAAGCCGTGGCTGCGGTCGAACGCGGACGCCGCCAGCGGCATGGCCGCAGTGATGATCGCTGATGGCGAATTTGAGGAGGCGATTGCTGTCCTTGGTAACGCGCTACGTGATCGCGCCGCACTCGGAGCCCTGGAGGTCCTGCTCGTCGCGCAACGGATCGATGCCCTGTATCTGTCGGGAGCCGCACCTGACACGCATGGCCCAGGCGATGAAGCAGTTAGCCCAAGGAAAACATGACGTTCGCTACGGCGGGGAGATAGCCGCAGCGAACGCGTTGGCTGCCCACGGTGCCGGCGCATGTCGCGGGACCTGCCGCGATGCGACAAAGGCCCTCGCGGTCGACAGAGCTCGCGGCGCTCGACTTGCCAGCCTCACAGGGATGCTGAAGATCGGCTGTGTCGCGTTCGATCACGGTCGCGCCGGTGACGTTGAACGCGCCTGGCGCACCGCGCAGGAGTGCTTGGATGCGGGCATCGCGACCGGTGTCCGATGGTGGCTACGCCGTTATGCCGTCCACGCGGCAACCGCGCTGCACCTTGCCGGTGGCGTCGAACTTCTTTGCAGGCTAGGAGCACTCGATCCGGACGGCTGGCGCCAAGCCCTGATCGCGACCCTACGGGTCGCTCACGGTCGGGACCGCGGACAACTATTGGAGTCCTTGTCGCACGTGGCGAACAAGTCAACAGTGGATGCCTTGAGCACGGTTGAAGGCCACGATGTCGCGGAACTTCGCCGCCGGCTACGAACGACGCAGGCGTCGCGCCTGTTCCTTCGCACATTCGGCAGGATGAGCCTCAATCGCGGCGACTGGAATGGCTCGCCGATCACAGTCAACAGGAAGCGCGTACGCGTTCTACTGGCCCTACTTGCGGCAAGGGCTCACACGGACCTCAGTAGGGACATGTGCGTCGAAATCCTTTGGCCGGCAGCGGACGCTGATGCGGCTGTCAACAACCTCAATCAGACGGTCTTCCAGTTGCGGCGCTTCATCGATCCTGACTATCACGTCGGCGACAGCCCCGAGTACGTGGTTAGCACGTCGGAGCAGGTCGGGTTGAACCCAGACCTGATCTACACCGACCTAGCCGAGATTCGACGCTTGCCGCTGAGGCTAGACGGAGCGGACTGGAACCAACGGCAGCACATGGCGAGACGATCAATCGCCCTCATCCGCGGTGAGTTCTTGGCTGATCTCGTCTACGAGGAGTGGTCGTCAACCCACCAAGTCTGGGTCCACAGCGAGGTGCGAGATCTCTTGCTACCGATCGCGATGGCTTCGCCTGGTGAGTTTGAGTTGGACATCAGCATCCAAGCAGCGTCTGCCTTGCTGATGCTGGATCCTTGGGACGAGCGAGCCGTCGTCGCGATGGCAGACGGATTGGCACGATCGGGGCGGAGGGTCGCGGCCCGCGACTTCATAACCGAGTTCGCCAGCAGATACGAGCGCGAACTCGACGAGCCCCCGTCGGACGAGTTCAGGCACGCCTTGAGCTCGCTCGGCTGAAGCCTGTCAAGCACATATTGACCGAACGGGGCAATCAGCGCTTGCCGCTTGACTTTTCGTGAGGATGACCTAGAGTACTAACCGTTCGCAGTACTTTAGTACTCGGGCAGGACGCGCAGATCCATCGGCTGAACCTGGGCACTTAGGCTGATGGGGAGCAAGTAGTGCAACCGACCGTTCCGTCACCGGAGTGTGTCGGTTGATATGTCCGTATCGGAAGAGGGCACCTTCTGATGTCTCGAGAAATCATCAAGAGCTGGTAAACCCAGCACAGTGAGGGACAGCATGCGGGCAGCGATTCGTCGATGTGTCGCGCTGCTGATCAGCCTCGGATCCATTGTCGCCTTGGCACTTGCCGGGGGAGCAGGCGTCCGGGGTTGGTAGAGGCGCGATGCTAGACTCACGGCCTCACAGTAATGTGATGTCGTGACCCCGGCAGTACAGCGCCTCATCCTCGCAACTGTAGCCGCCGCAATTCTTGCAATTGCGGCGGCTATTTTGCTGTTCCCGATTCGGCCCGAGATCGGCGGACTGGCCGGGCTCGTGTTCTGGACGCTCCTGGCTCTGGTCGCGAGCGCATGCCGGTGAAGCTTCCACGGGGATCGGTCGTTTCAGTCGGCAGCGCGCCGATCCTCGCGTCGATGCTGCTGGGCGGCCCCGTCGCCGGTGCGATCGTCGGCGGATCGGCACGACGACGAGCGCGAGGTTCGCGGCCAGGTCCCATGGTACGGAACCCTCTACAACCACGCGAGCTGGCATCGCTGGCGTCGTCGCTGGGATGGTCTACGACACCCTTCGCCTGTTCGGGCCGAGCCCGCTCTACGCAGTTTCGTGGCGCGCTGGCTCGGGGCTGCGACTTCCTCGTCCTGAACTCGCTCGCTTGCCGTTCTCGGGGTGAGCGTGCGGACCGGCGCCTCCGATGCGAACGGTGTGGGCGCAGGACGTCAGCGGGGTGGCGGTGAGCTTCGTCGGGCTCGCTCCCCATCGCTTGGCTAATGGCACAGGTATTTCAGTTGCCGAATGGCGTCGGATGGTGGGCAACCGTCCTATTCGTGGTTCCGCTGTTCACGACTCGGGTGTCGTACGCGCGCTACGTCGAGACCCGGGAGCTGTTCGAGCAGACGATCGAGGCGCTGTCGAAGGCCGTCGACGCTCGCGACCCGTACACCCGCAACCATTCGAGCCGGGTGAGCCACATCGCGGAGGAGATGTGCCGCGTGATGCGCCTCCCGGAGAACGAGATCGAGCGCATCAAGTGGGCCGGGCTGCTGCACGACGTCGGCAAGATCGGCATCCGCGACAACGTGCTGCTCAAGGAGGGGCCGCTCGACAAGAGCGAGCGGATCCTCATGAACCAGCACCCGACCATCGGTGCCGAGATCGTGGCGCCGGCGAGCCAGCTCGCCAGCGAGGCGCCGCTCATCCGGGCCCACCACGAGTGGATCAACGGCTCCGGCTATCCGGACGGTCGTGAGGCGCTCGACATCCCGCGCGGCGCGCGCATTCTCACCATCGCGGACGCGTACGAGGCGATGACCTCCTCACGCCCCTACCGCAAGACCCCGCTGACCCACGAGCAGGCCGTCGACCAGCTCGAGCGCTTCAGCGGCATCCAGTTCGACCCGGAGATCGTGCCGATCCTGGTCGGTCTGGATCGGTCCATCCTCGACCGGCCGCCCGACCGCCCCGACGAGCTGCCCACCATGCTCCACCCGCCCCTCCAACGAGACGTGCCCCCGTCGCCGGAGCAGCCGCGTACTGCCCTGGCCTCGGACGATGTTTCTTAGCACCATCCTCCTCGCGCTCATCGTGGGCGCGCTGCTCGGGGGCGGCATCCCGCGGCTGGCCGACCTGCAGCTGCGCTGGACCGTGGCTGCTGATTGGTGCACTGCTGCTTCGCCTCCTTGCCGGGCTGAGCCGCGAGACCGGCATCGCCGCCGACATCCCGGTCGGCTGGGCCTTCATCGCTCGCCTACGGCCTGATCTTCGTCTGGCTGTGGGGCAACTGGCGCGTGCCGGGGCTCCAGATCGCCGCGGTCGGCATCGGCGCCAACATGGCCGCCGTCCTCGTCAACGCCGGACAGATGCCGATCTGGTCGGCCGCCTTCTTCGCCGCCGGCTTCGACGAGTCGGTCATCGCCAACGACCCCTTCCACTTCCTCCTCCGGGCCGAGACGGTCGCGGACTTCGTCGCCAGCGGCGGGCTGTTCGGCGACGTGATCCCGCTGCCGATCCCGATCATCCGCGACGTGGTCAGCATCGGTGACGTGCTGCTGGCATTCGGGATCTTCTGGGCCATCGTCTACTCGATGGTCAGAGTCAACGCGCCCTCGCGGGGTGCGCTGGCAATCGGCGCGACGGGGGTCATGCGGCCCGCAACGGCGACGCCCGGGACGGCGGGCGCAGCCTATGCCGAGGCGGGCACGATCCCGGCCGAGGTGTCCGAGGCCGGAGCCGAGGTGGCCGGCATGCGGCGCCAGTCGCCGTACCTGCGCCTGTTCGCGAACCGCAACTTCAGCCTGCTGTGGACCGCTCAGCTGATCTCGCTGATCGGCGACCGGATCCACATCATCGCGCTCGGCGCGCTGGTCGCCGGCCGCGGCACCGCCCTCGAGGTCGGCGTCGTCTTCGCGATGACCGCGGTCCCCAGCGTCTTCTTCGGCCCGCTCGCGGGCGTCTTCGTCGACCGATGGGACCGCCGCCGCACGATGATCGCCTGCGACCTCGTCCGCGCCGCCCTCGTGCTGGCCGTGCCGCTGGCGTTCGAGGTCCACATCGGCCTGGTCTACGCGATCGCCTTCGCGCTCGCGACGGTGACGCTCCTCTTCCGCCCGGCCAAGACCGCGGTGATCCCCGCCGTCGTCGGCGATCGCGACCTGGTGGCGGCCAACTCCGCGCTGTCGGTGCCGGAGACCGCGGCCGACCTGATCGGCTTCCCGATCGCCGGCCTGATCGTCACGGCGCTGTCACCGGTCCTTGGCGCGGCCTTCGTCCTGGACGCCGGGACCTACGTGGTTTCCGCGGTGCTGCTGTGGGCGATGATCCTGCCGCGTCACGTGTCGGAGTTCGACCGAGCGCATTTCGATCGGTGCGGTCTGGCGCGAGATGGCCGAGGGTTTCGGCTTCCTGTGGCGCCAGCCCGTCCTGCTGTCCAACACGCTGCTGTCGACGGTCGCGCAGGTCGCGCGTCGGCGCCGAGATCGTGGTCAGCCTGATCTACGCGCGCGACGTGGTCGACCGAGGCGCCCTGAGCTTCGAGCAGATGTACTCGCTCTTGCTCATGGCGATCGCCGTCGGCAGCGTGCTGGCCGGCATCGTCGTTGGCGCCATCGGCGACCGACTCCCGAAGGGACCGATGGTGATCGCCGGATTCATCGGCATGGGCCTGGCGCTTGCGGCGGCCGGCGTCGTGACCGATCCGATCGTTGCCATCGTCGCCTTCCTCCTCCTGGGCGCCTTCAACATGGTCTACATCATTCCGAGCATCACGCTCTTCCAGGAGCTCACGCCGCAGCAACTCATGGGCCGGGTCGTATCGAGCCGGCAGGCGCTGGTATTCGGTTCGCTCGCCGCGTCGATGGGCGCTCTCCGGGTGGCTCGCCGGCGTAATCGGTCCCTCGGCTGTGCTCGTCATCAGCGGCGCGATCTGCGCGGCGGCCGGCGCCGTCGGCATCCTCATCCCAGCGATGCGCAACGCCCGCTGATCCGGGCGATCTGCTACCCTTCGCGCGCCGTGGGACTGATCCTCGACCTTGCGGTCGTTGCCCTCGCCGTGGCGGTGATCGGCTCGCTGGCGCTCCTGGCCTGGACCCTCGCCGTCAGCGCGGTGCGCTCGGTGGCTGGAGGTCGCGCGGAGGTCGCGGCGGCACGCCGCCGGGTGGCCGAGGCCGAGCAACGACTGCAGGTTGCGGGAGCGCAGGCGTCCACGGCCCTGGCACGACTGACTGATCGAACGAGAGACCGATGACATCAACGAACGATCCCAAGCGCGACCAGCCCGGCTATCGCGGCGCGTTGCCGACGCGCGACGACCGGCTCGCCCGGCCGTGGATCATCATCGTCATCGCCATCTTCCTGGCGATCATCGTGCTCAGCGCCTTCGAGATCCCGTCGCGCTTCGCGCCGGAGCCGACGCCGCTGCCGATTCCGTCCCTCCCGGCCACGCCGTCGTCCGCGCCGACCGAGTCGGCGTCGCCCGACCGGAGCCGGAGCCGTCAGGCTCGGATTCAGCGGCGTCCAGTGCATCTGCCTCGCCCTCGGCCACGCCGGCACCGTAGCTGACGGCCGATAAGCCGATCATCAAGGCGCGATGAAGCCGCGCTTCGACGTGGCCGCCGGCGGAGTCAAACTCATGCTCGAGCTCAATGGGAGCGACAAAGGACCGCCCGGAACGATAGAGGAAGACGCAACCCAGCCTCTCAACGAGGTGGTCGACGAGTTGCTTCGCTCAGCTGGGTTCAGAGGGCCGAGGGCGACGCAACGAAGCGGTGAGTAGACTGGTCAGTCTCCCGGCGAAAGGCTCTAGCCCAAGACCCATGCTTGCTTGTACTTGTAGCCTCGATCGGCCATGCGAGCCTCAGATCGACCTTCGATCCTGCGGAGCTCGCTGAACAGCTGTTTCGCCCATGTCCGCGATTGTCGCTCTTCGTTCGTCAATGTCTCCGCTGGTGCCCGGGTGACCCATTGGTAGCGCTTCGCGACGAGATCCACGGCGTGCTGGTGTAGGACTCGCGTGTCGTTGGGAAACAGCAATGATCCGTCCGACCTCGACATGATCCCGAGGACAATCTCACCGAACCGCGTCCGCGTCTCTGCATGCTCGGGTCCATATCGGCTCAAGGCCGTCGCATAGTCGCCGACTGCCTGGACGAACCACTTGTCCGAATGAGCGACTACAGCCGCGACACCTTCGGGCCGCATCGGCTTCTGGGAACCCGCCATGTTCACCGAGGCATACCAACCGCGGATGAGACCTAGCAGCTCTCTGACGGTATCGACGATGTCATCGGCGGACATGCTCGCCGGCAGGCCACCCGCGCGTACGTGGAGATGGTCGATGTGGTAGGCCGTCGCTGAGCCGAACGCGTCAGCGGCGGGCCTAAAGGCGCCTGCGGCTGTTCCACCGCCCGTTGCAAGCGCTCCCGATCCCGTCGTCGCGGCCGCGGACGGCTCTTGACCAGCGCTCTCCGGCTCGCCCTCATTCGCCTCAGGCGACGCTGTCAGCTCCGACCACCACCTACGGAGACGGTCGCGTATTTGTCTCAGATCGTCATGTGCCACTTGCTCAGCCGCGTTCGTCTCCAGGCGGTTACCTTTACCTAAGGGACCGCGAAGGAGGTCAAGCGGCGCTTGCCTGATCGTCCAGTAATAGGCGTCCCGCTTTGCCGCGTCAATTGGGTTGTCCACCGGATCACGATCTCGTCGGTCTGGATATGCACAGAGCGAGCGAACGAGCGCTAAGCGGACGATCGGTTGCCGCTTCATACTCCACCGCAATCACCCGGCTCGGCCCGCAAGCCGGTGAAAGTGGTCATCGGCACGAGCGCGCTGACAAACACAGAAGCCGCCGCTGTCCCGACTTGCCGAACCGCCCCGTGGCATCCCAGGTGCGCTAACGCCACTCTCAAGTCAGCCGCGATCGCCGATGGGCGTCGGTGCGCTTAGAACCTTCGTCGCCTTGTCGCGCAGTCGCGTGTGCCACGACAGTGCACGGCGTGCAAGCGGAATCGCGTGCCTTGGCATGCTCAGGCAGTGCGACCCAGCGGTAGAGTCGATGCGACCCTTCGGTCAATCCGGTCCGCTCTGCCCGCCGGGCGGATGTCGGTTTCCGCCCGGCAGGACCGCAATCGGGCGAGCTTCTGCCCTCTTGGACGCTGCGGATCAGCGGTGCGCTGGCCGGAAGCGAGTTCTCAATCGAGCTCGCCGGACCAATCCTTGGCCAGTTGCTCGAGGATGCCATCGAAGCCTTGGTTACGCTCGGCATCGACGTACCGGATGATTTCGACGAGCCGGGCGCCACATACACGCCCGTTAACGCCGCGGACCCAGATTCGTATCCTGCCTAGTACGTCGCGACGGATGGGCGACGCTCGGCCCGCAAGCCGGTGAAGGCCACCGGCATCGAGCCCCGCGTGCTTCGTGCGTACGTCGCCCACCACGCGCTGCGCTGCGCCGGCTGGGCGATCCGTCACCACCCCGAGGATGTGCCGCGCCAGCTCGACCGGGCCGAGCGCGTCCTCGACCTGTACGAGGCCTAACCTCGACCCTTGAGCGCCGCGTGGGTGCAACGGCGTCCGCGTCACCGTCCCTAGAGGCGGCCCGACTCCATCATCGCCTTCAGGTTGTCGAGGTCCTTCTGGAACGCGCGTTTGAAGAACGACATGAACGGGCCGGCGAAGGGCTTGCAACCAGCCTCCCGGCTCCATCTCCCAGTGCCAGTCGACTCGCGTGCCGTCGCCGGCCGGAGTGAAGGTGTACCTTGTTCGGCCGGTGCCGCCCCACGAGGCGCTGATCAGCTTGAGCGCCACCGCACGGTTCCGCTCGAGCTCGGTCACCTCCATGACGCTCTCCATGGTCCCGCCGAACATGCCCTTCACCACGGCCCGCCGCTGGCTTCCGATCCGGGGCGGGCCATCGGTCAACAGCTCGCCACTGATCGCATTCGCCGCCCACTTCGGCGACAGGGTCGGGTCGGTGAGCACCGCGAACACGTCCTCAATGGGGCGGCCGATCGTGACGCCGACGTCCGCGTTTGCCATCTGCGCAGCTCCTCTCGGTTGAAGCAACGGGGCAGGTGCGAGAGTGCGGCTTCCGGCGGCGAATGTCCAGACGCGCGAGGCGGTTTGTACGGATTCCGAACGGTCCCCTATACTCGTGAGCCGACCCTCCAGGCGGGGGAACCCGAGTCGCCCGACGCTCGAGCCTGACGGAGGAACCTGATTGGCAGACCCTGCTCGTTCGATCCTCGTCGTCGATGACGAGGCGGAGATCCGCAATCTCCTGACCGACCTCCTCAAGGATGCCGGCTACGAGTCGCGCCACGCGACGACCGGCGCCGAGGCCATCGAGGAAGTGGGCAAGAGCATGCCCGACCTCGTGATGATGGACGTCAAGCTTCCCGACCAGGACGGGCTCGCCGTCCTGCGGCAGCTGAAGCGCGAGCATCCGGACCTCGAGGTCATCGTGATGACCGCCTTCGGCGGCAGCTCATCGGCCATCAAGGCGATGGAGCACGGCGCCTACGACTACGTCACCAAGCCGTTCGAGATGGACGACCTGCTCGCCACCCTGAAGCGGGTCTTCGAGCACGCCGACATGAGCAACGAGGTGTCGGCGCTGCGACTGGAGCTGGGCAAGAGCGCGGCCGATCGCGAGCGCATCGTCGGCAGCTCCAAGCCGATGCTGGAGGTGTTCAAGCTCATCGGCAAGGTGGCCGGATCGGACGCGACCGTCCTCATCACCGGCGAGTCGGGCACCGGCAAGGAGCTGGTGGCCGAGGCGCTGCATCGGGCCAGCAAGCGCAACCCGCACCCGCTCGTGAAGGTCAGCTGCGCGGCGCTGCCGGAGACGCTGCTCGAGACCGAGCTGTTCGGCCACGAGAAGGGCTCGTTCACCGGCGCGATGACGATGCGCAAGGGCCGCTTCGAGACCGCCAACAAGGGCACGATCTTCCTCGACGAGATCGGCGAGATGACGCCGGCGACCCAGACGAAGCTGCTGCGCATCCTCCAGGAGCGCGAGTTCGAGCGCATCGGCGCGCAACGTGCCGATCAAGATCGACATCCGCGTGATCACCGCCACGAACCGCGACCTCGCCGCGGAGGTCGACGAGGGCCGCTTCCGCGAGGACCTCTACTACCGGCTCAACGTGATCCACATCCACATGCCGCCGCTGCGCGACCGCAAGGAGGACATCCCGCTGCTGGTCGAGCACTTCCTCGTGAAGTACCGATACGAGCCGGAGCGCCATCCCGACCGCGCATCACCGAGGAGGCGCTGGCGCGACTCGTCGACTACGACTGGCCCGGCAACGTGCGCGAGCTGGAGAACGCGATCGAGCGCGCAGTCGTGCTGGCCCGCGGCAACCCGATCACCGTCGAGCACCTGCCGTTCGATGGCCATCGCGAGTCGGAGGTGTCGCCCAAGGGCATGGCCGCGCGCCGCACGAAGCTCGACAAGGAGACCGCCGAGCTCGACGATCGCCGCCAGGCCCTCGAGGAGGACGAGGCGGACGTCGCCGCGGTCGACCGCCGAGAACGGCAATGGAGCGGGCACGCTGAAGGACCGAGTCGCGGATCTCGAGCGCCAGCTCATCAAGGAGGCGCTCGAGCGCGCCGGCGGCAACCGCACGAAGGCGGCCGAGGAGCTCGGAATCTATCGGCGCCTGCTGTACGCCAAGATCAAGGAATACGGCCTCGAGGAGTAGCCGGCCGCTGACGCGGACGATGACCTTCACCGCCACGGCGCTCGCGCCGGCCCGCGCGGCGGGATCGCGATCGACGCTGCCGTTCGATCCGGCCGAGGCCTGGGGCGAGCGCGATCGCTACTACCTCGCCGGCACGATCGAGCAGCTACCCGATGCGCGCGACTGTGACCCTCGCGGACGGCGAGCCGATGCTGACGCTCGGCCCGTCATGGTGCCGCGATCCGCGGGTTGGCCCCGGCGCGTCGGTCGCGCGTCAGCCTCCAGTCCGGAGGGTCCGCAGCTCGACACGATCGCCGCCGGACCTGCGCCGATGCGCTGCGGCGCGGAGCCGCGCGGCGCCGGCGCTTCTTCGAGTCGCTCGCGACGTTCTACCGCAAGGAGGTTGCGGAAGGCGAGGTTCTTGCGCGGATCCGGGTCGGGCACCCGCAACGCCCGCAGCGGGGTGACGAGCTTCGTGTCGATGCGCATCGCCCGGTTGAAGGCTGCTCGCCGGGACGACGAGGTCCTGGCGCGCCTGCCCGGGCGAAGTTGAAGAGCCTGCGGAAGTCGGCGATCCAGATGCTCGGGAGCGGGCTCCCGACGCCGAGGTTGCCCATCAGCCCGGAGAAGTCGAACAGCTGGTCGAGCGTCGCGGCCGGGAAGTGCTTGTTCCAGCTGTAGTCCGCGCGGATCATGCTGTGCCCGAGGCGGATAGGCGGCGACGGCGAACTCGACCGGCATCGTCGGCATGCTCGTCGGCAGCGCTCCGACCTCGAACGCCTTGCGGCCCTGGCTGAAGACGTTCGTGACGATCGAGGGCGCGCAGATCCGCGGCAGGTAGTCCGTGCGGATCATCCACTGGTAGTGCTTCGTGACGATCCTCCGCGCCTTCTGGAAGCGCTCGGCCGGAGGAACCGATGCGGGGAGCGTGTCGACGACGCGGTTATGGAAGCGGATCATCGCGAGGTGGATCTGCCCGACCGCAAGGTTCTCGTCGTTCCGCTCGTCCGGGATCGTCGCGCCCTGCCCGGGCGTCTCCCTGGGCAGGTCGAAGCCCCTTCCGGCCGGGCTGCCGTCGGCGGCGCCCATCTTCAGGTGGATGCCGTCGCTGTAGAACTCGGCGGACCCGGGATCCTGCGGTCCGGCGCCGTACAGGGAGTCGAGGTCGAGCGTGGGCGAGCGCGACGACTCGAGCGTCGCCGGCGAGATGTCCACGCCATCCATCAGGACCGTCTTGTCGAAGGTCAGATCGTGGTCGATGAACTGCCCCAGGTAGGTGAACCCGGCCGGGATCGTCCCGGGTGTCAGGTTGGCGGCCGTCATCGCCTTGGCGATCCTGGTGCGGTTCGCCTCGCCGAGCTGCCTGTTCGTGCCCCTCGGTCCCATCCGCGAGAAGCGAAACGGCGGCACCGTCGCCTCGACTGCGGCGGACATCGTCTCCGGCCGACCGTCGAGAGACTCCGCCAGCAGCCCCTCGCCGAGGATGAAGTAGCTCTCCGAACCGTGGCGTTTCACGGGGTCCCCTCCAATCGGGGCGGCGGGTGGAGTCAAGTGTGCGCCGGCAAGTCAAGGCCTACTAGACCTCCCGGCTTCGGCCGTGTCGCGACCTAGGACCGTCAGATCCCCGTGGCGCTCGGGTGGGCGTCGTTGGCGTCGCGCCCAAGGACGAACCAGATCGCATGGACCGGGACGTCGCCGACGTTCGCGAGCCGGTGCGGCGTCGTCGAGTCGAGGGAGATCGCATCGCCGGGATCGAGCAGGTACTCGCGTCGAACCCGATCGTGACCTGGAGCGTGCCCGAGAGGACGTAGCCCCACTCGTGGCCGGCGTGGCGCTGGAACGCATCGGCCGGCGACGAGGCGCCGCCGACCTCGTAGTGACGTACAGGAACTCGACGCCCGGCTCGGAGACGGTCGTCAGCCGCTCCCACAGGACGCCGCGACGCGAGGCGGATGCGGTGCCGCTCCGTCGCCGCGCTGGATCGGGGACCCGTGCGCGGGCCGCCTCGGACGGCTCTCTGGTCGTCGCGACGCTGGCGCGGCTCGTCGTTGAAGAGCAGCTCGTCGAGCGAGACGTCGAGCTCGGCGACCATGGCGTAGAGGGTGCTAGACCGATGGATTGGCCAGCCCGCGCTCGATCTGGCTGATGAGGCTCGGGGAGCACGCCGAGCCGATCGGCAAGCTCGCGCAGGCTCAGGCCGCGCTCGTGGCGGCGAGCCCGCAGCCGCTCCCCGATCTCGGGGTAGTCCGGCCGCGCCGCGCGGCCGGCATCGCGCTGTCCGGTCACGCGCTCACGTCGTCATCCAGCCGCCGTCGACGCGCAGGTCGATGCCGTTGACCGCCGGGTTCTCGAGGAGGAAGCGCACGGCGTCGACGATATCGGCCATCTCGGTTCAGTCGCTTGGTCGGCGTGCGCGCGAGGACGTGATCGAGATTCTTGCCGGACCAGAACGGGCGGTCCCCGACGATCCCGGGATGGATGGCGTTGACCCGAATCGGTGCCAGCTCGCCGACCAGCGTGCGGACGAGGCCGACGATGCCGCCGTTGACCGTCGACACGGTGGTCGAGCCCGGATACGGCCGATCCTTCGCCAGCCCGCCGAAGAGGACGATCGACGCTGTCGTCGCTGAGCCGATCGAGCAGCGACGTGGACGACCTCGGTGTAGCCGACGAGCTTCAGCGTGACGAGGTGGATCGCGCGCTCGATCGCTGTAGTCGCCGATCCGGTTGTCGTCGCGGTCGATGGCCACCACCACGAGGTACCGCACCGGCCCGACCGATCCGCCAGCGCCGCGCGGATCTCGTCGGGCTTCGCGAGGTCCAGGCCGATGCCGGACGTGTCGCCGCCGATCTCGCTCGCCGCCTCCTGCGCGCGATCCGCATCGGTCGCGCTGATGACGACCTTCGTCGCCGGCGTCGGCGTAGTGCTTCGCGATCTCGCGACCGATCCCCCGGTTGCCGCCGATGACGACGACGCACCCGTCGGCTGCCATGCTCAATCGACTCCTTCCTCGAAGCGCTTCCAGTGGTCGAGCCACCGATACGAATGCCGCTCGGGCGGCTGCGGCGCCTGGGTCTCGATCCAGCGCACCCGCCCGCTGCCGGTGTTGAAGAACCCGTGGGTGCTGCCGACCCCCGAGAAGACCACGTCTCCGGCGCGGATCGTGTGCAGCCGGCCGTCGAGCTCGGCCTCGATCTCACCCTCCAGGAAGAAGTAGGTCTCCTCGAATGGGTGGTCGTGCACCTGGGCCGATCCGCCCGGCTCGTAGTCGACGGTGAAGACGGTGAGCAGCTCGGCGCCGAAGACGCGGTCCACGAGCATCTTGACGCTGATCCCGCTGTAGACGGTCAGGGCCGTGTCGCGGCCGGCGGGTGCCCGGCCGCGGGCCGGATCGGTCAGCGCCAGCACCTCGGCCTGCGGGGGCGTGCCGTCGTAGTGCCCGACCAGCCGAAGGCGCGGATCGCCGAACGGCGGACGCGCGGCGCGCGCCTCGAAGGCGGCGAGGTCGAAGGGGACGGCGGTGAAGAAGGTGTCGCGGCGGCCGGCATCGGGCGCGAGGCGCAGCGGCGTGTTCACCGACAGCCAGCGCGTCTGATCGGTCCCGGCGTTCGCCGAGCGCATGCCAGGTCCCGACCGGCATGAGCGCGTAGTCGCCCCGCACGAGCCGATGCATGTGCCCGTCGATCTCGAGCAGCAGCTCGCCGGCGAGGACGTAGAGCGACTCCTCGAACGAGTGGAAGTGGCGGTTCAGCCACCCACCCGGCGCCAGCGCCCCGACCGCCAGCTCGGTGTGCACCGCTCCGTGCTCCGCACCGACGAGGACCGAGCGCGACAGGCCCTGTGACCGGACGGACGCCTCCATGGGACGGTCGGCGAATGACCAGTCGACGGACGCGACGTGGATCGTCATTGGCTCCTCGATGGACGGGGCGGCGTTCCACTGTCATTGAACACTGTCGGACGCTCCGTCGCGGGCAAGCGAGCGGGCGCATTCACGCTCAAACGCCGGATTGCGACGCGGTGGACGTGTGCACTACCATTGAAACTCGGCCGCGTGACAGGAGTGAGAGCAGCGCATGTCGAGACCGATCGGATCCCCGGGCCTCATGAACGTCGACTGGGAGGAGCGGGTCAACACCGAGCGGCTCCGCACCTACCGATTCGCCCGCGCCCGCGAGGCCCTCGAGGCCTCGGAACTCGGCGCGCTCCTGCTGTTCGACTTCAACAACATCCGCTACGTCACGTCCACCCACATCGGGGAGTGGGCCCGCGACAAGATGACGCGCTTCGCGCTCCTCACCCGTGGTGGCGAGCCGCACCTGTGGGACTTCGGATCGGCCGCGAAGCACCACCGCCTGTACTGCCCGTGGCTGCCTCCCGAGAACATCCGCGGCGGGATGATCGGCCTGCGCGGAGCCGTGGCGCCGGAGGCCGGCCTCTTCACCGGGGCGGCGAAGGAGATCGCCGAGATCCTGCGCGCCGAGGGCGTGGCCGACATGCCGGTCGGCGTCGACATCGTCGAGCCGCCGATGCTCGCGGCGCTGCAGGCGCAGAACATCACGGTCAACGACGGCCAGCAGACGATGCTCGACGCGCGCGAGGTCAAGTCGCCCGACGAGATCATGCTGCTGAACATCGCCTGCGCCATGGTCGACGGCGCCTACCAGCTCATCGCCGAGCGGCTGAAGCCGGGGGTCCGCGAGAGCCAGCTCGTCGCCGAGGTCACGAAGGCGCTGTTCGACATGGGCAGCGAGCACGTCGACAACATCAACGCCGTCTCCGGGGAGCGCTGCTCGCCGCATCCGCACGTCTTCAGCGATCGGCTCATCCGCCCCGGCGACCAGGCCTTCTTCGACATCATCCAGACCTTCGTCGGGTACAAGACCTGCTACTACCGCACCTTTGCCGTCGGCAGCGCCAGCGACGCGCAACGCGACGCGTACAAGCGGGCGCGAGAGTGGATCGACAAGAGCATCGAGCTGATGAAGCCGGGCGTGACGACCGACAAGGTCGCATCGGTCTGGCCGAAGGCACAGGAGTTCGGGTTCGACTCGGAGATGGAGTGCTTCGGGCTCCAGTTCGGCCACGGCGTCGGCCTCTTCCTCCACGAGCGGCCGATCATCAGCCGCCTGAACTCGCTGTCGAACCCGATCGAGCTGAAGGAGGGGATGGTCATCGCGCTCGAGACGTACTGCCCGGCCAAGGACGGCTACTCGGCGGCGCGCATCGAGGAGGAGGTCGTCGTCACCGCCGACGGTCCGCAGGTGATCACCCGCTTCCCGTCGCAGGAGCTGTTCGTGGCAAATGCGTACTGACCTGACCGATGCGGGCGCCGCGGCGCCCGACAACCTCGACCGCGACCTGCGGCTGCGGATGTACCGCACGATGCTCGCCTGCCGGCTCTTCGAGCAGCGCACCCACGAGCTCTTCCTGGCCGGGCTGGTGCGCGGGACGACGCACCTCGGGATCGGCCAGGAAGCGGTGGCCGCCGGCTTCGCCGCCGCGATGCGCGACGACGACTGGACCTTCTGCACCTACCGCGGCCACAACCACACGCTCGCCCGCGGCGTGCCGATGGGTCCGGTGCTCCTCGAGCTGGTCGGGAAGCAGGGCGCGCTGATGGGCGGCAAGGGCGGCTCGATGCACCTCACCTCGGTCGAGCACGGCGCCATGGGGTCGTACGCGATCGTCGGCGCCCACATGCCGATCGCGGTGGGGGCGGCGTGGTCGTCGCAGTACCGCGGCTCCGGGCAGGTGGCGGTGTGCTTCTTCGGCGACGGGACGACGAACATCGGCTCGTTCCACGAGGCGCTGAACATGGCCGCCGTGTGGAAGGCGCCGGTCGTCTTCGTGTGCGAGAACAACCAGTACATGGAGTACACCGCGATCGGCTCGGTCACCGCGGTCGAGCGGCCGGCGGCGGACCGCGCATCGGCGTACGGACTGGAGCCGCTGGTCGTCGACGGCAACGACGTCGAGGCGGTCCATGCGATGGCGGTCGCCACCATCGAGCGGGCGCGCGCCGGCGAGGGTCCGTCGCTCGTCGAGGCCGTGACGTATCGCCACGGTGGCCACTCGCGCGCCGACCCCGGTACGTATCGGCCGGAGGAGGAGGTCAAGGCCTGGCTGGCGCGGGATCCCATTCCGGCGCATCGGTCGCGGCTGGTTGAGGCCGGCATCCCCGAGGCCGACCTCGACGCCCTGGAGAGCGAGGTTCGCGCGGAGGTCGCCGCCGCCGAGAAGGTCGCGCGCGAGGCGCCCGACCCGGACCCATCGGTGGCGATGACCGAGCTCTGGGCCGATGGAGGCTCCGAGTGGCGGAGCTGACGTACCGGCAGGCCGTGGCCCGCGGGATCGCGCAGGAGATGGAGCGCGACCCGTCGGTCGTGATGCTCGGCGAGGACATCGGTGCGGCCGGCGGCGTGTTCAAGACCACGGAAGGGCTGCTCGCGAAGTTCGGGCCCGATCGGGTGCGCGACACGCCGATCAGCGAGCAGGCGATCATCGGTGCGGCCATGGGCGCCGCGATGACCGGTCTGCGCCCGGTGGCGGAGCTGATGTTCAGCGACTTCTTCGGCGTCGCCTGGGACATGGTCGCCAACCAGGTCGCCAAGACCCGCTACATGACCGATGGACAGGTCGCCCTGCCGCTGGTGATCCGCACGGCCAACGGCGGCGGGCTGCGGTTCGGCGCGCAGCACTCGCAGTCGATCGAGAACTGGGCGATGGCGGTGCCGGGCCTGAAGGTCGTGGCGCCGTCGACGCCGGAGGACATGGTCGGGTTGATGGCCGCCGCGATCCGCGACCCAGACCCGGTGATCGTGTGCGAGCACAAGGCCCTCTTCGCCGACAAGGCCGATGTCCCCGACGGCGAGCTTCTCCAGCCTCTGGGCCAGGCGAAGATCGTCCGCGAGGGGACCGATGCGACCGTCGTCGCGCTCGCCGCGATGGTGCCGCGCGCGCTGGCCGCGGCCTCGGCGCTGGAGGCCGATGGGATCTCGGTCGAGGTGATCGACCTGCGGACCCTGGTGCCCCTCGACGTGTCGACCGTCCTCGCGTCGGTGGGCAAGACGACGCGGCTGTTCACGGTCGAGGAGAACCCGCGGCTGTGCGGCTGGGGTGCCGAGGTCGTCTCGATCGTCGCCGAGGAGGCGATCTACTCGCTCGACGGGCCGGTGGTGCGGATCACGACGCCGCACGTCCCGCTCGCCGCGAACCCGATCCTCGAGGACGCGCAGATGCCGTCGGCAGAGCGCATCGCCTCGACGATCGCCACGACGCTCGAGGCGACGCGGTGAAGGTCGCCGTCGTCGGCACCGGGCGGATGGGATCGGCAATGGCGCGCGCCATCGCACGCGGTGGAGCGGACCTGACGCTCTTCAACCGGACGCCGGGCCCGGCGCGGGCGCTGGCGGACGAGCTCGGCGCATCCGTGGCGGGCACTGCCGCCGAGGCAGCGGCCGGCGCGGACGTCGCGATCACGATGCTCGCCGACGGCGACGCGGTGCGCGCAACCTGGGACGGGCCCGACGGGCTGGTCGCCGGTGCCCATCCTGGCGGCGTGCTCGTCGACATGAGCACCGTCCCGCCGGACACGCTGGCGCCCTTCGAGGCCGCGGTCCGCGAGCGCGGCTCCGGCATCCTCGACGCGCCGGTGTCCGGAAGCACGGTGCTCGCCGCGGCGGGCCAGCTGACGATCATGGCCGGCGGCACCGCCGATGACCTCGACCGCGCGCGACCGGCGCTCGACCTGGTGTCGCGAGGGATCACCCACGTCGGGCCGCTCGGCTCGGGCGCCGCGCTGAAGCTGGCGGTCAACGCCCTGATCTTCGCGATCAACAACAGCCTGAGCGAGGCGCTCGTCCTCGCCGAGCGCGCGGGGATCGACCGCGGCGTCGCCTACGAGGTCTTCGCCTCGAGCGCGGCCGGGGCGCCGTTCGTCGGCTACAAGCGCGATTCGTTCGTCGACCCCGACGGCACGCCCGTCGCCTTCTCGATCGACCTCGCGCTCAAGGACCTGAGACTGCTCCTCGATCTCGCGGACCGGCTCGGCGTGTCGATGGCGCAGTCGATCGTCAACCAGGAGATCCTCGAGCGAGGCAGCGGAGCGGTTCGGCGGCGAACGGGACGCATCGACCGTGGCGGTCCAGCTGCGCGAGCGGGCAACGGAGGGGGCGGCGACCTGAATCCATCGGTGCATTGAAGGAGACCGAACCTGTGACTGAACGCATCCTCATCCGCGGCGGGATCGTGCTGACCCAGGATCCCGAGCTCGGCGAGCTCGCGAGCGCGGACGTGCTGGTGGAGGACGACAAGATCGCCGCCGTCGGCCCGAACCTGTCGGCCGATGGCGCGCGCGTCATCGATGCAGCCGGCGACATCGTCATCCCCGGGTTCATCGACACGCACCGCCACACCTGGGAGACGTGCATCCGGACCTGCGCGCCCGACTTCGCGCTGATCACGTACTTCGGCTCGATCCTCGACAAGTTCGCGCCGCACTACCGGCCGGAGGACGTCCACTCGGCGACGCTGTGGGGATCCCTGGAGTGCCTGAATGCCGGGATCACGACGCTCGTCGACTGGGCGCACATCATGAATACGCCGGCGCACGCGGATGCATCGGTCAAGGCGCTGGAGGAGTCGGGCATCCGATCGGTCTTCGCGTACGGCTTCCCGAACACGTCACTCGTGGACTGGTGGTTCGGGCCGGACTACACCGGCTCGGTCCTGACCTCGGATGGCGACGAGGCGCGGCGGCTGCGCTCGCAGTACTTCGGCTCCGACGACGGCCGGATCACGATGGGCCTCGCCACGCGCGGCCCCGGCTTCTGCAAGCCCGACGTCGTGCGCCACGACTGGGAGCTCGCCAAGGAGCTGGACATCAACATCACCGTGCACGTCGCGATGGACCGATTCGGGTACACGAAGGGCCAGATCACCGCGCTGCGCGACATGGACCTGCTCTACCCGGGCACGACCTACGTGCACGCCTCGCACTTCACCGATGAGGAGTGGGGGTTGGTGCGCGACTCGGGCGGCAACGTCAGCTTCGCGCCGCAGATCGAGATCCAGATGGGCCACGGCTGGGCCCCGGCCGTCACCGCCATCGACCACAACGTGCCGATCGGCCTCTCCTCGGACGTCGCGACGACCGCATCCGCCGACCAGTTCACGCAGATGCACGCCGTCCTCGGATCGGAGCGTGGCCGAAAGCACCAGGAGGCGTGGGACGCGGACCTCGACGGCCTCGAGGCCTCGCCCGGCCTCATCACCTCTCGGCAGGTCCTCTCGTGGGCGACGCTCGGTGGGGCCGAGGTCGCTGGTATCGCCGACCGCACCGGCTCGCTGACGCCCGGCAAGAAGGCCGACATCGTGATCCTCGACGGCAAGGCGGTGAACGTGGCCCCGGTCATCGATCCCGTCGGCGCGGTCGTCTGCGCGGCCGACATCTCGAACGTGCGGACCGTCATGGTCGACGGCCAGATCGTGAAGGACGACTTCAAGCTCGTCGCCGGGTTGGACGCGCCGCGGCGCGCGGTCGAGGCCTCGCGGGACTACCTCGTCGGCAAGTTCGGCGAGCCTGAGCCAGGTTGGCTGGCTCGGGGACGCGGCGCCGGCGTAGAGGGCTTCCGGGGGTGCCGATCTTTCGACGGTTTCGCACCGAAGGGTGCCTCTGCGTGCGGTTTCGCCGATAGATCGACAGCCACGCCCCACGAGCGGCACGTGGGCGTGCACCTCACGATGCCCCACCGCCGATTCATCGGCGAAACACAACGTGGTTCGCTGTTCCGGTGACATATCGCCGATCTATCGGCAATCGACCGGTAACGGGCCGGTAAGCGCATGCATGACATCGTCGTGCGGTGGGATCGAACGATGGTCGGTGGCAGCGGATGGCTCGGGGCGTCGTCGGGTCGATCGGTCATGAGGTGACGCTGGCTCGGACCAACCTGGCGCTCACGAGATACGCGGCAGCCCGCCTGGCGGGGGTGTCCCCGTCGACCGTGCGCCGTCTGGAGGAGGGAGATCCGAGCATCAGCATCGATACCGCCTGCCGCGTCGCGGACGCGATCGGTCTGAAGCTGTGGGCCAAGGCGTTCCCGATCCGGACCCCGTCGCTCCGCGACACCGGGCAGCTCCGGATCGCCGCACTCCTCCGATCATTCGCGTCCGATGCGTTTCGGGTGACCCTGGAGTTCGGGCTCGGGAACAGTCGCTCCATCGATGTCACCTTCTTCGGCCCAGTCGAAATCATCGCCGCGGAGATCGAGCGCCTCCTCGCCGACCTCCAGGCGCAGTACCGAGCGGCGGTGGCGAAACGGGATGAACTCGCACTGATCCATCAACGGCCGGTCCGCCTGGTCCTGGTGGTCGAGGACAACCGGCGAAATCGTGCGGCCGTCCGCGACCACGGGGCACTCATCGGGTCCATGTTGCCGGCTGGATCGCGTGAAGTGCTCAGGGCGCTGCGCGGGGGTCAGCCCCTGGGGCGCGACGGCATCCTCTGGGTGCGCCCGCCACGGTGACGGGCGCCGATCTATCGACGGTTTCGCACGGGACAGCGCCTCTGCGTGCGGTTTCGCCGATGGATCGACAGCCACGCCCCACGAGTTGCATCTGGGCGTGCACCTCCCGCTGCCCCACCGCCGATCCATCGGCGAAACGCAACGTGGTCGCTGTTCCGGTGACATTTTGCCGATCTATCGGCAACCGACCGGTAGCGGCCCGGTAGGGGACACGCTGAACCGGGCCCGCCGAGTGGCCGATGAGGCGGTGGTATCCTTCTTGCCCTTCCCCGGATTGAGCATTACGCACGAAGGGACGCTATCGCCATGTTCAGCCGCGTTCGGATCGCGATCCGCTTCTTCTTCGTCGGGCTGGCCGTCGGCGTCCTGCTGGCGCCTCGCAGCGGCGAGGAGACCCGGCGCCTGCTGCGCGAGAGGGCGGACAGCCTTCTGAACGACGTCCTCGACGCCGCCAGCCTCGGCACCGGCGCCTCGAGCCCGTCCCCGAAGCAGGCCGCCGCATCCGCCGACGTTACCGATACCGACGAGGGCGATGCCGCCCCGAAGCGGTCGACCCGCGGAAACGGTGGTCGAACGCGGGCGACGTCGTCGACAGCCGCCACCGAAGCGGGCGTCTGACCCCGCGCCCACCGGACCGAACACCGACCGATGCGCTGGCCGCGGCTCCCGCGGCGGCGCCGGCAGTGGCGCGCCTCCACCGGCCGACCTGACGCTTCGCGCGATCGGGCGCGCATGGTCGCCGAGCAGCTCGAGGCGCGTGGCATCGACGACCCGGAGATCCTCGAGGCGTTCCGCGTCGTCCCGCGCCACGCCTTCGTGGAGGGCGACGAGCCCTACGGCGACCACGCCATGCCCGTCGGATCGGGGCAGACGATCAGCCAGCCGTACATCGTGGCCCGCATGACCCAGCTGGGACGGCCACGCGACGGGTGGAGGGGCGCGGCGACGCTCGAGGTCGGCACCGGCTCGGGCTACCAGGCTGCGATCCTCGCCGAGCTGGGCGCCGATGTGACGAGCATCGAGCGGCACGAGAGCCTCGCGAGTGACGCGCAACGACGGCTCGAGGATGCCGGCTACGGGACCGTGAACGTCGTGGTCGGCGACGGGACGGAGGGCTGGCCGGCGGGTGCGCCGTATCGGTCCATCCTGGTCACGGCGGGCGGTCCATCGGTGCCGCAGCCGCTGCTGGAGCAGCTCCATCCGAACGGGGGCAGGCTGGTGATGCCCGTCGGCGGTCGAGAGCACCAGCTGCTGACGCTCGTCGAGCGCAACGGCGACGACCTGCGCAGCTCGGAGCTGGAACCGGTGGTGTTCGTGCCGCTCATCGGCCACTATGGCTTGCGTGCCGACTGAGCAAGCACTGGCACGGAGCGTGCAACCGGGGGCACGGGAGGTGAACCGACGATGACCTACGACCGGAACCCGAACGATCCGACGAACCCGCCCCCGCCTGCGGACGACACGGACGTCGTCCAGCAGCCGGCCTATACGCCGCCGCCAGCGCAACCCGCGGCGTACGCGCCGCCCCCGGCCGCGACGACCAACGTGAACGTCTCCGATACCGGCACCGGCTACGTGTCGACGGGGCCCAGCGCGCTCTACTACGCGCGGCGAATCGTGTCGCTGCTGTTCGGGATCCTGTTCGTCCTGCTCGGCGTGCGGATCGTGCTGCTCCTGCTCGTCGCCAACCCCGGCAACAGCATCGTCGACTTCGTCTACTCGGTCACCGAGCCATTCGTCGCACCGTTCCGCGGCATCTTCGCCTTCGACGTCGTCGTGTCCGGCGACCGAACCCTGGACATCGCCGCGCTCGTCGCGCTCATCGGCTGGCTGCTCATCTACGTGCTGATCATGGCCATCCTGCGAATCGCGGACCGCAGCGCCAGCGACTGACAGACCGATACCACCCGCTAAATCGGGGGCAGCTCGAGCGCACCGCGCTCCGCGGGCATGACCTCCGAGCCGCGCTCGCCGTTGAGCAGCACCCCGGCGCGGGCAAGCTCCTCGTCGTAGACGACCTGGATGCGCCGCACCTGGGCGTCGATGCTGAACCGATCCGCGACCGTCGCGTGCCCGGCATCTCCGAGACGCCGCCGCAGGTCGGGGTCACGCAGCAGCTCGACGATCGCGTCGGCGAGCGCAACCGGGTCGCCGGGCGGCACGAGCCGGCCGTTGACGCCATCGGTCACGACCTCGGGGATCCCGCCGACCGCGCTGGCGACGACCGGCACGCGGCGGGCCATCGCTTCGAGCAGTGAGATGCCCTGCGCCTCGCGGAGGGACGGCAGGACGGCGATGGTCAGGTCGGCCGTGAGCGCCGAGACGTCGTCGCGGCGGCCGGTGAAGACGATTCGCTTGGCGACCGCGGCTCCCAACGACGCGGCCCGGGAGCGGAGCGCAGCGCCCTCGGAGCCCTCGCCGATGACCGCCAGCCAGGTCTCCGGCACCGCGCGCAGGACCGCGGGCATGGCGTCGATGAGGAACCGGTGCCCCTTCTCCGGCTCGAGCCGGGCGACCACACCGAGCAGCGGGGCGGACGGGGAGATGAACTCGCCGCGCAGCGCGCACGGCCGCACCGCCCCGCTGAAGCGCGAGAGGTCGATCCCGTTCGGGACGACGGCGAACGCGGCGCCATCCCGACCCTCGGCGCGGACCTTGCGCTCGATCGCCTCGGACGGGACGATCAAGCCGGTCCATCGACGGGGTGAGCGACGCCAGCAGCCGTACGTCCTCCGGGGAGCGGACGCGTGACGAGTGCACGGTGGCCACGATCACCGCGGTGCCGGCCGCGACCGCCGCCCGCGTGCCGATGACCTCGGCGCGGAACATGTGGGCGTGCACGAGGTCGATCTCCTCGCGCCGCAGCCAGGCGACGAGCTCGCGGACGGCCAGCTCGTCATCGGTCTCGTCGATGACCTCGACGTGCACGCCCAGCGAACGCAGCCGCTGCACCGCCGAGCCGGCCGAGAGGGAAAGCGCGCGGACCTCGTAGCGGGATCGGTCCAGGCCCAGCAGCAGCCCGGTGTAGCTCTCCTGGGCGCCGCCACTGCCGCCGGTCGCCAGCAGCTGGAGGATGCGCGGGCGCGGATGGCTTCGAGACCGATGAATCCGCCGGTGGCGCGTGTACGCCGCGCCGGCGATGGCGCTCTCGTGATCGGGCTGTCTCACGTGACCGATGCTACCCGGACCTCGCCGAAATCGCGTTCGCGTCCTCAGTCGGCGTGCCAGACGTCGTAGGCCTCGCCGACGACCGTGTCGAAGCGCAGCCCCATGAGCACGATCCCGGCGAAGCCGGACTCGCGCGCGCAGCGAGCCGCCTCCTTGGCCGTGGCCCAGCCGACGGCGCGTGCCTCGTCGTCGGGCAGGCCGTGGAGCCGCTCGCGCAGCGCATCGGACACGGGCAGTGCGCCGACGGACTCCAGTCGTTTCACCCAGCGCTCGCTCATCGGTGGGGTGATCTCGAGGTAGACCGGCGGGTCGTCAGGCAATCGCTCCAGCCGGGCGGCGACATCCGGCACGGATGCCGGATCCATGACCGGCCCGGTCGTGAAGAACTGCCCGCCGACCTCGACGCGGCGGCGGAACATCCACCGGCGCGAGCGGGTGCTCATCCCGACCTCGAACTCGATCGGCGCGACCGACTCCTGGAGCGCGCGCAGGTACTCGACGATCTCGTAGCTGTTGCTCCAGTGCTCGACCTCCGGGAGCATGTCGCCCTGCACGACCAGGAACGACTGGACGCCGTTGGCGATCGCGCCGCGCACCTCCGACTCGATGGCCAGGATGTTCCGATCGCGGGTCGAGCAGACCACCGTCGGACGAACCTCGGGGACGTCGTGGGTGATGCGAGCCGCGAACGCATACGGCGAGACCCGCACCTGCTTGAACGGGTTGTCGGTGATGAGGACGTCTTTCCACCGGCCATGGAGCTCGAGATGGGTCATGTTCGGCAGCTGCGGCGGGTTGACCTCGACCATCTCGACCCAGTCGCGCGGCTTCGAGAGCATCACCGGGCGGGCGGACGCCCCATCGGGGTGGGGGTGCTCGTGATCGGCTCCCCTACCCACCGTTCCGCATCTCGCGTGCAGCCGAGACCATGTCACCGAGCTGGCGCTCGATCTCGTCCCACCCCCGCGTCTTCAGGCCGCAGTCGGGATTGACCCACAGGTCGGCCGTGTCCATGAACTCGCGGAAGTGGTGCAGCCGCTCGGACATCACCGCCGACCCCGGCGTATGGGGCGAATGGACGTCGAAGACGCCCGGACCGATCTGGAGGTGCCCATCCGAGAAGAGGCCGTAGAACTGGCGGATGTACGAGTCGTCCTTCGAACGGCTGAACTCGATCGACGCGACGTCCACGCCTGCGTCGGACCACAGCGGCACGATGTCGCCGAAGTCCCCGTAGCACATGTGCGTGTGCATCTGGACGGGGGCCGGCTGGTTGAAGACGTGGTTGAGCGACGCGCGCACCCCGCGCCCGTAGACGTCGCGGAGCCGCTGTGCGTCCTCGGTCGGGAGCGGCCACCGTTCGCGCACGGCCGGCTCGTCGACCTGGATGACGCGTGCGCCCGCGGCGACCAGGTTGCCGACCTCCTCGGCGATCGGCTGCGCGACCGCCCAGAACAGGCGGTCGTCGGGCACGCCGGGCGGGCGGAAGCTCCAGTTCACGATCGTGACCGGCCCGGTGAGCATCCCCTTCACCGGCTTGTCGGTCGCCCCCTGCGCGATCCGCCACTCGTCGACCGTCATCGGCTCGCGGAGTCTCGGCGGGGCAGCCAGGATCGGTGCGCGCACGCAGCGGCTCCCGTAGGAGAGGACCCAGCCGTTGCGCGTCGTGTGGAAGCCGTCGAGCTGCTCGGCGAAGTACTCGACCATGTCGGTGCGCTCGAACTCGCCGTGCACGAGGACGTCGAGGCCCATCCGCTCCTGCCAGCCGACCGAGTCGGTGATGAGGTGGGCGATCTCGGCGTCGTACGCCGCGGGATCGAGCTCGCCCTTGCCACGGCGCACCCGTAGCTGGCGCACCTCGGTCGTCTGGGGCAGCGAGCCGGTGGTCGTCGTCGGGTATGGCGGCAGGTTGAGGTCGGACTGGGCGTCCTGGCGTTCGTCGCGCGGCGCGCGCGGCGTCAGCTCGCCGACCTCCGGCCACTCAACCGGCGGCGGCTCCTGGACCGATGGCGGCGTGTCGCCGGCCAGTGCGGATGGCCACGCCGCGAGAGCGCGCGCCTTTTCGCGAGCGAACTGGAAGCCCGGTGGGAGGTCCTCGCCCTCGACGGTCACCGGCAGCAGGAGGAAGCTCGTCGTCGGGACGAGCCGAATCGGCTTGTCGTCGGCGATGGCACCCAGCACATCACGGACTCGCTCGAACGAGTCCGGCCAGACGCTGCGCCCGTCCATGACGGACACCACGTGCTCGGGCTGAGCGTCCCAGGCCGGGGTGCCGGCGAGAGCGGCCACCTGGTCGAGGTCGACCTGGACGGCGAAGCCCTTGCTTCCGAGCGCCTCCAGCGTGTCGACCGATGCGCGTCCGAACTGCGTCGTCACGATCGGCGGCGTCGCCGTCGGCAGGTCACGCGCGCCCTCGTAGGCGGCGTCGCGGATGCGCACGTCGTCATCGGTCATGACCATGCCGAGACACGGCTCGTCGAGCTGGAGCCTGAACGCCGGGTCGGTAGCGGCCTGGTCGTTAAGCCACGCCCACAACGCGTCGCCGATCGACCGAGCGACCGTGGCCGGATCGAGGCCATCCGCGAGCTTGCTGAGCTTGACGAGGCTGTACGGACCGAGGATCGGCCACGTCACGCCTTCCTGGCCGGTCGGCTCACGCCACGGGAGCGGGCGCAGCTCGCGGACCGGCCCGTCGATCTCGGGAACGACGAAGTGATAGTTCGTGTCGAACCACTTCGTCATCTCCCACGCCTCGCGCTCGGGCGTGCCTCGGGCGAGCGCGGTCAGGGCACCGAAGGCATCGGTCTGCGGATCACCGACCTCGGCCGGCGCGATCCCGAGCATCAGCGCCGTCTCGAGCACCTCGTCGTACAGGAAGAAGTCGTCCACGGCAGACCCGAGGGCCGCGCGCTGCTCGTCGAGGTGCGCCTGGCGCAGCTCCTTGATCCGCTCCGCGAACGCGTCCGCGTCCATGCGGCCGCTCCACGCCTTCTCGAGCGCCCACTTGAGCTCTCGATGTGGACCGATTCGTGGATAGCCGATGAGCTGAGCAGTGATGTGCATGGCGCCGACCATCATGCCGGATTGGAGCGTCGACGTCCGGCGGGTGTGCGCGGGGCCTGCCGATCAGCTGAGGATCAGGATCGAGAGCGTGTTCGTCGCGAATCCCAGCAGGCCGATGCTCGTTGCGGCCGCGCCGCCCATGAAGAGCAGGCGCGGGAAGCGGTGGGCGGCGAGCACGAGGATGGCCAGGCTGAGCAGGATGGCCGCCGCCTTGGCGAGGAGCACGCCATCGAGTCCGCCCACCCGGTACAGCGTCGCGGCGATGCCGTTGCTCTCGAGCTGGATGCCGAACTGGCCGACGCCCATCGTGAAGGTGAACGCGTCGGCCAGCTGCGCAAGAACCATCGCGGTGAGGATGAACGGCGCAGTGGGCACGGCACAGGAAGTATTGCACGACCCGTACCAGTGGTCCCGGGTGGCCAATGGCCCGTCCGGACCATACGAAGTGCAGCGCGCCGGGGCCGATACTCTCGGCGGGCCAACTCATACCGAGGTGACCAATGGAAGTCGTAATCGTCGTGTTCCTGCTCATGTTCGCCATGCTGGCGTTCGCGTGGTTCTACCTTCAGCGCGCCAAGGCGCGGACCGATGCGCCCGTTGCGTCAGCGGAGGCTTCGGCGGCATCCACCGATGCGGCTGCTCCCGCTGCTGCTGCTCCCGCTGCTGCGGACCACGTTCACACTGCTGACGACGAGCACGACCACCCCCACTGACCGATCCCGCACCCATCACGGCGGAGCCACCTCTCCAGGCGCCACCTCGCGACAGCACGCGCAGCGCGCCGCGACCTTGCGACGTGCGCGCGGCCGCACGTAACTACGACGTTGCGCTTCAACTGGAACCGATTCGTGCGACTAGCCGCACACGGTGAGCACTCTGCGACCGGATCTGGTCCGATGCTCGTAGTTACGTGCGCCGGGCCGCAAGCCGACCTGCGCTCGCGATGACTTCCACGAGGCGCTCGGCGAGGGCAATCGAGTAGTTCTGCCCCGACGCGACCCACAGGTTCGGGATCGGTGTCGCGAACGGGGGATGTGGTGCTCGATGAGGTCCGGGCCGACCAGGCTCGATGCTAGGGTGGCCGCCATGCACCTGGGCGCATCGTGCGGATGCTGAGGCGACCGGCGCGCCTCGCAGGACCCACTCCGCTCCTGAGGGCGAGCTGATGGAGACCACGCCCAGTCCGCAGCGCGAGGCTCGCCTGGTCAGTGACTCTGCGTTGTACGGCGTTGCAGCCGTCGTGGCAAAGGCTCTCGCGCTGCTCACGGTTCCCTATCTCACTCGGGCCCTCTCGCCTGAGGGCTTTGGCGTTGCCGACCTGGCGACGTCAACGGCGGCGCTGCTGACGCTCGTTGCGATGTTCTCGGGCGACATCCCCGCAGCGCGCGTCGTGGGCCTCGCGCCCGATGAGCGCGCACGGCGCAGCGTCCTTGCTTCATTCGTCTGGGCGACGGTGGCCGCCAGCGTCGTCCTCACCGCCGTCCTCCTGATCTCGGCTCCCTTCATCGCGACCAACCTCTGGGGAGATCCGGAGCTCACGCCGCTGGCCGCACTTTCGCTCGTCCTCGTTCCCGTCAGCGCCGTGCAGGCCGCGCTTGTGCACACCCAGCGGATTCGAGGGCGCGCGGCGCGCTTTGCGGCGCTATCCCTGGTCGACCTGCTGGCACAACTCGGCCTGGCTGTCGCGTTCGTGACGCTCGGCTTCGGTCCCGCCGGCATCGTCCTCGGATTCATTGCCGGGAGCGCGATCGGGCTTGGCGTTGCCGCTCATGCCGCCCGCGACTTGCTCGCCATCCGGCCGGATTGGCGAACGGCGACGAGCCTGATCGCGTCGGGGATTGCCTTCCTGCCCAGCGTCACGATGTTCGTCGTGGCCGACTGGGCCTTGCGATCGATCCTCGCCAATTCCCTCGGCTCCGTCGCCGTGGCCGAGGTCGGTGTCGCCATCAGAGTGGCCAGCGCCGTGTCGCTCGTCGGCGTGGCATTCGCGATGGCCTGGGGACCCGTCGGATTGGCTCGCGTCCATGACGAAGCAACTTCTCGCCACTTCGGAAGGGTCCTGGGCGCATACGGGTCGCTGTTGCTCGCTGCGGCGGCCGTGCTGGCACTCATCGGCCCAGAGCTGGTCCCGCTGGTCGCCGGTCCGGGCTATGCGGGAGCCGTGCAGGTCCTGCCAGGCTTCGCGTTCGCGTTCGCCATCGCGGGGGCTGAATACGTGCTCGTGATCGCCGCCGGCGTCTCCGAGCGCGGATCGCGCGTCGCGCTGGCCGCTACGCTCGGGGCCGTGGCACAGATCGGCATCGCTTTGCTGCTCATCCCGGCGATCGGCGTTGGCGCGGTTGGTCTCGCCGCCGTGATCGGCCGATCCGCAAGCTTCCTTCTCCTGCTCGTAAGCATTCGGTCGTCGATCTTGGCGCCTCTACCGGCGGTCGCGGCTGGCGGGATCATCGCCTTCCTGGGCCTCGTTGCCACGCTGCTTGCCGTCTCGGAGCCCGAGGCCGCAAGCTTGGCGAGATGGGGGGCCGCCGCGGCGATCACGATCGGAGCCGCGTTCCTCGTTGGAGCTCGCGTACGGCGCCAGCGGGCCGGGGCGATCTGACGCGTGCGTTTCCTGATCGTGACGCAGTACTACCCGCCAGAAGTTGGGGCCGCCCAGATCCGGCTGGCAGCGTTCGCGCGTGAGCTCCGACGGGCAGGTCACATCGTCGAAGTCGTCACGGCTCTGCCGAATTACCCGTCGGGGCGGCTCGAAGGCCGCGATCGCGGAAGAGCCTGGCGCAGAGAGACAGTCGACGGTGTCCCGACCACGCGCCTTTGGCTGTACACCGCCACCGGGACGGGGATGCGGCGGCTCGTCAGCTATCTCTCGTTCGCCGCCACAGCCTTGGTTGGTGGACTGAGCACGAAACGTTGTGACGTCGTCTTCGTGGAGTCGCCACCACTCTTCCTAGGCATCTCCGGTTGGCTCGTGGCCAAGCGCTCTGGCAGCGCCTTCGTGCTCAACGTCTCAGATCTGTGGCCCGACTCGGTGCGCGACTTGGGCGTGATGCGGAGCGGCCCCTGGCTATCGATGGCCGAGAGGCTCGAGACATGGCTGTATCGACGTGCCGACGCCGTGACGGCTGTCACCGAGGGCATCCGAGATCGCCTGACCTCCACCAAGAGTCTGCCTCGGGCTCGCGTCCTGTTCCTCCCGAACGGCGTTGATACCGATGTGTTTCGGCCGGTCGAGGAACTTCAGCAGGAGCCGCACCGACCGTCGTTCGTCTTCGCGGGCAACCACGGGTATGCGCAAGGCCTCGACGTTGTCCTTGCGGCGGCCAAGCTCGCGCCGGAGCTCGACTTCATCTTCGTCGGGGATGGCTCCGACAAGGCTCGACTCCAGGAGTCGGCGAGTCGGGAGGGACTGCCCAACGTGGAATTCAAGCCTCCGGTGGCGGTATCGGCCATTCGGGGCCTCTATGCCGAGGCGACCGCCGGCGTTGCAACCCTGCGGCGCTCAGATCTCATGACGGGTGCACGGCCAGCGAAACTCCTCGCGATCATGAGCTGCGCACGCCCCGTGCTCTATTCGGGTGAAGGCGAAGGCGCGGACCTCGTGCGAGCCGCCGACGCTGGGATCGTCGTGCCGCCAGAAGACCCACACGCCTTGGCCGATGCGGCACGTGCATTGGCGACGGAACCCGAGCGCGCGAGGGCCATGGGGCAGCGTGGCCGGCAATACGTGGAACGACACATGTCCTGGGCGGCACTGGTGGCTGAATGGCTGGATCAGCTGGACGCCACCCTGACGGTCAAGCGCAAGGCATGAGTGAATCCGAACGCATTCGCGAATACTTCGAGACCGCCCGATGGCGTCCGAGCGCGGGTCGTCACTACCTGCTCAGCGAGCGGTTCCGACTGCTCCGTGCGATCGCCGTACGCCGACGCAAGCCCCTCGCCGAACTGGCGATCTGCGACATCGGCTGCGGAAGCGGTTCGGATCTCGTGAGCTGGCGACAGGCCGGATTGACGGAGTCCAGGCTTGCCGGTACGGAGCTCGTGTCAGAGCGCGCGCAGCGCGCCAAGGATGCGCTGCCCGAAGCTGACATCAGGGTGGTGAGTGGATTCGAGCTCCCGTTTTCGTCGGGTGTGTTCGACCTGTGCACAGCGTCACTCGTGCTCTCGACGATCACGAGCCCGTCCCAGCGTCGAACCCTGCTGCACGAGATGATCCGAGTCACCTCGCCCGGTGGCTCGGTGATCGTTTACGACTTCGTCATCCGCAAACCCTGGAATCGAGAGGTCGCACCTGTGACGTCGAGGTCGCTGCGGGCGATGTGGCGCGCGCCGGATGAGACCTATCGGGCCGCGCCGTTGCTCCCGGCGCTGGACCTCGCGCTTCGACTGCCGAAGAGGGCAGCCACGTGGCTGATCGCGCTGCTTCCGAGGTCGCATCGAGTCTGGGTCTGGGACGTTGGCGCGTCGGAGTCGGGCGCGGAGGTAGCAGCGCCCTCCACCGACCCGCGGAGCGGTCCTTCGTGAGCCTGAATCACGCTCGCCTCGCAGATCTCGTCAGACGGAGATCTGGCTTGGGCGGCCACGTGCTCGAGCAGGGTGACGTGGACCGATTCGTCTCGACCATCCGACGGCTCCCGGATCCGCCGGCCAGTGTGCTCGATGTGGGGTGCGGCACGGGTGTGCTGGTCGATGCAATCGGAGAGCTTGGGTACGAGAGTGTGGGCATGGACAGTGACGAGGCCGCGATGGCCGCCATGGAGCGACCGCACATCGTGGCTGACATTGCCGACATCCCGGCACCCGACCGATCGTATGACGTCGTGATCCTGAACGAGATCCTCGAGCACCTGCCAATGGGGGTCTTCGACGGAGCCCTCGCAGAGGCGGGGCGCGTGGCGCGCCACCGGGTCATCGTGACCGTCCCGAACGCCGAGTCTCTGGAGTCGGCCACGACGCGATGCCCCCAGTGCGAAGGCACCTATTCGATCCACGGCCACGTCCGTCGATTCGTGCGCGGCGATCTGGCGGCCCTCTTCCCCGCCTTCGAGATCTCCCCCATCGAAACGGTCGGGCCGTACAAGCTCAGGCACAGATGGCTCGAGTGGTACCTGCGGCGGCGCCTACTCGGCTGGTGGCCGCCGCAGCCCGGAGCTGTTTGTCCCCAATGCGGCTTCCGCCAGGAGGGCGTGCGTGGGGTCCGGGAGTCAGGGCGTGGCCGGCTTGTGCGGCTCGCCCGACTTGCGTTGGCGGTCCCGTGGAGTCGGTGGTGGCTCGTCGCTTCATACGATCGGACCGACCACGACACCTGAGCGTGACCCATGCGGACCCGCGCGTCGCATCGCCGGTAGTACCGTTGACCCGTCGCAACGTGGCTCCGTAGCCTGCTGGCGCACGACCGCGAGGCACCCGTGAGTTCAGCCCAAGAACGCATCCCATTCCATCGGCCATCCATGGGCGACCGCGAGATCGCGGCGGCTATCGAGGTGCTCGGATCGGGCTGGTTGACGACAGGCCCGAAGGCAAAGGAGCTGGAGGCCGCCTTCGCCGAGCGCCTCGGAGTCAGGCACGCGCTTGCCGTCAGCAGCGGCACGGCCGCGCTCCACCTCGCGTTGGAGGCGATGGGTGTTGGCCCGGGGGACGAGGTCGTCATCCCGACCTACACGTTCACGGCATGTGGAGAGGTCTGTGCGTATCTGGGTGCCCGCCCGGTCCTGACGGATGTGGGTGAAGACGGCCTCCTTTCCGCGGCCGAGCTCGAGCCTCACGTCACGAGCGCCACGCGGGTGGTGATGCCAGTCCACTTCGCCGGGCAGGCGGCTGACGTGGAGTCGCTTCGGAGCGCAGCCCCAACGGCTCGGATCGTGGAGGATGCGGCGCACGCGTTGCCTTCGTCGGTCAATGGCAAGCCAGCAGGGCGCCTCGGTGACGCGGCCGCCTTCAGCTTCTATGCGACGAAGACGATGACGACGGGGGGCGAGGGCGGAATGCTCGTGACCGACGACGACGCGGTATGCAGGCGCGCGGAGGTCATGAGACTTCACGGCATTTCCGCCGACGCATGGAACCGGTACGGAGCCGGGGGTTCGTGGGAGTACGAGGTCCATGAAGCCGGCTTCAAGTACAACCTGACCGATCTGGCGGCCGCCATCGGGATCGTGCAGCTCGGTCGTCTCGATGAGCTGGCAGCGGCGCGTGCCGCCATCGCGGCCCGCTATGATGCGGCGCTCGTCGACAACGAGTTCGTCGTGGCACCGCCTCGACGCGACGGCGACACGCATGCGTGGCATCTGTACGCCGTGCGGCTGAATCTTCCGGCGATGAGCATCGGTCGAGCCGATGTCATCAAGCAGCTCGAGGAGGCGGGCATCGGTACGTCGGTGCATTTCATTCCTCTCCACCTCCATCCCTACTACCAGCAGCGATTCGGCTATTCGCGCGGGGACTTCCCGGTTGCCGAGGGTCTGTTCGAACGGTCGATCTCCCTACCGATCTGGCCCGGGATGACCGAGCAACAGATCGATCGCGTAGCGACCACCCTGCTCGAGATCTGTGAGGGCGCTCGTCGTGCGGTGGAGGTCTAAGTCGTGAGCTGGTGGCAGGCCACCGCGAAGCGGTCCATCGACGTCGTACTCGGACTCGTCGCCATCGTGCTGACGTCTCCGGTCATGGCGATCGTGGCTGCCGCGGTGGCCGTGGATTCGACCGGACCCGTGATCTATGGCGCGCGTCGAGTTGGGCGCGGTGGCCGCGAGTTCACGATGTGGAAGTTCCGCACGATGGCACGCGGCGCCGATGAAGTCGGCCCCGCCGTCACCGCGGCATATGACTTCCGCGTCACGAGGGTCGGGAGCTTCCTCCGGCGCACGAAGCTGGACGAGCTCCCGCAGCTGGTGAACGTCCTGGCCGGTCACATGTCCCTGGTCGGACCGCGCCCCGAGGCCCCTGGGTACGTCGATCAGTGGAGCCCAGTGGAGCGCGACCTCCTTCAAGTCCGCCCGGGGGTCACCGGACCGACGCAGCTTGCCTACATCGACGAGGAGGACCTTCTCGTCGGCGACGCCGATGCCGTCTACCAGGCCGAGCTGATGCACGCCAAGCTCGCGCTCGATCTGGATTACGTGCGCCGCTTCAGCATCCGGGGCGATCTGCAGCTCCTCTGGAAAACGTTCGTTGCGATCCTGTCGGCCGGCGGGCGCCGATCGAACCGGCCTCGTCGTCGCTACACGTTGGGCGAGCGCCTGGCGAGCGCGCGCCTGTGGCCCATGGTTCTCGACGGAGCGCTCGCGGCCGTCGCCGCAGCGCTGGCCGTCGGGCTGCGCATCGACCGCAACAACATCTTCGCCGCCGTCGGGACCTATTGGGTGCTGGTTCCGCTCGCGGCGATCGTCAGACCCGTCGGCTTCCTCATCGCGGGCGCCTACCTGCGGATCTGGCGCTATCCCACACTGGCCGATGCCGCGCTGGTGGTGTCCTCGCTGGCTGCCGGATCGGTGCTGATGGCCATCGTGATCTTCGTGGTCCTCCAGCCATGGTCCTTCCCTGGGACCGTGGGATTTCCCCGAAGCGCGATCGTCATCGAGTTCGTCCTCTCCCTGCTGGTGCTCGGCGGTATTCGCTTTGCGTCTCGGATTCGGCAGGAAGGGCTCGACGCCAACGACGCGCCACAGGACGCCGGACCGCCGCGTCCGGTCCTCATCTATGGCGCCGGCGAGGCCGGAGCACACCTCGTCCGCGAGATGAGGCGAAATCGGGCGCTGCGCCTCGAGCCAGTCGCATTCCTGGATGACGACCCCGCGAAACGGGGCCAGCAGATCTACGGCCTGGAGGTCGTCGGCGGCGCGGAGGACCTTCCGGGCACCGTGGCAGAGCGCGAGGTCGCGGAGGTGATCATCGCCCTGCCGCGCATCGATGGTGGGCGGCTCCGCCAGATCGTGGCGCTGTGCGAAGCGGCAGCCGTGCCCGTTCGCACCCTGCCTGCGGTCAACGAGCTGCTGGACCAGACGGTGTCGGTCAGCCGAGTGCGCCCCGTTCGGGTCGAGGATCTTCTCCGACGAGATCCCGTTGCCGTTCCCGACCAGCCCATGCGCGAGCTCGTTGCGGGACGGGTCGTCGTCATCACGGGCGCGGGGGGCAGCATCGGCTCCGAGCTGTGCCGCCAGGTTGCAGCGCTGGGAGCTGACCGGATCGTTCTAGTCGAACAGGCCGAGACCCCGCTCTTCTACAGCTCCGAGCATCTTCATCGCAATTTCCCATCGGTGGAGACGGTCGCGGTCCTCGCCGACGTGACCGACGAAATGGCGGTACGCCGAATTTTCGATCATGAGCGGCCCAACGTGGTCTTCCATGCGGCGGCGAACAAGCACGTGCCGCTATCGGAGCTCAACGCGGCAGCAACGGCATGGACGAACGTTCGAGGCACGCGCATCGTCACGGAGGCGGCTGCCGAGGTGAGCGTCGAGGCGCTGATCTTCGTCAGCACCGACAAGGCCGTGGACCCGTCGTCAGTCATGGGAGCGACCAAACGACTCGGCGAGGATCTCGTTCGGGAAATCGCGGACGACGCCAGCGGCCGGTTCGTGATCGTGCGCTTCGGAAACGTGATCGGCTCGCAGGGGTCGGTGCTGGACGTGTTCCGCAGGCAGCTGGCCGAAGGCGGTCCGCTGACGGTGACCGATCCCCGGATGACGCGCTACTTCATGACCATCCCGGAAGCCGTGCGGCTCATCCTCTTCGCGGGCGCCGTCGGTCGGTCGGGCGACATCCACGTGCTGGAGATGGGAGAGCCGGTCCGGATCGTGGACCTTGCGCGCGACGTCATCCGATTGGCGTTGCCGCCAGGCGGCCGCGACATCGAGATCACGTTCGTGGGACTACGACCTGGTGAGAAGCTCGAGGAATCGCTCTTCGGTCCGTGGGAAACCCCGGTGCAGACGAGTGAGCCATACCTCCTCATCGCTCGCTCTGAAGTTGCCACGGCCGAGTCACCCCGAGTCGCCGCGGCACAGCTCGAGGAGCTCGCTCGCCTGGGCGACGACGACGCAGTCCGCCGCCTCCTTCTCGGGAAGATTGGCATCGCCGTCCAACCGTCCGGCTGAGTGCCCCAGCAGATGCCCCTGTCCCAGCGAATGAGATGGAGTGAGGCGGTCCGGCCCGTCGCAGTGACTGCGGCCGCGGCTGCCTGGTCCTTTGCGTTCGTCGGCTTCTTCGGGACGTACATCACGACGTTCAGTGAGCCGCTGCGCCTGGCGAGCGGGTTGGTCTTTGCCCTGCCGGTGCTGGTCATGGGGGTGGCTGGTCTGTGGCGACGCCCGAGCGTCCTCGGGCTGGCGCTCACGCTCTCTGTGCTCGCGTACCTGGTCGTCAGCCTGCTGGGCACGGATCGCACGGCGAGCCTCGAAACGGTGTTCCTGGTCGCGTCGTACGCGGCGCTGTTCGGCGCGTCTCGCGAGTGGTCGCCGGCCACGAGAGAGGCGATCGCCATCGGGGTCGCGGCCGCGTCGACGCTCTGGCTGCTGATTCATGCCGCCGTCTGGATCGGTGGCGAGGTCGCATGGCTGACGACCGCTGGTGGGATGCCACCGATGGCCGCTCGGAGCGGTGGGCTCTGGCTCAGCGCGAAGCTCCTTCCGGTGCTGCTCCTTCTGGCTGCTCCGTACTTCGCCCTGATCACGCGTCGGGCTCTCAGGAACGTCCTGATCGGCTCCGCCGTAGGGAGCGGTGCGGTTGTGCTCGCGTTGAGCGGCGCCCGCACGGCCTGGGCCGCCATCGCTGCAGCTGTGTTGCTGTACGCAGTCCTCATGTACGCGCGGAGCCGCCGCGTCGCGCCGGTTGCGTGGATCGGCCTCGGGATCGGCTCGGCGATCGCGGTCGCAGGAGTCCTCGCCGCAGGGCTGGGCGGCATGCTGGGGACGCTCTCAGGTCGAACCCTCATCTGGGAGACGGCCATCGCGACGATCGCCGAGCAGCCATGGGTGGGAACGGGTCCTGGAACGTTCTCGTGGGCTCGGCTCGCGGCGGCACCGGACTACCTCGATCGGTATGCCGTCTACCACGCGCACAACGTTGTCCTCCAAACGCTGGCCGATGGAGGGGTCGTGCTGATGGCCGCGCTCGCGGTCGCCATCGTCGCGTACCTGGTGAGCCTGTGGAACGCGAGGCAGGCGGTGACAGCCCACGGGGTCCTGGCTCTAGCCTCCGTCATCGGTTTCGGACTCAACCTCGCCCTGGACGAGATCACGCAGATTCCGGCCATGACGGCGATGGCGGTCGTCTCGGCAGCCTGGGCTCTCCCGCGCCAACCAGGCGTAGAGCGAGCGTCCGCGACCGGGCTTGCCCGGTGGGTTGCTCCGGCCGCGATCTCGCTCGCCGTGATCATCGCGATGCCGCATGTCCTTGCTGCCTCGGACGCGAGGAACGCGGCTTCGGCGGGACGAGCGGCCGCGATCGATGGCAGATGGACCGACTCGGCGCGCGCCTACGGCGAAGCGATCGAAGCATGGCCGGCTCGCGCGCACTACCACCTGGGCCTGGGCCTCGCCCTCGCGCACCTCGGCGACGCCGACGGCGCCGAGGCGAGCTATCGTCGGGCCACCGAGCTCGCGCCGGGCGACCCGCGGGGCTGGGGTGGCGCAGCCGAATTTGCGCCGACGACGGAAGAGCGCATCGCGCTGCTCGACAAGGCGACACGCCTCGCATCCTCTGATCCCCAGTTCGGCTACCGGCTCTCCATGGAGCTACTGCGCGCCGGCCGTCCGGATGACGCCTCGATCGCGATGGCGCGAGCCGTCGTCCTGGAGCCGCAGCTCGTGGGGGCGTTGGCGGAGGGTGACGGGTCGCACCTTCCCGAGTTGCAGAGCGTCCTGGATGCGATTCCGGTGGTGCTGCCGACGATGGGCATCACGCCGGCGGCCACAGCGGACCTCTGGAATCACCTGGCGGTGCTGCCTGAGGCCGAGGCGCCAACGACGAACGCGGCATTCATCGCACTCACGCACCTTCGGTCGGGCGATACGGCTGCCGCCGAGGCCGCGTTGGGTGAAGCGAGACGCATGGCTCCCTTCGACAGGACGACATACCTGGTGGGCACAGCGATCGCCCAGGCTCGGTGCGATCGTTCGGAGCAGGAGCGCAATCGGGTGTTGCTGTCGATCCTCCCTGGCGGCATCGGAGCGCTCTACGCGATCGATGTGCCGGTCGGGGACTATCGTGACCACATCTATCGAGAGATGGGCCTGGGCGACTACCAACCGCCAGGCTCCGATGGTCTGCCCGTGCGCCCGGCGGAATGGCCAAGTGGGCTGGTGCCAGCAGACTCCTCGCCGTGCGGCGAGCCGAGCCCATGACGACACCAATCGACCCCCGTAGATCGTCGAGACCAGTCCTATCGACGGCTGGGCCGGACGGGCCATCGAGCGCATCGGTTTCGAGGCCGATACTTGGCGCCAATCCCGTACTCTTGGGTTTCATCTCATGGAATACGCAATCATCTTCCTGCTCTTCTTCGCCGTGCTCGCCGCCGCCTGGTTCTACCTGATGCGAGCCAAGGCCCGGCCCATCGACTCGGGCGTCGCCAACGATGCCGCAGCCGACGATCACTGAGCCGCAGGTCGAACCGATTCGGCCCTCGGCCGATCCGCGCCGCGGGCTGATGCTCCTCGTCGCCATCGGGCTCGCGCTCGAGCTCGTCGTGGCGGCGGTCGTGTTCACCGCGCCACGGCCTGGCCGATTCGGCTGGCAGATGTACAGCGCCGTGCCGTACATCCCAGCGGCGTGGGCGACGGTCGATGGGGCCGAGCAGCCGTTTGACGTCGGCGGGCTGCTCGTCAACGCGCGAGCGGAGATCGACTTCGTGGGGCTGGCGCGCGACCGAGGCTGCGAGATCGTCCGAGCCGATGCGGTCCGCATCGAGCTGGCGGACGGCACCTTCGTGACGGTCGACTGCCCGTGAGCTGGACGGACCGGCTCACGGCCGACGGCAATGCCCGCATCGTCGGCGTGGCGCGGGCCGGCGTCGGGTTGGCGGCGGTCATGGAGCTCGTCGCGTCCGGACCGCGGATCCTCGCGCTGGCAGATCCGGCGGCGGTTCGCATCCCGATCCTGGATCCGGTCGCATCGGTCTTCTACGCGGCCGCACCGGTGATCGTCGTCGCCTGGCTGGTCTCCGGGGTGGCGTTCGCGGTCGGGTTCCGCACGACGATCTCCGGGATCGTCCTGGGCATGGTGCTGCTCGGGATGGAGCTGGCCGATCAGCAGCTCTACAACAACCACACCTATCTCATCGCGGTGGCGGTGCTGCTCCTCGTGGCCGCCGGCGCCGGCAGTGCCTTTTCGCTCGACGCGCGCCGCACCGGGACCGACGAGAGGCCGATCCCAGCCTGGACGATTTACGCCCTGCGCGCGCAGCTCTCGATCGTGTACCTCTTCGCCGCGCTCGCCAAGCTGAACCCGTCCTTCCTGTCGGGCTCGGTCATCGCCGCCTCGCTGCGCCGCGAAGGGATCGCCATTCCGGAGGCCCTCATCGCCTTCGAGCCGATGTTCGTGATGTCGATCGCCGTCATCGCCGCCGAGCTGTTCCTGGCGTTCGCGCTGTGGTCGCCGCACTGGCGTCCCGCCGGCTTCGTCGTCGGCCTGGCGCTGCACGTCGGCATCGTCGCCGTCATGCACTCCGCCTGGGACCTCGCCACGTTCGGCGTCGCCACGCTCGCCCTGTACGTCGCCTTCATCCCGGCCGCTCGTGGGAGCCGATCGGTGGTCTGGGACGATTCGTGCAGCTTCTGCAAGACCTGGGTCCGCTGGTTCCGGCGGCTCGATTGGCTCGACGCGCTGCGCTTCGTGCCGCTCTCCCGCCTGGGCGAGAGCGGGCTCCCGGTGCGAGAGGAGGACGCGCTCGAGGCGCTGCACGTCATCGGTCCGCGACGGATCACCCGCGGCTTCGCCGCCGTCACCGACGTCCTGGCCGTCGCCCCGCTCGGCTTCCTGTGGGCACCGCTCCTTCGCATCCGGCCCATCGCCGCGGTCGGTGAGGCGGCCTACCGCCGAGTGGCCCAGCGGCGGACCTGCGCGATTCACCCGTCGACCGAGGCGGTCGATGCGCGAGCCGTTTGACTAGTACCTGAGGACGGTTGCGCTCCGTCAACGGCATGCGAGACTGCCGCAGTCATCGTTCATTCCTTGGAGTCCAACCGTGATCATCGGCTATCTCGACCCGGGTGCGGGCAGCCTCGTCATCCAGGCCATCCTGGCCGGCGCGCTCGCCATTCCCTTCTTTCTGCGGGCCCAGATCGGGAGCGCGATTCGCCGATTGCGCGGCCGCCGGTCTGACGACGCCGCGACGCGCGATTGACGTCGGCCACGCTCTCGAGGGTGCCGTCACCAGTTCGTGAGCAGCCCTGGGTCCGGGCGAGCCGTCTGCTCGCCCTGGCGCTCGTCATCGGTCTGCCGCTCTCGCAGGTTGTCGCCTACGCGGTCGACTTCGTCCCCCGCGATGTCGCCTCGTACCTGTGGGCCGGCGAGGCGTGGCGGACCACGGGCAGTCCATACACCGAGGCAGCCGTCGTGGTCGACGGCAACCCGATCTACCGATACGCACCCTGGTTCGCCGTCCCATGGATCTGGCTCTCGCAGCTTCCGCGGCCACTGGTCGAGGTGGCCTGGGCGGCAGCGATGTGCGTGTGCGCCGCTGCGGCCGTCGTACCCGTGCTTCGTGCCTGGGGGACGCGCGCACTCCCGGTCGCGCTCTTCTTCTTCGGGTGGCTTGCGGCCATCGGGCTCAACGGCAACGTGCAGCCGGCGCTGATCGCGTTGCTCGCGTGGGGCGTCGATCGCCGGTGGGGACCGGCCGCGATCGCGGTCGCCGCGTCGCTCAAGGCCGTTCCGATCCTGTACGTCGTCGTCTACGCCGGTCGCGGCGAGTGGAGGAAGGTCGCGCTGACGCTTGCGCTGACTGCGCTCCTCGTCGCACCGATGCTGCTCTTCGACCTCCCGGCGAGCAGCACCGATCCGGGAGCGTCCTACAGCCTGTATGCCACCTCGCCCGTCCTGTGGGCGGCCATCGCGCTCGGGTGCGTCGTCGCAGCGTTCCTGCTGGCGCGCACCGCGTACGCCTGGTTGGCCGCCGGCGTCGCCGTCGTGATGGCCCTGCCGCGAGCCTTCGTCTACGACATCACGTTCATGCTCCCCGGCCTGTCCGAGCGCGGCTGGACCGCGCCCGAAGCGCCACCGGATCGCGCGGTTGCGACCCAGCACGAGGCGTGATGGCGTGCGCCCCCGATTCCCTCCCGAGCCCTACCTCCCCGCCCTGACGGCCGCCTGGATCGTCGGGCTCTTCACGGCATCGACGGCGCCGCTCCAGGACCTCTGGCGACCCCTGCTCATCGGCGTCGGGATCGCCGTCGTGGTCGGCGTGATCGTCCGCCTGGTCGCGCAGCGCAACCCATGGCCAGCCGTCGCGATCGGTGCGGCATGGATGCTCGCGATTGGTGCGTGGCCGTTCGCGTTGCTGGTCCTGCTCGTCGCGCTCTGGCGGGCCGGTGTGGACCAGATCCGAGCGCGCCAGGCCCGCAGTCCCGTGCGGGAGGCTCCCGGCGACCAGGTGACCCGGATCCTGCGCGCGATCGCGGCGGCCGCGCTCGTGGTCGTGGTCTTCTCACTGGCGACGAGTGGGGCCATCCGCATCGACGGCCCGATCGTGACCACCGCCGCGCTCGACGTGGACGCCGCCAGCGCGCCGAGCATCTACCTCGTCCTGCTTGACGGGTATCCGGCCACGGACACGCTGGAGGCGGACTTCGGATTCGACAACGCTGCGTTCCTCGACCGGCTCGACGAACGCGGGTTCGACGTCGCGTCGAGCAGCAACTCGAACTACAACCGGACGCTCCTGACCCTGGCTTCGATGCTCCACATGGAGTACGTCGAGGACATCGATGCTCTCGAGGCTCCCGGCGATGGCTTCGCCGCGCAGACGCGCCAGCTGACGGCGGCCATCAACCAGTCCCCGGTCCCGGGAATGCTCGCCGACGCCGGCTACCGGACCGTGGCCATCAGCTCGTCATACGGTGAGGCCACGCTGGTATCCGCCGACGAGATCGTCGACTCGCCGACGATGACGATGTTCGAGGAGCAGCTGCTGAGGTACACGACGATCGGTGCGTGGATCATCGGAACGTGGCCGGAGGTCGTCGCGGAGCAGCATCGTCTCGGCGTGCTCGACGCCACGGCCGCCTTCGGCGCCCTCGCTCGCGAACCCGAGGCCCCGACGTTCGCGCTCGCGCACGTGTTCAGCCCGCACACGCCCTTCGTCTTCAACGCCGATGGGTCGCCTCGTCCGCCGCTGGACTGCTACCCGCAGAGCTGCGGGCTGACGACGCCAGAGCTCGCACGACTCGGCATCAGCGCAGACGAGTACGCGGAAGGGCTGACGGCCCAGCTGAGCTACCTCAACGACGTGCTGGTGGAGGAGATCGATCGGCTCCTGGAGGCCGATCCGGAGGCAGTCGTCATCCTCTTCTCGGATCACGGCACGCGATACGAGGATGGGCCTGCAGACGAGCACTTCCGCACGTTTCTCGCCGCGCGCACGCCTGGCCGGGACGGGCTCTTCGACGATGACGTCTCGCCGATCGAGGTGTTCCCACGCCTGTTCCAGGCGTACTTCGGCGCGACGCTGCCCGAGCACGACTACCGTGCGGCGTGGGCCCCCGACGACGCCCCGCTCGAGACGACCCCGGTCGAGCTGACCCCGGATCGATGAGGCCTCGACGCGCGCTCCTGCTCGCTGCCAACGCCGCGGCCCTCGCGGCGCTGGTCGCGCTGGGCGGGTGGGATGTGCTCCAGGTGTACACGGGCGTTGGCCTGCCCGCGCGCAGCGGCGAGCCGATGGAGCTGGTGGCGCATCGCGGCGACCTGGATCGCTTCCCGGAGAACACGCTCGAGGGGATCCGCGCGGCGACCGAGCTGCCGGTCGAGGGGATCGAATTCGACACGTTGATGTCCGCGGACGGGACCTGGTGGGTCATCCACGACCTGACCCTCGACCGGACGACGGATGCCGAAGGCTACGTGGCGGAGCTGCTCGACACGGACATCGAGGCCGCCCTCATCGATGGGGGGTTGGGCTTCGACCCCGAGCGCCACGCGGGCCTGCGCGTCCCCCGGCTGGACGCCGTGCTCGACGCGCTGCGCGGATACGAGGGTCGGGTCTACGTGGACGTCCAGCATGCCCCGAGCGGTGTCGTCGACGACCTCGTCCCGATGCTCGAGGGCCTCGATGCCGCCATCCTGTGTCGCACGCTCGACGATGCGCGGCGCGTGAAGGAGCTCGACGCGGGCATCGCGACGTACCTGCGGCCGGAGGATGGACCGGCTGACGCATCGGTGGATGGCTGGTTGATGGAAGCCTTCTTCGAGGCCGATGCCGGCGCGCTCCAGGCAGCCGACCTTCCCGTCACCACGTTCATCGACGAATGGCGGGGGGATGGCGACGAGTCGTCGATCATCCGACGGGCCTGGGCCATCGGGGTGTCGGCATTCCTGACGAAGCAGCCGGGGGACGCCATCGAGACGCGCAACGCGCTCCAGGGTGGAACGTCGCCATGAGGATGCCGATCGGACGCATCCTTGCCGGCCTCTTTCCCGTTGCCTTTGCCGTCACCTACGTCCTTCTCTCGTTCGCCGCGACACCGAACCCGGTCTCCGCGCTCGTGAGGCCGTTGGTGGCGGCGGTCGTCGTCGTCGTTGCGCTGCAGGCCGTCATCTTCGCGGTCGTCCGACGATGGGATCGAGCGGGCCTCATCACCGCGGTGATCGTCATGGTGTTGCTCGCAAACTGGGTGCCGCTGCTCGTGCTGGCTGGGGGCGTTGCCTGGCTGGGCGCGTCGACCTGGCTGCAGCGCCGGAGGGGAGCGACCACGGCATGGACGGAGAGACGCCTTGCCCGGGTGACGGCAGTCTTCGCGTGGGCGTTGCTCGTCGTCGCGGCCATCCCCGTGGTCGTCAACCAGCTCACGCAGCCGTCATTCGCCGCGCCGCGCCCAGAGAACGGCGAGCTTCCGGAAGCCGAGTCGGATGTGGTCGTCCTGCTGCTCGACGGCTACCCACGGGGGGACGCCCTCGAGGCCCAGTTCGGCGTGGACTCGGCACCGTTCGAGGCAGAGCTCGCGGCGCGCGGCTTCAGCGTGGCCTCCTCGAGCCGATCGAACTACACGTCCACGTGGATGACGATCGCGTCGATGGTCCACGGGCGATACGTCCACGACATCGAGGGGCTGGGGACCCCGCCCGCCGGTCCGGCCGAGCAATACCGGCGCCTGATGGCGGCGATCCGTGACGCACCGATCCTCGACGAGCTTCGCGCGCAGGGATACGAGATCGTCACCGTCCCGTCGCCGTACGAGAGCGCCGCGCTGACTTCGGCGGACCGCATGCTGACCCCGCCCGAGATGACCTCGTTCGAGCTCTCGCTGCTCCAACACTCGCTCGCGGGGAGGCTCCTGTTCGAGAGCGTGCCGGACCTGGCGTTCGACCAGCATCGCTCCCGGGTCTACAGCAGCCTCGACCTCGTGGTCGACGAGGTGGCCGATACCTCCGGGGCACCGCGCTTCGTACTGGCCCATCTCCTCGCGCCGCACGCGCCGATCGCCTTCGGGAGCGCCGAGGAGGATCCGGCACCGGCGTGCTTCCCCGACTGCCCGCTCTACCTGCTGGGGCCGGCCGCCGACTGGTCGCGCTATCCCAGTCATCTCGAGGCGGTCAACCGCGCGGTCCTCGATGCGGTCGACCGCATCCGCGAGGCGTCGCCGGACGCCATGATCATCCTCATGTCGGACCACGGGACGGTGCGAGCGAGCGAGCACGAGCAGTACGCGGTCAGCTCGTTCTTCGCCGCGGGCGTCCCCGATGGGTCCGTCACCTTCCCGCCCGACGTCAGCCCGGTCGACGTGCTCCGCCTCATCGCGGACCATGATGCCGCGCTCACCGTGCCATACGCGGCATGGCAGTCGGCGGCTCAGGAGCCGATGACGACCACCCCGATCGACGGCGCCGGCGCGCCGTGACCGCGTCTTTCGATCAGGAAGGCTCGGGCGTTCGGATCGTCGAGTGGACTGCGGAGTGATGAGTGCTGCCCGGATCGCGCGACTGATCGTTCTCCTGATCTGCCTGACATTCGGCATCGGCAACGCCGTGTGGGGCCTACTGCATTGGGACCCCAGAGACATCGACGCGTACCTGAACGCGGCGATGCGTCTTCGCGAGGGCGAACCTCTCTACGCGCCACTCACTGACATCAACTCGGCGGATGTGTACCGCTACGCGCCCTGGTTCGCCGTCGTGTGGATCCCACTCACCTTCCTCCCGAAGGCGATCGTCGAGGTCGCGTGGTCGGTCCTGCTCCTGGCGGCCTGTGTGGCGGTCGTTCTTCCGGTATTGATGCTGCGGCGGCCCGCCGCCATCGCGTTCGGCACGCTCGTCGGAAGCTTCCTGATCGTCATCGCCTCGCGCGGCAACGTTCAGCCGCTGATGATTGCGGCGCTCGTGTACGGGGTCGAGCGCCGCAGCGGGCCGCTCTGGATTGCGCTGTGTGCATCGCTCAAGGCAACGCCGATCCTCTTCGCAGGGGTCTACCTGCTTCGCGGACAGTACGTCCGCGCCCTCATCGCAGGCGCCATCACCCTCGCACTGGTCGCGCCGATGCTGCTCGCGAACCCCAGCTCCTACCCGACGGACCCCGGAATCACACACTCCCTCTGGTCGATCTCGCCGCTGGTCTTCTGGGTCGTCGCGATCGCCGTGATTGCCGGCGGAGCGATCGTCGCACGCAGGACGCCCGTGCTTGGGTGGCTTGCCGCATCCACGGCGACGATCATGAGCCTGCCGCGGGCCTTTGCGTACGACATCACCTTTCTCTTCGTTGGAACCGTCCCGGCAGTCCCGCGCTGGCGGCGAGACAGCGAGGACGAGGTCGCCTGATGCAGCGCCCATTCGGCCGTGACCTCCTGATCATCATCCTCGCCGCGCTCGTGCTGCGAGCCCTCGCCGCGCTCGTGGTCCCGTGGAGCCCGTACCTCGACTCCACCTACTACACCCTGGTCGCGGAACGCCTCGCGTCGGGCGACGGCTTCACCGTCCCGGTCATCTGGGCCTACCTCGACGTCGGAGCCACGATCCCGGCCGACGCCCATCTGCCGATCCCGAGCAACGCGCACTGGCCGCCGCTGGGGCCGTTGCTCTCCGCGGCCGGGATGGCGCTGTTCGGCCCAGAGCTGGCTCGCCGGCCAGGTGCCGCAGGTCCTCGTCAGCGCGCTGATTCCGCCGTTCACCTACGTGGTCGCCCGGGAGCTCTTCGGCGGGCCGCTGGCTGGCGATCGGCGCCGCGACGCTCGCCATCTTCGCCGGGCCGCTGTTCATCCTCTACCCCGCCATCGACAACTTCGCGCTCATCGGCCTGTGCGGGACGGCGGTCCTGTGGATGAGCGCTCGAGCCGTCCGGTCCGAGCGGCCCGGCCCGTGGATCATCGGCGCCGGCGCGGTGGCCGGGCTCGCCGCGCTGACCCGCATCGATGGCGTGCTGCTCACGCTCGCCCCGGCAACCGCCTGGCTGGTCGGCCGTGGCTGGACGCCGTGGAAGGTCATCGGTGCGAAACCCTCCTGGGCCGCGGGCTTCGCGAGCGCCGGCGCCTTCCTCCTCGTCGTCTCGCCGTGGCTCATCCGCCAGGCGATGGTGTTCGGCACGCCGCTGCCGTCGGCCGGCGGTCACACCCTCTGGATCACCAGCTACAACGAGCAGTTCTCCGTCGGCCACGAGGTCTCGGTCGCCACGTACCTCGCGTGGGGGTGGGCGAACATCATCACCTCCAAGATCTCGACGCTCGGCGTGATCGCCGGGCGCACGCTCGTGCTGATGGGTGGATTCCTCGTCATCTCGTTCGTGGGTGGCCTCTGGTTCTTCCGCAGGCGCCCGGACCTCGCGCCGTTCTACGTGTACTTCGTCGCGCTCGTCGTGCTCATGGCCGGCCTCTTCACCTTCCACGCGCCACAGAGCGCGTGGTACCACTCCGCCCCGGCCTGGCTCGGCTTCGCGCTCCCGCTGGCGCTGGCGGGACTGCCGCCGACCGCGACCGCCATCGGCCGCTTCTGGCCCTTCCTTCGCCGCCCGCGAACGCACGCGTTCCTCGCCGGGGTGGGGGTGCTGGCCGCGATCGTCCTCTCGGTGCTCGGATCGCTCAGCCTGTACGAGGGCTGGGTCCAGGGCCGGGAGCGCGACGAGGCGGCCGCTTCCTTCTTCGTCGAGAACGGCCTGACCGATGACGTCGTGATGTACCGCGAGGCCTCGGCCCTGAACCTGATCAGCGGGAATCCGGCGGTCGCCTTCCCGTACGACCCGTTCCCCGTCATCGAGGAGGCGGTCCGCGCGTACGACGTCGAGTGGGTCGTCGTCTCGCAGCAGGCCAACGAGCTGCGGGCGCCGCTCGGCCTCTGGGAGGGTGGGAACGCCGTCGACGCGGAGGGCAATCGCGCCGACTTCCTCGAGACGGAGCCCGCGTTCGAGACGGAGAACGTGCGGATCTTCGCCGTGGTGCCATGAGCCTCGCCGCCGTCGCCATCGTCGCCTTCTTCGCCGTGCTCGTCCTGCCGAGGGCCACCCTCCCGATGGCCGATGGCGACGCGTGGTGGCACATCCACGCCGGCGAGGAGATCCTGGCGACCGGCCGCGTGCCGGACACGAACACCTGGACGATCGCGGGTGACGGATTCGCCTGGACGAGCCAGGACTGGGCCAGCAACGTCGGCATGGCGGTGCTGTTCAACGCCGGCGAGTGGGGCGTCGCCTGGCTGTCGCTGGCGTTCGCGCTCGTCGTCGTGGGTGCATTCGTCCTGCTCTGGATCGCCGTCGGATTGCGATCACCGGCCACTGGTTGGCTGAGCCGCATCCTGTGGCTGAGCGCGGGCCTCGTCGCGGCCGGGCCGATCATCGGCATCCGGGTCCAGACCATCGACCTGCTGATGGCCGCCGCGACGGTCTGGGTCCTGTGGTGGTACCTGCGCCGGCCGCGCCCGGCCGTCGCGCTCGCCCTCGTGCCGATCGCCGTGCTGTGGGTCAACCTGCACGCCGGCTGGGTCATGCTCTTCCTCCTCGGGGGAGCGGTCGTCGTCGGCGAGGGGGCGGACCGATGGATCCGTCGCAAGCCGGCGGCACTCGCCCCGCGGGCGATCGCGACGCTCGCGGGCTCACTCCTGGCCGCGGCCGCGGCGCTCGTCCTCAACCCGAGCGGCCTGGAGATCTACCTCTACCCGTTCCGCACCGCGAGCATCGACGCGCACCGCGACTTCCTCGTCGAGTGGTCGCCGCCCAATCTCGCCAGCTTCGAGGGCCAGGTGGCGATCGCCGCGGTGGTGATCACCGCGATCACCGTCGGGCTCGCGTGGCGCCGGATGCGGACGGCGGACCTCCTGTGGGCCATCGGCCTCAGCGTCCTGACGCTGTACGCGGTTCGCTTCGTCCTCTTCCTCGGACCCATCGGTGCGGCGCTCGCGGCCGTGCATCTCACGCCGCTCGTCGCCGAGTCTCGGCTCGGCGAGGCGACCCGTCCGCTCGTCGAGCGATGGTCGCGGACTCCCTCGGCGCCGATGCGGAGGCGCATCAACGCCGCGCTGCTCGTCGTCGTCGCGGTGCTGGGCGTGGGGATCGCAACGGCACGGGCCGCGCCGGCGAGCCAGGCGCCGGCGATCGACCTCTCGATCCCGGCCGGTGCGGCGGCGTGGCTGGAGACGAACCGGCCCGATGCCCGCATCTTCAACACCTACGCCTGGGGCGGCTACCTGTCGCGCCGGCTGCCATCCGCGAAGGCGTACATCGACGGCCGCTCGGACGTCTACGGCAACGAGCCGATCCAGCGCTACGCGGCGGCGCTGACGCTCGCATCCGACCCGACATCCCTGCTGGACGAGGCCTCGATCGACGCCGCGCTGCTCCGCCCGGAGTACCCGCTGAACGAGTGGCTCGCCACGGCCGGCGGCTGGCGCGTCGTCTACGAGGACGACCGCTCGGTCCTGTGGGTGCGCGACTAACCCGTTCGGTCAAACGCG
>CAWGIY010000001.1:0-259785 GCA_963822845.1 uncultured Chloroflexia bacterium | reverse complement strand
CTCCAAGCACGCGTCAATCAGCCGCCTAGTACTTCCGGTTCCCAAAGTACTGTTGTCCGGATGCACAGTGCGCCGACAGGATGGTTGCCTGGTCCGGTACTACGCCGGACCCCGTACTCAAGGGGAGTCATGGCGCACGATCCGGCGACCGGGACGACCGGCGCCCGCTTCGACCGCATCGGCGAACAGGCCACGGAGAGCCTCCGCGGTGACTCGCGCCGGCTGCACGAGCTGGCCGAGCAGCTCCGCGATCAGTATCGCCGGGACCTCGAGCAGTGGATGCGGCTCCGCGACGCGCCTCGACCGCCGAGGTGAAGCACTCCGGCCGGTCGGGACCGATGCGCTGCGCGCCGAGTACGAGCAACGCGGCCGCGAGCTGGCCGGGCTCCAGGCCAGGCTGAAGCGGCTCGACCTCGTCGCCCGCCAGCTCGACCTGCTGTGGAGCTACCTGGAGTCGACCGACGAATCGGTCGACGAGCCCGGACCGATGGCCGACGACTCGCCGGCCGCCCTGAGCCTGCGAATCGTCCAGGCGCAGGAAGGCGAGCGCCAGCGCATGGCGGAGGACATTCACGACGGCCCGGCGCAGGTCCTGACCAACGCGATCTTCCAGGTCGAGTACCTGGACCGGATCCTCGAGCCCCACGACCCTGCGGAGCACGCCGAGCTGGCGTTCCTGCGCGACATGCTCCGCAACGGGCTGGACGAGGTCCGCTCCCTGATCATCGACCTGCGGCCGCCGGTCGTCGACGTCGGGCTCGCTGCGGCGATCGCCGATCGGGCGCGCCAGCTCCAGCAGCGGCACGCCATCGAGGTCGAGGTGAGCGTCGACGGGATCGACGAGCGCCTCACGCCGGCGGCGCGCGCATCGGTCCTGCGGATCCTGCAGGAGTCACTTCAGAACGTCCGCAAGCATGCGGCGGCCACGCGCATCTCCATCGGTCTCGAGGGAGACACGCTCGTGATCGCCGACAACGGCCGTGGGTTCGACCTGATGCGGGTCGCGTCACGTGCCAGCCAGAACTTCGGGCTGCAGTTCATGCGCGAGCGCGCAGAGCTGATGGGAGCCCAGCTGCACATCGAGTCACGCCAGGGCGAAGGCACGCGGATCCTGCTGCGGCTGCCGGAGCAGGGCACAGATGCACGGTAAGGAGGAGGAGCACCCGATGGTGGATACCGAAGTCAAGGTGGACGAGCGCCGCAAGGGCGGCGATCGTCGCGCCGGGAAGACGCGCGTCGTCATCGTCGACGGCCACACGCTGTTCCGGCGTGGCGTGCGTCAGATCCTGGAGCTGGAGAACGACATCGAGGTCGTCGGCGAGGCCGGCACCGGGCGCGAGGCGCTCGCCACGGTCGAGGAGCTGACGCCGGACGTGGTCCTCATGGACCTCGGCCTGCCGGCCCCGAACGGCATCGAGACGACCCAGCGCCTGAAGCGCGAGCTGCCGCACACCGGCGTCATCGTGCTCGCCAGCAACGACGACGAGGACCAGCTCTTCGACGCCATCAAGGCCGGCGCCGCGGCATACGTCCTCAAGGACATCGACCCGACCGACCTGATCGCGATCATTCGTCGCGTCCGATCGGGCGAGTACCTCATCAACGACAAGGTCTTCGCCAAGCCGGCGGTCGCGTCGCGGGTGCTCAAGGAGTTCCGCGAGCTGGCCGTCTACGGCGCGGAGGCGCAGCCGATCTTCGCGCCGCTGTCGCCGCGTGAGGTCGAGATCCTGGACAACATCGCCCAGGGCATGACGAACAAGCAGGTCGCCTACGCGCTGTCCATCAGCGAGCAGACGGTCAAGAACCACATGAGCTCGATCCTGCGCAAGCTGTCGGTCAACGACCGCACGCAGGCCGTCGTCTACGCGATGCGCCAGGGCTGGATCAAGATCCCGGAGGACTGAGCGATCGCCGGAGGTCCCCGGCGTTTCGGTACATGAGGACCATTTCGACCGCACGCTCTCGAGGATACGGTGCATGAACGGCGGCCTGGGTATCCGGGTCGGCGTTCATCCTAAGGGGATCGACTCGATCCCCGGGTCTCCTCCTCCGGTGCACGAGAGCCGCCCTCAACGGGCGGCTCTCGTTCGTTTGGCGAGGTCATGTCAGTCTTGACACCAAACTGCACGTACCGCAAGGTACGCCACGCGTTGCGCACGGGTAGGACCATCCGGCCATACCATTCGTCGTGTACGGTTTCTACGCTGCGCACGCAATCTTCTTCGGAAAGGAGGTATCACCAGCTAATGATCAAGCACTTCATCAGCACTCTTCTCGTTCGCTTCCAGCGCGAGGATGAGGACGGCCAGACCCTCGTGGAGTACGGCCTGCTTCTCGCCCTCCTGGCGATCATCGTGATCGTCGCGCTGCTCTTCCTGGGTCCCATCGTCTCGGGCATCTTCCAGGACGTCGGCGACACGCTCGACGCGGCGGCCTAGGCACTGCACCGTGAGGCCTCCGGAGCCCTCGTGGCCCGGGGGCCTCACGTTCTCCCTCCACCCGGACCATCCGGCCATAGCAACTCACCGTTCCCACGGTCAACGTTGCGTCGCAAATCCTCGAGAAAGGAGGTAACGCTTCCAAATGGTCAAGCACTTCATCAGCACTCTCCTCGCTCAGCTTCCAGCGTGAGGACGAGGACGGCCAGACCCTCGTGGAGTACGGCCTGCTTCTCGCCCTCCTCGCGATCATCGTGATCGTCGCGCTGCTCTTCCTGGGTCCGATCGTCTCGGGCATCTTCCAGGAGGTCGGCGACACCCTCGAGGCCGCCTAGCACTCCGTTCGCAGCCACAAGAGGCCCCGCCACATCGGTGGCGGGGCCTCTCTTCTTGCCCGGCTAGGGGAGAGTGGTACTGCCACCCGGGTAGCCAACAAGTTCAGTCGTAGGGATATGCTCCTCGTGCGTAGACTGTTGACCGCAGTCACAACCCGTGCACTGCTGGCGCCTCATCCTTGTTCTCATCCACCCGAGCTAAAGGTGAACTTTCGTGAAGCGATCGAATCGCCTCGTCATCCTGGTCGGACTCCTTCTGGCCGTGCTGGCATTCGTGGCTATCGTCATTCTTCTCAACCAGCGCGACACCGAGGCCCCCGAGGCCGAGCAGACCGTGACGGTGCTCGTTGCCACCGAGGACATCGACATCGGTGAGGAGGTCACTCCCGACAAGGTCGAAGCGGTCGAGGTGCAGCCGGCAGCCGTCGCCGCAGACGCCGCTGTCGGATCCGTCGCAGGTCGCCGGGCAGCCCGCCGTCTTTGCGGTTCCCGCCAGCTCGCAGCTCACCGCCGAGGCCATCGGGCTCGGCAACCCGCTGCTCGTGAACATCCAGGCGCTCCTGAATCCGGGCGAGAAGGCCGTCTCGTTCCAGGTGGAGCGGGTTGGTGGCCTCGACTTCCTGGTCAAGCCGGGCGACACCGTCGACATCGTCGTGACCGACGATGTGACCGTCCTCCAGGAGACCGCGGACTCCATCGCCAACACGGATCCCAACGCCCCGCAGCGGTTCGAGCCGGTCGCCGGCCTCGACAACCAGCGGACGGTCAAGGCCATCCTCCAGGACAAGCGGGTCATCTACGTGAGCGCGACCCGAGCCGTCCAGCAGGAGCCGCAGGACACGAACAACGACGGGGTCGTCGACGAGAACGACGTGCAGGCCGTGCCAGTCATCGAGAGCGTGGTCATCGTCTTCGCCGGCAGCGCGCAGGACGCCGAGCTGATGCGCTTCGCACAGCGCGACGTTTCCGAGAACGGCTCGCTCTCGGTCGTGGTCCGCCATCCGGAGGACGACGAGACCGAGGACACCCTCGGGATCACGATCGACCAGGTGGTCGAGGAGTTCGGCCTCCGCATCCCCGGCATCGTCGAGCAGCTGAACGAGGAAGAGCCCGCGCCGTAGTCCGCGAAGCGCAGACTGAGGCGTTCGGAGCACCGAGCATGATCAAAGTCCTGATCGTCGACGACATCCCGGAGACGCGCGACCACCTGTCGCGCCTCCTCGGGCTGGAGCGCGAGATCGACGTGGCCGGGACCGCCTCCTCCGGCGAGGAGGCGATCCAGATGGCCATGGATCTCCGCCCGGACGTCATCGTCATGGACATCAACATGCCCGGCATGGACGGCATCGCCACTGCGGAGATCATCTCGCAGCGGCTGCCGTACAGCCCGGTGATCATGATGAGCGTGCACGGCGAGGCCGAGCACCTCAAGCGGGCCATGCTGGCCGGGGCGAGGGAGTTCCTCGTCAAGCCGTTCAGCGGCGACGAGTTCGCGACCTCGATCAAGCGCGTCCACGAGCGCGAGCTCGTGCGTCGCGAGCAGATCCAGGCGACTCGCGAGGCTGCCGCCCCGTCCTCGGGGTCGGGCGACGACAACGTCGAGGAGCACCAGGTCATCGCCGTCTTCTCGCCGAAGGGTGGAGCGGGCCGGACGACGATCGCCACGAACCTCGCCCTGGCGCTGCGCCGCGAGACCGACCAGAGGGTGGCGCTGGTGGACGCCAACCTCCAGTTCGGTGACGTCGGCGTCCTCCTCAACCTGAACCCGAAGAACCGCTCGATGCTTGACGCCGTCGAGGGCGGCGAGCCCGATCGCGACATCCTCGAGTCGGTCATGATCGACCACTCGACCGGCATCCGGGTCCTCCTGGCCCCTCCGTCCCCGGAGGGCGCGGACCTCGTGACGTCGGCCTTCCTGCGCAAGATGATCGACATGCTGCGCGAGACGAACGACTGGGTCGTCGTCGACCTGCCGTCAGGGCTCAACGACCACTCGCTCGGCGTGCTCGACGCGGCCGACCAGATCCTCGTCGTCGCCGCCCTCGAGATCACGACCATCAAGAACGTGCGCCTCTTCCTGGAGGTCGCCGACCAGCTCGACTACGAGCGATCGAAGCTCCGGCTGGTGATCAACCGCTCGGATGCCGCCCAGGGCATCCGCATCGGTGACGTGGAGGCCTCGATCCGCCGCCCGATCGATGGCTCGATCGTCTCCGATGGCCGCCTGGCCGTGCTTGCGGTCAATCGTGGCGTGCCCTTCGTCATCTCCCATCCCGAGTCGCCGCTGTCGCGCGACATCACCGCCCTCGCTCGCACGATCGCCGGCGCGGGTTCCGCTGTTTCCAAGACCGATAAGTCCGCGAAGCGCGGACTCTTCGCACGCCGCTGAGGAAGGACGCCGCATGTCTCTGTTGAAGCGTATCGAGCGGGCTCGACCCGCCGCCGAGGGCCAGGCCACGCCGGCCTTGCCGGCCGCGCCGACCCCGACTCCCGAGGGAGGCGCCGAGCAGCCGCCGAGCCCGCCAGTTGCCGGAACCCCGCCGCCGCCCGCTCCGCCGGCGCCGACTGGGGCCGGAGTGGCCTCGCGCTTCTCCGCTGCGATGCCGGCGCGCGAGTCATTCCGTGAGGCGAAGTTCCGCGTCCAGAACCGGCTCATCAACGAGCTGGACCCGAAGCTCGACCTCACCAACCAGGTCGAGGTCCGGCGCCAGATCGAAGAGCTCTTCGGGAAGATCGCCGACGAGGAGGGCCTGGCCCTCACCCGCGCCGAGCGCGTGCGGATGCTCGAGCAGATCACCGACGAGATCCTTGGCCTCGGGCCGCTCGAGCCGCTCCTGCGCGACGAGACCCTCACCGAGGTGATGGTCAACGGGCCCCAGCAGGTCTACATCGAGCGTGACGGCAAGCTGGAGCTCACGAACGTGACGTTCCAGAACGACGAGCACGTGATGAAGATCATCCAGCGCATCATCGCGCCGATCGGCCGTCGCGTTGACGAGTCGAGCCCGATGGTCGACGCGCGCCTGGCAGACGGCTCGCGCGTGAACGCGATCATCCCGCCGCTGAGCCTCGTCGGCCCGGTCATCACGATCCGGAAGTTCTCCGCGACGCCGTACACGGTCGACGACCTCGTGCGCTTCGGGACCTCGACGCCGGAGATGTTCGAGTTCCTCGAGGCCTGCGTGAAGGCGCGACTCAACGTCTTCGTCTCCGGCGGCACCGGCTCCGGCAAGACGACGATGCTCAACATCCTGAGCTCGTTCATTCCCGATGACGAGCGGATCGTGACGATCGAGGACGCGGCAGAGCTCCAGCTGCGGCAGGAGCACGTGGTCACCCTCGAGGCACGCCCCTCGAACATCGAGGGCAAGGGCGCCGTCCCGATCCGGGAGCTCGTGCGCAACGCGCTGCGCATGCGGCCCGACCGGATCGTGGTCGGCGAGTGCCGCTCCGCCGAGGCGCTGGACATGCTCCAGGCCATGAACACGGGTCACGACGGCTCGATGTCCACGGGCCACGCCAACACGCCGCGCGACATGCTGAGCCGACTCGAGACGATGGTGCTGATGGCCGGAATGGACCTGCCGCTGCGCGCCATCCGCGAGCAGATCAGCTCCGCGGTCGATCTCATCGTCCACCAGAACCGCCTCAAGGATGGCACGCGTAAGATCGTGAACATCACCGAGGTCCAGGGCATGGAAGGCGACGTCATCGTCATGCAGGACGTCTTCGTCTTCGAGCAGACCGGCGTGAGCGAGGGCCGGATCCAGGGGCGGCTCAAGCCGACCGGCATCCGACCGCACTTCGTCGAGCGCTTCGAGACGATGGGCGTCCACCTTGCGCCGAACATCTTCGGCACCCCGTTCTAAGCCAGAGGATCACCGCCCGTGACCATGCTTCCGCTTCCTCATCGCCGGCATCGCGGCGATCGCCATCCTGGTGATCACCGTCGGCATCGCCATGAGCGCGGGAGGAGGAGGCGTCTCCGCGCGCCTCGAACGGTACGCATCGGGCAAGGAGGACGATGGGTCCGACTCAGGGGATGGCGCCTCGGAATCGGCCGTCGTGGCCGGGCTCTCGCGCGTCATCGAGCGCCAGGACCTGAGCACGCGCCTGGCAACGGACCTTGCGCGTGCCGACCTCAAGATGCGTCCCGCCGAGTTCCTGATCTTCTGGGCGATCACGCCCATCGGCTTCGTGTTCGTCGGCGTTCATCCTGGGCATCGTGCTGCCGGGCTTCAGGAATCCGGCCGCCCTTGCCGTCATCTTCCTCCTCGGCCTGTGGGCGCCGCGCCTGTATCTCAAGCGACGGCAGGCGAAGCGCCTGCGCCTCTTCAACGAGCAGCTGCCCGGGACGATCACGCTGCTCGCGAACTCGCTGCGCGCGGGCTCGTCGTTCCTCCAGGGCATCGAGCTCGTCACCCGCGAGGCGCGTCCGCCGATCAGTGAGGAGTTCGAGCGCGTCGTCCGCGAGATGCAGCTCGGCCTCGCGCTTCAGCCCGCGCTCAACAACCTCGTCCGTCGCGTCGCCTCGGAGGACCTCGAGCTCATGGTCACCGCCATCCAGATCCAGAGCACGGTCGGCGGCAACCTCGCCACCGTCCTCGACGCCATCGCCCATACCATTCGCGAGCGGATGCGCATCCATGGCGAGATCCACACGCTGACCGCCATGGCGCGCTACAGCGGCTACGTCATCACGCTCCTGCCCATCGGTCTCGCCGGCGTCCTGTTCGTCATCAGCCCGGACTACATCACGGTCATGTTCGAGAAGCCGCCCGAGCTGGCCGGGTTGCCGATGGGCGTCGTGTTCTTCATCGTCGGATTGATCAGCATGGGCATCGGATTCCTGTTCATTCGCCGCATCGTCGATATCAAGGTCTAGCCTGATGATCACCCCCGAGCTCCTCATCGCCGTGCTGGCAGCCGCCGCCGTCCTCCTCCTCACCTACGGGATCGCTGCACGGCCATCCGAGGATGCCGTTCAGGCACGTCTCAGCCAGCTCGTCGTCCAGTCCAAGTCGCTGGAGGAGATCGAGCTCAATCAGCCGTTCTACGAGCGCGTCGTTCGCCCGCTCATCCAGCGCCTCTCCCGTGTCGGCAGCCGGCGCCAGGAGGGCGGCATGATCGCCGGGATCGACGCGAAGCTCGAGAAGGCCGGCTACCCCGGCGGCCTCCGGGGCGCCGATTGGGTCGGCGTGAAGCTGCTGAGCCTGATCGGCTTCGCGATCCTCGGGTTCCTGCTCGGGCTGCTGATCACCCAGGCCTTCCCCGCCGCGATTGTTCGTCGCGCTCATCGGAGGCGCCGTCGGGTACATCGCTCCGGAGTTCTGGCTCGGCCGCAAGATCCGGGCGCGCGGCGAGGCGATGATGCTCCAGCTGCCCGACGCGCTCGACCTGCTCACGATCAGCGTGGAGGCCGGGCTCGGCTTCGACGCCGCGCTGGCCAAGGTGGTCGAGAAGATGGAGGGCCCGCTGATCGACGAGTTCCGCCAGGCCATGGCGGAAGTGCGGATGGGCCGCGCCCGCCGGGAGGCCCTCCGCGACGTCGCCGCGCGCGCCGACTCACAGCCGGTGAGCAACTTCATCGGCGCCATCGTCCAGGCCGAGCAGCTCGGCGTGCCGATCGCCAAGGTCCTCCAGATCCAGTCGAACCAGCTGCGCATCGAGCGCCGCCAGCGCGCCGAGGAGGCCGCCGCCAAGGCACCGGTCAAGATGCTGTTCCCGATGGTCGGCTGCATCTTCCCGACGATCTTCATCGTGATCCTCGGGCCGGCGATCGTGACCGTCATGGGCGGCGGGCTGGGAATCTAGCCGGTGCATCCGCCGGTTCGTCCGGCCGTCCTCCTGGTCGACGACGACCGCACGCTGCTCTCGGTCCTCTCGCGCCGCGTCGAGCGGGCCGGCTACGACGTCCGCACCGCGCTCTCGGGAACGGCGGCGCTCCGGCAGCTCGAGGCGGGCTGGCCGGCGCTGCTGGTGATCGACCTGATGATGCCGGAGATGGATGGCTTCGAGCTGGCGCGCCGGGTGAAGCAGATCGCCGACCTGCCGATCATCGTCCTGTCGGCGGTGGACGCGGCCGAGGCGAAGGTCAGCGCCCTCGAGCTCTACGCGGAGGACTACGTCACCAAGCCCTTCGACCCCGACGAGCTGGTGGCGCGGATCCAGCGCGTCATGCGCCGGGCCGCCGTCGGCAGCCCGCTCCTGAGCCTCGACGGGGGCGACGTCGAGGTCGACCTGGCAGCCCGCCGCCTGACCACCCCGGTCGGGTCGCACCAGCTGACGCCGACAGAGGCTCGGCTGCTGTCCGTCCTCGGCTCCTCGCTCGACCAGGTCGTCCGCACGGATGAGCTCCTCGACCGCGTCTGGACCGATGCGGACGGCGCCGACCCCTCGTACCTGTGGGTCACCGTCCGGCGCCTGCGGCGCAAGCTGGAGGCCGACCCGGATCGGCCGCGCTTCCTGCTCACCGAACGCGGGGTCGGCTACCGGCTGCACTCGGGCCGGGCGACCGCCGCCGCCCGCGCCTGACGCGGCGCGATGCCGGGTAACGGTCTCTGGCTTCGCGCCTTCCTGGGATTGCTGCTCGCGGTCCTGCCGCCGCTGCTCCTGCTGGTCGGCGCGCTGCTGCTGACCGATACGGTCCTGTCCGAGGCGAATCCGGACCTCGTCGCGCTCTTCGTCATGGTCGGGTCGATCGTCTGGGCGGCGGTGCTGGCCGGTGTCTACGCCCGCTCGATCAACGAGGACGTGCGCTCGCTCCTCTCGCTCGCTCAGCGCGGCGACCCCGATGCGGGCGCCGCGCGCGATGATGCCTACCGCTCCCTCGCATCGTCCCTGGACGAGCGCAACCGGCAGGTCGGGACGCTCGCGCGCGTGTCACGCGAGATGGCGATCGACCAGGCGCCGCGCGGGGTGGTCCTCGCGCTCGTCGAGTCGGTCGTCACGGTCATGCGCGACCCGACCTGGCGATGCGCGGTGCTGACCTCGTCGCTGCCGGAGCTCCTGCCGGTCGGCATCTACTCGCCGTCCGACACCGACGGCGAGGCCGCGGTGGCGCCGATCGGCGACCTCGAGCGATGGGCCGCCGACCGCGTCCCACGACGCCGACGCGCGGAGGGTCGAAGGCCCGTGGGGCGCGTTCGCGGTCGTCGACGTCGTCGTCGAGAACGGTGCCCAGGCGATCCTCTACGCGCCGTGGGAGGGCCGCGCGGCCCCGAGCCGGTCGGAGCTGGACCTTCTGCTCCTCATCGGTCAACACGCGGAGGCCGCCATCGAGCACTCGCTGCTCTACGCGCGGCTCCAGGCGCAGACCGATGAGCTCAATCGGCTCGCCGCCGTCCAGGCCGACTTCCTGCGCGGGGTCACGCACGATCTCCAGACGCCGCTCACCTCGATCGGGGCGCTGGCCGTCGAGCTCCAGGCAAACGCGGGCCTGCCTGACGACGCGCACGCGGACCTCGACTCGATCGCGCACCAGGCCGAACGGCTGCGGCGCATGGTCAGCCAGCTCCTCGTCGCGTCACGCCTCGAGGCCGGCGCGGTCAATCCGGTGCAGGAGGTCTTCGCCGTTCGTCCGCTCATCGAGCGGACCTGGCGTGCGCTCCGTGCCGATCGGCCGTTCGAGCTCGTCGTCGACGGACCCTCGCAGCTCGCCATCGGCGATCCGGATCGCGTCGAGCAGGTGCTCTGGGCGGTGCTCGACAACGCCGTGAAGTACAGCCCGGCGGGGTCTGCCGTCGGGGTCTCGGTCGAGCCGGATGGCGACCGCATGTCGATCGCGGTCAGGGACAGCGGGACCGGGATGGACGCGACGACTCGGGAACGGGCCTTCGAGCAGTTCTATCGGTCCGCGGACGCCCGGCGGCTGGCGCCGGATGGCAGCGGCATCGGGCTCTACGCCGCCCGCGGCCTCATGCAGGCGATGGGCGGCGACGATCACGATCTCGACAGCCAGCTCGGGAGCGGAACGACGGTGCGTCGTCACCATCCCCGCTGAATCCTCGGAGCCGAGCCCGGCTCATGAGAGCCGACCTCAGGTTCCCGGTCTGGAGCCCGCCTATTCGATGATGACGACGTCCGGATTCGTCACCGGTCGTCGCCAGGCTGCCGGTCGAAGTTGATCGTGACGGTTGACCCGTCGATCCTCGTCGCGTACGACGACGATCGCTCCGAACCCGTTCGACGGGTTGGCGTTGCTGATCCCGCCGTCGCTCGATCGAGACCAGGCCTCGCGGCGCCCAGAGGATGCCGGTCCAGTCCAGGTCGTTGCTTCCCCAGGCTCGATCGAGAACTCGTCGCACCCCTTGTCAGCCGGGCTGTGGCTGACCGTTCGACAGCATCAGGATGTCCTGCCGCGGGAGGGACTGCGTGCTCGAATGGCGCACGATGTCGGCGTTGTCAACGTCCCAGACGATCTTGACCGGACCGTTGGCCACGATGACGATCTTCGCGTTGGCCCGTGGACGCCCTTGATCGTCAACTTCGTCGGTCCCGCGTGTAGTACCAGACGCCGTCCCTGTGTGATGGTCAAGTCCTTCGAGTCGGTCTTGTTGCGAATCGTCGATGGCAGGCCGGTGTTGTCCACGAACGCGAGGTACTGCGCTGCGCAGCGTATCGGCGTCGGCCGGGGCCCACCCCGTCGGCCATGTCGGGACCTTGGGGCCGGTGTGCTGGGGTGGATTCATCTCGAAGTGGTTGGTCGGGAAGTTGAAGGAGCTGCCCGAGCTGATCCCGTACGTGTAGGGATCGACCGGAGCCGTCGTGTTCCCGTACTCGGAGTTCGACCCGCTGTGTTGGCGTGCTTCCGTTCGTGTGCATGCCACCGATGACGGTCATGTCCGAGCCCGCCAGGCGCAGCCCCTTCCCGGACGTGCACGGACCGCCGCCATAGATCGCATGCGAGAGCCCACCACCGCCGCCAGCACCACATCCGGTGGCCTGCGCGGTGGCCGTCGTGGTGGTCGTCAGGGCCGACTCGCCAAGGACGCGCGCCGAAGGTCGTATCGATGGTCGTCCGAACTGATGCCTGGTACTTGTGGTCGGCGGGCAATGAGCCAACGGCGCGAGCGATCGTGACGGTGTTTGACCGCGCCATCGTTGTCGTAGCCGTTCTGCATCCGCGGAGAGCAAGCCGGCAGGTCTGGAGCGGCACGCCAACGCGATGCGCCGCCGCACGATGCCTAGGCAGCCGCGATGGCGGCGTTGTCCGCTGCGTTCTGCGCGCGGCGTCGCTCGTCGTAGATGCGGCTCCCGTCGATTCCGAGTGCGATCATCGCCGAGGAGGACGACGAGGGCGATCGCGAAGATCGCCAGGGTGATGCCGTCCTCGGACCGGTGGTAGCGGCTCGCGAAGAGCGCGGTCAGGCGCCGGCTGATCGGAGCCGAGCTGGGCGGTCATGGGCATGTTCCTCTGATGATGGGCGTCTTCGCGTCCACCGTGAGTTCGAAGGTCGGGTCCGAAGAAGATGAATCCGCAACGGGCGCGAGAGCGGAAGGTCATAGGTGCTTTCGACGGTGACGTGGCCGGGAGCGGGTGTCTTCACACAGGTGACCGTCACGGTGGCGTTCATCACAGACTCGGCGTCCGACGTGCCTCTGAACGCGAGCCTGGACGTCAGCAGGGCTTACCGGCGTGTTCGGGTCGGGCGAGACCGTCGTGCTGTACCGGCGGTGACCCGCGAAGAGCGAACCCTCCTGCGTCGCCTCCTCGGAGCGCCAGGTGCGCCGCGATGCCGCGGCCGAGGTCGAACGTCGCGAGCGCCATGAACAGGATGCAGCGACATGATCATGCGCCGTCTCAACGAGCGCCTGGCCCGACGACTCTGCTCGGCGCCAGCGCCGTAGCCACGCGGCGATCACTTCACGATGCTCCTGCGATCGATGGAGTCGATCGTCGAAACTGCCGATGAGCGACTTCCATGAGCGGCGTCAACGGGCTGTAGTCGTGTTCGACCGTGACCACGACGCGATCCCACCGCTGAATCGAGCTGGCAGTCACCGATGGGCACGCGGCATACCTGTGTGCCGTTTCGCGTCGTAGGTGATCGTCGATCATCTCCGCTCAGGTCGACCAGCGGACCGCGCAAGGTCCTCGGCTTGCGCCGCGAATCTCGTCGCAGTTGAGCGTAGTTCGGCGGAGTGGGGCCGGCACGGATCGTCGATCGATCGAGCCGAATCGCGCACCCTCACGGCTCGCGGTTTCGACTGCCGAGTTCACGGCGGCGCAGTATCCGAACTCGAGGATGGCGATCAGGGTCAGGATGAAGATCGGCAGGACGAGGCCGACCTCGACCATCGTCTGGCCGCGCGAGGACGCAGCCACCTCCGGCTCGGACGGGGTGGCTGCGCGGGGTCGGACGCGAGAGAAATGTCATCGAGCGCAATCTAGCGATCGGACCTTGCAGAACACCTTGCAGGTGCCCGGTACCGATGCTCGCTCGCACCGGGACCTAGGTCCTGCCGCCGTCGGCGCCTTCGGCGCTGCCTTCCCGATCGCTAGGCTGTGCGCCGATGAGCGAGCTCGTGCGCGTCGAGAACGTCACCCGTGGCACCGTCGTCGCCGGGCGGGTCCGCGTCGCGCGCAGCTTGCGCGACCGCACGGTCGGATTGCTCGGCCGCGACGGCCTCCCCGACGGCGAGGGCCTCTGGATCGAGCGCTCGCCGTCGATCCACATGTTCTTCATGCGCTTCGCGATCGACGCGGTCTTCGTCGCCGCGGACGGCCGGGTCACGAAGGTCGTGCCCGACCTCCGGCCGTGGCGCGTGGTGTGGTGGGCTCGTGGCGCTCGGGATTGTCTGGAGCTGCCCGTCGATGCCATCCGGGATAGCGGGACGCAGATCGGCGACGAGCTACGCCTGCACGAGGTCGCGGGCTAGAGGAACCGTCCTACGGGACGACGAGCCGGACGGGGTTCCCCCGGATGCTGACCTCCCAGGTCGTCGTATCGTTGCCGCTGTTGACGGTGTAGCGAACCTTCCACCATCCCGATTCCGTCTCGCCGGATGGGGTGAGTCCGGAGGCGCCGTACGAGGGGTCGAGCGGAACGTTGATCGTGATCCACGAGTTCTGGTAGAGGCTCCCACCACTCGTGAGGTTCGTGCATCCGGCCGGGGCGGAGGGACCGCTGCCGCCGAAGGTCTGGATGCATGTCACGTTGTTCCCTGACCGGCCGTTATCGGCGTTGTAGCTGAACGTCACCGGGTCGTACGAGTTGCCATCCGGGCTGAGCAGCTCCATCCATGCCTTCTGGCCCACGTCTCCGGGGTCGAAGAGGCGGATCTCGACGGTCTTGCCCGCACCCTGCTGCCGGTCGATCTGCGCGAGGTAGAAGTTCTGCTGGCCGGCCTCGATGTTCGCGTACGAGACCATGCGGCCCGAACCGTAGATGCGCGGCTCCGAACCGCCGTCGACGAAGATCGACCACATGTTCTCGAACGTCTCGTCCCAGTTCCCGGCCGGGGCCGCGGGGTCGGTGGTCGTCACCTGGAGCCGATAGTTGCCCCCGGCGAGGCCGCTCGCCAGCTGCCACCAGCGGTTGTGGTAGTAGCCGCCCAGGGCGGGGTTCGTGATGGCGCCCTCGCTGCAGTTCGCGGGACTGGTCGGTTCGCCGCCGTCACTGAAGTTCGAGCCGGTGAGCAGGTCCGCCTGGTTCTCGTTCACGAAGAGCGATCCCGAGGTGGTGACCAGCGTGTCGTCGCCCTGGATCACCGTGCCGTTGGTGTTCCACAGCCTGTAGTACGTCGAGACCGGTGTCGCTGTCCCGAGCCAGTGGTCGCCGGTGCCGAAGTGGCCGCCACCGGGACCGTCGGACGTGGCGCAGAAGGTCGGGTCGTAGATGTGCACCGCCCCGCCGGATGGCAGCTCGATCGTGTAGTCGTACCCTTCGGGCTTGTAGTCCGCGTTGAGCGTCGGGCTCCCGTTGTATCCGGTCGCGTACGCATCGCCGGTCGAACGGTTGCTGCCCTGGCCCTCGATCGCACCCCAGAAGCCCTGCGAGCAGTTCGCGGCGGCGCACAGCGGCGAGCCGTTGGGCGCCATGACCTGGCGGGACTGCGTCGAGGCCGGTCCGGTGTAGTGCACGTTCACCGTGAGGAAGTCCAGGTCGGTGCGAGCACTATCCGTGCAGGCTGACCCGGGATCCAGGTCGGTGACCCGGACCGCGAAGCTGCCGTTTGCGAACTCACCGGCCGTCCAGGCGCGCCCCCACGTATCCGTGGCACTGCCCAGGAACGAGGTCACGAAGGCCCCGGTCAGGGGCTGTGTCTTGTTGGTCGTCCAGCTTCCGCCGTTGTTCCAGCTGAGCGCCACGCCGAGCGTGCAGCCGCTGGTATCGGTCGAGCGAGCGTCGACACGGACCTGGATGCCGGCGATGGTCGATCCGCTCGGGATCGAGAACCCGAAGTTGTCGTAGCCCTGCTGCTCGCCATCGTCGTCATTCGCATGCGTCGTTCCGCCGTCGACCTCCGCGCCGTCTCGGCGTGGTCCAGCCGTTCGGGCTCGTCCTGGTCGTCGGCGCACGATGGCCGGTCGTAGCGGCCGAGCCGGCCACCACCGTTCGGAAGTCGCCCACGCCGTAGTAGTTCAACGGGCTTCCCATCGGAACGGGGAGGACGTAGTCGGCCTTGGCCTCCCTGATGACCGTCACCTGATCGATTCCGAAGATGCCGATGAAGAAGGTGTCGACCGGTGCGGAGATCCGCACCGTCATGCGCCGAGCGTTACCCGGATCCTGGCCCGGGGTGACGACCACGCCGTCGAAGCCGTTCCGGTACCCGTTCTTGCGGGCCTCGTCCCATGCATCCCCCTCGGCCAGCGCGACCTGTCCGGGAAGGTGGACGACTCCAGCCAGGGCCGCCGCGTCCGCAGCGCGCTGGACCTTCAGCTCGTTCGCCCAGATCCAGGCGATGTCGACGACCATGGCGGAGAAGCCGATGAGGATCGTGAGCAGGAACGCGAAGATGACGAAGATCTGACCACGCGACCTCGAGTCGGTCGACTGGGTCGCGCGGCTGGCCGACTCCGGAGTTCCAGTTGGCGACACGACGTCCATCATCGGTAATCCGTCGGTGAGAGCGGCATGATCGTCCGGTCACCCATCTGGATCGTGGCGAACCCGATGAGCGCCGACAGGGGCGTCTGGAATTCGTAGTTGTAGCCGAGGCTCACGCCAACCGAGTCTGGAACCGGACCACTGACCCGACTGCACGCGGGCCATGGCGTCGCAGCATTCACGTAGTCGATGCGCGTGCCGTCCACCATCGGCCCGGCGCCGGCGGAGTACGTCCATCGGTTGGCGGCACCCAGCTCCTGCCCGTCCGCGCCGGAGCGGAAGATCCTGATCTCGGGCACGTCAGCCGTCTCGACAGAGGAGCCAGGGCTCTGGATGACTCGCTGGACGGCGGCAACGATCTGGGCATCGATCGTGGCGCAGACCGTCGCGTCACCATCGCCGTTCGAGAGCGCTGCACCGGTTCGCGCTCCCTCACGGGTCGCGTATTCGAGGGTGAGGTGATGGTCGAAGGCGAACCCGAACTCGATCGTGCCGAGCGTCATCAGCATGAGCACCATCAGGACCACGCTGAGCTCGACCAGCGCCTGGCCGCGAGGCTCGTCGCGCCGGCGTCCTCTCGAGGCGGATCATAGCGACGGCTCCATTCGCATCGCCGTTGAGTGGACTGAACTCGACAGCCGTCTCCGCCGAAGGAGAGGATGTTGGCGAGCGGTGTGACCCAGCGGTGGGTGTAGGTGATGCGGACCCCGATGGTGTCGACGGAGTCGTGAGCTCCACCGCAGCCCCCGAGCACGTCGCAACGCTGGTCCTCGGGGTATCCCGCCGCCCCAACGAGCGTGTACGGGACCGTCACGGTGACGCCATCGGCCAGCGAGCAGGTGGTCGATCCGACGCGCTGGTAGACGTTCACGGGGTTGCCCGGCATGACTGCGCCGGTGTCCGTGGCCCAGTACACCCGGACCTCGTCGATCCCGGCCTCACGGGCGGGAGCGTCCACGTCCTCCTCGATGCTCTGCAGGACGATGCAGTCCGCGCCGGAGTCGCTCGACATCTCCGCAGCGAAGAGCGCGGCATCGCGACTGGCAAAGTTGATGGAGAGGAGCCCGTGGAACGCGACGGCGAACTCGATCAGCGCAATGACGATCAGGAGAAAGATCGGCACGACGAGCGAGAACTCGACCAGCGACTGGCCGCGCTCATCGGAATATTGGCCCCCGCGAGGCTCGCCGGACCTGGCAGCAGGATCCGTCATCGTTCATCGCTCCTGGCAGCTGGAGTTCGAACCGGTATTGGAGTCGCGTATTTCTGCCCGCAGTGCGGGCTGCGCTGCAGGCTAGCGGCGCAGTACCGATGCTGCGATAACCCGATGGTCCTGGTCCTATCCCCCGTGGATCCCCTGACTCATCTCGCTCCGGCCGCCTAGACCTCGCGTGCGACCGCGAAGCCGTACACCTCCTGGGCTCCCGCCTCGACCAGGACCGATGCGCACGCCTCCAGCGTGGCGGTCGTGGTGATGATGTCGTCCACCACGATCACCCTCGCCGGGACCGATGCGCCCGCGCGCACCGCGAAGGCGCCGCGCAGGTTGGCGAGACGCGCCGCGCGATCGAGGCGATGCTGCTTCGTCGTCGGCCGCGTTCGTTCCAGCACGTCGGCGAACGGGTGCCCCGTCACGCGGCCCAGCTCGCGAGCGATGAGCGCCGCCTGGTTGTAGCCGCGCGCGCGGAGCCGCTCGCGATGGACCGGCACCGGCACGAGCGCGGCCGGCCCGCTCACCTCGAGCATGCGTGTGAGCGAAGGGGCGGCGGCACCGGCGAGCGTTGGCGCCAGGCGCGAGGCGCCGCTGTACTTCAGCGCGGCAAGGGCGCGGCGCAGGGATCCGCCGTGCGAGAAGGCCGCCATGCCGACCATCAGCGCGTCGCCGATCACGATGCTGGCGTCGGGGGCCACGAACCGATCCTCCTGCCGCGAGGGCGGCTGGAACGCGGTGAGGCATGCCCGGCACAGGAGCGCCCCGGACCGGCCGCAGGCGGCGCAGGCGGGCGGCAGGATGAGGTCCAGCAGCTGCCGCCACATCGGTCCATCCTGGCGGAAGGCCAGCTATCAGCGGCTTATCGCACGCTTACTGGACGCGAAACGACGAGGGCAGCAGTCGTCGCATCACATGACCCTCGGGGTTCACACGCCCCGTGGAGGGCCGAGGGCCTGGGTCGCTCACGCGCGCCATGACCTCAGTGCCGACCATGCCCCTTCCGCGCGGCGCTGGCAAGCGCCGAAGCACGCCCCGCCGGTGGGATTGGTGAGGTAAGGATTTCTTTAGTACCCCGCGGAGCGGCGCGTCGAGGAGAAATCCTGTTGCGCCCGCACAACGGCGCGCCCTAACGCGTGAGCCCGATGAAGTTCGTCCGCGACGAGCACGTCGGGTCGGACGCCAGGCACGGCGGACTGCCGTAGCCGGCGGGGATACCGGGCAACGCGTAGAACTCGACGAAGTGGCCGTTGACCTTCGAGGCGTGCCGGTCGTAGTCGGTGAGGGTGAAGGCCGCAAGGCCGACGATCTCGTAGTCGTGCCGACTGCCGCCGTGGTTGTTCGTCTGGCTCCAGATCGGAATCAGGACGGTCTGACCCAGCCACTTGTCGAGGCACGTCCGCACCGCCATGGCGTTCATGTTGCCGGGCGCACCCTCGATCCAGACCGGGAACTCCATCGCGGGGTTGTCCGGAGTGCAGATGCTGTTCGCAAGCGTCGGCGCGTCGTTGGCGCCCGACCATGTCAGCCATCCGAAGTTGCCCGGGCCCTCCTCGCCTTCGGTGAGCTCGTACTCGACACCGGGCTCGTAGTCGGAGTCGAAGGCGGCGATCGGCAGCAGGACGCCGGCCGGAGCCTCGTCCAGCAGGCTCGACGTCATGGCGGTCGCCGCGGTCCCGACCTCGACCTCGTCGATGCCGACGACGCGCATGAAGAAGGTCTCGCTCGGCGCGTCTGCCCTGACTCGGACACCCTGCGCCAGGGTCGGGATGGCGCCTCCATCGACCACCGGCCCGAGGTCGATCTCGGTGCCGGGAGTGCCGGGGCGAACGTAGATCCCGGTCCACGTGCAGTCGGCGCCACAATCGTTCGCGACCAAGCTTGCCTGCAGGGCGTCGAAGACCTGGTCGCCGGTACGGCCACCGTCGAGGTAGTGGTCCGCGATCACCTTCGTCCCCGCCATCGCAGCGAGGTCCGAGGCGTTCTGGAGGACGCGGCGCTCTCGGAACCCGAGGCCGAGGTCGATGACCATCCCAGCGAGCAGCAGCAGCACGATGAGCCCGCCGGCGACCATGATGAGGATCTGGCCGGACTCGCTGCTGCGGTTCCACGGACGTGCGGACATGAGTGTGGCCTCCCGATTGGGGGATGAGTTCGAGCTGGGTCCTCCCGACATGCGCCGAGCGCGAGTGAGTGCGTTTCGCATCAGTTGTTCACCACCACTTCGGCCTGCGCCTCCAGGTGGAGCGGACCGATGAATGCGCCGATGAGCGGCGTGATCATCTCGACGTCCGATTCGACATGGACGACGAGGACGTCGAGCGCCGTGCAGCCGGAGAGCCCTCCGCGTGGCGTGCAGTCGGCCGTCACGGTTGGGGAGGGGACGCCAACGAGCAGCTCGACGACGTGGTTCTCGATCGTCGCGCGCGAGGCGTCGTCGTAGGCGCGGGCCTGCACCGACCCCCAACGCGCGCCCTCCCGGCTGGCCTCCGCCAGCGAGTTGTAGACGAACACGGCGCGGCCGAGATCGACCAGGCCGAACACGAGCAGGAAGAAGATGGGCAGCACGAGCGCCAGCTCGACGAGGGCCTGGCCCCTTGGCACGTCACGGCGGCGCATCAGTCGTCGCCCCCTCCGCTCTGCCCTCTGACCGTGATCGTGGTGGTCAGGCAGGCGCGGACCGATCCGAAGGAGATCGACTGGCTGCGAACCCGGTAGTCGTTGTTCGGCGGCCGGTCGGCCGAGAAGTTCTGCGGGTTGAAGCCGTTGGCCGACCACTCCCCCTGCGCGGCAGTCACCCTGTCGTCCCGCATGTTCGGGACCGTGCACATGGACGGCCCGCTGGGGGACGGTGTGGGGAGTGGCGTGGCGGTCGGGGTTGCGCCCGGCGACGGGGTTGGGGCAGGCGTCGGCGACGGGGACGGCGTGGGCGTCGACATCACCGTGCTGGACACGGTGATCGGCTGCGTCGTGCACGGGCCCTGTGTGCCGGCCGGCAGGGTCTGCCACACGATGTCCTGGTTGTTGCTGCCATTCGTCGTCAGATAGGTGGAGTTGAAGCCGGCAACGTCCTCCCACACCTCGTCGGCATCGCGGATCTTCGTCGGGCCGGCGGTGAAGTTCGGGACGGTGCACAGGCCGGGCGCCGCACTCGGAGTCGGTGCCGTGGTGGGGATGGGCAAGGGTGATCCGGTCGGCACGCTGAACGACGACACGACGACCGCAGTCGCGGCCGAATCGATCGTGATCGTGTCTCCGACGATCGCACTGATCAGCGGCACGACCAGGGAGAACGGCGTCTGGACGCGAACGTAGACGAGGTCGCCATCCTCGCAATCGTCGAATGGCTTGCCCGGCCCGGAGAATTCGACCGTGCCCGGCGCAAAGCACTTCGTCTCCAGCAGCGACAGCGGGAGCCCATTGAGCTCCGCGGTAACGCGCGCTTCGACGTTATTCGGGTCGGCGCAGGTGCTTCCCCCGGCATCCGTCGCGCACTCGGGAGCGCGTGCGCCAAGGAAGGCACCTTCCTTGGCTGCGTTCTCGAGCGCAATGCTCTGGTAGAACGCACGCCCGAGGTCGAGGGTCCCGAACACGACCACGATCAGTAGCGGCAGAGTCATCGCGAACTCCACCAGCGACTGGCCACGGACGTGAGACCACGAGGGCAACAATCGTCGTATCACGTAACGCTCGGTATTGGGTTGGTTCACATACCGGGTGGGCCGACGGGCCTGGCTCTCACGCGCCTGACCTACGTACTACGCACGCCCTGGTACTTCTGCCGGAACGATGTCAATTCATCGCCCCGAGCGCAATCGGCCGGAGCAGGTTGCGCGGTTCGGAACGGTGCGGTTAACGATGCTCCAGTACCCAACGGAGCGGTCGCCGACCGACGAATTCCGTTGCACCTGCACAACGGCGCGCCTAACGCGCGAGGGAGAGACTGCGGTCCACGCCCAAACAGGTGCGCGGTGCTAGCCTAAGGAGCCCATCCGTCAGCTGCGCAGCGGAGGCATCGGTACGTGAAGACGAACCTGAAGGCCCGCAATCTCGAGCTGAATGACCTGCTCCGTGACCAGGTCGAACGCAAGCTTCGCCGGCTCGATCGCATCACCCACGAGATGGCCGAGGCCGACGTCGAGCTCATCGGCCATGCGTCGCACGCCACCGACAGCGCCCAGGTCGCCGAGGTCACGCTTCGGAACAACGGCGACGTCCTGCGCTCGACGGCCTCGGGCGCAACGCCGATCGCCGCTCTCGACATCGTGATCGACAAGCTCGAGCGGCAGGTGGTGCGCACGAAGGAGAAGCCGGGCAGCGTCCGCAAGCGCCACCTCGACGAGATCGAATCGGTCCTCTCGCGCGAGGCGCTCGGCACGGTCGAGCCCGACGCCACCGGTCCGCAGGTGGTCAAGACCAAGCGCTTCGACATGCAGCCGATGTTCGAGGAGGACGCCATCACCCAGATGGAGGAGCTCGGGCACGCCTTCTTCGTCTTCCTTGACGCCGAGACCGAGCAGGTCGCCGTCCTCTACCGCCGGACCGATGGCAACTACGGCCTCATCCAGCCCGTGATCGACCGGCGAGCCAACGGAGGGTCGCGCTGAGCCGCCGCGGCGGCGTCAGTAGAGCGCCGGCAGGACCAGCAGACCGGCGACGAGCACGATCAGCGCCACGAAGTAGACGAAGAGGGCCAGCGTCAGCAGGTCACCATCGTGTCCCTCGTCGCGCGGCTGGACCATGGCCCGCACCGTAGCACGGCCGGAACCACGGCGGCGCCTGACCTGGCCGGCGGACGCGCCGGCGGTCGGCATGCACCTCGGCGTGATGCGCGGACTGCTGCGCGCCGCCCGGCGGTCGCGGCAGATCGGCGCACGGGCGCTCCAGATCTTCAGCGACAACCCGACCGCGTGGCGCCGCCGTCCGGAGCCGCCGCTCGAGGCACCGGAGTTCGTCGACTATGGCGCGCGCGAAGGGCTGCGCACGATCGCCGTCCACGCGTCGTACCTCATCAACCTCGCGGGCTCGAGGGAGCCGTTCGCGTCGCAGTCGCGCGCCGGCCTGATCACCGAGATGCAGCGCGCGCCGTCCTACGGCGCGACGATCGTGAACACCCACATCGGCTCGCACCGCGGGGTGGGACCTGCCGGTGGCCTCGCACGGATCGTGGAGAACGTTCGCGCCGTCCTGGCGTCCTCGCCCCCGGGTGTGCGCCTCGTCCTCGAAAACTCGTCGGGCGGCGGCGACATGCTCGGCTCGTCTGTCGAGGAGCTCGCGCAGATCCTCGAGGGCGTGGGCGCGGGCGCGGATCGGCTCGGATTCTGCCTGGACACCGCCCACCTCTGGGGCGCCGGCTACGACATCTCCACGGCCGATGGCGCTCGCGCGGTCGTGGATCGCTTCGACGAGCTCATCGGCCTCGATCGGCTGGCGCTCGTGCATCTCAACGACTCGCGCTCGGCACTCGGTTCGCGGGCGGACCGGCACGAGCACGTCGGTGCGGGAAGCATCGGTCCCGTCGGCCTGGGCGCCATCCTGCGGGATCCGCGGCTGTCTCGGGCGACGTTCATCATGGAGACGCCCGGCGCGGACGAGGGCTGGGACGCCGTCAACATGCGCCGGGCGTGGCTGCTGTGGGGCGGCGCCGTTGAGTTGCCGCTGCTTCCGCCCAAGGCGTTCCGGACGAATCGGCGCTCCACCCGAGATGGTGGGGTGAGTTGGTGGGAGGGACCGACTGGCGTCGGCCCCTCCCGAATTCGGCCTAGCGCCGGCGCTGACGAACGCTGGCGAAGGCGAGCGTCCCCAGGGAGCCGAGGAACACCGCGGCAAGCAGCACCGCGAAGGCAACGGACCCCGAGCCATCACCGGCGGTCGGCAGCTGGCTGGCGGTGTCCGGCAGACCCGGTGTGCCCGACGGCTTCGGCGTGGGATTCCCACCCTGGGGCGGAGTCTCCACCTCGACCGTGACGCTGTCGTCGCCCTCATCGGGCGCCGTCTCGTCCGAGTCGATGGTCGCGACGTTCACCGTCGGCTCGGCCCGCGAGATCGTCTCGGGATCGACCGTCGTGCGGAACGTGACGCTTCCATTGGCCTCCAGGACCGGGAAGGTCCAGGTGACCGATCCATCGACGAGCGTGCCGCCGTCGGAGGCGTCGATGAAGACGAATCCGGCGGGGATCGCATCGGTGATCACGGCGTTCGTGACCGGTCCGTCGGCGAGCGTCCAGCTGATCGTCCAGGTCACGACCTCCGGGGTCGCAACGAGGTCATCGGCCGGTCCGGTGATCACGATCGTCTCGGTGTCGGCCACCTTGTCGACCGTCAGGCTCGGCACTCGCAGGCCGCTCTCGTCGCAGACGAGCTCGGGGAGCTGGTCCGCGTCGACACATCCGAGGTTGACGAGCCGGCCCGACGCATCGGCGTCGACGGTCGCGTCGTACTCGAAGGTGTGCATCCCGGCCGCCATGCTGGCAACCGTCCACGTCAGCTCCTGCCCGTCGACCGAGAATCCGGCCGCGGGATCGGCGCTGCCGGCGACATAGGAGAGGCCGGTCGGCAGCAGGTCGGTGACGACCACGTCGGTCGCCGTGCCGACGTTGACGCTCACGTCGAGCGAGTAGTGGATCGTCTCACCGGGCTCGACAGCCGAGCCCTCCTCGGGATCCGAGGACTTGGCGATGCTCACCGCAACCCGCGTGTTGGAGACGACGCACAGCACGTCGGCATCCTTGGCCACGTCGACCTCGAGCGGTCCGGTGCCCAGCGCGGAGGCGATGATCGTTCCCTCGCCGCCGGCCGTGCGGCACTCGATCGAGCTGGCGTAGTCCGCCAGGTCGGTCGCAGTCCCGGCCACTTCCCGGACGGTGTGGGTCCCCGTCTCGACGGCGAGCGGGCCGGTCCCGTCACCGTCAGAGGCATCCTCGGCCTCGACCGCGCCATCGACGCGAAGGTCGAACAGCCCCGGATCGTCGTTCGGGCTCAGGTCCTTCACCACCTCGAGCGTCCCGGTATCCCGGGCGTTCGTGATCGTGCAGGTCTGGCTCCCGCCGTTCGGGACCTGCAGGTTCGAGCAGGTCTCGTACGTCGTGGTGTAGCCGGCCGCATCGGTTTCGACAACGGTGTATTCGCCGGCCTTGACGGTCAGCTCGTTGCGGCAGTCGCTCTCGAAGTCGATCGCGCTGCCACCGTTGACGCGGAAGCTGAAGTCGGAGCAGTCAGCGTCACCGCTCTCGATGTCCTTGACGACGATGAGCGTTCCGGGCTTGTCGTCGTTCGTGATCGTGCACGTTGCACTGCCGTCATTGGCGACCTGCAGCTGCGAGCACGTCTCGTAGGTCGTGGTCCAGCCGTTCGCATCGGTCTCGACGACCGTGTACGTGCCGGCGTCGACGGTCAGGTCGTTGCGGCAGTCAGCCTGGAAGCTGATCGGGCTACCGCCGTTGACGGTGAAGCTGAAGTCGTCGCACGTCGCGTCCGCGCCGTCGTCCGTCTCCAGGTCCTTGATGACGATCAGCGTTCCGGGCTTGTCGTCGTTCGTGATCGTGCACGACGCCGTGCCGTTCTTCTCGACGACCATCTCTCCGCAGCCCTCATACGAGGCCGCGTAGCCGCTGACGGCGGGCTCGGTCACCGAGTAGGTGCCAGTCGGGACGGTGAGCACGTTCGTGCAATCCCCCTCGAACTGGATCGGCGAGCCCTGGTTGACGCTGAAGCTGAAGGCCGGGCATTGGGCCGAGCCCCCATCGTCGTTGAGGATCTTCTTGGTCACCGACAGCGAGCCGGTGTGACGAGTGTTCGTGATCTTGCACACGACGTCCGCCCCGGCGGCCACGTCGACCGACCAGCTGGCGCCGTCACCCGCAGTCGCGCCGACTGCCTGGTTCTGCTCGTCCTTGCAGCTGATGGCCTTCGCGTAGTTCGCGAGGCTGGTCTCGCCGTCGGCCGTCTCGGCGACGACGTGGGTCCCGGCAAGCACCTCGACCGCGGTGGTCGTTCCACCGTGCCCGGCCTCGTCGGCGCGGAGCTGCTGGTCGATCCAAAGGTCGAATCGACCCGCATCGGTCGTCGGGCTCAGCTGCTTGATGACCTCGAGCGTCCCGGTCGGACAGGCGATCTCCTCGTAGATCTCGGCGAAGAGGTTCGGAAGTCCGCTGGCGCTCGTCACAGAGCGGAAGTGACCGGGATCGGCGATGGCCTCCATGAGGTCGTAGTCGACGCCGGTGCCACCCGAGCCCAGGTTTCCACCGTCGGGCCCGATGGCCACGGTGTACGCCCTGTCGGCTGCGTTCTGGTAGGCGGTGATCTCGGCCCCGCTCGGCGCGTACGAATCCGGATCGGGGTTGCCATCGGACAGGAGGATCAGCACCTGGGTGACCTCGACGTCGCTCATGCGTCGCCCGATCGCCCGCGAGCATGTTGTCGCGGCCCTCGTTCATGCCGATGTCGAGCGGCGTCCCACCGTTCGAGGCAATGGCGTTGACCGCCCCGACGATCGTCGCCTCGTTGGCGCCTGCGGAGAGGGCAACGTTGCGGCTCGTCGTGGTGCCGCCGAAGCTGCTCACGCCGACGCGGTGAATGCCGGGCGCTCCGACTCCACCGTTGTCGTCGAGCATGTCGACGAGCGAGTTGGCCGCCGACTTCGCCCAACCCAGTCGGGTGAGGGCGCCTTCGGAGGTATTCATGCTTCCCGACCGGTCGATGATCACGACGAGGTCGATCGGGCGGACCCCGCAGTTTTCGGGGTCCACGTCGGTCGCCGTGACGGGCGCGACGTGGACGAGGCTGATCGCCGCTGTCAGCAGCGACGCAATGGCGAGGACGGCCAGGAGCCGTCTCATGATGAGGTTGCCGTGTGTCACCGGCTGGGCAGCAGGTCGGATGATCACGTGTTTTCTCCGTCCGTTCGATAAGTACAAGCGTTGGTCGCTTGGCCGAACGTACGGGGTGCCCAGTACTTTCGTCACGTGCTCGAGGGACGTGCGATTCCGGTCTGGTGGAGTCCTGTCGGGATGGGGCGGTGCATCGGCGCACCGGTTGGGCTCGGCGCCGACGTCAGCGGGGGTCATCTTCCCCCGAGCGAGGCCCGGTGGGCCTAGGCGTACCCGTTCGAGCCGTTGCCCTCGCTGCGGATGCGGCGCTGGCGAACCGTGATGTACGCCTGCATCAGTTCGCGAACGTCAGCCTCGGTGAGCGTGTCGTCGCCGCGCAGGGCGTACTCGACGCGGGTCGTGGGCAGGACCGCGCGCGAGTTGAGGGAGGCGAAGTAGGCCGGTCCATCGGACTCGTCGGCAATCTCGCGGAGGCCGCGCGCCAGCTTGGTGGCAGTGCCAAGCGACGGCATGCGATCGCCCTTGATCAGCCGGCTGATGGTCGAGTGATCCACCCCGGACTGGAGCGCCAGCTGCCGCTGGCTCATCTTCTTTTCCTTCAGCTGGCCGCGAAGCCAGGCGTTGAAGGATCTCGGCGTCTGCAGCGTCATCTGCGACCTTTGTGCGCCGGACGTTTCTGTCGCTGGTGCGGCAGTGGTGCGTCCGAGCAACCGCATCGTCCGATGAGGAGGGTGTCGCCTCAATAGGAGGAAGGTCCCGTGGGGCGTGGGTCGCGTGCGGGGTGTGCGGGCCTTCGCGGGGCTTGCGCCGGGGCGCACGTAACGACGAAGCACGCCTCCCTCCCTGGCCGATTCGTGCGGCCCGGCGCACATCCTGGCTCAGGACCCGGCGGATTCGGCCCGAACCTCGTAGTTGCGTGCGCTGGGCCGCACGAGCGAGACGGCCGAAGGCGCCCCGCCACCGCTCCCCATTAGCCCGAAGGAACGGCCTCCGCTCCCACCCCGTGCGCGCGTCGAACCTTGCCGCTGACGAAGTAGAGGATGCCGCCGATGACGATCACGGTGAGGATGCTGATCGCCCGGTCGGTGAGGGCGACCGCCGCCCCCTGGTCGCCGCTCACGCCATAGATCGCGAGCGCGAAGGCGATGCCGGCCTCGACGAAGCCGATCCCTGCGGGCGTGAGCGGGATGGCGGTCAGCAGCGCCGCGGTCAGCGCGACGAAGATCGAGGCGCTGATGCCGAGGCCGACGTCGGGCAGGTCGAGCGCGCGGATGACGAAGTAGAGGCGCGCGCCCTCCAGCAGCCAGATCACGACGGTCGAAACGCCGATGACCGGCAGGGAGGAGGCCGTCAGCGCCCCGGTGCTGCCCTCGTGGAATCGCTCCCACAGGTCGGCCAGGCGGAGCGGCAGCCAGCGGGAGACGCGACGGCCCCAGAGACGCAGCGCGATGACCGAGGTGACGAGGATCAGCGCCACCACGAAGCCGATGATGAAGATGACGTCGACGCCGGGCGTCGTTCGGCCGCGGAAGCTCCAGTACCCGGCGGCGAGGGCGAGGGCGAAGATGACGATGATGTCGGCAATGCGCTCGATGAAGATCGTGCCGACCGTCTTCGATGCCGATGCTCCGTTGTGGGCCTTGAGCAGGTACGCGCGATACAGGTCGCCGAGCTTGGCCGGCACGAGGCAGTTCACGAACCACGACAGGTAGAGGATCTCGAGCGCGTCGACGAAGCGGACGCGCGTGCCGACCTTGGCGAGGATGTAGCGCCAGCGGAAGGTCCGAACCGGGAAGGTCAGGTAATAGGCGACGAAGGCGAGCGCCAGGTAGCCGACGTTGGCCTGGAGGATGAGCCCCCACGTGGCCTGGAGATTGACGCCAAGCGTCCGGAACGCCAGCACCAGCAGGACGATCGCGAAGATGACCGATCCGATCGTCCGCCAGTTGAGGACCCGGCGGGCAAGGCTGACCTCGCGCTCCGGGATCGGCTCGTCGGCGGGGGCATCGAGGAACTCGCTCGCCTCGTAGAGCGCACCGCCCTCGTGTGAGTGCGGGCTGGCGTCCGGATGCCGAGGCGGCCGCTGACGGTCATCGGTCATTCGTCCGCCTTTTCCTTCGGCGGCAGCTCTGCGGGGCTCGGCCGTTGGACGGGCTCGCGGCGCACCTCCTCCGGCGGCTCGGGACCGAGGATTGGCCCGGCCGCGGTCTGCTTGCCGCGCCACGCGTCGAACATGTTCTTCCACACCGCCCAGCGGGTCGTGAGGTGGATGAGGACCGATGAACGGCTCGCATGCCAGTCGTTGTCGGCGAGCGCCGTCCGCAGCTCGTCGGCGGTCTCGAAGGACGGCATCGCGTTGAAGGCCATCGCCACCTCCATCGCCGAGTGGGAGTCGGACGCCGCGATGCCCGGAATGCCGTAGTGCGCCGCGAACTCGGCCGCCTCCTGGTTGTGGCGCTGGAGCGTGACCCGGCAGTTGAAGATCTCGACCATGTCGATCTTCCGCACCTCGGCGAGGTTGCGCAGCGGGCCTTCCTGGATGTGCGACTTGCGGAACGGGTCGAACGGGTGGGGGATGCTGACGAGACCACCCTGCCGATGAATCTCGTCCGCCGTCTCGTTCGCGCTGAGGCCGCGCGGGATCGTCTTCGTGAGGAAGACGCCGACGACCTCGCCGTCCGCGGTCGAGACCTCCTCGCCGAGAATGACGGTCAGCCTGTCGGCCAGGCCCAGCTCGGCGACCTTGTCGCGCACCGCGATCGCGCCCTCGACGTTGTTGTGATTCGTGATCGCGACGTGCGTGAGCCCGCGCTCGATGGCCTTCTCGATGAACCGCTCCTCGGTGAGCAGCGAGTCACGGCTGAACCGGGTGTGGATGTGGAAGTCGGCGAAGGCCTTGTTCGCGGGTGGCTTTCCGGTGGTCGCTCGCTCGTCGATCAGGCGCGCGCGGAGCTCGGTCGCCGAGGCGGCGATCGTCACATCGGCGGTCTCATGCGTGGCTGACCAGGCTCTTGCGGTAGCTCCCGAACTGTTCGAGCGCCATCCCGGTGCCGACCGCGACGGAGTTGAGCGCGTTTTCCGCGACGTGGCACGGGATCCCGGTGACCTGGGTCAGGAGCTTGTCGAGGTTCCTGAGCAGGGCGCCGCCGCCGGTCATCACCATCCCCTTGTCGATGATGTCGCTGCTCAGCTCCGGCGGGGTCTGCTCGAGGACGTTGCGAACGGCGGTGATGATCGCCTGGAGCGGCTGCTCGATGGCCTCGGTGATCTCGGTGCTCGTGATCGGGATCGTGCGCGGTAGGCCGGCAATCATGTCGCGGCCCTTGACCTCCATCCGCAGTGGCTCGTCGAGCGGCAGCGCCGAGCCGATCTCGATCTTCACCCCCTCGGCGGTGCGGTCTCCGATCATGAGGTTGTACTTGCGACGGATGTAGTTCGCGATGCTCTCGTCGAAGCGGTTGCCGCCGACCCTCAGGGAATCGCTGACGACGATGCCGCCGAGGGCGATCACCGCGATCTCGCTCGTCCCGCCGCCGATGTCGATGATGAGGTTGCCCGACGGCCCGCTGATCGGGACGTTCGAGCCGATCGCCGCCGCGAGCGGCTCCTCGATGAGGTAGGCGTCCTTCGCCCCGGCCTTCAGCGCGGCGTCCCGCACGGCGCGCTTCTCGACCGACGTCACTCCCGAGGGGACGCTGATCATCACCTCGGGCTTGAAGAACCGGAACCGATGCCCGACCTTGTCGATGACGTAGCGCAGCATCGCCTCGGTGATGAGGTAGTCGGCAATCACCCCGTCGCGCATCGGCCGGATCGCGCGCACGTTGCCCGGCGTGCGCCCGATCATCTCGCGCGCCTCCTCGCCGACCGCCACGAGCTTGTTGTCGTCCTCGCGAATCGCGACGACGCTCGGCTCGTTGAGCACCACGCCCTTGCCCTTCACGTACACCAGGATGTTGGCGGTGCCGAGGTCGATGCCGATCTTCATGCGCGAGCTATCGGTCCGTTCTGCAGGGTTGGGTGGTGCGTCCGTGCGACGTGCGGCGAGTATACCGACGCCATGCTCCGCTCTCGACCCCGTACCTCCGTCGCCGTCGTTCTTCGCCGACGCTCGCGTTGGTCGCGTTGGTCGCGTTTGACAAGTCCCGAAGTGGCCTCTCGCCAACCGCTCACAGCAGTCGCGGTAGCGGGTGGAGGATTGGGGCTGCACGCTCGTCACGCTCAGATGCGCGTCCCCGTCTGCCTCTTCCGCACTCGTTGCCCGCTGACGCGAACCACGCGAACGTTAGACACGGACTGGAACCAGAGGATTCCACTCGGAACAGTCACCCCCGTCGGCCTCCTTGCCCAACCGATCGCATCGCGACCGCGCAGCGCGTACTGCGAAAAGAGATCGTCCAGTGCGCTGAGGTGGCGGCGTGTCGTCCGATCCTCGAGGAACACGATGGCAGGCACCACCGACCGTGCCCTGTCGCCGGCAAGCAGACGTGGACCGATTCGAGTCTTGGCATCCATCGATCCGAGCAGGGCCTGTACATCGGCAAGGCTGGTCTTGATCTCAATGACAAGCGCAGAGCGCGTGATCGGGTGCCACGCCAGCAGGTCGATTCGCCCGCGCTCGCCGAAGTGGTTGTAGCTGACCTCCACGCGGACGAGCCAACCCCAGCGCTCCAAGCGTCGCTTGACCGATGCCGAAAGTGCCGCGTGCCCCGCGTCGGTAAGCCGATCGAGCTCCGGGCCGCGCCAGATCAGGCGGGCGTCCAGCCTGGCACCGAGTGCGCCCACGACCGCTTCGACGGCACCGACTGACAGACGCTCCGCCCGGCCGCGTTCGAGGAGGGAGACGGTCGATCGGCTGAGGCCGGCGCGCCGCGCGACATCGGCTTGGCGCAGCGCTGACCGCAGGCGAATGACGCGGACCTGTCCCCCGAGCCGGGACCAGCTCATCGGTCCATCATCGCGATCCTCGATTGGTGGCGGATTACTGGGCGCTTAGCGGAGCCGATCTCCAGATGCGAGCCGCGCGGATCAACAGAGCGCGCACGCTGCCAAGGTCCGTGACGTTGGCAACCGCTCGCGTTGTTCGCGTTAGCGAGCAGAAGCACGCGCCGACAGCTCGTTGCGAGCGTGGAATTGGGCTTCCAGTCTTCCCCGGGGCTCGCTAACGCGACTGGTACGAGCACATGACCATCCCGCTGCCCGCGTGTGGACCTATGCGACCCACGCGAGCGTAAGGCGAGACGCGCGGCTCACGCCCAAACGCTGCGTCAGCCGGACGCGTTCGCCCCGAGCGGTGCGGTCGTCGGATGCCGCGCTAGCCACTGCGCCGAGAGCATCACGGTGATGAAGAGCGCGCCGACGAAGCACAGCTCCGCCCACTCGCTGAGGTTGGTGAGCGCGTAGGACTCCTGGTTGAGGACGAACGTCCGCACGATCCGGTACGCCGCCATCACGCCGAACAGCCCGGACAGGAAGAACGGGGGAACGTAGAGCCTGTCCCCGTCAGGGACCCGCCGGAAGAGGTGCCAGCGTCGGTCGATCGCTTCCGCGGCGATGGCATACACCGACGCGACGAAGAGGACGACGTTGAAGGCGGTCAGCGTTTCGCCGATGTTGTGGAACGTGATCTCGTCCTGCTTGTTGACCTCCTCGAGGATCTCCGGCGTCTCGAGTCCGAGCAGCCGCTGGCCCCATGCGATCTCCTCGCCGACGATCACGATCGCGAACAGGGCGGCAAGCAGCCAGGTCGCGGCCTGGACGCGGTGTCCGCGCCGGAGTCGGTCCAAGGCGATCACGACGGCGAGGACGGTCGTCCCGAGGTAGAGCGCGACCTGGGCCCACTCGACGATGCGATCCTCGTCGAGGACGAACCCGAAGAGGTCGCTGTCGAGGAAGAAGAGCGCCGTCACGACCGGCATGCCGATGACACCGATCGCGTTGATCGCGAGGGCAGGACCGATTGGCACGTTCCATCGATCCGCGGACGCCCGGAGGGCACTTGCCAGGCGGTGCACGTGCGCAGGCTAGTCGCGCGCGCCGAATTCTCAAAGGAAGGTCAAGCGTGCGGTGGTGCCAGCGGACAACAGGCTAGGCTCTGACCTTGCCCGAAGGCGACACGATCTACAGGACCGCGGACGTGCTCCGCGAAGCGCTGGTCGGAAGCCGCGTCACGGCGGCGCGCGCGCAGGCTCGACCCGGGCTACGCCGTGTGCCGGACCTGTCGCGGCTCGTCGGGTCCGAGGTGACGAGCGTCGAACCGCGCGGCAAGCACCTGCTCATCGGCTTCAGCAACGGCCTGACGCTTCGCAGCCATCTCCGCATGACCGGATCCTGGCACCGCTACCGCCCCGGCGAGCCGTGGCGGCATCCATCGAACCGGGCGAGCGCGATCCTCGAGACGGATCGGTCGGTGGCGGTCGCGTTCGACACACCGGTCGTCGAGCTGATGACCGATGCGGATCGCCGGCGATCGCGCCCGCTGACGCAGCTCGGCCCGGACCTGCTGGGCGAGGACTTCGACATGGGTCGAGGCGGTCCGCCGCCTCCGCGAACGGGATGCCGACCAGCTCGGGAACGCCCTGCTCGACCAGCGCGCAGTGGCCGGGATCGGCAACGTGATGAAGAGCGAGGTCGCGTTCATCGAGCGGCTCGATCCGTGGGCGGAGGTTGGCGCGCTCACCGACGACGATCTGCGAGGTGCGCTCCGGACGGCGCGTCGACTGCTCCAGGCGAACGTGCACGGCGGCGCGCGGGTCACGACCGGAGCGCGTGGTCGCGGCCGCGAGCTGTGGGTCTACGGTCGGGCCGGCCGCCCATGTCGACGCTGTGGCGAGCGCATCCGGACGCGTCGCCAGGGCGAGCTCGCGCGATCCACCTACTGGTGCCCGCGATGCCAGCCGGCGCCTACGCCTCGATCCGGTTGATCTGCGCGCCGAGCGCGACGAGCTTGGCCTCGATCTGCTCGTACCCGCGGTCGACGTGCTCGATCCCCGAGATGACCGATGTTCCCGACGCGGTCAGCGCCGCGAGGATGAGCGTCGCGCCGGCGCGCAGGTCGGCGATCTCGACCTCGGCGGCGTGGAGCGGCGTCGGGCCGGTGATCCGGGCATGGCGCTCGTCCACCAGCTCGATGTCGGCGCCCATCCGCACCAGCTCGCGCGTGTAGTCGAGGCGGTCCTCGAAGATCGTCTCGTGGATGTGCGAGGTCCCGTCGGCCTGGGTCATGAGCACGGAGAACGGCGCCTGGAAGTCGGTCGCGAACCCCGGATACGGATCGGTGCGGACGTCGACGGCGCGCAGCGGCGCATCCGACGGCGACACCCGCAACCCGCCGGCATCGGTCTCGAAGGAGACGCCCATCCGTTCGCCGGCCTCGAGGAAGGAGCCGATGTGCGCCGGATCGATCCCCTCCAGCGTCACGGAGCCGCGGGTGATGGCGGCGGCGATCGCGAACGTCTCGGCCTCGAGCCGGTCGCCGAGGACGCGATGCTCCACGCCGCCAAGCGACGCAACGCCCTCGACCTCGACGCGCCGGTCGGCGGTGCGCTCGATCTTCGCCCCCATGCCGCACAGCATGGCGATGAGGTCGTCGACCTCCGGCTCCAGCGCCGCGTTGTCGATGACCGTCGTCCCGCGCGCGAGGGTGGCGGCCATCATCGCGTTCTCCGTGCCCATCACGCTCACGATCGGGAACTCGATCCGCGCGCCCGTCAGCCCACCTGACGGCGCGGCCGCGTAGTAGTAGCCGTTGCGATAGGTGATCGTGGCGCCCATCGCCTCCATCGCCATGACGTGGTAGTCGACCGGCCGGCGGCCGATCCGATCGCCGCCGGGGTTCGGGAGGATGACGTGGCCGAAGCGCGCCAGCATCGGTCCCAGCAGGATGAACGACGCGCGCATCTTGGCGGCCGCCTCGTGCGGCACGAACGGCCAGGTTGCCTCGACCGCCCGCAGCTCGAGCCCGTCGCCGTTCGAGCGCTTCACGTCGAATCCGATGTCGGTCATCACCTCGCGCAGGATCGTCACGTCGCTGATCTTCGGGACGTTGCGCAGGCTGACCGGCTGATCGGTGAGGGCGGCGGCGGCCATCATCTTGAGCACGCCGTTCTTCGCGCCGGCGATGCGGACCGTCCCGGACAGCGGGAGTCCGCCGGTGATCACGAACTTCTGCATGGACCGATGCAGTCTAGCCCGGGAAGGCTTCCTTCCACTCGTGGGCGCCGGTGTGGTGCCCGTCGCACAGCCCGAGCCGGCCGCCCATGTGGCGCGAGGGCAGATACGGCTGCATCCCCGCCTCGAACGGCGTCGGCTGCCGGTTGCAGATCATCATCCGGCCATCGCGAGCCCAGGCGTAGAGATGGTCGGACGAGCAGAACCGATACGGCCGCGTGAAGTTCACCGTTTCGCCGTGGGCCGGCGAGTTCGGGAGGCCGATCGGCCCGGTCTCGCGGACGACCTCGATCCTCACCGGCAGCTGGGGCATGCGCGTGCCGCACTGCTCGCAGGTCAGCATCGGTCAGGCAGGTCAGGCCAGGTAGTGGGCGCCGTCATCCTCGCGATGATTGGCGATGAAGTCCGGGTCCAGGTTCGGGTCTTCGCCCGGCGGCGAGCCCTTGTGCGGCTTGAAGTCGACGGGACAGATGAACGGATACTCGCGACCGATCTTTCGCAGGTCCTGCATGCGCCGATACCCCGGATCCGGCTTCCCCTCCGGCCCGCGCAGGTGCGCCTTCTCGGCCTCCTCGGGCGTCAGCGGTGCGTCGTCTTCCATGCCTACCGATGCTAGCGCACGCCTTGCCCGGCGGTACACCCGGCGCAATGATCGCGCGCCGACGGATCGGCGAAATTGCACGGGACAGCGGATCGGCGCTGCGTTTCGTCGATTCATCGGCGCCCGGTACGCACGAACCGCGCGCGGCGGCGCTAGTCACGCTCCCGAGCCGCCGATACAACGGCGAAACCGCACGTGGACCCGTGTTCCGGTGAGGAATCGACGATGTATCGGCGACGGCCTCAGCCCCGGGAGCGGCGGCGGGTGGCGATGCGCTCGCGCATGAGCGCGGTCTGGAGCGCGGCGCGGACGCGGGCGATGTCGACCGGGTCCTTGGCCTGCTCGAGCTCTGCCTCGGCGCGCTTACGGGCCTCGGCCGCACGGGCCTCGTCGATCTCGTCGGAGTGCTCGGCGAGGTCGGCCATGACGACGACCTTGTCGGGGCGGACCTCGACGAAGCCGCCGCTGATGAGCAGCGACTGCTCGGTGCCGCCCTTCCTGATCCGCAGCTCGCCCACGCCGAGCGCGGTGATCAGCCGCGTGTGGTGGGGCAGGATGCCGAGCTGGCCGTCGATGCCGGGCACGATCACCATGTCCACCTCATCGGTGAACGCGCGTCGCTCTGGCGAGACGATCTCCAGCTGCAATGGCATCGGTCTAGCCCATCTTCTCGGCGTTCTGGGCGACGTCCTCGATCGTGCCGGCCAGGTAGAAGGCCTGCTCCGGCAGCGCGTCGTGCTTGCCGTCGAGGATCTCGCGGAAGCCGCTGACCGTCTCGGCCAGGGACGTGTACTTGCCTGGGCGGCCGGTGAACTGCTCGGCGACGAACATCGGCTGTGACATGAAGCGCTGGAGGCGCCGCGCGCGGGTCACGGTGACCTTGTCGTCCTCGGACAGCTCGTCCATGCCGAGGATGGCGATGATGTCCTGGAGGTCCTTGTAGCGCTGCAGCGTTCGCTGCACCTCGCGCGCGACGTCGAAGTGCTCCTGTCCGACGACGTGCGGGGCGAGGACGGTTGACGTGGAGGTCAGCGGGTCGACCGCGGGGTAGATGCCGAGCTCGACGATCGAGCGCTCGAGGCGAATCGTGGAGTCGAGGTGGCCGAAGGTGGTGGCGGGCGCCGGATCGGTGTAGTCGTCCGCCGGCACGAAGATCGCCTGCAGCGAGGTGATCGAGCCCTTCTTCGTCGAGGTGATCCGCTCCTGGAGGTCGCCCATCTCGGTGGCCAGCGTCGGCTGGTAGCCCACCGCCGACGGCATGCGGCCGAGGAGCGCGGACACCTCGGAGCCGGCCTGGGTGAAGCGGAAGATGTTGTCGATGAAGAGGAGGATGTCGCGCCCCTCCTCGTCGCGGAAGTACTCGGCCATCGTCAGCGCCGTGAGGCCGACCCGCTGGCGGGCTCCCGGTGGCTCGTTCATCTGGCCGAAGACCATGACGGTCTTGTCGATGACGCCCGACTCGGTCATCTCGCCGAGGAGGTCGTTGCCCTCGCGGCTGCGCTCGCCGACGCCGGCGAAGACCGAGTAGCCGCCGTGCTCGGCGGCGATGTTGCGGATGAGCTCCTGGATGATGACCGTCTTGCCGACGCCGGCGCCACCGAAGACTCCGACCTTGCCACCGCGCTTGAAGGGCGCGATGAGGTCGATGACCTTGATGCCGGTCTCGAAGATCTGGGCCTCGGTCTCCATCTGGTCGAAGGCCGGCGGCGCGCGGTGGATGGGCAGGTTGGTCTTCGAGGTCACCGGATCCTTGCCGTCGATGGCGTGGCCGAGGACGTCGAAGACGCGGCCGAGCGTCGCCTCGCCGACCGGTACGGTGATCGGCGCCCCGGTGTCCTTGACCTCGAGACCGCGGGCAAGGCCGTCGGTCGACGACATCGCCACGGCGCGGACCCAGTTGTTGCCGAGGTGCTGCTGCACCTCGACGGTCAGGGTGCGATCGGCATCGCCTTCGGCCGTCGGCCGCTCGATCTCCAGCGCGTTGTAGATCGCCGGCAGATCGCCCGGCGGGAACTCGACGTCGATCACGGGGCCCGTGATCTGGATCACCTTTCCGGTGGCCATCGGTCTATTCGTCTCCTTCAGTTGGTCAGCCGCCCAGGGCCTCGGCCCCGGAGGCGATCTCGATCATCTCGCGGGTGATCGTGGCCTGCCGCGTCTTGTTGTAGACGAGGGTCAGGTCCTCGATGAGCTCGTTGGCATTGTCGGTCGAGTTGCGCATGGCGATCATCCGGGCGCTCTGCTCGGATGCCTGGTTCTCGAGCACGGCCCGATACAGGTCGATGGCAACGAAGTGCGGCAGCAGCCTAGAGAGGACTACTTCGGCCGATGGCTCGAAGAGGTACTCGTCGTTCGCCTCCTCCTGGCCCTCGGCCTGCGCCGGCCGCGTGATCGGCAGCAGCTGCGTGATCTCCGGCCGCTGGGTCAGCGTCGAGATGAAGGTGCTGTAGGCGACGTGGATCTCGTCGTACTTCTCGGCGAGAAAGTCCTCGGTCACGAGGCGCGCGATCGGCGTCACGTCGGTGTACGAGGGTCGGTCGCCGAGCTGGCTGAAGTGCGCGGCAATCGGGATCCCGGCGCGGCGCAGGCCGTCGCGGCCCTTGCGGCCGATCGTGATCGCCTCGATCTCCACCGGCGCATCGCCGTTCGAGGCCAGCCGTGACTGCGTCCAGCGCAACGCGGTGCGGATGGCGTTCGCGTTCAGCGATCCGGCCAGGCCGCGGTCCGTGCTGATCATGATCAGCGCGACCCGGTGCACCGGGCGGCGCGCCAGGAGCGGGTCGATCTCCTCGTCGACCACCGCGGAGACGCGGCTGAGGACGTCGCGGAGCTCGTCGGAATAGGGGCGCGCGGCGAGGATGGCGTCCTGCGCGCGCTTCATCCTCGAGGCGGCCACCATCTCCATCGCCCGGGTGATCTGGGCGATGTTCCGGACCGATCCGATCCGGCCGCGAATGTCCTTCAGGCTCGGCAAGCGTCGTCTCCCTGCCCGCGTATATACCTAAAGACGATCACGTCAGGCACCCGTGCGCATCGTGGCGACGCCCTCTTCGAGCTCCTGCTCGGCGACGTCCTCGGCCGCCTCGGCCTTGGCGCGCGTCGCGGCGGTGTCATCGGTCTTGCCGAACCCGGACTGGTCCTTGTAGGCCGAGACGGCCTTCTCGAGCTCGGCGGTCAGCTCGTCCGAAATCGCCTTCTCCGCGGCGATCGCCGGCAGGAGCTTCTCGAAGCGTCGACTCGAGGAAGCGATAGAAGCCGCTCTCGAACTCACCGATCCTCGTCGGGTCGACGTCGTCGAGGTGGCCGTTCGTGGCGGCCCAGATGATCGCCACCTGCTTCTCGACGGGCAGGGGCTGGAACTGGGGCTGCTTGAGCACCTCGGTCAGCGGCGCGGCCGCGCGTGAGCTGGTCGCGCGTCGCCTTGTCGAGATCGGAGGCGAACTGGGCGAAGGCCGCGAGCTCGCGGTACTGGGCGAGGTCGAGGCGCAGCTTGCCGGCAACCTGGCGCATCGCCTTGATCTGGGCGTTGCCGCCCACGCGGCTGACGCTGATGCCGGCGTTCACCGCCGGGCGCTGGCCCTGGTTGAAGAGATCGGTCTGGAGGAAGATCTGGCCGTCGGTGATGCTGATGACGTTGGTCGGGATGTAGGCCGACACGTCGCCCGCCTGCGTCTCGATGATCGGCAGCGCGGTCAGCGACCCGCCGCCGTTCTCCTCGTTCAGCCGCGCGGCGCGCTCCAGCAGGCGTGAATGGGCATAGAAGATGTCGCCCGGGAAGGCCTCGCGGCCCGGCGGGCGTCGCATGAGCAGCGACACCTGGCGGTACGACCAGGCGTGCTTGGAGAGGTCGTCGTACACGCACAGGGCGTCACGGCCGGTGTCGAGGAACTCCTCGCCCATCGCGACGCCGGCGTACGGCGCCAGGAACTGGAGCGGCGCCGGGTCCGAGGCGCCGGCAGAGACGACGATGGTGTGCTCCATCGCTCCCGCCTCCTCGAGCTGCGCGACCACCTGTGCCACCGTCGACTGCTTCTGGCCGATGGCGACGTAGATGCAGATGAGGTCCTGGCCCTTCTGGTTGATGATCGTGTCGACCGCGATCGCGGTCTTGCCGGTCTGCCGGTCGCCGATGATGAGCTCGCGCTGGCCGCGGCCGATCGGGATCATCGAGTCGATCGCCTTGATCCCGGTCTGGACCGGCGTGTCGACCGGCTGGCGAACGATGACGCCCGGTGCGATGCGTTCGATGGGCCGGGTCGAGGTCGTCTCGATCGGCCCCTTGCCGTCGATCGGCTCGCCCAGCGGGTTCACGACGCGGCCGATGAGGGCGTCGCCGACCGGTACCTCGACGATGCGGCCGGTCGTCTTGACCTGGTCGCCCTCCTTGAGGGAGGTGAAGTCGCCCAGGATGAGCGCGCCGACCGTCTCCTCCTCGAGGTTGAAGGCCATGCCCATGATCCCGTTGCCGAAGTCGAGCAGCTCCTGCGCCAGGGCGCCGGACAGCCCGTAGACCTGCGCGATGCCGTCGCCCACCTCGACGATGGTGCCCACGCCCGAAACGTCGGCGCCGGCGTCGAAGCCCTTGATCTCGTTGCGGATGATCGACGTGATCTCGTCGGATCTGATCGCCATCGGTGTTTCGTTCCTCGGTCTTTCTTCTCGGTCGCCTAGACGGCGGTCAGGCGCGCCCGCAGCCGCTCCAGGCGGTTGCGCACGCTGGCGTCGTACAGCCGGTCGCCGATGCGGACGGTGATCCCGCCGATCAGTGACTCGTCCACGACCTCGTTGATCTCGATCTCGTCCCCTGTCAGCTCGTGCAGCCGCTCCATCACCGCGGCGCGCTGCGTCTCGTCGAGCGGCAGCGCGGTGCGGACCTCGGCCAGCGAGATGCCCCGGTCGCGTCGGACCAGCTCGGCGAAGTGGTCGACCATCCGGTCAATCGCGCCGGGACGGCCGCGCCGCACCATGAGCAGCACCAGGTTCAGCGCCTCTGGCGTGACGTCGCCGACGACGCGGCGCAGCACGCGCTCCTTGTCCGCGTACGGTACGGCCGGATGCTCCACGAGGGAGCGAAGCTCCTCTTCGGCCAGCGCAGCACGCAGCCGTGTGAGGTCGCGCTCCCACGCATCGAGCGTGCGGTCGGTGCGGCCGATCTCGAAGGCCGCCTCCGCGTAGCGCCGGGCCGCGGTGTCGCGTCGCGCCATCGGCTAGTTCTCTCCCGCCTTCGTGGTCGAGGTCTCGGCCAGGAACTCCTCGACGAGGCGGCGTTGGGTCGTGGCGTTCATGTCGGAGCGCACGAGCTTGCCGGCCGCCTCGAGCGCCAGGTCGGCGACCTGCGCGCGAAGCTGTGCCATCGCCTTCTCCTTCTCGGCGTTGATCTCCTCGCGCGCCCGTTCCGTCACCTTCTCGGCGTCGGCGCGGGCCTGGGTGAGAATGTCATCGCGCGTGTCGGTGGCGATCTTGTTCGCGTTGGCGATCAGCGCCGCCGCCTCCTTGCGTGCCTCGGCCACGGCCGCCTCGCGCTCGGCGCGAGCAAGCTCTCGATCGCGAGCCGCGACCTCCGCATCCTCCAGCCCCTTGCTGATCTTCGCGCTCCGCTCGTCCATGCGGGCGAGCAGCGGCTTGAAGAGCAGCCGGTTGAGGATGTAGAGCAGCAGCAGGAAGTTGATGACCTGGAAGGCGAGCCCGACCAGGTTGATGTCGAAGGCATCGATGAGGGCGCCCACGGCTCCTCCGTCCTAGGTGAACAGGATGAGCAGGCCGATGACGAGCGCGTAGATCGCGACGGCTTCGGTGAGTGCCAGTCCGAGGACGTACGGCACGAAGATCGCGCCGGAGGCCTCCGGGTTGCGGCCGAGCGCCTCCATTGCCTTGCTCACGCCGAGGCCGAGGCCGATGCCCGGGCCGAGGGCGCCGAGGCCAATGGCCAGTCCGGCGGCGAGTTGTGTCAGGTCCACGTGTTGCGTTCCTCCTGGAGCTCTGCGTTCGGGGAGAGCCTTCCCGTTGTTCCTGTTGTTGCCTGGGTCCGATTCAATGAGCGCCCGCCGGCAACGCCGAGTCGTCCGAGCGAAGGCCCGTGTCGTCCGCGTCGTGGTCCGGCGAGTCGTGGGCCTCGTCGTGACCGCCGCCATGTCCAGCGGTCGCGAGGGTGATGTAGGTGAGCGTCAGCAGGGCGAAGACGAGCGCCTGGACGGCGCCGAAGATCGCCTCGAGGCCGAGGAAGAGGGCCGGGACGACCGCGAAGGTCAGCGCCAGCACGACCGCCAGCAGGATCTCGCCCGCGAAGATGTTGCCGAAGAGTCGCATCGAGAGGCTGATGATTCGGCTCAGCTCGCTGACGATGTGGATCGGCGTCATGAGCGGCGTCATGTACCACGGGTTCGCGACGAACGTCTCCTTGAGGTACCCGCGCAGCCCGTTGGCGCGGATGCCCCAGCTGACGAACAGCACGAACGAGATGAGCGCCAGCGCAAGCGTGAAGTTGAGGTCGGCCGAAGCCGGGCGGATGATCGGGACCGTGGCCTCGTGGCCCTCCTCGATGACATGCGCCCCGATCGTCCCGACGCCCGGCAGCAGGCCGACGTAGTTGGCGAAGAGGACGAGCAGGAAGATCGTGAGGATCGGCGGGAAGATCGCAGCGAAGCGCGTCGGCTGGAGGTCTCGGATGACGCTGCCGAGGAATTCGAGCGGGAACTCGAGCAGCGACTGGAGGCGACCGGGAATCAGCGCGTTGTTGCGGGATGCCCACCACGCGAGGACGACGAGCGTCACCGTCGCGATCAGGGTGCCGATCATGCTGTTCGTCACGGCGATCGGTCCGAGGTGGAACAGCACCTCGCCCTTGATCGCAACGTGGATCAGGCTCTCTTCTTCATGCACGCGAGATGTTCTTCTCCATGTGCTATGGCCGCCTCATCGCGCGACGGGCAACGTCCCAGATCGAGTACATCGCTGCGCCGAATCCCACCGCGACACCCAGCAGGGTGAAGATCGGCTTGGTTTCGAGCCAGTTGTCGAGCAGGATTCCCGCGCCGATGCCGATGAGGACCGAAAGGCCGAGACGAAATCCGAGATCCAGGACGAGCCCCCAGTTAGCGGGCCGTTGGTCCGGACTCGGGCGCTCCTCCCTCCCCTTCGGTTCCGTTGTGTTCATGCTTCTCCGTGGCCGTGGCATCGGCCTCGTCGCGCTCGCGCCGCATGCGAGCGGCAGTCGAGACGACGAAGGAACGAAGCCACAGGGCCGAGACGAGGGTCCCACCCGCCAGGCCGATCAGGACGTACCGCGGTGCTGTGTCGCCGATTCCATCTGCGACAAGCCCGGCGATCACGCCGACGAGAAGCGGCACCATCACTCGCAGGCTGACCTGGGCGAGCACCATTCCCGGTGCGAAGCCCGGCGGTCGTTGGGACATGCGGCGTACTGCTCGACTCACGGCGGGGTCGGACGCCGCGAGTATAGCCGAGGGCCCTATCAGGCGCGAACGAGGCGTCGGCCGAAGGACGTACGCGTCCGCCGTCGCCAGACCGATGCGTTCGCTCCGCGTGCGCACGAGGCTGAGCTCATGCAGATCAGCGCCGCGGCCGAACGAACCATCGATGCGCCGGCCGCGCATGTCTACCACGTCATTCGCGACTTCCGGCAGCACCATCCGAACTTCCTGCCGCCGCAGTTCAGCGACTTCGAGATCGAGACCGGCGGCATGGGCTCCGGCACCGTCCATCGCTTCCGGATGACGCTCGCCGGTCGGACCACTGACTACCGCGTCCGCGTCGGCGAGCCACAGCCCGGCCGCATGCTGATCGAGTCGGACGCCTCGCGCCGGATGCTCACGACCTTCATGGTCGACCCCGAGCCGGACGGCCGCACCCGCGTCCGCATCCACACCCGTTGGTACACCGATGGGTTCGCCGGATTCGTCGAGCGCCTGGTCGCGCCTCGCCTCCTCGCTCGGGTCTACCGCGAGGAGCTCCGCCTCATGGACCGATACGCCACCGGCGACGTCTCGCGCGCGGTGATCAGCGCGCCTCGCGCGCTTCCCTGGGCGACGGCGCGCTGACACTGCCAAGCGCTTGCGGCAGTCGCGTTAGGCGGCCGAATCGGCGGTCGAGGGTGCTCCGTCGAGCGCAGCGGGCCAGCTCACCAGGCCCTCTCGCTCGCTAACGCGAACCTGGCGAGCGGTTGACGGAACGCGGTTCCACTCGTTGTCAAACGCCCGTGCTGTTCGCGTTGGCGAAGTCAGGCGGGGACGTCGGCCGCGACGCGGGTCCCTGGTAGGCCGGGCACCGGGAAGCGGTCGGTGATCGTCGCCACCCGTCGGCGGATCTCTTCCTGGGCGTGCTCGTCGCCGCGCGCGGCGATGCCCTCGACGATGAGCGTGGCGATCTCGCGCATCTCGGCCTCGCGCATGCCGCGCGAGGTCACCGCCGGCGTCCCGACGCGGATGCCGGAGCCGATCATCGGCTTCTCCGGGTCGTAGGGGATCGTGTTCTTGTTGACGGTGATGCGGACCTCGCCGAGGGCCGCATCGGCCTCCTTGCCGTTCACGCCGAGCGGACGCACGTCGACGAGCATCAGGTGGTTGTCGGTGCCGCCGCTGATGATCGAGGCGCCGGCGTCGGCCAGTGACGAGGCGAGCACCCGGGCGTTGTCGACGGTTGCCTGCTGGTCGGCGCGGAACGCATCGGTCGTCGCCTCGCGGAAGGCGACCGCCTTGGCGGCGATCACGTGCATGAGCGGACCGCCCTGGATGCCGGGGAACACAGCCTTGTCGATGGCCTTGGCGTGCTCCTCACGGCTCAGGATCATCCCGCCGCGCGGCCCGCGCAGGGTCTTGTGCGTGGTCGTCGTCACGACGTCCGAGTGCGGCACCGGCGACGGATGGACGCCGGCCGCGACGAGCCCCGCGAAGTGGGCCATATCGGTCACGAGCAGGGCGCCAACTTCGTCGGCGATCTGGCGAAAAGCGGCGAAGTCCCAGATGCGCGGGTAGGCCGTGGCTCCGGTGACGATCATCCGCGGCCGGTGCTCGCGTGCCAATGCTCGCACCTCGTCCATGTCGATGAGGTGCGTCTCGCGGTCGACGTGATAGGCGACGAACTCGTAGTACTGCCCCGAGAAGTTCACCGGCGAGCCATGCGTGAGGTGCCCGCCCTGGTCGAGGCTGAGGCCGAGGACTTTGTCTCCACGCTGCAGCAGCGCGTGGTAGACGGCCATGTTGGCCTGCGCGCCGGCGTGGGGCTGGACGTTGACGTGCTCGGCGCCGAACAGCTCCTTCGCCCGGTCGCGAGCGAGGTTCTCGGCAACGTCCACGACCTCGCAGCCGCCGTAGTAGCGGCGCCCAGGGTAGCCCTCGGCGTACTTGCCGGTGAGGACCGTACCCATCGCCTGCAGCACCGCGAGCGACGGATAGTTCTCGCTGGCGATCAGCTCCAGGTGGGAGCGGGTGCGTTCCTCCTCGTCGCGCACGACCTGCGCGATCTCGGGGTCCTCGGTCTCGAGCGGCGCCCACGCGTCCATCGCGCGCAAGTGTAGCCGCGCGCGACGCTCCGGTCCGATACTTGGTGGGACCGAGCCACTTCACGGAGGATCACCATGGAGCTCTATCCCTGGGTCGTCTTCGTCCACGCGGCGACCGTCCTGCTGTTCTTCATCGCCCACGGCACGTCGATGGCCGTCGCCTTCATGATCAAGCGCGAGTCAGAGCCGGCGCGCGTGCGCGCGCTGCTGGACCTGTCGCGCTTCTCGCTCGGCGTGCCGACCGTCATCGTGGTGCTCATCGGCCTCGTCAGCGGGATCGCCGCCGGGTTCATGGGGAGCTGGTGGGGGCAGCTGTGGATCTGGATCTCGCTGGTGCTGTTCGTCGGGATCGGGCTGGCCATGACTCCGCTGGTCGCCTTTCGGCTCAACCCGATCCGGGTCGCGGCCGGGATGCCGGCGCAGCCGGCCAAGAAGGACGCCCCGACACCGGTGGAGGATCCCGCTGAGCTGCGTCGGCAGCTCGACGCCTGGAGCCCGGTCCCGATCGCGATCGTCGGTCTGGGCGGGTTCCTGGTGATCCTCTACCTGATGATGGTCAAGCCGTTCTGACCGATGCGGACCTCGGCGCCATCGCCGATCGCAGCGAGCTCCTCGGGTGGGAGCACGACGACGGGCACGGTCGTCCCGTACAGCTCTTCGGCGACAGCAGAGCCGATAGCCAGGATCAGGTCGGGTTCGCCGAGCAGGATGGCCGCCGGCGCGGTGCCGGCACGGACCGACTCCGCCAGGACCGATGCGGACGAGCTGGAACCTCGAGCATTCGGCATGACGACGACGCGTCCGGCCAGGTTGGCGCCGCGCTGCGGGTGATGGACGTCGATGAGCGCGCCCGTCGCCGGATCCATCCCACCCCACAGGCTGAGACCATCCGTGAGGACGAGCGCTCGGCCGACGACGCTCATCGGTCGATCCAGGGCGCGTCATCGCGAACGACGCGGCCGGCAACGGCTGAGGCGATGCACTCCTCGGTCGAGCCGAAGACGACCTCCGCACCGATATTGCCGGGGGCGTAGTAGGCCCACTTGGCCGAGTCGGTCATGACCGGGCCGGCGGCGTGCCGCAGGACCGGCGCGATGTAGCTGCACGTGTCGACCAGCAGCTCGACGCCGGCGTCCCGAAGGCTCGCGGCGATGCCGCGCTCCTCGCCCTCGGCCAGGACGTCGCGACCCGTCGACACCAGGCACTCGACCGTCACCGAGCGTCCGTCGAGGAGGGCCGCGTAGCGCTCGAGCTCGGCGAGCGACGCGTGCGGCGTCCCCAGCGAGACCGCAGCCAATGACTCCCCGTCGCTGCTCGTCAGCTCGTTGCGGACCGCTCGCAGCTCGGCGAGCGTCACCTCCTCGACCGGCGCGACGGTGCCCTGCATCGCCGCCTCGAGGGTCGGTGCCTCCGGCGTCGAGCCGGCGACGTGGAACATCGCAACCGATCCGGACGAGGCCGCGGCGGCGGCGATCGCCTTCAGCCGGTCCTCGGGCTGTCGCGGCGGGAGCCCGTCGATTGCGGCGACCGCCGATCCGGCCCGCCGCCCGAGCACGAGCCCGAGCACCGGCGCCAGCGCGTCGGAGGCACGCAGCGGCTCCGGGACGTCATCGGCGAGGCGGAGGACGAGGGTGGCGCGGCGCGCATCGGCCCGGTGCAGGCCGGCGTCGGGGACGCGCCCGGTGATCGCGGCCGCGACGTCGAGGAAGTCGCCGTATCGATTGGTTCGCGCCCCGAGCACCGAGTTGCAGAAGGCGATCGCGTTCGACTCGCCCCAGGCCACCTGCTCGCCGAGCCCGGGGCGCGAATCGGCAAGCTGGTACGGGGCGCAGGTGAAGGTGGGCCGCGCGCCGAGCGCGCGGTATCGGTCCATGAGCGTGCGCCCGCGAGCGACCGCCGCCGGTTCGCCACGATTGAGCTCCGGATGGAGCAGGTCGACCGCGCCGACGTTCAGCGTGGTCGGGACCGTCACGCTGGCGCCGCCGTCGACCAGGCGATTCGCGAAGTCGAGTGACGCCTCGCCGTGGTAGAGGCACGAGTCCACGTGGGCCGCCGTGATGTCGATGAGCCGGTCCGCGCCGGTTGCCTCCGCCGCCCGCACGACCAGGCGCATCGCGAAGGCCGCGCCCGCCCCGCGCGCGCCGTCGAGCAGCGCTCGGTCGCCAGGATCCAGCGCCAGCGTCAGCCGCGCATCTCCTCGGCCTCGATGCTCGCGATCTTCTCGACCCGCGGCGCGTGCCGGCCGCCGGCGAACTCGCCGTCGAGGAAGGCCCGCACGCAGGCACGCGCGACCTCGGTGCCGATGATGCGGGCACCCATCGAGAGCACGTTCGCGTCGTTGTGCTCGCGGCCGAGCCGCGCGGTCACCGGATCCGCGGCCTCGACGCAGCGGATCCCGCGCACCTTGTTGGCGACGATCGCCTCGCCGGTGCCGCTTCCGCCGATGACGATCCCACGGTCGAAGTCGCCCCGCGCCACGGCGCGTGCGACCGGGGCGATCACGTCGGGGTAGTCGACCGGCTGCGTGTCGAACGTCCCGAAGTCGCGGTACTCGACGCGCAGCTCGTCCAGGAGCGTGCAGAGGTCGCCCTTGAGGTGGAAGCCGGCGTGGTCGGAGCCGATCGCGACGCGCATCGTGCGCGTGAGTGTAGTCGGCGTTGGCTACCGCTCCTCGAGGACGGCCTTCAGCGCGGTCAGACGCTCGCGCCACATCAGCTTCATCCGTTCGGCCATCTCGGCGTCCGGAAGCTTCTCGTGTCCGAGGCTGATCTGGGTCTTGGCGTCGCCCTTGGCGAAGAGCATCACCCCGACCAGCGACGGAGGCTCGTCCCAGTCGAAGCGCGCGGAGCGCCCGCGGGTCGAGCGGCGCATGCGGATCGGTGCGTCCGGCAGCCAGGCCGAGCGCAGCGAGGCATCGGTCCAGGCATCCGAGACTCGCTCAGCCGTGGCCGCGACCGTCTTGGACACGCTGATCGAGAAGCCGGCGGGATCCTGGTGCAGCACCCGAATGCCGCGTGCCCGCTCCCAGGCCACCGTCACCGATTGCGCCCACCAGCCCGGGACGCCGTGCTCGTTGACCAGCCAGCGCGCGATCTCGGTGTGCTTGTGCTCGCTGGCGCCCCACGCGTCGAGGAGCGGGAACCATTCGGAGAGCGGCTTGCCGGTGCCGCGGATCATCGCCTCGTCGGTGATGCCGGCGAGGGCCATGCTGTCCGGGGACGGGCTGGGGTGGATCGGCCTTGCGCAGCACCTGCGCTCGGGCGGCGGTGTACGACTCGCCGGTCTTGGCGGAGCGCGCGCGGACGCGGCGCTTGAGGGTCTTCTGCGTGGTCATCGTCTCGTGTTCCTTCGTTCGGCGCGCCCGCCCGGACTCACGCTCCTGAGCGATCCGCGCACGAAGGCGGACGATTCAGTGCCCGAGGAAGCGAGTTCCCCTTTGCCTCGCGGGCCGGCGGCGTGAGCACCGGATCGAGGTTGGGCGCGGGTGGCGCCACTGACCTCAGGATAGCGCCGGGGTCAAGGCTCGAGCTCGACCACCTCTGCGAGCTGCGCGTCACCGATGGGCCCCGCGCGCAGCACGCGCGCCGGCGTCACCGACAGGTCGACCACCGTCGAGGCCACGCCGCCGGGCACCGCTCCGCCGTCGACGACCGCCGCCAGCTCGTCCTGCTGGGTGGCGAAGGCGATGAGCACCTCGTCGGCGCCGAGGGTGTCGGGCTCGTCGGAGATGTTCGCGCTCGTCGCCAGCAGCGGACCGGCGGCACCGATGAGCGCCAGCGCCACCTCGTGGTCGGGCGCGCGGAACGCCTGGGTCTCGTCGCCGAGCGGCAGGACGATCGTCAACGCGCCGGGCCAGAACCGGTCGGCAAGCGCTCTCGCCCGAGCGTCGACGGTGGCGCCCATGTCGGACGCCTGGACGAGGCCGATGACCAGCATCGGGATGCGCCGGTCAGGCGGACGCCGCTTCAGTGCAAAGAGGGCATCCAGCCGATCCGGTCGGGACGCCGCCACCCCGACGCCGTAGACGGTATCGGTCGGGAACGCCACCACGGCGCCATCGCGCAGCAGCTCGGTCGCGCGGGACAGGCCCTCGGGCGTCGGCGGCAGCCGATCGGTCATGCCGGTAGCTCGATCCGCACGACCCGGTCCAGCCCGGAGAGGTCCCGGACGAGCGTGACCGATGCGCCAACCGGCGCCAGCTGCATGATGGCGGGCACCTGCCCGACGCCGAGCTCGAGGAAGAGTGTCGCGCCGGGTGCGGCGTGCACGGGCACGTCGGCGAGGAACCGACGCAGAAGGTCGAGCCCGTCGGGGCCACCGTCGAGCGCGATGCGCGGCTCGAACCCGAGCGATCCGCGTCGCGCGTCGACCTCGGCGCTCGAGACGTAGGGCAGGTTGGCGGTCACGATGTCGGGTCGCGGCAGCCGCTCGCCGGCCGGGGCAAGCAGGTCGGCCTCGACGAGCTCGACGGCATCGGCCACACCGTGGGCCTCGAGGTTCTCGGCCGCCAGCTCGAGAGCGGCGGGAGAGGCGTCGCTGGCGATGATTCGGAGCCGGCCGTCCGCTACCGCTTCGCGGAAGTCGAGCGCGAGCGCCAGGGCGATCGCGCCCGAGCCGGTTGCGACGTCCCACACCACGGCCCGCGTTCCGCGTGCTCGGATCTCGGTCCCCGCGGCCTCGACGACGAGCTCCGTCTCGGGGCGCGGGATGAGGGCGCGTGCATCGGTCTTGATGCGCAGAGAGCGCCACTCCTTGAAGCCGCGGATGTAGGCGACCGGCTCACCCCGCGTGCGCCGCTCGATCGCATCGGTGAAGGCGCCGGTCTCCGCGAGCTGAGCCTCGGGATGGGCAAGCAGCCAGCTCCGATCCCGGCCGGTCACGTGGGCGAGGAGCACCTCGGCGTCGAGGCGGGGCGTGTCCGAGGCGGCCCGAAGACGCTGCGTGGCTTCGGCCAGCGCATCGCCAGTCGTTGTCGAACTATCGATCACATGTCACCGGACCTGCCGGCCGCGCTGCATTTCGTCGATGCATCGGCGACCCGCACGCACGAGTCGCGCGCGGCCGTGCCGCTCACGCTCACCGGACTGCGACAGAGCGGCGAAACCGCACGCGAGCCGGTGTTCCCGTGCAGAAACGCCGATCCATCGGCAATGTCAGTCACGACTCGCCGAGCTCGCCGAGCCTCCGCGCCTGGTCGGCCTCGAGCAGCGGTTCGATCACGCGGTCGAGGTCGCCTTCCAGCAACCCGGGCAGGTTGTGAACGGTGACGCCGGCGCGGTGATCGGTGACCCGGTCGTCGGGGAAGTTGTAGGTGCGAATCTTCTCCGAGCGTTCGCCCGATCCCACCTGAGACCGGCGCTCCTCGCCGCGCTCCGCGGCCTGCCGCTGCTGCTCGGCCTCGAGCAGGCGCGCTCGGAGGACGCTCATCGCCTTGGCCCGGTTCTTGTGCTGGCTCTTCTCGTCCTGGATCGCGACGACGAGGCCGGTCGGCAGGTGCGTGACGCGCACGGCGCTGTCGGTGGTATTCACGCTCTGGCCGCCCGGACCGCTGGACCGATAGACGTCGACCCGCAGGTCCTTGTCGTCGATCTGAACCTCGACCTCGTCCGCCTCCGGCAGCACGGAGACCGTCGCGGTCGAGGTGTGGATCCGCCCCTGCGCCTCGGTGGTGGGCACCCGCTGGACGCGGTGGACCCCGGACTCGAACTTCAGGCGCGAGTACGCACCGTCGCCGCGCACCTCGGCGATGATCTCCTTGTAGCCACCCGCCTCCGACTCCGAGGTGGACATGATCTCGACCTTCCACTTCCGTCGATCGGCGTAACGCGCGTACATGCGGTAGAGGTCGGCAGCGAACAGCGACGCCTCCTCGCCGCCGGTGCCGGCGCGGACCTCGACGATGACGTCGCGATCGTCGTTCGGGTCGCGCGGCACCAGCTGCAGCCGGAGCTCGGACTGGAGCCGCTCGGATTCGGCCGACAGCCGGTCGACCTCCTCGCGCGCCATCGCGCGCATCTCCTCATCGGGATCGTCGCCCATGGCACGCGCCTGCTCGAGCTGGGTCTGGACGCCACGCCACGAGCGCAGCCCGGAGACGATCGGCTCCAGGCGCGCCATCTCCCGACCGAGGTCGGCGAGCTGCGATGGGTCGGACGCGACCTCGGGAGTGGAGAGCTGCCGGCTGATCTCCTCGTAGCGCGCCTCGAGCTCGGCGAGCCGATCGATCATGCCTTCGCCGCGGCCGCCGCCTCGCGATCGGAGGCCAGGCACGACTCGAGCGACGCGATGCTGACCTCGAGCATCGATCGGTCCGGCGGGCGGGTCGTCAGCGACTGGAGCCACAGCCCGGGCGTGTAGAGCGCCCGCACGACCCGGTTGCCGTAGTGCCGGGCTCCGAAGCGCACGAGCTCGTACGCGAAGGCGGCGATAAACGGCACCAGCACGATCCGCGACAGGAACAGCAGCGGCAGCGGCACCCCGGCCCGCGGGATGAGGCTGAAGAAGAAGATGCTGATGACGACCACGATGAGCAGGAAGGTCGTCCCGCACCGGGTGTGCGCGGTGCCGAATGCGTCGACCTCCTCCGGCGTGAGGGGCCGATCGGCTTCGTAGGCGCTGATGGCCTTGTGCTCGGCGCCGTGGTAGGCGAACACACGACGGATGTCGTTCATCATCCCGATCAGCGCGATGTAGGCGATGAAGATCACCAGCCGAATGAGGCCCTCGACGGCGTTCGCCGCGAAGTCGTTGTTCGTGGCGTCCTCGGCGAACGTCGACAGGAACAGCGGAAGCAGGAAGAACAGACCGATGGCGAAGCCGATGCTGATGACCATGGTCATCGCGATCATGCCCTTGCCAAGCTCGACGTCCTCGCCCTCCGCCGCGAGCGACGCCGACCGCATCAGCATCCGGGTGCCGATGACCAGGGTCTCGTAGAGCAGGAACATCCCGCGCAGGAACGGGATCTTGATGAGCTTCCGGTCGGCCGAAAGCGCCGCGGGGAGCGGCTCCGCCATTGTCACGATCTCGCCCGACGGCGGCCGGACGCTCATCGCGACCGTCGTGCGTCCGCGCATCATCACGCCTTCGATCAGGGCCTGCCCGCCGTAGAAGAAGTCGGGCATCTTGAACCGACGCTTGCCAGACGCGTCGGTGCTCATCGCGACGACCAGCGGGCCGGCCGCCATCAGCAGCTCGGGGATGAGGAAGAGGAGGTGGGGCGCGAGATGCGCCGGCCACCCGGTCAGGCGCCGACGCATGTGCAGGATCAGCGCAGAGAGCGCTCGAGGCGCTTCTGGAAGCGCTCGACCTGGCCGGCGGTGTCGACGATGTTCTGCGTGCCGGTGAAGAAGGGATGGCACTTGTTGCAGACCTCGACCTGGATCGCCTCGGCGGTCGAGCCGACGGTGAACGTGTTGCCGCAGCCGACGCAGCGGGCGTTCGCCTGGTGGTAGGTGGGGTGGACTTCGGCCTTCATGGGATCGGTGCTCCGTGCGTCAGGCGGCCGGAACGGTGCCGGGCTCGATGCTGACGCGCTTGCGTGACTTGGTTTCGTGGGTGAATCGCACCTGGCCGTCGCTGGTGGCGAAGAGCGTGTAGTCCCTGCCCATCCCGACGTTCTCGCCGGGGTGGAAGGTGCTGCCGCGCTGGCGAACGATGATCGTCCCCGAGAGGACGAACTGGCCGTCGCCGCGCTTGACGCCGAGGCGCTTGCCGGCGCTGTCGCGCCCGTTCTTGCTGGAAGAGCCGGCCTTCTTGTGTGCCATCGGTTACTCCTTGGTCTCCGGCTCGGTCTCGGTCTCGGCCTTCGCCTTGGCGGCGGCCGGCTTGCGCGTGCGCTTCGGCTTCGGGGCCTCGGCCTTTGTGTCGTCGGCCTTCGTCGCGGCCTTCGTCGTCTCCGCCTTGGCGGCGGCCGGCTTGCGGGTGCGCTTCGGCTTCGGGGCCTCGACCTGGGTGTCATCGGCCTTTGCTTCGGGCGCGTCGGCCGTGTCGGCCTTGGTCGCCGTCGCCCGCGCGGGCTTCTCGGCCTTCTCGACCTTCTCGACCGGCTCGGCCTTCACCGTCTTTCCGGACGCGGTGATCTCGTCGATCCGGACGCGCGTGAAGTGCTGCCGATGGCCGGTCGTGCGGCGGTACTTCACCTTCTGCTTGAACTTGAAGATGCGCAGCTTCGGGCCGAGTGTCTCGCCGAGAACGGTGCCGCTCACGGTCGCGCCGTCGACGGTTGGCGTGCCGACAGTGACCGTGTCGCCATCGCCGACGAACAGGACACGGTCGAACGTGACCGACGAGCCCGCGTCGGCAGCCAGCCGCTCGATCGTGAGCTCGGTGCCGGCCTCGACGCGATATTGCTTTCCGCCGGTGATCACAACGGCGTACATGGTGGTCTCCTGGGGTCTCATCGACGGCGCGCGCGGCGCGATAACCGGCGCACACCGAACCGGGCCGTGTGCTCAGCCCGCGGGACGACGAAGTCTACCGAGCGATCGGGGGAGTGTCAACGAAGAGGAGCCGTGTTCGGACCGCCCGGACGACGCGGAGCGGCAGGTCCAGCGCATTCACGACGTCCTCCGGCCGGCCGGCGCCGTTGGAATCGAGCTGGAGCGCGGTCCGCAGCGTGGCGGTGTGAGCCTTCTCGTCGACCTCGACGACCTCAACGTCCTCGATCAAGGGGCGCAGGTCGCGCTCGCCGGCGTCGCTTCGCCGCTCGCTCTCGCCGCGGCGCCGCATGCCCTCGAGCTTCTTCGCATTGAGGAGCCGGACCACGGCGCCGCGCAGTGCATCGGACGTGAGGCCCTCGTCGCCGGCCACGGCCACCTCGTACTCCGCGCCGCGGAGCTGCGAGGCGGCGGACGGGAACCCGTGCCACACCTCCTTGGCGTCGCGCAGCTCGATCCCCTCGGGGAACAGCTGGGCCGCGGACTCGATCCGTTCCAGCGGCACGAGCTCGTCGAAGTAGGCCTCGACGACCTCACCGCGCAGCTCGATCCCCACCGGCAGGTTCGCGGCGAGCTTGATGCGCGGGCGCGGCTTCTGCGCCCCGGTGTACGACAGCGGCAGGTTCGCTTCCGTGAAGACGCGCTCGAGCTCGCTGACGAGCTGAGCCTGGCGCATGCGGAGCGCGGGCTCGGTGCGGCTGAAGAGAAGCTGCCAGCGCTGGCGCGGCGCGCCGTCCGGCGGTCGTGTGCTCATGGGTCGCCCATCGTACCGGCCGCGGCACTCGACGGCCAGAGCGGCGGGTACGATGCACGCCATGACTGAGCTGGTCGCGTCCGTTCGGCGTCACCGCCAGGCGATCTTCGCGTGCTTCATGATCGTCGTCGTCCTGCTGCTGCTGTGGCTGGCGCGCGGGGCCCTGCCCGCCTTCTTCATCGGGCTCGCCCTGGCCTTCGTGCTCGATCCGGCGGTCACGGCGCTGGCGCGCTGGGGCGTGCCGCGCTGGGCCGGCGTGGTGATCTCGTACGCGGGAGCCGTTGCCGTGATCTGGGCGGTCCTCGCCTTCGTCCTGCCGCCGATCACCGCGCAGGCCCGCGAATTCATGCAGCAGCTGCCCGAGCTCGGTGCGGCCATCGGTGACTTCGAGCGGGCACTCATCGAGTGGTACGAGGGCCTCCCGCTGCCGGCGGACCTGCGCGCGGCGATCGAGGAGCAGCTTGCCGCGTCAGGCGAGGCAATCGGCGACTTCCTGGCCGGCCTCCTCGCGCCGACCATCAACGCGGTCGTTCGCGCGGCGACGTTCCTGTTCGGCCTCATCGTCGTCCCGGTCTGGCTCTTCTACGTCCTCAAGGATCGCGAGAGCTTCTCGCGCGCCGTCGCCTCGGCCATGCCGCCGTCGTGGCGAGCGGACACCGAGAACATGCTTGCCATGCTCGGGCGGGTGGGAGGCCGATGGGTCCGGGGCCAGCTCCTGCTCGGCGCATCCATCTTCCTGGCCACCGCGATCGGCCTCACGATCCTGACCCTCATCGGGTTCACCGAGTTCGGCCAGTTCACCCTGGTCCTGGCACTCATCGCCGGCGTGCTGGAATGGGTGCCGATCATCGGCCCGATCATCGCCGCCATCCCGGCCATCCTCATCGGCCTGACGATCTCTCCGGTTGCGGCCATCGCGGCGGCGGTGCTTTACACCGTCATCCAGCAGCTCGAGAACCACATCCTCGTGCCCAAGGTCATGGGCGACGCGGTCGACCTGCACCCGGCGGTGATGATCTTGGCGCTCGTCGTCGGCGGCGCGCTCTTCGGCATCGGCGGCGTCATTCTCGCCGCCCCGACGGTCGCCGCCGGCCGCGACCTGTACCGATACGGCTTCCACCGATTCGGCGGCCAGCCGCCGTCGAACGCGCTGGAGCTGGCCATCCACGGCGCCGGACCCCGCCCCGAGCCCGAGGAACCGCCACCGCCACCCCCACCGCCCGCCGAGGTGCCACCACCCGAAGCCGAAGCGCTCGCGTAGCCTCCCCACGCCCTCAAATCGGCACGAGCCGAGGCTAGAGGTCCGGCTTGTGGCTCCGCATCCGGATCGACTGGAGGATCCCAAGGCCGAACAGCAGGCTGATCAGGCTCGACCCGCCGTAGGTGACGAACGGCAGCGGGATGCCGGTGACCGGCATGATGCCGACGACCATCCCGACGTTGACGAGCAGCTGGAAGAGGATCATCGACGCCAGGCCGGCCGCGATCAGCATCCCGAACGTGTCGCGCGACTCCCAGCCGATGAGCAGGATCCGCCACACCAGCAGCCCGAAGAGCACGAGCAGCACGATCCCGCCGGCGAAGCCGAGGTCCTCGGCGACGACCGTGAAGATGAAGTCCGTCGACTGCACCGGGATGTACCCGCGCTGGTCCTCCCCGCCGACGGTGAGGCCACGCCCCAGCCAGCCGCCCGAGCCGACGGCGTTGAGCGCCTGGACGAGCTGGTAGCAGGCGCCCTGCGCATCGGCATAGGGGTCCAGGAAGCAGAACAGCCGCGTGCGCTGGTACTCGTGCAGCATGCTCACCGCCACCGGCGCCGCTGCGATGACGCCCGCCGCCATGAGACCCATCCAGCCCAGGCTCGCGCCGCTCATGAACAGCATGCCGATGAGGATCCCGACGAAGACGAGGGCCGTGCCGAGATCGGGCTGGCTGAAGACGAGGAACGTCGGCACGGCCATGATCGCGCCCGCCACGAGGATCGTGGAGAGGCGACCGATGCGCTCGCGCCGCCCGGCGAGGTACGCCGCCAGCACGGCGATCATCAGGACCTTCGCGACCTCGCTGAACTGGAAGTCGAGCCCGGCGACGGTGACCGACATCTGCGCACCGAACAGGCTCGTCCCGATGAGCATCGTCAGGATCAGCAGCCCGAGGACGACGAGGTAGATCGGCAGCGCCAGCGTGCGGAGCCAGTGAAAGTCGACGCTGGCGGCAACGAAGAAGAGGGTGAGGCCGATGGAGGCCCAGATCAGCGTCTTGACCGTCTGGGACATCCCCGCCGCCGGTGCCGGGTCGTTGAAGCCGGCCGAGTACCCCATGACGACGCCGACGGCGATGAGCAGGAGCGTGTAGAGGAGCAGCTGAACGTCGAAGTTGCGCCAGCTGCGCGCCTTGAACGTCTCAACAAAGGTTGCAGTTGCGGCACTCATCGGTCAGTTCGCCGTCACGAGGCTGAAGTCGTTGGGATCGAGGCGGAGGTCCTCGTCCAGGTCGTAATAGAGCTGGAGGAAGTACTTCACGACCTCGGCCGAGACGTTGCCGGGGACCACCGCGGAGTAGTTGAACGAGACGATCGCGAGCTCGGCGTCGGTGGCGCCGGCGGCGCTGGGCAGGTAGGCCACGAACCACGAGTGGAACGGGAGGGTGCCCTCTTCGGTCAGCTCGCCGAACTCGGCGGTGCCGGTCTTGCCGGACAGCGCGCCTGGCAGGTCGAGGTCGCGAATGTTGTAGGCATGGCCCGAGGTGATGACCTCGCGCGCGCCGATGCGCATCGTCTGCAGCGTCGCGGCGTCCGCCGCAAGCTCGCGGATGACCTGCGGCTTGTACTCGCGGATGAGCTCGCCGTCGGCATCTGTCTCGCCGCGGACGATCATCGGCTGCATGAGCTGTCCGCCGTTGGCGACCGCCGCATACGCGTTCAGGATCTGGAGCGGGGTGACGGCGATGACGTTCTGACCGATGCCGGCCTGTGCCAGCTCGCCGGTGAAGACACCGGCGCGTCCCTGGGCGCGGGCCCACTCGGTACTGGCGATGATGCCCTCCTCCTCGCCGGGCAGGCGGATCCCGGAGAGCTCGCCGAACCCGAGGTCGTTGGCCCACTGCGCGAGCGGGTCGACGCCGGTCTGGATGGCCATCTGGTAGAAGAAGGTGTCGGAGCTCTTGGCGAACGCGTCGACCATCGCGAGCGGCCCGAAGCCCTGCCGGTTCCAGTCGTACAGGCACTCGCCCCTGGGCGCCCCGGGAATCTGGTAGCAACCGTAGGTCGGCCACACGCGCGTCGCGGTCGTCACGCCCTCTTCCATGGCGGCGATGGCCGTCACGAGCTTGTACGTCGACCCCGGCGGGTAGATGTCGCTGATCGCGTGGTTGCGCAGCGGCCGCGCCGGATCGGCGAGGTAGACGTTGAAGTCGTCGACGCTGATGCCCGCGGCGAACTTGTTGTTGTCGTAGGACGGCAGCGACACCATCGCCAGGATCTCGCCGGTCTGGGGGTTCATGACCACCGTGACGCCCTGGCTGACGTTCGCCGCGCGCATGCCCCAGGTGAGGGCCTTCGTCGCCAGCCGCTGCATCCGCCCATCGATCGTGAGCATGAGGTTCGTCCCCGGCACCGGCTCGCGGACCGTCTCGATGACGTCGAGGAGCCTCCCGGATGCGTCGCGCTCGACGAGCTGCGTCCCATACTCGCCACGAAGCTCGTCTTCGAACGAAGCTTCAACGCCCCCCTTGCCGATGACGTCGTCCCGCAGATAGCCGTCTGCCTCGAGTCGCTCGAGCTCCTCGCGGTTCACCGGGCCGGTGTACCCCACGACATGCGCCATCAGCTGCCCCTCCTCGTCCCTCCTGTCGTCGAGGTACCGGCGAGTCGGCTCGACCTCGACCACGACTCCGGGCAGCCGGCCGGACTGCTCGCCCAGGATGAGCGCGGCCCGGCGCGTGACGCCGCGCTCGATCGGCACGAGGTCGTATGGGGATCCCTGGAACGCGTCGAGGCGCTGGCGCAGGACCGATGCTTCGGCGCCCGTGATCCGGGCGACCCGGCGCAGGATCCGGTCGGCGGTGGCCTCTGGCAGGTCGGCCGGCCGCACCTTCACGGTCCACGAGGGGCTGTTGACCGCCAGCGGCCGCCCGCCACGATCGAAGATGAGGCCGCGTGGTGCGGGCAACGGCACCTCGACGGTGCGATCTGCGGCGGCCCGTTGCGCGTACTCCTCGCCCTGCACGACCTGGAGCTGGAAGAGCCGCCCACCAAGCGCGGTGATGAGCACGATCGCCGCGACCCCAAAGGCGATGAAGCGCGGGCGAGAGCGCGGAACGTCGAGCCGGCCCTCGTTCAGATCGGCCATCGGCTCACCAGGCCGGCGCCTCGTCCGCGACATAGCGGGCGGCAACGAGGCGAGCCGGGTACAGGAGCAGGCCGGCGATCGCCGCGTTGAGCGTGGCGGCGGCGATGATCAGGTCGACCGGGATCGCGGTGGCGGCGGCATCGGTGACGAGCTGCGAGATGCCAAGGGTCACGAGGTCCGCCACGATCGAGCCGGCGAAGGTCGCCGCGATCGGGTAGACCCAGCCCACGCGGCCGAGCACCCGCGCGCCCCCGGCGACCAGGACGGCCACCAGCAGCATCGCCAGCGGGATCGAGCCGAGGGGGTCGCCGACGAGCAGATTCGCGGTCAACCCCGCGGTGAATGCCCACGTGATCCCCGGCATCAGCCCGAACAGCAGCGTCACGAGCACGACGGCGACGAGCACGAGGTTCGGTTTCACGCCGCCGACGACGATGACCGGCGCAAGCGCCGCGTGGACGATCCCCACAATGATCGCGAGCAGCGGGCTGAGATACGAGATGATGACGCCCCCGAGACGGTCGGTTTCGGCCTCGTGCCGTGAAGCGAGTATACGGTCGTGAGGCATCCTCTCGACCGGGACATTCGGATGTAGCACGTGAAACATGGGTGTGGATAACTCGACATGCAGGCTCCTGCGGTAAGCCGTCGCTAAGCGGCGAGTAAGCGCCGAAACTGGTAGAATTGGGGCAGCCCAACTGAACTCGCAGCGGAGCGCTCGTGGTCCGGGTCACGGCCTGCACAAACCAGAAGGGCGGCGTCGGCAAGACGACCACGGTGATCAACCTGGCGGCCTATCTCGCCCTCTCCGGTACGCGAACCCTCGTCATCGATCTCGACCCGCAAGGCAACGCCACGAGCGGCCTCGGTGTCGACCGGCGCTCCGTCCAGCGATCCTCGTACGAGGCGCTCGTGGATCGAGTGCCGATGACCGATCTCGTGCAGAAGACCGCGGTCGACGGCCTTGAGCTGGTGCCATCGAGCCCGTCGCTATCGGGCGCGGAGGTCGAGTTGGTGGGTGTAACGGCACGCGAGCGGCGCCTGGCCGCCAGCCTGTCCGAGATGAACGGGCGTTTCGATCGGATCCTGATCGACTGTCCGCCCTCGCTCGGCCTGCTGACGGTGAACGCGCTGACCGCGGCGGACGGGGTGCTGATCCCGATTCAGACGGAGTACTACGCCCTGGAGGGCCTGAGCCAGCTGGTGAACACGATTCGACGCGTCCGTGAGGGACTCAACCCCCGCCTCGAGATCGACGGCGTGCTGCTCACGATGTACGACGCACGCACGAATCTCTCGGCGCAGGTCGCCTCCGAGGTGCGCCGCCACATGAACGGCTCGGTGTACGAGACGGTCGTGCCGCGCTCGGTTCGCCTGTCGGAGGCCCCGAGCCACGGGCTGCCGATCGCGCTCTACGACCCCGGCTCGCGCGGCGCGCACGCCTACGCACAGCTCGCCGGCGAGGTGACCGCGCGTGGCTAGCCTGCCAGCGCGCGGCGCACGCACCTTCGGGCTCGGTCGCGGGCTCGACGCGCTCATTCCGGCCGGGCCCGACGAGGCGGTGGTCCTCGAGCTCGCGCTGGATCGCATCGAGCGCAGCCCGAACCAGCCCCGCGCCGACTTCGACGAGGCGCTGCTCGGCGAGCTCGCCGCATCGATCGCCGTGCACGGCGTGCTCCAGCCGGTCATCGTGCGCAATCTCGCCGACGGCAGCTACCAGCTCATCGCCGGCGAGCGACGGCTGCGCGCCGCGCGCATCGCCGGCCTCGACACGATCCCGGCGATCGTCCGCGACGCCTCCGACGGGACCGACTCGCTCGAGCTCGCGCTCATCGAGAACCTCCAGCGCGCCGACCTCAACCCGATCGAGACCGCCCTCGCCTACCGCGAGCTCATCGATCGCTTCGGCCTCACCCACGAGGCCGTCGCCCGCCAGGTCGGCAAGAGCCGCGTTGCCGTCAGCAACTCGCTACGGCTGCTCGACCTCGCACCCGAGACGCGGCAGGCCATCACTGATGGCCGGATCAGCGAGGGGCACGGGCGCGCGCTCGCCGCCATCACGATTCCGGAGCTTCAGCGCGCGGTGCTCGGCGTCGTGCTCGAGCGCCGGCTCTCGGTGCGCCAGACCGAGGAGCTCGTGCGCCGCAAGCGGGCCGAGGAGCCGGCCACGCCCGAGCGCCAGCCGCTCGGCCATGACCTCCAGGATCTCGAGGCCCAGCTCCGAGGCGTGCTGGCGACCAAGGTCGGGATCGTCCGAACCCGGCGTGGCGGACGCCTCGTCATCGACTTCTACTCGGACGAGGAGCTCGACCGGCTGTACTCGATCATCACCCGCGGCGCGGGAGCGCCGCCCGCCGACCCGGCGGCATCGGTCCATCCCGATCGCGAGGTTGCCCCGCAGACATGACCGTCCAACGCGCACCGAAGGCACGCTCGAAGAGCGTCGCGAGCTACACCGCCGCCAACATCCAGGTCCTCGAGGGCCTGACCGCCGTGCGCAAGCGCCCGGGCATGTACATCGGCTCGACGGACGCCCGCGGCCTCCACCAGCTCGTGTGGGAAGTCGTCGACAACAGCATCGACGAGGCGATGGCCAACCAGGCCACGCGCATCGACGTGACGATCCACGCCGACGGCCGCCTCGAGGTCGTCGACGACGGCCGCGGCATCCCGGTCGACCGCCACAGCACCGGCAAGAGCGCCCTCGAGGTGATCATGACCGTCCTCCACGCGGGCGGGAAGTTCGGTGGCGGCGGATACAAGGTCTCCGGCGGCCTGCACGGCGTCGGCGTGAGCGTGGTCAACGCGCTGAGCTCCGAGATGCGCGTCGAGGTCCTGCGCGACGGCAAGCGCCACGTCCAGGAGTTCGTCCGCGGCGTGCCGAAGTCGGCCGTCAAGCAGTCCGGCGGAGCCTCCGAGGCGAACCACGAGCTCGATCCGAGCTGGAAGCGCCTGCATGGGACGCGCACGTTCTTCCATCCGGACCCGGAGATCTTCGAGGAGCTCGACTTCAACTGGGAGACGATCAGCACGCGGATGCGCGAGTCGGCATACCTGAACAAGGGCCTCTGGATCCGCCTGCGGGACGAGCGCTCCGACGTCGAGAAGAACTTCTACTTCCAGGGTGGCGTGACGAGCTTCGTCCGCCACCTGAACCGCCGTCGGGACGTGCTCAACGTGCGCCCGATCTACGTCGAGCGGTTGGTCGACTCGACGAGCGTCGAGGTCGCGCTCCAGTACAACGACGGCTTCGCGGAGACCGTCCTGCCGTTCGCGAACAACATCCACACCGTGGACGGCGGCACGCACGTCGCCGGCTTCCGTGCCGCGCTGACGACCTCGCTCAACACCTGGTCGCGCAAGTCGGGCACGCTCGCCGAGAAGGAGGCCAACCTGTCGGGCGACGACGTCCGCGAGGGCCTCACCGCGGTGATCAGCGTCAAGCTGACCGATCCCCAGTTCGAGGGCCAGACGAAGGCGAAGCTGGGGAACGCCGACATCAAGGGCATCGTCCAGAACGTCGTCGCCGAGGGAATCGTCCAGCACCTCGAGGAGAATCCCGCCGACGGCCGCCGCATCATCGAGAAGTGCGTCACCGCCGCGCGGGCGCGGGAGGCGGCGCGCAAGGCGCGCGACCTCGTCATCCGCAAGGGCGCGCTCGAGGGCATGGCGTTGCCGGGCAAGCTGGCCGACTGCCAGGAGCGCGATCCCGCGCGCTCCGAGCTCTACATCGTCGAGGGCGACTCCGCGGGTGGATCGGCCAAGCAGGGCCGTGACCGGCGCTTCCAGGCCATCCTGCCGATGTTCGGGAAGATGCTCAACGTCGAAAAGGCCCGCCTGGACCGCGTGCTGTCGAGCGACAAGATCCGGCCGCTCGTGATTGCCCTCGGCGCCGGCATCGGCGAGACGTTCGACCTGAGCAAGCTGCGCTATCACCGCATCTGCCTGCTTTCCGACGCCGATGTCGACGGCGCGCACATCAGCACGCTGCTCCTCACCTTCTTCTACCGGCACATGCCAGAGATCATCGACAACGGGTACCTCTACATCTGCCAGCCGCCGCTCTATCGCGTCAGCACGGGCAAGGTGACGCGCTACGCCGCCAGCGAGAAGGAACGGGACCAGGCCGTGAAGGAGCTGACGCGCGACGGCAAGACGAAGAACGTCACGGTCCAGCGCTTCAAGGGGCTCGGCGAGATGAACGCCGACCAGCTGTGGGAGACCACGATGAACCCGGACACGCGGACGCTCCTCCAGGTCGGCATCGGCCACGCGGAGGAGGCAGACCTCATGTTCACCACGCTCATGGGGGAGAAGGTCGAGCCGCGTCGGGACTTCATCCGCGGCGAGGCGCGCAAGGTCCGCAACCTGGATATCTGAGTCGGAACGACAACGAGGAAGGCAGTCACCGATGCCATCACGACACATCGCCGATATCCGGCAGGTCGCGCAGAAGACGGGCCGCAGCCTGGACGAATGGTGCGAGCTGCTCGAGGCCAACGGCGTTGGCGAGCGCCGCGAGGCGGTCAACATGCTGCGCGACTCGTACGCGGTCAGCCACGCGTACGCGCTGGCCATCGCCGATCAGTGCCTGCGGCGATCCAACGACGATGAGTGGTCCCCCGACGGCTTTGGCGACGATGACGACGGAGACAACCGCTGGTGAACCTCGGCACCAGCGAGGCGCTCGTCGACGGTGCCGGCCGCCGCTACGCCTTCGCCGATCACCACTGCTTCGCCTGCGGACGAGACAACCCCATCGGGATGCGCCTGCGCATCGAGCTCGGCGAGGGCACGGCCCGGACCGAGTGGGTCGGCGGCGAGGACTACGTCGGCTGGAGCGACAAGCTCCACGGCGGGATCATCGCCACGCTGCTCGACGAGGTGATGGCCTGGGCGCCCTCGAGCTACGACTCGTGGGCGGTGACCGCCGAGATGACGATCCGCTATCGCTCTCCGGCCCTGCCGGGGGAGCGGCTCGAAGCGGCCGGTTCGGTGACCGGGCGGCGGCGGCGGATCTACGACGTCCACGGCGAAGTCCGCGGCGCCGATGGGCGCGTGGTCGCAGAGGGACGTGGACGCTACCTCGGGGCGACACCCTCGGAGAAGGCCGAGCTACGCGAGCGCTACGGCGCCGCGCCGGGTGTCGGGGGAGAGTGATGGTGCGACATTCGCGACAGTTGCGACACAGGCTCACCCACGCGCCCTCGGCGCATCGGCCCCGGAGTATATACGTATATACGTCCACCCAGGAGAACCGCTAAGCGATGGAGATGAACCGCATCGGCAACGTCAGGCCGGTCGCCATCGAGGACGAGATGCGCACCTCGTACATCGACTACGCCATGAGCGTGATCGTGGCGCGGGCGCTGCCGGATGTGCGCGACGGTCTGAAGCCGGTCCATCGGCGAATCCTGTACACGATGCACGAGATGGGCCTGCGGCAGAACGCGGCCTACCGCAAGTGCGCCGGCGTCGTCGGCGAGGCGATGGCCAAGTACCACCCCCACGGCGACCTGGCCCTCTACGAGACCCTCGTGCGCATGGCCCAGGACTTCAGCCTGCGCTACCCGCTCGTGGACGGGCAGGGGAACTTCGGCTCGGTCGACGGCGACCCGCCGGCCGCCATGCGCTACACCGAGGCGCGGATGGCCTCGATCACGGACGAGATGCTGGCCGACATCGAGAAGGAAACGGTGGACTTCGTCGACAACTACGACGGACGGCTGCGGCAGCCGACCGTCCTGCCGTCGAAGCTGCCGAATCTCCTCGTCAACGGCTCGTCGGGCATCGCAGTCGGCATGGCCACCAACATCCCGCCGCACAACCTCGGTGAGGTGACGCGCGCGATCGCGGCGCTCATCGACGATCCGGACCTCACGGTCGACGACCTGGCGGAGATCGTCCACGGCCCCGACTTCCCGACCGGCGGCACGATCTTCCGCTTCGAGGACCAGCGCAACACCCTGACCGGCGAGCGTGAGCGGGTCGACGCCATCCGCCACCTGTACGCGACCGGCCGCGGCCGGGTCATCATGCGTGCCCAGGTCGCCTTCGAGGAGGTTCGTCCCGGCCGGGTGGCGGTGGTGATCACCGAGCTGCCGTACCAGGTCAACAAGTCGACCCTCATCGAGAAGATGGCCGATCTCGTCGGCGCGAAGAAGATCACGGACGTCGGCGACATTCGCGACGAGAGCGACAGGGACGGGATGCGGATCGTCGTCGAGGTCAAGCGCGATGGGTCGCCGCACACCGTCATGCAGCAGCTCTTCAAGCACACGGCCCTCCAGACGAGCTTCAGCGCCAACATGCTCGCCCTCGTTGACGGTCAGCCACAGACGCTCGGCCTCAAGCGGATGCTCGAGCACTACATCACGTACCGCCAGGACGTCGTCCGCCGGCGGACGGAGTTCGACCTCGCACGGGCGCAGGAGCGGGCGCACATCCTCGAGGGACTGAAGATCGCCCTCGACAACCTCGACGAGGTGATCGCGACGATTCGGGCCGCTGCGGACGTCGACGCCGCCCGTCAGAGCCTCATCAAGCGCTTCAAGCTGACCGAGGTCCAGGCCAACGCCATCCTCGAGATGCAGCTGCGACGGCTGGCAGCACTCGAGCGCAAGAAGATCGAGGACGAGTACAAGGCGATCATCCAGCTCATCAGCGAGCTCGAGGACCTGCTCGGCAACCCGCGCAAGATCCTCCAGGTCATCAAAGAAGAGCTGGCGGACCTCGAGAAGCGCTACGGCGACGATCGCAAGACGCGCATCGAGGCCGATGTGAACCGCGAGCTGACCGCCGAGGACCTCGTGGCCAGCGAGGACGTCGTCGTCACCCTCAGCCAGCGCGGCTACATCAAGCGCCAGCCGATCGGCACCTTCCGGTCGCAGCGCCGCGGTGGCCGCGGCAAGCTCGCGATGCTGACGCGCGAGGAGGATGCCGTCCGCCATCTGCGCGTGGCGAACACCCACGACAACATCCTCTTCTTCACGAACCGCGGTCGGGTGTTCATCACGAAGGTGCACACGCTGCCCGATGCCTCGCGCCAGGCCAAGGGCCTGCCGATCATCAACCTGCCCGGCGTCCAGGTCGAGCAGCGCGAATACGTGAGCGCGATCATCAGCCTGCCGCAGTTCGAGCCGGGGCACTACCTCGTCATGGCGACCCGTCGCGGGATGATCAAGAAGACGTCGCTCGAGGACTACGCGAAGATCCGGGCCAACGGCCTGATCGCCATCAACCTCATCGACGGCGACGAGCTCCAGTGGGTCGGCCTGTCTGACGGCCAGAACGACATCATCGTGGCCACGAAGAAGGGCCAGGCGGCGCGCTTCCGCGAGGCCGAGGTCAGGCCGCTGGGCCGTGGCACGCAGGGCGTGACCGCCATCCGCCTCAAGGGCGACGACGAGGTCGTGGGCATGGAGGTGGTCGAGCACCTCGCGCAGCAGCTGCTCGTGGTCACCGAGCAGGGGTTCGGCAAGCGCACCGACGTCGCCGACTTCCCGATCAAGCACCGCGCCACCGGCGGCGTCATTGCCAACTCGTTGAACAAGGAGACCGGCGACGTCGCCGCGGTCCGCCTGGTCGGCCAGGAGGACGAGGAGCTCATGCTCATCACGGAGCTCGGCACGATCCTGCGCACCGAAGTCGGCGGCATCAACCGATATCGGCGCGCGTCGCGTGGCGTCACCGTGATGAAGCCGACCGATGAGGATCGGATCGTCTCGATGACGGTCTTCGTGGACGATCGCCCGCCTGAGGAGCCCCTCGAAGCCGAATAGGTAGGTGGGGGCGGCTCCGAGACGTTCCGCCGACGGTCGGAAGGGGTTCACGGAGCGCGAAGCGTCCGACTCCTCGGATCGGTCGAGTAGAATCGGTCGGGCCTGACCCAGCGCCGCAGGAGACGACGCCGTGTACGCCGACGAGTTCAGCATCTACGCCGGCAACGCCAACCGCCCCCTTGCCGAGCGCATCTGCCGGTACCTGAAGACGAGCCTCGGAGCGGTCGAGGTCTTCCAGTTCGCCAATGACAACACGTTCGTGCGCGTGCTCGAGAACGTGCGCGAGCAGGACGTCTTCCTGGTCCAGCCCACCTGTCGACCGGTGAACCAGTCGATCATGGAGCTGCTGATCATGATCGACGCCTTCAAGCGCGCATCGGCCGGTCGGATCACCGCCGTGATCCCGTACTACAGCTACGGCCGGTCGGACAAGAAGGACCAGCCGCGCGTGCCGATCACGGCGCGCCTGATCGCCGACATGCTCACCGTGGCGGGAGCCGATCGAGTCCTCACGATGGACCTCCACCAGGGCCAGATCCAGGGCTTCTTCAGCATCCCGGTCGACGAGCTGACCGCCGTGAACATCATCTGCGCCCACATCAAGGCCAAGGAGCTCGACGACATCGTCGTCGTGTCCGAACTCGGCTTCGCGAAGAAGGCCCGCAACTTCGCCGAGCTCCTGTCGGCGCCGCTGGCGATCGTGGAAAAGCGACGCCTCGGCAACGTCGACAAGACCGAGGTCAAGAACATCATCGGTGACGTCCGCGGCCGCACCGCGGTGATCATCGACGACGAGATCGACACGGCCGGTTCGCTGATCGAGACGGTCACCGCGCTCCAGGACGCCGGCGCCAGAGAGATCTACTCGTGCGCGTCCCACGGCCTCTTCAGCGGATCGGCGCTCGAGCGGATTGCCGGTAGCGCGCTGACCGAGGTGATCGTGACCGATACGATCCCGCTTCCGCCGGAGGCGAACGACCCGCGCATCACGGTGCTGTCGGTCGCGCCGCTGTTCGGCGAGGCGATCAAGCGCATCCACCGCGGCGAGAGCGTCGGGGCGCTGTTCGCCTCCGAGGTTCGGATGGTGGAGGAGATGACCTTCTGGGACGAGTCGGCCGAGGACGAGCCGGACGAGGAGGCGCCGGAGCCGGAGCCCTTTCCGCTGAGCGCCAGCCGCTGACATGGGCGACGTCCGCCTGGGGGTGCTGCTCTGGAGCCAGGCCACCGATTGGCCATCCTTCGAGCGCGCGGCCGTCCGCATCGACGAGCTCGGGTACGAGTCGCTGTGGACCTGGGACCACCTGTACGCGATCTTCGGCGACCCGCTCCAGCCGATCTTCGAGGGCTACACGACGCTGGCGGCGTGGGCCAAGGTCACGTCGAACGCCCGCATCGGGCTGCTGGTCGGCGCCAATACGTTCCGCAATCCGGGACTCGTCGCCAAGACCGTCTCGACCATCGACCACATCAGCGGCGGTCGGGCGATCCTCGGCATCGGCGGCGCGTGGATGGAGCCCGAGCACACGGCCCATGGCATCGACTTCGGATCGGGCTTCGGCGAGCGCCTGACCTGGATGGACGAGGCGGCCGCCGCGATGCGCGCGCTGCTCGACGGAAAGACGGTCACTTCGCCGGCCGGCGGCCGGTATCGGTTCGACGACCTCGTCGTTCAGCCTCCGCCGCTGCAGGAGCATCTGCCGATCATGATCGGTGGGTCCGGAGAGAAGAAGACCCTGCGCACGGTCGCGAAGTACGCCGACCAGTGGAACGCGATGGGCAGCGTCGAGAAGCTGCGGCGCAAGGTCGACGTCCTCCGCGAGCACTGCGAGGCCGTCGGCCGCGACCCGGCCGAGATCGCCTTCACCGCGGGCTGCAAGCCGATCATCCGCGATTCCGAGGCAGAGGCGCGAAGGCTGTGGGAGGCGCAGATGGCGCACAACCGCACGCCGATGAGCGACGTCGAGGATGACGACACCTTCTGGGTCGGCACGCCGGAGCAGGTCGCCGAGCGGATGATCGAGCGTCGCGAGCTCGGCTTCGACACGTTCCTGGCCGAGATGGCCGCGCCGTTCGACGACGAGACGCTGGAGCGCTGGATCGGCGAGGTGAAGCCGCTGGTGGACGCCGCCTAGAGCGCCGCGACCGCCTCCTCGAGCCGGGCCGTGGCGGCGTTGTGGTCGGTGTCAGCCGAAAAGACGATCGGCTCGCCGAAGACGACCACCACATCACCGCGCGGCGATGTGCCAGGGCCGCGGCGATCGACCCACGACAGGCGGTTGATCTGCACTTTCATCGGCACCACCGGCGTTGCCCCCTCGACCGCCACCAATCCGACCCCTGCCTTGAACCGCTTGAGAGGGCCGCCGACCGTAAGCTCACCCTCGGGATAGATGAGGATGCTGAAGTTGCGGTCCAGGCGGGCGCCGAGCAGCTCCAACGAGCGGCGCACCGCCCCCTCCCGGGCCAACGGGAACGCGTTGCCGATGACTGCCGCCCCCAGGCCCTTCAACGGATTGCCGAAGATGTCGTCCGCCGCGGCGGCAACCGAGAGCCGCCAGCGCCAGACGAGCGGCAGGTGGGTGAGGATGATCATGTTGTCGGTGTGAAGGTGGTGGTTCGGGACGAAGATCACCGGCCCCGCGAGGCCCTCCAGGTGATGCTCCCCGCGGACCCGCACGCGATAGGCGAGCGCCACGACCGGCAACAGCAGCAGCTCCTGGAGCCCAAGGCCGATCGCCCGCACCATCGGGTTGAGTGGCCAGCCGAATTTGCCTTCGTCGTGGCCGGCCTCGCGAGCGCCCTCGACGAGCCTTTCGAGCTCTGCGACGGTCGCGTCCGGGTCGACCTGGCCGTCGTCGACGAATGCGCCCATCTCCTCTTCGATCACACTCAGCAGCTCGATGCGGCCGAGCGAGTCGAGGCCGAGATCGGCCTCCAGGCGCGAGTGCGGAGCGACCCGCGCCGACGGCACGTCGGCGACCTGCGCCACGAGCTCGGCCACCGTCGCCACCGCGCTCGCCGCGGGTCGGGGGTGCGTGCCGGCGGCCGACGGCCGCGCGGAGGTTGTCACTCCGTCACCACCCCCGAGTGCCTCCAGCACCAGGCGCTTCTTCACCTTCATCGACGGCGTCCGCGGAAAGTCCTCGTCGGGCCACACACTCCAGCCACGGATCTGCTGGTGCCCGGCCAGGCTCGCGTTCGCGTCGCGGACAACCGCCTCGGCGACCGACGCATCGTCGACAAGCAACACGGCATGCACGCGCACTCCGCTCCCATCGCCGTCGAGCCCGACCACCGCGGAGTCCCGGATCCGGCCGTCCCTGAGCAGGATCGCCTCGACGTCGTCGGGGTACACCTTCTGGCCATCAGGCAGCGCGATCATGTCCTTCTTCCGACCGCGCAGAGTCAGGAAGCCGTCTTCGCTGATCTGGCCCAGGTCGCCGGTGTGATACCAGCCGTCGGCGTCGATCGCGGCCGCGGTCGCCTCGGGGTTCTGCCAGTAGCCGATGAAGCGGTTCGGACCGCGCGCGAGCACCTCGCCGTCCTCGGCGATCCGCAACTCGACCCCGGGGATCGGCTCGCCGACCGTTCCGATCCGGTTGCGCTGGGGACGCGTGAAGCTGATCGCCGGGCTCATCTCCGTGGCGCCATAGCCCTGGACGGCGGTGACTCCCATGTTCGACCAGAAGGTCGCGAGGGCCGGGTCGAGAGCCGATGCGCCGACGGCGAACGTCCGCAGGCGCCCGCCGAACTGCGACAGGACGGGGCGGAAGAGGATTCGCCGCGCGAAGCGCGGGAGCCGCTGCGCGAGGGCCTGGAGCCGCTCGAATTGGGAGCGCTTGCCGGTGGCGTCGACCTTGCGCTCGATGGCGTTCGCCAACAGCCGGAGCCCCTGCGGGACCACGAGCAGCATCGTGATCCTGAACTCGCGGAACGTCTTCACCAGGACCGCCGGCTGGCGGCTGACCGGGTAGACGACTGTCTTGCCGGCCGCCAGCGGAGCGAGGAAGTCGCACGTCAGCCCGAACATGTGCGAGAGCGGCAGGACGGAGAGGAGCCGCTCGTTCGGGCCGAAGGGAAAGACGTCCACCAGGGCGCGCGCGTTCGAAATGACGTTGCCGTGCGTGAGCATGACGCCCTTCGGGTCGCCGGTCGTGCCCGAGGTGAACATGACGAGGAGCAGGTCGTCGGGCGCGACCTCCGCTGCCGGCAGAGGCTCGGCGCCGCGGGCGCGGTCGGGGAGCGACTCGATCAGGATCACCGGCAGGCCGAGCCGGCGCGCCTGCTCCTCAGTCTGGCGCGACGCGAGCACGAGGCGCGGCTCGGTCTGCTGCACGACCTTGGTCGCGAAGTCGTCGATGCTCCTCACGTCGAGCGGTACGCCGACCAGGCCGGCGTGCGCCGCGCCCAGGAACCCGAGCCCCCACTCCGGTCGGTTGACGGCCCAGATCAGCACCCGGTCGCCACGCGTCGCGCCCGCATCGGTCAGCACGCGGGCGATCCTCGGCACCTGCTGCCCGAGATGCGCATAGCGCCAGACTCGCGTCCGGAAGCCGGGCTTGATGATCAGCGCCGGTTGGGTTCCGAAGCGTTCGACCGATTGCCTGACCAGGTCGTTGGCCGTGTCCATGTGCGCATCCTCCGCGTGCGTCACTGCGGGCGAACTGCGGTTAGCTCGTCGCGGCGGCGGCGAGCTCGCGGAGCGCGCCGGTGGCGTTATCGGTCCAGGGTGGGTAGTGGGAGAAGGCGATCGTGTCGACCTCCAGCTCGGCTAGCCGCTCGACCGATGCCCTCGCCCCGGCATGGTCGTGACTGAAGAACCAGCTGGCGAATGTCAGGCGCCCACGGATGACCTGCAGCACGTCGCCGGTGAAGAGCAGCCGCAGGCGTTCGGCGTAGAGGCAGATGCTCCCGGGGGTGTGGCCAGGGGTGTGGACCACCCGAAGCCCGCCCAGCAGCGGCAGCAGCGTGCCGTCGTCGATCGGCGTGCAGTTCGCCGGCACCCGCGTCAGATACTGGATCAGGCGGCCCCTGCGCCCGCCACCGTCCGACGAGCGGCCGAGCGCCTCGCGCAGCGGCAGTTGGAGCCCGGCGAGATCGGCGGGGTGGATGAGCACCTCGACGTCGTCGCGATCACGGACCAGCTCGTGGACGCCGCCGATGTGGTCTGGATGGCCATGGGTGCACACGATCCGCTCGAGCTCGGCGAGCGTTCGTCCGATCCGGCGGAGGTGCCGCTCGATGGTCCTCCGCGACCCGACCATGCCGGCGTCGATGAGTGTGAGACGCTCCTCTGCGAGGACGAACGAGTCCGCCCCGAGCATCCGGATCTGGTGCACGCCGGCCGCGACCTCCATGGCCGGCCGATTGTACGGCTCGCCCCGGAGACCGCCGGAGGGCCCGCGCCTCCATCGGTCTATACTCGCAGGCCCGATGTTCAAGTTCCTGAACCGCCTGGGGGACTCCAACGAGCGGGAGGTCCGAGCTCTCGAGCCACTCGTCGAGCGGATCAACGCGCTCGAGCCGGAGATCCAGGCCCTCTCCGACGACGAGCTGCGCGCGCGAACCGACCTGCTCCGCGAGCGCCTCCGTGAGCGCGTCGGCGACATCCTCGTCCCGATCGAGCTGCGCGAGCACGACGCGGAGGAAGACGCCGCCGAATCCGCGCTGACCGGCGCCGATGCCGCCCGCGTCGCCGACGCCCTGAAGCAGCAGCGCGAGTCCGAGCTGAAGCGGATCAATGAGGCGCTGGAGGAGCTCCTGCCCGAGGCGTTCGCCGCGGTCCGCGAGGCGATGGTGCGGGCCCTGGGCAAGCGACACTACGACGTCCAGCTGATGGGCGGGATCGTGCTCCACCGCGGCGCGATCGCCGAGCAGCGCACCGGCGAGGGCAAGACGTTCGTTGGCCCGCTCGGCGCCTACCTCAACGCGCTCGTCGGGCGCGGCGTGCACGTCGTCACCGTCAACGACTATCTCGCCAAGCGCGACGCCCAGTGGATCGGGGCGGTCTTCCATCGGCTGGGGATGAGCGTGGGGTCGATCCAGCACGAGGGCGCCTTCCTGTTCGACCCCGACTTCCCCGCCACCGACGAGCGGCTCCGCGACCTGCGGCCGGTCGCGCGGCGCGAGGCGTACGCCGCGGACGTCACCTACGGCACGAACAACGAGCTCGGATTCGACTTCCTGCGCGACAACCTCGTCGTCGACCTCGCCAACCGCGTGCAGCGCGGGCACTACTACGCGATCGTCGACGAGGTCGACAACATCCTCATCGACGAGGCGCGCACCCCGCTGATCATCAGCGGCAACGCCGAGGAGTCGGCCGACAAGTACGTCCAGTTCGCGCGGCTGGTCCCGCGGCTCACCGCCGTGGAGGACTACGTCATCGACGAGAAGTTCAAGCAGGTCGCGATCACCGAGTCCGGCACCGACAAGATGGAGGGCTGGCTGGGCGTCGACAACATGTTCGAGGGCGACTTCAGCCTCGCCCGCCATCTCGAGCAGGCGCTGAAGGCGCAGGTGCTCTACCAGCGGGACCGTGACTACGTCGTCAAGGACGGCGAGGTGATCATCGTCGACGAGTTCACCGGGCGCCTCATGCCCGGCCGGCGCTGGTCGGAGGGGCTGCATCAGGCAGTCGAGGCCAAGGAGGGGGTCAACATCCGCAACGAGCAGCGGACGCTGGCCACCGTCACCTTCCAGAACTACTTCCGCATGTACGACAAGCTCGCCGGCATGACCGGTACGGCGGAGACCGAGGCGGAGGAGTTCCACAAGATCTACAACCTCGAGGTCGTCGTCATCCCGACGCACCGCGAGATGATCCGCGCCGACTACGCCGACCTCGTCTACGCCAAGCAGTCCGGCAAATGGAACGCGGTCCTCGACGAGATCGCCGAGGAGCACGAGAAGGGTCGCCCGGTGCTCGTCGGGACGATCAGCGTCGAGGTCTCCGAGATGCTGGCCGGCATGCTGAAGCGACGCGGGATCAAGCACAACGTGCTCAACGCCAAGTTCCACGAGAAGGAGGCGGAGATCGTCGCGCTGGCCGGGCGCGCCGGGGCGGTCACGATCGCCACGAACATGGCCGGCCGCGGGACGGACATCCTGCTCGGCGGCAACCCCGAGGTCCTGGCGGCCGAGCTGCTCCACAAGAAGGGCACGAACGTCCTCGAGGCCTCGAAGGAGGAGTACGAGGCCGCCCTGGCCGAGGCCGAGCGCATCACCGCCGAGGAGAAGGAGCGCGTGCTGGCGGCCGGGGGCATGCACATCATCGGCACCGAGCGCCACGAGGCTCGGCGCATCGACAACCAGCTGCGCGGCCGCACCGGCCGGCAGGGCGACCCGGGCTCATCGCGCTTCTACCTGTCCCTCGAGGACGACCTGATGAAGCGCTTCGCCAGCGATCGGGTGCAGGGACTCATGCGCACCCTCGGATTCACCGATGACGTCGCCCTCGAGTCGAAGATGGTGAGCCGGACGATCGAGGGCGCCCAGACCCGCGTCGAGGGCTACAACTTCGACATGCGCAAGCACGTCGTCGAGTACGACGACGTGATCAACCGCCAGCGCGAGACGATCTACCGCGAGCGCGACCGCATCCTGCGCTCGGAGAACCACGGCCCGACGATCGAGGCCATGCTCGACGACGAGGTCGCGACGCTCGTCGCCGACCACACCGCCGGCGACCACCCCGACGAGTGGAACCTCGACGGACTGCGTGCCCAGCTGGCATTGATGGTCCCGTCGCTGACCGATGCGGACCTCGCCATCCTCGCCGATGCCCGCGACCAGGGCACCTTGTCGGAGCAGCTGACCGATCTGATCCGAGAGCGCTACGAGCGCAAGCGCAGCGAGACCGGCGACCCGCAGATCGGCATCCTCGAACGGCTGGTCCTCCTGCGCGTCATCGACACGCAGTGGGTCGAGCACCTCACCGCGATCGACGACATGCGCCGCGGCATCGGCCTGCGGGCGTACTCGCAGCGCGAGCCGCTCAACGAGTTCAAGATCGAGGCGTATCGGATGTTCGACGAGCTCAAGTCGACGATCCGCCACGACGTCACCCACACGATCTTCCGGGTCTCGCTGCAGACGCAACCGGCCCAGCCGCGGCCCGTGGCGCGCAACGTCACCGAGGGTCGCGCCGCCGTCGAGGGCACCGCTCCGGTCCAGGCCAGTGGTGGCGGCGCCGGCAACGGCCAGGGCAACGGCGGCGGCGCGCGTGAGCCGGCTCGGACGGGGCCGAAGCTCGGCCGCAACGAGCTCTGCTGGTGCGGCTCCGGCAAGAAATACAAGAAATGCCACGGGGCGTAGTCCGGTCACGTACCGATGGAGGGCGCTGAGAGGCGGCTCCGCCCAGCCCGCCGGCAGGCGGGCGGGACCGGCTGCGCCGCCTAACGGTGACCCACATCGGCACCCGAACGGTCTCTCCCGGATGTTGCTGCCCGCCTCGCAGCACGGGCGGCTGCGCCGATCGGTCAAACGCTCACCAGAGTCGCAATAGCCATCCCTGACGTGCGCGGCGAGCAGGAAGCGGGCGGGTGCCGGGCGGGTGGGCCCGCTAACGCGAATCACTGGCGCGTATGACCATCCGGCGGCGTTCGTGACAAACGCGAACCAGGCGATCGCATGACGAGCGCCGGTACGTCCCGCTGGGCACTTCGCACAAGCGCCCGCGAAGCCGAAATTTCGTGCGGGGTTGCCTTCTGGGGTGGGGCCGCTAGGATGGCCTGAACAACGACGCGCGGCTCGGTGAGGCCCGCGAGCTCGGCAGCTACCTGGAGGGATTCGTTGAAGCAATTGACCGCACCTACGAGGACTCCCGTCCCGCTCCCGATGAGCACGGCGGCCCACCTCCCACCGGTCACCCGCTTCCGAGACCCCGAGCAACCATACGAAGACCTCATCATGTGCGAGCGTGACTGCATGCGCTGCAGCTACGCCGTCACCCTGAACTGCGACGGCAACTGCGGCGTGTGCCCGCGCCAGACGTACTGCCCGTGCGTCAACCCGGCGAAGATCCGGACGAAGCAGAATCGCCTGGCCGAGATGGCCGAGCTCCCGATGGTCGCGGCCATTGGACGCAATTAGGGACGAGGCCCGCCGGCTGGCCGGGCTCGTGCGCGACACCGCGGTGCGGCTTTGACCTCGCTCGCGATGAGGCCGAGCTCGCCGAGCTGACGGAGCGCTCCGCCGACCCCGACCTCTGGTCCGATCCGAACGACGCGCAATCGGTCATGCGCCGCGCCGAGGAGCTCCGGTCCGGCATCGGTGCCTGGCGCGACCTCGAGCAGCGCGCCGACGCCCTCGCCGAGATGGCCGAGCTCGCCGCCGCCGAGGATGCCGAAGGCGCCGAGGCGCTCCGGCCGGATCTCGAGCGCGACCTCGCCGCCCTCCAGGCCGACTGGGGACGGATGGAGCAGCAGCTCCTGCTGTCGGAGCCGTTCGACGAGCGCGGGGCGATCGTATCGGTCTATGCCGGGGCGGGCGGAACCGAGAGCCAGGACTGGGCCGAGATGCTGCTTCGCATGTACCTGCGCTGGGCGGAGCGCACCCGCTTCAAGACCGAGATCCTCGAAGCCACCGAGGGCGAGGGCGCGGGCCTGAAGTCGGTCAGCTTCGCCATCGACGGGCGCTGGGCCTACGGGCGGCTGCGGAGCGAGCGGGGCGTCCATCGGCTCGTGAGGATCAGCCCGTTCGACTCACAGAGCCGCCGCCACACGACCTTCGCGCTCGTCGAGGTCCTGCCCGAGGTGCCCGAGGATGCCGCCGTCGAGGTCGACGAGCAGGACCTCCGGATCGACACCTACCGCGCCTCCGGCGCCGGCGGGCAGCACGTGAACAAGACCGATAGCGCCGTGCGCATCACGCACCTGCCGACCGGCATCGTCGTCGCGGTGCAGAGCGAGCGCAGCCAGCACCAGAACCGGGATCGGGCGATGGCCGTGCTGCGCGCGAAGCTCGTCGAGCGCCAGGAGGAGGAACGCGAGGCCGAGATGGCGCGCCTGAGGGGCGAGCACGTCGAGGCCGGGTGGGGGAACCAGATCCGCAGCTACGTGCTCCAGCCGTACACGATGGTCAAGGACCTGCGCACCGGGGTCGAGACCGCAAATCCGACGGCCGTCCTCGACGGCGACCTCGACGCGTTCATCGAGGGCTACCTGCGCTGGCGGGTCGGCAACGGACGCGGGCCGGAGGACGCCGCGGCATAGCCGCTCGGACCGCGCGCGTGGCCGCCGGGCGCGTCAGGACGCGAAGGCTTCAGCCTCGGGTGCCTCATCGGCGTGGGCGATGTGCGCCAGCTCTCGCCAGATCGCAACGAGGAACAGCGCCGAACCACCGAAGGCGAACCAGAAGGGTGCGGTGACTCCGAACTGCTGTGCGAGCAGGCCGCCGACCGCCGAGCCGATGACGAGGCCGCCGTACACGCCGACGGTGTTCACGCTGGCGACGCGGCCCTGGAGCTCGATCGGAACGGCGCGCTGTCGAACGGCGACGGACGTCGTCGTCCACACGAACGCGTGCACGCCGAAGGTGAAGAAGATCGCCATCGCGACCGCGGCCGAGGTCGTGACCGCCAGGCCCAGGTGGGTGAGCGTCTCGATGATCAGCCCGATGCGCATGATGTTCCCGAGGGTCACCCGCCGCGTGATCCAGCCGTAGGCGACCGTGCCGAGGAGGCCACCCAGCGCGAGCACGGTCGTGAGCAGCCCGAACCCCACCTCGCCCAGCCCTAGCCGCTGCGTGGCATACAGGACGAGGACCGACCACGCGGCGCCGAACGTGATGTTGAAGATGAAGATCGTCAGCACCAGGGTCCGGACCGCGGCATGGTGCCGCACCCACCGGAAGCCCTCGGCGATCTCGTGGCGCACGGCTCTCGCGACCGCAGCGTCACGGGACGCTCGCGGCAGCGCGATGCGGCTCACGAGCAGCGCACCCATCGCGACGAGCACCGCCTGGCCGATGAAGGGCAGGGCCATGCCGAGCGCAAAGAGCGCCGCGCCGACCGGCGGGCCGACGAGCTGGTTGAGGGTGACGAGACCGGCCTGGATCCTGGCGTTGCCGATCGCGAGGTCGTCGCGCCGCACGAGCATCGGCAGCAGCGTCTGCGACGCGTTGTCGGCGAAGACCTCGGCCGTCGAGAGCACGAAGATGGCGAGCAGGACGACCGCGATCGACACCGTCCCGGTCACGATCGTCGCGATGACGATGGCGAGGATGGCGGCGCGCAGCAGGTCGACGGTGACGATGATCGCCCGCCGGTCGAGGCGGTCCGACAGCGCCCCGGCGAAGATGGCGAAGAGCAGCTGCGGAAGCCATTGGAGCAGCGCCGCAAGCGCGACCAGCAGTGGATCGTCGGTCTGCGACGCGACGAGCAGCGGGCCGGCGGCGAGCGCGATGCCGTCGCCGAGGTTGCTGATCCACGAAGAGGCGAGCAACCAGCGGAAGCCCGTTCCCAGGCGCCGCGGCGCGAGGGTGTCGACGACGCTGCTCACAAGCGGAGCAGGCTAGCACCGCGCCGTGGGTCCCATGCCATGGTCCCGGCTCCGCATGGCCCTCTGGTACTGGCGCACACGGCCCGACGCTCCCATACGCTCCATCGGTCCATGACGAAGCTCACGCCGGTGGCGCCCCCGGCCTCATCCTCCGTGTCGGCGCGCCGCGATACGGTCCTGGTGCTCGCCGGCGATCGCCGGGAGCGCGCTCGCCTCGCGCGGTTCGTTGCGGGTGAGGGGTACCTCGTCGTGCAGGCGAGCGATGTCGCTTCCGCGAGAGCGGCCATTGCGCACGCGCGGCCAGACCTGGTCGTGCTCGGCGATGATCGCAGCGGAATGGCGGCGCTGGCGGAGTTCCGCGCCGATCCGGAAACTGGCGGCGTCGCCGCCATCGTCCTCTCGCGGCGCCACGATCTCCCGCGCATGCTGCGCGCGTTCGAGTTCGGCGCGGACGACGTGATCCTCCGCACCGTCCCGCCGGCCGAGCTTGCCGCCAGGATGCGCGCTCGGCTCGAGCGGCGCGCGGTGCCGCGCGAGGGCATCGTCCGCGACCCGGTGACACGGGCGCTCGGCCCCGAGGCGCTGGACCGGGCCATGAAACTCGAGTTCGAGCGCGTGCGGCGCACACGCCGAGCCGCGTCGTTCGCGTACCTCGCCTTCGACGAGATGGCATTGGTCGAGGCGGAGCACGGCCAGCGTGCCAGGGACGAGCTCCTGGCGCAGGTCGTGGCCCTCGTCGAGCAGGACGGCCGCCACGTCGACGCCATCGGCCTCTCGCGCCATCACCTGGCGCTTCTCCTGCCCGAGACGTCGTCGAAGGGCGCGCGGACTCGGCTGAACCGGCTGGTTCAGAAGCTCCATCGCCACGACTTCGTCGTCGAGGGTCGCGCGCTCCGGCTGACGCCGGCCGTCGGCTACGTCACCGTCACGCCGGGCATGCGTTCCGACGAGGCTGAGGAGCACGCGTGGACGGCACTGATGCACGCCGCTACCCAGCTCGACCTCTACCCGGCGGAATGGAGACCGGGGCTCGGCGGTGAGGAGAGCCTGACGGCGTCCGGGTGGCGCCGGTTCGTCGATCGAAATCGGACGACCGCGCAGGTCGTGGCCCAGCAGGTGGCGTGCATCGGGCTGCCCCTCGTCGCGTACTGGCTGCTCGACCGCGCGGGTGTCGACATCACCGGTCTGGCGTACCTCGTCATCGTCATCGCGCTGGCCGCGACGGCGACGGCCATCTGGATCGAGTCGCTGGCAGCCCAGCGACCCGAGCGGCCGCCGGCGACGGCGGCCACCCCATACCCACCGGCCACCGCGATCATCGCCGCATACCTGCCGAACGAGGCTGCGACGATCCTCGACACGATCCGTGCCTTCCTCCGACAGGACTACCCGGATCTCCAGGTCATCCTCGCCTACAACACCCCGCGCGATCTTCCGGTCGAGGACGAGCTGCGCGCGCTCGCGGCCGCCGACCCGCGACTCGTGGCGCTTCGCGTGAGGGACAGCGCCTCGAAGGCGCAGAACGTCAACGCCGCGCTGGCCCACGTCCGCGGCGAGTTCGTCGGGGTGTTCGATGCGGATCACCACCCGGCCCAGGGTGCCTTCCGCCGCGCGTGGCGCTGGATCAGCCACGGTGCCGATGTCGTGCAGGGCCATTGCGTCGTTCGCGACGGAAGCCGTGGCTTCCTCCAGCGCCTCGTCACGACCGAGTTCGAGGCGATCTACGCGGTTGCCCATCCCGGCCGCGCCCGCGTGCAGGGATTCGGCATCTTCGGCGGATCGAACGGGTACTGGCGGACGCCACTCCTGCGAGAGACCCGGATGCGCGGGTTCATGCTCACCGAGGACATCGACTCGTCGATGCGCGTCGTCGCCGGCGGCGGCCGCATCATCTCCGACCCCGGGCTGGTGTCGACCGAGCTCGCACCACCGGACTGGCGTGGGCTGTGGAACCAACGGCTCCGCTGGGCGCAGGGGTGGTCCCAGGTCTCGATGCGCCACCTGCTGGCGATGCTCCGCAACGACCGCCTCAGCCGTCGCCAGCGCATCGGCCTCGCCTACCTGCTTGGCTGGCGCGAGATCTACCCATGGATCAGCCTCCAGGCATTCCCGATCCTCGCCTATTGGTTCCTGCGGGGTGCCCCGCCGGTCGACTGGTTCGTGCCGGTCTTCGTGCTCACGACGCTCTTCACCACGAGCGCCGGCGTCATGCAGACATGGAGCGCATGGCGGCTCGCCCGGCCGCACCTGCGCCGCCGGGGCCGCTGGTTCGTCGCCTTCGGCTTCGCCTCGCTGGCGTTCTACACCGAGTACAAGAACGTCATCACCCGCACAGCCCATCTCAAGGAGCTCATGCGCGAGAAGCAGTGGAAGGTGACGCCACGCCCGATGCCGGCAGATCGCGCCTCACGGCCGGCGACGATCGAGCTGGCGGTCAATCGCGACGCGGCTTAGCCCTCCGGCCGAACGCCGGCCCGACGCCATTGGGTACCATCGGTCCGGACCGATGACATCCCTCCTGCGCCGCAGAGCCCGCTCCGAAGACGCCGATGCACCGGTCATCAGCATCATGGACGTGGGCATGACCTACCCGAACGGCAAGGTCGCCCTCGCCGACGTCACCGTCACGATCCCCAGCGGCGACTTCGTCTTCCTCGTCGGGCCTTCGGGCGCCGGCAAGAGCACGTTCATCCGGCTCCTCATCCGCGAGCAGCTGCCCACGCACGGGCAGATCAGCGTCGCCGGCCGCGACCTGCTGCGGATGCGTCGCGGCCAGGTGCCCGGCCTGCGCCGGCGCATCGGGATCGTCTTCCAGGACTTCCGGCTCCTGCCGACGAAGACGGTGTGGGAGAACGTCGCCTTCGCGCTCGACGTGACCGGAGCCCCCGGCGCCGAGATCCGGCAACGTGTCCCGCAGCTCCTCAACCTCGTCGGGCTCCAGGACCACGCCCACCACCTGCCGACGCAGCTCTCCGGCGGCGAGCAGCAGCGCACCGCGATCGCCCGCGCGCTGGTCCACGACCCGGCGATCCTCATCGCCGACGAGCCGACCGGCAACCTCGACCCGGTGACGAGCTGGGGGATCATCCAGCTGCTGATCCAGATCAACCAGCTCGGCACGACGGTGCTCATGGCCACCCACAACCAGGAGATCGTCAACGCCATGCGCCGCCGCGTGCTCGCCCTCGAGGACGGGCACCTCGTGCGCGACGAGGCTGCCGCGGCCTACGAGCGCGAGTACTGACCGATGGGCTTCCTGCGCTTCGTCGGCTTCACGATCGTCCGCGCCTGGCAGGGCTTCTGGCGCAACGCGATGATGAGCCTGGCCGCCACCGCGACCGTCGTGCTCATGCTCGTCCTGCTGGCGGCCCTCTTCATCGTCATCAGCGGCCTCAACGCCGGGCTGGCCTTCATCGAGAGCAAGGTGGCGGTCACGGCGCGCCTGGCGGACGGGACGTCATTCTCGGAGCGCCTCGAGCTGACCGACGAGATCCTGGCGATGCCGGGAGTGGCAACCGTCGAGTACGTGTCGCCGTCGGACGCGATGGAGCGTCTGCGGGATGCGTATGCCGAGACCGGCCAGGAGCTCGACACCGGTGGCGCGAACATCAGGCTCTTTTCCAGCCTCGAGATCAACCTGTCCGACCCGGACGCCTCGGGCGCCGTGGTGAACTCGCTCGACGGCCGCGAGCACATCGAGCGCATCATCACGAAGCAGACCGAGTACGAGACGCTGCTCGGCATCATCAACGTCATCCGCACGGTCGGCATCGTCATCGTCGGGCTCGTGGCGCTCACGGTGCTGTTCATGATCATCAACACGATCCGGATCGCGGTCTACAGCCGCTCGAATGAGATCGAGATCATGCGTCTGGTCGGCGCCTCGGACAGCTTCATCCGCTGGCCGTTCATCCTCGAGGGCATCCTGTGCGGACTCATCGGAGCGCTCATCACCGTGATCCTCGTCACTGCCGTGTGGGACCCGATTCAGCCGGTGATGGTGACGATGTTCCAGATGCCGACGGCGGTGAGCGCCCAGTTCCTGGCGACGATCTCGGTGCTGCTCTTCGCGGTCGGCCTCGGGGTCGGCGCGCTGGGATCGTGGATCAGCGTGCGCTCCAACCTGTCGTCCATGGCCTGAGGCGGGTGTCGAATCCGTAATCGGCCCGAAACGTGCCGCGAATGGTCGTTCGGTAGACTTGGGCTTCACACATGACCGATTCAAACCCCGCTCCGCCCCCGGAGAGGCCCTCCGGCGCGGGGCCTGTGCCCTGGGTCATCTCCCTCGCGCTGGCCGCCGTTGTCGGTGCCGTGCTCTTCGTCGGCGGCTACCTGGCCGGAGGCGGCACCTCGTCCTCCGGCTGCGCTGCACCCGACGATGCCTTCGCAGCGTTCTGCGAGGCGTACGACCGGATCCAGGACGACTACGTCGACGAGCTCGACCCCGACAAGCTGGCCGAGGGCGCGATCCGCGGCATGTTCCAGTACGGCGTCGAGGATCCGTACTCGGGCTACATGCCGCCCGAGCAATACCAGCAGGCGCTCGGAGACCTGTCCGGCAGCTTCGGCGGCATCGGTGCCGAGATGGCGATGACGAACACCGAGGATCCGGCCGACCTGGCCTCATGCACCGCGTTCAACGACACGTGCCGCCTCGTCGTGGTCGCACCGCTCGATGACACGCCAGCCGACCAGGCGGGGCTGCAGTCCGGCGATCACGTGCTCGCCGTCGACGGCGAGAGCGTCGAGGGCTCGACCGTCAACGACCAGGTCACGAAGATCCGCGGCGAGCCGGGCACCGAGGTCACCCTCACCATCCAGCGCGACGGCGGCGAGCCGTTCGACCTGACCATCACCCGCGCCGAGATCGTCCTCCAGGAGGTCGAGACGCGGATGATCGACGACCACATCGGCTACATCGCGCTCAACGGCTTCAGCGCCCCGGCCAGCGAACAGTTCGCGGCGGGCCTCGGCGAGCTCCTCGATGCCGGAGCTGATCAGATCGTCTTCGACCTGCGCGACAACCCTGGCGGATACATCGACGCGGCGCAGCAGATCGCCAGCCAGTTCGTTGACGACGGCCTCATCTTCACGCAGGAGTCGGCCAACGACGACGTCCGACGCTACGAGTCGACGGGCGACGGGATCGCCACCGATCCCGACCTGCCGCTGGTGGTCCTCATCAATGGCGGCTCGGCGTCGGCCTCCGAGATCGTGGCCGCCGCGCTCCAGGAGCGCGGCCGCGCAACGCTGATCGGCGAACCGTCATTCGGAAAGAACACCGTCCAGGTCTGGGGCCGGCTCGAGAACGACGGCGGCGTCCGGATCACGATCAGCCGCTGGTTCACGCCCGAGCACAACAGCGTCGCGCCGGACGGCATCCAGCCCGACATCGACGCCGCCCGCACGTCCGAGACGCCGCCGGAGGAGGACCCGATCCTCGACGCCGCGCTGACCTTCCTCGAGGACCAGCCGGTGGCCGACGGGGAGAGCGGCTCCCTCGCGCCGGCGCCATCGGCGGCCGTCTCGCTGCCCGCGGTCGTCGGCATTGTGGCGCCACGGCCCATCTGCTAGCATCGCCGGCAACGAAAGGAGGTGGTGTTGCTGATGGATAGTTCCAAGCACGCCACCACCGAGGCGGTGCGATAACACAGCTTCGCGTGGTGTAGCGAAGGCGAGAGCCGGCCGGTACGGTCGGCTCTTTCCATGTCCGCCAGCCCGAGTCTGTCCTGACTGGGAAGCCCCTTGACCGATGCCCGACGAGACGATCGCCATCAACCGGCGCGCGCGCCACGACTACGCCATCGAGGACACCCTCGAGGCGGGCCTCGTGCTGACCGGCACCGAGATCAAGAGCGTCCGGGAGCACAAGGTGAACATCGCCGAGGCCTACGTCCGCATCGAGCGCGGCGAGGCCTGGCTGATCGGCGCGCACATCGCCGAGTACGCCCAGGGCAACCGCAACAACCACGCGCCACAGCGCACGAGGAAGCTCCTGCTCCACCGTGACCAGATCGCCGAGCTGCTCGGGCAGCAGTCGGCCAAGGGCCTCACCGTCGTCCCCCTGCGCCTCTACATCCGCGGCGGCACCGCGAAGCTCGAGATCGGCGTCGCGCGCGGCAAGAAGGCCCACGACAAGCGCCGCACCATCGCCGAGCGCGACATGCGCCGCGAGCTCGAGCGCGAGCACAAGACGGCCGGCCGGATCAAGCTCTGATGGCCGGTGCGCCCCCGCGGCGAGATCTTCTGACGGGTCATTAGAACGGGTGTTCACATCGGAGCGATGGTCTGGTAGAATCGATCGTCCAATCGGTTCGTGGGGATGTCAGGTTTCGACAGGGCCCGTGAACTGGGAATCGCAGGCCGAGGGTGCTCGCAGGCCTCGTAAAACAGCGGGCAATTGCTGTAACTGGCAACGATAGTTACGCCCTCGCTGCTTAGGCAGTGAGCATCGACGCCGTCCCCCCTCCCCGGACGGCGAAGATGTCATTCGGGGAGGTGCGGCGTCGCCGACTCCGGTGAGCGGCGTCAAAGAGCCGAGAGGCACCACCGGATAGCAAGCGAGGCACCCCGCCGGTCGGGGGTCCGCGACGCGAAACCGCAAGTTGGCCGGAAATGCCTGTAGGAAGTTCCCGGGGAACGTGTTCTGGACGGGGAGTTCGATTCTCCCCCATCTCCACCATCTCTCATTCGATGCGCCCTCGTCACCGATTCGGTGGCGGGGGCGTTTTGCGCGCTCGCCTTGTGCTAGGGTCGCTCGCGGCAGGGGGCGTGCCCATCAATGGAGGGTGTGGGACTCGAATGGACTTCTCAAAGCTCAACCAGAACGATAAGACGGCGGCGCTCGCCTCCGCGGTCCTCGTCATCACCGGTCTTGTCGCCGCGACCACCTACACCTCGTACGCCATCACCTGGCTGGCGATCCTCGCGGCGGTCGGCATGCTGTTCGTCGTCCTCCAGCCGCAGATCGCCCCGGGCGTGAAGCTGCCGGGGTCGAAGGGAAGCCTCATGGTCGTGCTCGGCGGGATCGCCGGCGTCATCATGGCGCTTGCCCTGCTCACCACCCTGGGCTTCATCTTCGTGGCCTTCGGCTTCGCCGACATCCTGTTCCTGGCCGCGATCCTCGCCGGCCTGACGATGGCCTGGACGGGGTGGACGGCGTTCCAGGCCGAGGGAGGGAAATTCCAGATCGGCACGAGCTCGGCCGCGGCGACGCCACAAACGACGCCGGCCAGCACCGAGGCCCCGGCTGCTGCGGCCCCCGCGGCACCGCCGGCGGCGCCGGCGCCCGCGGCGTCTGAGCCGGAGCCCGCCGCGGCAACTGAGCCGGAGCCCGCCGCCACGGATTACAACCCGGACGACTATCGGCCGCGGGACACCTGAGCCCTAGGACACCGTGAGGAGCTCGGCCGCCCGGCGCCGCAGGCGCACGACCGGCTCCTCCTCGCGCGTCAGGCATCGGCTGAGCCGGCCGACCACAACGTCGGCCGCCAGCCCGTCGTCCACCGCGTCGACCGCCTCGCTGAGGCGGCGCGCGAGCTCGACGTCTGGCTCGCCGCCGGCGACGTGGCGCACGAGCGCCCCGATGTCGCCGTGGGTGGCCGCGAGCGCCTCGGGCGGCTCCGGAAGCTCGTCGGCGAAGTAGGCGATCGCGAGCGCGATCAGGTCGTCGGGCTCGGCGGGTGCGGCTGCGGCTGCGCGGTCATCGGTCCCGACCACGAGGGCGTAGCCGTCGTCGAGGGTGGGCGCGAACCCGATCCACGGGCCGCCGGCATCGACCCGGCCGACGGCGCAGGCGACGACCGTCACCGCCGTCACCCCCTGCGCTCCTGCCTACTCCCGGACCTGGCTTGCGGGCAGGACGACGATCCGGCGGTTCGGCTCGACCCCGACGCTCTGGGTCCGCACCTTCGGGTTCTCCAGCAGCGCCATGTGGACCACGCGCCGCTCGATGGCGGGCATCGCCTCGAGCTGGATGATCTTGCCGGACTGGAGGACCCGCTTGGCGGCGCGGTCGGCGACGTCGCGCAGCTGCTCCTCGCGGCGACCACGGTAGTTCTCGACGTCGATCGCGATGCGGTGGTGCTGGCCCTCGCGCCGGCCGACGATGAGGTTGACGATGTGCTGCAGGCTGGCGAGCTTCTCGCCACGGCGGCCGATCAAAGCGCCGAGGTCCTCGCCCTTGACGTTGAGGCGGGCGGTGTCGCCGCCTCGCGTGATCTCGACGGTCGCATCGAGGCCCATGAGCGCGATCATCTCGGTGAGCACGGTCTGCGCCGTGTCGAGCGTCGAGCGCTCCTCGTCGCTGAGCTCCTCGGCGGCCTTGCCCGACACGAACGGCGCGGGGTCGCGCGACGGCCGATCCGCACGCGGCTCCCGCGGTGGACGGTCGGCCCGTGGCTCGCGGATGGCGTGCTCGCGTCCACCGCGGCCACGTCCGCCGCGGCCACGTCCGCCGCGCGGGCGGGAGGCATCCGCACGGGCCAGCTCGGCGACCTGGTCGTCGCCGGCGTCTGCCGCGATCGGCGCCGCACCGGCATCGGTCTCGTCGGAGGCTGCTTCGAGGGGTTCGACCGAAGGTGCCTCGGGCTCGACCTCGGGTTCGGGTTCGGGTCGGGGCGGAGCCTTGGTCTCGGTGCGGATCGTCTCGGCCGCGGCCACCGCCGACTTGGGCGCGGCCAGGATGCGGGCCTCCTCGCCGCCGACGCCCAGGATGCCCCGGCTGCCCTGCGAGAGGATCTCGATGTCGAGGTCGCCCAGCTCGGCGCTGAACTCCTTCATGGCCGTGCGGATCGCCTCTTCGACGTTCTTGCCGGTGAACTCGCGGAATGTCATCGCCTTCGTCCTCGTCGCTTGGCACTCCCCGGTCGTCGGTTTGCGGGCCGCGGGTTATTGCGGCCGCCACCCGACGCGGGGGCGCTGGGATTGGGGGTGGGGGTGGTGTCGGACGCCGGCGCATCGGTCGAGCTGACCTTCTTCGGACGCGTCGCGGGCGTGATTCCGGTCTCCGGCGAGGGCGCCCACGAGGGCTGCCAGCCGAAGAGCGGGAACAGGTTGCCCCAGCCCATGATGAGGTACTGCTGGATCACCAGGTACGCGGTGTACACGATCCAGTACAGGATCAGGCCGCTCGGGAAGATGCCGCCCCAGAAGATGGTGAGCAACGGGAAGGTGTAGGTCATCGTGCTCGTCATCGAGGAGGTGGGATCCTCCGGATTCGGCAGCGGGCTCGTCATCTTCACCTGCACGAATTGCAGGACTGCGGCAATGATGGCCAGCGCGGAGAGCGCGAACCCGCCGAAGAGCGAGATCGCGAAGACATTGTCGACCTGGGCCAGGTCGAGCCCCAGGAGCCATGAGACGGTGGTGTCGACCGCCACGTCGAGCTTGATCGGCGTGATGAGCTGGCAGTTCAGCGGCAGGAACTGCGGAAGCTGGCTGTACTCGGGCAGGTTGCAGGCCCCGTCGATCGCGACCTGATAGGCGTTGGCCTGGCCGGCGATCGGGGAGACGACATCCGCCGCCTGGAGGGTGTCGAACGCCGCCTGGTTGCCCTCGTTGACCGTGAAGCCGGTGACGACGCCCGAGGCGCGGATGAGCACCTGGTAGAGCGCGAAGAGGATCGGCAGCTGGAGCAGCACCGGGAGGCACCCTGCCGCCGGATTGACCCCGTGCTCGCGGTAGAGGGCCTGGGTCTCCTCGTAGACCTTCTGGCGGTTGCCCTTGTGCTTGCGCTGCACCTCGCGGACGAGGGGCTGCATGCGCTGCATCTCTTTCTGCGAGCCGATCTGGCGGATGAAGAGCGGGGCCAGGATGGTGCGGATGATGATCGTGAAGAGGATGATCGCGATCGCGAAGTCCACGAGCGGCAGCTCGTACAGGAAGATCAGCAGGTTGAAGAGGGGGAGGAAGAAGATGTCCCACGGCGGGTTGAAGGACTCGATCCCCAGGAAGCCCTGCGCGATGACGGGTGTCAAGTTCTCGGTTCTCGCTTCTCGGTCATCGGACCGGGTCGTAGCCGCCGGGGTGGAACGGGTTGCATCGGCCGATGCGCTTCGCGCCCATCCACGATCCCTTCAGCAGCCCGTGGCGCTCGATGGCCTGGTAGGTGTAGGCGGAGCACGTCGGCGAGTACCGGCAGCTCGGCGGCATCCAGGCCGTCAGCCGCTGGTACGCGATGATCAGTCCCAGCCCGATGATCTTCATCTTCCGATCTCCGACCGATCCAGGAGCGCGTCGATCGCCGCTCCGAGCTCGGCCTGACTCGCCTCGCCGGCGGCCGGCCTGGCGATGAGGAGGAGGTCCCATCCGGGACCGATCCGTTCCAGTCGCGCCCTTACCAACTCCCTCAGCCGGCGACGAACCCGATTGCGCTGAACGGCGCCTCCGAGCGAACGGGGCGTCGACAGCCCGATCCGCGACTCCGCTCGATCGGTCCGCATCCAGCGAAGGACGAGCTGTGGAGTCGCGCGGGCCTGGCCGTGGCGTCCGATGGCCTCGAAGTCCGCGCGGCGCCGGAGCATCGGCAGCACGGGCACGTCCTCGAGCCCCGGTTGCGGCGGTCAGGCCGAGAGCCGCTTGCGCCCCTTGGCCCGACGACGAGCGAGCACGCGCCGACCGCCCTTCGAAGCCATGCGGGCCATGAAGCCATGCTCGCGCTTGCGCGCGCGCTTCTTGGGCTGATACGTCCTCTTCGTCATGCGTGCGTGCCGTTTCCTCGTTCATCGTTCGCGTTTCGGGCCCATCACACACGAACGGCTGGCGTTCCGCCAGCCTCTGCGTTCCGTGGTTCGGGGCCCGTCTCGCTCTGGTGCCCGATTCTACCGGCGCTCACGGGGTCGGGTCAAACCTCCGAACGGCCCGAATCATTGCCCGGCCGAAAGGGCCGCTGCTATAGTGGCCCGACCCCCGGCCCAGACCACCCCGACAAGGCTTCGATCTGGCCCGGTGAACGCACTCATTCCGCCCGCGTGGCAGCCCGCAGATCGGCCCGGATCGGCCCGGAGAACATCGATTGATGGAAGCGAAGCAGGTGTGGCGCGCCGCCCTCGGCGAGCTGCAGGTCTCCCTCTCACCGGCAAACTTCGAGACCTGGCTCAAGGACACACACCTCGTCGAGATCGACGACAACCGCTACCGGATCTCGGCACCGAACGGCTTCGCACGTGACTGGCTGGACAATCGATATCGGCCCCTGATCAGCCAGACGCTGGCACGAGTCGTGGGTGGATCGGTCCAGGTCGAATTCATCGTCGCCGATGCCTCCGGCCCGATCCCCGAGCAGGTCGACGAGGAGGCGCAGGTCGCCATGCCGCCCCTCTCCGCCGGCGGCAACGCGATCAACCTGAACACCCGCTACACGTTCACGAACTTCATCGTCGGCTCCGCCAACCGCCTGGCGCATGCCGCCGCGCTCAGCGTCGCCGAGCGACCCGGACACGCCTACAACCCCCTCTTCCTCTACGGCGGGGTTGGCCTCGGCAAGACGCATCTCATGCACGCCATCGGCAATGCGGTGGCCGCGAAGTTCCCGCGCAAGCGGATCCTGTACGCGACGAGCGAGAAGTTCACGAACGACTTCATCAACTCGATCCGCGAGCAGAAGATGGAGGACTTCCGGGGCCGATATCGGCGCATCGATGTGCTGCTCATCGACGACATCCAGTTCATCGCCGAGCGCGAGCGGACCCAGGAGGAGTTCTTCCACACCTTCAACGCCATCCACGAGGCCGGCAAGCAGGTCGTGCTGTCGTCCGACCGGCCGCCGAAGGCGATCACCACCCTCGAGGAGCGGCTGCGCAGCCGATTCGAATGGGGCCTCATCGCCGACCTGACTCCGCCCGACCTGGAGACGCGCATCGCGATCCTGCGCTCGAAGGCGGAGGATCAGCTGCACCTCATTCCGTCCGAGGTCATCGAGTTCATCGCCCGCAAGGTCGTCAGCAACGTCCGCGAGCTCGAGGGCGCCCTCAACCGGGTCGTCGCCTACGCGTCGATGAGCGGCATGCCGGTGAACATCGAGCTCGCCTCGGCGGTGCTCAGCAACGTCATGTACAACCCGCGCAAGAAGTCGATCACGCCCCAGCGGATCGTGCGTGCGGTTGCCGACTACTACGGCGTCAACCTCGACCAGCTGCGGTCCTCGAAGCGCGACCGGGCCATCGTGGTGCCGCGCCAGATCGCGATGTTCCTCATCCGCGAGGAGACCGACATCAGCCTCCTGCGCATCGGTGCCGAGCTCGGGGGTCGCGATCATTCGACCGTGCTCCACGCGTGCGACAAGATCGCCCGCGAGCTCAGCGAGAACGACGAGATGCGGCGGGAGATCAGCGCGGTGCGGGAGATGATCTACTCCGAGTGACCGACGGCCGGGCCACCCCTGTTTCGGCAGGTTTAGGTGGATAAGTGCCCCGATCTGGTGGATATCTCTGCCCCTATGTGGACAATCCGCACCATTCCCCGGATCACCCGGTAGGCTTTGTCCACCGATGCGGTCAATTCGTCCGCAGCGCGTACCCAGGCCGGTGGTCGATCTCCACCGCGGTTCGGCGATTATCCGCCGGGGTCGCGCACGCTCCGCCGAGAGGGGCCGCAGCGGTCCGGTCCACACCGTCCACACGCCTACTAGGGACGACGACTGGTGAGTATTCTTAAGACAGAACCGATGGAGGCACCGAACCCTCCGTGGATATCGTGAGGTGGGCATGAACGTCTCGGTGATGCAGGAGAACCTGGCGCGCGGGCTCCAGACCGTGAGCCGCGCGGTCAGCAGTCGGGCGACGCTGCCGGTGCTCGCCAACGTGCTGCTCAAGACCGAGAGCTCGGGGCTCAAGCTCACCGCCACCAACCTCGAGATCGGGATCAACTCGTGGGTGCCGGGCAAGGTCGCCGAGGAGGGTGAGATCACCGTGCCGGCGCGCCTCCTCACCGACCTGGTCGCGTCGCTGCCGAACCAGCGCATCGACCTCGTCCTGTCGGCCAAGGACCGCACCCTGAAGCTGACGTGCGGCAACAACCGGTCGAGCATCAAGGGCATCGAGGCCGACGAGTTCCCGGTGGTGGCCGCCATCGGTGAGGCGCCGGCCACGACGATCGACGCTCGGGTCCTGCGCGAGGCGCTCGGCGAGGTCGTCTTCGCCGCCGCCTCCGACGAGAGCCGGCCGATCCTGACCGGCGTCCTGACCCGCCTGGACGGCGACACGATGACCCTGGCCGCGGCCGACAACTACCGGATCGCGGTGCGCACGGTGAAGCTCGACAAGCCGGTGTCGCCGGAGGTCGTGATCGTCGTGCCCGGACGGTCGTACGCGGAGCTGATGCGGATCCTGCCCGACGCGGAGGCGCCGATCGAGATCACGGTGACCCCGAACAAGAGCCAGGTCCTCTTCCACGTCGAGGGCACCGACCTCGTCAGCCGCCTCATCGAGGGCCAGTTCCCGAACTACGAGCCGGTCATCCCGACATCGCACTCCTCGCGCGCCGTCATCGATCGCGATGCCTTCCTGGCCGGCACGCGCCGGGCGAGCATCTTCGCCCGCGACTCGGCGAACATCGTGAAGATCGAGCTCGGTGGCGAGAACGGCGACGGCAGCGGAGTCGCGATCACCGCCCACGCCGCCGACGTCGGCGACAACGCCGACACCGTCGAGGCCGCCATCGAGGGCTCGCCGACGGCCATTGCCTTCAACGCGCGCTACCTCATCGATGTCCTCAGCGCCCTGGGTGCCGATGAGGCGGCGCTCGAGCTCTCCGGACCCCTGGCGCCGGGCGTCATCCGCGGCATCGGCAAGGACGACTACGTCCACGTCATCATGCCGGTGCGCACGGCCTCCTGAGGACGACCCCGGCCATGGCGCAGCCCGCCGCGCAGCGCCAGGCCCCGAGCGCGCAGCCGGTGGAGGTGTCTCGGCTGGCGCTCACCGACTTCCGCTCGTACCCGTCGGCGGAGCTCGAGCCCGACCCGGGCCTCACCGTGGTCGCCGCGCCGAACGGCGCCGGCAAGACGAACCTGCTCGAGGCCATCCACGCCACGATCACCGGCCGCTCGCACCGCGCGACCGTCGATGCGGAGCTCGTGCGGCATGGCGCGGGCTTCGCGCGCGTGGTCATCGAGCTGGCCGGCGGGACCGCGGGCGGTGGCGCCACCATCGAGCTCGTCCTGCCCGGCGCGGCCCCGCCCGCGGGCGTCCGGAAGCGGCTGACCGTGAACGGCGTCGCGCGGCGCTCGTCGTCCGTCGCGGAGACCGCGCGGGCCGTGCTCTTCCGGCCGGAGGAGATGCTCCTGCTTGTCGGCTCGCCTGCCGACCGGCGCCGCTTCCTGGACGGCATCGTCGCGCAACGCGACCGTCGCGCCGCCCATGACCTCGTCGAGGCGGCCCGCATCCTCGCCCAGCGCAACGCGCTGCTGCGCGCCATCCGCGCCGAAGAGGCGTCGCTGGACACGCTCGGGTTCTGGGACGAGCAGCTGGCGCAGGTCGGGGCGCGGATCATGCGCGCGCGGCTGGAGGTCGTGCGCGAGGTCGGGGAACGGATCGGCCCGCTGCACGATGCCGTTGCCGCCCCGGCCGAGCGCGGCGCATCGGTGACGCTCGCCTACGTCGACGGCCTCAAGGAGGCCTGGCCCGAGCGGGCGGACCCGTCGGTCCGGATCCCGGATGCCGACGAGCTGGTGCGTGCCCATCGCCGCAGGATCGCCGACGTCCGCCAGCGCGAGGCATGGAACGGGGTGAGCCTCGTGGGGCCGCAGCGCGACGACCTGCGCGCGGAGCTCGGTGGTCGGGACGTGGCGACGCACGCCAGCCGTGGCCAGCAGCGCACGATCATCCTCTCGCTCAAGCTGGCGGAGACCGACATCCTGGGCGTCGACGGCCCGCGCCCGATCGTCCTCCTCGACGACGTCTTCAGCGAGCTCGACCCCGACCGCGCCACGCGCCTCAGCCAGCTTCTTGCCGGCCGCGGCCAGGTCATCGTCACCACCGCCGACCCAGGGACGCTCGAGGCGGCCCGCATGCAGGACGCATCGGTCTGGCGCATCGCCGACGGCCGCCTGGTGCGGGAAACGCCGTGAGCAGGCGCGAGGCGGCCGGAGTCGCCGTCCAGCGCGCGCTGGCCGATTGCATGGGCCCCGGCGCCGCCGAGCAGCTGGCGCTGGCGCAGGTGCGACTGGCGTGGAGCGAAGTGATGGCCGATGCGCGCCTCGAGCGCGGCCCCCTGACCAGCCGCATCTCCCGCGTGACCGGCGGCACGGCGCACGTCGAGGCCTCGGATCCGGCGCTCGCGCAGGAGCTCACCCTCCGTGCGGAGGGCCTGGTCTGGTCGGTGAACGTTCGCATGCGTGGCAGGCCGGGGGCGACCATTGAGTTGCGCCGACTGGCCGTTTCGGTGGGTCACGGAACCGCGTAGGCCGTTCCTATAATCGGTTGCCAGCAGGCACCACCACGCGTACCCGGGCCAGCGACATGAGCAACCGCTTCGCGACAAGGATCGGGCTGCCGTCCGCCGACGAGCGGCCTGCCGACGCGCACGACGTGGTCGCCTTCCACGAGCCGGCGGTCGGCGCCCAGGCGCGCACGAAAGGCAGCCTCTTCCTGCTGGCCCAGCTCACCGGCGGAAGCCCCACCCTCGCCGCGGCCACGCGCGAGACCCTCGACGCACTACAGCGCGACTACTACTACGACCTCTCCGCCGGGGTGCTCGTCGCCCTGGCCAAGGCGCTGTCGTCCGCGAATCGCCGCCTCTACCACCAGCGCCGACGGCTGGGCATCCCTCGCCGCGCCGGGGTCAGCATCGTCGCCGCGGTCGTGCGCGGGCGGGAGGTGCACGTCGCCAAGGTCGGGCCGGCGAGCGCGGTGGTGGTCCGCGACGAGCGGATGTACGAGGTCCCGCCGCCGCCCGCCGTCAGCGACGAGGACCCGCGCATCCGCCGCCGCCGCGTGGCGGGGACGCTCGGCGAGGCGATCGAGGTCGAGCCGTACACCTGGCACGGCGCGCTGACCGCCGGTGACCGGATCGCCCTGGTCAGCCGCCACTTCGCGCACACGGTCGGGGTCGACGAGCTGCGCACCGCCCTCGCCGGGATGCGGCCGGCGGCCGCGATCGAGCACCTCCAGCAGGTCTTCGCCATCCGCGGCGGCAGCGGCTCGGACGGCATCCTGGCCATCGAGATCGCGGAGCTCGGCGCGACCGAGACCGTCCATCAGCTCGAGCCGGTGCGCCCGGCCGAGCCGTTCGCCGGGCTGCCCGACCAGAGCCCGGTGCCCCTGGCCGATGCCATCGGCCGCGGCCTCCACTCGGCCGGTGGCGCCGCCGAGGGCGCGCGTGCCGCGATCGGCCGGGCCCTCCTGACGCTCCTGTCGTGGACCCTCGCGTTCGTCCCGCGACGGCGGCCGGCGTACCCCCGCAGCATCCCGCGAACCGCCGAGCGCGAGCAGGGGCGGCGGCGACGGCTGGGGATGGCCGGCATGGCGCTCGTGGCCAGCCTGGTGGCGGTGGGAGTGACCGTCGCGGCATTGCCCACGGCACACCCGACCGACGCGATCCCGCGAGCCGCCACCGCCCGGCAGGCGATCCGCGAGGCCGCCGCACTCGTGCGCGAGGTCGAGGAGCGGGTCGAGGGTGCCGACCTCGTCGATCGCAACCCGGAGCGTGCGGCAAACCTGCTCGCGGACGCCCATGCCGCGATCGAGCGCGCGGCCGGGGTCGGGGTCGCGGCCGACGAGCTCGCACCGCTCCGTGGAAGGGTCGAGCGCCGCCTCGACGCGCTGTACCGCGTCGCCCGCATCGAGGAGGCCACGCTCGTTGCCGACCTTGCGGACGGCTTCGAGGAGATCGCGCCGGCCGACATGGTCGCGGCGAGTGACGGCTCGCTCTGGGTCCGCGAGTCGGGTCGCGGCCGGATCATCCGCGTCGACCCCGCCGATGGGTCGACCGCGGTCGTCTATCGCGCGGGCCAGGCGCTGGAGTCCGGCGAGGTGCCCGGCGACCCGTGGCTCATCACCACCGCCGCGACCGACGTCGTCGTGATCGATCGTGACCGAGTCGCCTGGCGGATCGACCTCGCCGAGCGGATCCCTCGCCAGATGGTGCTCGACGGCGTGGGCCGGCTCGGCCGGCGCACGGCGCTCATCGGCGCGCTCCAGCATCGGCCGCCGCTCGAGATCTTCAACCTCTACGCCGTCGACGCCCGCAGCGGCGAGCTCCTGCGCTGGGCTCCACCGGCCGTCATCCCCGTCAACTACCCCGACCCGCCGGAGCGCTTCCTGACCGAGGAGCCCGACCTGCGCCCGGTCGACGCCCGCGACCTGCGTATCGACGTCAACGCGTGGCTGCTCCACGCGAATACCGTGACGCGCGTCGACTTCGGGACCCCCCGCGACCAATCCGAGTACTCGCTCGATCCACCCCCGGATGCATCGGTGCGGCGAACCCTCGACTATCGGCTCCTCGACGGGGCGACCGTTGGCGACCGCGAGTTCCTCTACGTATACGACGCCGCCAACGCGCGGATCGTCGCCTTCCAGCGCGCGGATGGCTCGTTCGTGCGCCAGTGGCTGGCACCCTCCGATGGTGCCGATTCGGGCCTTCTGGCCGACGTCCGCGCGCTCCACGTGACCTCGGTGGCCGACGGCCCGCCGGCCGCCCACATCCTCACCGCCGAAGGCGTCGTCCGCCTCGTCCTGGAGTAGCCGGCGCTAGAATCGGTGCATGGCTGAAGGTCCGTTCGGCCGGGTCAGACTGGTCGAGATGGTCGTGGAGAGCGTGCGCGTCCACATGCTCTCGAGCCAGCACGTCGTGATCCTCAAGGAGTCGGAGCGAGACCGATACCTCCCGATCTGGATCGGTCCGTCGGAGGCGAACGCGATCGCCATGCGCCTGCAGGGGATCTCCGCCGAGCGCCCGCTCACCCACGACCTGATGGTCGCCGTCGTCTCGGCGCTGGGCTCGACGATCAGCCGCGTGGTCGTTACCCACGTCGTGGAGGGCACCTTCCACGCGCGCCTCTACGTCGAGAACGCGACCGGCGACGAGACGGAGATCGACTCGCGCACGTCGGACGCTATCGCGGTGGCCGTCCGCACCGGGTCGCCGATCTACGCGGACGAGCGCGTTCTCGACGAGGCGGGCGTCGAGCCGGATGCCACCGAGGAGGGCGAGCCGATCGACGAGGAGCGCCTGGCCGTCTTCCGCGACTTCGTGAACTCCCTCGACGTGGACCTCGGCCAGCCGCCCGAGGGCGGGACGACCTCCCCCGAGGAGTCGTAGGAGCCGGACATTCCCTCGATCCAGCGAGGGTCCGAGCCCTACGAGCGAGCTCGCGGCGTCCCGAGTACCTCGCGGCGCCGCGTCCAGAGCGCCCAGCGCAGCTTCCCAATGTCGCGGAACGTCCGGAGAATCTTCCGGAACGAGGCCCCCGTGTTCGTTCCGGCGGCCCGCGGGTAGTGCGTCACGCCGACCTGGGCGATCCGCTCACCGCGTGCGCGGAGCTTGATCAACAGCTCGGCCGAGAGGAACGGCGAGTCCGTCGTCAGGGGCAGCCCGTCGAATACCTCTCGGCGGAAGACCTTCATGGCGCAGTCGATATCGCGGACGCGCAGCCCGAAGAGCGTCGACACGATCGCGTTGTACGTCTTGGCGATGAAGATTCGGTGTGGCGGGTCGCGACGCTTCCGCCGGTATCCGATCACCACGTCGACCGGCTTGCGGGCATCGTCGAGCCGGGTGAGGAGGCGCGACATCTCGCTCAGGTCGAACTGGAGGTCGCCGTCGCTGAAGCAGATCAGCGACCCCGACGCATTCTCGAAGCCGGCCCGCAGCGCGCCGCCATAGCCACGATTGGCCTGGTGGTGGACGCGGACGCGTGGATCGGCCGCGGCCAGCCCATCGGCCAGCTCGGGCGTGCGATCGGTCGAGCCGTCGTCGACGATCAGGACCTCGAGCGAGCCGTCGACCAGCGGACCGACCTCCGCGAGCGCCCGCTGCACCATCTCGACCACGTTCTCCTCCTCGTTGTAGGCGGGGAAGAAGAAGGTGAGGTGCGGGCGCTCGGGATCGGTCACTGGCGAAGGCCCTCGATCTGGAGAATCTCGGAATACCCCGGGTAGATCGCCACGCTCCGGGTGTTGAAGTCGTCGACGATGCGCTGGAACTCCCAGGTCGGCGGAACGACGAAGACCGGTCGCCTGCCGATGTGGGTGAGGATGGCGTTGCGCATCGTACGGTACCCGTCGTCGAGGATGTTCCGCTCGTCGATGATCGTCACGTCCGGCCGCTCCCCGAGGATCCAGCGGTGGTACCAGAGGGGCGTGCTGTAGCTCCACCAGCTGATGAGGACGGCATTCGGCGGGAGCTGCGCATGGACCGATGCGACCCAGCTGTCAGCGGCGCGGTTCGCGCTCTGGTCGTGTGATCGGTACCCGCCTACCAGCGCAGCGCTCGGCAGCAGCGCCGCCAGGAGGATCACCATCGCGGCCGCTCCAGTCGCCAGCCGTCGCCGCGTGACACGGCTCGCCTCGAAGCGGAGGCTGATCTCGGCGGCGGCCATGGCCACGGTCGCTCCGATGAACGCGACGGCCACGCCGATGAGCGGCGCCGCGACCACGATCGTCGGCAGGTAGTAGCGGTCGATGTCGCCGTCGCGGAAGTTCATGCTGTACAGCACGGTGGCGACGACGATCAGCCCGAAGAACGCGAGCGCCTCGAGCCGGCGCACGGCCAGGACCGCCGCGCCTCCGGCCACCAGGAGCCAGCCGATGACCGGGAACTGTGCCGCCAGGATCGTCTCGGTGAGGCTGAACTTCTCCCAGAAGTCGGCGAGCGGCGAGCTGAAGTCGGTGAAGAGGTCACGGAACTGCTCGGCGAAGACGAGGTACCGGAAGCGCTCCCAGTTATCGGGATGGGCGTAGAACAGCGGAGGCTCCGGGTCCATCACCGCTCGGACGTAGATGTATGCATACGTGCCGATGCCGATCGCGATCATCGCCGCGCACACCGCCACCAGCCGCCATCGGCGCCAGATGTGGACGTCGACGTACAGCAGCCAGGCGGCCACGCCGAAGGCGGTGAGGCCGACGAGCGGATGAGCACCGATCCCGAGCCCGAACGCGAGCGCGGCGGCGACGAGCCAGCGGCCGGCATGCGATGAGCCGGAGCGGTGCGCGGCGGCCCACGCGAGGAGCAGCCACACCACGAGCGCGACGAAGAGCACGTTGAGGGCGTGCACGTCGGCGCGGGTCGCGTTCTCCCACGGCTCGGCCGCGAAGGCGAAGGCGAGGCCGGCAACGCCCGCCGCGCCGGCCCGCAGCGGCCGGTTCCTCTCCTCGATGAGGTGGCCCGCGATGAGCACGACCAGCCCGCTCGTCATCGCCACGCACACGCCCGACAGGAGGTTCATCCGCCACGCGACCTCGCCGATGGGCAGCTGGCTCCACAGCCAGCCGAGCATGGCGTAGACGGGGAAGCCGGTCGGATGGAAGATCGAGAGCGTGGCCGGTACGGTCTGCGCCTCGCCGGTGTCCCAGAAGAAGGTCGATGGCAGCATCGTGCGGAGATAGACCGCCAGCGCGACGACGGCGACCGTCGCGGCGACGAAGGCCACTGCGTTGTCGCTGTACGGAATCCACGCCCGTGACGCAACCCGGGCGGTTCCGGGACCGTCCGGGCGTCGATGTATACTCACCGCCACCTTGGCGTGCGACACCACACGGCGCGCTCCACGGGGGCGCCGCACCTGATGACCCGCGACCCCGTCGGCCGACGGGGCGTGGGGATCCTCGACTCACTGCGGCAGCTCGACGCCGGCACGATCCTCACCACGATCCTCGTCCTCGGCCTTGTCCTGCGTGTCTTCATCGCCGGGGTCTATCTGCCGCTCAGCGGCCTTTCCAACGACCTCGGCGCGTTCAATGCCTGGGGCCAGCGCCTAGCAAGCATCGGACCAGCCGAGTTCTACGAGCCCGGCTACTTCAGCGATTATCCGCCCGGCTACCTGTATGTCCTCTGGGTGCTCGGGGAGATCGGCGCGGCGCTCACGCCCATCGCCGGCGTCAACGCCACCGGCGCCCTGCTGAAGATCCCGGGGATCCTGGCAGACATCGGCATCGCCTGGCTCCTCTTCGCGATGGTCCGGCGCTGGGGGCACGAGCTGATCGAACGCTCGAGCTTCCGGATCAGCGCCGAGCGCGCCGGCCTGGCGGCGGCGGCGATCTACCTCTTCAATCCGGGTACGGTCTTCGACTCTGCGGTGTGGGGCCAGGTCGACGCGGTCGGCACGCTTGCGCTGCTGGGCACGATCTACTTCCTCGCCCGCGGCTGGACCGAGGCGGCCGCCGTCGGCGCCGTGATCGCGATGCTCATCAAGTTCCAGTTCGCGTTCCTCATCCCGGTCGTCGCCGTCGTCGGCATCAAGCGCCACCTGTTCGGTCGCTCGACCGATCCGGAGTTCGACGGCCGGCGCATCGGACTGCGGGTCGTCACATCGCTGGCTTCCGGGATCGCGACCCTCGCGCTGCTGCTCATCCCGTTCCGGATGACGTTGTGGGCGCCGGTCGCCGCCGGATCGGACGTGAAGGGCTGCCTCGGCTTCCTGCCGCCCGCCGACCCGGTGACGAGCCTGATCGGCAAGCTGTGTGACGCGGCGAACACGTACCCCGGACTCACGATCAACGCCTTCAGCCTGTGGCGGAACCCGTGGAGCGGTCTTGGCGACACGCTGCACCGGGGCGACGACGCCGCCATCGGCCTCGTGGCCGGCGGCCTCTCGCTGACCTGGCAGCAGGTCGGGACCCTGCTCTTCGTCGCCGTCGCGCTGCTGGCGCTGTGGCAGGTTGCCCGCCGTGACGACCTGCGCGGCGTGGTGATGGCCGCGCTGGTCCTGTCGATCGCCTTCTTCGTGCTCCCGACGCGCGTCCACGAACGCTATCTCTTTCCGGCCCTCGCGCTCGGTGCGCTGCTCTTCTTCTCGGGCCGCGCCTGGCCGTGGCTGTACGGCGCCATCTCGGTCGTCTTCTTCGCGAACGTGTACTGGGTCTACACCGAGGACTGGACGTTCGTCACGGAGCGCGTGGTCAACCCGGGCATCGGCGGGCTGCCAATGGTGCAGGACGCCTTCCTCGAGAGCACACTCCTCACCGATGCCGGCATCTGGCTCCTGGTCCTGCTCATCACCGTCGTGCTCGCGATCGTCTCCTGGCTCGCGATCCGCCTGGCGCTCTCGCCGCGCGAGGTGAGCGAGCTCGAGGCAGATGCGCCTCCGGAGCGGCCGACGTCGGCCGACCACGATCGTCGACCCCGTGCCACGGGTGCCGGCGGGCCGTCGTGGCTGTCGCCGAACCCGGCCGACGCCTACCTGAAGGAGCCACGCCGCCGGCTCGATCGGCGCGACGCGCTGATCCTGCTCGGTCTCGTGGCGTTCGCGCTCGTGTTCCGCCTGTGGCGCCTGGACCTGCCGCGCTCGCAGCATTTCGACGAGGCATATCACGCGCGCTCCGCCACCGAGTTCCTGAGCGCGTGGCAAAACGGCTGGGACCGCGACGTGTACGAGTGGACCCATCCGATGCTGGCGAAGTACCTGATCGCCGGCGGGATCGTCCTGGCCGACCCGAACAAGGTCGTCGGCAGCGCGTCGCTCGACGCGCCCGCGCCCGCGCTGGCGGTCGCGCCCGAGCGCGCGTCCAGCGGCTACGGGCGCTCGATCGCCTTCACCTCGGACGGGAGCACGACGATCGTCGCCGCCGACGTCGAGACCGGCGACGAGGTGGCCCGCTGGGCTGCGGATGGACCGATCGCGACGCTGGCATACGACCCCGACGGGCCGCGGCTCCTCGTCGGCCGTGCCGATTCGGGGACGGTCGTGACCTACGAGCTCGCCGGCCTCCTCGCCTCACCCGACGGCCGCGCGCCGCCCGCCGGCCCGCCGATCGAGTCCGGCCTCGAGACCGTCGACGAGATCGTGGTGCCGTCGGAGTCGTCCGATCCGATCCTGCTCCGCGGGACCGGCGGCATCGCGATCGCCGAGCCGGACACCGACGCGGTGCGCGGCCCGATCGACGGCGCCTTCGGCGGGGTCGGCTACGTCCGCGCCGTCGAGGGCGAGGGCGAGGGCGACGGCGAGGGCGAGGAAGAGGCCGGTTCGGATTCGGTCGTCGCGAGCCGCCCGGCGACCGGCGAGATCGTCTTCTTCGACGCCGCGACCCTCGAGTCGGGCGACGCGGGACCGCTCGGGGTGGACGCCACGCTCGTCGGACCGCTCGTCGTGCGCGGCAACGGCGACGACCAGCAGCTCCTGGCGCTGACCGGGCCGCTGGACGCCACCGAGGAGCACCCGGCGACCAGCGGTGGCATCGCCGTCGTCGACGCCGACGGGAGCAACGGCCGCTGCTCCGGCAATCCGTGCGTGCTCGGCCTCGTGCCGCTCCCCGGCGCTCCCGTGCTCATCGGCGACGCAGCCCGCCTCGAACCTCGTGCACGTGGCCGGGACGACCGAGGAGGGGGAGCATCGGGTCTGGCCGATCGAGCCGCACATGGAGGTCCGCGGCGACGGCTCGATCGGGATGGCCGTGTTCGACACGACGCCGCTCGAGGGCGTGCCGCTGGCGATGGCCTTCGACGGCGCCACCACCGCGCAGGGCGACGACCACGGCCGCCTGCTGGTGAGCACCGCGGACGGATCCGGCGGTGGAAGCGTGGCGGTCATCGACGCGGGAAGCAACGCATTCGCCTGGCGCCTGGCCGGCGTGATCTTCGGCGCACTGCTCGTGGCGCTCGTCTACCTGCTGGCGGCGACGATGTTCAGCCGCCGTCGGATCGCCGTGCTCGCCGCCGCGTTCGTGGCGCTCGACCCGATGAGCTACGCGATGAGCCGGATCAGCATGAACGACATCTTCGTGGCGACCTTCATCGTCGGCGCCTACCTCGTGTTCTGGCAGGTGTGGTCCGGTCGATGGGCCCGCAGCGCCTGGTGGGCCATGCCGCTCGTCGGCGTCCTCATCGGTCTGGCGGCCGCCAGCAAGTGGGTCGGCTTCTATGCGCTCGCCGGACTGCTCGTGCTGGTCCTGGCCCGGTCCGACCTCGGCCGGCTGCTGCTGGTGGCGCTCGTCGCGATCGCGCTCGTCCTCGGCGGCGTCGGTGGGCCGTGGCCCTTCCTCGTCGTCATGCTCGCGCTGCTGGCGCTGGCCCTGGCGATCACCTGGGTCCGCCCCATCCGGCTCGACCTCGGCGAGAGCATCGGCGCACTCGCGGCGACCGCGCTCGTGGTCACCGGCGTCGGGCTGGCCTTCGTGTTCGCCTACCCGTCGGTGGATGGGCGCGAGCCGGGGAGCGCGGTGGAATACCTGTTCGGCCTCCTGGCGCGCGGTGCCGAGGCGGAGTGGCCGGTGTGGCTCATGGTCGGCGTCGCGGCGGCGCTGCTCGTGTGGCGTGCGTATCGGTCACTGCGTGACCCGGCGTCGGACGCCCGGTGGTTCCGGCCCGGGGAGATGGGTGGCTTCGCCTGGTCGTGGGCCGGCGCGTGCCTGGTGATCGTGCCGCTCGTCGTGTACGGGCTGACCTACGTGCCATATCTCCAGCTGGGCCATGACTGGGCGGTCGCCGGCGGACCGGGCTACAGCTGGTCGATCGACGAGCTGCACGCTCAGATGTTCGGCTATCACTTCAACCTGACGGCCGGGCACGACAGCGCATCGCCGTGGTGGAGCTGGCCGCTGGCCCTGAAGCCAACGTGGTTCCACGTCAGCAACTTCGACGGCCGGCAGGTCGCGCTCATCTACAACGGCGGCAACCCGATCCTCTTCTGGGCGGGCATCCCCGCGCTCGTCGCCTGCGGCGTGCTCGCCTGGAAGCGTCGGTCGCTGGCCCTCGTGCTGATCGTCGCGGCGTTCGCCTTCCAGCTCGTCCCGTGGATCCGCATCGAGCGCGCCACGTTCGCCTACCACTACCTGACCGCGGTGATCTTCGCGATGATCGCCGTGGCCTACGTCGTCGACGAGCTCCTGCGGCGCCCGGCGTGGCGCGAGCTTGCGATCGGCTACCTCGTGCTGGCCGCGGTCGTCGGCATCCTCATCTTCCCGCTCGGCTCCGCCTTCCCGATGCCGGATTGGTACGCCAACGCGGCCCGCGCCCTGCCGCCGTGGAACTTCAACTTCCAGTTCCCCGATCCACCGCAGGGCGACCGCGACGAGCTGTTCAATCTCAGCACGATGAAGCTGTTGCTGGGTGTCCTGGTTGCCGGGGTCGCCGCGACGTTCGCGATCGCCGGCCGGTCGTTGATCGACGGCCGGCGCGAGCCGCGCGATCCGAGCGGCGAGCCGATGGTCGAGGGCGGCTGAGGCTCAGCCCGCGCGGCGACGCATCGAGGTGACGAGGATGAGCGCGCCGATCCCGACCAGCACGAGCGGCCAGAGCAGTCCCCAGTTGATGTCCGGCAGGTACTCGCGCAGCAGGAACCAGGCGCCGACCACCACGAGCCCGATGCCGAGGACCACCCCGGCGCGGCCGCCTGAGCCAGCGTCCCGGGCCGCGGCCACGGGCACCGGCGCTGCGGCGGGCTCGATGATCTCGCCGGTCACCGGATCGGTGGCCGGCTCCACGGCCGCGGCCGCGGGCTCCTCGGGGACGACGATCCAGCAGACGATGTACACGATCAGTGCCGCGCCACCGGTGACCACGACGAGGATGGCCCACGCGATCCGGATGAGCGCGGGATCGGCGTTGAGGTAGTCGGCCAGGCCGGCGGCGACGCCGCCGATGACGGTATCGGTGCGCGATCGGTACAGCCGCCCGTTCATGTGCATCCCTCCTCGGGATTCAGCGTGAAGCTGGCCGCGTTGCCCTCGATCGAGAGCGTGATCGCGTCACCGCTGCCGCTGCGCCAGACGTCGCCCTGACGGGTCAGCCCGAGGTCGTCGAGGTTGTGGCTGAAGGTGACGTTGTCCTCGCTCATCGTGATCGCCAGGCCGATACCCTCCGGCACGCACAGGTCCAGCGACCCGGCGTTCATCTCGACGGACCCGGAGAGCGCGGATGCGTCGTCGACCTCGATCGAGATCGAGCCGGCGTTGGCCTCCACCGACAGCTCGCTGACCGATGCGCCCGGCAGGCGGATGTCGACCTCGCCGGCATTCGCGTCGACGGCGAGGCTGCCGAGGGTGGCGTCATCGAGCTCGAGCGTGCTCGAGGCGGCGTTGGCGTCCACCGACAGGTCGAGGGTCGGGTCAGTCGGCAGGGTGATGTCCCAGCGCTGGTCGGCGTCGTTGAACCCGAGGAAGGCGACGTTGTCGGGTGACTCGACGCGCAGGCTGGAGCCGTCGGACGCAATTTGCGGCGCATCCTCGCCGTGGCGCGCCTCCACGGACCATTCACTGCCGGGCGCCGTCGTCACGTTGAGGTCGCCGCAGTTCAGGTCCAGGTCGACCTCCGCGTCGGTGCCGAACGAGCCCGTCTCGGTCAGCGTCTCTCCGGCGTCACCCTCGCAGCCGAAGCTGAAGCCGTCGGGAAACCCTGCCACGAGCGTGCCGGCCATGCCGCCGACGACGAGGCCGGCGACGACGGTGGCGATGACCGCGAACTGCGTCCGCGCGGCGATGACCGCCAGGCCGATGACGATGATGATCACCGGCCAGAAGCGCCACACTTCCTCGGCGCGTTCGGCGGCGATCGCCCCCGCCTGGACGGCGAGCGCCACGACGCCCGCGGTGATGAGCGCCACACCCCAGAAGATGAGGCCGGTGTTGATCCTCACGGGCCGAGGACTCCTCTCTGATCGGTCCCGTCACGGTACCCGCGGAGGTGCCGATCGTCCACCGTCAGCGCCGGCGCGGCCGCATAGGACAAACGACGTAGTTGCCTTGACACCGCTTGAAGGGCGGTCGTATCCTCCGGCGGCACCACCTCCGCAGCCGACGCTGCCCGGCGGTGTCCGGCCACCAACCACCAGTAGCGAGGAGCGATCTGACGGCAATGCATCTCCGCATCGGCGCCTTCATCGCGCAGCGACTCGCGCCAACCGGCAGCGACGTCGACGGGAGATCTGTGCCCTGGTCGAGGTAGAAGCGAGGCGGCAGTGCCGCCGAGGCAGACACCACGAACCGTGGGCCGGATCGGCACCACGGTTTTTTGATGCCCCTCAGCAGGAAACGAGACGATGACCGAGGTCATGACGACCGAACCGAAGACGACACCGGCGGCCGCGCAAGAGCCGGCCCAGCCGCCCGCGCCCGAGCGCGCTCGGCGTGTCGGACCGCCGCCGCCGGACGAGCTGCCGGCGCTCTTCATCGACCACGCCACGAAGCGATTCGTGGTCGGCCGCAAGAAGAAGGCGGTCATGGCGGTGAACGACGTGAGCATGTCGATCCGCAAGGGCGAGATCTACGGCGTGCTCGGCGCGAACGGCTCGGGGAAGAGCACGCTCATTCGGCTCGTCAGCACGCTGCTGACGATCGATCGCGGCCGGATCGAGGTGTTCGGGCACGACGTGACGAAGGACGAGATGGCGGTGAAGCGCCTGATCAACCGGGTGAGCGTCGACGCGGCCTTCTTCAAGAAGCTGTCGCCTCACGAGAACCTGGCCTACGCGGCCCGGCTCTACGGGATGGACGCGAAGGTGGCCCGTGCCGAGGCGATCAGCATCCTGGCGCGGCTCGGCATCGGCGAGAAGCGGCTCGGCCGCCCGGTCGAGCAGATGAGCCGAGGCATGCAGCAGAAGGTCGCGATCGCGCGGGCGCTGCTGACGAGCCCGGTCGTGCTCCTCCTCGACGAGCCGACCACCGGGCTGGACCCGCGCTCGAAGCTCGACGTGCAGACCTTCGTCGAGGAGGTCCGCGACACGCACGACGCCACGATCCTGCTCACGACGCACGACCTCGCCGAGGCGGAGCGGCTGTGCGACCGGATCGCGCTCATCAACGACGGCCGGCTGGTGGCCGAGGGAACGCCGGCCGAGCTGGCCGAGATGGTGGCGCGGGACTACGGAAAAGAGCCGACGCTCGAGTCGGTGTTCATGACATTCACTGGCAAGAGTTTGGACGACGATATCGATGAGGAATCGTCGTCGGAAGACGATGAGTAGCGAAGGGAAAGGAGGTGATTTCGATGCTGATGAACGCTGATCTGCGTGCCGTCCACGCCCTCGTGGACCTGCGGCACGAGCGCGTGCGCCGCACGAACCTCCTGGTGAGCGAGCACACGTCGCGCCACATCGTGCGGCGGTGGATCGGTCGCGGTCTCGTGCGCCTGGGCGCCTGGATCGCCGCCGAGCCCGCGATGCGACCGGCCCGCGCCCGCTAGGGCCCGGGGCCGGTCCATCGGCCCAACCCAATCCTCAATGAGAACGAACCGATGACGATCGCGACGCGCGAGCTGAAGGCGAGCTTTGCCTTCGTCGAGCGCAACTTCAACCTGACCAAGCGCTACTGGGGCTGGGAGGTCGCCTGGCTCGTCTACTCGCTGGCGGCCGCCCTGGCGGTGGCCTTCATCGGCGTGGCCGAGGGCGACCCGGTCCTGCTCCAGACGCTCATCATCGGCGCCATCTTCTGGAACTTCCTGTCGATCGTCTTCGGCTTCATCGGCGAGACGGTCACCTGGGAGCGCTGGGAGGGAACGCTCGAGTACACGTTCATGGCGCCGGTGCGGCGCTACACCCAGCTGATCGGCTCCACCTTCTTCGCCGTGGCCTACGCGGTGATCCAGATGGTGATCATCCTCGTCGTGATGCTGCTCTTCTTCGACGTCGAGTTCACCGGTGGCAACTGGCTGACGGCGGGCCTCTTCCTGGCGCTCGGGTCGGTCAGCTTCGTCGGCGTCGGCATGATGGCGGCCATCCTGCCGCTGCTCTACGTCGAGCGCGGCGACCAGATGGTGTTCGTCATCCAGTCGGTCATCCTGCTGTTCAGCGGCGTGTACTACACCTCCGACATCCTTCCGGATTGGATGCAGTTCGTCGGGCAGTTCTCGCCGGGCACGTACGTGCTGGAGGGGATCCGCGGCGGGTTGATCCACGGTCAGCCGGTGACCGATCTGCTCCACAACGTGTGGCCGCTGGTGATCATGGGCGTCGTGCTGATCCCGCTGGGCGTCTACGTCTTCGGCATCGCCGAGCGCTACGCGAAGCGCACGGGCAAGCTCAAGAGAGTTGGATAGACCATGAAGACCGATACTGCCGCTCCGGCGGCGGAGATTCCGGGCCTCGTCCTGCGTGCCTACGCCGGCGAGGCCGACATCCCCGACGTCGCCCGCATCCAGAACGCGGAGTGGGCCGCCGTGGGCACCCGCGGACGCATGAGCGTCGACGAGTACGTCGCCTGGTGGGGCCATCCGAACGAGAAGTTCGATCCCGCCCGTGACGTGCGGATCGCCGAGCTCGACGGACGCGTGGTCGGCTTCGCACAGTCCGAGTGGGTCGACACGACCGACGGGCTGCGCGAGTACCGCAGCGGCGGCGCGGTCGACCCGGCCGTGGCCCGCCGCGGGATCGGCAGTGCGCTGCTCGCCGATCGGATCGCCGCTGCCCGCGCGCTGGATGCGACCCTCGGCGATGATCGACCGCGGATGCTCGGCGCGTGGGTGGACCAGCGCAACGCGGGCGGGACCGCGCTCATGGAGCGCTTCGGCTACGAGCCGGCTCGATGGTTCTTCGACATGGAGCGATCCATCGCCGGCGAGCTGCCCGAGATCGAGCCGTTGCCGGACGGCCTCGAGCTGCGGCCGGTGACCGCCGAAGGGGCGTGGGAGCTGTGGGTCGCGGATCACGAGGCCTTCCGCGACCACTGGGGCGGACATGACGACTCGGAGGCGAACTTCCGCCGCTGGCGCGACTCGCCGGAGTTCGACCCGAGCATGTTCCTCGTCGCGTGGGACGGCGAGGAGATCGCCGGCGGCGTGCTCAATGCGGTCTACCCGCAGGAGAACCTCGAGCTCGGGCTCAACCGCGGCTGGCTCGACAGCGTCTTCACCCGTCGCGCGTGGCGCCGCCGCGGCCTGGCGCGGAACCTCATCGCGCGATCGCTGCACCTGCTGCGGGAGCGCGGGCTCACCGATGCGATTCTCGGCGTCGACGCCGCCAACCCGTCGGGCGCGCTCGGCCTCTACGAGTCGGTCGGCTTCGCCGCCACCGAGCGATCGACGGCGTGGCGACGTCCGCTCGAGGAGGTGTCGTCGTGACGGCCACGGTGTCCACGGTTCCGGGCCTCGCGATTCGCGGTTATCGCGGCGAGGAGGATCTCCCCGCGATGCTCCGGGTGTACACGGCCGCGCACGAGGCCGACGGCGTCGAGGAGGTCGAGACCCTGGACGACATACGGCGCACGTACGCGACGCTCGTCAATTGCGACCCGGACCGCGACATCCTCCTGGCGGAGCTCGACGGCGAGGTGGTGGCCTACTCCCGGGTCTTCTGGCAGGAGCTCGTCGAGGGCGGCCGCTCGTACGAGAACTTCGGCTTCGTCCATCCGTCGTGGCGACGGCGCGGGATCGGCGCGGTGCTGCACCGGCTCGGGGAGGAGCGCCTGCGCGAGATCGCGGCCGAACACCCCGACATCGAGCCGAAGTGGCTTGCGTCGGAGAGCATCGACGCCGATGCCGGCTGCGTCGCCCTCCTCCGCGGCGACGGCTATACCGCGGCGCGGTTCTTCTACGACATGGTGGCGCGCACGCTGGACGGCATCGTCGCGCCGCCGATGCCCGACGGCCTCGAGCTGCGCCCGGTGGCGCGCGACCAGTACCGCACGATCTGGGACGCGTCGGCCGAGGCGTTCCGCGACCACTGGGGCGAGCAGGAGTGGACGCAAGAGGACTGGGTCCGCTTCGACGCCGATCCGCACCGCGCCGACCCGCGCTTCTGGCGCATCGGCTGGGACGGCGACGAGGTGGCCGGCGCAATCGTCACCACCGTGCCGGTCGAGGAGAACGAGCGGTTCGACCGGCCACGCGTGTACGTGGACATGGTCTCGGTTCGCCGGCCCTGGCGTCGACGCGGCCTGGCGCGGGCGCTGCTCGCGTCCTCGCTCGTGGGGGCGCGCGAGGCCGGGTTCACATCGGCGTCGCTCGGCGTCGACACCGATTCGCCGACCGGCGCCACAGACCTGTATCGGTCACTCGGGTTCGTCCCGGAGCGCACCTTCACGGCTTGGCGCAAGCCGCTGTAGCGAACGGGACCCCGATCCCTCGAACGCCAGCGGCGTTCAGCCGCGGCTGGCCAGCACGCGCTCGCGGGTCTCGTAGTAGAAGTCGACGATCCGCTCCGTCACCCGCTCCCAGCTGAACTCCGGTGCCCGAGCACGGCCGGCATCACCCATCTCGTGGCGCAGGTCGTCATTGCGTGACAGGGTGTAGAGCGCGGCGGCGAGGGCACGCGCGTTCTTCGGCTCGACCAGCAGTCCCTGGACGTTGCGCTGCATGACGTTCTTGAAGCCGTGGATATCCGACGCGACGATCGGCACGCCCGCGGCCATCGCCTCGAGCAGCACGATCCCGAACGACTCCTGCCCGGTGTTCGGCGCGCAGTAGATGTCGGTCGACGCGAAGTAGCGGACCTTCTCCTCGTCGTTGACGCGGCCGAGGAACTCGACGTCGCGGATGCCGCGCAGGCCGACGAAACGCTTGTACTCGCGCCGCTTCGGCCCGTCACCGACCACGAGCAGGCGCGCGTCCACCCTGCGCTTCCGCAGCCGGTGGTAGGCCTGGAGCAGGTGAATGAGGCCCTTTCGCTCCTCGAGGCGACCGACGAAGAGGATGTTCAGCGTGCCGTCGCGCAGCTCTTCGTACGGCTCGGCGTCCTGGAAGCGCTCGAGATCGACCCCGTTGGGGATGATCCGGTACTCGCCGGGGAAGTAGCGGCTGATGAAGTGGCGTGCTGCGCCCGAGACCGCGATGCGCCCGTCGAGCTTGTCGGCCAGGCGCCCGGCGAACTTCGACCCGATCCAGTACGACGGGCTGAAGCCGCCGAAGGCGTGGAACGTGCCGATGTTCACCGTCTCGGACGCGTCGAGCATCGTCGGCGACAGGAAGGGCACAAGCGGCTCGTGGAAGTGAAGGACGTCGAATCGCTGCGCGTCGAGGACCTCGCGAACCTGGCGCTTGAAGCGCAGGCCCAGCGTGACGCGCCCGACAGATCCGTTGGAGGGTGCCGCCCAGCCGGTGCCGAGTCGGATGATGTGGCCCTCGCTCTCGCGCTCGCGGCCGTACTTCGACGTGATGATCCACACGTCGTGGCCCAGGCGGCGCATCGCCTCGTACGTGAAGCGCACGTGCTCGTTCACGCCACCCGGGTGCGGGTAGCCGTACGGGCTGACGATCCCGATCTTGAGGGGCTGCCGCGTGGGGTCCGCGGCCGCCACCGCCGCCGGGGTCGCGGACTCGAGGACCGATGTCACCGCCACTCTCCGCTGGGCCGCAGAGTATGCCGCAGGTGGCGTGCCTTGGCCCGGAGCTGCCGTCGATAGACGCTCGCGTTGTGGAGGTGCGACCAGTACTCGCCGTCGGGCCGGGTCGTCGCCGCGGTGATCGCCGCGCGATAGTCGGCGGAGGTCGAGCCCGGGAACCAGGTCCATGCCGTCCCGATCCCCTCGAGGACGTGGGCGTCGGAGTTCCCGACCGCGGGGAGCCGCAGCACGTCGTCGTTGAGCCGCCGCCGCGCGACGCGTCGCGCGCGACCGGCGGTGGAGGGGTTCATCAGCTCGATCGCATCGAGCCGGTGGCGCGGATCGGCAGCGTCGTGGCTCCGCAGCAACGAGGCGCGGCCGAGGGACGGGGTGAGCGGCGTCATCGCGTGCGGCGCAATCGCGATGCCGCCCTGGTCGTGGATGCGCTCGAGGGTCTCGTCCAAGGGCCGCAGCGCCGGGACCCGCTCGCTGATGAAGAGCGCCACCACGTGCCCGCGCCGGGTGGTGATCTCCTCGCCGACGACGAGCTCGAACGAGTAGTCGCCCGCGGCGACGATCTGGGCCGCACGCTGGGCGCCGTCGATCCGCTCGTGATCGGTGATGGCGACGAGGTCGAGATCGGTCGCGTGCTCGACGTGGTCGAGCACCGCCTGGACCGATGCGGTCCCATCGGAGTACAGCGTGTGCACGTGCATGTCGGCCTTCCCGAGCGTGCCGCCGCTGCGAGTCACGCGCGCAGGTCCGGCCAGAAGGGCTGGAAGGCGCCCCACCACTGCTCGGGCGCACTCCCGATGTCGTGCTCGAAGCACGCCGCGATGCGCTCGACGAGCAGCGCCGTGTCGGCGCGACGGTCACCGCTGCTCGGCACCTCGATGACGCTCCCTTCAGCGCGGAACCGATCCGGACCGATCCGCAGGCAGCGACCAACGACGAGGCCGGCCCGATGCGTGACGGCCAGCGCCGCCGGTCCCGGCGACAGCGTCGTCGCGTGGCCGAACATCGTCACCGGTTGTCCGTCGCCGGCGAGGTCGCGGTCGGCGATGATGCCGACCAGCCCGCCGGAGCGGAGCCGCTTCACCAAAGCGCGCCCGGCCTCGCCGAGGGGAACGAGGTCGACGTGGCTCGCGCCACGACGCGCGGCGAGGAACTCGTAGAGGGCTCTCGGCTCGATCTCCTCGACCGGCGAGAGGGGCCGAAGGCCGTGCGCCGCCACGAACGTGCCGAAGGGCTCGAAGTTCCCGAGATGGCTGCTCAGCAGCATCGCCGGGCCGCCGTGCAGCAGGGGGCCGAAGCGATCCCAGTCGGGAACTTCGACGTGCTCGCCAATGCGGTCGATCGGGTAGTGCGGGGCACGGAGCATCTCGACGTAGTAGCGCGCGTGGTTGCGGAACGCAGCGCGCACGAGCGCCGCGAGCTCGCGACCGCGCGTGGGGCGGTCGGTCGCCGCACACACGCGGGCCAGGTTGGCGGCCACGAGGCGCCGTCGCGCGGGAGCGAACCGGTGCCAAACGTCGCCGGCGAAGTCGGCGAGGGCATAGGCCGCGCGCGCAGGGAGGGCGGCGACGATCCGGTCGGCGACCTCGAGGGCCAGGCGCAGCATCAGGAGGCGATCTTCAGCCAGTCCTCGCCGCGTCGCGCGGCCGCCAGTGCGCTGGCCGCATGCCTGCGGTCCGCATCGGTCTGTGGCCACACCGGGCGGAACATGTACCACTGCCCGGGGTCCTCCTCGATGACCGAGGACAGGTCGTCGGCGAGGGCCTGCGTGGCGCGCTGGATCTCGCCCGGATCGGTGCTGGCGCAATGGATGAGCGGGAGACCCCGAGTCACGAAGCGGTCGTCATCGGTACGACGGCAGGCGACCGTGACCATCGGCGCGCCGGTCTTGGCAGACAGCGTGGCCGGACCGATCGGCAGGGTGGTCGGCTCGCCGCAGAGCTCGACCGGGACGTCACCGCGGCGATAGCCGCCGTCACAGAAGAGGACGAGGTTCTGGTTGTCGCGGAGCACCTTGAACATGCCACGCAGGTTCCGCCAGCCGATGACGAAGATGCCCTGGCGGGCGCGGGTCTCGGCGAGGTGGTCGTAGAGGCGGCCGTAGGTCGTGTCGTCGGCGACGACGTGCAGCGCCTCCCCGACGTGCTTCAGGGCCGCACCGATCATGTCCATGCCGCCGATATGCGCGGTGCACAGCAGCACGCCCTTGCCCTCGGCGCGCGCCTCGGTGAGGATCTCGACGTTCTCGATGCTGACCATCCGGCGGGCATCCTCTTCGGTCAGATCGCCGATCCGCATCATGTCGACGAGGTACTTCGCGTAGTTGCGGAACGCACGGCGTGCTGCGTGACGAACCCGCGGGTGGTCGGGCGGGAGGCGCATCGGCCGCGACAGGTTCTCCGCGATGAGGCGCTGCTTCGGTCCAGCCAGGTCATAGGCGAGATTGCCGACGGCCTCGGCCGCCGGCATCGTCAGGCCACGCGGCAGCGCGCCGATGAGCCGCTCACCGCCGCGGTACAGCCAGAACGTCAGCTGCTCGCGCTTCCGCTCGCCGATCGCCGCTTCGGTGCCGACGGGTCTCACCCGCTGAACGTCACGACGAACCAGGGGCGGCTCGCCGATCGCTTCCTTCACCGGGTGCGTGCCACGGCCATCAGGACGGTCATTGCAGCCTCATCTTGGCGGATATCTCCGCCGCGTGAGATCGCTAGACGACCTCGGCGGCGGCGGCACGTGCCTTCTCGGCGGTGTGCTCGGGCGCCTTCTTCATCTTGCGCGACTTCGCCTTCTCGGTGCCGACGAGGGTTTCGTTGTCCTCGCCGAGGATGAAGGCCTCGACGCGGTTGTAGGCGATATCGTCGTGGATCTGGTTCGGCGGCGACTTCATGAAGTAGGCGCTCGGGGCCACGAGCGTGCCGGCCAGGCCGCGGTCGAGGCCGAGCTTGGCGCAGCGCACCGCATCGGTGATGACGCCGGCGCTGTTCGGCGAGTCCCACACCTCGAGCTTGAGCTCGAGGTTCAGCGGCACGTCGCCGAAGGTCGTGCCCTCCATGCGGATGTGGCACCACTTGCGGTCCTTCAGCCACGGCACGTAGTCGCTGGGGCCGACATGGACGTCGGTCTCGTCGATCTCGTAGTCGATCATGCTCGTCACGGCGTTCGTCTTCGAGATCTTCTTGGACTCGAGTCGCTCGCGCTCGAGCATGTTCAGGAAGTCGGTGTTGCCGCCGAAGTTCAGCTGGTAGGTGCGGTCGATCCGGACGCCGCGGTCCATGAACAGCCGCGTCAGGACGCGATGCGTGATCGTCGCGCCGACCTGCGACTTGATGTCGTCGCCGATGATCGGCAGGCCGGCCTCGGCGAATCGGCGCTGCCAGTAGGGCTCGCGACCGATGAAGACCGGGATCGCGTTGACGAACGCGACGCCGGCCTTGAGGGCCTGCTCGGCGTACCACTTCGTGGCCTGCTCGCTGCCGACCGGCAGGTAGCTGACCATGACGTCGACCTTGCGCTCCTTGAGGATGCCGACGATGTCGGCCGTCGGGCCCGGCGCCTTGGTGATGATCTCGGAGAGGTACTTGCCGAGGCCGTCATGGGTCATCCCGCGCTCAACGGTGACCCCGAGGTGCGGGACGTCCGCGAAGCGATACGTGTTGTTCGGCTCGACATAGATCGCCTCAGACAGGTCCTTGCCGACCTTGTTCTTGTCGACGTCGAAGGCGGCGACGAACTCGATGTCGCGGACGTGGTAGCCGCCGAGGTTGACGTGCATGAGGCCGGGAACGAAGTCGCCGTCCTTCGCGTTCGCGTAGTAGTAGCGCCCCTGGACGAGGCTGCTGGCGCAGTTGCCGACGCCCACGATGGCGACGCGCACCTTGCCGTCGCTGGTCCGATGGCCGTTGCTGGCGGCCTTGCCGTTGTTGCGAGCCACGATGCTCAGTTCTCCTTGCTGGGTGGTGCGGGGGTTTGGCTGAGGCGCCAGACGTGGTAGATGCGCTGGATGACGGTCGCCACCGTCAGGACGGCGAGGATCGCGAGGACGGCGATCAGGCCGATCGTCCAACCGAAGCCTGCAAGCGCCACGCCCGCGATGACGAGGAGGAGGCGCTCGGTGCGCGGTGCGAGCCCGACGTCGGCCGACAGGCCGATGCCCTGCGCGCGCGCGTGGGCGTAGCTGACGAGGAGCGAGCCGCCCATGGCGACCATGAGCGCGAGCATCGGCAGCAATGGCTCGGGCTGGGTGCGGAGCAGCCAGACCCCGACGCCGACGAGGAGGATCGCCTCACCCGACCGATCGAGCGTCGAATCGAAGAACGCACCGAACGGCGTGCTGGAGCCCTGGGCCCGGGCCAGGCCGCCGTCGACCGCGTCGAGGAGCGACCCGAAGGCGAGGATCACCGCGCCGACGAGGAGCACGTCGAAGGCGACGAGGGTGGCGGCAACGATCGTGGTGGCGAGGCCGATGACGGTGATCGCGTTGGGAGTCAGGTGGAGCGCGATCGCGAGCTGGATCAGTGGCGTCAGGATGGCGCGGCCACCCTGCTTCACCCACGCAGGGATGACCGATCCGCCACGTCGCATCGGTGGCGCGTGCTGGCCGCTAGCGGACATCGGCCACGCTCCCCCGCGCGTCGCCGGTGCTCGCGATGCCGGTCGTGCCGGCGATCAGGCGGGCCTCGGCGTCGTGCAGCTCCTCGAAGGCGTCGGTGCGCAGGCGGCAGATGACGGTACGCCCCTGCCGCTGGGTGTCGACGATCCCTGCCAGGCGCAGGATGCGCAGGTGCCAGCTGATCAGCGGCTGCGACATGCCGACTTCCTGGGACAGCTTGTTGACGGGCATCGGCCCGACCTCGGCCAGCAGGCCGATCATGCGGAGGCGCGTCTCGTCGCCGAGGGCGCGATAGAGGGTTCGGAGACGGCGCAGGTCGTGCTCGGCCGGGGTCTCCGCGGATGGGTGGATCACCGAGTGCTTCTTTATCAAATGCGGATTTATATGTAGGAGCGCTTATGATTGCGGAGACGCCCGCCCTCTGTCAAGCGTGCCCGCTGCGATAGGATCGGCCGACGGTGACCAGCTCGACGCCCGACGCCCTCTGGGGAGCGCCCGCGCTCCGCGCCCTGAACCCGTCCGCGATCACGTGCTCCGATCTGGTGCGCGGCGGGTTGCTCGACCGATGCAGCCTCGCCGTCCCGGTCGGGACGCGGCTCCTGCTCGTCGGCCAGCCAGAGGCGTCAGCCTCGATGCTCGTGCGCATCCTGGCCGGGCTCTCGCGACCGCAGCGCGGTCGCGTCGAGATCGCCGGCCTCAACCGCTCGACCGCCGGCGGCTGGGGCAGACGGGTCGCGTACCTCGGCCCCGAGCCCGGCATCCATGCCTGGATGACGCCGCGCGAGGCGCTCCAGCTTGCCGCACGGCTGCTCGCCCTGCCCGCGCCCGAAGCCGCGCGCCGCGTCGATCGGGCGCTGGCCTGGGTGCGGATCCCGGCGGCCCTCGCGGACCGGCCGGTCAGAACCGGCGGCCCGCCGCTGCTCCAGCGCACCGGTCTGGCCGCCGCGCTCATCGCCGACCCCGAGGTGCTGCTCCTCGACGAGCCGCTGCGCGCCCTCGACGGCGGCGAGCGGACCAGGCTCCTGCGCCTGCCCGGAGAGCGGCGGACGGTGGTGCTCGCCAGCCACTATCCGGCGAGCGAGAAGGGCCTCGTCACGCACGTCGCGCTCATCCGCGACGGCGGGGTGGCGCTGCTCGCGTCGCTGCGCGACCTCGAGGCCGCCGGTCAATCGCTGTCGATGCGTGGCATCGTCGCGCTCGCCGACGCGCGATCCGCCGGCGATGCCGCGCGTTCGACGGAGCGGGCACCAGCGGCAGCCCAGTGAACCAGGCGGTCACCGTCGCGCGGCTCGCGACGCGCGAGCTGTTCATGACGTTCCGCCTGCTGCTCGTGCTGCTCGTGGCGGCCGGCGCGGGAGCGGTCGCCGGCCTTCTGCCCGCACCGCCCGGGGTGCTGACGCGGCTGGCCGCCGGGTTCGGCCTCGCGATCGTCGTCGCCGCAGCGGTGGCCGCGTGGTCGTTCGCGGAGGAGCGCTTCGCCGGGCGGACCGGGTGGCTGATCACGCGATCGGTGGCGCGGGCGACCTACCTCTTCGGCTGGTACGGAGCGCTCCTGCTCGTCGCCGTCGGCGGCCTTGCCGCCGGAGCCCTCCTCGGGTGGCTCTCGATCCCGCCCGGATCAGTCGTGATCGACGGGACCGAGTACGTCGCCGCGATCGTTGGCGTCGCGGCCACCTGCGGCCTGGCGCTGGCGGTCGGCCTCCTGGCGGGCGCGCTTCTGCGGCCACGCGGCGCGATGCTCGCCACGATCGCCCTCTGTGCCGTCGCCACCATCCTCGTGATCCTCCTGCCCAGCTTGGCCGTATGGCTGCCGGGTGGGGCGCTGGTTGCGCTGGCCGACGCCGACGGAGCCGAGACGGTCGTGGACATGGCGCTGCGGGCCGCGGGCATCGGCCTGGTGCTGGCGGCAGCCGTCCTCGTCGTGTGCCGGGTGGCCCTCGAGCGCACCGACCTGTGAGGATCCATCCGGTCGCTGCATGGGCGGCACTCGGGTTCGCCAGCCTCGGGGTGCTGCTCGGCGGCGCCGAGCTGATGGTCGTGGCCATCGCCCTGCCCTCGATCGTGGCCGACTTCGGAGGGTGGGCCGATCTCGGCCGGGTGAGCTGGATCGTCAACGCCTACCTGCTCGCATACGTCGTGGCGATGCCGCTCGCCGGGCGCGGTGCCGACCTGTGGGGCGCGCTGCGGCTGTACGTCGTGGCGCTGCTGCTGTTCGTGATCGGCTCCGCCGGAGCGGGGCTGTCGGCGATGGCAGGCCCGGAGGACGGCCTCACCTGGCTGATCGTCGCGCGCGTCGTCCAGGGCTTCGGCGGCGGCGCGCTCGTGCCGCTGTCGATGGCGCTGGCCAGCCATCTCTTCAGCGGGCGTGCGCGGGGCATCGCACTCGGCGTGGAGGGCGCGGCGACGTACATCGGCATGGCGATCGGCCCGGCCTATGGCGCGTGGGTGCTCCTGAACTTCTCGCTGCCGATCCGCGGCCTCGAGATCGCGCCGTGGCAGTGGATCTTCCTGCTCAACGTGCCGATCGGCATCGTCACGCTCCTGCTCATCTACGTCTTCGCCGGCGGCGTCGAGACGCCACGGGTCCCCGGCCGGCTGGATCTCGTTGGCGCGGCGCTGCTGACCGTCGCGCTGGTGGCCGGCATCGGTGCGATCACCGTGACCGGCGAGGTGGGCTGGACCGATCCGCTCGTGATCGGCGGGCTGCTGTCGGCCGTCGCCGCCGGAGCCGTCTTCGTCTGGCACCAGCTGCGAACGCGCTGGCCGCTCGTCGACCTGCGCCTCTTCGCCGATCGAGCCTTCTCGTCCGCCAACCTCGTCAGCCTGCTGACCGGCTACACGCTGGCGACCGCGGTGATCGGCGGGCCGGTGTTCGTCAACCGCGTCCTGTTCGGGACCGATGCGCAGTCGGCGACGGCGCTGACGGCCCTGACGCTGGCGATCGCCGTCGGCGCGCTGGCGGGCGGGGTCGCGTCGGGCTTCCTCGGCGAGCGGGTCGTGACGGTCCTCGGGGTCGCGACGAGCGCCGTCGGCCTGTGGCGGGCGAGGGAGTGGGGGGTCGAGACGGAGCTCGACCGGCTCGTCATCGACCTCGCGATCTTCGGCGTCGGCTTCGGGCTCACCGTCTCGCCGCGCGCGACCGCGGCGGTGGAGGCGGCCGGCGCCGGCGCCTACGGCGTCGCCAGCGCGTTGCTCCAGGTGACCCGGACGATCGGCATGGCGGTCGGATTGGCCCTGCTGACCTCGATCGGCCAGAACCGCATCGACGAGCTGTCGGCGCTCATCGCCGATCCGGCGCGCCGCGACCGCCTGGTCGTCGAGCTCGGGCGGCCGGAGTTCGTCGGCGTCGATCCGAACGCGTCGCTGGCGCTGGTGGCGCTGCTCGAGCGGTGGTCGCAGGGCGAGGCGGCCGGCGTGCTGCAGCTCGTGTTCGGGATCGCGCTGGCGGTGGCGGTGGTCACGCTGCTTCCCGCGTTCTTCGTCCGCGGCCGTGGCTCGGTGCCCGCCGACGCGCCGCCGATCTAGGCCTCCACCTCCACCGGCTCCGCGATGACGACGAGCTCCCCCCAGTTGCGGTTGTAGCCCTGTGAGGTCTGCATCGTGATGCGCTCGTACTCGGTCGGAGCGGTCCAGGCCGCGCCCTCCGAGCAGTCGTCGTGGATCTGGAGCGCCGGCGGCGGCGTGATGCCGAAGTCCTCGGGGTTGTTCGTCGTCGCGTCCGCGTCGGGGCAGGCGACGTTCGGTCGCACCTCGGTCACGCGGTACTCGAGCACGGAGTCGTCGGACATCCGGATCAGCACCCTCGCCCCGACCTGGACGTTCCAGAGCGGCTTGAAGAGGTGATTCACCGCGTGGGCGAAGATGTACGAGTTCGTGTTGCGTCCAGGCTGGTTGCCGCCGCTGAGGATGTAGGCGGCGTCCGACGGGGGAAATCCGTCGGTTTCGGCGCTCGTGGACTGCTCGACGAGGACGTTGATGCCCACCGACTCGATCTGGAGCTGGACGGCGACCACGTCGTCCGGGAGCGGCGTGGGCGTCGGGGTGGCGGTCGGCTCGGCCGTCGGACTGGCGGACTCATTCGGTGTCGGGGTCGGCGAGACCTGCGCGACCGGGGTCGGCGTGGGGATGTCCGCAAGGCTCGGGGTGGGCTCGCCGCCGAGTTCGAGCGACCCGATGATAATGAGCGCCACCCCCGTCACCCCCAGGATGATCGGGAGCGCCCACGAGGAGAGACGCTTCACAGTGCCGGAGTCTAGCCGCAGGACCGATGCATCGCTGACGCGCGCATTGGCGCTGGCGACCGACGCGCTGGCGGCCGAGCCAGCGGGCCTGCTGACCGACTTCGACGGCACGCTTGCCCCGATCGTCCACGACCCGTTCATGGCCGGGCTGGTCGACGGGGCCGATGGCGCGCTGGCGGCGCTGGCCGCTCGCCTGGCGGTGGTCGCGATCATCACCGGCCGCGAACCGCTCGACGCGCAGCGCCTCGTCGGCGTGCCCGAGCTCCTGATCGCGGGCAACCACGGCACCGAGTGGCTCGAACCCGGGGAGTCGGAACCGTCCGCGGCCCCGGGCGCGGAGGCCATCGGCCACGCCCTCGAGGAGGCGCTGGCCCGCGTCCCGCCGATGCCGGGCGTGGTGGCCGATCACAAGGGCGTTTCGGCCTCGGTGCACTACCGCCAGGCGCCCGATCCGTTGGCCGCGCGCTCGGCGATTCTGGGGGCTCTCGGTGATCTCGAGCCGCTCGGCCTGCGGATCGGGCATGGGCGAATGATCGTCGAGATCCGGGCGCCGGGCCTCGGCGACAAGGGCACGGCCGCGCGCGAGATCGTCGAGCGTTTCGGGCTGCGCGGCGTGGTCGTCATGGGCGACGACACCACCGACCTCGACATGTTCGCCGCGGTCTCTTCGTTGCGTGGCGCCGGCCGTCTCCGTGCCACGATCGTCGCCGTCGGTGGGGCCGATCACGAGGTGCCTCCGGAAGTCACCGCCGCGGCCGACGTCGTGCTCGACGCTCCGACTGAGGCTGCCGAGCTGCTGGCTCGGCTTGCCGGCGACTGACGCACACGCCGAGGCTGGCAACGGCTGGCGACGCTCGCCCTCACGTGAGCTCGGCGAGGTCCTCGAGCTGGCGGCGCAGCCACCAGGTGATGTCCTCGCGCTCGACGCCGCGGCGGAGGATGGCGAGCCGCCGGCGGCGTTCCTCGACCGGCATCGTGAGCGCGGCAGCGAGGGCATCGGCGGTGCCGGCGACGTCGGCGGGAGCGACCGGCAGGGCGCCATCGGCCATCTGGTCGAAGGCGCCGGCGGTCTCCGACAGGACGAGGACGGCGTCGCGCTCGGAGACGATCGCGGCTTCCTTGGCGACGAGGTTCATGCCGTCGACGAGCGGGTTGACGAGCACGACGTCGGCGACCGACAGCCCGGCCAGTGCCTGGACGTAGTCGTTCTCGTAGTACAGCTGGATCGGACGCCAACCGGCTCGGCCGAAGCGCGCGTTGATCCGGTCGACCGCGTTCTGGACCTGGCGCCCGTACTGCCCGTACTCGCGCAGGCCGGTGCGTGACGGGACGAGGAAACAGAGGAAGGTGATCCGCCCGCGGAGCCGCGCGTGGCGCTGGAGGAGCGCCTCGTACGCGAGGAAGCCGCGCAGGATGTTCTTCGACGGCTCGAGGCGATCGACGCGCACGATGACCCGCTCGCGGGTGCCGCCCAGCAGCTGGTCCGCCCGTCGCCGCGCCGCGCGTGAGCCGGCGATGCGGCGCGTTGCCTCGACGTCGATGCTGATCGGATACACCCGCACGCGCGTCGTGCGCCGGCGGCGACGCACCTCGGACGCGACGTAGTCGACGGTCGCATCGGGCACGAACGACTCGACCATGCGCAGGAAGTTGTGGGCGTAGCGATCGGTCTGGAAGCCGACCACGTCGTTGGCGAGCAGCCCGATGGCGATGCCCTCGCGGATCGGTGGGGCGACCGCCTGCCAGATCGACGACGGCGGCATCGGGATGTGCGTGAAGTGGCTGATGATCGCGCGCGGCCGCAGGCGGCGGATCGGCTCGGCCGCGCAGTAGAGGTGGTAGTCATGGAGCATGATCCGCGGCCGGCGGTCGCCGCGAGCCTGGGCCACGATCGCGGATGCGAAGGCCTCGTTCATGGCCACGTACCCGCGCTCCCAGGCCCGCATGGTGCTGGCGTCGATGACCGGCCGCTCGGGCAGGTTCCACATCTGGTGCTGGAGGAACCAGAGGAACGGGTTGGCGATGACGTTGTAGGCGGCCTCGTAGACGCTGCGCTCGGCCGCGACGAAGCGGAGCCGCACCTGCTCGTCGTCGCCGATGGCGGCGCGGACGAGCCGCGGGTCGGCGGCCGCTCGCCGGTCGCCCTCGCTCATCGCCGCTGCGACCCACGTCACCGGCACGTGGCGCCCGACCTGGCCGAGCGCCGTGACGAGGCCGCCGGACCCTCGTCGCGGCCGCAGCGAGCCGTCCGCCGCGCTCGCGAAGGAGACCGGCCCGCGGTTGGTCGCGATGATCAGGCGGCGGTCACCGAGCAGCTTGGACGCGGCGGCGCCGAGGTTCGCATCGGCCTGGGCGTCCGCATCGGCTGAGGCCATGCCGCTAGAAGAGGCTGGCGGCGGAGTCCTCGAGCAGGCGCAGGATGGCGTCGGGGAAGATCCCGAGCGCGATCACGCCGGCCACCGAGACGGCCAGGGCCACCGAGCCGAAGGGCGAGTTGTCGAGGGGCGCGGGCTCCGGCTCGGGGTCGCGCATGTACATGTACACGATGACGCGCAGGTAGTAGAACGCGGCCAGCGCGGCGTTGAGGACGATCACCACCGCCAGCCAGATGAGCCCGGAGTCGACGGTGGCCAGCAGGACGTACAGCTTTGCGAAGAAGCCGACCGTCGGGGGGATGCCGGTCAGGCTCAGCATGAGCACCGCCATCGCGCCGGCGCGCCACGGCGCTCGCGAGGCGAGGCCGGCGAACGAGGCGAGGCCGCCGAAGCGGGTCGTGTCGCGCTGGAGCATCGCCACCATGGCGAAGGCGGCGATGTTCATGACCGCGTAGCCGAAGAGGTAGAAGAGGACCGACTGGATGCCCTGCGCCGCGGTCTCGGCATCGGGGGCGGCGGCGTACGCGGCCAGGCCGGCCATGATGTAGCCGGTGTGCGCGATGCTCGAATAGGCGAGCATCCGCTTCACGTTCGTCTGGGTGAGGGCCACGATGTTGCCCACCGTCATCGTCAGCACGGTGAGCACGAGGAAGATCGGCAGCCAATCCGCGCTCAACGGGGCGAGCGCCTCGGCGAAGACGCGGATGAGCAAGGCGAACGCGCCGATCTTCGGCCCCACCGACAGGAACCCGGTGATCGGCGTCGGCGCGCCCTGGTAGGCGTCCGGGGTCCAGTAGTGGAACGGGACCGCGGCGATCTTGAAGGTGGCGCCCACGGTCAGGAAGCCGATGGCCACGAGCATCCCGGCGTTCATCTGCCCCTCGACCGCCGCCGCGATGCCGTCGATGCTGGTCGTGCCGGTCAGCCCGTACGTCCACGCCGTCCCGAACAGGAGGATCGCGCTCGCGAAGCTGCCGAGCAGGAAGTACTTCAGCCCGCCCTCGTTGCTGTACCGATCCGTCTTGTGGAGGCCGGTGAGGAGGTACGACGGCATCGTCATCAGCTCGAGGCCCAGGAACAACGTGATGAGGTCGCTGCTGGAGGCCAGCACGCACATGCCGATGAGCGCGCTGATGAGGATGGTGTGGAACTCGCCGAGCGGGATGCGTCGCACGAGCAGGTACGCCGGGGCGAAGAGGACCGACAGGATGCCGGTCACGATCGTGGCGCCCTTGATGAAGATCGAGAGGTCGTCGACGACGTAGTAGCCCTCGTAGATCGTCTCGTTCGTGCCCCACACGAGGAAGAGTGCGGCCCCCGCGATGAGCAGGCCGAACACGGTCAGCGGCGTCAACAGCCACTTGCTGCCGCGCGGCAGGAAGAGGTCGACGGTGATGACGACGAGCAGCAGGACCGTGAGCACCAGCTCCGGCAGCAGCGGGCCGAGGTCCTCGATCAGCTCCATCGGTCAGCCACCCTCACCACAGTGGCCCGAAGAAGCTCGTGAGGCCCGCGCCGTTGACGGCCTCGACGATGCGGTCGACCGGCACCTCGATCATGTCGAGCACCGGCCCCGGATAGACCCCGAGGGCCACGACCAGCACGATCAGCGGCGAGAGCGCCACCCACTCGCCGCGGCTCATGTCGCGCAGCGACGGCCAGAACCGGCGCATCCAGTCCGACGGCACGGTGAAGAAGGCGCGCTGGAACATCCAGAGCATGTACACCGCACTGAGGATGACGACGACCATCGCGATCGCCGCGACCCAGCCGTTGTACGCGAAGGCGCCGAGGATGACGAGGAACTCACCGATGAACCCGCTCAACCCCGGCAGCCCGATCGAGGCGAAGGTGAACAGCCCGAAGATCGCGGCGTAGGCCGGCAGCCGGGCGCTGAGCCCGCCCATGTGCGCGATCTCGCGGTCGTGCGTCTGCTCGTAGATGATCCCGACGAGGAGGAACAGCGCCCCGGTCGTGATGCCGTGGCTGATCATCTGGAAGATCGCGCCCTGCAGGCCCTGCACGTTGAAGACGAATGCGCCGAGCATCACGAATCCCATGTGGCTGACGCTCGAATAGGCGACGAGCTTCTTCATGTCCGGCTGCACCATCGCCACCAGCGCGCCGTAGATGATCGCCACGAGCGCCAGGCCGATGATGATCGGTGCGAATGACGCCGACGCATCCGGCAGCAGCGGCAGGTTGTAGCGCAGGAACCCGTAGCCGCCGAGCTTGAGCAGCACCCCGGCCAGGATGATCGATCCGGCCGTTGGCGCTTCGACGTGGGCGTCGGGCAGCCACGTGTGGAGCGGCCACATCGGCACCTTGATGGCAAAGGCGAGGAAGAACGCGATGAAGGCGAGGCCCTGGAGCGTATCGGTGTAGGCGAAGCCTCGCAGGGCCTCGTAGCTGAACGTGAACGGGTTGCCGGCCGATGCGTGCGCGATCGCCACCGCCAGGATCGCGACGAGCATGAGCAGCGACCCGACCAGGGTGTAGATGACGAACTTCACTGTGGCGTAGATGCGGCGCGGTCCGCCCCAGATGCCGATGAGGAAGTACATCGGGAAGAGGCTGACTTCCCAGAAGACGTAGAAGAGGAACAGGTCGAGGCTCACGAAGACGCCGATCATGCCGACCATGAGCAGCAGCATCACCGCGTAGTAGGCCTTGACCCTGGTCTGGATCGGCTCCCAGCTGTAGAAGATCGCGACCACGCTCAGCAGCGTCGTCAGGATGACGAGCACGACGCTGATGCCGTCGACGCCGAGCGTGTAGCGCATCCCGAAGAACTCGATCCACGGCAGGTCCTCGCGGAACTGGAACTCGGCGCCGCCCGGGTTGTAGCCGAGCAGGACCAGGCTGAGCCCGAGGGTGACGAGCGATGTGAGGAGCGCGATCCAGCGGATGGCGGCGTGGGCGGTGCCCGGGACGAACAGGAGCAGCAGCGCGCCGAGCGCCGGCGCGAAGACGATGGCGGAGAGGAGGGGGAAGTCCGTCATCGTTCCGCGACTCGGGTAGAGACGTATATACGCTGGCCCAAGGCACGCATCACCGCACCACCGTCGCGTAGACGAGCAGCACGATCGCCAGCCCGGCGGCGATCCCGAGCCCGTAGTTCTCGACGCGGCCAGTCTGGACCTTGCGCAACGCGCCGCCGATCCGGCTCGCCAGCCAGCCGGAGCCGTTGACGATCCCGTCGATGACCTTGGCGTCGAACCACCACAGCGCGTTGGCGACGATCACGCCGCCGCGCGCGAAGACGAGCTGGTAGATGTCGTCGATGTAGTACTTGTTCACGCTGGCGCGGTACATCCCCGGACCGAGGCCGAGCGGGAAGCGCTCGACGAATCGCTGCGGCAGGCCTGGCTCGCGCACGTAGAACCGATACGCCAGCCAGATGCCGGCCACGGCCACGAGCGCGCCGGTGGTGAGGAGCACCCCGCCGCTGCCGAGGAGCTGGAACTCGGGGTGGCCGCTGTCGGCGATCGACCCCGGCAGCACCCCGGCGTGCGCCTCCTCGGCGGCGTGGAAGACCTCCTCGAGCCAGCCGTGGATGACCCCGGACTCCGGCGGGATGCCAAGCAGCAGACCGATGAAGATCGTCGGCACCGACAGGATGACGAGCGGCGCGACCATGGTCGGAGCGCTCTCGTGGACGTGCTTCCAGACCTCGCGTGGCCCGCGCCACTCGCCCCAGAACGTCATGAAGATCATCCGGAACGTGTAGAACGCGGTCATCAGCGCCACGATCACGCCGACGACGTAGAAGACGAGGTACCCGCGGTTGAACGTCTCGGCCAGGATCTCGTCCTTGCTGAAGAAGCCGGCGAAGATCGGGATGCCGGCGAGCGCCAGCGAGCCGATCACCATCGTCACGTACGTCCAGCGCATCGGCTCGCGAAGGTTGCCCATGAAGCGCATGTCCTGCTCGCCGCCGGCGCCGTGGATGACCGAGCCGGAGCCCATGAACAGCAGCCCCTTGAAGAAGCCGTGGCTGACGAGATGGAAGATGGCCGATGCGAAGGCGCCGACCCCGAGCGCCATGAACATGTACGCCAGCTGGCTGACCGTCGAGTAGGCGAGGACCTTCTTGATGTCGTTCTGGGTCAGCGCGATCGCCGCTGCCAGGACGGCGGTGAACGTCCCGATCGTTGCGACCACCAGCATCGCGGTCGGCGCCTCGGCGAAGATCGGGTTGGCGCGGGCGACCATGTAGACGCCGGCGTTGACCATCGTCGCGGCGTGGATGAGCGCCGACACCGGGGTCGGGCCCTCCATCGCGTCGGGCAGCCAGACGTGGAGCGGGAACTGGGCGGACTTGCCGACGGCACCGGCGAAGAGGAGAAGGGCGATGATCGTGACCGTGCCCTCGTCGAGCGTGCCGATCCGCTCGAAGACCTCGTGGAAGCTCAATGTCCCGAGGTTGACCCAGATCATCATGATCCCGAGGCCGAACCCGAGGTCGCCGATGCGGTTGACGACGAACGCCTTCTTGGCCGCACCGGCCGCCGACGGCTTCTTGTACCAGAAGCCGATGAGCAGGTAGCTGCACAGGCCGACCGCCTCCCAGCCGACGTACAGCATCAGGAAGTTGTCGCCCAGGATCAGCAGCAGCATGCTGAACATGAAGAGGTTCAGGTAGGCGAAGAAGCGCCAGAAGCCCCGGTCGCCGTCCATGTAGCCGATCGAGTAGACGTGGACGAGGAAGCCGACCGTGCTGACGACGAGCAGCAGCATCGCGGTCAGCGCGTCGACGAGGAAGGCGATCTCGATGCGGAAGTCGCCGGAGCCGATCCACTCGTAGAGGACGACCTCGTGCTCGTTGTGGCCGAAGATGACGTCGGCGAAGACGACCATCGAGAAGATCCACATGAGCCCGACGAGCCCGGTCGGGATGATCCAGGACCGATAACGCGGCCGCTCCGCGCCCGGCGTGACGTGCCCGGCCTGGCCGAGCCCGTCGTTCAGGTCGGGCGGGATGACCCCGGCGGCTCCCTCGGCGTTGGCGAGGTCGTCGGCATGGCCGGCATGCGGGCTGGTGGCCGCCTGCTCCTCCTCGGTCGGGATCTCGCGGAAGTGCGAATCGTCGACCGGGCCGTGGCCGTGGGCGTCATCGGTCTCGTGGTGGTCGTCGTGATCGTCGTGGCCATGCCCGTGGACCGGGATGCGGTCGAGACGCGGGCCGACGAGGACGGCGAAGAGGAAGCCCACGAGGGGCAGCGCGGGGATGAGGGCGATCAGGAGGTCGATCGACATTCGGCCGCTATTCCTTCAGGTCGGCGTACTGGTCGACCTCGGCGGTCTGACGGGTCCGGATGATCGCGATGACGAGCGCCAGGCCGACGGTCACCTCCGCGGCGGCGACGGCCATGATCATCAGCGCGAAGACCGCGCCGGTGTTCGAGGCCGGTGGCAGGAAGGCGTTGAAGGCCACCAGGCTCAGGTTCACCGCGTTGAACATCAGCTCGAGGCTGATGAGCATGAGGATCGCGTTGCGGCGCGCCATGAAGCCGAACGTGCCGATCGCGAAGAGCAGCGCGGAGACGATCAGGTAGCCCTCGAGCCCCATCGGTCAGTTCGCCCGCTCGTCTTCTTCCGGCCGGCGGGCCAGGTAGATGGCACCGATGATCGCCACCAGCAGCAGCAGGCTGATGATCTCGAACGGCAGCGCGAACTCGGTGAAGATGGCGTGGGCGATGTCCTCGACCGCGGCGGCCGCGGCCTCGGCGGCGGCGCCCCAATCGGTCTGGATCACGGCCCAGCCGACCAGCGCGGCGATGGCCAGCGAGATGACGACCGCGATCGGCACCTGCCGATGGAAGGGCGCCGGCAGGTTGGCGTCACCGGCCTGGGTGAGCATGATCGCGAAGAGAATCAGGACGCTGATCGCGCCGAGGTAGATGAGCACCTGCGCGGCCGCCACGATCGGCGCGCCGAGCAGCGCGTACATGCCGGCGAGGGACCCGAAGCAGACCATCATCGCCACGGCAGAGTGGATGATGTTGCGCAGCGTGACGACGGCGAGTCCGGCTCCCACGACACCGAGGGCGAGCAGGAAGAAGAGGACGCTGGAGATGTCCAGGGTCGAGGGCTCCCTTCGAATTCGAGCGCTCCTTGGCCCGTCCGGGGACCGCGCCCGATTCTAGCGTAGCCGCCTCAGCGGGTGGGTCGCTCCCGGTCGGACATCTCGAGGATGTCGAGCATGGGCAGGTCGCGCTGGTATTCGCTGAACTCGAACTCGGGGCCGCAGCGGAGGGCGTCGTACGGGCAGGCGTCGGCGCAGATGCCGCAGAAGATGCAGCGGCTCACGTCGAGCTGGTAGGTCTCGAGGATGCGCGGGCGCGGCATCAACGCGCCGACGGGGCAGGTCTCGGCGCAGCGGCCGCAGGAGACGCACGGCGTCTCATTGAGGGAAACGAAGTCGGCCGTGGTGACCAGCGAGTCGAAGCCCTTGCCGATGAAGTCGTAGCAGCCGGCGCCGACGATGTCCTTGCACACCTGCGCGCACCGGCCGCAGTCGATGCAACGGGAGTAGTCGCGCAGGATGAACGAGTGGGTCTCGTCGCGGCCGTAACCGTGGTTGAGGCCGACGTACGGGTTGTCCTGGATCGAGCGCTCGTCGATCGCCATGTTCAGCGTCGTCTCGTACTCGATCGCCGCCTCGCGCAGGTCGCAGTGGCCGATCGCCTCGCACGTGCACTGCAGGCAGCGTGACGCCTCGGCCATCGCCTGGTCGCCGGTGTAGCCGAACTCGTACTCGTTGAAGTTCGTGCTCCGCTCCTCGGGACCGAGCTTGCCCATGATCGCCTTGGGCTCCTTCACGTCGTCGGTGAAGGGCACGATGGTCAGGAAGTTGGGCTGCGGCTCGGTGACGATGCGCCGCACCTGCGGGTCGTCGAGGTCGTGGCCGCGCAGCCAGTAGTCCATCGCGTACGAGGCGCGGCGGCCCTCGCCGATGGCCTCGACCACCGTGGCGGCGCCGGTGCGGACGTCGCCGGAGGCGAAGATCTTCGGGACGTCGGTGCGGAAGATGTGCTCCTCCGACTCCAGGGTGCCGCGGCGCGAGACGACGAGCTTCGAGCGGATCTCCTCCGGCTCCGAGTCGATCCACGACAGCTCCGGCCCCTGGCCGATGGCCCCGAGCACGGTGTCGCACTCGACGATGAACTCGGTGCCCTCCATCGGCTCCGGCCGGCGGCGGCCCTGCTCGTCGGGCGCGCCGAGCTTCATGCGCTGGAACTCGACGCCGGTGACCCTGTCGTTCTCGTCGGTGACGATCCGGACGGGAGCGGCCTGGAAGATGAGCCGCGCGCCCTCCTCGATGGCCTCGTGTGCCTCGTCGGCGGCGGGCATGTCCTTGAGGTCGCGGCGGTAGACGAGCGTCACCTCGGCGGCTCCCTGGCGCACCGAGGTCCGGGTGCAGTCGATGGCCGTGAAGCCTCCACCGATGACGACCACTCGCGCGCCCTTCAGGCTCGGCACCGGGATGCCGCGGGTCGAGTTGTAGAGGTTCTCGAGCGCGTTGACGGTGCCCTGGGCGAACTCGCCGGGGATGCCGAGCTCGTTCGGCTTGTAGCAGCCGATGCCCACGTAGATGGCGTCGTACTCGTCGATGATGTCGCCGAGGTGGAAGTCGCGGCCGAGCCGCATGTTCGGCTTGAACGTCGCGCCGAGCTCCCAGACATGGTTGAGCTCGCGGTCCATCCAGCCCTTCGGGAGGCGGTACTGCGGGATCCCGTAGCGCAGCATCCCGCCCTGCTCCGGATCGGCCTCGAACACGTCGCACTGGTGGCCGCGCAGCTGGAGGTAGTACGCGACGCTCATCCCGGCCGGGCCCGCGCCGATGATCGCGACGCGCCGGCCGGTTGGCGGCTCCTTCGGCCACGGGATCGGCGCCGGGGCGTCGACCTCGAGGACGCGGTCGGCGCAGTACCGATGCGAGTCACGGATGGCGATGGCGGTGTCGACCTCCTCGCGCCGGCAGTGCGTCTCGCACGGTGCGGGGCAGACGCGGCCGAGGATCGCCGGGAACGGCAGCGAGCGCTTGAGGATGCGCGTCGCCTCCTCCCAGTTGCCGAGCGTGTTCTGCTTGAGGTAGCCGGGGATGTCGACGCGGGTCGGGCACTTGAACTGGCACGGCGGCAGGCAGTAGGCGTCGTGATCGCTGAAGATGAGCTCGAGGACCATCCGCCGGTTCTCGATGACCCGGTCGGAGTGGGTGGTGATGACCATCCCGTCGGTGATGGCCGTGCCGCACGAGATGGGCGTGTCGTCGCTGCCCTCGACCTCGACGGCGCAGATGCGGCACGCACCGTACGGCGCCAGCTTCGGCTCGTAGCACAGCGTCGGGATCTCGATGCCGAGCACCCGGCAGGCCTGGAGGATGGTCTGCCCCTCTTCGGCCTCGACCTGCTGCCCGTTGATCGTGACGCTGATCTTCCGCGTGCCGGGCACCATCGGCCACAGCGGCGTGTAGTCGGTGATCCCGCCGTCGCCGGTGCCGGTCCCGTTGCCGTTGCCGGCCGCGTGGCCGTTCGTCGTGCCGAAGCTCATCGGTCCCTACTCTAGCCCGGCCGGCTCGAGGCCGGGCAGCGGCTCGAGGAGCGGCGGGACCTCGGCGACCCGACAGGCGCCCGCCAGGCACTCTCCGCGCTCCGCGTGCGCGCGGTACTCGTCGGGGAATCGCTCGAGCGTGGTGAGGATCGGGTTCGGCGCCAGACGCTCGAGCTTGCACAGGGCCGTGTCGCTCATTTTGCGCGACAGCTCGCGCAGCATGATGAAGTCGTTCGGCCGCGGCGTGGCCGTCAGGATGCGGTCGAGGCCCTCGACCAACCGCTTCGTGCCGATCCGGCACGGCACCGCCTTGCCGCAGGCCTCGCGGGCGCTGAAGTCGACGAAGAACCGAGCCGAGTCGACCATGCAGGTGGCCGTATCGGTGACGAGGACCGATCCGGAACCGATGACGGCGCCGGCCTGCTCGAGTGGCTCGTAGTCGTAGGCCAGGGTCAGCTGGCCGACGTCGATGGCGCCGCCGCCGGGTCCGCCGACGAACACCGCCTTCGTCGACCCGGTGCCCCCACCGGCCATCGCGATGAGGTCGAGCAGGCTGGTGCCGAGCGGGACCTCGAGCAGGCCCGGCTCCATGACCCGGCCCATGACCGTCACGATCTTCGTGCCCTTGCTGGCGTCGCTGCCGACGGTGGCGAACGCCTCCGGCGAGTGGGAGACGATCCAGGCGACGTGGGCCAGGGTCTCGGCGTTCTGCACGACCGTCGGCGCGTCCCACAGGCCGCTCATTGCCGGGAACGGTGGCCGGATGGCCGGCATGCCACGGTCGCCGGCCAACGCGTGGAGCAGGGCGGTCTCCTCGCCGGCCACGTATGCGCCGGAGCCTTCCCACACGCTGAGCTGGACGCTGGTATCGGTGCCGAGGACGAGATAGCCGGCAAGATGCGCATCGGTCGCCTCGGTCACGGCGTGCCGAAGGCGTTCGATGGCATCGGTCCAGTCGCGCCGTACGGCCACGATCGCCTCGCTGGCGCCGACCGCGTACGCCGCGATCAGCAGCCCTTCGAGGACGAGATGGGGATTGCCCTCGGCCAGCGCGCGGTCGCCGAGGGAGCTGGGGTCGGCCCCCATGAGGTTGGCGACGACGATCTTGCGGTCGGCGGCGGTGCTGCGCGCAACGCGCCACTTCTCGGCGGTCGGGAAGCCGGAGCCGCCGCGCCCGCGCAGGCCGGCCGCCTCGATCTCGTCGATCACGCCCTCGGGCGAGAGGTGCGTGATGGCCCGCCTCAGGCCGCCGTAGCCGCCGTGCTCGCTGTAGCTGGCGAGGCTGTCCGGATCGACGCGGCCGATGTCGGTCAGCACCCGGCGCTCGCCGGCGCCGAGGATCCGGATCTGGGGCGAGGTCGCGCCGGCCATCAGCTGCGCGCGCCCGCGGTCGTCCGGGCAGCGGCCGCCCGCCGCTCGCTGACGATGTGGCGGGCCTTCGCGGCGTCGACCGGTCCGTAGACGAGGGTATCGACGCGGATGGCCGGGCTGATCGCGCCCGCCCCGACGTCCGTCGCCAGCTCCAGGCTCCACTCACCGTCGGGCGTCTCCTCGCCGACGCGGATGCCGAGCTCTTCCTCGATGGCGGCGCGGACGGCCTGGCCGCCGGAGAAGCGGCACGCGGCGCAGTCGCAGATCGTGACGACGTGGCCGGCGGCGGGGAGCAGCCGGAAGCCGCCGAGGCCGGCGGCGCCGAAGACCTGCGCCCAGTGAATGCTCATCCGGTCGCTGACCCGACGCAGGGCGCGCTCGGGCAGGTAGCCGTAATGGTCCTCGATGGCGCGGAAAATCGCGACGAGGGCCTCCGGCCGGCCGCCGAAGGCATCGATCGTCTCGTCCACCCAGGGCGTGTCGATCGCCTCGTCCCAGCGTGCCGGGTTGCGCATCGGTCTCGCGGGCTGGCCCGCGCGGCGGTAGGCGTTGGCGTCCTTGCGCTCGTCGTAGATCTCCGGCATGCCGTACCGGATCCGGTTGCCCTGCGAGTCGAAGCCGCTCATGTCGATCGCCTCGACCGGGCACACCTGCGCGCACTGGAAGCAGACCTCGCACTTGTGCTCGCCGAACGGGTCGTAGATGAGGTCCAGCCGGCCGCGCCAGCGGTCGGGAATGGGTGGGCGCTCTTCGGGGTATTGGCGCGTCACCTTCGGCGCGAAGAAGTTGCGGAAGGTCGTGACCATGCCCTTCGCGATGCCGACGCCCGGGAATGCCATCAGCGCACCCTCATCACAGGTCGAAGACCACGACCGCGATCGCCGTGATGAACAGGTTCACGAGCGCCAGCGGCAGGAGCACCTTCCAGGCCACGCCCATCAGCTGGTCGACGCGGACGCGGGGCAGCGTGCCGCGCAGCCAGACGGCGATGGCCACGAAGATGTAGGTCTTGAGGAAGAACCAGAAGATGCCGTACAGGGTTCCGGCGAAGCCGCCCAGCTGTGCGGGGAGCGGCCACGGCGCCAGCCAGCCGCCGAAGAAGAGCGTGATGAGGATGCCGCTCATGATGAACAGCGCCACGTACTCGGCGAAGAAGAAGAACCCGAAGCGCATGCCGGAGTACTCGGTGAACGGCCCGGCCACGAGCTCCGAGTCGGCTTCGACCATGTCGAACGGGGTGCGGTTGATCTCGGCCAGGCTGGCGACGTAGAAGATCGCCAGGCCGACCGGCTGCCACCACAGGAGCCAGCCGTTTTCCAGCTGCCAGGCGATCAGCTCGCTGAAGCTCAGCGTTCCGGCCAGCACGACCGCACCGACGATCGAGAGCGTGAGCGGGATCTCGTAGCTCACCATCTGCGCCGCGCTGCGCAGCCCGCCGAGGAGCGAGTACTTGTTGTAGCTCGCCCAGCCGGCCACGAGCAGCCCGACGACCGAGAGGCCGAGGACCGCGAAGAAGTAGACGATGCCGATGTTGAAGTCCGCGGCGATGGCGCCGGGGCCGAAGGGCATGACGATCATGCTCATCGCGGCGGCCATGTAGACCATCCACGGGGCGAGGGTGAAGGTGCCGCGGTCGGCCTGGTCGGGGACGGTGTCCTCCTTGGCCAGCACCTTGAAGCCGTGGATCGTGCTCTGGAACATTCCCCGCGGGCCGATCCGGTTCGGCCCGAAGCGCAGCGCCAGCTGCGCGATGATCTTCATCTCCATCTGGATGATGACGAAGGCCGTCGGCACGGTGAGCAGCAGGATCAAGGTCGTCGCCAGCACGAAGCGGCCGAGGCCGAGCAGCAGTTCCCAGTCCATCGGCTACTTGTCCACCCCGCCCATGACCGGGTCGAGGCTGGCCATGACGGCCATCGTGTCGGCCACCAGCCGGCCGGGCATGAGCTTCGGCATCGCCTGGAGGCTGATGAAGCTGGGGTCGCGCATGCGGAACCGATACGGATTCGGCCCGCCGTCGCTGATGGCGTAGACGCTGTAGAGGCCGCGTGGGGACTCGATCGCCGCATACGCGCGCCCTGGCTTGGGCCGGATGATGCCCGGCACCTGGGCCTGCACCGGCCCGTGCGGCATCTTGTCGATGATCTGGTCGATGAGGTGGATGCTCTGCTTGATCTCCGCGATGCGCTGGAGATACCGCGCGTACGAGTCGCCGGCGGTCTGGGTGATGATGTCGAACTCGAGCTCGGGGTAGATCGAGTACGGGTGGGCCTTGCGCACGTCGAACGGCACGCCCGAGGCGCGCAGGTTCGGCCCGGTCACGCCGAGGCTGATGGCCTCGTCGCCGGTCAGCGTGCCCATGCCCTTCGTCCGCGCCGTGAAGATCTCGTTGTCCGTGATCATCCACTCGTTCATCTCGATGTTCTTCAGCACGTGCCCGCGCCACGTGCCGAGCCGGCTGAGGAACTCGTCGTTCGTATCGAAGTTCACGCCGCCGACGCGGAAGAAGTTGAAGAGCATCCGCTGCCCGCTGATCGCCGACAGCATCTCGACGATCTCGTCGCGGTTGATGAAGCTGTACAGGATCGGGGTCAGCCCGCCCATGTCGAGCGCCAGGAAGCCCATCATCAGGCTGTGGCTGAAGATGCGGTTGAGCTCGACGACGAGCGCCCTGATGTACTCGGCCCGCGGTGGAGCCTTCACGCCGTACAGCTTCTCGAACGCGATCGCCGGCGCATGCTCGTTGTGCATCGTCGCCAGGTAGTCCATCGGGTCGACGTAGGTCAGGACCGTCGTGTAGGTGGCGTTCTCGCACAGCTTCTCGATGCCGCGGTGCAGGTAGCCGAGCACCGGGTCGATGTCGACGATGACCTCGCCGCGGACCTTGACCACCAGCCGCATGACGCCGTGAGTCGAGGGGTGCTGCGGGCCCATGTTGATGAGCATCTCGCCCTCGCCGAGCGTGTACACCTCGCGCTCGCGCTCGGTCTGCGGGGGGCGGTCCGGGATGCCGACCTGCTCGAACCCGGCGTACTCGGCCGGCTCGCGATGAAGCGGCTGCAGGCCGGCGACGGCGCGCAGGCGGTCCTCTTCGGCGCGGTCGAGATCGATCGGGTCCGGGATGCGGACCTCGGGGTCGATCTTCGTCATCGCGGCCGGCTCTCGTCTGCGTCGGTCTTGCCGGCCTCGACGGTGGTGGGGCCCTGGTCGGCGGGAACGGCGGCCGCGGGAGCGTCGCGGAATCGGTTCAGGTCCCACGTCTCCGGCCGCTCTAGCGGGTTCACGCCGTGCGCGGACGAGTCGGCGGCGTCGTCGGGCAGGACGAAGTCCTTGCGTTGCGGGAAGGACCGATAGTCGGGCGACATGTAGATCCGCCGCAGATCGCGGTTTCCCTCGAAGACGATGCCCATCATGTCGTACATCTCGCGCTCGTGGAACATCGCGCCGTCCCACATGTGGGTGATCGTCCGGATCCGTGGGTCGGCGCGATCGACGCGGGCGCGCACGCGCAGCCACGCCGGATGCTTCCAGCTGAAGAGGTGGTACACGACCTCGAAGTGCGCGTCCACGCCGTAGTCGACCGCCGCCTCGTCGGCGAGCATGAAGAACGCGAGGTCGGGATCGTCGCGCAGCGTCGTCAGCACCTCGACGTTGCGGGCGCCGTCAATGCTGAACTCGACAGTGTCCTCGTCGGTCCAGAGGTCGCGCAGGTCGGAGCCGAGCCGCTCGTTCAGCGTGCGAACGAGCGCGCCGGCCGCGGCGGGAGCGGTCAGCGGACGTCTCCTTCCCAGCGCATCCGCTGCGGGCCGCGATCGACGTACGTGGGCCACTGGCCGCGGCGTTCCTTGACCAGCTCGTGGAGCTTCAGCATCCCGTAGATGAGGCCCTCCGGCCGGGGCGGGCAGCCCGGGACGTAGACGTCGACCGGCATGACGCGGTCGACGCCCTGCACGACCGAGTACGAGCGCTTGAAGCGGCCGCCGGAGGTCGTGCACGTGCCCATCGCCACGCACCACTTCGGCTCGGGCATCTGCTCCCAGAGCCGGACGAGCGGCCCGGCCATCTTCGTCGTCAGCGTCCCCGCGACGATCAGCACGTCCGCCTGCCGCGGCGATGCGCGGAACGGGAACATCCCGAACCGGTCGATGTCGTTCACGCTGGTGGCGGTCGACATCATCTCGATCGCGCAGCAGCTCAGGCCGCTGAGCAGCGGCCACAGCGAGTTCGCGCGGATGAGGTCGAGGACGTAGTCCGCCTTGGTCGGAATGACCTCGAGGAGGCCGTGGAAGCCACCCTGGGGGTGCTCCTCCATCCCGAACTCGCGGAGCAGCGCGTCGTCAGCGCCGGCATCCGGGATGATGATCGAGCCGTCGCCGACATCGGTCCGTGTCAGCGCGGTCGTGGTGGGGGTGGGGTCGGTTGGTCGGTCTACTGCCATCGCAGGTCACCCTTCTTCCACGCGTAGAACTCGCCGAACATCAGGATCGCAAGGAAGATGCCGATGAGCACGATCCCCTGGAACTCCAGGTCCCGCACCGTGATGGCCCACAGGTAGACGAAGATGATCTCGACGTCGAAGGCCACGAACAGCAGGGCGTAGAGGTAGAAGGCCAGCCCGAAGCGGCTCCACGTGTCACCGATGGTGTCCACGCCCGACTCGTACGGCAGGCCCTTCTGGGGCCGTCGCCGCCGATGGGTGATCAGCCAGCTGAACAGGATCGTGCCGAAGACGAACGTCGTCGCCGCGAACCCGAAGCCGATGACGTAGAGCAGTCCGGTGTGATCCATTTCCACTCCGGTACCACGCGCGGTATCCATGCGGGCCACGCCGGCCCGCGGTTTGGTTCAGTCTTGTTCGAGGCGAGGCAGCTCTCGCCTCGAACACAGTCTACCAGCCGCCCTCCCGAGCGTGGCTCGGGCTCGCCGGACGTGTCGGGTGTCAGATTCAGGTGGCAGCCGCACTACGGTCGTTCGACCCGCCACATTCACCCGCCGTGCATGCCCAGCGCCGCAGGTGACAGGTGCAGTCGGCGTAAGCCGACGTTGTGCGGCCCTCACCTGCATGTGACGGATCGCGTCGGTCATCGGCCCTGCCAGGCAGCCGCCACGATCAGCCGCAGCCCGTCGCTCACCAGCGCGTGCCCGCCGAACAGGAACGGGACCGATGCGCCCTCGGCCGCCTCGACGAGCTCCCGCAGCCAGGGCGTCGCCACGCGCGAGGCATCCCCGAAGTCAGAGGCGAAGCGCTCCTCCTCCGGCGGCCAGGCCCGCGCGTCCGCTGACCCCGCCATCGAGGCCATGAGCACCCGGGTGTCGAGCACCACCGCGTCGCCCAGCCGGGCCAGCTCCGCGACGAGCTCCGACGGTGACGAGCGCGCCATCAGCGCCGCCAGGATCGACCGCGGCCCCGCCCCCGAGCCGCGCACCGCCGAGCGCATCCCGCGCTCCTCGACGAGGGCGCGGACACGGCAGGCGGTCTCGGTCTCGAGCATCTGCCAGGTCGAGGTCGGCACCCGCCCCGCAACGACGAGCTCGGCGGCCCGTTCCCGCACGACGGCGCCGATCTCCGACAGCTGCGGCACCTCCAATGCCCGATCGCCCGGCAACCGCGCCATCTCCAGGAAGCTCCTCACCGAGCCGTCGAGCGGCCGGGTCCCATCCAGGTGGGTCGCCAGCCGCAGGAGCGCCAGGTCCAGGGTGGTGTCGACGTCGAACCGCGCGAGTGCCGTGCCGCCCAGGTCGCGCCATTCCCATCCGGCATCGTTGAGCGCGCGTGGCGCGGCGTTGTCGCTCTCGCAGCCCTCGAGCGCAGCCAGCGCCCGGTCCAGGTCCCCGGCGACGACGAAGGCGTCGGCGCTGAAGCGGTTGTTGGCGACGACCTCGCCGGGGATCGGCGAGAGCAGGGCGTCCAGCCCGGCGTCGTCGAGCAGCGCCAGCCCACCTGCCCCCGCATACCCGATCGCGTCCACGTGCGCGTCGCCAAGCGCCCCTCGCGCCGCTCCCGCGAACCACGGCCCCCAGGCGAATCCGCCGTCGGCAGCCGCCTCGAAGGGAAGTGGAGCGACCGCCGCGCCGAGCCGGCCGAGCCGATGCGACAGCTCGGCCGCCAGCAGGCGCTGACCGTCGGCCGCCACGGCCGCGTGAGTCCCGAACGGCTGGCCGGTGTCGGGCGTGGCCACCAGCACCAGCGGCGCCGGCCGCTCAGGCATCCACGGCCCCAGCGGCGGCATCGGTCTCGAGCAGGCGATGCAGCTGCTCGAGGTGCATGCAGTCGTGGATCCCGAGGAAGAGGAGCCACTCACCGCAGCGCAGGTGGCCGATGAGCGGGTGGTCCATCCCGCAGCGCTGCCGCTCGTGGCCGCCGATGCGGTCCGCCGCCTCGCGGATCGCACGGCGTGACTTGTCGAGGAGGATCAGCAGCTCGTCGCGCGTGGCATCCGGCCGTCCCGGGGATCGAGGGCGTGACCACCGGGGCGCGCTCCTTCGGCCACTCCCTGCCGCCGGCGTCGAGCGCCGCCCACGTTCCCAGGAAGCGCCGCGCGGCGGTCGTGTGCGCGAAGGCCTGGGCGACGTTCCAGTCCTCCTCGCCGCCGGGCGCGCGCAGCAGCCGCTCGGGCATGGCACGAAGTACCGCCTCGAGCGTATCGCCGACGACCTCCTGCTGGGCGAGGATCCTCGGCATGTCGCCTTCGTGGACTCGGTCGCGGAGCTCGCGGCGCAACGCCTTCAGGCCGGAGTACGAACTGTCGAGCGCGCGCCAGCAGGCGACGACGTCGGGCGCATCGGTCTCCAGGCTGGTCAGCCAGGGCGGCGTCGCCGCGTTCACTACAGCCGCTCGAAACGCTCCACGGGCAGGACGAAGACGGTGGCTCCGCCGACCTCCACCTCGACCGGGTAGGGCATGTAGAACTCGCCGGGCTCCATGATCGGCGGCATCGGGTTCACGAACTGCTTGCGCGAGTGGCAGCTGGCGCTGATGAGCTCGAGCACCGCGTCGACCTGGTTGTCCTCGACGCCGACCAGGATGGTGGCGTTTCCCTGCTTGAGGAACCCGCCCGACGAGTTGACCCGCGTCGCGCGGTACTCCTTCTCGAGCAGCGCGTCCACCAGCGCGGCGGCATCCTCGTTGTGAACGATGGCGGTCACGAGCTTCATCGGGCGGGCTCACTCCTTCACGGCGGGCACGGCGAGGAACCCGCTCAGTATGGCGCAGGGGAGCGACCGAGGGCCACCCGCCCCGCGCCCCTCAACCCTCGTCCTCGGAGCGTGCTGTCGAGCGCGCTCCGCGTTCGTTCCGCGGCAACTCGTCGCTGAGCGGCGAATCACCCACGCGCGAGGTCGAACGCCTCGGCCACGACCCCGCGGATCGCCTCGTCCGAGGCGTCAACCGAACCGGCGCCGTCGACGATCCGGAAGCGATCCGGCTCCTCGGCCGCCATCCGCAGGTACGCCGACCGGACCCGCTCGAAGAACGCGGCACCTGCCGTGTCCTCGAATCGGTTCCACTCCTGGCGCCGGCGTGTGCGCTCCAGCCCCACGTCAACCGGCACGTCGAGCAGGATCGTGAGGTCCGGCCGCAGGCCGCCGGTGGCGAAGTCCTGGAGGCGGCGCAGCTCGTCGGACTCGTTGCCGTAGCCGGCGCCCTGGTAGGCCATCGACGAGTCGATGAAGCGCGCGCACACCACCCACTCGCCGCGCTCGAGGGCCGGGTGGATCACCCGCGCGACGTGCTGGGCGCGTCCCGCGGCGTACAGCAGCGCGTCGGCGCGCGGGTCGAGATCGTCGCTCATCCCGCGCATGTGGAGCACGATGCGCCGCACCTCCTCGCCGAGCGGCGTGCCCCCCGGCTCCTGCGTCAGCACCGTCGCGACCCCGCGATCGCGCAACCACGAGGCCAGGTGCCGCGCCGCCGTGGTCTTGCCGCTCCCTTCGGGTCCCTCCAGGGTGATGAACCGACCGCGGCTCACGCCGGCGGGATCACGCTGGTCGCGACGAGCGCGAGCGCCACGAGCGCGAGGATGACGAGGACGACGACCCGCCCGACCCGACCGCTCACCGCCAGCGCCCGCCGTCCTCGGGGATCAGCTCGACGCGCCGGTTCGGCTCCGACCCGCGCGACCGCGACATCAGCGCATTGCGCTCGGCCATCTGGTGCTGCAGCCGCCGGACGTAGGCGTTCTGCGGCGTCAGCTCGACCGGGCGACCGGAGGCCTGCACCAGGCCGATCGCCTCGGCCGTCTCGCGCAGCGCGGCCTCCTGTGGATCGGCCTCGAGGTCGAAGAGCGAGGCCAGCATGTTCTCCATCTGCAACGTCGTGTTCGTCTTGAGCACGTAGATCGGCACGCCGTTCGACTCGGCGTCGCGGAGGGCGGCCGGCTTGCGCTTGTAGTAGTTGCGCAGGGTGACGACGGCATCGGCCTCGTCCAGGTCGCGTGCCACGTTGACCGGCACGCCCAGCTCGCGCACCGCCTGCTCGAGGCGCTTGCGGCTGACGCCGAAGGCGAAGACGCTCATCGGCCGCTGCTGGCGAGCCCGCTCCGACGGCGGGCGCTGGGCACCGATCGGCCGCTCGACCGTGGCGCGCTCGTCCATCTCCGACAGCGCCTGCTCCAGCTCGCGGCGTGGGTTGCGTTCCTCGGCGCCACCGTCGCCCGCGATGCGCTCCCCGGGAAGCGTCCGCGGCCCACGGGCACCGGCTCCACCGGGCAGGGGACGCAGGCCGCGCTCGTAGCGCGCGCCGGCGCTGCCGCGGCCGCTGCGGCCGAACGACCCGAACCCGCCGGCCGGCTCGAGGGGGGCGAAGGCCGGCGTGCCGGCGGATGTCTCGCTGATTCGGTAGTCGTACTTCGTCGTGGCCCGCACGTGGCCGGCCTCGTCGCGCGAGCGCGACTCCGGCGGGACCATGTGGCCGCGCAGGATGGCGTCGACGGTCTCGGCCACGCTGCGATGGACGATGACGTGGTCGCGCTCGACGATCTCGACGAGCACGTCGAAGGTCGGCGGCGCCTTGCGCTCGAGGACCGTCTTCTGCGTCCCGCGCCGGCGCGCCTCCTCGTCCCCGAGCGTCACCGGCTGGATGCCGCCGACGAGGTCCGACAGGGTCGGGTTGAGCATGAGGTTGTCGAGCGTGTTGCCGTGGGCGGTGCCGACGAGCTGGACGCCGCGCTCGGCGATGGTCCGTGCCGCTCCGGCCTCGAGCTCGGTCCCGATCTCGTCGATGACGATGACCTCGGGCATGTGGTTCTCGACCGCCTCGATCATCACCGCGTGCTGCTCGGTCGGCGTGCGCACCTGCATCCGCCGCGCGTCGCCGATCCCCGGGTGCGGGATGTCGCCGTCGCCCGCGATCTCGTTCGACGTGTCGACCACGACCACCCGCTTGCCGAGGTCGTCGGCAAGGACGCGAGCGACCTCGCGCAGCATCGTCGTCTTGCCGACGCCCGGCCGGCCGAGGAGGAGGACCGACTGCCCGCCCTCGACGATGTCGCGGATGATGTCGATCGTGCCGAATACCGCGCGGCCGATGCGGCAGGTCAGGCCCACCACCTTGCCCGAGCGGTTGCGGATGGCGCTGATCCGGTGGAGGGTGCGCTCGATCCCGGCCCGGTTGTCGTCGCCGAAGACGCCGATGTGGTCGATGACGTAGCCGATGTCCGCATCGGTCACCTCGCGGTCGAGGAGATCCTCCTCGCCGGTCGTGAACCGCGCCTCGGGACGTCGACCGAGGTCCATCACCACCTCGAGCAGGTCGGTGCGGTTGGAAAGTGCGCTCAGGCGTTCCACGATCTCGGGCGGCAGCGCCGCCATGAGCGCGTCGAGATCGTCGGTCGTCTCGCGGCGTTCCACGTGTCGCTCCTTGCCTCTCCCTGGCTCGCTCAACTTCGGACCGGCACCATCGCCGGCTGGCGGACCTGCGCTCGCACCTCGCGGACGAGCATCGTGACCCGTCCGATCGGCTCGAAGCCGGTGGCTTCCGCGGCGCGCATGCCCGCAGACTCGTATGTTCGCACCGGCGACAGGATGCCCGCAGCGATCGCGTCACGCCCGGCCTTCCCGAGGACCGCGCGCAGGAAGCGCGCGCCGTCGACGCCGTCGCGGACCAGGAAGCGAAGGTAATGGGGCCCACCGCGACAGGCCCCGTGCTGGGCGAAGCCACCGGCGCGCTGCTCGGTCGGCTGGAGCCACGCGTTGACCTCGGTGAAGTGGAGGACCGGGTTGAGCGCCGAGCGCGGCACGATTGCCTCGTGACCGACCCCCTCCCAGTCGCCGGCGCTGTACCCCTCGAGCCGCGCGATCGCCGGCGGCGTCGCGTGGGTCCACAGGTCGAACAGGTGCCACGCGTCGGGCGCCCCGGCCGCCTGCAGGTCGAGCGTGTCGTCCGACGCATCGCTCTTCGGCGCCGCCTTCCCATCGCGTCGGGTCATCGAGCGGAACCACGAGCGCGGACCTCGTTGCAGCACCGGCGGGCGGTACCAGATCTCCTCCTGCGCGTAGGCCATGAAGCCGGCCTGCCCGAACAGCTCGAGGTTGTCGCGGACGTCGGCGCAGGCGGTGTGGAAGCGGGCGACATCGTGGCTGGCACCCTCCTCGACGAGCGCGCGGAGCAGGTCGAAGCGGATCTCGGCGGCCATCGGTCCCTCGGCGGCATCGAGCTCGGTGATCACCCAGTCGTCGCGATGCGGCTCCTCGATCGCTCGGCACGAGCCGACCAGCTCGCCGCCGACCTCGGCCACGAGATGGACCGATGGCGCGCGCAGCGGCAGCCAGGATGGGATGAGCGTCGACAGGCTGATGCGATGCGCGTCGGTGCTCGGCGCGGGCACGCCGAGGCTGCGGCGATGGGCGTCGTGGGCGGAGTGGACACGGCGTGACAGGTCGGCCAGCGCCTGGCGATCGGTCAGGCGCGCGCCGCGGATCGTCCGCTCGACCTCGATCACGCCGGGCGTCTCACCCTCCCGGAGATCATGTGCAGCAGGAGCCAATGCATCCGGCGGTCGCCGGTCAGCTCCGGATGGAACGCGGTGGCCAGCACGCGGCCCTGGCGCACGGCGACCGGATTCCCATCGGGGTCGCGCGCCAGCACCTCGGCCCCGGGCCCGACGTCGGTCACCAGCGGCGCGCGGATGAAGACGCCGTGCAGGGGCTCGTCGCCGAGCTCCGGGACGTCGAGATCGGCCTCGAAGCTGTCGAGCTGACGGCCGTAGCCGTTGCGCCGCACCTCGAGGTCGAGGAGACCGAAGTACGGAGCCTCGCCATCGGCCAGCCGGTCGGCGAGCAGGATCATGCCGGCGCAGGTGCCGAGCAATGGCGCTCCGGCCGCGCTCAGCGCGGCGATCGGCTCGCGCAGTCCGTAGGCATCGATGAGGCGGCGCATCGTCGTCGACTCGCCGCCGGGCAGGATGAGCGCGTCGAGGTCGACGAGGTCGCGTGGCAGGCGCACCTCGACCGGCTCGCCGCCGACGTCGCGGATGGCGGCCACGTGCTCGCGCACGGCGCCCTGCACGGCAAGCACCCCGATCCGGAGACGGCGCTCGGAGTCCATGCGGAACCCCCTACCAGCCGCGGATGGCGAGCCGCTCCTCCGGCGGGATCTCGCCCAACGAGGTGCCCCGCATCGGCTCACCCAGGCCGGTGCTCACTTCGGCCAGGATCTCCGGGTTGTCATAGTGCGTCGCGGCCTTGACGATCGCCGCCGCGTAGCGCTCGGGGCTCTCGCTCTTGAAGATCCCGCTGCCCACGAAGACCGCCTCCGCGCCGAGCTGGCGCATGAGGCTCGCGTCCGCCGGGGTTGCCACCCCGCCGGCACTGAAGTTCGGGACCGGCAGCGCACCGAGCTCGGCGGTCTGCTTCACGACGTCGTACGGCGCCCGCAGCTCCTTGGCGGCGGCGAACAGCTCGTCCTCGCGCATCGACTGGAGCTGGCGGATGCCCTTCTGCACGGCGCGCATGTGTCGCACGGCCTCGACGATGTCGCCGGTGCCGGCCTCCCCCTTCGTGCGAATCATCGCCGCGCCCTCACCGATCCGCCGCAGCGCCTCACCGAGGTCGCGGCAGCCGCACACGAACGGCACCCGGAACCGGTGCTTGTCGATGTGATGCTCCTCGTCGGCGGGGGTGAGGACCTCGGACTCGTCGATGTAGTCGACCTCGAGGCTCTCGAGGATCTGGGCCTCGGCGAAGTGACCGATGCGGCACTTGGCCATGACCGGGATGCTGACCGCCTCCTTGATCTCGGTGATCAGCTTCGGGTCGCTCATGCGCGCCACGCCGCCGAACTTGCGGATGTCGCTCGGCACGCGCTCGAGCGCCATGACCGCGACGGCGCCCGCGTCCTCGGCGATCCGTGCCTGGTCGGCGGTCACGACGTCCATGATCACGCCGCCCGCGAGCATGCGGGCGAGCCCGACCTTGGTGGCCCAGGTGGATCGTTCGATCGTCGTCATTGGAGGCCGCATTCTACTCTCGGCACGCTCGAACGCCCATCGGCGCCCTGTCTCGCCGCGCCGGATGCCGATCCAATTGGCGCCGCTGGCTATCCTGTACCGGTGAAGCGCTCGATCGCCCTGCTCGCGCTGGTGGCCCTGGCCGGGTGCGCGATCACGAGTCGCGAGGCGACGACGGAGCTCCCGGGGACCTCGTGGACGCTCGTCGAGCTCGACGGCGCCGAGCCCGTCGGCGAGACACCGCCGAGCATCGCCTTCAACGACGACGGCAGCGTCACCGGCACGACCGGCTGCAACACGTTCAACGGTGAGGTCACGATCGAGGGCACGGAGCTGACCTTCGGCCCGATGGCCACCACGCGCATGGCCTGCGTCGATCCGGCCGCGAGCGATCAGGAGCAGGCCTTCCTCGTCGCGATGGAGTCCGTGACCGGCTACACGATCGACAGCGATGGCCGGCTCGTGCTCGAGGGCGACGCGTCACTCACCTTCGAGGTCGCTCCCGAGGCCGAGTAGGCGCTCCTTCGCGGAATGATGCCGGGAGGATGCGTGCCCGCGGGGTCGCGCTGCTCGCGATTCCCGCCCCACGGGCGTATCGGCAAGTCAGTGTCCGAATTCCCATCCCACGGCAGGCCCGGCCGCCATGGCGCCTCGCTCACGTGCCGATCCGCCCGCTCCACGGGAATCCCGGCCAATCAGTGACCGGTACGCCCGCCCCACGGGATCAGCTTGTCAGGAACGGCGCCCGAGCACGGCACGTGGACGTTGGTATCATCCGGCGCAGGAAGCGCACGAACAATGATCAACGCACCGGTGCTGGTCCTCAACCAGAATTACGAGCCGCTCAACGTCTGCGACATCAGGCGTGCCTTCCGGCTGCTCGGCGCGTCGAAGGCCGAGCTCCTGGCGAAGAATCACCAGATGATTCACACGCCGACGATCGAGATCCCGGCGCCATCGGTCATTCGCCTCCAACATCACGTCAAGCGGCCGCAGCCGCGCGTGAAGCTCAGCCGGCGTGAGGTGTTCAGCCGCGACCGTCACACCTGCCAGTACTGCGGCAAGGTCAGCCGCGACCTGACGATCGACCACGTCACGCCGAAGCACCGAGGCGGGCGTCACGAGTGGGAGAACCTCGTCGCCGCGTGCCGTCCGTGCAATCACCGCAAGGGAGGCAAGACGGTCGCGGAGGCGCGCATGGCCCTGCTCCGTGAGCCGAGGGCGCCGCGCGCCGACCTGCGCTACCTGTTCGGCAGCTACCTGGCCGATGAGCGCAACGACGCCTGGCGCACGTTCCTCTTCCTGGAGCCGCCGCGCGTCCGGACGCCCGTACCGGAGCCGCGGGCGGTCTAGGCCGGGCTCGTCGCGGCGGCGGTGATGGACATCGCCTCCGCTTCCTCGGAGCCCTCGGGGAAGTCCATGACAGGCCGCACCTCGACGGCACCCCACCGCGCGCCGGGGCATGACGCCGCGAGCTCGAGGGCCTCGTCGAGGTCGCGCGCCTCGACGAGGTAGAAGCCGCCAAGTGCCTCCTTGGCCTCGATGAACGGACCGTCGGTCACGACCGGGTGGCCATCCACGACGCGCAGCGTGGTGGCCGTCGGGTTCGGCTGGAGCGCCTCCCCGCCGAGGAAGGCGCCGCGGTCCCTCAGCATCCGGGTGTAGTCGAGGTAGGCCTGGGTGACCTCGGCCTCCAGTTCGGCGGAAGGCGGCTGGGGCGAGGGGTGCGCTGACTCTGGACCGACGATGAGGAGTGCGTAGCGCATGGTCGGAACCTCCGGAAGCGTGCAGCGGCGCGTGTGGCCGCTCCTGCCTTCAACGACGATCGGGAGCAGGCACGATCGACATGGGTCGCCGTCCTGCGGCGCCGTCCTAGTATGCGCGTCATGCCCACCGAGCTCGTCTACGCGACCCTCCCCGATCGCGTGATCCACGTGCTCCGCACGCTGACCGATGCCGGTCACGAGGTCGCGCTCGTCGGCGGGGTCGTGCGCGACCGGTTGCTTGGCCTCGCGCATCGAGGCGAGTGGGACGCGGCGACGGCCGCGCGCCCGGAGGAGGTGGTCGCCCTCTTCGAGGGCGCGACCTGGGAGAACCGGTTCGGGACGGTCACCATCGGTGCCGATCCGCCGGTGGAGATCACCTCGTACCGCGCCGAGGGCGCGTATCGCGACCGTCGCCGGCCCGATGAGGTGCGCTTCGGCGTGTCGCTGTCCGAGGATCTCGCGCGGCGGGACTTCACGATCAACGCCATGGCCTGGCTGCCGCTCGACCTCGACGCCGGACGCGGCACCCTGGTCGACCCGCACGGCGGCCAGGCCGATCTGGACGCGCGGCTGCTTCGCGCCGTCGGCGATCCGCTCGAGCGCTTCGCCGAGGATGCCCTGCGCCTCATCCGCGCCGCGCGGTTCGCCGGGCGCCTCGAGCTCGCGATCGACCCCGGCACCGAGGCGGCGATCCGCGACCTCGCGCCGACGGTCTCCACGGTCTCGGCCGAGCGCGTCCGCGACGAGCTCGTGCGCATCCTCGCCCGCGATCCAGTCCCGTCGCGTGCCATCGGCCTGCTCGAGCGGCTCGGGCTCCTCGTCGTCGTCCTCCCCGAGCTCGCCGCGCTCCGGGGCATCCCGCAGGCAAAGGCCGTCCCCGGCGACGCGCTCGACCACTCGCTGCGGGCCGTCGACGCGGCCGCTCCGACGGACCCTCCCGTCCTGCGACTCGCAGCCCTCCTCCACGACGTCGGCAAGGCCCGGACCCTGCACGACGGCCACTTCTTCGGTCACGACCGGGTCTCGGCCGACATGGCGGCCGAGGTCCTGCGCCGACTGCGCGTGCCACGGGCCCAGACGGAGCGCGTGTACGGCGCCATTCGCCACCACATGTACGAGTACGACTCGGCATGGACCGATGCCGCCGTGCGCCGGTTCGTGCGCCGTCTCGCGAACGGCGATCGCGACCTGCTGTTCGCGCTCCGGAGGGCCGACAACGCGGCCTCCGGCGTCGGGCCTGCGGGCGACGCCAACCAGGACGAGCTCGAGGCCCGCATCGCCGAGCAGGTCAGCGCCGAGCCCGGCCTGCTCGTCGAGCGCCGGCTGGCGATCGACGGGAATGACCTGCAGCACGAGCTGGGCATGCAGCCCGGGCCGGAGATCGGCGCCATCCTCGATCGGCTCACCGAGATCGTCCTCGACGATCCGAGCCAGAACCGGCGCGACATCCTGCTTGCCCATGCGCGGCGGCGGTGACGACACGCACCGTCTGACGGCACGGACAGGGGGGATTGGCCGATCCCGCGAAGCACGCTGCTACAATCGGCCGTCCGGACCATGTCTGGATCGTCCTCATCTACTGCCGAGCCCAATCGGAGGGAGCCCGCTCCGATGACCTTGACCGGCCGACGCCCGCTCCGGGTCGAGCACCGGCTGACGCAGCCGAACGCGTCCGTGACCGATCTCGCCGCGGCGGTCGGGCTGGCGACCGAGCACGAGCTCGCCGCCCTGACCGTGAGCCCGTGGCTGGTGAAGTCGGCGAAGCGGTCGCTGGGGCGATCGCGGGTCGCGCTCGGCACGGTCGTCGGCTTTCCCCACGGCGGTCAGCTGCTCAGCGTGAAGGCGTTCGAGGCCTCGAAGGCGCTCGAGCAGGGCGCCACCCAGATCGACTTCGTGCTCAACAGCGGAGCCCTCGTGTCCGGTGACGACGAGACGGTCTTCAACGACATGCTGGCGGTCGTCGACATGGCTCACTCGGCACTCGCGTCGGCGGGGGTCATCGTCGGCACCGATCCCCTGGCCGAGGATCTCGTCCGACGCGCCTGCCACCTGGCCGAACGCGCCGGTGCCGACTACGTGGTCACCGGAGCCGGCTCCGACAGCGCCGGCGCGACCATCGCTCGTACGCGCGTCCTGCGTGACAGCGTCGGCCCGCGGATCGGCGTGAAGGCCAGCGGTCGGTTCCGCACCATCGAGCAGCTCAGCGAGGCCGTTGCCGCCGGTGCGACGCGCGTCTCCACCCAGCTGACGCCGGGCCTGGCTCGCACCGTGACCGCCGAGCCTGCGGTCGCGCTGGCACGCTAGAGATACGGAGGGCGTGGTTTGAAGATTCTCGCGGTTGGCGGCGCCGGGTACGTCGGATCCACGAGCGTTGAGCGCTTCGTCGAGCGTGGTCACGAGGTCGTCGTCTACGACAACCTGGCGAGCGGCCACGCGTCCGCCGTGCCAGACGGCGCGACACTGGTGGTCGGCGACCTCGCCGATCGCATGCAGCTGCGCCACGTCCTCTCCGACGGGGTCGACGCGGTCCTCCACTGCGCGGCGCGCTCGCTCGTGGGCGAGTCGATGGAGAACCCGGGCGCCTACTACCGCACGAACGTCGCCCACGGCGTCTCGCTCCTCGAGGCGATGCGCGATGCCGGCGTCACCCGCATCGTGTACAGCTCGACGGCGGCGGTGTACGGCGAGCCGCGTCGGGTCCCGATCGCCGAGGCGGATCGCACCCAGCCGATCAACCCCTACGGCGAGACGAAGCTCGCCTTCGAGGGGGCGATGCGCTGGTTCTGTGCCGCTCACGACCTGCGCGCCATCAGCCTGCGCTACTTCAACGTCGCCGGCGCGACGGAGCGCAACGGCGAGGACCACAACCCCGAGACGCACCTCATGCCGCTGATCCTGCGCGTGGCGGCCGGCAAGGCAACGCACGTCCAGATCTACGGGCAGGACTACCCCACGCCCGACGGCACCTGCATCCGCGACTTCATCCACGTCCGCGACCTGGCCGACGGTCATCTCCTCGCGCTCGAGGCGACCGGTGAGGGCGACCCATCGCTCGAGGTCTACAACCTCGGATCGGCCGCCGGCTTCAGCGTCCGCGAGGTCGTCGAGGCCGCGCGGCGCGTCACCGGGCGCGCGGTGCCGGCGCGGGCCGTCAAGCGGCGGGTCGGCGACCCGCCCGTCCTGGTGGCGTCATCGCGCCGGGCGCGCCGCGAGCTCGGCTGGCATCCGACCCACTCGACCCTCGAGCATATGCTCGCCGACGCGTGGGCCTGGCGCGAGAAGCACCCCAACGGCTACGCCGACCGCGACGCGGGGGTCCGTCGGACGCTTGGCGAGCGCAAGCAGGTCGCGGCCACCGCCGGCTAGCCCTGCCGGGCGCAGCTCGCGCAGATCCCGTAGAAGTCGACCCGCGCGTCGTCGATCCGGAACCCGAGGTTGGCGGCGATCCGCTCCGAGACCGGCCGGATGTAGGCCTCGTCGATCTCCTCGACGCGCCCGCATCGGTCGCACGCGAGGTGGTGATGGTGCTCGGGCCGGCAGGCAACGTAGCCGTAGACGTGGCCGTCGAGCTCGAGCCTCCGGGCGACGCCCGCGACGACGAGCGCCTCGAGCGTGCGGAAGACGGTGGCGCGGCCGATGCCGGGGTCACGTCGGTGCAGCCGCCGATAGAGATCCTGGGCGGACACCTGGCGTCCGGCGGCGCTCAGCGCGTCGGCGACCGCGAGGCGCTGGCGAGTCACGCGTTCGCCGGCCTCGCGCAGGCGGTCCGCGGTCGACCGGCCGGTCAATGTCCTCCCACCGCCGCGGCGAACATCGAGAACGCGTAGATGGCGAGCACACCGGCCAGCGTGGCGGCGACCACCCAGCGCGACCGGTCGCTGCGATGGGCCTCCGGCAGCAGCTCGGCGGCACCGATGTAGAGGAAGAAGCCGGCGAAGACCGCCAGCATCGCACCGAGGACGATGTCGGGGATCGGCAGCAGGAGTCCGACGACCACGCCCGCCACCGGGGCCAGCGCCACGAGCGCCACCCACCGAAGGATCTGGTCGCGCGGCGTCCGGCTGGCCAGCAGGAGACTGACGATGCCGATGCCGTCGCTGAAGCGGTGGACCACCACCACGACCGCGATCACCAGGCCAAGCCCGCCACCGACGGTGAGGCCGGCTGCGAGCGCCACGCCGTCGAGGAAGCTGTGCAGGCTCATGCCGATCGCGCCGATGAGTCCGATGTGGTGGTGCTCGGCGTCGCCGTGGTCGAGCTCGGTGGCGGTCTCGTGGCCAACGTGGAGCGCGGTCAGCTTCTCGATGGCGTAGAAGGCGAGGAACCCGAGGGCGGTGAAGATCATCGCCTGGTTGAGCGACCCGACATGCTCGACGCTCTCGGGGATCAGGTCGAAGAAGGCGGCACCGATGCGGATGCCGGCGCCGAACGCGATGACCAACCCGACGTGCCGGACCGCGCGCATCGCCAGCATGCCGCCGAAGAGGGCGGAGGCGAATGCGCTGAACGAGATGAGCGCGGCGGCCAACGGGACCATAACGAGACTCAGTATCATCTGGAGAACCAGTCCGCGTCAAGGTTCGGCGGTCGCGTGGTACGATCCGGACGCCCAGTGCAGGCAGCGCCACCGAGCGCGCCCCATCCTCAGGAGTCCCGTTTGCCCGATACCCATACCCAGCGCGCCTCCCGCCCGCGCCGCCACCGCACGGCGAGGCCGAGCGCCCCCGTCGCCATCGACGTCGCGAGCGACACGGAGGCCGAGGCGCCATCCGAGCTCGAGGCCGCCGTCCTCGCCGCCGCCAGCGGCTATCGGTTTGGCGACATCGAGGTGCCGGCAACGATCGCGCGAGCCATCGAGTCGATGGGCTTCGTGGTCCCGACCGAGGTGCAGGCACGGTCCATCCCCCCGCTGCGACGGGGCGAGGACCTCATCGGCCAGGCGCAGACGGGCACCGGCAAGACGGCGGCCTTCGGGATCCCCATCGTCGAGAAGATCGAGCCGTCGAGCTCCCACGTCCAGGCGCTGATCCTGACGCCGACCCGCGAGCTGTGCGTCCAGGTGGAGGACGAGATCGCGCGCATCGGCCGCTTCCGCGGTGTGCGCACGGTGGCGATCTACGGTGGATCAAGCATGGACCGCCAGGTCGAGGCGCTCAAGCGCGGCGCGCAGGTCGTGGTCGGCACGCCGGGACGGGTGCTCGACCTCATCCGGCGTCGCGAGCTGCTGCTCGACCGCGTCAACACCGTCATCCTCGACGAGGCCGATCGGATGCTCGACATGGGCTTCATCGTCGACGTCGAGACGATCCTCTCGCGATCTCCGCGCAGCCGCCAGACGGCGCTGTTCAGCGCGACGATGCCGTACGCGATCCTGCGCATCTGCGATCGGTTCATGAAGCCGAACCCGGCGCACGTGACCGTCCGCCCCGACCTGCGCACCGTCGAGACCGTCCGCCAGCTCGTCTACTTCGTCGCCGAGCAGGACAAGGTCGCCGCCCTCGTGGAGCTCAACGAGCACTACGGCTTCGATCGCCTCCTCACGTTCCGCCACACCCAGATCGGGGTGGACCGATTGGCCGCGACGCTCAAGCGACGCGGCAAGAACGTCGCCGCGCTCCACGGCGGGCTGTCGCAGCGGGAGCGCGACCGCACCCTGGCCGCCTTCCGCGCCGGCAAGATCCAGTTCCTCATCGCCACCAACGTCGCCAGCCGCGGCCTCGACATCACCGACCTGCCGTTCGTGCTCTCGTTCGACATTCCCGAGGACGCGGATACGTACGTCCATCGCATCGGGCGCACCGGCCGCGCCGGGCGCGAGGGGACCGCGATCACCTTCGTCGGGGAGTGGGATCTCGACGCCTGGGAGGCGATCCGCGCCGAGGTCGGCGCCAAGGTCGAGGTCGGCGAGCTGGACCTGTACGGCCCGGGCTGAAGCATCAGCGGCGCCGATTCGGGGCCGATTCGCGCCGTTTGCCCGCTGAGGTAGCTAACGGCCCGGTTGACCGACAAAACGGCTCCGAGCTGGCCCTGCGTTGCGCTTGGCGGTAACTTCCGGCCATCTTGGGCGCCAGGATCGGTCCAACTTCTCCGGTAGTTCCCCTGCGCGGTAAGTTCGGCGACGTCTGGCTCACGGCCGTGTTCGTCACGGGCACGCTCGCTGGGTGTGCGATGTTCGGCGCCGAGATCACGGTCGAGGCGCGCAACGACAGCGACGAGGTCATGGTCATCCAGGTCGTCGACGGGAACGGTGCGCCTCATGGCCCCGCACACCGGCTCCTGCCGCTCGAGGAGCGGGCGGTCGAGCTGGCAATCCCAGGCGGCTCGTGGGCGGTGACCGTCAACGGCGCGCAGCTCGTCGGCAGCACCGACGCGGCGGGGAGGACGGGCCGGCTACCGGTCACGCTGATCCTCCCGGCGCCTGACGCACCGTTCCCCGGTCCGATTTGGGAGTCACCGTCCGACTGGTCGGGAACCGGCCCCTGAGCGGCCGGCCGCACCGTGGCGGTGCTACCATCGTGATCCGAGCCGCCACCGGCCGACGCACGTTCGAGGAGGCTCCACCCTGACCGCCACTCCTGCCGCAGGAACTCCATCGGCGCTGGATGCCGATGGGCTGGCCGAGGTCAGGCGCGTCGGACACGCCGATCTCATGGTCGGCATTCCATCCTTCGGCAACGCCGAGACCATCGGCTACGTCGTGCGCGCCACGACCGCCGGCATGGTCCAGTACTTTCCCGAGCTCAAGCCGATCCTCGTCAACAGCGACGGTGGCTCGCCGGACGACACGCCGCGAGTCGCGGTCAGCACCGAGAGCCCGGACTACCTCGAGAAGGTGATCCTGGTCAGCCCGAAGCACAAGCTTCAGCGCATCAGCGTCACGTACCAGGGCACGAGCGGCAAGGGCACCGCGGTGCGCGCGCTGTTCGAGGTGGCCCGCGAGCTCAAGGTCAAGGCCATGGTCATGGTCGACTCCGACCTCCGGTCGATCGTGCCCGAGTGGGTCGAGCTCCTCGCCGGACCGATCCTCAAGGGCGGCTACGACTTCGTGGCACCGTTGTACGCGCGCTACAAGTACGACGGCACGATCACGAACAACATCAGCTACCCGCTGACCCGCGCGCTCTACGGGGCGCGCATCCGCCAGCCGATCGGCGGCGACTTCGCGGTCTCCGGCGACCTCGTGGCCCGCTACCTCGAGCTCGACACGTTCGACGACCTGGCCGCGCGATTCGGGATCGACATCTGGATGACGCACTCGGCGATCAACGAGGGCTTCGCGGTGTGCCAGGCACGCCTCGGCGCGAAGATCCACGACGCCAAGGACCCCGCGTCCGACCTCGGACCGATGTTCCGGCAGGTCGTCGGCACCCTCTTCCGGCTGGCCGGCCACTACGAGGACCGATGGCTCCGCGTGAAGGGCTCGCACCCGATCCCGGAGTACGGCTTCGAGCGGGTCGTCGCGCCCGAGGAGATCAAGGTCAATCACGCCAAGCTCATCGACAACCTCGAGCAGGCCAGGCTGGCCCAGCAGGAGGTCTGGACCGACATGCTCGCGCCCGAGCAGCTCGAGCGCGTCAACAACCTCGAGATCGGCGGCGACCCGTCCGACTTCCGCTTCAGCGCCGACCTGTGGATCCGTTGCCTCTACGACGCCCTCGTCGCGTTCAACGAGCCGGGCGCCGATCGCGAACGGCTGCTGGCGGGACTCACCCCGCTCTACTTCGGCCGCACGGCGGGCTTCATCAGCGACACGCTCGAGCTGACGACCGACCAGGCGGAGCGGGTCATCGACGACCAGGCGCGCCAGTTCGAGGAGCTCAAGCCCTACCTCGTCGCGCGCTGGCGGTCGGCCCGGGCCGACGGAGCCGGGAGCTGATGGCGGCGGCCCGACGCAGGACTCCGTATCGCATCCTCCTGCCGCTCGCGAACCCGCGAACGGCGCGCGACCTCGTCCGCATCGGTGCCGGCGTGGCGAACGGCAGGCCGACCGAGATCACGGCCCTCGGCATCGTCGAGGTCCCGGAGGGAGTCAGCCTCTCGGAGGGCGCGACCCAGGCACGGACCTCCCGCCGGCTGCTCCAGCGCGTGCTCGACTTCGGCGACGAGGAGGGGGTCGAGCTGCGGACGCTGGTCCGCATCGGCCGCCATGCATCCGACGGCGTGATCGAGGCGGTCGGCGAGGAGAGCAGCGACCTGGTCATCTTCGGCTGGGGCGGTCCGCCGACGCCGTCCCAGGCTGCGCGGGCGGAGGCTGAGGCCACCGAGATGGTCCTCGCCGGCGAACGGGCGATCCCGCGCGCGGTCTTCTCGCCGACGATCGACGCGGTCGTGCGCGAGTCGCCGTGTGACATCGCCGTCGTCAAGCAGCGCGGCCTCGACCAGGTGCGATCGATCCTCGTGCCGGTCCGCGGTGGCCCGCACGCCGAGCTCGCGATGCGGATCAGCCGGGACCTCGCGAAGCGCTTCGACGCGAAGGTCGTCGTGCTCCACGTCGTGCCGAAGGGCATCGGCGCGCGCGCCGTCGAGCGCGAGCAGGCGGCGGTCGACGCCTTCGTGCGCGAGCACGCCGGCACGCGCCGCGCGTCGGGGATGATCCTCGAGGCGACCGGCGTGCGCCAGGCGATCGTCAGGGAGGCCGCCAACCACGACCTCGTGGTGATGGGCGCATCGGCCCAGCCGACGAACGCCAGCCCGGACGGGCGCTACCTGTTCGGCACGCTGGCCGAGACGGTCGCAAGCAAGGCCAAGCCGACGGTGATCGTGGTCAAGACCAAGCAGTCGCTCGGCCTCGCCACCTTCGACGAGCTCCGCGCGTCGGAGGGCACGCTGGCGCACGCCGACGCCTTCGTCGAGCGCACCCGCTCGCTCCCCGTGGTGGTCGACAAGTGGTTCGCCGAGAACACGTTCCACGCCCACGAGTTCGCCGACATCCGCAAGCTCGTCGCGCTCAAGGAGCGCCACAATCTGACGATCAGCCTCGGGCTGCCGGCGCTCAACGAGGAGAAGACGATCGGCACCGTCATCAAGCGCGTGAAGGCCGCGCTGGTGGACCGCGTGCCGCTCATCGACCAGATGGTGGTCATCGACTCGAGCAGCACCGATCGCACCGCCGAGATCGCCAGGGACCTTGGCGTGCCGGTCCACCGCCACGAGGACATCCTTCCGGAGCTCGGCTCATTCGTGGGCAAGGGCGAGGCGCTGTGGAAGAGCCTTCACGTGCTCGACGGCGACATCGTGGCGTGGATCGACACCGACATCAGCAACATCCAGCCGCGCTTCGTCTACGGCCTCCTCGGCCCGCTGCTCGCCGAGCCCCAGCTCCAGTACGTCAAGGGCTTCTACCAGCGGCCGATCCGGAGCGGCGACAAGCTCCAGGCCGAGGGCGGTGGACGCGTCACCGAGCTCATGGCGCGACCACTGATCAACCTCTTCTTCCCCGAGCTGTCGGGCATGATCCAGCCCCTGTCGGGCGAATACGCGGGGCGTCGCGCGCTGCTCGAGCAGCTGCCGTTCTTCACCGGCTACGCCGTCGAGATCGGCCTGCTCATCGACATCCTCGACCGGGCCGGCCTCGCGGCCCTCGGCCAGGTCGACCTCGAGCGGCGCATCCACCGCAACCAGCCGCTGCCGAACCTGTCGCAGATGGCCTACGTCATCCTCCAGGGCGCCATCCGCAAGCTCGAGGAGCGGCATCGGCTCGAGCTGCTCACCGAGGTCGGCCGCGGGATGAAGCTCATCAACACCGGCAAGGACCACTTCAACCTCGAGGTCCGCGAGATCGGGGACGAGATTCGCCCGCCGATGATCTCGATTCCGGCGTATGCCGAGCGCCGCAAGACCGTCAAAGTCCGGTAGCGCGCATGCCAGACCGATCCCTGCGCGTCCTCGTCGCGCCCGACTCCTTCGGCGGCGCCCTCGACTCCGTCACGGTGGCCGCCGCCATCGGTCGCGGCTGGACGAGCGTCCGCGGCGGTGACGAGGTCATTCGCCGCCCGATGGCCGACGGCGGGGAGGGCACCCTGGCCGCGGTGGCCGATGCCCTCGGCGAGGCGGCCGAACGCCGCACCGTTGCGACGACCGACGCCCTGGGCCGCCCGATCGAGGCCGATTGGCTGCTCCTCGATGACGGCCGTGGCGCATTCGTCGAGATGGCCGCCGCCTCCGGCCTGGCGCGGTTGACGCCCGAGGAGCGCACGCCCGACAACGCGCGGCGCGCCTCGACGCGGGGCACCGGCGAGCTGCTCCGAGCGGCGCTCGACGCGGGCGTGGAACGGATCACGATCGGGCTCGGTGGGTCCGCGACGACCGACGGTGGCAGCGGCCTGCTGCGAGCGCTCGGCGTCCGATTCCTGGGACGCGATGGAAGCGACCTTCCCGACGGCGGCGCGGCGCTGGCCGGCCTCGAGCGGATCGACCCCGGTGGCCTCGACTCCAGGCTGGGGGCGCAGGCGAAGGTCACGGTGGCGTCCGACGTCACCAACACCCTCACCGGGAGACGCGGGGCGGCCGCGACGTACGGACCGCAGAAGGGCGCGGACCCCGCGGCGGTCGACGAGCTCGACGGCGCGCTCGCGACGTTCGGCCGCGGCATCGAGGCGGCCACCGGGCGGCTCGTGGCCGACCTCCCCGGCGCCGGTGCCGCCGGTGGAACGACCGCCGGGCTGCTCGGCTTCACCGGTGCCGTCCTGCGGCCCGGCGTCGAGGTGGTGGCCGAGCTCGTCGGGTTGGCCGCAGCGCTCGAGGAGGCCGACCTCGTCATCACCGGCGAGGGGCGCGCCGACGAGCAGACGCTGCAGGGCAAGACCGCGATGGGCGTCGCCACCCTGGCTCGTCCGCGCAACACGCCGGTCGTGCTCCTGTGCGGGGCTCTCGGCCCGGGTGCCCAGGCGCTCGACGCGGCGACGGCCATCACCGTCGTGCAGCCGATCGTCGACCGTCCGACAGACCTCACTACGGCGATGGCAGAAACCGAGGTCCTGCTGGAGGCCGCCGCCGCGAGGCTGGCGCGCACCGTCGGCATCGGCCTGGAGCTGGCGCTCCCGTAGCGGGCGCGATCGGTCCATGGCGAAGGGCCCGAGCCCGCAGAAGCGGGCGGCCGACCGGCGGAAGCGCAGGAAGCTGGCGGACGTGGTGCTCGAGCGCCTCGGTGATCGGTACGACCACCCGACCTGGGCCGGCCCTCGCGTCGACACCGTCAGCGAGCTTGTGCTCACGATCCTCAGCCAGAACACCGCCGACACGAACTCGTTCCGCGCCTTCACCGCGCTCCGAGCGCGCTATCCGGACTGGGACTCGGCGCTGGCCGCGCCGACGGACGAGCTGGAGGACGTGATCCGCCCGGGTGGGCTGGCGCCGACGAAATCCCGTCGCATCCAGCACGTCCTCGCCGAGGTCCACGCTGCGACGGACGGCACCTGGGACCTGTCGTTCCTGGGCTCCTGGCCGCTGGAGGAGGCCCGTGCGTGGCTGACGGCTCTGCCCGGGATCGGCCGCAAGACCGCCGCGATCATCCTCCTATTCGGCTTCGGGCGGCCGCAGATGCCGGTCGACACCCACGTCCACCGCGTGACGACCAGGCTCGGGATGCTGCCGCCGCGCACCCCGCTGCCGAAGGCCCACGACCTCCTCGAGGAGGTGCTCGAGCCGGGCGAGATGTACCCGTTCCACGTCGAGACGATCCGCCACGGGCGCGACACCTGCCGCGCTCCGCGACCGATCTGTGGCCTCTGCCCGCTGACCGACGTGTGCGCCTACTACGTCCTGGCCGCGAAGGGCAAGGCACCGATGGCGCCGCTGCCGAAGGGCGTGGCCGCCGATGCGCCGCCGCGCTACCACGACGAGCTCATTCACGGCTGGATGCCGCCGGAGTCGCGCGCGGGCGCGTGACTCGCCGGTGGATGTCACCCCGAAAGATGCGTATGGGCCACTCACGGGCTTGGCCGCATCCGGATGGATGCACGGGCGCCGCCGAGTGTTCGGAACGGACTTCGGACCGCGACATTCGGCCACTCAACGGCCGATACGCCTCATGTCTGATGCACCGGCCCCCAAGTACTCCCGCAGCCTGGGCGGGGCTCTCGGGCGGATGCGCTAGAATCGGCCCTCGCGCGCCGGGCCGAAGTAGCTCAGGGGTAGAGCATCGGTTTCGTAAACCGACGGTCGTGGGTTCGAATCCCACCTTCGGCTCCACTCGCTCAGAACCGTCGGAGTGGCCTTGACTGCGACACCTCCTGGCGGTTTCGATCGCCGATGACGCCCGCTCGTCGCCTGCTGGTTGCGCTCGGCGTGGTCGTCGCAGCGGTTGCGCTGTCGGTCGGCTGGCTCGTCTACGGCGGCTCGCCCGCGCCGGATGGGTACTCCTTCCCTCGTCATTCGATGTTCGGCGGTCCCGATGCGCTGTTCGTCGGCGCGCTGGAAGACGTGGACGGCTGCATCCGAACCGCGGGAGACGGCTCCTTCGCCGTGGTCTGGCCGCCGGGGTATCGACTGAGCATCGAGGGCGGCAAGCCGGTTGTGCATTCAGGCTTCCATGCGGTCGGGATGGGCGAGCAGGTGCGGATGGGCGGCGGATACTACGAGGACGGGCTGCCGCCGCCCGTCACCCGCGACGTCGGCACGTGCGCTCCGCCATTCTTCCTGTCGACCGGGTTCACGGACTGAGTCGGCCGCTGGCCGCGTCCTTCAGGGGGCGGTCTCGAGCTTCTCCTGAAGGTCGATGAGCGGCTGCTGGCTGACGGTGATGACCCCATCCTGCGGGCGATCGAGGTCGATGACGAGCCACATGACGGCGCCGAGCGAGACGACGAGGACGATGGCGATCAGCGGGCTCCGCTTCTGGCCCTGCCCAGCGTTGTAGCCGACCAGCCCGAGGCTGAGCACGATGCCGCCGATCAACAGCCACAGGATCGTGGCCGGCACCCGCGCGTACACGCCGGCGACGACCCGGTTCGTGTGCAGGTCGATGACCTCGTTGAGCGACTCGATGTAGAGCGCGACGACGTCCGAGCCCTCGGTGCGCGCGACCTCCTCGGCGATCGCCCATAGCTCGGCCTGGAGCTCCTCGGAGCGTTCGATGGCAGCCACGACCCGCGCGGCGTCCGAGGTGGCGATGCGATGCGGGACGTACTCCCGAAGGAGGGCCTGGCTGTCCGTCGAGGCGGGTTCCGACAGGTACCCGGCGCGCAGGTAGGCCGTCCCGATCGCGTTCGTCTCCGCGAGCACCAGCCCGCGGCGGGTGTCGAATCGGTCCGACGCCATGCCCATCGTGATGGCCAGCAGGAAGGCCATGAGCCCGAGGACGGAGCCGACGATCAGCCCGAGGGGCCCTTCGTCGCCGTCGGGATCCCGCTGCTTCGACCACGCGCCAAGCCGGTATCCGATCTCATAGACGGCGAAGGTGATGACGACGAACAGCGCGAGGAACACGAGGATCGGGATCCGATCCAGCGGCTGTTGGCTCATGGCCTCACTCCGAAGTCGAGCGCGGTTCCGTGGGCGGCGGCTCCCCAGCGGCCGGCTCGGCAGGTGGCGGCGGAGTTGGCGCTACCGGCTCCGTCGGTGGGGGCCCGGAAGGCGGGGGTTCCGTCGGAGGCGCTCCGGCAGGCGGAGGCGCACCGTCCGGCGGCAGATCCTCCGGCGGCAGGCCGCCGTCGTCCGTGCCGAGCTCATCGGCCGGCTCCTTCTGCGTCTGGTACCAGACGGCGATCCCACCCGCGGCCACCGCGAGGAGGACGAGCCCGGCCAGCCATGGCAGCGGCCCCGCTCCCTGGTCACCGGGCTCGGCGCTGGGCGACGGCGATGGCTCTGGTGACGGGCTCGGTGTGGCCGATGGCGACGGCGATGCTGTCGGCGATGGGCTCGCGGTCGGCGATGGCGATGGCGATGGCGATGGCGACGGCGACGGCGTGGCGGTGAGGCTCGGTGACGGCGTCGGACTCGGCGTGGGGGTCGGTGAGGGAGTCGGTGTCGGCGTTGGCGAGGGCGTCGCCGATGGGGAGGGGCTCGGTGTCGGTGTCGGCGACGGCGACGGCGAGGGTGATGGAGATGGCGAAGGCGAAGGCGACGCCGTTGGCTCCGCCGTCGGCGAGGGCGACGCCGTTGGCGCCGCGGTGGCAGACGCAGATGCCGATGCGCTCACGGAGGCTGGCGCGGATCCGGATGGGCCCGAGCCGGCGCCGGGGCAGTCGCTCGCGATGCTCTCGATCGTCGTCAGGAAGGTGTCGATGGCGTCCGCGGCAATCTGCACATCGCCCATCGCGTCGGTCACGGTCGCGGGGTCACCCGACTCGACGGCGGCGCGCAGGTTCGTCGCGGCCAGTTCCGTGGCATCGAGAGCCACCTGGAACGCCGCGCGGATGGCCGGCCCGACATCGTCCTCGGACGCCTCGTCTAGCGCGGCCTGTCCGTCTGCGCCCGTTGCCTCGAGGTTGTCGATCGCCTCGAGCGCGGCTGCGTTCTCGGGCGTGCCCGCCTGGCCCACGAGCGCCGGGTCGAGCGCGAGCAGCTCGTTCAGATCAGCCTGGATCTCGACGCCGTATTCGAGGAGGTCGCAGGCAGCGGTTCGAATCGTGCCGCACGCGGTGAGGCCCACGAGCACGAACGCGAGAGCGAGGATCGCGAGGCGCGGACGGCGGATGCGCATCGCGGGCAGGGTAGCGCTCCGGCCGCCGGCGCGGCATCACCCAATGCGTATGACGTTCGGCAGGCCCAAGCGCCGCCGGGAATCGGTCAGCGTGGCTGTCCGAACGACTCCCTGACGGTGATGTTCTGGCCATCGAGCGTCCGCTCCGCGTCACTGAGGAGGAACGCGATGACGTCCGCCACGGTGGACGGCTGCATGATCGTGTCGGGGTCCTCCTCGGGCGCCAGCTTCCGACGGAGCTCCGTGGCTGTTCGCCCGGGCGAGATCGTGTAGATCTTGATCCCCGTTCCGGCCAGCTCCTCGGAGAGCGTCTGGGAGAGCGAAACCACCGCGGCCTTCGAGGACGCGTACGCGACCCATCCGGGACGGGCGGTCGTGCCGGCGGTCGAGGCGACATTGAGGATCTTCGCGCGCCGGCCCTGCATGAACGACACGACCTCGCGGATCAGCAGCAGCATCGCGAAGACGTTGGTCGAGTACGTGTTGATGAGATTCTTCGCGGTCGTGTCGAGGAGCGAGCGCGGCTCGGCGTAGCCGGCGATGTTCAGGAGCGCATCGATGCTGCCGAACTCGTCATGGATCTCCCGCACCAGCCCGGGGATCCGCTCGAGCTCCGCGAGGTCGAACGGCACGAGCTTGATGGCACTGCCGGCCTCCATTTCGGCCTTCGTGGCCTCCAGGCCCTCGAGACTTCGGGCGATGAGCACGAGGTTCTCGATGTCGGGCTCACGGCTGAGACGCACCGCGGTGGCGCGGCCGATTCCCTGGCTCGCCCCGGTGATCACGCAGGTCCGGCCCATCGTCAGCTGCCGCGCCCCAGGAGATCGGCGTAGATCGCCTCCGAGGTGACGATGTCAACCGGATGCGTGACCTTGATGTTCATGGTCGAGCCCGGCAGGATCCGGACGGGCTGGGCGGTGTAGTTGAACAGGAGGCTGGCGTCCTCGGTGAACTCCCGTCCCTCCCGACGGGCCGCCTCGTGCGCCTCCAGCAGTGCCGCTCGGTTGAATTTCTGTGGGAGCTGGACGTTCACCAGCTCCTTTCGCTCCAACAGCTCCTCGACGTAGTCCTGGCCCTTGAGCACGGTGAACGGGATGGACGTCCCGTAGATCGCGTTCTCGTCGGGCGTCGCGAGCAGGTCCCGGAACTCCTTGGCCGTCGCCAGTGGTCGCACGGCCTCGTGCAGGATCACCGACTCGACGCCATCGAGCGCTCGAAGGCCGATGTACACGGACTCCTGACGCGTTTCACCGCCGACGATGCACTCGAACGTTGGCCCGAACCGATGATTCGCCAGGAGCTCGGCCGTCGCCTCGAGGTGCTTCTGAGGGCAGGTGATGACGACTCGCTCGATCTCGTCGAGGCCGCGCACCTTCTCCAGGACGTGGATGAGCAGCGGCTTTCCCCCGAGGAGGAGGAACTGCTTGGGAACGGGACGACCCATCCGCTCGCCAATCCCTCCGGCCAAGACGATCATGCCGTAGCTCATGCATCCCTCCGGGTGTTATCGGTGTCGGCGCCAGTCGGCCGCTCGCGCGGAGGCGACGGCCTCAGGTGCGCCGCGGCGCACCGCGAGGCGGTGTCGAATCTCGTCTCGATATTAGCCGCGGGACGGGATGCCGAGCGCATGCAACACGGCCTGCACGATGCGCTCGTTGCTCCCCGGCGAGTCGGCATTCCGGCTCTCCCTCCTGATCCTGCGGGCGACGGTCGGTTCGGCGGATCCTCGCAGCGAGTCGGCGACGGCAGCGAGCAGCGATGGCCAGTCTCGGTGCGAATGCTCCCGGAGCAGGGCCTCGAACTCGGGTTGAAGGCCCTCACCGCCACGGTATTCGTTCATGTCGGGGATGAAGAACTGGATCGGCCGCTCGAGCAGGGCGTAATCGAAGACCGCGCTCGAGTAGTCCGTCACCAGCACGTCGGTGATGCGGAGGAGGCAGTTCACGTCGACGTCGTCATCGGTGAGGAGGCGCACACGGGCGTGGCGCGGCAGCCGGTCGGCGAACGCGGTGGGGTCGCTGTACGGATGTGGCTTGACGAGAAGCAGCCCCGACGTGCCCTCGATGCCGCCGTCGAGAACGGCCGGATCGAGGGCCGGAACCCAGGAGTCGCCGCCTTCGCGCCATGTCGGCAACCAGAGGATCACCCGGTCGTGCTCATCGACGCCGATCTGGCGGCGCAGGTCACCGCCAACCACCCGCTCGTACGCCTCGCCGCCGAGGATCACGTCGAATCGAGGGCTGCCGAGGACCCGGATGCGTTCTGGCGAGCCGCCGAATGCCGTCACGTAGCGGTCCCGCTCCAGCTGCCCCGGCGCGATGATCATGTCGATCTGGGCCAGCCGACGGCGGACGTACAGACGACGCAGCCGTGCGACGGCGCGGACGATCGGGGAGCCCGCGCTCAGCCGCGGGTCCGGCATGGCAAGCAGGATCTTCTTGGTTCCCTGCCCGTGCCTCAGGTCCACGATGTACGCGCCGCCGAGATGGGCCGGCTCCAGGTCCGCGAACCCGTTCGAGACGAAGGCCGCGCCCGCCTGGCGCTGGATGCGAGCATCCGCAGCGCCGTGCATCGCAACGCGCAGGCCCGCTGTCCGGGCTGCCGATGCCTCACCCTCGGTGCGGGCGATCCACCAGGCCTCGATGTCCGGATGGTCGTTGACCACGTGCTCGGCGAGGTACCGCGGGTTGTCCCGAAAGCCGCGCTGGTTGCCGAAAACCCAGAGGTGTGGACTTCGGCGCCCGAAGTGGCTCAGCGCATAGCTCGTGACGACGGAGACGCGCCTCCCGATGGCGGCGATCACGCCAGCAGGTCGCGACCGATGTCGCCGACGGCGCGGCAGCCGGAGAGCGCCATGGCCAGGCTGAGCTCGTCGCGCAGGATCTCGATGATGCGGCGAACGCCATCGGTGCCGTCCACGGCCAGGCCCCACAGTGCCGGTCGACCGATGGCGACGAGGTCGGCTCCGAGCGCCAGCCCCTTGAGCACGTCGACGCCGCGACGCACGCCACCGTCGACGACGAGCAGCGCACGGTCACCGACCGCATCCGCGATCTCCGGGAGCGCGTCGGCGCCGGCCACCGCTGTGTCGAGCTGCCGCCCACCGTGGTTGCTCACCCACACGCCGTCGCACCCGGCGTCGACGGCGCGGAGCGCGTCGTCGGCCCGGAGGACGCCCTTCACGACGAGCGGGATCGGGCACACCGAGCGCAGCCAGGCGAGCTCGTCCCAGTCGAAGGTCGGCAGGACGACGATGCCGGTCTCGGGGTCGACGGGCTGCTCCGCCGGCAGGTGCACGCCGAGGTCGATCTCGAAGCCGCTGCGCCGGTCGCGCTCGCGGTTGCCGGGGAGCGGCAGATCGACGGTCACCGCGACGGCGGAGTAGCCGGCGGCCGCGGCGCGCTCGACGAGCGCCCGGCATTCGTCGCGGTCAGCGGGCGCGTAGAGCTGGAACCAGCGCGGCCCGCCCGGCGCTGCCGCGGCCACGTCCTCCATCGAGACCGATGAGATCGTCGACAACGTGAACAGCCCGCCGCCGGCCGCGGTGCCACGAGCCGTGGCGCGCTCGGCATCGGGATGCGAGAGCGAGTGGTCGGCAGTGGGGGCCACGACGATGGGATGGGCCAGGTCCACGCCGAACGCGGTGGTCGACAGGTCGCGCTCGGCGACGTTGACCATCACGCGGGGGCGGAGGCGGATCCGGTCCCACGATGCCCGGTTCTCGGCCAGCGAGACCTCGTCGCCGGCGCCGCCGGCCTGGTAGTCCCAGGCGGCGGGATCGGTCCGCTCCCGGGCGAGCGGCTCGTAGTCGGCGACGGTGATCGGCCGTGAGGCATCGGTCATGCACCCCGATAATGCCCTCATGCAACGATCCCCTGTACTCAACCTCGGCACGGTCGTCCTCGTGACGGCCGCCGTACTTGGTCTCCTGCTCGCTGCGTGCTCACCCGAGGAACCGGCCGCCACACCGGCCGTCACCCCTTCGGCCAGTCCCGAGCCAACGCCCTCGCCGACCCTGTCGGCCGAGCTCATGGACCGGCCCTGGAACGTGCTGTACGTCGGCATCGACCTCAACGAACGGCGCGAGGGCGAGGGCCAGCCCATGAACACCGATGCGCTGATGCTCGTCAGCCTCTCGGCCGACCAATCGGAGCTGACGCTCGTGTCGCTTCCGCGCGACACCGTCGACATCCCGCTCCCGGACGGCACGATCCACCCGCGCAAGATCAACGGCCTCTACGCGGAGCAGGGGATCGAGGCGCTGGTCGGCGCGATGGAGACGCTCTACGACGTGGAGATCGACGGCCATGTCGTGCTCGACATGGACGACTTCGCCGCCCTGGTCGAAGCCGTCGATGGCGTCGAGGTAACGCTCGAGGAGCCGCTGGTTGACCCGATCGTCGACCTCAACCTCGAGGCGGGAACGCAGACGCTCGATGCGGGGGAGGCCCTCGGCTACGTGCGAACGCGGGTCGACCAGGACTACGGCCGCATGGGCCGCCAGCAGGAGGTGATCGTGGAGCTCGTCGATCGCCTCGTCGACCCTGACACAGACCTCGACCTGGCCGCGCTGATCGACGGCCTCGACTCGCTCGAGACCGATCTGCCCCTCGACGAGCTGTTCACGCTCATGGAGCTCGGCCGGCGTGCCGCCGATGCCGAGGTCTCGAACCTGGTGATCGAGCCGCCGCTGATCGTCTCCGAGGGGGACATCGGCGACGGCCGCGGCTACATCCTGATCCCCGACATCGAGGCCATCCGCGCCGAGGTGCAGGAGCTCATCGGCGAGTAGGGCTCACGTGCAGCCATTTGCGCGTGGCTCGCGGGCCGGTCAGGGTCAGGACTCGGTGGAGTCCTCGGAGCCGCCCTCGCCCTCGGTCGGCGCGCCCTCGCCACCCTCGGCGGGCGCGCCTTCGCCCTCCTCGCCCTCTGCGGCGGCGGCCGCCTCGAGCTCCTCCTCGGTGAGGACCGGCTCGGGCTCCTCCTCGACCCGCGGCGGGACGACGGTGGCGACGAGCGTGTCGCCATCGGTCAGGACGTGGACGAGGTCGCGGTTGAGGCTGAGGTCGCGGACGTGGATCGCGACGTCGAGGGTGCGCAGGACCGAGACGTCGACGACGACCTGTTGCGGGATGTCGTTGGGCAGGGCCTTCACGTGCAGGCTCGATAGGTTATGGAGCAGCGTGCCGCCGGTCTCCTCGACGGCCGGCGCCTCGCCGGTGAACACGAGGGGAACGTCGAGCTCCATCTCGGTCTTGAGGTTGACGAGGAAGAAGTCGACGTGGATGGCCATGCCGCTGAGCGGGTTGCGCTGAACGCTCTTGATGATGCCGCTCGTGGTGCCGGTCTTGCCCGGCAGGTGCATGTTCACGACCGAGGTGCGTCCGGCCCGGCGGTAGAGGGTCTCGAAGACCTTCGCGTCAATCTGGACGGGCGTGGACTCCTCGCCCTTGCCGAAGACGACGCCAGGCACGAGGCCGGCGCGGCGCAGGCCCTTGTTGGCCTTGCCGTGGGCCTCGCGCGCGTCGAGGGTCAGCTCCAGGTCCATGAGAGTGTCGAGTTCCTCAGGTGGCGTCGAGGTGACGAGCGGGCAGCACCGGATGGGCCGTGTGCGCCCTGCGAGCCGGCATGGTACCCGCCGAGCGGCCCCGCGGCAACCGGGCCGTCCGAACGGAATCGGAACGGACCGCGTATCACTGCCGAATGGTCCTTCGATCCTCAGCCCTCCTTCTCCTGCTCGTCGTGGCCGGCTGTGGCGGCTCCGGTCCGTCCCCCAGCGCAGTCGAGACCGATCCGCCCGCGTCCGCGTCCGCGGCGCCCTCGGAGACGCCCGCGCCCGATCGCGTCGCCCGTGACCTGGACCAGCTGCTCTCGGCGCTCGACTCCGTGCACCCCAACGCGTGGCACTCGATTTCCCGCGAGGACTTCGTGGCGGCGCTCGATTCCTACGAGGCCGCGCTCCCGGACTTCACGTCGGAGGAGGCGGTCGTCGAGCTGATGCGCGTCGTGGCACTCCTGAGCCGGGAGGGACGCGACGGCCACCAGTTCGCGGTGCCACAGCCCGGCAGCGAGCCGCCCGCGTTGCCGCTGACCGTCTACGAGTTCGACGAGGGCGTCACGATCACCGCCGCCGCGCCGCCGCACGAGGGGTTGGTCGGCGGCTCGATCACGGCGATCGAAGGGACGCCGATCGAGGAAGTCCTGGCAGCGATCGAGCCGCTCATTCCTCGTGATGGGCCGGTCACGGTGCCCGCCTTCCGGCCGATCTTCCTGCCGCGCACCGAGGTGCTGCGCGGGCTCGGGATCATCGGTGACGGTCCGGTCGAGCTGACGATCGACCACCACGGACTCGAGATCGTCGAGAGCGTCGAGCCGATCCCGTTCGACGCGTACCTGGCGTTCCTGGGCGAACGCGCGATGCATCAGCTCCCGGCCAGCGACCGGTCGCGCTACCTGACCGATCCCGAGCCGCTGACGATCGAGGAGATGAGCGACGGGGTGCTCTACATCCGCTACCGCAACGTCGTCGCGCCAGCCCTGGACGACGCCCGCGACCTGGTCGAGGGCGGATCGGTCAGGCGCCTCGTGCTCGACCTGCGGCAGAACCCCGGGGGCGACAACACGACCTACGGCCCGTTGCTCGACCTCGTGCAGGAATTCGCGGCCGATCACCCCGGTGAGCTGCGGGTCCTCATCGATCGCGTCACGTTCTCGGCCGCATCGAACCTGTCGACCGAGATCGAGCAGAGCACCGATGCGGTCTTCATCGGTGAGCCGATGGCCGGCGGCCTGAACTTCTGGGACGACGTGAACTTCGTACGGCTGGACTCGCTGCCGGTGCCGATGCAGGTCGGCGTCAGCACCCGCTACTGGGAGTTCGCCGCGCCCGACGATCCGCGCCTGACGATCGAGCCGGACGTGCTGATTCCGGCGAGCTCCGAGGACTTCCTCGCGGGTGGCGACCCGGTGCTCGAGGCCGCGCTGAGGGACTGACGGGCCCGCGCCCGTGCGTTGCTCACGCAGATCGAACGCCGCGTGACCCACCGCCGCGGTGCAAGGCGGCGCCCCGGATAACGGATCTTCAGGTAAGCGACACAGGCCCGACACCGGCCGCTTCCTATACTTCGCGCGTGGCCGGCACGATCATGATCGTCGAGGACGAGCCCGCCGTGGCCCGCGGCGTCCAGGTGGCTCTCGAGCGCGAGGGCTATACGGTGAGCGTGCAGCCGACCGGCGAGGATGCGCTCGCGAACTTCGCGGATGCGGCGCCCGATCTCGTGGTCCTCGACGTGCGCCTGCCGGGGATCGACGGCTTCGAGGTGCTCCGCCAGCTCCGGCGGGACACGCGCGCGCCGGTCCTCTTCCTGACGGCGCGTGCCGACGAGGTCGACAAGGTGGTCGGCCTCGAGATGGGCGCCGACGACTACCTCGTCAAGCCGTTCAGCGTCCGCGAGCTCGTGAGCCGCATCAAGGCGCTGCTGCGCCGCGCCTACGGTGAGCTGGCCGACACGCAGACGGGGCGCACGCTCCGCCGCGGTGAGCTCGTCATCGACCTCGAGCGGCGGCGCGTGACGCGTGGCGGCGAGCGCATCGGTCTGACCACCACGGAGTTCGACCTCCTGCGCCACCTCGCCTCGCGACCCGGCCGCGTCTTCACGCGCGGGCAGCTGCTCGAGCTCGTGCGCGACTACGACGACGCCCTGGAGCAGGACGAACGAACGATCAACGTCCACATCAGCCACATCCGCGACAAGGTCGAGCCGGACCCGTCGCAGCCTCGCTACATCCGCACGGTGAGGGGCGTCGGATATGCCTTCGCCGAAGACTGACCCACCCTCGTCGTCACGGTCGACGCCCGACTGGTCCAGCTTCGACCCGCGCGGCCTGCCGGCGCTCGCCAGCCGCCTGAACGTCCGCCTCGTCCTCGCGCTGGCGATCGTGGCGCTCGTCGGGCTCATCACCTCGGGCATCGCCATCCAGCAGATCCTCCCGGGCTTCCTCGCCGAACAGACCCGGCAACGGATGAACGCCGCCGTCACCTCGGTCGGCACGCAGCTCCAGGAGTTCGTGACGCGCGTCGGCAGCGACCCGGCGACCAATCAGACGGCCGCGGTGCGCGAGCTGAGAGATTCGCGCATCGTGCCGCAGGTGGCTGCCGATGGCGCCGAGGACTTCTTTGCCACGGTCACGATCGTCAACGACCTCGGTGCGGTGGTGGCGCGCGAGTCCCCGGCGGACACCTCGGCGCTCGAGGCGCAGGGCCTGCGGCGCGACACGGAAATCGGGTCGTCGGCCAACGGCTTCGAGATCGCGCTGCCCAACGGCGATCGCCCGATCTACACCGTGATCGTCAGCGACCTGTACTCGACCCGGGCCGCGACGCTCGAGCAGATCCGGAGCGCGCTCATCGGCGCCGGGGTCCTCGCGCTGGGTGCCTCGCTGGTGACCGGCATCGTCGCCGCCCGCAGCCTGACGGTGCCGATCGCCCGGCTCCGGCGGGTCTCGGCCCGCGTCGCGCAGGGGCAGCTCGACGAGCGAGCCGCGCGGTCCGGCGTCCTCGAGATCGACGAGCTCGGCCAGCAGTTCAACGTCATGGCCGACCGCCTCTCCGGCACCCTCCGCATGCTGGAGGCCGATCGGGATCGGCTGCGTGAGTTCGTCGCCGACGTCAGTCACGAGCTGCGAACCCCGATCGCCGCGCTGCGCATGTACACCGAGCTCCAGCGTGACGGCGAGGTCGACGAAGCGACGCGGCGGGAGTTCCTCGATCGGTCGCTCGACCAGATCCAGCGGCTCGATTGGCTCAGCACGAACCTGCTCGACCTGTCGCGGATCGACGCGGGGATCTACCCGCTCGACATGCGCACCGGCGACCTGCGCGACCCGGTGCAGGCGGTCGTCCAGGCGCTCAGCGAGGCTGCCGTCGAGCGCGGGGTGGCGCTCGAGTCGACCGTTCCCGCTGAGCCGGTCGAGCTGCGCTTCGACCGCGAGCGGATCGTGCAGCTGATGACCAACCTCATCGGCAACGCCATCAAGTTCACGCCCCGCGGCGGTGCCATCTCGGTCCGGCTGGAGGAGCGCCCCTCCGACGTGCTCCTCGAGGTCACCGATACCGGCGCCGGCATCCCGGCCGACGAGCTGCCGCACATCTTCGAGCGCTTCTACCGCGGCACGAACACCGGCGAGGCGCGTGCGTCGGGCAGCGGCCTGGGCCTCGCGATCGTTCGCTCGATCGTGGAGATGCACGACGGCCAGATCGAGCTCGCCAGCGAGGTCGGCAAGGGCACGCAGGTGAGGATCATCCTGCCGCGGCAGCCCGCCGACACGGGCGAGACCGACGAGGCGCCGATCGAGAAGGTCAACGAAACTTCACGCGGCGGGCAGGCTGCTCGCAATCCGGGCACCGTAGGGTGATCGTCGCCCGCCCGGCGTCCGGGAACCCGTAGCAGAAGCGAAGCAGCGACCGATGAAGACCGATCCGAACCCAAGCCCAGACGACCCCGACCGGACCCAACCGGTGGAGGTCCAGCGATACGGGCCAGACGTGCACCGCGATCCGGCGGAGACCCCCTGGCAGGCGGCGCCCGCCTGGTCGACCCGTCCGCCGCAGCCACCGCCATCGGTCCCCGAGCGGCGTGGCCTCGGAGCGGCACCGATCGTGGCGATCGCCGTCGTTGCCGGGATCCTCTCCGGCGCGCTCTCCGCGCTCGGCGTCACGACCCTGCTCGACGACGGCCCGTCCGGCATCGTGACCAGCGGCGAGGGCACCGATGCCAACACGGTCAGCGAGATCCCGATCGACGAGTCGAGCGCGGTGATCACGGCGTCGGCCCGGGTGGCGCCGGCGGTGGTGACCATCCAGCGCACGACCGGTGGCCTCTTCGGCAGCTCGGACGGGTCCGGCTCGGGCTTCATCTACGACGAGGACGGGTTCGTCCTCACCAACCGGCACGTCGTCGAGGACGCCGAGAACCTGCTGGTCGTCCTCAACGACGGTCGGCAGTTCGAGGGCACGATCTACGGCATCGACACCCTCACCGATCTGGCGATCGTGAAGATCGAGGCGACCGGCCTGCCGACGGCACCGATCGGGACCTCGGCCGACCTCGAGCCGGGCCAGCTGGCGATCGCCATCGGCAACCCGCTGGGCAACTACGAGAACACGGTCACCACCGGCGTCGTCTCCGGGCTGGGCCGGCGCATCCAGGCGACCGACGCCTCGCAGACGAGCTCCGAGCAGCTCAACAACCTCGTCCAGACCGATGCGGCGATCAACCCGGGCAACTCGGGCGGGCCACTCGTCAACAGCGGCGGCCAGGTCATCGGGGTCAACACCGCGGTCAGCACCGACGCCCAGGGCATCGGCTTCGCGATCCCGATCGACGTGGCCAAGCCGATCATGCAGCAGGCGGTCGAGGGCGCGGAGATCGCCCGACCGTGGATCGGCATCTACTACGTCCCGATCAACCCGGCGCTGGCCGAGGCGGAGGGCCTGCCGGTCGAGTACGGGGCGCTGATCGCCACCGAGACCGGGCAGGCGGCGGTCTTCCCCGGCAGCCCCGCCGAGTCGGCCGGACTGCAGGAGGGCGACATCATCGTCGCCATTGACGGCGAAGAGATCGGCCCCGGCGCGGACCTGTCGATGCTGATCGTCGCGTTCTCGCCGGGCGACACGATCACGCTGCGCGTCCTCCGCGACTCCTCGACGAGCGAGTTCGAGGTCACGCTTGGAGAGCTGCCGGACCAGCCCTGATCCGCGGCGCGGCGACTATTCGGGGCGGCGCCGGATGAGCGCCGCCTCGACCGTGTCCAGCTCCCCGTCGAGCGGCGCCTCCGGCTTGCGCACGCGGATCTCGACGGCGCCGACGAGCGTCGGGTCGGTGGCGGCCAGCACGGCCCGCGCGATCGCGCCGGCGAGGCCCTCGATGAGGTCGAAGCTCGGCCCGGTCACGACCGCACCGACAAGCTCGGACAGGGCCGAGTAGTCGACGGTGTCGGCGAGCGCATCGGTTTCGGCCGCTCGTGCCAGGTCGGCATGGAGGACGACGTCCACCTCGAACGGCTGCGGCTCGACCTTCTCGTGTGGCAGGACACCGTGGCGCGCGTGGAAGCGCATGCCGCGCAGGGTCAGGCGATCGGGATAGTCGGTCACCGGCGCACGATCGCATCTGCCACACGTCGGGTGCGGGCGATGTGCGCCACGTCGTGCACGCGCACCACGTCGGCTCCGGCGCCGATGGCGAGCGCCACGGTCGCGGCCGTGCCCTCGACTCTGTCCTCGGGCGCCGCGCCGTCGAGCAGCTCGCCGAGGAACCGCTTGCGGCTGGTTCCGACCAGCAACGGCATGCCGTCGAGCGCCGCCTTCAGCTCCGCCAGGCGATGGAGCAGCTCGAGGTTGTCCTCGGTCCCCTTGCCGAAGCCGATGCCGGGGTCGACGATGATCCGCTCGCGGGCGACGCCGCGCTCGACGGCGGCATCGACCGCCATCCGCAGCCAGCCGGCGACGGTCTCGAAGACGCCGGCCGCGTACCCGGGCTCCACCTGGTTGTGCATGAGCACGAGGTGGGCGTCGGCCTCGGCCGCCGCGACGGCGGTGCCCGCATCGAGCGTGGCGCCCCACACGTCGTTGACCATCCGCGCGCCGGCGGCCAGTGCCGCGCGTGCCACCGTGCCCTTGGTCGTGTCGATGCTGACAACGGCCCGGTCCCCGATCGCGGCGGCCACGGCCTGGACCACCGGAATGGCGAGCGCGGCTTCCGTTCCGGCGTCGACCGGCTCGCGGTCGCCGTAGGCGCTGCGCGGCCGCGTCGACTCGGCGCCCACGTCGATGATCTCGGCCCCGGCCGCGACCATGGCCTCCGCCTGCTCGACCGCCGCGGCGACGATCTCGTCGATACCGCGATCCGGCGGGGCCAGCCCGTCGCCGGAGAACGAGTCTGGCGTCACGTTGACGATGCCCATCAGGTGGGTTCGCTCTCCCCAGGTCAGTCGCGAGTCCATCAAACTTCCTCGGCGGTTCCGGTCAGCATGCCGCGAATCGCGCCGACGAGATAGAGGGACCCGGCCACGACGACCGGGTCGCCGTCGGCCATGGCGAGGGCCCTGTCCGGGCTGGGCGCGCTCCGCGACCCCTTGCCCGACAGCCGGCTCCAGGTGCCCGCAAGCGTCTGCGGATCGTGCGCGCCGGGATCGTCGACGCGGGTGAAGACGAAGCGTGGGTCGAGCGGCGCGAGCTCGCGCAGCAGCGCGCCCACCCGCTTCGTGCGCATCGCGCCGAACACGATCGTCGGTCGTCGGACGCCCAGATCCTCGAGCGCGCGGGCCAGCGCCGCGGCCCCAGCGGGGTTGTGGGCGCCGTCGAGCAGCACGCGGCGCAGCCCGAGGGACGAGCCGTCCAGCACCTCGAGCCGTCCCGGCCAGCGAGCGTCCGCCAACCCGCGGCCCAGCGTCGCGTCGTCGATCTCGATCCCCCAGCGCTCGGCCAGCGCGTCGATCGCGCCGAGTGTCACCGCCGCGTTCTGCGCCTGGTGCCTGCCGAGCAGCCCGACCCGCAGCCCGTCGAGGCGTCGCGATGGCGTGCGCGCGTCGACGACGATGCCCTCCCAGCCGGTCTCACGGAGGGTCGCCCCGTACGGCTGTCGCGGTCCGGCGCGCAGCAGCGGGACGCCGAGCGCGGTGCAGCGGTCGAGAATCGGGCGCAGCCCGCGACCGGTGGCACCGGTCACCGCCACGTTGCCGGGCTTGATGATCGGTGCCTTCTCGCCCCCGATGGCGGTGAGCGTCGACCCCAGGATCGCCTCATGGTCGTGCTGGACGTTCGTGATGACCGCCACCCCGAGGTCGAGGACGTTGGTCGCGTCGAGCCTGCCGCCGAGCCCGACCTCGACGATGGCGAGGTCGACGCGTCTGCGTGCGAGCTCGGCGATGGCCGCTGCCGTGAGCGCCTCGAACTCGGTCGGAGGCCCACTCCCATCGGCCGCGACCCGGTCGATCGTCGGGAGCACCCGCTCGACGGCCGCCGCGAACGCGGCCCTGCCCAGCGGCTTCCCGTCGATCGCGATCCGCTCTCGGTAGCCGACGAGGTGGGGCTTCGGCATGCTGCCGACCGTCAGGCCGGCGGCGGTCAGCACGGACTGCGTCATCGCCACCACCGAGCCCTTGCCATTGGTGCCGCCCACCAGCGCGCCGCGCAGTCCCTGCTCGGGGTGGCCGACCTCTGCCATGAGCCGCTCGATCCGTTCGAGGCCAAGGCTGATCCCGAAGCGCCCGCGCTGGGTCAGTGCTGCGACCGCCTGGCGATAGGTGAGGGTCAAGCGGTCAGTCCGCGGCGTCCTCGTAGAAGACGCAATCGTTGAACTGGCCCGTCAGGCACAGGTCGTTGACGTATCCCGAGTCGAGATGCACGCCACCCCGCAGCTCGCAGCGGGCCACGGTGCCCTCCTGCTTCATGAGCGTGCGCATGAGCTGTGGCGCCTGGATCGGGATGCGGCCCTTCGTGCCGTGGGTCAGGTAGAAGTTCGGGCAGTGGTGGCGGCGCGGCTTCGTGTAGCCCAGCGGGACGCCGCGTCTGCCGATGTGGACCTCCATCGGCTCCGGGCCGCCGGCGTAGCGCTTCTCGGCGATGATGCAGCGCCCGGGCTCGCACTCCTTGTCGTTGTAGCAGCAGGCACGGGCCGGACCGATGCCCTCGACCGCCCACAGCTCCCAGCACGGGCGGCGGAGGATGAAGGCCGGGCACCGATAGCGGATCGTGAGGTCGCAGTTCTCGACCTCCCAGCACATCGTGCGGCGGTCGCCGCCGCGACGATCCGGTGCAAACGGGTCCTCGGCCTGGCGGCGCTCGGCGCCGCCACGGCGCTCGGTCTTGATGATCATGCGTGCTCGGGCAGCCTTGTCACGCCGGGAGTGTAGCGGGTGGTTGCACGCGCAACGCCCGTTGGCGGCGGAGCATAGCGGTGCGTGGCCGCACCGCTATCGGTCCATGGGTCAGCCGAGGAACTGGCTGAGGCGCTCCTCCATGACCTCCTGGGGCATGTAGCCGACCAGGCGAGCGGCCTCGCGGCCGTTCTCGAAGAGGATGAGGGTCGGGATGCTGAAGATGCTGTAGCGCATCGCCAGCTGCTGGTTCTCGTCGGTGTTGACCTTGGCGACGCCGATCTTCTCGGCGTGCTTGTCACCGATGCTTTCGACCACCGGTGACACGAGGCGGCAAGGCCCGCACCATGCTGCCCAGAAGTCGACCAGCACCGGCTTCTCGGCGTTCAGTACCTCCGATTCGAAGGTCGACTCATCGACCGTGATCGGGGCGACGGTTGCCATCTTCGGCAGTTATGCCTCCACGCGTGGGTTACGCAACTGCCGGCCATGCTAGCACCGCCCATGCCGGGCGGAAGTGACCCGATCGTCTATGGCGGAGTCGGTGTCGGAATCGGGGTCGGCGTCGGGGTCGGCGTCGGGGTCGGCGTCGGCGTCGGGGTCGGCGTCGGGGTCGGCGTCGGCGTGGGTGACGGCGTCGGCCCGCTGCTCAGCACCAGGTCGACCTGCGAGCCGGCCTCGACGTCCACACCCTCCGCCGGATTGCTGCGAATGACCGATCCGTCCGGGATCGACGGGTCCGGCTCGCGATCGACCGACCCGACCCGGAGGTCGAACTCGGCGAGCGTCTCTCGCGCCTGCTGCTCGGTTTGCCCGCGCAGCCGCGGGACGGCGACCTCCCCGGGGCCGGTCGAGACGAACGCGACGAGCGTCGAGCCTGCCTCAGCGCGCTCACCGCTCGCAGGCTCGCAGCGGATCACCCGTCCTTCGTCGACGTCCTCGGAAGCCTGCTCCTCCTCGGTCAGCGTCAGGTCCATGTCGTTCGCCTGCGATCGCAGGGTCGCCAACCCCACGTTCTCGCACGGGGGCACGATGACCCCCACCGTCGGGCTCGACGAGGGCGACGGATTGCCCAGCAGCTGGAAGCCGAGGAATCCGATCGCCCCGAGCAGGACCACGCCGAGCAGGGCGAGGAGCCACATCCACCACGGCTGACCCTCGTCCCGGCGGGCAGCGGCGCGCGACGGAGGTGGGAGCACCGGCGCGCGATCGGCCGGCGTGGTGACGCGGGGCGGGACGTAGACCGTCGGCTCGCCGGCGGCCGGAGTGGCGGCCGCGACCGCGCCCGCCGCGGCACCGGCCCCCGCCGGGATCGCGCCCGGGTTGCGGCGCCAGGCGCGGAGGGCCTCGGCCATGGCCCCCGCGTCGGGGAATCGTTCGGCCGGCTCGCGCTCGAGGGCGCGCATGACGATTGCCTCGAGGCCCGGCGGCTGGGGCTTGCCGATCGCGGTCGGCGACGGCGCATCCTCGCTGAGACGCTTCAGGGCCACGGCGGCGGCGGTGTCGGCCTCGAACGGGCGGCGCGCGGTGAGCATCTCGTACAGCACGATCCCGAGCGAGTAGACGTCGGAGGCGCCGGTGACCTCGTCGCCTCGCGCCTGCTCAGGGCTGAAGTAGTGGACCGAGCCGAGCGTCGTCCCGGTCACCGTCATCGATGCCTCGCTCACGGCGCGGGCGATCCCGAAGTCGGTCACCTTCACATCCCCGCCCTCGGTGATGAGGATGTTTCCCGGCTTCACGTCGCGATGGACGATTCCCTTGCGATGCGCGACCTCGAGGGCGCTGGCGACGCCGATGGCGATGCGCACCGAGTCCTCGACGGAGAGTGACCCACGCTCACGCAGGATCGCCGAGAGGTCGCGGCCGGCGACCAGCTCCATGACGATGTACTGGTCGCCGTCGGCGCCATCGGTGCCGTAGTCGTAGACGCCGACGATGTTCGGGTGCGAGAGGCCGCCGGCGGCACGCGCCTCCTGCTTGAAGCGCGCGGCGAACCCGGGGTCGGAGCTGAACTGCGGCCGCAGGAGCTTGACCGCCACCTCGCGGTCGAGCTGCTCGTCGAGCGCACGCCAGATCGTGGCCATGCCTCCCTCGCCGAGGGGCGCGATGAGCCGGTATCGGCCGCTGATCAGCCTGCCGAGCATCTCCACGATCGGTCAGTCTCGCAGGTCGAGTCCGCGGATGTACGCGCGAACCTCGTCCGCATCCTCCGACTCGAGCGCCACCGCGATGTTGGCCTTGATCCAACCGACGCGGGTGCCGGCGTCGTGCCGGATGCCCTCGAACTGGTAGCCGAAGACGGGTTGCTCCTGGATCAGGCCGCGGATCGCATCGGTCAGCTGGATCTCGCCGCCAGCGCCGCGGCTGGTCTGCTCGAGGACGTCGAAGATCTTCGGGGTGAGCACGTAGCGGCCGAGCACCGCCAGGTCGGAGGGTGCCTCGGAGACGGCCGGCTTCTCGACGAGGTCGCGAATCTCGACGACACGCCCCTCCTCGTGCAGCGGCTCGAGGATCCCGTACCGGCTCACATCCTCGCGCGGCACGCGCTGGACGGCGATGACCGAGCCGCGGTGGGTGTTGTACGCGTCGATGAGCTGGCGCGTGACCGGCATGCCGCCACGGTTCAGCATGACGTCGTCGCTCAGCAGGACGGCAAACGGCTCGTCGCCGACGAGATCCTTGGCCACGAGCACGGCGTGACCCAGGCCGAGCTGCTCACGCTGGTGGACGAATGCGACGGTGCCGATCTCGCTGATGCGGCGGATCGTGCGCAGCATCTCGATGTCGCCGCGATCCTCGAGCCACCGCTCGAGCGACGGGTTGGAGTCGAAGTGGTCCTCGATCGCGCTGCGCCCGGTGGCGATGACGATGATGATCTGCTCGATGCCGGAGGCGACCGCCTCCTCGGCGGCGTACTGGATGATCGGCCGGTCGACGAGCGGCATGACCTCCTTGGGGATCGCCTTGGTGGCCGGGAGGAAGCGGGTGCCGAACCCGGCGGCGGGCAGGACGGCCTTACGGACGCGCGCGGTGATGGCGTGACTCCTTCGTTCGTGGTCTCAGGAGAGCGTGACGCTGGCGCACTCGGATTGCCGCGGCGATGCCGCGCTCGGGGTCGTCACTGGGGACGCAAGTATACCCAACCGACGTTTCATGGCCCTCGTGGGAAGCCTGACGGTACAATCGCGCCGCCGATGCTGAAGTCCCTGGTTCGAACCCTCCGCGGGCCCAGCCGTGACCCCCGGATGACCTATATCAGCCGCCCGATGCCGCGCGACCTGCCCGACGAGCAGGTGATCGCGGCGCTGGAGATTGCCCTGGCCGCCGACCCGAATCCGGCGTACCTGGTCGAGACGCTGCCGGCGGCGCTGAAGGAGGTCACCGGACGCGACCTCCAGGTGATGGACCGTTCCGTCCGCGACGTCACCGGCGCATTCATGAAGGTCCAGATCATGATCCGTGACGGCGACGTCGGCCGCTGGCCCGGCTATGACGCGATGTCGTACCCGCTCATCGCGCCGTCCGAACAGGCCGAGGCGGCGCGGGCCGCGATCATCGCCGCCGACGCGGCCTCATCCGACTCGGCGCCACCCGCCGGACCGAAGCCGGGCTGGGAGCCGCCCCCGCCACCGGACCGAGGCTAGCGTGGGCCGCCAGAACGTCCCGCGCGACCAGTGGCTCGAGCTGGGCTACGAGTGCCCGCGCTGCGGCGAGCAGCTGTACGAGTCGATGGTCTACTCCTGGCGCCCGGTCCCCGACGACCCGAAGCTGCTGCTGCTGTTCTGCCCGAACTGCGGCGATCGGATCGAGATCAACCACATCTAGGACCGATGGAGGGCGCTGAGCGCCGGCTCCGCCCAGCCCGCCCGCTCGCGGGCGGGACCGGCTGCGCCGCCCAACCTCGACCGACACGGCTCCCAGACGGTCGTTGATCGGGTGGTGTGGTGGCCGCCCATGCTGTTCAGGGCATCGCCCGTGTTTGGCCAACTGCTCGTCTCAGTCGCGCAAGCGATGTACACGCACGCCGCAGCCGGCCCCTGCGAGCGTGAAATGGCGGGTTCCGTCGGCCCGCGGCTCGGCAATGAGAACCTGGTGAGCAGTTGGCAGGACCGCGACCAGCGAGCCGCCGACGAGTTCGGATCGGCGAGGTGGTGCCCCCAAGGGGATTCGAACCCCTGATCTCCACCTTGAAAGGGTGGCGTCCTAGGCCTCTAGACGATGGGGGCGCCGCGCGACGGGTCCGGATCGAATGCTACCAGCGAACGGCGCTCAGCCGAGGTAGAAGAGCAGGACCAGGATCAGCAGCCCGGCGAGCGCGACCGCCGCCACCAGCGCCATCAGCCCGCCGCCGATGGCGACGAGGACCGACTGCCCGCCCTGCCGGCGTCGCGCCATGCGGCTGCCCCAGATCCAGCCCTGGCTGTAGAGAAAGAGCCCGATCAGGGCGCTGAGGATGGCGGCCGCGAGGAGCGCAAGGACCGAGAGGTCGGCGTCGCGCCCGAGCAGGGCAAGGGCGGCAAGCGCGCCCGCGATGATCAGGCCGACGACCCCGATGACGACGTTGCGGAGGAGTGGATGCACGGCGCGCCATTCTAGCCGTCCGCCGGTATGCAACTTGCTTGGTCGCTCGGTGCCGCGACATGCGGCGATACGCAGCAGACAGGAGGCACCTCCATGCCGGACCGGCGGAGTGCCGAGCACAACGGATCGCCCGACGAGGGCAACATGAGCGTCCGCGAGGCCGGCCGCAAGGGAGGCAAGACCACTCGCGCCCGTTACGGTGCCGAGTTCTTCCAGGAGATCGGTGCGAAGGGCGGCCGGACGGTCAGCGAGCGATACTCGAACGAGCACTTCCGCGAGATCGGCCGCAAGGGAGGCCGACGGGTCGCCGAGCTCATCGCGCGCGCCAAGCGCATCGACGAGAACGGCAACCTTCAGAACCCCGAGTAGCGCTGCTCCTTCCAGGGATCGGCGTCGTTGTGGTAGCCGTTGCGCTCCCAGAACCCCGGCCGATCCTCCGCGCTGAACTCCACCCCGCGCAGCCACTTCGCGCTCTTCCAGAAGTAGGGCCCGTGGACGATCGCCCGGAGCGGATAGCCGTGCTCGGGCTCGAGCGCCTGCCCGTCATACGACCACGCCAGCAGGCACTCGGGGCGCATGGCCGTCTCGATCGGGACGTTCGAGGTGTAGCCGCCCTCGGCATGGAAGATCACGAAGCGCGCGGCGGCGGTCGGCTGCGCAACCTCGGCGATGTGGGTGAAGGCGACGCCCTCCCAGCGCGTGTCGAGCTTCGACCAGCGCGTGACGCAGTGAATGTCGAGCGTCTGCTCGGCGATCGGGAGGTTGCGGAATTCGGCCCACTTCAGCGTGAACGGCTCGGCGACCTCTCCCCACACGCGGAAGTCCCAGCCCGACAGGTCCGGGTAGGAGGGAACCCGGCCGAAGTGGAGGACGGGGAACTTGTCGGTCAGCACCTGCCCGGGTGGGACGCGGTCGGCGAGCTCCGCCGGGACGTTGCGCCGCTGCCAGGGAAAGACCATGACCGGATCGTACGCCTCGCTGCGGAGGCTGCCTAGACTGGACCGATGCCCCCGCGCTCGACGCCCTTCGCCGCGCTCGCCGAGACCGCCGCCGCCGTCGGCGCGACGCGCAGCAAGAACGCGAAGCGCGAGCTCCTGGCCGCCTACCTCCGCGGACTGCCGCCCGGCGACCTGCCCGCCGCCGCCGTCTTCTTCGCCGGCCGGCCGCTCATCGACCCGACCGCCAAGCTCGGCCTCGGCTGGGTCCAGCAGGGAGCCGCCCTGGCCGCGGCCAGCGGCGCCGGCGAGGACGAGCTGCGCGCCGCCTACCTGCGTCATTCCGACTTCGGCGATGCCGCCGCGGACCTCGTCACCCAGGGCAGCGGCGCGCGGCTGACCGTCGCCGACGTCGCGAACGGCTTCGCCGCCATCGCCGGCGCGGGATCGGCGGTCGAGCGCGTGGCGCTGATGACCGACCTCTACCGGCGCGCGACGACGGAGGAGGCGCGGTTCATCGGCCGCATCGCCTCGCGCGAGACCCGCATCGGTCTGCGGGAAGGGCTGCTGGAGGAGGCCATCGCCGCCGCGTTCGACGCCGACCCCGATGCGGTGCGGCGCGCGCACATGCTCACCGGGGAGATCGGCGAGACCGCCGTGCTTGCCCGCGAGGGTCGCCAGGCGGAAGCGAGGCTGCACATCGGGCGGCCGATCCGCTTCATGCTCGCGTCGCCGGTGGCCGACGCGGACGAGGTCATGCGGAGGGTGGGCGAGGAGGCCTGGATCGAGGACAAGTACGACGGCATCCGGGCCCAGCTGCACCTCGAGGCCGGCGGCCGGCCGCGCCTCTTCAGCCGCGACCTCAACGACGTGACGCGCTCGTTCCCCGAAGTCGTGGAGGCCGCGGCCGCGCTGGCGGACGAGGCGCCGCTGGTCATCGACGGCGAGCTCGTGCCGTGGCGGGAGGGATCGGTCCTGGACTTCGCGTCGCTCCAGACCCGGCTGGGCCGGGTGAAGCCGTCGAAGGAGCTGCTGGCCGAGGTGCCGGTCGTGCTCGTCGCCTTCGACCTGCTGCACCACGCCGGTCGCGACCTGCTGGAGGAGCCGCTGCGCGAGCGACGAGCCGCCCTCGACGCGCTGCGCCTGCCGGAGCGGACCGGCGAGCGGATGCTCCGCTCGCATCTGGCCACCGCCCGCTCGGCGGTCGAGGTCGACCGCCACTTCGACGATGCCCGCGAGCGTCACAACGAGGGCCTCATGGTCAAGGACCCTGGCTCGACCTACCAGCCCGGGCGTCGCGGGCTCGGGTGGCTGAAGCTGAAGAAGGCGCTCGCCACCCTCGACTGCGTCGTCGTCGGCGTCGAGTGGGGCCACGGCAAGCGCCGCGGCGTCCTCAGCGACTACACCTTCGCCGTGCGCGAGACCGATGAGCCCGACGCTCGCCTGCTGACGATCGGCAAGGCCTACACCGGCCTGACCGATGCCGAGATCGCGACGATGACCGAGCACTTCAAGGCGATCACGCTCCAGGACCATGGCCGATACCGGACCGTCGTGCCCGAGGTCGTCGTCGAGATCGCCTTCGACCGGATCATGCGATCCGCGCGCCATCGGTCCGGGTTTGCGATGCGGTTCCCGCGGATCGTGCGGATCCGCGACGACAAGACACCGGCAGACATCGACACGATGGCGACGGTGGAGGCGCTCTTCGGGGAGCAGGCGACCGGCCGCATCCTCCTCGCCACCGGCGCGCGCGGCGAGACCGAGCGCATCGCGGCCGTGGGGGAGGCTGAGGCGTGATCGGGAGCGGGCGTCGCAATTTCGGACACTGAGCGTCCGATCGTCCCGTGGGGTGCGAAGGGGAGACCGGGCGGTAGGATGCGCGGGAGACTTGGAGGGTTCCGCAGGCGATGAGCGCATTCGACTCCACGGCTTCCGGCGATCCGGGCGGCTTCGGGGCACCCAGCATCGTCTCGGTCGACGTGTACACGTCGGCGTATCGCGTCTCGGGCGTGCTCGAGACGCGCTTCACGCGGGTCACCGAGATCCTCAACCAGCTGACCGGCGCGTACCTCGTCGTGCATCGCGCGACCTTCTCAGAGCACGGCGATCCCGGCCCGGCGTCCTCCACGCCGACGGCGATGGTGGCGGTCGACGAGATCCTCGTCATGGTGGCGCAGGACCTCGGCAGCAACGAGTCGCAGAGCGAGATGCGCATCCCGAAGCGGCCACTGCTGGCGCACCTGGCACTGCCGCCGCTGCGACTGACCGGGACCGTCTACGTCGCACGGGGCAGCCATCCGATCGACGGGCTGTCCTCCGGCAACGTTCGCTTCATCGCGATGACCGGCGTCTCGATGTCATCGGCCGCGTACCCCGAGCTCGCGCGGGTGGCGCCGGTGGCGGCGGTGCGCCGCGACCTCGGGCACGTCCTGCTCGTCGCCGACGAAGGCAACTACGACCAGCTGCTGGCCGACGTCCTCGACGAGCAGACCGCCGAGCGTTGGCTCGGCGATCCCCCGGAGGCCGGCAGCTAGGACCTTCGGTCCGCCAGCCTGGCTCCGCCGGCCGCCGCTGCCGGCTCCGCCGCATCGAGCACCGCCTCGACGAGGCGCGCGACCTCGGACGCGTCCATGCGTCGCATGCGGCCGATCGAGTTCGCCCACCACGGCGCGTTGTCGGAGGTCACGATCTCGTCCTCGGGCTCCTCGAGCACGATCTGCGAATGCCGGCGCGGGAAGACCACCGCCGGGCGGATGGGCATGTCGGGAAGCCCGACGTCGCGAGCCCAGCGCGCGACGCCGTCGCACATCGAGTTCGCGTCCCAGCTCGGGTTCGTCCGGCAGCGGATCCAGCCCTTGCGGCCTTGGGTGTCGAACTCCCAGATCCGGCCCCGAACTCGATAGCGCCCCACCCAGTCGCGGACGGTGAGCACGCGAACGCCGGCCGGGCCGACGAGGATCCCGTCGAGCCGCCCGGCGTCCCGGATCGCGAGGCGAGGCGCGACGATCAGGGCATAGCTGTCATCGAAGGTCTCGCCCAGGAGGGTGGCCATCGCGCCGGTGAGCTGTCGCGACCGGTTCGGCCGCAGGATCCGAACGAGCCATGCCGCGCCGATGCCCAGCGCGATCGCCGCGGTGCCCGCGCCGATGGCCGCTCCGGTCGTCGTGGTCGACGCCACGAGCGTCAGCTCCATCGCCAGTACGCCGGTCATGACCATCGAGACGGCGAGGAGCATCGGCCGGCGGCGAGCCGTCGTTGAGAGGGCCCTCGGCCGGATCACGCGCATCGGTCGCTCCTCCGCTGGGCTAGGCTCGTCGCATGTCGAATCACATCGTCGCCAGCGTCGACCTCCAGACCGATGGCCTGACGGCCCGCGCCGACGGTGGCCGGTCGATCACGATGGCCACCGACGAGGCCGGAGGACCGTCGCCGATCGACGCGCTGCTGGCATCGCTCGCCGGATGCACCGGGATGGACGTCGCCAGCATCCTGCGCAAGAAGCGCCAGTCCGCGGCCGCGTACGAGATCGAGATCGACGGTGATCGCGCCGAGGAGCATCCGCGCGTCTTCACGGCGGTTCGCATCGAGCACCGCGTGCGTGGCGCGGTCGAGCCCGAGGCGCTGCGACGGTCGATCGAGCTGTCGGCGACGAGGTACTGCCCGGTGAGCGCGATGTTGTCGGCGGTCGCGCGTGTCGAGCATCGGTATCACCTGGTCGACGATGCCGGCCGCGATCACGCGGCGGTCGTGGCCGTGCTCGGCCCGGGCGAACGGCGCGCCCAGGGCTAGCGCCGCCCGGATCACGACGCGGTGCGCAGCTCGCGTGCCCCCGCCAGCGCCTCCTCGACGGCGCTTCGGAACGCGTCGAGGTCGAACGGCTTGGCGACGACCGGACCGATCGGCGCCAGCTCGGCCAGCCGCTCGCGATTGGCGGCCGAGACGAAGATGGCGGGGATGCCCGGCCACGCCGTGCGCAGGAGCTCGGTGATGTCACCACCGTCGCCGTCGGGGAGCATGACGTCGACGACCATGAGGTGCGGGAGCGCGACGTCCATGAGGTCGCCGAGCTCGACGATGCGCGTGCAGGTCACCACGCTGAAGCCCATCTCGCGCAGCAGATCGGCCTCGAGGGCGGCGATGTCGGGGTCGTCCTCGAGGACGTAGGCACGGGGCGCGGTGGTTTCGTCACTCATCGGCGCCAGTGTCGCGGTCGTTTCGGCCCCGGTCTATGGCCCATCCGCGTAGTACCGACGGTTACCCGTGGGGTACTTGGAGCGCCGGTGTACCCTTCCTTTCCGCAACCGGGCCGCGAGCGGCGCGGGACGGCGAGCATCTCATCACGGGAGCACCGCACGCACATGGCGCGATCGATGTGGCGGGGGGCGATCCAGTTCGGGCTGGTCACCATCCCGGTCAAGCTCTACCTGGCGACCGAGACCGGCGGTATCGGCTTCAACCTCCTCCATGCCACCTGCCTCAACCGGATCCAGATGAAGGTGTACTGCCCGCACCACGACGAGGTCATCCCTCGCTCGGAGACGGTGCGCGGCTACGAGTGGAGCAAGGGCAAGTACGTCGTCGTCACCGACGAGGACATCGACTCGGTGCCGCTCAAGACGGTGCGCGCGATCGAGATCGAGACGTTCGTGCCGGCCTCGCGCGACAGCGGCGCCCAGTTCGTGAAGCAGGCCTACTACCTCGAGCCGGAGCAGGTCGGCGTCAAGGCCTTCTACCTGCTCAAGTCGGTCCTCGCCGAGCAGGAGAAGAGCGCGATCTGCAAGATCGTGCTCAAGGACCGCGAGCAGCTCGCCGCCCTCAACCCGTTCAGCACGACGTTGCTGCTGACCACGCTGCACTGGCCCGACGAGGTCCGCGCCCTGGAAGAGCTCAACCTGCCCGAGGACGAGATCGAGATCAAGGCCTCCGAGAAGAAGATGGCCGAGCAGCTCGTGGCGAGCATGACCGGCGAGTTCGACCCGGCCAACTTCGCCGATGAGTACCGCGAGGCGCTGATGGCGGTGATCGAGAAGAAGGTCGGCGGCGAGAAGCCGGAGCCGGCCGCGCGCGCCGAGCCGACGAACATCACCGACCTGATGGCAGCCCTCGAAGCCTCCGTCGCGGCCGCGCGTTCGGATCGCAAGGCGGAGGCCGACCAGCCGGCGGCGAAGGCGAAGCCAACGAAGGCGAAGTCCACGCGCGCCAAGAAGGCCGCGGCGGAGGACGAGGCGGAGGCACCGCGTCAGCGGCGCCGCAAGACCGCCTGACCAGCGGGTCGTGCCTGGAGAGCAGCTCGACCTCCCGATTCCGACCGAGGCCGGCCAGGGGCTGCCGGCGCGGCTGGTGCCGATGCAGCCGTCCGCCGGCGCCGAGCCGTTCGACGACCCGGCCTACCTGTTCGAGCCGTGGTGGCCGGGCGTCCGCGCCCTGGCCTGGATCGACGGGGGCCGGCTCGTCCGCCTCCAGGTGGAGGGCATGGCCGACGCCCTCACCGCGTTCGCCGAGCTCGGCGACGAGCTCCCCGAGCGACTCACCGCGGACGGTGTCGTTCTCGATGGCTGGCTCCTCGCGCTCGACGAGGGCGGCTGGCTCGACACCGACCTCCTGCGGCGCCGCCTGGCCGGCGAGAGCGGCGCCGGGCGACCCGGGTTCGTCGCGTGCGACCTGCTGTGGAGCGGTGGCGTGCCGTGGCATGCGCGTCGGTTCGCGACCCGCCGCTCGCATCTTGCCGAGATCCTGCGAGATGGCGATCGCTGCGTCGTGTCGCATGCCCTGCAGGGCGAGGGCACGCTGCTCGCCGAGGCGCTCGCCCGGTTCGGGCTCACCGGCATCTCGGCCCGACGGCTCGACGCCCGCTACCGATTCGGCACGGCCGGCGAGGGGTGGCTGCGCCTCCCGATCGCGCCGGCGGTGCGGACGGAACGCCCGCGGCTCGCGCTCATCCAGCGCCTGCCGCTCGACGAGCGTACCTAGGGCAGGGTCCGGGCGAGGATCCAGGGGAACGGTGGTGTCGTGCCGAGGCGCTGCGCGCCGCTGACGAAGCCGTCGGATGGGTACGTCCGGAACGACCCGATGTCGAAGATCTGGCCGGGAATGCGGACCGGGGCGTTGGGATCGGGGAAGGGGCGGCCGCGCACGACCTCGGCGATCGCGAGCTCGTCGTCGACCGGCAGGCCCCAGTGGTCGCGGACGACGATCGTGACGTCCCACGTCGCGATGCCGTCCGGCGCCGCATCGATGGCGCGCTCGATCCACTCCTCGGCGTCGGCCCGCTCGTCGCGCATGGCGTGGGCCAACGCGCGCGTGGCCGGGTCGGCGATCGAGGCGGCGTCGATTGGCTCGTCCATCGCCCACCACGCGAGGAGGCGGTTGAACTCGAACTGCGCGCCGAAGTCGTCATCGAGGGTCGCGTCACCGATGGCGATGGCGCGCGGCCAGTCGCGCGCGAAGGCCGTGAGCCGTTGGCTGAGGAGCGAACGACGATAGGCATCGTCCGCGGCGGCCGGCATGAGGAGCGACTCGTAGCTGAGCGCCGCGTTCAGGAGCTCTGCCTCGAGGAATCCGGCGGTCGCCACGGCACGCTCGGTCGCGTCCTCCTGGCACTCGGCGTCCCCCTCCTCGGCGCACAGGAACGCCAGGTTGACCCACGACGGCGCATCGCCCGGATTGTGCTCGACCGCGGCCTCGGCCGCGTCCCGGGCGACGTCGCCGAGGCCGGCGCGCTCGGCCGCGACGGCGAGGGCCTTCGGACCGGCGGGGTGCCACGGGTCGATCTGCACGGATTGCTGCAGCATCGCGGCGGCGGGCTCCCAGTCGCCGTCGGCGGCGGCATCGGTCCCCGCGCGGTAGATGATCGCGCCGGCATCGGCGACGACCATGCCGGCGAGCAGGACGACCGCAGCGGCCGCGGCCGGCAGCAGCACGAGCCGGCGGCGCAGCGGTCGCCACTCGACGACGCCGGCATCGGTCAGGGAGACGGCGAGGAGGACGATCGCCAGCAGGTTGAAGGCCGGGACGAAGGTGAGGTCCTCGAACAGCCCGGCGACCAGCAGTCCGAGCAGCACGTAACCGGCAGTCCGGCCGGTGCGCGTTCGGGCGCGCCACGGGCCGGCGAACCAGGCGATGACGACGACGAGCACGAGCGCGGCCGCGAGACCGACGAGTCCGGCATCACCGAGCACGCCCAGCGGCAGGTTGTGGGAGTGCGGCTGGCGCACCGGGAACGTGAAGTCCGGCGCGGCCGCCTGACGCGCGTACGGCATGAAGCCCGGGCCGATGCCGAGGATCGGGTCGGTGCTCCAGGCGGCCAGCGTGTCGCGCCACAGGCCGACGCGATAGATGAGCGACGTCACCGCCGTCAGGCGTGGCACGACGAGCACGACGGCCGCCGCAATGCCGGCGAGTGCGACCAGCCCGAGGCCGATGCTCCGCGCGGTCGGCCTGCCGGACGGCATCAGTCGATGCCGTCGGCCCCAGGCCCACGGCACGCCGGCCGCGACGATCGTCACGCCCATCGCCAGCCACGCAGAGCGCGATCCGGAGAGCACGGTCAGCGGCACGCCCACCACCACGAGGCCGGTCTGGACGGCGCGCCGCCAGGGGGGCGACTCGATGAGCCCGGCCAGCGCCCAGGCCGGCCAGATGACGAACGGCGGGACGGCCACCGAGCCGAACGGCGTGCCCTCATCCGGGAGCCGGATCGGCGGCAGGCCGGGCGCCCCGACGAGCACCCATTCGACGCGCCTCACGAGCATGGCCGCGAGCGTTGGGACGGACAGGATCAGGACCGGCACGGCGGTGACCACGCCGACCCATGACGGACGGTAGCGAACGCAGACGAGGGCGACCGGCAGCATCGTCGCGTAGGCGACGATGACGGCCAGCGCCCGCACGCTCATGCCCGGGTTCATGGCCGAGACCGTCGCGATGCCGAAGGCCGCGAGGACGGCCAGCAGCGGCAGGTCGACGGGCGTGCGGGGCAGCTCGCCGCCCCGTACCGCGATGAGCGCGAGCCCACCGATCGCACCGATGGCCAGCAGATGGAGCAGCAGCTGATAGCGCGCGTCCCACAGCGCTCCGTCCCATCCGAGGTAGCCGAACACGGCCAACCCGGCCGCCAGGCACAGCCACTCGACGAGCGTCCGGTGACGAGCCCAGGCCAGCGCCCCGCTCATCGGCCGTCGAGCATCTCTAGGGCGTGCTCGAGCTTCGTGCGCGGGTCCGGACGGAGGCCGGGTTGGGCGGCCAGCTCGTCCGCCAGGGCCTCGAACCGATCCGGCGGCAGCGCCTCATCGCTCGCCAGCTCCAGCTCGACGACGAGCAACCGGCCGAGCTTCCTTCCGCCCTGGAGGACGTCGACGACGTCGAGGCTCAGGGTCGCGACGGTCTCGCTGTCGGCGCTTGCCGGACGCTCCGTCCGTTCCTGGCGCAATTCGAGCCGCTCGACGAGCTCCGCCCCGCCGGCCAGCTCGGCGAGCCGTTGGCGCGCATCGCTCTCGGGCCAGTCGGTCGGGACGATGGAGGCGGTGGCCGGGCCCTCGACCTCGGGGCGGCGATGGTGCCAGGCGCCATCGGTCACCTCGGCGGGTCCCTTCAGCGACAGGCGGGTCACCCCCTCGCGGTCCCGGAGCCGGCATGCCCAGCGCGCCGCGGCCAGGGCACCATCGGGCGTGTCGAGATATCGGTCGCTCTCCGGCACGACCCGCGCCGGCCCGAGCGTGGCGAACCCGAGCGAGGGCGTGCTCGCCAACGCGGCCAGCGCGGCGGGGTCGTCGGCGATGAACTTGGCCTCGACCTCAGCCCGCATAGCGCTCGGCAGCCTGGCGCACCGAGCTCGCGACCGCCTTGCGCAGCGCCTCGGGCTCGAGCACCTCGACGGCGCCGCCCCACGACATGATCCACGGTTGGATCTCGACGATCCCCGCGACGGTGACGGCCAGCTCGAGGCGACCGCGCGGCAGCTCGGTGAGCTCCTGCGATCGGTGCCAGACCGCCTCGCGCACGCGATGCGCGACCGAGGAGTCGAAGCGCAGGCGAACGCGGACCGGCGGCGTCGAGTCGGACGACCAGATGCCCCACGAGTTGGCGAGCCACGCATCGGGGTCGAAGTCGGCGGGAATCTCGTATCGGTCCTGCGTGAGGGTGGCGGATCGGATGCGCTCGACCTTGTATGTGCGCATGGCCTTGGCCGGCTCGTCGTGGCCGATGAGGTAGACGCTGCGCAGGGCTGCATCGGGCTCGAGAAAGTAGGGATGCACCCGGGTGCGCTTCTGATCCCCGGTGCCGGGGTCGTAGAGGATCTCGACGACGCGTCCCTCGGCCCAGCCGCGCGCGACGGCGCTGAAGCTTCGCGTGAACGGCTCGTTCGGGTCGTGGGCACCGACCGCAAGCATCGTGGCGGTCACATGGCGCGCGATCGGCTGGGGAAGCGCATCGGCGAGCTTCGTGAAGGAGCTGACGACGGCCGCGTCGTACTGGTCGCTCCAGCGCGCGATGAGCCGCGAGGCGAGGAAGAGAACGATCGCCTCGGGCACCGAGAGGCGCAGCGGTGGCAGGAAGAACTTGCGATCGATCCCGTAGTGGCCGCGTCCGGCCTGGTAGACCGGGACCCCGAGCTCCTCGTCGAGGGCGTTGATGTCGCGGTACACCGTGCGCGTGGTCATCCCGGTCAGGCGGGCGATCTCACCGACCGACACTCCGGCATCGGTGCCGCCCTTCGAGTAGAGGATCGAGACGACGCTCAGCAGCCGCGCCAGCCGGTCGCGCTTGCGCGCGATCCGGTCGTCGCCGCCGTCACCCCAGCCTGACCAGCGATCGCTGTCGTCCAGCACGGAGCCGATGATAGACCGATGCGGGTGCGCGCCTCGGGCTCGACATCCGGCCTTCGACCCGCTTGCCGCCGATCGCGATGACGGTCTCGCGAGCTCAGGCGTCGGGCGTACCGGACGGCTCGGGCGAGGGCGACTGCGACGGATCCGGCCTCGGGGTCGGAGCCGGCTCCCCGGGCAGCTGCCCGATGATGGCGCGGTTCACGCTCTCGTCGACGCCGATGAGCAGGAACACGACGTCGCCGCTCGACCACGTGTAGACGTGGGTGCCGGCGGCGGTGGCGTTGTCCTCGGGCCGAACCCAGACCTGATTGCCGCCGACCACCTCCGACGCCCACGGCTCTGGATCGAGTCCGGCGATGCCGACGTAGCGCCCGGCGGTCGCGAGGTGCGGCTCGAGGTCCTCGGTCGCGACGTCGGGGCCGTCGACGCGCATCGCGTAGAGCGTCATGCGCGGCTCCTCCACGTAGGCCAGGACGAGCGAGCTGAACCGGTTGCCGATCTCCCCGAACGCGACCGCCACGTCGCCGGGCGTGAGGGCGAACTCGTCGAAGGGGGCCACGATCACGACGGCGCCGGCGGCCTCGGGGGGAATGAGCTCGGCGAGCCGGGGATCGGGCTCGTTCGTGAAGCGCGGCGTCGGCGCGGTGGTCGGGCTGGGTGTTGGAGTCGGGGCGGGGGTCAGGGACGCGGTCGGGCCCGCGGTCAGCGATGGAGTGGGTGCCGGTGTGGCGTCGCCCGTGGAGCAGCCCGCGACGGCAACGGCGGCTGCGAGCGCCAGGCCCGCAGCCCCAGCCGGGCGCAGCGAAGCGAGGCGGGAGGTCGTCATCGGCGGCGGCATGATACCGCTCAGGCCGCGCCGCGCTCCTCCTTGGTCTGCGCGTCCGAGCGACGCCGCCGGCGGCCGGCATCGGCGCGCTCCTCGACCACGGCGGCGAGCGCGTCGAGCACGTCGCGGCGGTAGTCGGCCGGCGATGCGCGGAGCATCGCCATCGCCTCGGCGCGACCGGCGCGCGGTCCGGCGCCTCCGGAGACCAGCTCGTCGTAGTCGTTCGCGGCGCCGACGACGTGCCCCCCGATCGGTACCCTGCGCCCGCGACGGCCGCCCGACGCCAGGCGTCGATAGCCCTCGATGAGCGAGGCCACCTCGCGCAGCGAGGGGATGGGCGCCAGCTCGGCGACGCCGTGCGCGTCGAGGAGGTGAAGCCGGCCGGCGAGCTCGATGCTGGCGCGCTCCTCACCGCCGAGGCCGAGGCGTTCGGCCAGTGCTGCCGCCAGGCGGCCGACGCGGTCAGCGTGGCCGCGTGCCGCCGCGCCGCGGCCGTCGAAGGAGCGCGCGATCGTCAGCAGCGCGTCGCGCAGGGATTCCGTGGCGTCGTGCTGCGGTCCGGCCAGCTGCGAGGCGCGCTCGACGAGGTGCTCGACGGCATGCTCGTCGTCGCCGTCGCGCAGGGCGGCGGCGGCCAGCTCCTCGAGCGTGCCACGCAGGTCGCCGACGTCGGCGGTGAGCCGGTCGGCGCGCACGACGCGGTCCTCGCCGGCGCGCTTGCCGTAGTAGAGCGCCGTGTCGGCGGCCGCGATGAGACCCGCGCGGTCGGTGGCGTCCCCCGGCAGGCCGGCGACGCCGACGGTGATCGTGACCGGTGTCGGGTCCTCTGCGGTGATTGCGGCGACGGCGCGCCGGATGCGACCCGCGACCCGCACCGCCTCGGCGACGCCGGTGTGCGGCAGGATCAACGCGAACTCGTCGCCGCCGTAGCGGTAGACGCGGTCGTCGCTGCGGGCGGCGCCGTAGATCGCGGTGGCGGCGCGGTGGAGGAGCGCGTCACCGGCGGGATGCCCGTGGCGGTCGTTGTAGGCCTTGAAGTAGTCGAGGTCCATCATGAGCACTGCCAGGCGTCGACGGCCGTCCAGCTCCTCCACGAAGCGCGCGAGGTCGCGCTGGAACGCGCCGTGGTTGGCGAGCCCGGTGAGGGCATCGGTCTCGGCGCGCTGGCTGACCGCGTGGTGCGCATCGGCGTTGCGAAGGGCGATGGACGCCTGCCCGGCGAACAGCTGGATGAGCTCGAAGTCGCTCTCGCTGAAGTACACCTCGGGGCCACCGATCCGCGAGACGTTGAGGGCGCCGAGGACCTCGCCCTCGGCGATGAGCGGCACCACGACCACGGCCTCGGGATCGGGAGGCGTGCCGGGGATCTGGAGCGCGCGCGGGTCGCTGAGGGCGTCGTTGGCGAGGATCGGCTGGGAGTGCTCGACGGCCCAGCCCATGAGGCCGCGCCCGAACGGGATGTGGTACCGGCTCACCTCCTCGGCGTGGGTCTCGCGGGTCAGCACCGGTGCCATGACCCGGGCGATCGGATCGGTCCGGTAGACCGACAGGTTGTCGTAGGCGACCACGTCCCGCAGCCCGTCGGCGATCGTCTCGAGGACGTCGGCATGGTCGAGGGCGGAGAGGAGGCGTTCGTTGATCCGGAGCAGGCGGCGCTGAGAGTCGGCACGTCGCGCGAGCTCGCTGGACTGGTCGACGAGCTGCTCGTAGCTGGTGGCGTTGGCCATCGCCTGCGCGGCGTACCCGGCGAAGATGGACATCGTCTGGAGGTCGTCGTCCGTGAATCGGTTGAAGCCGAGCTGGCTCAGGACGATGACGCCGAGCGCGCGTCCTTCGTAGAGCATCGGCACGACCAGCATCGACTCGGGGACGTCCTCGGTCCCGTCGATCGTCTTGCCGCGGTCGTCTTCGAGGGCGTCGTTGATGAGCAGCGGCTCACCGTGCTCCGCGACCCAGCCGGTGAAGCCCTCGCCGACCTGGACGCGGAGGAGCTCGACCGCGTCGTCCGGGTTGCCGTCGAGCATCTCGCGGGTGAACGCGATCGGCTCGCAGAGGTTGCGCTCCCAGTCGACGCGGTAGATGCGGATGTCGTGGAAGTCGGCGAGCGGGGCGGCCTCGGCGACGATCGCCTCGGCGATGGCCCGCACGTCGGTCAGGCGGTTGAGGCGCGCCGACAGGTCCTGGATCGAGCGCATCCGGGCCGCCTGCGACGCGACGGACCGATACAGACGCGCGTTCTGGATCGCGACCGCCGCCTGGTCGGCGAAGGCCTGCACCAGCGCCACCTCCTCCTCCGGCCAGTTGCGCTCGGTGCGGTGATAGAGGCCGAGCAGGCCAAGTGGCTCGTCGCCGCCGATGAGCGGGACGAGGCACACGGTGCGGATGCCCTCGGCCTCGTAGCCGGCCTTCAGCAGGCCGACGGCCTCTGCGGCATCCAGGCTCATCGCAAAGGGCCGGCGATCGCGCAGGGTCCGAATGCCGACGGTGTCCGCGTCGAGGGTCAGCGCCTCCACGCGCGCCAGGAAGTCCTCTGTGAGTTCGTGGTGCGCGGCCACGCTGAACGGATGCTCGGCGCCGGGCTTCACCAGCCACAGCCCGGCCTTGTCGGCCTCGAACAGCGAGCGCGTGAGGTCGACGACCTCGCCCAGTACCGCGGCCATATCGAGGTTGCCGGTCAGCTCCTTGGTGACCGATCGGAGCGCCCGCGCTCGCTGGAGCTCGCGACGCGCCTGCCCGAGCAGCCGCGTGCTCGCGAGGGTCGTGGCCACCGTTGCGGCCAGTGAGCGCTGGAACGTCGTGGACATCGCCGCCGCCGACGGGGCATCGACGACGAGCAGCCCGACGGACCCCCGGCGCGTATTCAGCGGGATGGGCTCCTCTCCATCGCGCGCGTCGGTGCCGCGGGTGGCCGGTGGGGGCCCGTTGAAGCCGGCATGGGCGATGAGCCCGAACGGCTCGGACGCGCCGACGTAGACGGCCGCGCGCTCCACGCCAAGCTCCGTCCGCAGCGCCTCGACGACGGCTCGGGCCACCGACGCCGTGGTCGGCGAGGCGGCAAGGCCGGCGGCGATGCGACCGAATACTGCGAGCTCGCCGCTGCGCTCGAGGTGCTGGTCGCCCCGGGCGTGCGACTGGTCGACGGCCCGGTCTTCGACGAGCAGACGCTCGACGTCGCCGGGCCGGAAGCGTCGGTCGCCGCGCGAGTTGATGCGATAAGCGGTCAGCCGGCCGGCATCGGTCCAGGTGCGGATCGTGTTCGGGTGGACACCGAGGAGGCTCGCCGCCTGGGCGACCGTGAGGAGCGCGGGGGCGTCGTCGCGCGTCATGGACCTTCCTCTCCCCCGGGCTCACCAGGCCGGTTCAACGGCGAATGGAGCTTCTGGTAAGAACCGTGGACCCGATGCTAGAAACGGGATGTGCGGTGCGCGATGCCCCGTTGGTACCGGTGGGCCCCGGACATTGGCCTAGAAGACGGCCGCGACGAGCGCTCCGATGGCGCCGATCACGGTCAGCACGAGCCCGAACCCGAGCCCGACGACGGAGAGGGCGGCCAGGCGGCGACGAGGTCCGCCGAGCAGCCGCATGGCGTCGGGGATCGCCAGGGTGGTGATGACGAAGCCTCCCGGCGGCGGCTCGAGCCGGACCCGGCCGTCGTCGCCGCGGACGGCACGCGCCACGACGAACAGCCGATCGGTGATGTCGACGGTGCGGATGACCGATCGCGCGTTCGTCGGCGGGCCGTGGCGCTCGGCGAGCCGGGCGACGGCGGAGGTGTGCGGCTCCTCGAGCTCCGTCGGGTCGCCGCGCCAGACCTTCGGGATGACGACGAGCGGCTCGGCGGCGGCGGCCGGGTCGACGGTGAGCGAGCCGTCGTGGTCCCACAGCTCGAAGGAGCGGGTCTCTCGCAGGCGCTCGACGCTGCGCCAGCGGCCGCCGGCCACCACCTCGACGTCGCGGTGGAAGGCCACGAGCCGTTCCCCGTCGTCCGTCTCGAGCGGGTCGCGGCAGCGGATCCGGCCGGCGACGCGGACCGGGCGCTCCGGGACGTCGGCGGCGTCGAGCAGCTGTCCGACTCGGACCTCGCGCGGTCCGGCCAACCGCCTGGCCAGCGCCGGCTGCGCCCCGGCCACTCGGAGCGCGACCCACGAGACCAGGCCGATGACGGCGCCCGCGGCGGCGATCGTCCCGAAGGCGAGGAGCAGCGACATCGTCAGCCGGGCGACGCGGCCAGGTCGACGACCGTGCCACCGCTGGCGCGGACGAGCGCTGCCGGGCTGACCTCGAACACCGCATCCGGAAGGCCGGCGGCGGCCCACACGACCTCGTGCCGCTCGAGGTCGCGGTCGACGAGGACGGTCGTGCCCGACGCGTGGCCGAACGGCGGCACCCCGCCGATGGCGTAGCCGGTCGCGGCGCGAGCCTCGTCGCCGTCCGCGCGTCGCGCGCTGGTCGTGCCGGTCGCCGCCGCCAGCTTGTCGAGGTCGACGCGGTTGGCCCCCGACACGAGGGCGATGACCGGGCGGTCGTCGGCCATGAACACGAGCGACTTGACGATCTGGGCGACCTCGCAGCCGACGGCGCGGGCCGCATCGGCCGCCGTTCGCGTGCCCTCGGGGAAGCGACGGACGTCGATCGCCAGGCCCTCTCGGGCGGCCGCCTCGACGACGCGGGTCACGTTGGGGTGCATCGCCCGATCTTAGGTTGCGTGCTAGGCTGGCTGCACAAACCGAGAGACGACAGGGGAGCGCCACCGCGCTGAGAGTGCGACGTCGGACGTCGCAGACCCTCGAACCTGATCCGGGTCATGCCGGCGAAGGAAGTCGATGCAAGCCACCGCGGCGCGCCCCAGGCACGGTCATCGTGACCGGCCCTTGGTGCGCCGTTCGTCGTTCTCCCGGAGGCAGAACGATTGGAGGACCGATGCGGATCGTGGTCGTCGCCTCAGGCGTCCTCGCGCCGGGAGACGAGACGTGGCTGGACGGGGCGGATCTCGTGTTCGCCGCGGACGGCGGCGCCAATGCCCTCGACCGCCTCGGGCGGCGTCCCGACCGGCTCGTCGGCGACCTCGACTCCGCCGACCCCGCGCTCGTCGAGCTGCTCGAGGCCGCAGGCACCCGGATCGACCGCCACTCCGTCGACAAGGAGGCGTCAGACACCGAGCTCGCGCTGCGTGCCGCGCTCGCCGAGGGGGCGGATGACGTCGACCTGCTCGGCGCGACCGGCGGCGATCGGCTCGACCACGAGCTGGCGAACCTGCTGCTGCTCGCCGATCCGGCGTACAGCGGGGCCGAGCTCCGGGCGGTGGTCGGGGCGACGACCGTCCGCGCCGTCCGCGGTGGGCAGGAGATGGCCCTGCGAGGCGGCCCGGGCGACCTCGTCACGCTGCTGCCGATCGGTGGCGACGCGGACGGGGTGACCACCGCGGGGCTGCGCTGGCCGCTTGACGGCGCGGCGCTGCCGATGGGCGGGTCGCGCGGACTGTCGAACGTCGTCGTCGAGTCCGGCGCATCGGTCCGGCTCAGCGACGGGGTCCTGCTCGTCGTCGAAACAGCATCAACGGGAGAGCACCCATGACAACGACCACCTCGCCGGACCGCCAACGTGGCTGGCGCATCGTCGACATCCTCGTCGCCGCGGCCGTCGCCGTGGCGTTTGGGGTCGCGTTCCTCGCGTGGAACTTCCTGGCCACCGTGACGCTGCCGGTCTTCGCATTCCTGCCGCCGGCCCAGGCGATCCTCAACGGGCTCTGGCTGCTGCCGGCGGTCCTCGTCGGGCTCATCGTCCGGCGCCCCGGCGCGGCGTTCTTCGGCGGCTTCGTCGCCGCGGCGGTGTCCGTCCTGCTCGGATCGGTCTACGGCGTGGACGCCCTCATCTCCGGCCTCGTCCAGGGAGCCGGCGCCGAGCTCGGCTTCGCGCTCGGGCTGTATCGGCGCTGGACACTGCCGTTCGCGATGGTCTCGGGCGCGCTCGCCGGGCTCGCGGCGACCATCCACGACGTGCCGATCTACTACCGTGACGCCGGTGCGGACGTGTGGCTCGTGTACGGCATCGCATCGGTCGCCAGCGGCGCGCTGGTCGCCGGCCTCGGCGCATGGCTGCTCGTCCGCGCGCTGGTGAGGACCGGGGTCCTGCGCGAGTTCGCGGTGGGACGCGAGCAGCGCGCGGTCTGACCGACGCCGGCAGGCGGCGTGGCCCGTGACGGGCAGGACCGCGCCGGCCCGGGTCGAGGCGCGCGGCTGGGGGATCCGCCATCCGGGGCGCCGCTCCTGGGCCCTGCGGGGCGTCGACCTCGTCATCGAGGCCGGTGAGCGCGTCCTCCTGCTCGGCCCGTCTGGCGCCGGCAAGTCGACCCTGCTCGCGGCACTGGCCGGGCTCCTCGATCCCGCCTCGGTCGAGACCACCGGGTCCCTGCTCGTCGACGGGCGCTCGCCGCGGGAGACGCGCGACCGGACCGGGCTCCTCTTCCAGGATCCCGAGGCCCAGATCGTCATGGCGCGCGCCGGCGACGAGGTCGCGTTCGGGCTCGAGAACCGATGCGTCCCGCCCGATGCCATCTGGCCACGCGTCGATGCCGCGCTCGCCGCTGTCGACTTCCCTTACGACCGAGACCGGCCGACCCACGCGCTGTCGGGAGGCGAGCAGCAACGACTGGCCCTCGCGGCGACGCTCGCGCTCGGTCCCGGCCTGCTCATGCTCGACGAGCCGACCGCCAACCTCGACCCTGACGCGGCCGCTGCGGTTCGGTCCGTCGTCGCTCGGGCGGTCGAGCGTCTCGGTGCGACGCTGATCCTCGTCGAGCACCGTGTCGGTGAGTCGCTGCCGCTCGTCGACCGGGTCGTCGTGCTCGAGGCGGGCGGCGGCGTCGTCGCGGATGGGCCGCCGCGCGCGGTCTTCGCCGACCACGGGTCGCGCCTGGCCGAGGCCGGGGTGTGGATTCCCGACCAGCCGCCGGCCGCGGCCCCGCGCGGTGATCCGCCGCCTTCCGAGACGCTCGTGATCGCCGAGGACGCGACGTACCGGTATGACGGCGAGACGCGTGATGCGCTGGCGGCGACGAGCGCTGCGCTCCGCTCGTCCGAGGTCGTTGCGCTGGTCGGGCCGACCGGCAGCGGGAAGTCGACGCTCGCGCTCCTCCTGGCGGGGCTGCTCTCGCCGTCGCGGGGATCGGTCGTGGCCGGCGAGGCTCTGGCGGCGGGTCGCGGACACGAGGCGATCGCGCGTTGGCCGGCGCGCGAGCTCGCCGCCCACATCGGAACCGTCTTCCAGGATCCGGAGCACCAGTTCCTGACCGGATCGGTGCGCGAGGAGCTCCTCCTCGGGCCGCGGCGGGCCGGCCTTTCGGTGGGCGAAGCGGCCACCAGGGCGGGCGAGCTCCTCGAGCGGCTTCGGCTGGGCCACCTCGCGGAGGCGAACCCCTTCACGCTGTCCGGCGGCGAGCAGCGGCGGCTGTCCGTTGCGACGGCTCTCGCGACGGCGCCGCGCCTGCTCGTCCTCGACGAGCCGACCTTTGGCCAGGACCGGCGAACGTGGAGCGAGCTCGTCGATCTCCTGTCGGCGCTGCGCGAGGGCGGCCGCGGCATCTGCGTCGCGACCCACGACCGCGCCTTCGAGCACGCCCTCGCCGATCGCACGCTGCGCCTGGAAGCCCTCTCGTGAGCGGTGCCGCCCGCGCGCCGCTGCAGCGCGTGAACCCGGTGGCGAAGCTGATCGCCGCGCTCGTGCTCCTCGTTGCGCTCTTCGTCTCGCTCGACGCGGTGACCGCCGCCATCATCCTCGTCGCCCTCCTGGCCCTCACGACCGTGTCCGGCCTGTCGGTCGGGGTGCTGCTGGCTCGAGGCTGGCTGATCGCCCTGCTGGCGGTCGCCGTCGGCGCCTTCAACGTCCTCTTCGCCGCGGAGCAGCTCGGGCCGATCGTCGTGGTGCTGGGCCCGCTCGAGATCGGCGCGCAGACGCTGGCGAACGGTCTCGGGCTGGCGCTGCGCCTCGTCGCCATCTTCCTGGCCGGCATCCTGGCCACGGCCACGTCCGACCCGACGGAGATGGCCGATGCGCTCATCCAGCAGGCCCACGTCTCGCCGCGCTTCGCGATCGGGGTGCTCGCGGCGCTGCGGCTCGTCCCGCTGCTTGCCCGCGACTGGCGGACGATCGGCCTGGCGCGGCGCGCCCGTGGCGTCGAGGCTGGACGATCGCCGGTTGCCGCGGTTCGCCTCCTCGGCGGACGGTTGATGGCGCTGCTCGTTGCGGCGATCCGACGCGCGTCGCGGATGGCCGTTGCGATGGAGGCCCGCGGCTTCGGCGCCCGCGACTGCCGCACGATCGCGCGGCCGCAACGGATGACGGTCGGCGACCTGGCGTGGATCGGCGGAGCGGTCGTGCTCGGCGGTGTGGCGATCGCGACGAGCGTCGCCATCGGTACGTGGCGGCCGCTCCTGGGTTGATCAGCAGTCAGCGCGGGATCGTGGTGGCGCCCTGGAACGGTCCGAGCCAGGTCGGCGCGTGGGCGACGCCGACGTAGCGCATCGGGTCGAACGGCTCGAGCGACAGCGTCTGCGCGTGGCCGCGAGCGATGAGCTCGGCGAGGAGCATGCCGAGAACCGGTGCGTACGGATGGCCGTGGCCGGTCAGGCCGGCGCCGACGAAGGCGCCCGGCAGCGGCGTGCCGTCCTCGGCGGGAAGGGGTCCGGCCATCGGCATCTCGAGCGAGGCGAAGTCGAGCAGCCCGGCCCAGCAGCGCTCGATTCGCGCATCGGCCAGGCGGGGATGGAGCGCCGCGATGAGCCCGGCCAGCCGCGGCGGGACGCCGGGGCGCACGCGCATCGAATATGAGCCGATGCCCATCCCCTCGTCGCTGACGGCAAACCCACCGATCACGACCTCCCCGGTCCGCATCTGGCGCCAGTACTCGTTGCACCCGTTCGTCTCGAAGCCGGGCCGGCCGATGCTGAACGGGAGCTTCTCGGTCACGCAGACCGTCTCGCGGATCGGCGTCAGGTTGGCCGCGAGATGCGGCGCCAGTGCCGGCGTCCACGCATTCGCGGCGAGCAGGACGGCGCCGGTCGCGAGCTCGCCGTGCGACGTCGCCAGGCCGCTCACCCGGCCGCCCGTCGCGAGGAGCCGCTCGACCCGCACGCCGGTCACGACGGTCCCGCCTGCGGCGCGGACCGCGTCGAGCAACGCGTGGCAGAGCCGGAACGGATTGAGCTTCGCGTCCTGCGGCGTCCACTTCGCGGCGCGAACACTCCCCGGCGCGAGGCCGGGCGCGAGGTCGTCGAGCTCGGTGCCGATCACGATGCGCACCTCGAGACCCTCGCCGGCCTGCAGCCATGCCATGTGGCGGATCAGCTTCTCCTCCGCCTCGTCGGTGGCGAGGTCGAGCGACCCGAACCGGTCCCACTCGATCCCGCCGGGGAGGTCGGCGTCCCACGTCTCGAGCATGTCGAGCGAACGCATCGTGTAATCGAGGATCGAGCGGCCCCCGGCCTCCTGCACGAGCTTCGTGACCCGGGGAAAGTGGCCGCCCAGGCCGGCCAGGGCCATGCCGGCGCTCCGTCCCGATGCGCCCCATGCCGGCGTGTTGGCCTCGATGACGAGCGGCCGCATTCCCGCCCGTGCCAGGTGGTAGGCGGCCGACGCGCCGAGCATGCCCCCACCGACGACCACGACCTCGGCGGCGGCCGGGAGCTCCGCCCGCGGGTCGGGGACGAACGGGACCGGCTGCGGCGGCGGAGCGAGGACCGGCTCGGCTTGGGTCATCCCGGCGCCGAGCGTACCATCGGGCCGATGCCACGCTCCGAGGACATTCGCGTTCGCGCCGGCGACATCGGGCTGGCAGCGACGCTGACGCTGCCGGATGGCGAGACCGATGGCCGCCTGCCGTGGGCGCTGCTCGTCCCGAGCTGGCTGCCGCGCGATCGAGGCGGCGGGTGGGACGCCACGGGCCACAAGGGCTGGTTCGCGCACCGCGGCGCGAGAGAGCGCGCCGGCCTCTTCGAGCGGCTTTCCGGTGCGCTTGCCGCCCGCGGCGTGGCCAGCCTTCGCTACGACCCGCGTGGCTGTGGCAATTCCGGCGGCGACTGGGCCGCCTCCAACCTGTTCACGCGCATTGACGACGCGCGCGACGCGGTCGGCGCGATGCGCTCCCGGCGCGAGCTCGACCTGCGACGGACGGCGATCGTGGGCCACGGCGAGGGCGCGGTGATCGCGATCAGCGTGGCGATCGGCGACCCGGCGATCGGTGCCGTCGGCCTCGTCGGTCCACCGGCCCGCTCCTTCCGCGACGTCCTGCGCCGCGGGGTCGCGGAGCGGCAGCGCACCGGCAGGGACCGCGAGCACCCGGTCGTCGCCGCCCTCGACGATGCCGCCGAGGAGCTCATCGAGCGGGCGGTGCGGCGGGAGGCCGAGATCGAGCTGCGCGTCGCGGACGCATCGGTCCGGCTGTCGCTGGCCGGCTGGGAGCAGGCGATCCACACGCCGGCCCTGGCGCTGGCGACGATGCTGCACCGCCACGTCGTGATCGCGCACGGCACGCGGGACGCCTGGGCCGATCCCGACGAGTCGAGGCTGCTGACCGCCGTCCTCTCCGAGGCGGGCAACGAACCGGTCCTCCAGCTGTTGGTTGGCGCCGGGCACGACCTTGCGGAGGCCGAGGACGACCGCATCGGTGTGTTCGCCGACGCGTTGGTGGCAGGCATGGAGCCGCGCGAGCTGCCGCCGGTGCTCCTGGCGATCGAGGAGATGACCGGCGATCCGGGCGCGACGCTAGACTCTCGCTCGTGACACGACTTTCCGCCGGTGACTCGGCACCCGACTTCACCCTCAGCACCGATGACGGCAGCGTCGTCTCCAGCGAGTCGCTCGCCGGCACGCGCTACGTCCTGTACTTCTACCCGAAGGACGACACCACCGGCTGCACCGCCCAGGCCTGCGGGCTGCGCGACAGCTGGTCCCGCGTGACCGATACCGGCGTGCAGCTCTTCGGCGTCTCGCCCGACAGCGTGAAGAGCCACGTCAAGTTCCGCGAGAAGTACTCGCTGCCGTTCAGCCTCCTCGCCGACGAGGGCCACAAGCTCGCCGAGGCGTACGGCGTGTGGATCCCCAAATCGTTCGCCGGCAGGGACTACTTCGGCAACGAGCGCAGCACGTTCGTCATCGGACCGGACGGGACGATCGAGCACGTCCTGGCCAAGGTCAAGCCGGCCGAGCACGTCGACCAGTTGATGGAGGCGCTCGCCGCGTGAAGGAAGGGGGCGGCTTGGTCCTGGCCAGCCTCCTCGTCGCCATCGTGATGCTGCTCGTGATCCTCGGCGTGCTAGGGCTCGTTACGCTCCTCGACCCCATTCCCTGACGGCTGGCGAGCGAGCGCTCGTTCGCCTGGGCTGGCACGCATCGTGCGAAGGAGGTCCGCGTGCGGCTCCGAAAGGCGTCGCAGGGAGGGACTGAACCGATTGAGGAGAAAACGATGCTCTGGACGATCATCGCTATCCTGCTGGTCCTCTGGCTGTTGGGCCTGATCGGGCAAGTCGGCGGTGGCCTCATCTGGCTGCTGCTGGTCATTGCGGCGATCGTGCTCGTCTTCCAGCTGCTCAGCGGGCGACGCACCGTCTGACCCGCGCCAGCGCCTGACGCCGGCCGGCCCGATCCCCTGATCGGCATGGGGGGAAGCGGCCGGCTCGGCGCCTGAGACGGACCGACACGGCCCGCCTCGCGACCGATGAGCTGTCACGCTCGTCGGATACGCTTGGCGGGCCGTGTCACGACCACAGCCGCTTCCGTCGCCCGGCCCCCGCCCCTCGGCGTTGGGCGCCGGGCTTTTCGGTGCGTCCGGTCGGCTACCCTGACGCGAATTCCATGAAGCTGCTCCATTTCGCGGATCTCCACCTCGACGCACCGTTCGCCTGGGCGCCGCCCGAGACCGCCCGCCTCCGCCGCCGCAACCGGCGCGAGTCGCTCAGCCGCATCGTGGCCCTCGCCGAGGCGGAGGCCGTCGACGCAATCCTCTGCGCGGGCGACCTGTTCGAGCAGGACCGAATCGGCCCGGACACCGTCGAGTTCCTGCGCACGACCTTCGAGCGGACCGATCGCCGCGTCTTCCTCGCCCCCGGCAACCACGACTGGCTCAGCGCCCGAAGCCCGTACGCACTCGTCTCGTGGTCGAAGAACGTGCATGTCTTCACCGAGGCCGAGCTGCGGCCCGTCGAGCTCGTGGACGGCCTGACCCTGTGGGGCGCCGCGCATCGTGCGCCCGCGAACACGGACGACCTGTTTGCCGGCTTCCGTGTCGACCGGGGCGGGGTGAGCGTCGCTCTGGCGCACGCCTCCGAGCGGGCCGCCCTCGCCTGGCAGGAGTCGGGCAAGGCACCGCACGCCCCGTTCGACGCCGCCGAGTTGCCCGCGACCGGCCTCGCCCACGCCTTCCTCGGCCACTACCACGTGCCGCGCGATGCCGAGCGCCACACGTACCCGGGCAACCCCGATCCGCTCGACTTCGGCGAGACCGGCGAGCGCGCCGCGGTGATCGCGACCGTCGGCGACGACGGCAGCGTCACGCGCGAGCGCCACGTGGTGGCGGTCAGCGAGGTCCACGACCTCGAGGTCGACGTCGACCGAGCCACGCACTCGGATGAAGTGGCCGCCATCGTTCGCCAGCGCCTCGCGCCGCTGGCCGGCTGCGTGCGCGTCACCCTGGCGGGCGAGCTGGCGCCGTCGGTCCAGCTCGACGTCCGTGAGCTCGAGCGAGTCGGCGAGCACCTCGATGGCCTGGTGGTACGCGCGGGCGGTCTGCGGATCGGGTACGACCTCGCCGGGATCGGCGCCGAGTCGACGGTTCGCGGGCAGTTCGTGCGCTCGGCGATCGCGGAGATCGCCGACCCGGAGCTGCAACGGCGGGTCATCCTCACCGGGCTGCGCGCGCTCGAGGGTCGCGGCGACCTGGAGGTGGTGTAGCGGTGCGCATCGAGCGGGTCACTGCCCACGCGTTCGGACCGTTCAGCGGTGAGTCGCTCGAGCTGGCTCCGGGGTTCACCGTCGTCAGCGGCCCGAACGAGGCCGGCAAGTCGAGCTGGCACGCGGCCATCCGCGCCGGGGTGTGCGGGGTGCGACGCGGCCGCGGTGCCGGGACGAAGGTCGATGCCGCGTTCGAGGAGCGCCACCGCCCGTGGGACGGCGACGGCCGCTGGGCGGTCGAGGTACGCCTCGCGCTCGACGACGGCCGAACGATCGAGATCAGCCAGGACCTCGCCGGCAAGGTCGCCTGCCGCGCCACCGATGTCGTCCTCGGCCGCGACGTCTCCGACGAGATCATGGACGGCACGCCCGACGCCTCGCGCTGGCTGGGGCTCGACCGCGAGGCATTCGCCGCGACGATCTGCGTCGGCCAGGCCCAGATCGCCGCGATTGCGAGCCGCGACACGGCAGCCTCACTCCAGGAGCACATGCAGCGGGCTGCCGCCACGCGCGGGACCGATGCGACCGCCGCGGAAGCCCGCGAGCGCCTGAAGGCCTTCCGCCGCGACCGCGTCGGGGTCGATCGCCAGGGCGCGCGCGGCCCGCTCCGTGCGGCCAAGGAGCGGGCGGATCTGGCGCGCGTGGCGGTTGCGGATGCGCGGCAACGCCTCGCGGCCTTCATCGATGCCAGCCTCAACGCGGATGCTGCCGAACAAGGGGCCGAGTCGCAGGCGCGGAGGGTCGCCGGCATCGAGGCGGCACTCGCCCATCGCGCCGCCGCCGATCTCGCCCATCGCGCCGAGCGTGCCGTCGCCCTCGCCGAGCGTCACCCCACCAAGCCCGCCGGGCTCGCCGACCGTGACGCTCGCGCGGATGCCGTTGCCGGGGCGCTCGACGCCTGGCGGTCGCGACCGCGGCCGGAGCCGCTCACCGGCACGAGCGCCGCCGAGCTCGAGAGTGAGCTTGCAGCGCTGCCCGTGCCACCGGAAGGCGACCTCGAGGTCGACGCCTCGGTGCTCGAGGCGCGACGCTCGCTGGATCGCGCCGAGGATGCGCTCGGATTGCTCGGGCCCCGTCCGGTCCCACCCGATACCCCGATCGGCCCGGGCGAGGACGAGTTGCGCGGCATCGCACGGCGACTCCGAACGCCCGACCCCGATCCGCAGCCGCAGCTCGAGGCGGAGCTGCGTCGCGCCGAGCAGGCTCGCGCCGCCCGCGCGGCACGCGGCGGTGTCGCCTGGGTCGCCGCTGCCGCGGCGACCGCCGCCGTCGCGCTCGCCGCGTTCGCGATCGGCCAACCCCTCGTGGCAGCGGCCGCCGCCGCGCTGGCCGCGGGGCTCGGCGCGTTGGCGTGGCGCGCCCGACGCGGGTCCAAGGGTCGGGACGAGGTCGAGCGCGCCCGCGCTGCGCTCGCTCCGGTCACGATGGCACGCGACGCGGCTCGCGCGGAACGGGACGCGGCGGCGCAGGCGGCCCGCGGGCTCGGCCTGCCGGTGGATGCCGACGAGGTCGACAGGCGTGCGGACGCCATTGCGGCGGGGCTTCGGGGCGAGCGCGAGGCCAGCCGCCTGGGACGCGCACCGCGCCGACCTGGACGGCCGTCGGGAGCGGGCGACGGCCGGGCTGCGCGACGCCCTCGCCGCACGGGCGGCCGAGGCCGTCGGCGCCGACCCCATCGCCGCCATGGTTGCCTACGAGGCGGCATGCCGGCAGCGTGCCGGGCAGGCACGCCGGGCGGGCGACCGCCTCGCGCTCGAGCGCGCGCTGGCGACTCGGCGCGAGGCGGAGGCCGCCGCCGCCGAGACCGGCCGATCGTCTGCGCGCGCCGAAGAGGCACTGCGCGCGATCGGCGCGGAAGTCGGGCTGGCCGTGGACGTGCCGCCCGACGACCTGGCCGAGGCCCTCATGGCTTGGCGTGGCGCGCGGGCCGCAGACGCGGAGCGGGCCGACCATGCCCTCACCGAGTGGCACGAGCTGACGTCCCTGCTCGACGGCCGGCCGCTCGAGCAGCTGCGAGCCGAGGCCGAGGTGGCCGCCGCGCGCGCAACGAGCCTGGCGTCGAAGGTCGATGCCGACGTGCTGGCCGAGCTCGCGATGCGCGTCGATCTTGCGGCCCTGCTCGAGATCGAGCGCGACGAGCTCACCCGGGCGAACGCGGAGGCGAGCACGCAGCGCGGGGCGTTGGCCGAGATCCAGCGCGACCTGCCCGACGTCACCGAGGCCGAGGAGGCGCTGGAGGACGCGACCGCCGAGCTGGCCAGGGTCATCGGTCTTCAGCGGGTGCTCGAGCAGACCATGAACCTGCTGGTCGCCGCCGAGGAACGCGTCCACCGCGACCTCGCTCCGGTGCTCTCCAGGGAGATCACGCGGTGGCTCCCGCGGGTGACGCTCGGTGCCTACACCGAGGCCACCGTCGACCCCGCCGACCTCTCGATCCGGGTCAAGCACGCGGAGACGGGCCAGTGGCGCCCACCGCCTGCCCAGCAACGGAGCCAGCCGTCCGTCGAGCTCCTCTCCGAGGGGACCGGCGAGCAGATCTATCTCCTGCTCAGGGTGGCCATGGCCCAGTACCTCGTGACGACCGGCGAAACGGCGCCGCTCCTGCTCGACGAGGTCACCGTCCAGGCTGATGCCGATCGCAAGCAGCAGCTGCTCGGCGTCCTCCACGAGCTGAGCGCGGAGCGCCAGATCATCCTCTTCACCCATGACGACGACGTCATCGGCTGGGCGACACGCACGCTCGATGGTGTCCGGGATCGCCTCGTTCACCTGCGCGCCGCAGCCCACGCTCCGCAGGCGGCGCTCGGCTGACCGATGCCCGCAGACAGCCTGCCGACACCGGAGCGGGTGCTCGTCGTTGCCGCGCATCCCGACGACATCGAGTTCGGCGCCGCCGGCACGGTCGCCCGGTGGGTCGGCGAGGGCACGAGCGTTCGCTACCTGCTCGCGACGCGTGGCGACAAGGGCAGCGACGATCCGAGCACCGACCCTGACGAGCTCGGGGCGCTCCGCGAGCGCGAGCAGCGCGCCGCAGCGGCCGAGATCGGCGTCGACGGCGTGGAGTTCCTCGACGAGCCCGACGGCCAGGTGCTCCCGACGCTCGCGCTGCGCGAACGGATCACCCGGGCGATCCGCGAGCTTCGGCCGGAGGTGGTCATGACCCATGACCCGACCGTGCTGTTCGTGAACAACGAGTGGGTGAACCATCCCGACCATCGCGCGGTGGGGCAGGCAGCGATCGACGCCGTCTTCCCGACCGCGCGCGACCCGCTGAACTTCCGCGAGCACATCGAGGCCGGCCTCTCCCCGTGGAAGGTCGCCGAGCTGTTCCTGTGGAGCACGAACGAGGCGAACCAGCTCGTCGACATCGGCGAGACGCTCGAGGCGAAGATCGCCGCACTCGGTCGCCATGCCAGCCAGTTCCGGTCGCTCGACGATATCGAGCGCTGGGTCAGGCGCCGGAGCGAGGAGCTCGGCGAACGCGCCGGCTATCGGGCGGCCGAGGGCTTCCGCCGCGTGACGCTGGCCCGATGACGGGTCGAGGGGGTCGCCGCCCGATCGCGGCAGTGCTGACCCTGCTGCTTGCCGCCTGCAGCGCCACGCCGACACCGGAGCCCACGCCGCGACCGACGACCTTCCCAACCGCCGGACCCGATGCCGCCACGGCGGTCGTCGACGCATTCGTCGCCGCCTGGGCGGCCGGCGACTACGCCGCGATGCACGCATCGCTCGACCCGGGCCTGCACGAGCGCTATCCGCTCGAGTCGTTCGGCGAGCTGCACGCTGCCTTTGCCGAGATGGCCGATGTCGCGGACCTCGAAGCGACGGTTGGCCTCCCCGAGACGATCGGCCTGCCCGCCGAGCCGCGTCCGGACGCGTTCCCCGCGCCGACGCCCCGGCCCGAACCGACCCCGGACCCATCCGCGACCGTCGACCCATCGGCCACGCCCTCGCCGACCACTCCGCCCTTCGATCCCGAGCAGCCACTCGAGGGCCCAGTCCCGGCGCTCTCGGTGCCGGTTGAGCTGGCGGTCGCCTCCGAGCGGTTCGGTGACCTCGATCTCGAGCGGGCGCTGACCCTCGTCCATGGGCCCGATGGCTGGCTCGTGCGCTGGTCCCCGGAAGTGCTCTTCCCCGAGCTCGGGCCGGACGGCACGCTGCGGCTTGACCGCGAGCTCGGCCGGCGCGGACGGATCGTCGGCGAGGACGGCACCGTCTGGGCCCGCAATCTCGACGGTGAGCGTGTCTACCCGCAGGAGGCGCTCGCCGGCCAGGCCATCGGCTACGTCAGCGAGGTGACCGCCGACGACCTGGAGACGCTCGAGGACGCCGGCTATCGGACCGGCGACGTCGTCGGCCGGTCGGGTCTCGAGTTCGGTGCGGAGGCGCTGCTGCGCGGAACCCCCGGGTGGTCGCTCGTGGCGGTGCCGGCCGAGGGCCGGCCATCGGTCCTGCTCGAGACCGAGATGGTGCCCGGCGCCAACGTGGCGATCACGATCCGCCCATCGGTCCAATTCGCCGCGCAGGACGCCCTGGCGGCATACCCGCAGGGCGCGACCGCCGTCGTGGATCCGAAGAGCGGAGACGTGTGGGCGCTCGCCAGCCAACCGCCCTTCAACCCGAACTCGATGACGATCGGCACCACGCTCGGTGGGGTCCCGCTCACGCCTGCGGGCCAGGGCCAGATCTTCAACAAGGCCGTGCTCGCCGCGTATCCGGCGGGCTCCTCGTTCAAGCCGTTCACGTTGGCCGTCGGCCTCCAGACCGGCGTGGTCACGCCGGCGAGCACCCGGCCCTGCCCGCCGACCTGGCAGTACGGCGACTTCACGTTCCGCAACTACATGGACCACTCGCTTCCCGGTTCCGTGGGGCTGGCCGAGTCGATGGCGTTCAGCTGCAACACGACCTACATGCCGCTCGCCTTCGAGGTCTACCAGACCGAAGAGACCGCCTTCACCGACCTCCTCAAGGACTTCGGGTTCGGGGCGCCGACCGGGATCGGCTACGTGATCGAGGAGACCGGGATCGTTCCCGACGACGAATGGCTGCGCGAGAACGGACGCGGCGGGTACTCCGGATTCGAGCAGGTGCAGCTCGCGATCGGCCAGGGAGCCTTCCTCGGCACGCCCCTCCAGCTGGCGAACGCGTTCGCCGCCATCGGCAACGGCGGGACGCTGTGGACGCCGCGGATCGTCACGACGGCCACGCTCCGCGACGGGACGGTCGTCGAGGAGATCGAGCCCGAGGTGGCCAACGACATCCCGGTCGCCGCCGCCGACCTCGCGTTCGTGACCGATACGCTCCAGGCCGTCGTCACCCTCCCGTACGGCACCGGCACCGCCGCATTCGGCGGCTTCGGGATCCCCGTGGCCGGCAAATCGGGAACCGCCGAAACGGGCACCGCCGATCCGCACGCCTGGTTCCCGGCCTTCGCCCCCGCCGACGATCCGACGATCAGCGTCGCCACGGTGCTGCCGTTCATCCCGCTCGGCACCGGTGGCTCCGACGCCGCCCCGCTCGTGCGCCGGGTGATGGCCGCGCACTTCTCGAACTGAGGGGTCGCTCGCGAACCGCGGGCCTCCGCTTCCGTCACGAGCTATATCAGTATTGATATATTCAGTGACATCGTGCGCCCGGCCACGAGCCGAGCGCTCGCGATCGACGGCGGCCGCGACCCACCGTGCCTTGCAGCACGCACGACCGAACGGGTAGCATCGATCTTGCCGCTCCTGTCAGCCTGATGGTCTAACGCCGCCCGGAGAGAGCGACGACGACACTGTGATCAGCGATACCGCGATTCCGCTGAGGTTCCAGACGGCCGAGGTCGGCGTCGACTGGCTTCAGTGCAACATCGAGTGCCAGGAAGGCTGCCCCGTCAACACGAATTGCCGCGGCTACCTGATGCTGGCCGCGGAGGGCCGGTTCGAGGAGGGCTACATCCTCGCCCGCGACCCGAACCCGGTCGCGGCCATCTGCGGATACGTGTGCTCGGCGCCCTGCGAGAAGGCCTGCCGCCGCGCGGATATCGACAAGCCGCTCGCCATCCGTGCGATGAAGCGCTTCCTGGTCGACTGGCACTACGGCAACAACATGCCCGACAACGTCGTCGTCGCGCCGCCGACGGGCCGCAGCGTGGCCGTCATCGGTGCCGGCCCCGCCGGCCTCGCCGCCGCCAAGGAGCTCGGCGGCTGGGGCCACGAGGTCCACCTCTACGATGCCCTCCCCTCGGGCGGCGGTACGACCCTCATCGGCGTCCCGGCCTTCCGGCTGCCACGAGACGTCATCGAGCTCGACGTGAACTGGGTCGCCAAGCACGGCGTGCAGTTCCACTACAACGTCGAGGTCGGCCGCGACATCACTCTCGAGCAGCTGCGCGAGCGCCACGACTCGGTCGTCGTCGCCACCGGCTGCATGTACCCGGTCGCCATGAACGTGCCCGGCGAGGAGCTCGACGGCGTCATTTACGGCGTCGACTTCCTCAAACGCGCGAACCTCGGGCAGCCACAGTGGGTCGGCGACCATGTCGTCATCATCGGTGGCGGCTACACCGCCATGGACTCGTCGCGCACCGCGCTCAGGCTCGGCGCCAAGTCCTCCACGATCCTCTACCGCCGCGGGCCGGAGGAGATGGTCGTCGACGAGGAGGAGCAGCACGAGACCCGCTTCGAGGGCGTGAAGTTCGAGTACTTCGCCTCGCCGGTCGAGGTCACCGCCGGTGCGGACGGCCACGTCAACGGGATGGTCTTCCAGCGCACGCGCCTCGGGCCGCCGGATGCGAGCGGCCGCCGCAGCGCCGAGCCGATCCCCGGCAGCGAGTTCACGGTCCCGTGCGACATGGTCATCCCGTGCACGAGCCAGGCCTCGGACAACAACGTCCTCGGCGAGTTCGGCGCAAAGCTCAACCGTCACATCGGCGTCGTCGACACGCGCACCGTCGTCGACGGCGGGTCGCTCTCGTCCTGGCGCACCGAGCCGCTGAACGGCTCGACCCCGAAGGACGCCAGCGGGCGGCCGATGAACGAGCTGTCGTTCGACTTCAACCGCGGCAACGTCGTCATCAACGCCGATACGTTCGGCACAAGCGTCGACGGCGTGTTCGCGGTCGGCGACTTCGTGACCGGCCCGGCCACGATCATCGAGGCGGCGGGCCTCGGGCGGCGGGCCGCGCGCGCCGTCGACCGATGGCTGGCCGGCGTGCGAGGCGAGGAGCTCGAGGAGCTGCCGGTCATCAACCGCGCTGTCATCACCCAGAGCCTCGACCACGACATGCCGCGCTTCTACGAGGCCACCCGGCGCCAGGAGATCCCGATGGCGCCGCCGGAGCTGCGCCGCGACTTCACCAGCCTCGTCGAGGTCGGCTACGACACGCGCGGAGCGATCGCGGAGGGGACGCGCTGCCTGCAGTGCAACCACAACATCAACATCGACGGGCCCCGCTGTATCCTGTGCGGGCTCTGCGCCGACGTCTGCCCAGAGGGCGTCATCTACATGGTCGACAAGGCGCAGGTCGGCGGCGACGACCCGGAGCAGGACTTCTTCCAGTCGTGGCCGCGCGGAATCGCCATGATCATCGACGAGGAGCGCTGCATCCGGTGCAACCTCTGCGTCGAGCGGTGTCCCACCAACTGCATCACGATGGACCGGCTCGAGCTCGAGCGGTTCACGCCTGACGGGAAGGTGCTCTTGGAGAGCTACAAGGACAACGTCCTCGGACAGGTCGGCCAGCAGGCCGGCATGGCGGTCGACCGATGAGCAACGGCGAGCGCAACCCGATCGTTCGCGTCGTCACGGAGTCGGGTGTCTGGCGCAGCCTCTTCCGCCAGCCGTACCCGTCGACCAGCCGCACGCGCGCGCTGGCGGTGATGAACAACGTCTTCCTGCACCTGCACCCGGTGCGCGTGAAGCGCCACGCGGTGCGCTACACGTACACGTTCTGCCTGGGCGGAATCAGCTTCTTCCTCTTCCTGGCGCTCACCGTCACCGGCCTGTATCTGATGTTCTTCTACGTGCCCTCGATCAGCGACGCCTACCAGGACATCCAGGCGATCGAGGCATCGGTGGCGTTCGGCAGCTTCGTGCGCAACATGCACCGCTGGGCGGCGCACCTCATGGTGCTGACCGTCTTCCTGCACATGATCCGCGTCTTCTATCACGGCGCCTACAAGCCACCACGCGAGTTCAACTGGGTGGTCGGCGTGGTGCTCCTGTTCTGCACGCTGTGGCTCAGCTTCACCGGTTACCTGCTGCCGTGGGACCAGATCGCGTTCTGGGCCATCACGGTCGGTACGCAGATGGCGCAGTACGCGCCAATCCTCGGCCCCGAGACCGGCTTCTTCCTGCTCGGCGGCATCCAGGTCGGCGGCGACACGCTGCTGCGCTTCTACGTGATGCATGTAATCGCGTTCCCGCTCATCACCGCTATCTTCCTGATCGTCCACTTCTGGCGAATCCGGAAGGACGGCGGCATCAGCGGCCCGGTGTAGCCTTGAGAACGGACCGATGACGATCGAGAAGCGGCCAAACCGCACCGCCGACAAGAACGCGCCGACCCAGGCGCCGGATCGGGCGCCGATCGTGGCGCCGACCACCGGCCCCAAGCTGCCCGGCCCGCCGGGCGTCCCGGGCACCGAGCGCTTCCGCCTGCTCGCCTACGTCAAGCAGGAGTCGATGGTCCGCGTCGACAAGCGCCCGGACGAGACCGTCCTGACCTGGCCGCATCTCCTGCGCGCCGAGTTCGTGATGTCGACGCTGATCCTCGTCCTGCTGGTCATCACGTCCGTGTTCATCCGCGCTCCCCTCGAGGAGATGGCCAATCCGGCCGTCACGCCGCACGTCGCCAAGGCGCCGTGGTACTTCCTCGGCCTGCAGGAGATCCTCAGCTACTTCAACGCGACGGTCGCCGGCGTGGTGGTGCCGACGTTCTACCTGCTCGGCCTCGCCGCGATCCCGTACATCGATCGCTCGCCGTACAAGGCCGCGCGCGACCGCAAGCTCATGTGGGTCTTCTTCCTGTGCCTGATGATCGGTGGGCTGCTTACGACCTTCATCGGATCCTTCTTCCGCGGACCGGGCTGGAACTGGGTCTGGCCGTGGGAAGGGCTCTTCTTCAACCTATGAGCCTGCAGCAGTCGTACGGCGACGTCCCCGGGCCGCCGGTCGGCGAGATCACCCGGCGCACGTTCATGCGCCGCATGCTCGGCGTCGGCGTCGGCGTCCTGTCGCTCGAGTTCCTCGGCGCCTCGCTGTGGTTCCTGTGGCCGAACCTGAGCGAGGGGCTCGGCGCGGAGATCACGCTCGGCACGGCGGAGGACATCGCCGCGCTCAACCCTTCCTGGGCGGAGGGACTGCCGTTCATCTACAACCAGGCCAACCTCTTCTTCGTCAACGTGCCGGCCGCCATGGCGCGCGTCGAGGCCGAGGGTCCGCCGCCCGAGCCGATCACCGATCCGGGCGCGGACGTCGACGAGGAGCTGCCGCTGCCGGACCGATCCGTGCTGGCACTGTGGCGCAAGTGCCCGCACCTCGGCTGCCAGGTGCCGCAGCTGTGCGAGGTCAGCTTCTGGTTCGAGTGCCTGTGTCACGGATCGAAGTACTCGGTGCTCGGCGAAAAGCGCGACGGCCCGGCGCCGCGCGGCATGGACCACTTCCCGATCAGCGTCGCCAACGGCGCCTACGTCGTCAATACCGCCGAGGTCGTCTCCGGACCCCCGCCGGGCACCGTCACCTTCGACGAGCGCGGCACGGGCGACATCTCCGGCACCTGCTCGGGCTAGCCGATGCGCCTGAAGTCGATCGGCGTCCTGATCACCCTGCTGCTCAGCGCCTTCACGCTGATCTATTGGTTCACCGACAATGCCCGCCGCGAATCGCTGGCCGCCGAGCACGAGGAAGAGCTGGCGCACTTCGGCGAGGTCATCTTCAGCGACGACGAGACCGAGCCGGCCGCTGCGGGCTGTGCTCGCTGCCACGGCGCGGACGGTGAGGGCGGCGAGATCCCGAACGACCCCGACGGGCGGAGCGCGCCGTCGCTGCGCACCGCCAGCCTGGCCGAGAAGCTGCGGGTCAACCCAGAGTACGTGCACCTTGCCGTCAGCTACGGCGGCGTCGTCGTGTCGGGCAATGTGAACTCGCCGATGCCCGCGTGGAGCTCCGAGGTCGGCGGCCCTCTGAACGACCAGCAGATCGAGGCGGTCGTGACTCTCGTCGAGGGCTGGGCCGAGGAGGCGGCCGCGGAGGCGCCTGAGGAGGTCGAGGACACCGTCGAGGCGGGGCAGGGCGTCTTCAGCTCGGCCGGCTGCGCCGGATGCCATGGACCGGACCTCACCGGCAGCAGCGCGGGGCCGGACATCTCGACCATCGGCAACGGCCCGATCACCGACTTCGGCGGCGACTTCCCGACCCCGTCCGACACGGAGCAGATGATCGCGGACTTCGAGGAGGACCCGCGCAACTTCCTCGAGCTGTGGATCCGCGACTCGGCGGGCAACTACAACGGGGGCGAGGCGACCGGCATGCCGCCGCACAGCGAAGACCAGATCAACGAGAGCCAGATGCAGGCGCTGATCACGTTCCTGCTGGCTCAGACCGGCGAGTGAGGCGCACGACTCGATGAGCACCGGCACGTACCCCGTCTACCGGCCGCGCGGCGGCATCAACCGGCTGCTGGCCTCCGCGGACGACTTCATGAGCTGGTTCCTGTACGGCCACGAGACGTGGCTGGTGGCCGTGCTGAAGGGCGTGCCGCTGTTCCTGTTCATCTACTTCCTGATGACCTACGTGCCCAACTACGTCTACTACCTCGTCACCGTCGAGCTGCCGTTCCTGCGGCTGAGCGACGATCTCGGCTTCCTCATCGCCAACGGCGTGGCCGGCGGCAACTTCGCGCTGATCGTCATCCTCGCCATCGGCATCCAGGCCGCGCGCGGCCGTCGAGGCATCGGCTGGTCGACCATCCGGATCTTCATCGGGCTCAACTACCTGATGGTCGTGCTGCTGCTCATCCCGCTGCTCGCCTTCAACCTGGCGGGCGGCTCGTTCTGGCCGGTGACCATCACCCTCGTGGCGGTCGCGTTCGGGACGATCGTCGCCGGGCTCGGGGCGGCGGCCTGCGTCTACCTGTACTTCGAGTACCGGCGCATCACGCGTCGCGATGCCGAGGAGGCCGCCCGGCTGAGTCGCGCCGGCAATCCGGCCATCCGCTGAGCCGCTCGCTCCTCGGGCACCTCGCCTGGTCGGCACTCGTCCTCGGTGCCGCCGCGATCCTCATCGGTCTCGAGGTCTCTGCCGAGTGCCCTCCAGGCGGGCCTTTGGCCTTCGGCGACTGCGACGACGTCAGGCCCTTCGCCGTGGCCGTCGTGGCGCTGGCCGCCACGATCTACGTCGTCGGCCTGAGCGCCGTGCGCTGGTGGACGGGCGGCCTGCTCGCTCGAGGCGTCGCCGATGCGCGCGCCGCCCGTGACTGGTACCTCCTGGCCGCCGCGCTCGGCCTGCTCGTCGCGCCCCTCCTCGCATTCACGCTCGTTTCGGCGCTTCGCTAGGATGGGCCCGTGAGCATCGCGACCGATACGGACCTGCGCGCCCGGCTGGCCGGCGTCGCCGACATTGGCCCGACAGGGCTGACCGTCCACGACGAGGCGGCCCTGCGTGGCGCGCTCATGGACGACCTCGTGTTCGAGGCGGTCTTCAACGAGGATGCCGGACTACGCGACGCGGCACGCTGGGTCATCTGGAGCGCGTCGCAGGCCCTCGGCTGCGGGTCGGCGTCGATCCATGACCTGTACCGCGCCCGCGGCCGAGGCGAGGTTCCGGCGACCGCGTTCACCGTGCCGGCGATCAACGTGCGTGCCGCGGCGTACCTGACCGCGCGCCAGGCTTTCGCCGCGGCCCTCGAGCGCGACGCGGGCACCGTGATCTTCGAGATCGCCAAGAGCGAGATGGCCTACACCGACCAGCGACCGGCCGAGTACACCGCCGTCATCCTGGCCGCCGCCCTCCGCAGCGGCTGGAGCACGCCGGTCTTCCTCCAGGGCGATCACTTCCAGTTCAACGCCACGAAATGGGCATCGGATCCCGATGGGGAGCTCGACGGGCTGCGTGACCTCACGCGCGAGGCGGTCACGTCCGGGTTCCTGAACGTCGACATCGACTCGTCGACGCTGGTGGACCTCTCGCAGCCGACGGTCGCCGAGCAGCAACGCGTCAACGCCGAGAACACCGCCGAGCTGACGCGGCTGATCCGCTCACTCCAGCCCGACGGCGTGACGATCAGCGTCGGCGGCGAGATCGGCGAGGTCGGGAAGTCGAACTCCACCGAGGAGGAGCTGCGCGCCTACCTCGACGGCTACCTGGACCGATGCGGCTCGATCGAGCCGATCAGCAAGGTCAGCGTCCAGACCGGGACGAGCCATGGCGGGGTCGTCCTGCCGGACGGCAGCGTGGCCGAAGTGAGCATCGACTTCGACACGCTCCGTCGGCTGAGCACCGTGGCGCGCGAGGAGTACGGCATGGCCGGTTGCGTCCAGCACGGCGCCTCGACCCTGCCCGAGTCGGCGTTCGACCAGTTCCCATCGAACGGAACGGCCGAGATCCACCTCGCGACCGGCTTCCAGAACATCCTGTACGACGACGGCGGCCTGCCCGCCGACCTGCGCGCCGAGATGCTGGACTGGTGCGTCGGCAACTGCGCCGACGAGCGCAAGCCCGGCGAGACCGAGGAGCAGTTCCTCTACAAGACGCGCAAGAAGGCGATCGGTCCCTTCAAGCGCCAGCTATGGACGCTGCCCGAGGAGAGCGCCGCGCAGATCGGCGACAACCTGCGCGCGAAGTTCGGCCTGCTGTTCGACGAGCTCGGGATCGCCGGGACGCGCGAGACTGTCGAGCGGCACGTCCGGCCGGTCGCCGTCCCGCGACCCCTGCCGGCGACGCTGGGTGGCGGCGCCACCGCTGGCGTCACCGCGGGCGCATCGGTATTCGAGGACGACGGCTCCGGCGAGTAGCGGGGCCTCAGGCGAGGCCGACGAGCTTCCGCAGGACCGGCTGGTCGGCGAGGCTGATCAGGCGTCGCGCGGCGGCGGGGGAGAGCGTGGCGAGCGACTCGGCGGCGCGCACGGTGTCCTCCGGTCCGAGCTCCCCGACGAGCTTCCACAGGCGATCGACGGTCGCGTCGTCGAGCTGGGCGAGCGCGGCGAAGATGCCCTCGATGGCTCGCGCGTCGCCGCGGACGAAGATCTCGACGCCACGATCGAAGCGCTCGACGAAGGCGAGGAGCGTGGCGAACCGGTCGCCCAGCCGTGCGAGCTCGGGATCGGACTCCTTCGCCGCCAGCCCGCGGGCTTCCGTGACGCAGCGCTCGATGACCGGCAGGACCGGATCGGTCTCGCGCTCCTTGCGCGCCATGGCCACGCGGCGGAACCACTCCCAGTGATCGTCCACGACGTTCCAGGCGGTCGCCGCCGGGCCTCGCTGGCCGGAGCGGCGAGGGAGCTCGGCCTTCACGATCAGGCCCCACTCCTCGCACTGGGCCAGCGCGAGGCTGGCGGCCCGGTGGCTCATGCCGAGCGCGCGGCGCACCTCCGGCTCGGAGAGCGGCCCGTCCGAGACGAGCAGGTATCCCTGGACGCTGGCGGTCGACGGCGCCACCCCCCAGGCTGCACCGATCTCGCCCCACGCCTGTGCGAACGAGCGGCGCAGCGCCTCCGCGCGCGTCGGCTCCGGGCCAAACGTGCTACTCACCCGAGCATATTACCGGCTGGCGTCACGCCCGGATCCCGTGGGGCGGGCGTATCGGCCACTGATTGGCCGGAAATCCCGTGGGGCGGGCGGCTTTGCATGCGAAGCAGCCTCCACCTCGGCCAGGCCTGCCGTGGGATGGGAATTCGGACACTGATGCGCCGTTACGCCCGTGGGGCGGGAATCGCGAGCAGCGCGACCCGCGGGCACGAAGAAGCCCCGGCGCATGGCCGGGGCTTCGACGCGGAGGAAGGTCGGATCAGTGGGCGCAGCCGCCGGCCTTGGCAGGTGAGCCATCGGTGTTGAACGAGGAGCCGCAGGCGCAGCTGCTGACCGCGTTCGGGTTGTTGATTGCGAAGCCCGAGCCCATCAGCGAGTCGACGTAGTCGATCTCGGCGCCGTCGACGTGCTGCTGGCTGAACTGGTCGATCACGACCGCCACACCGGCGTGATCCTCTACCCGGTCGCCCTCGTTCACCTTGTCGTCGAAGGCGAGGCCGTAGCTGAAGCCCGAGCAGCCACCGCTCTTCACGAACAGGCGAAGGCGCGCATCGGCCTTGCCCTCGCGCTCCCGGAGCTCGAGCACCTTCTTCGCGGCGGCCTCGGTGACCGATACGAGCAACCCACCGGTCGGGACCGCCCCGGTCATCGGGATCGGGTCGCGAGGAGTCTCGGACATCGTCATGGTGCTTGGCTTCTCCTGCTGGCGCCCCCACCCTGTAGAGCCGGGGGCGCATCGGTGTCGTGATTCGCTCTGGAAAGTATAGCAAGGAGCGTGCGCGTGCTGGCAATGGGTCCGATGGGATAGTGGATAGGGCGGCGCAACGTTGCCGGTGCCCAGCCCAGGCGGAGGTGCCGCAGGCTTCGATCACGGATGGCGCTAACGGTCTGTCCGGCGACTCGCGACCTCGTCCGCTTCTACATCTCCCTCGAATTCCAGGTCGACGGAGAAACCTACTCCGATGTCCGGACACTCGATGTCGGGAGGCATCGGCCCCGCGTCCAAGTCGACCTGAAGGTCGTTCAGCGTGGCGCCAGCGACGACGAGTCGCGGCGTGGCTTGGCAGGGCGAAGCGATCCAGCTCACCCTCAGTTGGTCGGATGTGCCGGGGACTGAGATCACCTCGAAGTCACTGCCGCTCCCCGGCTCTGGCGCAGAGTGGGCGTTCGCCAGCAATCCCGACTCGTCGACAACGGTCAGCTCCGCCCGTGTCCCATCGTTGCTCAGCAATTCGATCGTTCGCCCGGGAATCTCGGTAACGGGGCAGCCGGTCAGCATGGCGGCAGAAGCAGCGATCGAGATACCAATCCGCCATCCCACGGATCGATAGACCGCGTCGCGTCGCCAGAACATGAGTGACCTCCCACTCGCGCAATGTTTGTCCACAGCGTTGCCATGAGCCCGAAGCTAGTCGCCCGGCGACCGATGGCCACGAAACCGAAGGCATCGGTACACTAGAGAACCTTCCCGAGCCCGATCAGGCCGTCGTTAGCTGAGGTCGCACCGTGAGACTCGCGAGCCGCATGGAGCGCATCGGGACCGAGACCGCCTTCGAGGCGGCCGCCCGCGCCCGCGCGCTGGAGGCCACCGGCCGCCACGTCATCCACCTCGAGATGGGTGAGCCGGACTTCGACACCCCGCGAAACGTCTCGGAGCGAGCCGCCACGGCGCTGCTCGACGAGGCCGCGACGCACTACACCGCGGCCGTCGGGATCCAGCCCCTTCGCGAGGCCATCGCCGCCGACGTGAAGCGGTGGAAGGGGATCGACGTGTCACCCGACCAGGTGGTCGTCACGCCCGGCGCGAAGCCGATCATGTTCTACGCGCTGCTTGCGCTCATCGAGGATGGCGACGAGGTCATCTATCCGAACCCCGGCTTCCCGATCTACGAGTCGATGGCCCGCTACGTCGGCGGGACCGCCGTCGCCGCGCCGTTGCGCGAGACCGACGACTTCCGGATGGACGTCGACGAGGTCGCGAGCCTGATCACGCCGCGCACGAAGCTGCTGATCACGAACTCGCCCCACAACCCGACCGGCTCGATCCTGACCGATGCGGACATCCGCCGCCTGGCGGAGCTGGCCGTCGAGCACGACCTCGTCGTCCTCGCCGACGAGATCTACGGCCGCCTCCAGTACTCCGGCGAGCCGTTGAGCATCGCGACGCTGCCCGGCATGGCGGAGCGCACGATCACCCTCGACGGGTTCAGCAAGACGTTCGCCATGACCGGCTGGCGCCTCGGCTACGGGATCGTGCCCGAGTGGCTCAGCAAGGCCTTCAGCCGCCTCGTCATCAACAGCGTGTCGTGCACGAACGCCTTCGCCCAGTTCGGCGCCATCGAGGCGCTGACCGGCCCGCAGGACTCCGCCGATGCGATGCGCGCCGAGTTCATCGCCCGCCGCCAGCTCATGGTCGACGGTCTCAACGCCATCCCGGGCGTGACCTGCGTGATGCCGCACGGGGCGTTCTACACGTTCCCGAACGTGAGCTCCTTCGGGCGGACCTCCAACGAGATCGCCGACCACCTGCTGTACGACGCCGGCGTGTGCGGCCTCAGTGGCACCGCCTTCGGCGCCCACGGCGAGGGGCACCTGCGCTTCAGCTACGCGAACTCACGCGAGAACCTGGCCGCGGCCCTCGACCGCATGGGCGAGTCGCTGGCCAAGCTCGAGCGAACCGGGGAGCTCGTCGGGGCGGCCTCGTGAGGCGTTGTGCTGCTCCGGAGTTGCCGCTCCCGACAACTAACGGCCAACGAAGCGCTCGAACCGGCCCGTTCGTCCCTGCGGGTTGTCACGAGGGGCACATTCCGACCGCGAACCGTGGCCTCGTTGTCTGTTGCTTGTCCGCCGAGGTAATCGGTGACGGCTGACGGACTCCCCAAGGTCCTTGTCACGCGCCTCATCCCCGACGAGGGCCTCGACCCCGTCCGGGAGGCCTGCGAGGTCGACCTGTGGACCGATGAGCTGCCGCCGCCCCGCGACGAGCTGCTCCGCCGCGCCGCCGGCAAGGACGGCCTCCTGACGCTGCTCACCGATCCGGTCGACGACGAGCTGCTCGACGCGGCCGGGCCGCAGCTGAAGGTGGTGAGCAACTTCGCGGTCGGCTTCGACAACATCGACGTCGCCGCGTGCACGCGACGCGGGATCCCGGCAGGGAACACGCCCGGCGTGCTGACCGAGACGACTGCCGACCTCGCCTTCACCCTGCTGATGGCCGCCGCGCGGCGGATTCCGGAGAGCGTCGACTATGTCCGCGACGGCCGATGGAAGACCTGGGGACCGATGCTGCTCATGGGCGTCGACGTCCATGGCGCCACCCTCGGAATCGTGGGGTTCGGCCGCATCGGTCGCGAGATGGCCCGCCGGGGCCGCGGCTTCGGGATGCGCGTCGTCTACCACGACGTCCATGCGGCCACGCCCGAGGAGGAGGCCGAGCTCGGGGCGCGGCGGGTCGAGATGGACGAGCTGCTGCGGGAGTCCGACTTCGTCAGCCTGCACGTCAACCTGACCGATGAGACCCATCACCTGATCGACGACGCCGCGCTGCGCGCGATGAAGCCGACCGCCGTGCTCGTCAACACGTCGCGGGGCCCGGTCGTCGACCCCGCGGCACTCGAGCGCGCGCTGCACGACGGCGAGATCTTCGCCGCCGGCCTCGACGTCACGGAGCCCGAGCCGCTGCCCGCCGACCACCCACTCGTGGCGCTGCCGAACTGCGTCGTCGTGCCGCACATCGCGTCGGCGTCGGGTGCGACCCGCGGCAAGATGGCGGCGATGGCCGCCGCGAACCTGCTGGCGGGGCTGCGCGGGGAGCGGCTGCCGAACCCGATCAACCCCGAGGTCTACGAGTAGCCGTGCCGACGCCGTCGATCAAGCTTCCGGACCTGTCGGAGCCGCGCAAGTACGAGCATCAGCGCCCGCGGCGCCCGTCGCACCTGCCGAAGCGCCTGACCCCGCCGCCGGAGCGCGCGGAGCCGCCGGACCTGTCGCTGTTCCTGTATGCCGGCATCGTGATCGCGATCGTCCTCGTGATCCTGGCGCTCCCCGGCGTCGTCCGGCTGCTGTTCGAGATCCTCTTCGTCTAGGCCTGCGCGGTCCAGACCTTGATCACCCCGTCCTCCACCTTGACCTCGGGCCGCACGAGATCCGGCAGCTCGATCTCGTAGGCCTGCGCGTCGCCGCGGTACGGGCCCTCCGAGCGCCACGCGCGGCGGCCGTTCGCCAGCCGGCCGTCGAGCCCGAAGCTCGCGCCATGGCAGGGGCAGCGCAGGTCCTGCCAGTCCGGTCGGAAGTGGAGCGTGCAGCCCATGTGCGTGCAGACCGATGACAGCGCCCGCACCGCCCCCGCGTCGTTCACGACGAAGCCGTCGAACGCAGGGGTGCTGAAGCGGACGGCGCTCCCCGGCGGCACCTCGGCGAGCCGGGCGACATCGACCCAGAAGCCTTCGCCTGTGACCAGCGGCCCGTCGTCCCCGAGCGTCTGGCGCCGCTGCGCCTCGCCGGCGATCGAGACGCCGATCACGCCGGCGGCCATCCCGGCGGCGGCCCCGACGCCGGCCTGCAGCAGCTGGCGTCGCGAGAGCCGCCAGCGCGCGGTGCCCGCGGCGGCCGCCGCCTGCTCGCGCACGGGCGGCGGCTGGCGGATGGCGTCGATGCCGGCATCGGCCTCGCGCATCCGGCGCCGGAGCTGCTCGACGAACGCCGGATCCGGCGCGGACTCCGCGCCCGGCCGACCGGTCGCGGCGAGCTCGGCCGCCATCCGAGCCATCTCGGCCTCGTCGCGGTCGCCGACCGCCTCGGGCGATGGCCGCCCGTCGCCGAGCAGCGCGTCGAGGTAGCCGTCGAAGCGCTCGGCGGCGTCCAGGTCGCGGTTCTCGGGGACTTCGCGGTCAGCCATCGACCGGCTCCTCGAGGAGGGCGGCGCGGCGCAGGGCCCGGTACTGGAGCACCCGCGCGTTGCCGTTGCTGATGCCCATGGCGCGCGCGGTCTCGGCGACGCTGAGCCGCTGGAGGAAGCGCAGCTCGAGCACGCGGCGGTAGTGATCGGGGAGGCGGCGAAGCAGCGCCTGGACCCGAATGGTCGCCCGCTCGTCGTCGTCGACCGGTGCATCCGCCGGCTCGGCCGGCTCCCAGCCGGGAGCGACGTGATCGGTCCCGACGAGGGGCAGGCGGTAGAAGGCACGCCAGTGGTCGGCGGTGGCGTTGTGGGCGACGCGGTACAGCCAGGCGGCGATCTGGCCCGGATCCCGGCTCGTGTCGAGCTGCTCGACGGCGCGGACGAAGACCTGCGCCGTCAGGTCCTCGGCATCGGGATGGTTGCCGACGCGGGCGTACACGAACCGATAGATCCCGACCACGTGCTGGTCGTAGACGCGCTCGAATGGACCGGGATCGGTGGCGGCCATCTCACCGATGCGGTACGGCGCCGGTTACGGGCGAGGTCGCAGCGGAGCGACCAGCGCGGCGACTTCCTCGAGGAAGCGGGCGTCCATCTCGTCGAACGCGTCGAGGTCCGAGCCGTCGACGTCGATCTCGCCCGTGACCTCGCCGCCCTCGAAGATCGGCACGACGATCTCGCTGCGCGTCGTGGCAAAGCAGGCGAGGTAGCGCGGGTCGGCGTCGACGTCGGGGACGATCTCGGTCCGCCCGGACGCGGCGGCCGCGCCGCAGACGCCAGTCCCGATCGGGATGCGGGTGTGCTCCGTCGGCTCCGGACCGATCCAGGGGCCGAGCACGAGGTCGTTCGCGTCCACCCAGTAGATCCCGACCCAGTCGTAGTGCGCGAAGCGGTCGTGGAGCAGCTCGACCACGCGCTGGGCCGCGGCGTCGGGGCTCGGGGCGTCGGCGATCGCCGCGCGCAGCCCGTTGAGGGCGTCTCCGTGCGCGGCCGGGCGCTCCTCCGCGACCGGGTGGCTCACTGCGTGGGAGCGGCCCAGCGATCGGCCCAGCGGTCGATGCCCGAGATCGCCGTGCGCAGCTCGCTGCCCTTCGGCGTGAGCGAGTACTCGACCCACGGCGGCACCGCGCTGATCGCGCGCCGCTCGATGAGGTCCTCGTCCTCGAGCATCTTGAGCCGCTGGGAGAGCGTGGCGGAGTTCGCGCCTCCGAGTGCGTCCTGCAGCTCGCAGAAGCGCTGGGTGCGATCCCCCAGGGCGCGGATGATGCGCAGCACCCACTTCTGGCCGAGCACGTTGAGCGCCGCGGTGGCAGCCGACTCGGCGCGAAGCGCCTCCGCACGTCTCGCGGCGCGCGAGCGGTGCGGGGTCGGGGTGGCGGGCGAGAGTCCGGCATCCATCAGGACGCGAACCCTAGCACCGCCCCCGTGGGGCATCAACCACGCGCCGGGCTCAGCCCTCGACCGTGATCGTCATGTTCATCTCCGGGTGGATCGTGCAGGTGATGTTGTACGTGCCCGGCTCGTCGAAGGTCACCGGAACGTCGGCGCCTCCCTGCTCGTCCACGATCGGATCGTCGACCGCGACGCCGTCGGTCCCCTCGGTGACGGTATGGGTGGCGGTGTCGGTGAACGTCACCGTCGTGCCGGCGGTGATCGTCAGCGTCGATGGGCTGAACTGGTTGCCCGCCAGCGAGACCGTCTCGCCGCTGGTGCCGCCTCCGTCGCCGTCCGCGGCCGGAGTGCTCTCCGTCGCGCCGCCGCAGGCGGCGAGGAGGATGGTCATGATCGCCAGCAGGGTTGCCAGGGTGGTGCGTCGCGGTCGTTGCATCGGTCAGTCCTCTACGGTGATCGTCAGTTGCATCGACGGATGGATCTCGCACGTGATGTCGTAGGTCCCAGGCTCATCGAAGGAGACGCGGACCTCATCGCCGGCGGCGACCTGAACGTCGACGATCGGGTCGTCGACCGCCTGGCCGCCGGTCCCCTCCGTCACCGTGTGGTCGAAGGGCGCGACGTTCTCGAAGACGACCTCGGTCCCGGCCGCGATCGTCAGCGTTGCGGGTTCGAAGTCCGAGATTCCGATCGTCACGCGCTCCTGTTCGGCCTCCGCTTCCTCCGACTCGGTCGGGCCGGCGGTCGGGCTTGCCGATGGGCTGGACGTTGCGCTCGCCGTCGGCTCTTCGGTCGCGGTCGCCGTCGTTCCTGGCGTCACGTCCGCGGACGCGAGTGGCGTTTCGGTCGCCGTCGCGCAGCCCATCGTCAGCATCGAGAGCACGAGCGGTGCCATGAGCAGGCCGAATCGACGTCGCGGCATTTCGGAGTGGGTCCTCTGGAAGGGGCTGTCCGGGGTCTTCTACGCCGTGGGTTACGACGCCGACGCGCATTTGACGCTCACCGGTCGGGACCGCATCATGCGGAAGCCCACGCTTCGCCCTGCCAAGTCGAGCATGCCGCAGACCACGATCTACGTGTCGCCCCGCTCCTTGGGGGCATTCGATGAACGCCCTCCGGCGGTCGTCACCACGGACCTCGCCCGCCTTTTCGCCGGCAGCCCGGCACTGGCGGGTGTCTCGCTGCGGTTCCGCGCCGGCGCATGCGTCGCGCTGCTCGGACCGAACGGCGCGGGCAAGACGACCCTCCTGCGGCTGCTGGCCACGGCCATCCGGCCCTCCTATGGCAGCGCGGAGGTCGACGGCCTCGACGTGGGGCGTGACACCGGCCTCGTTCGAGAGCGCGTCGCCTACCTCTCCCACGCGACCGCCCTGTACGACGACCTGACGGCGCGCGAAAACCTGGCCTTCGCGGCGACCATGCTCGACACGCCTGACTCCTCCGCTCGCGTCGCCCGCGCGCTGGCCGATGTCGGGCTGGCAGCGCGCGCCGACGACCGCGTGGGAACGTTCTCGGCCGGCATGCGCCGCCGGCTGGCCCTCGGCCGGATCCTGCTCGGCCAGGCCTCGCTCGTGCTGCTGGACGAGCCGACCGCCGCCCTCGACGCGGAAGGGTTCGAGCTCGTCGAGCAGCTCCTCGATGCGTGGCGCGAGGCGGGCGTCAGCGTCCTTGTGGCCTCGCACAGCGTCGACCGCCTGGAGCGCTGGGTCGACGGGCGCGTCGTCCTCGACCGTGGGCTCGTCGCCGGCGTCAGTGGCGAGGGCGTGACCTGGACGCCTCCGCTTCCGGTGACTGAACCGCGGCCCGGCGGTGGCGGTCCGATGACCGCATTCCGACGCGGCTCCCGGGTGGCGATGGCCGTCGCGCGCAAGGACGCGCTGGCCGAGCTGCGCGGGCGGCACGCGATCGTGAGCACGCTGTTCTTCGCCGCGGTCGTCCTGCTGCTGTTCGGCTTCGCCCTCGGTCCGGATGCCGCGCGGCTGGCGGCCGCCGCGCCTGGCCTGCTGTGGCTGGCGGTCGTCTTCGCCGGCATCCTGGCCGTCGGACGCCTCCACCAGCTCGAGACCGATGACGGCGCGCTCGAGCAGCTCGCCGCGTATCCGGTGGACCGTCGCGCGCTGTACGCCGGCAAGGCCCTCGGCGGCTTCGCGGTGATGCTCGTCCTCGGTCTCGTCCTGCTCGTCGCGGTCGGCATCCTCTTCGCGGTCGACGTGGCAAGCGCCCCGGTACCGCTCCTGGTGACGGTCGTGCTCGGTGCGGCCGGCGTCGCGGCGGTCGGCACCTTCTACGCGGGGCTGACCGTCCGCCTGCGGGCGCGCGAGGTCATGCTGCCGCTGCTGATGCTGCCGGTGCTCGCCCCGCTCCTGCTCGCGGCCGTCAAGGCCACCTCGGCGGCGCTTGCGGGCGACCCGTTCGGCGAGCTCGGCGCCTGGATCGGCCTGCTGGTCGCCTTCGACATCGTGATGATCGCCGCCGGTGCCGCGACCTATGGCTTCCTGCTGGAGGACGGATGAAGACGCGCATCCTGGGTGCGGCCGCGCTCGTCGCCGTAGTCGCCGCGACGCTCGTCGCCCTCTTCGTCGTGCCGCCGGACGTGAACCAGGGCGACGCACAGCGGATCATGTATCCGCACGTGGCGTCGGCCTGGCTGGCGTACCTGTCGTTCGGCGTCACCGCACTGGCCGGCATCGGCTGGCTCTGGAAGCGCGACCTGCGCTTCGACGCCGTTGCCCTGTCGGGCGCCGAGATCGGCGTCATGTTCACGGCCTTCGCGATCTGGGGCGGCATGATGTGGGCCCAGCCGGTGTGGGGGGTGATGTGGCAGTGGGAGGATCCGCGACTGACCACGACCGCGCTGCTGCTCGCGCTGTACGTCGGCTACCTCCTGCTGCGCCGCCTGACCGATGACCCCGAGCGCCGCGCGACGCGCGCCGCGATCGTCGGCATCATCGCCGCGCTCGACATCCCGATCGTCCATTTCAGCGTCGAGTGGTGGCGCGGCCTGCACCAGACGGCCACGATCGGCTCGCCGGACCGGGTGCTCAACCCGGCCGCACCGATGGCGTTCGTCGGCACGCTGTTGTTCATGCTCGGGTCGTTCACCCTGGCGTGGAGCTACCTGATGATCCGGCGCTACCAGCTCGCGCGTGCCGAGGCGGCCCGCGAGGAGGCGGCCCGACGCGGATACCTGGTCCAGGCCGCCGCGCGGGCGGCGGAGGTGACCCAATGACCGATGCCGGCTACGTCCTCGCCGCCTACGCCGTGATCCTCGGCGGGATGGCCCTTTACACCGCGTTCCTCTGGCGGCGGCTCCGGGCGGTGCGAGACCGCGACGACGAGGCGCGATGACCGTCGCCCCTCCCGTCGAGCCGGTGCTGCCGCCGCGACGGCGGCCGTGGGGGATCCTCGTCCTCGTCGCCATCGTGCTGGCCGTCGTCGCCTACCTTGCCTTCTCGGGCATCGGCAGCGCGCTCGTGTACTACGTCACGCCGACCGAGCTGCTGGACATGGACGATCCATGGGGTCGAACGGTCCGGCTGGGGGGCATGGTGGAGGACGGTTCGGTAGAACGAGGCGATGCGGGCGAGCTCATCTTCATCCTGACCGACGGTGAGACCGAGATCACCGTCAGTTCGACGACGGCGCCGACGCGCTCGTTCCGCGAGGGCTCTGGAGCGGTCGTGGAGGGCTCGCTGAACACGCATGGCCTGTTCACCGCGACCCGGGTGATCGTCAAGCACGACGAGAACTACGTGGCGCCCGAGCCCGGCACTGAGCCCTCCGACCGCGCCTTCGACCCCGGCGACGACGAGCCGTGATCCCGACGATCGGCCACGTCGCCGTCGTGGCCGGCCTGGGGCTGAGCGCCTACGCCGCGGTCGCCTTCATCCTCGCCGGGCGCGGCGGCGACCCGCGGCTGGCGACGAGCGGGCGACGCGCCGTCATCGGTTCGTTCGTCGCGGCCGCCATCGGCTGCGCGGCGATGGTCACGAGCCTTCTGGCGCACGACTTCAGCGTGCTGTACGTGGCCGAGAACAACGCGACGACCACGCCGCCGCTCATCAGCGCGATCAGCCTGTGGGCCGCGCTCGAGGGCTCGATCCTCTTCTGGTCGCTGCTCGCCACCGGCTGGGCGTCGCTCGTGCTGTGGCGTCATCGCGACCGGCATCGGGCGCTGATGCCGTGGGTGGGTGCGACGCTCGCATCGGTCAACCTCTTCTTCTTCGCGGTGATGACCTGGCCGGGCAACCCGTTCCTGCGCACGGCACCGGTGGCGGCCGAGGGCCTCGGACCGAACGCGCTCCTCCAGAACCATCCGTTCATGGCGCTCCATCCACCGCTCCTGTACCTGGGCTACACCGGCATGGCCGTGCCGTTCGCGTTCGGGGTTGCGGCGCTGGTCACGAACCGGCTCGACGAGGAGTGGCTGCGGATCGTGCGGCGCTGGACGCTCGTGCCCTGGACATTCCTGACCCTGGGCATCGTCGCCGGGGCCTGGTGGAGCTACGAGGTGCTGGGCTGGGGCGGCTACTGGGGCTGGGACCCGGTGGAGAACGCAGCGCTGCTGCCGTGGCTGACCGCCACCGCCTTCGTCCACTCGGCGATGGTCGCCGAGCGCCGCGGCGGCCTGCGGATCTGGACCGTGGCGCTCGTCATCGCGACGTTCATCCTCACCCTGCTCGGAACGTTCCTCACCCGTTCGGGGATCGTCGCCAGCGTGCACTCCTTCACGCAATCCGCGATCGGACCGTGGTTCCTGGCCGGGATCGTGATCGCGCTGACCGTGGGGCTCGGCCTGCTGGCCTGGCGTCTGCCGCAGCTCGTCGGCGGCGGCCGGCCGTCGCGCCTCGTGAGCCGGGAGTCGGCCTTCCTGCTCAACAACGTCCTCTTCCTGGTGCTCACCTTCGCCGTCCTCTTTGGCACGCTCCTGCCGCTGCTGGTGGCGAGCACGAGCGGGGCGACGATCAGCGTCGGTCCGCCGTGGTTCAACCGGGTGACGGCGCCGATCTTCATCGCGCTCCTCTTCCTCATGGGCGTCGGCCCGGCGCTGCCGTGGGGGACCGCGTCGTGGTCGACCGTCCGCGAGCGGTTCACCGTCCCGCTGCTGCTGGCGGTCGCCGTGGCGTCGGTCGCCCTCGTCCTCGGCCTGCGCGAGCCGGTCCCGCTCGGCACGCTGGCGCTGGCGGTGTTCGTCGGCGGCATCCTCATCGACGAGGTGATCCGCGGCGCGCGCGCCCGACGGCGCAGTCGCGGCGAGGCGCCGCCCGTTGCCGCCTGGCGCCTGGCGACCCGCAACCGGCGCCGCTACGGCGGCTACACCGTCCACCTCGGGGTCCTCGTGATGGCGGTGGCCGTCGCCGTCTCGTCGGGCCTCGCCGTGGACCGAACGGTGACCCTCGCGCCGGGTGAGTCGGCGACGATCGGTCCCTACACCGTCACCCACGACCGGCTGGTGGTCGAGCCGCTCGCGAACGATGCGCGGGTGATCGAGACGCGCGCGGAGGTGCGCTTCGAGGGACCCCAGGCCGGGACGCTGGCCACCGCACTACGCGACTACCCGAGCTCGCCGACGGCGATCGCCACGCCCGCCGTCCGAACGTCGCTCGGCGAGGACCTGTACGTGACGCTGCTCGCCTCCGACTCGGCGAGCGGTGCGGTGACGCTGCACCTGTTCGTCAACCCGCTCGTCGTCTGGATCTGGATCGGCGGGCGCGGTGGTTGGGCTCGGCGCCGTCTTCGCCATCTGGCCCGAGCGACGGGCGCAGGCGGTGACGGTCGAGGAACGCCGGCCGGCCGGCGTCGTCCCCGCGGAAGGCCCGGGTTGATGCGGTCGACCGGCTGGCTGCGCTGGCTGCTCGTCCCGGTCGTCGTCCTGCCGATCGGGTGGCTTCTCCTGAGCGGCTTCGGCCGCGATCCGTTGGAGCACTCCTCGCCACAGATCGGCCGTGCGGCGCCCGAGTGGACGCTGACCACGCTCGACGGCGACACGCTCAGCTCGGCGGACCTCGCCGGGCGCCCGTACGTCGTGAACTTCTGGGCCAGCTGGTGCGGCCCGTGCGTCGACGAGCATCCGGTGCTGACTGGCACGCAGTCGGAGCACGGCGACGAGCTCGCGATGGTCGGCGTGCTCTACCAGGATCAGCCCGACGCCGCCCGCGCCTTCCTCGCCCGCTACGGCGAGACTGGCTACGAACACGTGCTCGACGACGGCGGGCGTCTGGCGATCGACTACGGGGTGACCGGGCCGCCCGAGAGCTTCTTCGTCGACGCCGACGGAATCGTGCGCGCCAAGCAGTTCGGCCCGCTCAACGACGAGCTCATCGCCGAGCGGCTGGCCGCGATCGGGCTGGACCGATGACGAGGCAGCTCCCGGCCATTGCGCTCGGCGCGCTCCTCGCGCTGGTCGCGATCCTCGCGCTCCTGTGGCTTGTGCCGACGGTCGCGTCCGAGGCGGATCGGACCGATGCGCTCGCTGCCGAGCTGCGCTGCCCCGACTGCCAGGGCCTGTCGGTGGCCGACTCGCAGACCGCGTCGGCGCGCGAGATCCGCCGCCAGATCGCCGGGCTCGTTGACGCCGGCGCAACCGATGCCGCGGTTCGCGCCCATTTCGTCGACCGCTACGGCGAGTGGATCCTGCTTGCGCCGACGTCGCCGATCGCGTGGATCCTGCCCTTCGTCGCGCTCGCCCTGGGTGTGGCCGGGCTCGTCGCCTGGCTCGTGCGCCGCCGCCCGGTTCCCGCGGCGACCGCCACGGTCGACGAGGCCACGCGGCGGCGCCTCCACGACGAGGCGGAGGCGCTCGATGTCTGAGGCGATCCTCCTGCTGGGGGTCCTGCTCGCTGCCGGCGCCGTGGTGCTCTGGCCGCTGCGACGCCCCGCCACGTCCGTCGCGGTCGACGCGGAGCACGACGCCGCGGCGGTCCGCCATCGCGTCGCGCTCGAGGCGCTGCGGGACGTCGAGGCCGACCGGCGAGCCGGCTCGCTCGACGAGCGCGGGTACGCCGAGCAGCTGGCCGATGCCGAGGCACATGCCGCCGAGACCGCCGCCGAGCTCGACGCGACCACGTCCGCGGCGACGAGCGAGCCCGGCCGCGGCGGCGCACGGCCCGCGATCGTCGCCGCCGGAATCCTCGGCATCGCGCTGGTCGCGGGCTCGCTGCTGCCCGCTGCCGGCATCGCCAACACCACCGACGTGAACGAGGGACTTGCGGCCGCGGAGGCGGCCGAGGCGTCGCGCCAGGACCGCATTCAGCGTCTACTGGACGAGCTGACGGCCGAACCGGAGAGCGCTGACACGCTGTCAGACCTCGCCGACGCCTACCTCGCCGGCTCGACCGGCGACGACCTCTTCAACGCCGCACTCGCCCTCCAGGCACTGATCTCCCTCGAACCCGATCGCGCCGACGCCTACGAGCGTCTCATCGGCGCCTACCTGCGAGCGGGCGACGTCGGGAACGCGCGCAGCGCCCTCGACTCGTACGAGGCCCGGGAGACGGCAGATCCGGTCGAGATCGCCTTCTTCGACGGGCTCGTCGCCGTGCGCGAGAGCGACACCGAGGGCGCGATCGAGGCGTTCGATCGCTTCCTCCAGCTGGCGCCGGACGACCCGCGCGCCGCGATGGTGCGCGGCCTGCGCGACGAGGCGGCGGGCGACTAGGCCTCGGCGATCGAGTCGAGCATGTGCTCGAGGCTCGCCAGCTCGTCCGGCGTGAGGCGGTCGAGGAAGTGCTGGCTGACGCCACGCAGGTGCGTCGGCGCGGCCGCGCGCAGCCGCCGGAGGCCGGCATCGGTCAGGGCGGCCCATTGGCCGCGGCGGTCGTCGTCGCAGGAGACGCGCTCGACGAGGCCATCGGCCACCAGCCGGTCGACGAGCCGCGTGACGCCGGAGCGCGACAGGAGCAGTCGATCGGCCAGCTCGCTCATCCGCAGCCGGCGTTGATCGGCCCCGGCCAGCTGAACGAGGACGTCGTAGTCGGTGAGCGCCATGCCCTGCTCCTGCGCGAGCTCGCGCTCGAGGCGGCGGACGACCTGCGCATGCGCGCGCAGGAAGGCGCGCCAGGCACCGATGCGGGGATCGTCACGACGCAGATCGGTGTTCATCCGTCCGTATGGTTGCACGATCAAGCGTCTGGCGCACCCACCAGGGGTGGGCTTGATCGGCGTTTATCATTCGACGCCTAAGGTGGAGGGCCTCCATGGCCACGACAGCACGATCGCTCGAGCAAGAACTCGAACCGGGCCTGCCCGAAGGACGGTTCATCAATCGCGAGCTCTCCGCGCTCGACTTCAACGAGCGCGTTCTTGCGCTGGCCGAGGAGGTTGACGCCCCGCTCCTCGAGCGCGTGAAGTACGCGGCGATCTTCGCGAGCAACATGGACGAGTTCTACCAGGTGCGCGTGGCGACCCTGCGGCGCCAACAGCTCGCCGCTCCGGGCCTGCTGTCGATCGACGGCCTCGATCCGGGGACGCAGCTCGAGCGGGTGGCCGAACGCACCTCGGTCCTCGCCGTCAGGCACGCCAAGCTCTTCACGCGTGACCTCAAGCCCCGGCTCGCCCGCGCGGGCATCCGGGTACAGCGCTGGCGCCAGGTCAGCAATGCGGCGAAGACGACCCTCACCGCCCACTTCGTCGAGCGCGTCTTTCCCGTCCTCACCCCGCTGGCCGTCGACCCCGGTCATCCGTTCCCGTACATCAGCAACCTGTCGCTGAACCTCGCGGTCTGGCTGCGCGACCCGTCCGACCGGCGCTCGAAGTTCGCGAGGGTCAAGGTTCCGCCGCTCCTCCAGCGCTTCCTGCCGACCGACGACGCGTCGACCTTCGTGCCGCTCGAGGATGTCATCGCCGCGAACCTGGAGCTGCTCTTTCCGGGCATGGAGATCCTCGCCAACTACCCCTTCCGGGTCACCCGCTCCAGCGACCTCGAGATCGACGATGACGCGGCCGATGACCTGCTGCGCGCCCTCGAGGCCGAGCTCCGGAAGCGGCGATTCAGCCCGGCGGTGCGCCTCGAGGTCGATCGGCGCATGCCCGCCCACCTCGTCGACCTGCTGACCCGAGAGCTCCAGCTGCCCGACCCACATGTCCACCGCCTCGGGGGGCCGCTGGGTCTCGCGGACCTGTGGACCTTCGTCAAGCTCGATCGGCCGGAGCTCAAGTACACCCCGTTCCTCCCGGCTCCGCCGGCGGACATCGTGCGCGACCAGGACGGCGACCCGGACATCTTCGCCACGCTGGACCGACGCGACATCCTCGTCCACCACCCGTACGACTCGTTCGCCGGCACCGTCCAGGCATTCGTCGAACAGGCGGCCGCCGACCCGGACGTCCTGGCCATCAAGCAAACGCTGTATCGGACCTCGGGCGAGAGCCCGATCGTCGACGCCCTCATCGCGGCAGCCGCCGACGGCAAGCAGGTCGTGGTGCTCATCGAGATCAAGGCCCGCTTCGACGAGCAGGCCAATATCACCTGGGCCCGCATGCTCGAGCAGGCCGGGTGCCACGTCGTGTACGGGCTCGTCGGCCTCAAGACGCATTGCAAGCTGGCACTGGTGGTGCGCAACGAGCCCGACGGCATCCGACGCTATGTGCACGTCGGGACGGGCAACTACCACCCGACCACCGCGCGGCTGTACGAGGACGTCGGGCTGCTCACCGCGGACCCGGCGCTCGCCGCCGACGTCAGCCACCTCTTCAACCTGCTGACCGGCTATTCGCGGCGGACCGCGTACGAGTCGATCCTCGTCGCGCCCCTCGACCTCCGCCAGCGGATGCTCGAGCTGATCGCCGGCCAGGCCGAGCGCGCCGCCGCCGGCAAGCCTGCGCGGATCGTCATGAAGCTCAACAGTCTCGTCGACGAGGTGGTCATCGACGCGTTGTACGAAGCGTCGCGGGCCGGCGTGCCGATCGACCTGGTCGTGCGCGGCATCTGCGGCCTGCGACCGGGGGTCACCGGCCTCTCCGAGCGGATTCGCGTGCGCAGCATCCTCGGCCGCTTCCTCGAGCACTCGCGCATCTACCGCTTTGGCGACGGCGATGACGACGAGATCTGGATCGGGAGCGCCGACATGATGCACCGCAACCTCGATCGCCGCGTCGAGGTGCTCGTGCGCGTCGGCGATCCGTCGCATCGAGCCCGGCTGCGCGCGATTCTCGAGCTTGCCCTCGCCGACGGAACCGCCTGGGAGCTGGTGCCCGACGGCGCCTGGGCGCGACTGCCTTCCGACCCCGGCGCGCCGCGCCTGCAGGCGACCCTGATGGCGCGGGCCGGCCGTGCCATCATCGACCGGTGACCGAGCGAGAGATCAAGCTCACCCTTCCCGGCCGGTTCACGGTGCCGGCGCTGGAGCTCGCCGGTATTCCGCTCGACGTCGCGCCACTGCCGGACCAGCAGCTGCGGGCGACGTACTACGACACCGCCGACCTGCGGATGGCGCGCAATGGGGTCACGCTGCGCTATCGAACCGGCGAGGCCGAGACCCCGCAATGGACCTTGAAGCTGCCGGTCGCCTCGCGTGGCGCGGAGCTCGAGCGCGACGAGCTCAACTTCGAGGCCGCACGCCGCGAGCCGCCACCCGAAGTGCGGTCGCTGGTGACCGCGTATGCCCGCGGCGAGCCGCTCATGGCGGTTGCCACGCTGCGCACCCGGCGGCGGCGCACCCATCTCATCGCCGACGAGACACCGATCGCGGAGGTCGCCGATGACGAGGTCTCGGTCATCGAGGGCCGCCGCGTCGTCTCGCGGTTCCGCGAGATCGAGGTCGAGGCGCTCACCGACGGCGTCGACCTGCGGGCCATCGGCGAACAGCTCCGGACCGCCGGCGCCACCGAGGCGGAGCCGATCCCCAAGGTCGTACGCGCACTCGGCTCGCGGGCCACGGCGCCGTCGGAGATCGGCCCGAGATCGGTTCCCGAGGACGGACGACTGGCCGATGTCGTGGCGACCAGCATCGCGGATGCGCTGGCCAGGATCGTTCGCCACGACCCGCTGGCCCGCCTCGGAGCGCCGGAGGGTGTCCATCAGCTGCGGGTGGCGATGCGCCGGCTGCGCAGCGACCTGCGCACGCTCGGCGACGCGGTTGATCCCCACTGGCGCGCCGAGATCGAGCCGCGGCTGCGAGCGGTCGCCGATGCGGCGGCCGACGCCCGCGACGCCGACGTCATGTCGATGCGCCTCCGCGCGGAACTGGATGGCTCGACCACCGTGCTGGCGCCGCTGGTCGAGACGCTCGACCGCAAACGCGCCGCGGCGCGTGAGCGACTGATGGAAGCCCTCGACGGCCCGGAGTACGTCGCGCTGCTCAACGACCTGGTCGCGGCCACGCAGAACCCGCCGGCGGGACCGGCGGATGCGCCGGCGGCCGATGCGCTGGGTCCGCTGGTCCTCGGTGCCTGGGATCGGCTCCAGCGGCGAGCGGACGATCTCGACGCCGACACGCCGAACGAGGAGTTCCATCGCGCGCGGATCTCCGTCAAGCGCGCGCGCTACGCCGCAGAGCTCGCCGCGCGATCGCTGCCCGGCAAGGCCGCCACCGACGCCTCGCGCCTGGGGGAGCGCCTGGCCGGGCTCCAGGATCTGCTCGGCGACGTACAGGATGCGGCCGTGGCCGAGGCACTCATCCGCGACACCCTCGCCGCCCGTGGCGCGGGCGCGCGATACGCCTTCGAGGCCGGCCGCCTCGTCGAGCGCCTGCACGCGCGCGCCGACCATTCACGCGACGCCTTCCTCGAGGAGTGGCCGGAGGTCCGACGCCGCCGTTGGCGGAAGTGGGCGATGTGATCGGCCCATCCATCCGCGCCGCGGGCGGCGTGGTGTGGCGGCGGGTCGACGGGGTCGACGGCGAGTCGGGAGTCGAGGTTGCCGTCATCCATCGGCCCCGCTACGACGACTGGAGCCTGCCCAAGGGCAAGGTCTCGGCCCGCGAGTCCGACCTCGAGGGCGCCGTGCGCGAGGTCCTCGAGGAGACCGGCTTCCACGTCCGCGTGGGCCGCGGCCTGGGGGAGACCCGGTACGTCAAGTCCGACGGCTCCTCCGGCTTGCGTCAGAAGGTCGTGCGCTGGTGGGCGATGCAGGCCGAGGCAGGCATCTTCTCCGCCACCCGCGAGGTCGACGAGCTACGCTGGCTCTCGCTCGCCGAGGCCGCCGACCAGCTGACCCGCGACACGGATCGTGAGGTGCTCGAGCGATTCGCGCGCGGCGCGGCGCCGACGCGGACCGTGCTGCTCGTGAGACACGGCCTTGCCGGCAACAGCTCGACGTGGACCGGGGACGACCGGGATCGGCCGCTGGACGCTTGCGGGATCGAGCAGGCGGACGAGCTCGTCCGGCTGCTGTCGCGCTACGAGGTCGGCTCGATCCTGTCGGCGGACATCCTTCGCTGCACCGCCACCGTCCGTCCGCTGGCCGACGCCCTGGGCCTCGATGTCCAGGCCGAGCCGCTGCTCTCGCAGGTCGGCTACCCGGGTCGCGAGGGGGAGGCGGTGGCACTGCTCCGCCGCCTGGGAGACGCCGAGCACGACGCGGTGGCGTGCGGCCAGGGTGAGGTGATTCCCGATCTGGTCGATCGTCTGGCCGCTGCCGACAACTACCTCATCTCGCGCCCCGTACAGTCCCGGAAGGGATCGACGTGGGCGCTTACCGTCGACGCCGAGGGCCGCCTCGTCGCGGCCGACTACCTGGAGCCGCCGCGGCCGCCGGCGTGCACCGGCAACGGCGCGTAGCGCGCGGCAACCCTCCGGCTTGACGCCGCGATCACGCTCGGCTGATGCTCGCTTCATGGCCGTGGCGCACGATGGCGTCATGCTGAAGCCCGAAGAGATGGCACTTCCGAGCGAAGACGACACGATCGACGGAGACGACGCGGCTGGCTGGGGCCGGCTGCCGCAGATCGAACGAGAGGCTGAAGACGGTCCCGCCTCGGACTACCGCCCGTTCCGCGACGACCCCGAGTAGCTCGAGCTAATCGCCCGCGCGCGGGACCTCGATCCAGAAGGTCGAGCCGACGCCCTCCTCGGAGCTGACGCCTACCGAGCCGCGGTGTGCCTCCGCGATGTGGCGGACGATCGCCAGGCCGAGCCCGGCGCTTCCGCCGAGCTGCTCGGCGTCGGTGTCGCGCGCCCGTGAGCGATCGACCTTGTAGAAGCGCTCGAAGATGCGCGCCTGGTGCGCCTCCGGGATCCCGATGCCGTCGTCGCTCACGATGAAGCGGACGCGATCGTCGCTCGCATCCCAGCCGATACGGACCTCCCCGCCGTGATGGCTGTACTTGACGGCGTTGTGCGCGAGGTTCAGCAGTGCCTGGCCCAGCCGCCCGGGATCGCCGAGGGCCCTCACCTCCGGCGTCGCGCGCTGCGCGAAGCGGTGAACGGTCACCTCACGACGCTCGGCGACCGGCATGATCCGTTCGACGCAGGCGGCCACCACCGTCTCGGGATCGAGGGCCTCGATCGACAGGGTCGTTGCGCCAGACTCGATCATGGACAGGTCCAGCAGCTCATTGACGAGCTGGGCGAGATGGTCGACCTCGCGCTCGATCTGCGTGGCGAAGTCGCGGGTCGTGGCCGGGTCGTCGATCGCACCGGATGTCAGCGTCTCTGCCAGCAGCTTGATCGAGGTCAGCGGAGTGCGCAGCTCGTGGCCGATGTTGGCCACGAAGTCGCGTCGCACGCGCTCCATCCGGCGCAGCGCCGTGATGTCGTGCAGGAAGAGCACGAGGCCCCCGGCGCGCAGCGGCACCGCGTCGACGGCAAAGTGACGCGAGCCGAGGTGCCCAAGATCGGCCTCGCCGCTGGTCGCCTCGCCGCTGGTGATCGCCTGCCGCGAAACGGCGTCGAGCGAGGCCGAACCGAACGCAGCGATCAGGCTCATCCCGACGAGCGATCTCTGCGGCCGCTCGGCGAGCTGCGCCGCCTCCGGGCCGGCGCGCTCGATCCGGAGCATGTCGTCGACGAGGATCAGCAGGTCCCCGCCGCGCCGCGACAGGAGCGATTCGAAAGCGGCGGCCGCGATCGGGTCGATCACGCCGGTCGGGGCGTGAACGCGTAACCCACGCCGCGCACGGTTCGGAAGTAGTTGTGGCCATCGGTCCCGCGCAGCTTGCCGCGCAGCCAGCTGACGTGGACGTCGACCGTCCGCCCGTCGCCGACGTAGTCGTAGCCCCAGATCCGAGCAAGCAGCTGGTCCCGCGTGAAGATCCGTCCCGGCGATGCGGCCATGTGGGCCAGCAGGTCGAATTCCTTCGTCGTCAGATGGATCGGCTCGTCATCGACCTTCACCTCGCGTCGGGCGACGTCGATGGCGACGTGGTCGAAGCTCAGGCGCTCTCGACGCTCGGGCTCTTCCGCCTCGCGCCGATGACGCCGCAGCACGGCCTCGATGCGCGCCAGCAGCTCCGGCCGGCTGAAGGGCTTGGCGACGTAGTCGTCGGCGCCGACCTTGAGGCCGACCACGCGGTCGATCTCGTCGCCCTTGGCCGATAGGATGATGACCGGGGTGGTGACCCCCTCTCGTCGCAATACGCGGAGAACCTCGACGCCGCTCATGCCGGGCAGCATCACGTCGAGGAGGACGAGGTCGAGCCGCTCGCTGCGCGCCGCCTCGAGGGCGGCCTCACCATCGGCGGCGGTCGAGACCTCGTATCCCTCGCGTGCGAGGTTGAAGGTCAGGGCCTGGCGCAGAGTCGGATCGTCCTCGACCAGCAGGAGGCGGCGTCGCATCGGTCTTCGGGCCCCGTCCTTAGTTGTTCAGGTCCTCGATCTGCCCGGTCGCCAGGTACACCACGTCCTCTCCGATGTTCGTCACCCGGTCGCCGAGTCGCTCGAGATGATGGGCCACAAAGAGCATGTGGATCGCCTGGCGAGAACGCTCGGGCGCAACCGTGGTCAGCTGCACCGCGTCCTCGTAGACGCTGTTGTAGAGGTGGTCGAGCTCGTCGTCGCCGAGCGCCAGCTCGCGTGCCTCGGTCTCGCTGATGTCGACGAGCGCCCGCATCGCCGCGCGCAGCTGCTCGCGGCAGAGCTGCTCCATGCGCGGGATCTGGCGCAGGATCGGGATCTCCGGCTCCGAGGCGAGCTGCTGGGCCAGCTTCGCGATGTTGACCGCGTAGTCGCCCATCCGCTCGAGCTCGGCGGCCGCGTGGTAGAGCGCGAGGAGCTCGCGGATGTCGCGAGCGACCGGCGCCTGCGTGGCGATCACCGAGGCGATCTCCGCGTTGATCTGGCGCTGGAGCTCGTTGACCTCGGCGTCCTCCCATCGCACCTTGTCGGCCAGCTCCGCGTCGCGCTCGACGAGCGCGCGCCCGGCCCGCTCGAGCGCCTGCTCGACGCGCGCGCCGAGGCGAAGGACGTCGTCCTTGACCTGGTCGAGCTGCCGCTCGAACGCCGCTCGCGGACGGGCATGCTCCGGCTCGGCTGCCTCGTCTCGGGCCGTCTCGCTCGATGCGAGCTCATCCTCGGTGTTGATCGCGCGCTCCATGGTCGGGCTCCCTTCCCCCTTATCCGAACCGGCCGGTGATGTAGTCCTCCGTCAGGCGATGCGCCGGGCTGGTGAAGAGCTGCTGCGTGGGCGCCATCTCCACCAGGTAGCCGGCACGGTCGTCGGCCATCGTCAAGAAGGCGGTGTAGTCGCTGGCGCGCGCCGCCTGCTGCATGTTGTGGGTGACGATGACGATCGTGTAGTTCTCCTTGAGCTCCAGCATGAGCTCCTCGATCTTCAGCGTCGCGATCGGATCGAGCGCCGAGCACGGCTCGTCCATCAGGATCACGTCGGGCTCGACCGCGATGGCCCTAGCGATGCAGAGCCGCTGCTGCTGCCCGCCCGAGAGCGCAGTGCCGGGCTGCTTGAGCTTGTCCTTCACCTCGTCCCAGATGGCGGCTCGCTTGAGCGAACGCTCCACGAGCTCGTCCATCCGGCCGCGGTACCCTGCAACCTTCGGGCCGAAGGCGACGTTGTCGTAGATGCTCTTCGGGAACGGGTTCGGCTTCTGGAAGACCATCCCGATTCGGCGCCGGACCTCGACGGGGTCCACGCCGCCGTCGTACAGGTCGACGCCGTGGTAACGGATGGAGCCATCGATCCGTGCACCGTCGATCAGATCGTTCATGCGATTGAACGAGCGCAGGAGCGTGCTCTTCCCGCAGCCGGACGGACCGATCAGCGCGGTGATCTTGTTCTTCGGAACCTGGAGGCTGATCTCCCGCACGGCGCGGAACGAGCCGTAGAAGCACGACAGCGCATCGAGCTCGAACACGACCTGATCGGCATCGAACTGGAGCGCCTTCGATTGCTGTGCCTGCGCCTCGGCCATCCGCTTCGCTTCCTCCTCCAGGTTCCGCTGGCTTGGGGCGATGCGGATGGTCGCAGATTCGGGGCTCGCGCCGTCGGCCGGCGCGTCGGTGGTAATCGTCTGCTGGGTCGAGGTGGGGGAGGTCACGTCTTCGTTCACCATCTGCGGTCGTATCGGTTGCGGAGGAGGATGGCCGACGCGTTGACGAGCAGGATCACGACGAGGAGCACGACGATGGCGGCGGCCGTCAGCGCCCGGAACTCCTCCTGCGGCTGGCCGGCCCAGTTGAAGATGATCGTCGGCAGCGCGGTGTAGGACCCGCTCAGCATGCCGATCGGGTCGCTGCTGTTGAAGACGCCGACCACGGCCCCGACCATGATGAGCGGCGCCGTCTCGCCGAAGGCCCGCGCGAGCGCCAGGATCGTCCCGGTGAGGATGCCCGGCGCGGCGTACGGCAGGACGTGCGAGCGGATCATCTCCCATCGCGTTGCGCCCACGCCGAACGCGGCCTCGCGGATCGAGTTGGGAACCGCGCGGAGGGCCTCCGAGGTCGTGATGACGACGATTGGCAGCACCAGGATGCCGAGCGTCAGCCCGCCGGCGACGGCGCTCTGCCCGAGTCCCAGCAGGGTGACGAAGACGGCGAGCCCGAGCAGGCCATAGACGATCGCCGGAACGCCCGCGAGATTGCGGATGTTCGTCCGGAAGAACCGCGTCAACGGGGTGTCGCGCGCGTACTCCTCGAGATACACCGCCGCGCCGACGCCGAACGGCAGCGCGATCAGGATCACGAACCCGGTGAGGATCAGCGACCCGATGATTCCCTGGCTCATGCCCGCCCGCGCCGGCCGTGCCGAGAGCGGCGCCGTGATGAGATCCGACCCTCGCTCGGCGAAGGCGGGGATGGCCTTGACGACGATGTCCGTCAGCAGGATGACGAGCACGCCGAGGCTGATCACCAGCGAGAGCAGGAGAAAGGCCTTGAGCGCGATCCCGGCGACATCGGCCTGGCCGCCGCGCAGGCGTTCCTCGACGGCGCGACGCGATGTGAGGGCGTCGCCCGCGATGGCCATCAGTACTGCCTCCGGACGCGGCGCACGAACGCCTCCGACGAGAGATTGAGGACGAGGGTGATCACGAACAGCAGGAAGCCGACGAAGAAGAGGCTCTCGAAGGTCAGCTCGGCGCCCCGCACCTGGTCGGAGCCGATGGCCAGCGCCGTCATCGCCGCCGTCATCGTCTGGCCCTGCTCGAAGGGGTTGAGCTGGAACAGCGAGCCGCCGGTGCCGCCGGCGACGAGGGCCACGATCATCGTCTCGCCGATCGCCCGCGAGAACGCGAGCAGCAGCGCGGCAACGATGCCGGAGACCGCGGCGGGAAAGACGACGTTCAGGCTCGTCGTGCGCTTCCGCGCGCCGAGGCCGTACGACGCCTCGCGAAGGTACTGCGGCACGGCGTGCAGGGCGTCCTCGGAGACGGTCGCCACGAGCGGCGTGATGAGGACGCCGACGGCGAGGCCTGCCACGAACATGTTCGAGAGCGGGGCCCCGGTCAGCGGCTGAACGATCGTCGGGCTCAGCCACGTGAGGGCCCAGAACCCGAGGACCACGCTCGGGATGGACGCGAGGACCTCGATGATCGGCTTGATCGTCTTGCGGGCACGCGGCGACGCGTACTCGCTGAGGTAGATCCCTGCCCCGAGCCCGAGCGGCGTGGCGACGATCATCGCGACCACCGCGATGATGAGGGTCCCCACCACGATCGTCGCGAGGTCGAACATGTTGCGCCGCGGGAACCACCCGTCGGTGAAGAGCAGGCCCTTGTCGACGTTGAGGAAGAACGTCGCCGCGTTCCCGATGAGGGAGAGCACGATCGCGGCGCTGATGACGATCGAGAGAACCGCCGCTCCGAGGAAGGCGATGCGGATGACGGCCTCGCGGCGCCGTCGCGCGGGCGCGATACGCAGGTCGCGGGGTACGAGGCTGCCGGCAGCGGAAGGAGCGCTCATGTCACCACGGCTCGGGTGCTGGAATCACAGGATAGGAGGAATGAGGAGGCCGAGCCAGTGCTGGCTCGGCCTCCAACAGGGTGGACCGGATCAGCGGCCGTCCCAGGCGGTCTGGGTCTCCGCGAGGGCCGTCTCGTCGAGTGGGATGTAGTCGGCCTCCGCGACGGAACCGATGCCGTCGGTGAGGAGCCAGTCGACGAACGCGACCACGGCAGGATTCGCGTCCGCACGAGCCGTGTTCACGTAGATGAACAGGTCACGCGAGATCGGGTACTCGTTGCTGGCGATCGTCTCGGGCGTTGGCGCGACGCAGCCGCCGCCACCGTCGACCTCGAGGGTCTTCACCGAGTCGGCGTTCTGGTCCGCGAACGCGAACCCGACGAAGCCGAGTGAGCTCGGTGAGCCACCGATGTTCTCGATGATCACGTTGTCGTCAGCCGACGCCTGGTAGTCGGGCTGGAGCGTCTCGACCTGGTCCTCGGTGATCGCACCGGCCTCGAGGCGGGCTTCCGCGACGTCACCCAGGGCGATCTCGATGAAACTGGCGTAGGTGCCGGACTCCTCGCCCGGGGCAGTGATGTCGAGGCTGGCCTCCGGGTACGGCGCATGGAGCTCGCCGAAGTCGGCGCCGACCTCGGCCGCGAGGTCGTTGGCGTCGCTCCAGTTGGCGAAGCCCAGGGACTCCGGACCCATGAGCGCGTAGAGGTCGCCGAACGAGAGGCACGTCACATCGGCGTTGTCAGGCGAGGTGATGACGGAGAGGCCATCGATGCCGATCTTCAGCTCGACGTACTCGATGCCCGCCTCCTCGCAGAGCGCGATCTCCTCCTCGTCGATGGGACGCGATGCGTTCGCGATGTCGCTGCCGTCCTCGCAGAAGATCGCGAAGCCGTCGCCGGTGCCGGGACCGTCGACCTCGAACGTCACAGCGCCCTCGTTCGCCGCGGCGAAGTCCTCGAGTGCGATGGACATGATCGGCTCGACCGTGGACGAGCCGATGGCGACGACCTCGCCCTCGACGGCACCTCCACCGTCACCGTCGCCTCCGTCGGTTTCCTCGCTTGGGCTCTCGCCACTGCCACCGCAGGCCGCGAGCACGAGCATCGACACGACGCTGACGACGAGCAGCGATCGCCACCACTTGTGGTTCACGTTCAATCCATCCTCCGATTGGGGGAAGTGGGAGCGGCAGGCACACGTGGGCCGCACACTCGTTGCACGCCGCGAGGATGAAGGCCGCCGTTTAACGAACCCTTAGCCCACCGTCAAGCCTGTGTTAAGGACCGATGCCGGCCGCTGCCGCGGCCAGCCCAGCCGCCCCACCGGCCAGCACCAGCAGCACCGATGGAACGCGCCCGACGACCAGGAGGATCCCGGCGATCGCGCCGATCGCCGCCGTCAGCGGATCGCTGATGGCGGTCGCGCCGAGCTGGACCGACACCGCCGCCATGAGGCCGATCGCGGCCGCGTTGACGCCGTCAAGCAGCGCCGCCGTGATGGGCCGATCGCGGATCCTTCCGACCCACGGTCCGACGAGCGCGACGATCACGAACGCGGGCAGGAAGATGGCGACCGTGCCAACCACGGCGCCGGGCACACCGGCCAGCAGGTAGCCGACGAAGGTCGCCGTCGTGAAGAGCGGCCCGGGCGTGACCTGGCCGATGGCGATCGCGTCGATGAGCTGGGCATCGGTCAGCCAGCCCAGGCGTTCGACGAGGTCGCCGCGCAGGAAGGCGATGAGCACGTAGCCCGAGCCGTAGAGCAGCGCGCCGGCCTTCAGGAAGACGCCGCCGAGGGTGACGAGGTCGACCGAAACCGCGCCGGCTCCCGTCATCGGTGCGAGGAGCGCGATCATCGGTGACGGCGTGCCGAGCCGGGCGATCGCCACCACGACAGCCGCGCCGGCCAGCAGGACGATCTCGCTCACGCCGGCCAGCCAGAGGAGCGCCACCGCCACGCCCAGCGCGATCGCCAGCGGGCTGCGGAGAGCCGTGCGGGCGAACGCGATCACCGCCGCGACGACGATCGCCACGATCACCGGCGCGATTCCGTGGAGGATGGCCTCGCCGGTCGAGGTCGTGCCGTAGGAGACGTAGGCCCACGCCAAGGCCAGCACGATCGCGGCGGCCGGCAGAATGAACGCGAGACCGGCCACGACGAGCCCGGTCCGGCCGGCGCGCCGCAGCCCGACGAGCATCGCCAGCTCCGTCGAGTTGGGGCCGGGGATGAGGCTGGTCACGCCGATGAGGTCGACCATCTCGGCATCGGTCAGCCAGCCTCGCCGCTCGACGACCTCGCGGCGCATGAGCGCGACGTGTGCGGCCGGGCCGCCGAAGCCGATGATCCCGAGCGTGCCGAAGAGGACGGTCAGCTCCCGGAGGCGCCCGCGCTCGCTCATGCGGGCGAAGGCTAGCGGCTCAGGCCTCGTACGAATCGGTCAGCAGGGCGGCCGGCTCGCGCGCCATCCCGGTCTCGTGGGCTGCCGCGATGTGCTCGAGCAGCTCGTCGAGCAGCTCGTCGTCGTCGCAGGCCTCGACGGTCGTGCCGCACTCGCAGTCGACCGCGACCTGGACGCGATGGGCGCCCGGCAACCCCATGGAGCCGATCCTGCGCGAAGCAGGTCAACGCTCCGTCAAGGGAGGATGCGGGCCGGGTGAAGCCTCCGGGCTATCCGAGCAGCGGGTTGAGGACCAGGTAGGCGAACCCCGCGGTCGCGCCGGAGGCGGGGAGCGTCAGGATCCAGGCCGTCACGATCGAGCGCGCAACCGCCCACCGGACCGTCTTCAGCCGGTCGGACGAGCCGACGCCCATGATTGCCGAGCTGATGACGTGGGTCGTGCTGACCGGCACGCCGATGATCGACGCCCCGGTGATCACCGTTGCGGCCGTCGTCTCGGCCGCGAAGCCGTGCACCGGGTCCAGCTTCACCACCTTCGTGCCCATCGTCTTGATGATCCGCCAGCCGCCGGCGGCCGTCCCGAGGCTGATCGCCGTGGCGGCCGTCAGGATCACCCACAACGGTGGCTCCAGGCTCGTTTGGACCCCGGCCGTGACGAGCGCAAGGGTCATGATGCCCATCGTTTTCTGGGCGTCGTTGCTTCCGTGGCTGAACGCCATATACCCGGCCGACAGGACCTGGAGCCGGCGAAAGCCGGCATTCAGGCGCACCGGATGCGCCTTCCTGAACAGGTTGAACAGCAGCGCCATGAACAGCAGCCCGACGATGAAGCCGATGAACGGCGAAGCGACGAGCGGCACGAGCACCTTGGTGATCACCCCATCGATCTGCCATGAGTCGATGCCGGACGCGACGAGCGAAGCGCCCAGCAGACCGCCGATCAGGGCGTGGCTCGACGAGGATGGGATGCCCAGTCGCCACGTGAGGAGATTCCAGGCGATCGCGCCGACGAGGGCGGCCGCGATGACGGTCTGCGACTCCACGTTCGGGTCGATGATGCCCCCGCTGATGGTCTGGGCGACCGCGGTTCCGACGAGGGCACCGCCGAAGTTCGCCGTCGCGCTCATGGCAATGGCCCAGGCCGGCCGCAGAGCTCGCGTACTGACCGAGGTCGCGATCGCGTTGGCGGTGTCGTGGAAGCCGTTGATGTAGTCGAAGGCGATCGCGAGGACGATGACCGCCAGGAGGATCGGCGTGATGCCGTCAGGCATGCTTGACGACGATCCGCTCGATCACGTTCGCGACGTCCTCGCAGGCGTCGATGGTGTCCTCGAGGATGGAGTAGACGTCCTTCCACCTGATGATGTGGACGGGATCGTGGCCATCGGTGAAGAGATCGGCGATCGCGCGGCGCACGATGCGGTCCCCCTCGTTCTCGAGCCGGTGGACCTCGATCCAATGCGGCGCGACGCCCTTGAAGCCCTTGAGCTTCCCCAGGGCGCGAACGAGCTCCTCGCACTGCTGGACGATGATCGCCGCCTGCGATTCGGCGGTCGTCGTCGGCTGCTCGATCTTGTAGAGGATGCAGGTGTCGGCGACCTCTTCGATGTAGTCGAGGACGTCGTCGAGTCGGGTGATCAGCTGGTGGATGTCCTCGCGATCGAAGGGCGTGACGAAGGTCTTCTCGAGCCTGGTCCCGATGTCGTGGCTGATCGCGTCGCCCTTGTGCTCGAGGTCGATCAGCTGGCTCGCGATCCGCTCGCGCTGGTCATATGACCCGAAGAACTCGACGAGCATTCGCGCGGCGGTGAGGACGTTCTGGGCGTCGTTCACGAACAGGTCGAAGAACGCCTCCTCACGTGGAATGAAGGGCAGGCGCATGAGCGTGATGGGAACCCCCGGTGCAGCGCTCGGCCGGTGGCAGCCCTCCGTCACGGCGCGAGTGCAGGGTAGCGCCTGTTGCGCATCGGCGGTTGAGCGCGGGATGCGGGTCGGCCGATGGACCGGCCCGCATCGGTCTGGTCAGGTCAGCAGCAGCCGGTGCAATCGCACGGTCCGTCGCAGCATGCGGGGTCGCAGCACATTGGCCTCACCTCCTTTCCGGCTCATGATATTGATGCTTGTCAATATGGATACCCATCGATATACTGCCGCCAGATGAAGCCGATCGACCCCGACGTCAGACTCCTTGCTGCCCTGGCTGACCCGGTGCGGCTCTCGTTCGTGCGCCAGCTGGCCGACACTGAGTGCATCTGCGCCTGTGACTTCAGCGAGTGCTGCGACGTGAGCCAGCCGACGATCAGCCATCACCTCAAGGTGCTGCGCGACGCCGGCGTGGTCACCAGCGAGCGACGCGGCACCAACGTCGTGTACTCCCTGGCGCCCGACTTCGCCGGCCGCTGGTCCGCGCTTGGCGCAACGCTGGCCGGACTCGTTCCCGTCGTCTGACCTTCCGTGGAGGAGCCGCACATGACCGACACGCACGAGATCGTCAGAGAGCGGTATGCGTCGGCCGCCCGCCAGGCCGCGTCGGGCACCGGGGCATGCTGTGGCCCCGAGGAGGGGATCGGTGCCGGGCTGTACAGCGCGCTCGAGCGAGCGGATGTGCCGGATGCGGCGATCCTTGCCTCCCTTGGCTGCGGGAACCCAACCGCAGTGGCGGACCTCCACGAGGGCGAGCGCGTCCTCGACCTCGGGTCCGGTGGCGGGATCGACGTCCTGCTGTCGGCGGCGCGGGTCGGACCGACCGGCCGGGCCTTCGGCCTGGACATGACTGATGAGATGCTCGCGCTGGCTCGGCACAACGCGCGCGAGGCGCAGGCGACGAACGTCGAGTTCCTGAAGGGCTACATCGAGGCGATCCCGCTGCCGAGCGACTCGATCGACGTCGTCATCAGCAACTGCGTCGTCAACCTGGCTGCGGACAAGCGGGCCGTCTTCCGCGAGATCGCCCGCGTCCTGCGGCCGGGCGGACGCATCGGGATTACCGACATCGTCGCCGATGACGAGCTCGCGCCAGCCGAACGCGCTGAACGAGGGTCGTACGTCGGCTGCATCGCCGGCGCGCTCTCCTTCAGCGAATTCCGAGCCGGACTCGAGAGCGCCGGCATGTCCGAGATCTCGCTCACGCCGACGCACCAGGTCACTGACGGGATGCACAGCGTCATCGCCCAAGCCGTGAAGCCGGCCGACGCGCCCGAGCCCGTCTTCGAGCCAGTCGAGCTGCAGATGGCGAGCGCGGGCTGCGGGTGTGGTTCCGGAGGTTGCTGCTGACCGTTGCCGGAGGGACCTCGACCGATCCCGAGGTCGACCGCTCCTACCGCGAGCTGTTGCGGGTTCCGAACCTCGGGCGCGTGCTGCTCTCGATGCAGATCGCGCGCATCGCGCAGTCGATGGTCGGCGTGGCGCTCGTCCTCTTCACGCTGGACCGATACGGATCGGCCCCGTTCGCCGGCCTGGTCACGTTCGCCAGCGTCTTTCCCGGGCTCCTGATCGCGCCGATCGCCGGCGCGCTCCTCGACCGCCACGGACGCCTGCGGCTCGTCCTGCTCGACTACGTCGTGGCGATGGCCGCGATGGCGCTCATCGCCGCGCTGGCGTTCCTCGACGTCCTGCCCGGCCCGCTGCTGGTGCTCATCGCGATCGTCTCCTCGCTGACCTCGATCCTCGGCCACGTCGGGCTGCGCTCGCTGTTCCCGGTGATGGTCCCCGAGCCACTGTGGGAACGGGTCAACGCGGTCGACTCGAACGGCTACGTCATCGCCAGCATCGTCGGCCCGCCGATTGCCGCTGCGCTGGTGGGCATCTTCGGTGGACCCGTCGCGCTCCTCGCCATCGGCGTCGCGTTCGGCATCGCCGCCGCCGCGCTCGTCGGCGTCCCCGACCCGGCCGGCACGATCGAGACGACCGGCCGCGTCCTCGCCGACGCCTGGGCCGGCGTGAAGTACACGTGGAACAACCGGACGCTGCGCGGGCTCGGGTTCTCGATCACCTTCGGCAACCTCTGCCACGGGATGATCGCGATCGTGCTGCCCCTGATCATCCTCCAGCGTTTCGAGCTCGAGCCGGCGGTCGTCGGACTCGTCTTCGCCGCCTCGGGCATCAGCGGCGTGATCAGCTCCTTTGCCTTCGGGCGGATGGACACCCGCGGCCGCGAGTGGGCGCTGCTGGTATGGCCGATGGTCGCGCTGGTGCCGACGATCGCCATCCTGCTCGTCGCCATCGGGCAGGCATCGGTCTGGGTCGGCCTCGCGCTCGTCCTCGTCGAGATGCTGCTCGTCGGCGTGCTCATCGGGCCGATGGACATCGCGCTGTTCACGGTCCGCCAACGCCGGACCGATCCGGCCTGGATGGGCCGCGCGTTCGCCGTGTCGATGGCCTTCAACTACCTCGGCGTGCCGTTCGGCGCGGCCCTCGGCGGACTGCTGGCGGAGAGCTCGATCGAGTTGGCGATCATCGTCCTCGGGATCGGTGGATCGATCCTCGCCGCACTGGCTGCCGCGTTCCTCGTCCCGCGCGAGGACACCGCAGCGGCGCCGGTCTCAGCCGGGAACGGAAGACAGCCGGCCGGCTAGAGCAGTCGCACGAGCGCGGCCGCCACGGCCGCGGCGATCACGACGGCCAGCACCGGCGCGCGCATGGCGATCGCCGCCGCGCCAACGGCGAGGCCGACGGCGCGAGCGTCCAGGACGAGGCCATCGGGCGACCCGAATGCCGCGGTGGCCACCAGCGCCGCGAGGAGTGCGGGCGCCAACAGCGCGACGACGCGCTGCACGCTGCCTGGCAGCGGACGCCCACCGAGAAGCACCGGGCCTGCCGCCTTGATCGCCATCGTGCCGAGGCCGACGGCGAGGACGATGACCCACGCCTCGCTCATCGCCGTACGAGGCCGATGAACGCGGCCGCGCCGGCGGCGATGATCGGTACGCCCGGCGGCGCGAACGGGACGAGGACGAGGGCGATCGCGCCGCCCAGCAGGGCCGCGGCGACCGCGCGCCGTCCGTCGAGCTGCGGAACGAGCAGCGCCAGGAACAGCGCAGGGAATGCGGCATCCAGCCCGAGCGCAGCCGGGTCGCCCAGCGCCTCGCCGCCAACGACGCCGACGATCGTCCCCGCCACCCACGCGAACCAGAGCATCACCCCAGCGCCCATGAGCCGGTGCGCGTCGAACTGCCCGCCGCCCTCCGCCGCGATCGCCCACGACTCGTCGACCACCAGCTGCGCGGCGAGGAAGCGCCGCAGCGGCCCCCCGGGCAGGAAGCGGGCGACGCTCACGCCGATCGGCAGGTATCGCGCGTTCAGCAGGAGCGCCGCCGCGATCGCCGTGACAGGCCCGCCGCCGGCGGAGACGACCGAGGCCGCAGCGAACTGCGCGGAGCCGGCGAAGGTCGTGGCGCTCATCACCACGGCCGGCAGGGCGCCCATGCCACCCGAGGTTGCCGACAGGACGCCGAACGAGACACCGAACAGCCCGACCGCGACCGCCAGTGGCAGCGCGGTGACCGCGCCGCGGCGCAGCTCGAACCGGATCGGGGGAGCCTCGTCCATCGGCCCATGCTAGCGACGCGAGGCTCTCGATCCCCGGCCGGGCCCTCAGCTCGTCGCGGGCGAGATCGCGCCCGTCGGGATGGCAGCCATCCGGATCGGACGCGTGGCGTCGAAGGAACGGATTCCGTTGCTGGTGATCGCGGCGATGCCGATCAGCGCCGTCCCGGCGGTCATGAGCAGCAGTGTCCGCTGCACGCCGATCGCCTCGAGCAGGAATCCGACGACGAGAACCGTGATCGGCCCGACGACCGGTACGCTCGCCGTGCTCAGCCCGACCACGCGCGGCAGCAGGTGGACGGGCGACCGCTCCTGCCGGATCGTCGCCATCATCGGGACGAGCGAGCCGGCGGCGATCCCGAGGATCAGGACCATGGCGGCGGTCACGGCCAGCGACGGCACGAGCGCGATCGTCGCGTAGATGGCCGGCCAGACGACCATGACGCCGACGAAGAGGACCCTGCGCGGCAGGTGGCGACCGAAGATCCCGAAGGCGCTCGCGCCGACGAGCCCGCCCGCGCCGAAGCTGGCGACCAGGAAGCCGAGCGCGAGCGGATCGCCGAACGCCTCGCGCGCCATCACCGGCAGGACGATCGGCACGAGCGGTCCGATCATCACCGTCGCGGCAGTGGGGAAGACCACGAGCGCGCGGAGGGCCGGGTCGGCCCGCACGACGCGGGCGGCCTCCGCGAGGCCAACGCGGTCGACGTCAGCACGATCGGGCGGCGCCGCGAGCCTGACGAAGGCTCCGATCAGCACGGCCGCCACGGCGAACGCTGCCACCGTCACCCAGAGCGCCCCACCAGTGCCGAACAGCCCGATGAGGAGGCCGGCCAGCGGAGCCCCCAGCAGATAGCCGAGATGCTCCGCGGAGGTGAACGACGCGTTGGCCCGCTCTCGGGTCCGTGCCGGACGCGTCCGCCGCCGCCGGCACGAGGCTCTGACGCGCAGTTGAGCCGGCCGCGTCGGCAAGCGTCCCCGCGATCGCCAGCACCACCACGTGCCACAGCTCCAGCGAGCCCGTTGCCAGCAGGATCGGCAGCGGAGCAACCGCCAGCGCGCTCAGGAGATCGGCGCCGGCACTCGTGCGCGTGGGCCCGACCGCGTCGACGATGCGTCCAGCCACGAGCCCACCGACGGCGGCCGCGCCGGCGCCGGCGAAGATCGCGATCCCGGCCAGTGCGGCGCTGCCCGTCGTCGTCAGGACCAGCCACGGAATCGCCACGGTGGCGATGACGTTGCCGGTCAGCGAGACGGCGTTCGCGACGACGAGCACGGTCAGCGGGGTCAGCACGCGCGAGACGGAAGCGCTCGTGCCGTGGTAGACGGTCATACCCGTCAGTGTTCGGGCCAGCGCCCGAGGACGCCAACGGCTGGTCGTCGTGCGAGCCGCCCGCCGAACGACGTAGCCCGATCGTCGGGGCCGCACGGCCGTTTGGTCGTAGCGCCTCATCCGCCTCGTAGCGGGTACGCTGCGCCGCGATGAACGAGATTGCCGAATGAGCGTGGCATCGGTTGCTCGCTCCGCCAGCCTCGTCGGCCTCGCTGCGGGCCTCGTCTTCTGGTTCGCCTCGCTGACACCGACCCTCATCCCCCGTGGCTGGATCGTGCAGGGCGTGACGAGCGGCATCTGCCTGGCCATCGGCTACGCGATCGGCGCAACAGCCGAGCGAGCCGCCCGCCGCGCCGCCCGTCGGTCCGCCGGCGAGCCGCAGCGGTGGCGCCACCGGAGTGCCGCGACCATCGCGGTGGCCCTCGTCGCCGGTGTCGCCGGTGCCCTGGCGTGGGCGATCTGGCAGGACGAGGCCCGCGACCTCGTCGGCGCGTCACACCTGGCCTGGTGGGAGGGCCCGCCGATGGTCATCCTGTCGGTGGTGGTGGGCACGGCCCTGGTCCGGATCGGCTCGTCAGTCGGAGCCTGGCTGCGTGTCGCAGCCGTCGGCATCCGGAGTCGCCGACCCGCGTGGCTCGCACTGCCGATCGCGCTGCTGCTGTTCGTCGCGTTCATCGGCCTGTTCAGCGGCCAGGTGGTGCTGCGAGGGTTGGTCGTTGGCGCGAACGTCGTCTACGAGGTGCTGGATCGGGGGACCAACCCCGGCATCGATCAGCCGACGCTCGCGACCGTGTCGGGAAGCCCTCCATCACTCGTCGAGTGGGAGACGATGGGGCTCTGGGGTCGCGACTTTGTTGCCGGCGTCACGAGCCGCGACCAGCTCATGGCCTATCACCCCGCCGATGCCGAGGTTCGCGACCCGATCCGGGTGTTCGTCGGCATGCGGACCGCGGAAACGATCGAAGATCGGGTGGCCGTCGCGGTCCGCGAACTGGAGCGGGCGGGTGGGTTCGAACGAAGGGTCATTGCCGTATGGGTGCCAGGGGGGTCGGGCTGGATGGATCCGGATGCGGCGCGGGCTCTCGAACAGCTGCATGCCGGCGACACGGCGATCGTCGCCACCCAGTACTCGTATCTGCCGAGCTTCTTCAGCCTGGTCATCGACAGCAGCCGGGCCATCGAAGCCGGAGCCCTCCTCTTCGAGGCGGTCCATGAGCGGTGGTCCGCGCTGCCCGAAGAGGAGCGGCCGCGGCTCATCGTCTTCGGCGCCAGTCTCGGGGCCGGCGGCGCCGAGAGCCCCTTCGTCGGCTCGGATGCTGCTGCATCGGTGGCGAACTTCGCGAGCCGGGCGGATGGGGCACTCATCGTCGGGAGCCCGGGCTGGAATCCGATCCTCCGCCAGCTGATCGAGGCGCGCCAGGCTGGCTCACCCGCGTGGCAGCCGATCTATGCGGGTGGCGAGACGGTCCGCTTCCTGCCCGGCGCCCGCCGGTCCGACCCCGACGCTCACTGGGGTCCGTCGCGCGTGCTCTACCTCCAGCATCCGTCCGACCCGGTCGCCCATCTCTCGCTCGATTCGCTGTGGTCGCCGCCCGAATGGATGGCGGAGCCGCGCGGCCACGGAGTCCCGCCCGGTACCGGCTGGTTCCCCATCGTCTCGGCCGTGCAGGCCGCCGCGGACCTGTCCTTCTCCGCCAGCCTGCCGTCAGGGTTCGGCCACGACTATCGCGTCGACTACGTCGATGCCTTCGCGCGGGTCGCGCCACCCGAGGCCTGGACCGATGACGACACCGCCCGCCTCGAGGCCCATCTCGCCGCCGATGCGGAGACCGCGGCCGGCGCGCACTGACCGATCTCTCGCGGTCGTTCTGGAGGGCCGTGTGGGATTCGAACCCACGACACGAGGATTAAAAGTCCCCTGCTCTAACCGCTGAGCTAACGGCCCGTCGATCCGCGGTCATTACAGCATGAGCCGACCGCCAGGCGTCCGCGCTCACTGGGTCCGGAGGCGCTCGATGCCGTCCAGGAGCTGCTCGAGCCCGAACTCGAACGAGCCGCTCTCGATCTCCTCGTGGGTCAGGTGCTGTTGGATGTGCTCGACGAGGTGGGGGTACTCATCGGCCGGGAGCGTCTCCATGAACGCCCGTGCGGCCTCGGCGAGGTCACCGGCCTCGAGCGGAAAGTCCACTTCCTGGATCGTGTAGCCGACGACGTGGTTCTCGACGGCGTGGTAGGCGAGCTCCGTGCTCGCCGCAGACAGGCCGGCGCGGCGGTACACGCCGAGGGCGGAGTCCATGTAGCGCATCCTCGCCGGACCGACCATCACCCGCATCCACAGCGGGCTCACCCAGTGATGCCGGGCGAGCACCTGATGCGCCGATGTCGCGCGTCGGCGAGTCGACTCGCGCCACTCGACATCGTCCGACGGAAGCTCGATCTCCGCTGCGACCAGGTCGACCATCCCCTCGAACAGGTCCTTCTTGTTCGCGACGTAGTAGTAGAGCGTCATCGCCTCGACACCGAGCTCGCGCGCGAGCTTGCGCATGCTGAGCGACTCGATGCCGTTCGCATCGGCGAAGTCGATCGCCGCGCGCAGCACCCGCTCGCGGCTCATTGGTTCTCGTTGGACCGCCGTCGCTGTCATGTCTTGACAATCTTACACCGTACGACTAGTCTTACAGTGTAAGAAGCCCCACAGCAGAGGTCCAAGGCGGTGAGTCAGCAGCAGTACCGATGGAGTGGCCTGGCCGGCATCGCCGGCGGCCTGCTCTTCATCTTCGTCTTCATCTTCGTCGGCGCGGTCGTCGGCGCGGACACGTCGATTGCGACGTTCCCCGAGATCCGCGCTGGTCGAACGATCGAGAACACGCTCTACCTGGCGGTTCTCCTCCTCTGGGTCGCGCCGTTCCTGGCGCTGGGTCGCGCGCTGCGCGACACGAGTCCGGCCGCGGCGACGTACGGCAGCGTCGTCGGCATCGTGGGTCTCGGGATCCTGGCTGCGGGCGCGCTGCCGCACGCCGCGAGCGTCTCGATCGCGAACCTCTACCACGCGCCCGGCGCGGATCAGGCGGCGCTCGCGGCCGCGTGGCAGGTGAACCAGGCGATCATGAACATGCTGCTCGTCACTGGGCTGGCCATCCTGCCCGTCGGCGTCATCGGTCTCGGGGTGGCCATGCATGGGTCGCCCGTGTTCGGCAAGGGGATCGCCCGGGCGAGCGTTGCGCTCGGCCTGATCGGTATGGCTGCGGCGGTCGTCCTGCTGGTCGATCCGCTCTCACCGATCGCGATGGTGGGCTTCTTCGCCCTGATCGCCTTCCACGTTGCCGTTGGGTGGACGCTCTATGCGCGGTCCCGCGTCCCGGTGGAGGGTGGCGCGTGGACGGCTGCGGTCACAGGAAGATCGGCGGGCTGAAGCCGATGAAGCGGTCGAACCGGCCGAATGGCCGGTTCGACATCAACAGGTTGATCCACGGATCGATGTGGAAGCCGCGATCGAGGAGGTGGCGGATGGCGACCGCGTTCACGCCGGGAACCTCGAGCTCGAGCCGGTCGGAGCCCGTCGCGGCGGCCAGCCGCTCGACGTGGCCGAGGATCCCGGGGAGGTCGGTCGGCTCGAGCGCCGCGATCGGGCCGGCCGCCTCCTTCGCCACGAACGCGAAGCCGATCGGGCCACCGTCGCGCGTGAACAGAAAGCCGGGGCGCGTCTCGGCCAGCCAGCGCAGCTCATCGGTCCCGCGCGGGAAGTCGAGGACGGTGCGCTCGATCTCGGTCACCGCGGCGAGGGCACCGGCATCGGTGCCGATCGACTCGGCGGTGAGGTCGCCGGTGGCGGCGTCCGCTCGTGCCCGTCCGGTGAGCGTGAAGTATGGGAAGCGGGCGACCGTGTCGGCGGCGTAGTAGCGCGCCGTGGCCCGCACATCGGTGGTGGCGATGATCGACCGGACCTCGCCTCGACCGACCGGGAACGCGTGCTCGATGAGCTGCCGTCCGATGCCCTTCGACTGGCGGCCGGGGCGCACGAACAGCTCGGTCAGCTCGAAGAGGCCGCCGCGCTCGATCGACCGCGCGTAACCGATGGCCTCGTTCGCGTCGGGCCCTTCCGCCACCCACCACTCGGCGGCATGCTCCGCGAGGAAGTCATGGACCGGCTCGATGCCGCGCCACCAGTCGTCGGAGCTGCCCTCCAGCTCGGTCCCGTGCCGGTGACCGAGGTCGGTCGCCGACGTCCACAGCAGGTCGTGGCAGGCGCGGATGTCATCGGGTGTCCCGCGCCGAAGGACGGGCGCGGCCGTTGTCGCTTCCATGCGGGCACGATACAGGTCCGCGGTAAGCCGGCGGTAAGCCGCGAGTAAGCCGGGGCTGCTATGACGTGTGTTGGTCTCTTGCACACTCGCAGGCCACGCGCCGCCCGGCGGCCAATTCGCCCCGTAACGGCGGCCGGATTGCCTCGCGACGGTGCTGCCTCGATGATGGTGTCCCGATGATCCCGCGCGTTCTCCGATTCATCCTCGTCGCCACGATGCTGACGGCCTGCCAGGCGACCGCCCTCCAGCCCTCGCCCGCTCAGATCGGCGATGCCCCGGCCGCGCCTGCCATGGCGGCCACCCAGGCCCCGGTCGCAACACCGAGCCCCACGCCCCACCCGACTCCTGCGCCGACGGCCAGCCCGACCCCGGCGCCGACCCCGCCGCCCGCGACCGCCTTCGCCCTGAACCTGTTCCGCGAGGGCGATTTCGTTCCGCAGCACACCTTCGAATGGTGCGTCGGCGCGAGCATCCAGATGGCCTCGAACCTGGTGGTCGACGAGACCCGGAGTTCGTTCGAGGACCAGCAGGCGCTGTGGGAGCTCGCGCGCAGCCACTCGACGAACTCGTTCCGAGGTGCGAACCCAAGGGGTTGGACGACGGCGCTGAACGAGATCGGCATCGGTCCTTATGAGTTGGTCGGTGTCCCCGACTACACCGAGGCCCTGCGCACGGCCGCGGCCGCGATCCGTGCGACGGAGCGGCCGGTCGGCCTGGTCATGTGGAGCGGGCGTCACGCCTGGGTCATGAGCGGATTCGAGTCGATCGGCGACCCGGCCGTCCACGACGACTTCCGGGTCACCGGCATCCGCGTCCTCGATCCGCTCTACCCGCACGGCAGCGGGTTGTGGGGTCCGTCGCCTGAGCCGAACAGCATGGTCGCGCCCGAGGAGCTCGCGAAGCAGTTCGTCATCCGCGAGCCGCGCCGATGGAGCACCGAATTCGGCGCCGGCTACTTCCTCGTGCTGCCCGTCGCCGAGGCTTAGCCGACCTCCTCGAGCCAGCCCTCCCTCAGGGCCCGCGCCGCCAGCTCGGTCCGCGACGCGAGCTCGAAGCGCTCAAACAGGCGGCGCAGATGTGACTCGGCCGTCCGCGCGCTGATCCCGAGCCGCGCGCCGATCTCGTCGTTCGAGGCACCGTCCACGACCAGCCGCAGCACCTCGCGTTCGCGGGCGGTGAGCATCACGCCGTTGCCGGGTCGCACGCCGAAGTGGAGGCCGCCGGCGGCCGCGCGGCGGACGGCATCGAGCAGCTCAGCGGTCGGCGCGGTCTTGACGACGAACCCGGCGGCGCCCAGCCGCAGCGCGGCATCGGCGTACTGCGGGTAGTCGTACGAGGTCAGCACGACCACCGCCGGCATCGGTCCCTCGCTCCCGCCTCGCAGGAGCTCGAAGCCGGACTCCGTTCCGAGCCGGAGATCCAACAACAGGACCTGGACCGATCCGTCGCGCAGGATCGGCCGCAGCTCATCGAGTGATCCGGCCACCCCGGCGATCTCCATGTCGTCGGCGCGATCGACGATCGCGGCGGTGCCCTCGCGGACGAGGGGGTGGTCGTCGACGACGGCGACGCGGATCATTCGCTCACTGCGGACGCCACTCCAGCGCGACCCGCGTGCCGCCGGCCGGCCAGCGGCGCACGTCGAGCAACGCACCGATCTGCTCCGCGCGCTGCTGCATGTTGGCGAGGCCGAAATGGCCCTGGCGCGGCGCCTCGTCGGCGGCTTCGGGACCGATGCCCGGGCCGGCGTCGTCGACCGCGAGGGTCACGCGGCCGTCGGCGCGGACGTCGTAGCGGACCGCGATCGGCGCGCTGCCGTGCTTGATCGCGTTCGTCAGCGCTTCCTGCGCGACGCGGAAGACGGCGAGCTCGACGTTGGCGGGCGGTCGCATCTCGTCAGAGCGCTCGAGCTTCACCGGTCCGCCGGCCAGCGGCTCGACCCGCTCCACCAGCCACTCGAGCGCGGCACCGGCACCGAGGTCGTCGAGGATCGGCAGCCGCAGGTCGCCGACGACGCTGCGCAGCTTCGTCGCCACCTCGCGCGCCTCGTCAGCGGCCGCCTTCTGGCCGCTCTCGTCGAGCGTGCGGACGAGCATCGTGAGCTGCTGGAGCGCGTCGTCGTGCAGGTCCGCGGCGAGGCGCGCGCGCTCGGTCTCGGCGGCGGCCACCGCGAGATCGCGCTGGAGCTGGGTCCGCTGGGCGAGGCCGAGGAGCGGGGCCAGCGTGAAGCGTCGCCACACGAAGATGGCGATGAACCAGGCGACGAGGGGCACCCAGGCGAGATCGGTCAGCACCGATGCGGCCACGCCCAGCGTCAACGCGACGACGAGCGTCTCCAAGCGTGTCGAGACCGCCCGCGGCTCGTCGTGATCGGCGGCGAAGGCGACCGGGAGGCCCGGAACGAGCGGCACCATGCAGGCGACCACGAACGCCAGTGTCTCGTTGCCGCCGGCCCACACCATCCAGAGCAGCACCGATACCGCCGCGACGCCCGCCGCCCCGACCATGAGGCTCCGGCGCAGTCCCGGATCGCTGTGTCGCGCGGCGAGGACGTCGGCCACGCTCAGCCCAACGAGCGCGAACGCGGCGGACACCCAGCCTGCGGTGCCGTCGAAGATCCAGCCCTCGAAGCCCGCGAGCGCGACGGGCAGCCCGACCGACACGCCGAGCGGGATGGCGGCATCGGCCCAGTGCTCGCCGAGGACTCCACTGCGGACGGCGAAGCCGACGAGCCCCGCGAGCATCACTGCCAGGACGACGAACGTCCCCGAGTCCTGCCGGAACAGCCCGAACAGGACGACGATGCCAAAGAGCGTGGCCGTCAGCACGTCGCGGATGGGGGCCGCCACGATCGACTCGTGGATCACGACGGCCGGGGCGGCCGGAGCCGGCGGGCCGGCGGGGGCCGTCGACCGGACGCGCGACAGCCCTCCGCCGAGGGCGGCGAGGACGCGCTCGAAGGGAAGCGCGTACCAGCCGAGCAGGATCGCGACGAGCACGATCGGCCAGATCGGTTCGATGCGCGGGCCGGCGAGGAGCGTGGCGGCCGCGGCCGGCACGAGGCCGAGGCTGAGGAGGCTGACGCGTTCCCGCGTGGCGCGGCCCTTCGCCGCGGCGGCCAGCGCCGCCGGCACGCCTCCGATGGCCGCGATCAGGACGAGGACCGTCCCCCCTTCGCCCTGGGAGAGCACCGGTGCCGTCACGTAGCGCACGGCGACAACGGCGGCCAGCGCCGCGGCGACGATCGAGGCAGCCTTCGCGGTCCTCACCCATTGCGGCTCAGGGTGATGGCGGGCGAGCGAGAGTCCGACGACGAGTGCCACGGCAGCCGGGACGAGCAAGCCTGCGGCAATCCCCGGCGCGGTTCCGGCCTGGATCGCGGGCACCAGCAGTCCGGGGACCGCAACCGCCGCGCCCACGACGAGTGCGTGCTCCCGGCCAAACGGTCCGGCGAACCCGTGAACCAGCGCCCGCCACACGATCGCCCCGAACAGCAGGGCGAGGGCGGCGACCCAGATGGACTGGCCCAGTTCGAACTCGAGCCACGACCGGTCGATCGCCGCGAAGATTCCGACCCAGGCCTCCTCGACGCCCTCCTCGACGAGCTCCCCGCCCACCGCGGTTCTGATGAGGGCCGGTTCGACCGCCTCGACCGGGGGTCGGTAGGTGCTGCCGTACGTGCCGAGCTCCGCCCCGACCGATCCGAACAGGTAGTCCCAGCCTCCGAGCGGTTGCGGCTCCATCGCGCCATGGAACGCGGCGCCGAGCGGCTCGCCGCGCTCGACCTCGGATCCGTCGGTCGTGGTCAGGTCGATGATCCGCATGCCCGGCCAGAAGCCGGCGCGGTTGGCGTTTCCGCCGGGCGTGACGTCGCGCGCGCGGGCACGGTGACGCCTCTCGCCGTCGAGGAGAGCGTCATCCCGATGCTCACCGTGCCGTTGGCCCAGACCACCACGCCGGCGACGGCGGCGCCGAGCACGATCAGCAGCGCCAGGATGTCGCGCAGCGGAAGTCGGACGGGCATGGCCCGACGATAGCAGCGGCACATCGGCCTACCAATGCGTGAGATCACGCAATCGGGACCGGTGAAGCACCGGATGGCGCGCGCATCGGTCCGGCCGGACGATCGGTCCGAAAGGAGGTGGACCGATGCAGACGTTGCGAGCATCCGCGGTCGCGCTGCCGTTCGTCGGTTTCGCGATCGTCGTGGCGCTACTCTCCGTCGTGATCGAAGTGGGGGCATGACGGTGACGGATCCGGTTCTCGAGGCCCGAGGGCTCGCCAAGCGCTACCGACGCGGGGTCTGGGCCCTGGGGGGAATCGACCTCGCGCTGCCGGCGGGCGGCATCACCGCGCTGGTCGGCCCGAACGCCGCCGGCAAGTCGACGCTCATCAAGACCTGGGTCGGATTCGAGAAGCCGACGCGCGGCAGCGCCGCGGTGATGGGCGTCGATCCGTGGCGCGATCGGTCCACGGCGCTCGCGCAGCTCGGCTACGTCCCGCAGTCGCCGGCCCTCTACGACGGCCTGTCGGTCGAGGATCACCTCGACCTCGCGCGCCAGCTGCGGCCGGGCTTCGACCGCGAGTACGCGCGTGCCCGGCTGGCGCAGCTCGACATTCCGGCCGATCGCGGCGCGCGCAACCTCTCCGGCGGCCAGCAGGCACAGGTCGCCCTTGCGCTTGCGCTGGGCACCCGCGCGCCGATCCTCCTGCTCGACGAGCCGCTTGCCTCGCTCGACCCGCTGGCGCGACGCGAGTTCCTCCACGTCCTGACCGATGCGGTCCACGGCGACGGCGCCACCGCCCTGCTGTCGAGCCACATCGTCACCGACGTCGAGCAGGCCTGCGACCGGCTCGTCGTGCTGGGCGTGGGCAAGGTCCTGCTGAACGATACGGTCGCCGCGGCGCTCGACACGCACGCGATCTCGACCGATGCGCACCCGGACGCGGTCGGCAGCTTCGGCGCGCCGGACGGGTCGCGCATCCACCTCGTGCGGGGCAGCGCCGACCGGCCAGCGACGCTCGACGAGATCGTGCTCGGCTATCTCGCGTCGGGACGGTCCCCGGCGTCATCGGCGTCACCGGCGCCACCGGCGGCCGCGGCGTGACCGGCACGCTGACCTGGGCGCGGCTCTCGTTCCGCCAGCAACGGCTCGAGATCATCCTGCTCGGGATCGCCGTGCTCGCCGCATCCGGGTTGATGCTGTGGTGGGCCTACGACCTGGACCAGCTCGCCGCGCTGTATCCGGACTGCGATTTCTTCGATCCCAGCCTGGCCTGTCAGGCGGCCGGGCAACGATTCAGCGGCACGTTCGGCACCGCGGAGATCATCATCCGCAACACCTGGCTCGCCGGCTTCGGCGTCGGCCTCGTCCTCGGCGTGCCCCTCGTGGCGCGGGAGATCGACCACGGCACCGCCCAGCTGGCCTGGACCATGAGCCGATCGCGCGTACGCTGGCTGATCGGCAGGGTCGCCTTCGCGGGGCTCGTCGCCATCGTGCTGTCGGCCGCGATCGCGGTGACGACCGAGATCCTGGCGACGGCCATGCTGCGGGACATCGACCTCTCGCGGGA